>NZ_QLME01000005.1 GCF_003259895.1 Halanaerobium saccharolyticum | reverse complement strand
TATTTAATATAAGCTTTAAACTATAATTACTTTTAAGTTTTAACACTCAAAGTATATTAACGTTGGCTTGCTGTTTAATTTTCAAGGTTCAACGCACCTTCTTCCATAAACAAAATGGACGGTGCCTTACTCGGACATTGAGTCCGTCGCACCTTCTTTTGTAAACGAAAGGATGGTGCCTTGCTCGACCATCGAGGTCGACGCCCTTCGTTTAATTGACCGTCAAGGCCAATAATTTCTTCTTTTGTTTCTGCCGCATTTTTTATCAGCGACATTTAATATCTTATCAACTGTGCCTCACTTTGTCAAGAACTTTTTAGAAAAACTTGAAAAAGCCTTGAATTTTCAGTTCTATAAAAGAATTTACTTTCTGTGCGACGCTTATTATCATATCAAGGCTTAATCTCTTTGTCAAGAGTTTTAAAAACTTTTTTTGATGATTCCGCCTCCAAGAACCAAATCATCTAAATAAAAAACAACTGATTGTCCTGGAGTAACAGCTCTTTGAGCCTCTTCAAACTCAACTTTTAATTCATCATTATTTGTTTTTTCAATATAAGCTTTTACTGGATAACTGTTATATCTAATTTGTGCTTCTACTTCCATGCGTCCTTCAATATCTTCAAAAGGAATAAAGTTAATATCTTCCGCAATTAATCCCTCATTAAATACTGACTCATCTTGACCAATTATCACAGCATTATTTTTATAGTCTAGAGCTGTAACATAAATTGGATAGCCCATAGAGATACCCAGACCTCTTCGCTGACCAATAGTATAATGAGAAAGTCCTTCGTGTGTACCTATTTGATTACCTTCACTATCTAAAATAGGACCTGGTTTAGAAATTTCCGGATAATTTGTATCTAAAAATCTCACATAATCATCATCAGGCACAAAACAAATTTCCTGACTTTCTGCTTTATTGTGCACAGCAAAGCCCAATTCTTTAGCTTTAGCTCTAATTTCATCTTTAGTATATTCACTTAAAGGGAATAATGTCTGACTTAACTGTTCCTGATTAAGAACATATAACATATAACTTTGATCTTTATTTTCATCTAAACCCTTTTTCAAAATATAACGACCATTTTCTTCTTCGATTTTTGCATAATGTCCACTGGCAATATAATCACAACCAATTTCAATCGCTTTTCTATGAAGTGCTTCGAACTTTATTTCTTTATTACACATCACACATGGGTTAGGAGTTCTCCCCTGCCTGTATTCATCCACAAAATAGTCTATGACTTTCTCCTGAAACTCTTCCTGCAGATTAAATACAAAATGAGGTATCTCAAGCTTTTGAGCAACCCGTTTTGCATCTCTAACAGCAGAATAGGAACAGCAGTGATCTTCCCTATCAGTTGCCTCTTCATAATCGGGAAAAATATGCATTGTTCCACCGATAACTTCATAACCTTCTTCTTTTAACAGAGCCGCAGCAACAGAACTATCTACACCACCACTCATCGCAATCATAACTTTTTTCATTATTTACACCCTTATAAAATTTATTCTTATTTTAACGAATTCAATCTAGCAATAATTTCCTTTAATTTTTTAATTACATAATCTATTTCTTCTTTATTATTACCCTTACCAAGTGAAAATCTAATTGAGCCTTTAGCGTATTTGTCTTCTAATCCAATAGCCTTTAATACATGTGACACACTCAATGAACCTGATGCACAGGCAGAACCTGTAGCTGCAGCAATATTATTTAAACTTAAATTAAATAATATTGATTCCGCATCCAGATCTTTAAATGCAATATTTATATTAGCAGGCAAACGATTCTCGCTTTTAGGAGCAGGTCCATTAATTTTTAAATTATCAAAATTTGATTTAAGTTGAGAAAAGAAATAATCTCTAAGCAAAATTAATTCTTTGCTTTTTTTAGTTAAATTAGCAGCAGCAATTTCTGCAGCCTTTCCCATCCCAACAGCAGCAGTCAGATTAGCTGTTCCAGCTCTTCTTTTTCTTTCCTGACTACCTCCCGACATCTGTGGAGTCAACTCTACACCTTTACGTACAAAAAGAGCTCCAATTCCTTTAGGACCATTAAATTTATGAGCTGAAAGTGAAAGCAGGTCTACTCCCAGTTCATTCACATCTATTTTGAGCTGTCCAACCGCCTGCACAGCATCTGTATGGAATAAAATATTATTTTCACCAGCAACAGCCGCCAGTTCTTTAATCGGCTGAACACTACCTATCTCATTATTTGCAAACATAATTGAAATCAAAATTGTATCTTTGCGAATATTATCACGCAGTTTTTGAGGATCTACCAGACCAGCCTGATCTACTTCAAGATATGTTATTTCAAAACCAAGATGTTTTTCCAGGTATTCACAGCTTTTTAAAACAGCATGGTGCTCTATAGCTGAAGTTATAATATGCTTTCCCTGCTTAGAAAGTGCCATTGCTGCACCTTTTAATGCCAGATTATCAGCCTCAGTTCCTCCAGCTGTAAAAACAATTTCTTCTGCTTTTTTAGTTCCCACCAGTTTAGCAACTGCTTCCCGAGCATCCTCTAGAGCTGCAGCAGATTTCTGACCTGGAAGGTGAGAACTGGCTGGATTAGCAAATTTATCACTATAAAAAGGCTGCATTGCTTTAATTACATCCTGATTCACAGGTGTAGTTGCTGCATGATCCATATATATATCATTCATTTTATTTGACCTCTATTTTCTCTTTTACTGTTTTTTCTTCTCTTTTCTTCTCTTCAATAGCTTTATCCCGCAGGTCCGCCAGAGTCATATTTTCTATCACACCATTAATTGCATCTGCCAGTTCAGACCAGAGACCATGGATTACACATTTATCAATATAATTACAAAAATCATCCTCAATTACACAATCTACAGGCGCAATTGGTCCTTCTAATGTTGTTATTATATCAGCAACGCTAATATCTTCTGGTTCATGATTTAGCATATAGCCACCATGAGCACCTCGAACACTCTTTACTAATTTAGCTTTTCTTAACGTTGCAAATAATTGTTCTAAATACTGCTCAGAAATGTTCTGTCTTTCAGAAATTTCTCGAATTGGAATAGCTTTACCTTCTTCATGTTCTGCTAAATCCACCATTGCTCTTAATCCATATCTTCCTTTAGTTGATACTCTCATATTTTCACCTCATATAAACTTGACTTTAACTATCAACTTTCAACTAATTTTAACATATGACTAAAACAGTGTCAATGCTGATTTTTCAGATATCTCATATTATTTAAAAACGCTCTTAATTATCTTTAAATCATAATCTGCAGCTGTTTTTTCCTGGAGGATATTTTTAAGCCTAGCTTTAATATCTGTTGGAATTACTGATTTTACAACAGCACCCTGATTATTAAACTCAGTATTTTTTATCTCGGCTTTTAACGCTTCTAATTGGCCTAAAACAATACCGATTTTATCAAAAGAAGTTTTAACTTCAATCAAATAAAATTCTTTTAAGGTTTCAACCCCTGCTTCTTTGATAGCTAATCTGGCTGTATCACCATAAGCCCTGATCAAGCCGCCAATCCCAAGTTTTGTACCACCAAAATATCTGGTTACAACTATTACTGTATTAAGTAGATCTTCACCTTTAATTGCTTCTAAAATCGGTGGACCTGATGATCCCGAAGGTTCACCATCATCATCAAAGTACTCAACTGGATCCTGGTCTAATTCTGTACTTTCCACTCGAAACGCCGAAACATTATGGCTGGCATCAGAATATTTATTTTTAATTTCTGTAATTCTTTTTTCAGCTTCTTCTCTATCTTTAACAGTAAAAATACTGCCGTAAAATTTACTGTCTTTAACCTGATTTCTAACTTCCATATTCTTTGCCGGTCTTTTTTTGAGATTGGTCATTAGTTTTCATCCTCTGGCTTTCCTTTATTTTTTAGGTAATCTAAAAATTGAGCAGTCTTTTTCTCTCTACCCATCTCTCCCGGTTCATAAAAAGAAACATCCTTCATTTCTTCTGGTAGATAATTTTGTTCTACGTAGTTTTTAGAATAACTGTGAGGATATTTATAATCCAACCCATGTCCCAGCTCTGAAGCTCCAGCATAGTGACTGTCTTTCAGATGAGGAGGAACATCTCCTGCTTTATTATTTTCTACATATTCTACAGCACTGCTGATGGCTTTAACTACAGAATTACTCTTTGGAGCAGTAGCAATATAAATAACTGCTTCAGCAAGTGGAATTTTTGCTTCTGGAAAACCTATCTGTTCTACTGCTCTGGCTGCAGATTCAGCAATTATTAGAGCTGTCGGATCTGCCATGCCTACATCTTCGGCAGCGTGAATTACAACTCTGCGGGCAATAAACTTAGGATCTTCCCCACTAACAATCATTCTAGCCAGCCAGTAAATGGCTGCGTCGGGGTCAGAACCCCTCATACTTTTAATAAAAGCAGAAATTATATCATAGTGGTTATCTCCTGAGCGATCATAATTTAATATTTTTTTCTGCATTGAATCTTCAATTATTTCTTTGTTAAGTTTTATAGTTCCATTTTTATCAGCTGGGGTAGTTAAGACCGCTAATTCCAGAGTATTTAAAGCTACCCTGGCATCCCCATCGGCAAGTTCAGCAATAAATTCCAGGTCTTTATTCGAAATATCAATATTTAATTTTCCCAGTCCCCGCTCCTGATCAGTGAGAGCTTTTTTTAGAATCGAATATACCTGTTTACTATTTAATTTTTCTAATCTAAAAATTCTTGATCGTGACAGTAGAGGAGAATTCACTTCGAAATATGGATTTTCAGTTGTTGCACCAATCATAATTACTGTTCCATTTTCTACAGACGGTAATAATGCATCCTGCTGTGATTTATTAAAACGATGAATTTCATCAATAAAAAGAATAGTCTTATTGTTATACAAATTACGATTAGATTTAGCTTTTTTTATAACTTCTCTAATATCTTTAACCCCAGAAGTAACTGCATTTAATTTTATGAATTCCGCTTCAGTCTGGTTGGCAATTACCTGCGCCAGACTTGTTTTTCCCGTGCCTGGTGGTCCATAAAAAATTAGAGACTGGAGCCGGTCAGCTTTAATAGCCCTACTTAAAAGCTTGTTTTCTCCCACAATTTCTTCCTGACCATAAAATTCTTCCAGACTGCGGGGTCTCATTCTATAAGCCAGAGGACGGTCATTTTTATTTTCTTGAGTGTTCTTATTTTCAAAAAGGTTCACAATTTCACCTCAATTAATTTGTCTTAATAGTTTCTTTTTCGGTAATTATAATGTCAACCGGTACATCGTGGTTTTCAACCGGAATAGAATCTACCAGAAAACGCTCATAACAAAAACCAACTTTGAGTGCCTGGTCTGCATGTTTGCTTAAAAAACTATCATAATAGCCGCCACCATAACCAATTCTATAACCACTAGGAGTAAAACAGGCACCAGGAACAATTATTAGATCAAGATCTTCTGGAACTTTTTCCTCCCTAATTGCAGGAACTGGTTCCTGCACTCCATAAACTCCTTCTTTTAAATCTGAATCAAGGTCATTTATATGAGCTATTCCGAGATCAATAACATCTTTTTTAGTAAAAGGTAAATATAATAAAAAACCCTGATCTAATAATTCTTCCATTAAATCAAAAGTTTCAATCTCTTTACGCATTGAAGCATAAGCCATAATTTTTTTTGCATTTTTTAAATGAGGAAGCTTTAAAAAACGACTATTAATTTTTTTACTCCAGCTGCTGATCTTATTCTGAGAGATTTGAGATCTCTCTTTTAAATATTTTTCTCTTAACTCTTCTTTTTGCTGCATAAAATTCACCCCAATTTAATATTGAATTCTAAATCAATAATAGCAGAAAAATAATTTTTCTGCAAAATAAAAATTATTCAGATCAATAACTAACTTTCTCTCAAAAAATATTTTAGATAAGAAAAAAGCTAACCTATAATAGGTTAGCTGAAAACTCATCCGCCGTGCCGGTTGATTTGGAATTTTGATCCCTGTCTGCCAAGTGGGTGCCCTCCTACCTGGTTTATAGGTCCATCGAAGGCTTCTACGCCGCAGGTAGAGCTCAGGCTCCCTATGTCTAAGTGTTGGTCAAAATGTTTAATCATTATCGAACACGGCAGATGATATTTACTTTTCTATAAATAATATTAACATATATAGTTAAGATCTGCAAGCAAAAAATCGCTGCAGCAGCGCTAAGAACGGATAGAAATTCCCAGTTCCTGCAGCTGTTTTTTATCAACTTTAGAAGGAGCATTTGTAAGCGGTGAAGTTGCCTTCTGAGTCTTGGGAAAAGCAATAACATCTCTAATTGAATCAGTTCGGCCAATAATCATCATTAAACGATCAAGGCCAAAAGCAATTCCACCATGTGGTGGTGTACCATAATCAAAAGCTTCCAGCAGGTAACCAAATTTCTCCTGCTGCTCTTCTTCACTGATGGATAAAACAGAAAAAACTTTTTCCTGCAGCTTGTGATTATTTATTCTAATACTTCCACCACCTAATTCTTCTCCATTTAAAACAAGATCATAAGCTTTTGATTTCACAGAAGCGGGATCACTATCTAATTTTTCTATATCCGTTTCTACAGGAGCAGTAAATGGATGATGTAGTGCAGCCAGACGATCTTCAGTTTCATCATATTCAAACAATGGGAAATCTACAATCCAGACAAATTTATAAACTTCATCAGGTATTAAGTTATTTTCCTTTGCAATTTTTAAGCGCAAATTGCCTAAAGCTGCAGCTACAATAGAAGGATTATCAGCTACAATTAATAATAAATCTCCTTTTTCAGCATTCATAACTCTTTTAATAGCTTCAATTTCCTCTTCCGATAAAAACTTAGCTATCGGTGACTTTAATCCATCCTCTCTTAAAGCCATCCAGGCTAAACCTTTAGCCTTAAACATTTTTACATATTCCTCAAAGCCATCAATAGTACTCCTGGGAGAATCTGCTCCTCCTTGGAAATTAATACCTTTTACCTGACCACCACTACTGACAGTACCACTAAAGATATTAAAGTCACTATCTTTTACAACTTCAGATAAATCTTTAAGTTCCATCCCAAAACGCAGATCAGGCTTATCAGAACCAAAGCGATCTATTGCTTCCTGATAGGTCATTCTTTTAATTTTAGCTGGAACTTCAATATCACCAACTGCAAATAATTCTTTCATTAACCCCTCAGTGATTTCCATAACCTCTTCCTGATTAACAAATGACATTTCCATATCAATTTGAGTGAATTCAGGCTGGCGGTTGGCTCTCAAATCTTCATCTCTGAAACAGCGAGCTATCTGAAAATATCTTTCCATACCTGAAACCATTAATAGCTGTTTAAAAATTTGTGGTGACTGGGGTAAAGCAAAAAATTGTCCCTGATTTACTCTACTTGGCACCAGATAGTCTCTAGCTCCTTCAGGAGAACTCTTGGTTAAGATCGGAGTTTCAATTTCCCAGAAATCATTTTGATCAAGATAGTCTCTGGTAGTTTTAGTCACCTTATGTCTTAGCCCCATCAATTTTGTCATTTTGGGCCTTCTTAAATCTAAATATCTATACTTTAATCGTACATCTTCACCAGTATCAATGTTATCTTCAATCTGAATCGGGGGAGTTGCGGCAGCATCTAAAACCCTCAATTCTTCAGCTTTAATTTCAATTTCACCTGTTGGAAGCTCTGGATTTATATTACCTTCAGGTCTTGGTTCAACCTCACCGGTAATTGCAACTACATATTCAGAACGAAGGGAATCAGCTTTTTCAAACAATTTTTCCCCAGCATCAGGATTAAAAACTACCTGTACTATCCCGGAACGATCCCTGATATCAGTAAATATAACTCCACCATGGTCTCTTCTCTTCTGTACCCAGCCCATGATTGTTACTCTATCTTCATTATCCTTTTTACTTACTTCTCCACAAAGGTGGGTTCTCTTTATATCTTTTATTGTTTCTCCCATCTTAAATATCCTCCTTATCTACTAGCTTCTTCATTTCTTCTAATAAATTACTCAATTGAATTTCTTTTTCATCTCCACTTTTCATATTTCTGATTGTAGCAGAGTTGTTATTTAGCTCATCTTCTCCAATAATTATAGTATATTCTGCATTCATGCGATCAGCTGATTTCATCTGAGAACCAACACCACGGTCAAGATAATCCATTTCAGTTCTAAAATCTTGATTTCTTAACTGATCAAGAAGTTTAAAAGATTCCTTTTTGGCTTTATCCCCAATTACTGTTATGTAAAGATCAACACCGGATTCTACAGGCAGCTGAATATCTTTTGCTTCCAGAGAAAGAAGCAGTCTTTCAATCCCGAGGGCAAAACCAATACCCGGCAGGTCTCTATTCCCTATTTCTTCAGCCAGACCATTATAACGGCCTCCACCAAAGACGGTATTCTGGGCTCCCAGAGCATTATCCTTAATTTCAAAAGCTGTATTTGTATAATAATCTAATCCTCTTACCAGCAGAGGATTAATTAAATAATCAAGATTCAGAATATCAAGATATTCCTGTACTTCATCAAAATGATCAGTACAGCTATCACAGAGATTGTCAGTAATTTTAGGTGCATCTTTAATTACAGACTGACAGCTTTTATTTTTGCAGTCTAAAACCCGCAGTGGATTTCTATCGATTCTACTTTTACAGTTATCGCATAATTGATCTTGATGTTCATTTAGATAATTTTTTAATTTGTCAACATAAGGTGGTCTGCAATCAGCACAACCTACACTATTTAAATGAAGCTCTAAATCATCAAGCCCAAATCCCTGCAGCAGACGCATACCCAGAGAAATAATCTCTGCATCAAGAGCCGGATCATTAGAAGCTATTGCTTCAACTCCGAGCTGATGAAACTGTCTAAACCTGCCTGATTGGGGTCTTTCATATCTAAACATTGGCCCAATATAATAATATTTGGTAGGTTGAGCCTGACCATAAATTTTATTTTCTAAAAATGATCTAATTACCGAAGCTGTTCCTTCGGGTCTTAAGGTAATACTTCTACCACCTTTATCTTCGAAAGTGTACATTTCTTTTTCAACAATATCAGTAACCTCGCCAATACCTCGCTGAAAAAGTCCTGTATATTCGAAAATAGGAGTTCTTATTTCTTGATAATTATAGTTTGAAAATATCTGATGTGTTTTCTTTTCAATATACTGCCACTTCAAAGTATCTGGAGGAAGTATATCATTAGTACCTCTTGGAGCATTAAACTTCATTTTTATTTCACCTACTATTTTATTCTTTTAGTTTGAGAAAATCTATCAGCTTAAACTCAAATGAGATTAAAACTGATAGATTTAATAATCATTTTTAGTTATTCAAACAGAGATTAATTACTATTTTCAGTTTCTAATGGGGCTTCAATTTCAATATCTTCTTCCATATCTCCAGCTTCTTCCTGAATTGCTTCAGTAGATTCTTCATTTATTTCTGGAGCTGATTGAGACTGCATATTTTCACTTAAACGTTGAACTTCAGCCATAGCTGATTGGGCTTTTTCCTGTGCTCCCAGGCGGCTATACATCATAAAGAGCTGATAATAGGTCATAAAATCATCTTCTGCAGCGGCAGAAATCTCATCTAACTGAGCTATAGCATCTTCATTGTTTTCCTGATCAGCAAGAAATTGAGCATAATTAAATCTCAAATCATTGTTTTCCGGGAAAGCCTCTACAGCATTAGCGTAAACTTCTTCTGCCTGTTCAATATTATTTTGTCCTTTATATGCTCGAGCTAAATAGGTGTAGAAAATCGGATCTGTTTCTTCCTCTTCAACAAAGTTAGAGAATTGCTCTACAGCCTGCTCATAATTTTCGTTTTCCAGGGCATGATAAGCGCTTAAAACAGGATCATTAATAATAATTTCTGCTGTACTCTTTAGTTCGTTTAACCAATCATTAATAGCCTGATTCCGCTTTTGATTTCTAATTTCAGTTTCTAATTCATCTCTTACCTCTGCCAGTTCAGGTCTTTCCTCTTCTGCGTATTCTGTTTCAGCTGTCTCGGATTCTGCAGCAGAATCTTCAGCAGAACTTTCATTTTCAGGATATCTCTGCTCATAAAGTTCCTGAACTTCCTGATCAGTTACTTCTACTTCTCCAATACCCTGGTCAATTGTCTGAGAAATTGTTTTGCTGTTTTCTAAACTGGACTTAATATCTTCTCTTAATTCACCAATTGTATACCCCTGTTCTGATAAAGCTTCAGCTAACTCTTCATCATTCATTTCGTTTTGTTCTAAAATATTATTATAATTTTCATCTATTTCTGATTCTGAAACCTCGACATTAATATCAAGCACTTCTGCCTGAGCAAGAATCAATTTTCTTTCAATCAAAGCATTTAAAACATTGTATCTAAACGGTATAATTTGAGTACTGCTTAGATTAGATTGTGGTGCCTGCTGCTGTAAAAGTGAATAGTATTCCTGCTGCGAAATTTCCATACCATTTACTTCTGCAATCACATTTGGAGTCTGATTTGGAGCCTGTCCGCCCCCACTCTGATTATTTAAATAAGCACCAAACCCCATAAAACCACCTGAAATGACAAAAACAATTACAACTATATAAACAATAATTCTACTATTATCGCGTAAAGTATCAAACAAAACCTTACACTCCCCTCTCTTAAATATAATATTTTAAAAAATAAAAATTATTACTCAAAATTTAACCTTTTATAATTTTAACCTATAAAAATTTAGATGTCAAACCTCAACTAATAGCAGGCCAGACTCTGCTTTTATAAACACTTAGAGTGCTTTTTGATCCATGTCCAGGATAAAATGTGCAGTCATCTGGAAGTTTAAATAATTTCTTTTCAATAGAATTTTTAAGCTGGACCGAATCACTATCTTCCAGATCGGTTCTGCCAATACCATTTGCAAAGATACAATCACCCGAAAAAAGAATCTTTTTTGCTGGAAGATAAATTGATATTCCATCCTGACTATGGCCTGGAGTATAAATTATCTTTAATTTAAGATTTTCAAAAATAATTTCTTCATTTTCCGTCAAGGCTCTATCCAGAGCGGGTGATTTAATCTTTTGGTTCATAAATAATTGAGATAAATTCAATTTTGGATCTTTAAATTTTAAATCAGCATCAGGATGAGCCAGTATATCAGCATCTGTTTTTTTCTTTAAGAAATCATTAGCAGCTATATGGTCAAAATGACCGTGGGTATTAATTATATATTTAAGCTCTAAATTGTGATTCTTTAGATAATTATATAGTCTTTCACCCTCTGCTCCTGGATCAATTATAAACGCACTATTATTCTCTGACACCAGATAGCTTTTAACCATCAATTTCCCAACAGTAAATTCTTTTAATTCCATATTCTCACCTATTTCAATAATTAAAAATTCTTTTTACTATCTACTAAAATTGTAACCGGACCATCATTTACTAAGCTGACATCCATCATCGTCTGAAACTTACCAGTTTCAATTTTAAGCTCGGACTCTTTTGCTGACTCAACAAAATAATTATAAATTTTTTCTGCTTTAGCCGGAGAAGCAGCCTCAAAAAAACTGGGTCTTCTGCCCTGTCTGCAGTCTCCAAATAAAGTGAATTGAGAGACCAGCATTAAATCCTTGTTTAAATCAAGAGCTGATAGATTTAATTTTTCATCCTCATCCTCAAAAATTCTTAGATTCATGATTTTTTCTAGAAGATAATCTGCGTCTTTCTGATTATCTTCTTTACCAATTCCCAAAAACACCAATAAACCGGAGTCAATTTTTCCGGTTATCTCAGCTTCAACTTCAACTTTAGCACTTTTAACACGTTGAACCACAGCTCGCATCTGATTCACTCCTCTATTAAGCAGGCTTAGATCGACTTACATTCAGTACTCCCGATATTGATTCAATTTTTTTCATTATGTCATACATATGCTCTGTAGAACTTAATTCCAGAGATAAATTAATAACTGCCCGGTTATGCTCACTAGTTCTGGCCATAACTGATAATAAATTAATTTTTTCTTCTTTAATTATATGAGTAATATCATTAAGCAGAGCACTCTTATTAACTGCATCAATTCGGAGATCAACCTGATAGGATTCTGTGCGTCCACGTTCCCAGCTGACCTCAATTATTCTTTCGGGTTCAGTTTCTGCAAGATTTTGTAGGTTTTTACAATCTTCTCTGTGAACAGAAACTCCTCGACCTCTGGTAATATAACCAACTATATCATCACCGGGGACTGGATTACAGCATTTTGCCATTCTAACAAGCATATCATCCATACCCTTAACTGAAACACCTTTATCAACTGAAGATGATTTCTGCTGACCATGAGCCGGTTTTTTCTCAAGCTCTGGTTCAGGCTCATAATCTTCAAATTTACTTACTACCTGTTTGGGACTTATATTACTGTAGCCCAGTTCTTCTAATAAATCATCAATATCTTTTCTTCCTAATTTTTTAGTTATTTCTTTCAATTCTTTTTCTTTTTCTTTTTCACTTAACTCAATATTATGCTTTTCAAGGTGCTCATCCAAAATCCGATGACCTTTTTCTATAATCTCATCCCGGCGCTGTTTTTTAAACCAGTGCTTGATTTTACTTCTGGCTTTAGAAGTTTTGACAAAATTTAACCAATCACGAGAAGGGCCATTACTTTTTTTAGAAGTTAAAATCTCAACAATATCACTGTTTTTTAGCTTATATTCTAAGGGAACTATTTTCCCATTTACTTTAGCTCCCACACAGCGGTGACCGACCTCAGTGTGAATATGATAGGCAAAATCAACGGGTGTTCCACCTTTAGGAAGAGAGACAACATCACCTTCAGGGGTAAATACAAAGACTTCATCTTCAAAAAGATCAATCTTTAAAGTTTCCATAAATTCCTGTGGTTCCTGTAAGTCTTTCTGCCACTCTAAAAGTCTTCTCAACCAGGATAATTTTTCTTCAAACTTATCGTCACCAACTTTGCCTTCTTTATACCTCCAGTGAGCAGCAATACCATATTCGGCAGTTTTATGCATTTCATAAGTTCTGATCTGGACCTCAAGTGGATCTCCATTGGGGGCAATAACAGTTGTATGCAGTGACTGATACATATTAGATTTAGGCATTGCAATATAATCTTTAAATCTTCCCGGCATGGGTTTCCAGATCTCATGAATAATACCCAGTACCTCATAACAATCCTTTACATTTTCTACTAAAACACGAACTGCTGTTAAATCATATATTTCATTAAACTCTACTTCTTTACGCTTCATTTTATTGTATATACTGTAGAGATGTTTGGGACGACCATAGATTTCAGCATCTATATCATGTTCTTTCAAAGTAGATTTCAGCTTTTCTATAGCCTCTTGAATATCTTTTTCTCTCTGTTTCCGGTTGGCCTGTACTTTATGAGAAACCTCATAATACATATCTGGTTTTAAATATCTAAAAGATAAATCCTCCAACTCCCACTTCATTTTTGACATTCCTAGACGGTGGGCAAGAGGAGCATATATTTCCAGCGTTTCTCTTGACTTTTCTTTGCGTTTTTCTTTTTTCATATAATTTAGAGTCCTCATATTATGAAGACGATCTGCCAGTTTAATTAAAACAACTCTGATATCTTCAGCCATTGCTACAAACATTTTGCGCAGACTTTCTGCCTGTTGATCCTCTTTTGTTTTAAACTGCATCCTTGTTAATTTTGTGACCCCATCCACAATATGAGCTACTTCAGCACCAAATTCTTTTTCTATTTCTTCGCTGCTGATACCTGTATCTTCTACTACATCATGCAACAATGATGCCACAATTGAAACTATATCAAGCTCTAAATCAGCAAGAATAATAGATACCCCAAGTGGATGTTCGACAAAAGGCTCTCCAGAAACACGATATTGTTCAGAATGAGCTCTTTCGGCATACTGATATGCCTTCTTAACCATCTCTAAATCTGGATCATCCATATATGATTTTATTTTATCTAATAAAGTATCTAGTTCCATCTATATTTATGCTCCTTTATTTACCCGGAAATCAAATAAATATATTACTCGATTAAAAGTGATTTGACTTCATAATTACTTAAAACTTCTCTTCCAGTAAGTGCATCCAATTCTAATAAAAATGCACATCCAACAACTTCTCCACCTAATTCTTCTATCATTTCAGTTGCAGCAAGCGTGGTTCCACCAGTAGCCAGCAGATCATCTACCAGTAAAATTTTATCTCCCTTTGAAACTGCATCTTTATGTATTTCAATCTCATTTTTCCCATATTCTAATTCATAAGATTTTTTTAGTACCTCATGCGGAAGTTTACCCGGTTTTCTGATTGGTATAAAACCCTTACCAAGTTCAATAGCTAAAGGAGTTCCCACTAAAAAACCTCTGGCTTCAATTCCCACCACATAATCAATCTCATAATCTTTAAACATATCCGCCATTTTTTCTATGGCTTCCTTAAGTGCATCCTTATCTCTCAAAAGTGGAGTTATATCTTTAAATAAAATTCCCTCTTTTGGGAAATCAGGAATGTTTCTTATTTTGTCACTAAGATTCATTTTTATCCTCCTTAAAATTAGATACATTTGCAATCAGGTCAAATAGATTTTCTTTAAAGATCAAATCCTTAAATACCATAAAATTTTCCATTCGCCTGGATAATTTATTATATCGTACTGAGCCTTTAAAGTCCAATTCATTTTCATTATTTGCTGCTATTTCCTTCTGCTTTAGATGTTCTATTAATTTAGTATTATATTTAATATCTGACTCTGAAAATACAAGTATTATTTTAACAAAGCCAGCTTCCATATTATTTTTGAATTTCTGCAAGATCTCATAAAAATGTTCCCAGGAAAATGGAAGTGAATAAAATATCAGATGCGAAAAATCAGCCTGAAGTTCAAATTGGTTACCAAAAAAATAATGTTCTGGACAATTCTGAGTAAAATATCTGTTTTCCTTTTTATGATTAACATATACAGCACCCTTGCCCAGCCACTTTTTACTAAGTAAACTCTTTAGAGTCCCTCTTTTATCTTCAGTATTTCTGCAATCATAAAAAAGGTAATTATTCTCTTCAAATACTAAAGCTGTAGAAGTATCGTTTTGAGATCGATAATCATCTACTTTCAGTTGAATATTTTCCTGACCCCGCCAGCGGTTAATTTCTGGCTGTGCTATTAAATCAACATTAGAAGCAGAAATTTCTTCCATTTGATCTCCTAAATTAAACGCAACAGCCTGAATTCCGTTTTCTAAATATATTTTCAAATGTTTATTTTCTTTTCCCATCTGATAACACCTGTTACATTTTAGATTTCGAAATAAAAATTTAGGAGCTGGATTTGCAATACCAAAAGGCCTAAACTTTTCTAAATTCTGAATAAATTCTTTGTTAACCCTAGCTAAATCAAGATTAATATCAACTTTTTTACTTTTCAAAAAATCTTCAGTCTCTAAATTTTTAAGTAAATATTCCTTAAAAACATTTTTAAATTTATTAATCTTATCCACCTTAATACTTAAACCAGCTGCTGCTTTATGTCCGCCAAAATTAAGCAGTTCAGACTGACAGTATTTTAAAGCCTGATAAATATTGAGAGCTGAGATACTGCGAGCAGAACCTTTAGCAGTATTACTTTCTTGATCTACAGCAAATAAGATTACAGGTAAATTATATTTTTCCAACAATCTGGAAGCAACAATCCCAATAATTCCCGGATGCCAGTCTGAATCAGCTAAAATAATAGACTTTTCATTTTCTAAATCAATATTTTTGATTTTCTTTTCAGCAGCTTGATAAATTCTTTCTTCCTGCTGCTGTCGCTGTTTATTAATACCAATCAGTTTTTTTGCGATTTCTCTCAGTTTTGCTTTATCTTCACCAATCAATAGTTTTAATGCTTCTTCAGCATCATGAATCCTACCCGCCGCATTTAACGGAGGTGCGATAATATAGCCTATCTGACCGGCACTTATTTTAGTTTTATCTAGTTTTAATTCTTCTATTAATATCTTAAGTCCACTGACTTTATCTTCCTCAATTAATTTTAAGCCATTTTTAACCAGTATTCTATTCTCATCTTTTAAAGGTGCAATGTCAGCTACTGTTCCTAAGGCAGCAATCGGCAAAAGCTCTGATCCCATTTTTTTTACCAATTCAGGACTTAAAGCCTGTGCCAGTTTAAAAGCGGTCCCTACTCCTGCAATTTCCTCAGCAAAATAATTTTCTTTCTGCACCAGATGATGATTAATCACCGCAGCAGCAGTCGGTAATTTTTCGGATGGTGTATGGTGATCAGTAATAATCAGATCAATCCCAATTTCTTTTAAATAATTGGCCTCTTCAAAAGCTGTTATCCCACAGTCAACTGTAATAATTAAATCAATTTCTTTTGCTGAAATTTCTTTTAAAGAATTAATATTTAAACCATAACCATCTTTTATTCTATCAGGAAGAAAATAATCAATTTTAATATTATAGGCGCTGTCAAAAAATCTATATAAAAGCGAAGTTGAGGTAATACCATCAACATCATAGTCTCCATAGATTAGAATTTTTTCCCTGTTTGCAACAGCCTTTTCTATTCTCTTAACCGCCTTATCCATACCAGGCAGTAAAAAAGGATCACTTAAATACTCTAAATCTGAATTTAAATATATTTCTTTTTCCTCCTGAGACTTAATACCGCGCTCAGCCATTAACTTTTCTAAAAAACCTATACTTTCGTTTTCTTGATAAGAAAGCATTTTCCAAATTTTATTCATTAATTATCACCAAAATCTATTATTAGTTATTTTTAATATTTACCGGATCGAAAAATAGAAATTACAAGCAGCAGCCCCAAAATTCCTGCAAAAGAATAACCAATAAAACCTAAAAGAGGAATATTAAAAATAGTTGGTTCCATATTTGTCTGAATTAGTAAAGTTGAACCAATTATTAAAGAAGCAATGATTAAACTCATAGACAGCCGATTTGAGATTATATCAATTCTGGAAATAAGATTCTCCAGATTAGTGTGTCTAAAATTAATAGTAAAATCATCCTCCACAAGTTTGCTTAAAACAGTTTTTAACTGATTATTTAGCTCATGTTTTTTGCGTCCGAACTTCCAGATTTCAGATCCCACTCTGGAGATGATTTTATCCACCTGCATCCGATCATCTAAAATATCAGAAATGAAACTTTTTCCAACTTCAACTACATTAAAATCTGGATCAAGATCCTGACCGACACCCTCACTAACTGCAATGGCTCTAAATAATAAAAAGAAATCTTGCGGCATTCTAATCTGATGTTCATAAATAAAATACTGCAGATCTTCAAAAACTGCTTTAATTTCAATATTAGCTAGATCACTGCCATAATAACGATCCAGAATTTTCTCCATATCCAGCTGAAATCTTCTGCGGTTAAAATTGTCTGGCTTACTGCCAAGGATCAAGATTACATCCATTAAAACATTTATTTTTTTATTAATCAGGGCATAAAAAAGCAGTGCCATTAGATCTCTATCCTCTTCTGTGATCCGACCTACCATTCCAAAATCAACATAGGCAATAGTCTTTTCACCGGTTATAAAAATATTCCCCGGATGTGGATCAGCATGGAAAAAACCATTAATTAATACCTGCCTCATTAATGCTTTAGCTCCAAGTTCAGCAATAAATTTATTGTGAGGATGACTCTGATCTACCTCTCTAAGTTTCATTCCTTTGATTTCTTCCATAATTAAAACATTAACAGTCGAAATTTCCGAATATACTTCTGGAGCGGTTATATAGGGATTATCAGCAAAATCACTGCGGAAACGAATAATATTTGCCATTTCTCCTTTAAAGTTTAACTCATCTTTAATTGTCCTCTTAAATTCCTGTATAATCTCTAATGGTCTGATTACTGAATTAAATAAATCTCTTTCTTCAGCCTGTTTAGCAAGATTTTCCATTATCTCTACATCAACACTAATTTTTTTATCAATTCCAGGTCTTTTAACCTTCATAATAGCATTTTTGTTGTTTTTTAAAACAACCTTATGTGTTTGAGCAATTGAAGCAGCTGCTGTTGCTTCTTTTTCAATTTTAATTATTTCATTTTCAAATTTATCCCCCAGCTCAATTTTTAAAAATTCTTCTATTTCTTCAAAATCTTCTGGAGGCACCTTATCCTGAAGCTTTCTCATTTCTGCTATAAATACTGGAGGAAAAACATCAGCTCTGGTACTTAAAAGCTGACCTAATTTTATATATGCCGGACCTAATTCCTGTAAAACTTCTCTAATTTTAACAGCAAGCATTTTACCGGTTGGTCTTTCTGCAGTATTTATTCTTTTTCTAAAAGGTAAATATTTATTTAAATCTAGCTGAGAAATTATAAAACCAAGCCCATTTTTAACAAGAATCTGTGCGATTTCACTATATCGTTGAAAATGCCGGTAGTGTTTGGGTAAGTTCATATCCATATTATCACAGCCTTTTTTAAAGTTAGAAACCCCTCCATTATTCAGGAGGGGTTATAGTCTTAAGTATTTTCTAATTATTATTTGCTGATTTTTTCCTGCCAGGTTACCAATAAAGGACTGGCCACAAAGATTGAAGAATAAGTACCAGCAAACATTCCAATAAAGAGAGCTAACATAAAGGTCTGAATTGAAGCTCCTCCAAAGAAATAAATAGCTAAAATCGTAATCAAAGTAGTTATTGAAGTATTAATTGATCTTGGTAAAGTATCAACAACTGCAGTGTTAGCCTGTTTTATAAAGGGCACTTTATGCATCATCTTCATATTTTCCCTGATTCTATCAAAAATAACAATTGTATCATTAATAGAATAACCTATAATTGTTAATATTGCAGCTACAAATGGAGTGTTTATTTCTCTCCCTAAAATAGCGAAGATCCCAACTGTAATTAAAACATCATGCATCAGAGTTATGATAGAAACCGCAGCAAATCTAAATTCAAAGCGGAAAGAAATATAAGCAACTATAGCAATCGAGGCTGCAAGCATTGCCAGTAAAGCATTGACCCTCAATTCTCTACCAATAGTTGGACCTACCATCTCTGTCCTCAGCATCTCTGCAGATTCAAATTCGTCTCTAATTGCATTATCAACAGCAACAATTTCTTCTGACTCTAAGGTTTTAGCTCTGATAATCACACCATGTTCACCGGCAGTTTCAGCCTGCTGGATTTTACTGTCGGCAGCAATCTCAATTTTTTCTAAAACTCCTCTAACTTCTTCTGTCGAAACATTTTCTTCAAAACTAAACTCCATTAACGTTCCACCATTAAAATCAATACCTAAATTCAAACCATTTATTAATAAAAACAATAATCCAATAACAATTACTGTAAGCGAAATCGTATACCAAATTTTTCTTTTTCCTAAAATATCCACTTTATTACCCCTTTCTGACCCCGAAAGATTTATTTTCACGTAATAATTTACTGCCAGCAAAAATATCAATTACATTTCTGGTAACAAAAAAAGCAGTAAACATACTGACAATAATACCTATGCCCAGTGTAACAGCAAATCCTCTAACTGTACCACTAGTAAAATAGGCCAGAATAAGAGCAGTCATAATTGTAGTAACATTAGCATCAATAATGGTCGTATAAGCTCTTTTAAAACCAGCATCAATAGCTGCGCGAAGTGTCTTACCTGATTTCAATTCGTCTTTTATGCGCTCGAAAATAATAATATTAGCATCAACCGCCATACCAATAGAAAGAATTAGTCCTGCAATACCAGGTAAAGTTAGTGTTGCCTGTAGGCCTGCCATTGTTCCCATTAGAATCAGACCATAAATTGCCAGAATAACAGCAGCCAAGACTCCAGGGAACCTATAATAAAATACCATATAAATAGCTACTAATAAGAGACCAAGAAGCCCAGCTCTAATACTCTTTTGGATTGAAATTTCTCCAAGAGTAGGTCCAACTGTCCTGGTTTCTATAACCTCAACCGGGACCGGTAAGGCACCTTCTCTGATTAGTATTGCATCTTCTTCAGCTTCCTGAATTGTTTCATAACCTGTAATTTGACCTCGTTCCTCAATTACAGCCTGAACTGTAGGATTAGTCAGCTGTTCATCATCAAGATAAATACCTATTTTTTCTCCAATATACTGTCTCGTTATGTCCGCGAATTGATCAGAACCCTCATCAGTTAAAGTAAAGGCAATTACTGGTCTACCATACTGATCATGATCAGCCCGTGCATCATGAACCGCTTCGCCAGTCATCAATACTTCCCCGGCAGAATTCTTAAAAGTTAACATTGCAGTTCTACCGATTGTATTAATCGCTTCATTTGGGCTATCTACCGCCGGCAGCTCGACAATTATTCGGTCACTACCCTGCCGCTGAATTAAAGGTTCACTTAAACCCAGCTGATTTACACGACGCTCAATTACACTCTGAATCCCAGTCATCACAGTATCATTTATTTCTCTTTCTGCTGTAGGTTGAGCCTGTAAAACTATATGGGCTCCACCCTGTAGATCAAGACCTAAATTTATACCGTGCTGCATATATAAAAAGGCAGCAAAGGCAATAATAGCTAAAATAACAATAAGTTTAATTCGTCTTTTTTGTTTATACCTCATTAAATAAATGTCCTCCTAACAATAAACAATTAATTTTCGAATGATAAATTGTAATTTTGATGATCAATAACCCTCATTTCAGTCAGAGGCCAGTAAACCCAGAAAGCTTGGCCTGAAATATCATCATATTCTACAAAACCCACAATACTGGAAAAACGACTATCAGCACTATGGTTTCTGTTATCCCCTAAAACAAAAACACTTGCTTCCGGGACTTCATAGGGGCCAAAATCCCCTATCATTTTTTCTGGTAAATAATTTTCCTCTAAAGCTTCGCCATTAACATAGGTAACTCCCTCATCAATATAAACAGTATCACCAGGAGTTCCTATCACCCTTTTTATATATTTTTGGCCTGGCGCTCCTTTAGGAGAAAACACTATTATATCTCCTCTTTCTGGTGGCTGAAATCTGTAAATGAATTTATTAACAAATAACCTCTCACCATCCTGAAGAGTATTAGCCATTGACCTTCCATCTACTACAAATGACTGGGCAACAAATGTAATAATAAAGAAGGCCAGTATTCCTGCTATTACTAAAGATTGCAAAAACTCTTTAATTGCATTTTTCACATTATTTCCCCCAGTTCTCAACTGAATAAATTATTTCTTTTCTGTTTCTGTTTCCTCATTATTTTCCAGCTTTTTATTACTGCTGTCGCTTTTTTCTTCTACTCTTGAAATAGCGCTTTTAACAAAATCAATATCAACATTGGAAGAAACTCTAATTCTAATATTGTTATCCTTAAGCTTGATTATTTTTCCTTTAATTCCACCTATAGTAACGATCTTATCACCGACACTAAGGTTATCCAGCATATTCTGATGTTCTTTTTTCTGTTTTTGTTGAGGTCTGATTAAAAAGAACCAAAAAATACCGAAAATTAAGACCCATGGTAAAATTGCATATAAATATTCCATTAAATATCCTCCTAATTAATTTTTTTCTCTCATAACTAATTCAACAATAATTATAATATTCCTGCTAAATGAGAAATATTATTTTAAAAATAATATTAATATCTTATTTTAATTTATATTTCTTATGAAATTCTTCTCTGAAGTTCATAAAAGTATCGGCTTCAATTGCTTCTCTTATTTCTTCGGCAAGTTTGAGCATAAAATATAAATTATGATAAGTTGTTAATCTAACTCCAAGAATTTCATTTCTTTTTAGTAAATGCCTAATATAACCACGACTATAATTCTGACAGACATGACAGTCACACTCAGAATCAAGAGCAGAAAAATCTTCTTTGTAAGTTGCATTTCTAATCGTTTTACGTCCCTGATGAGTAAAAACCTGACCGTGACGGGCGATCCTGGTTGGCATTACACAGTCAAACATATCTATACCATGGTAAATTCCTTCGATCAAATCTTCTGGAGTACCAACCCCCATTAAATACCTGGGTTTATCTCTGGGCATTAGAGGAGTTGTATAATCAAGCATTTTATACATTTCTTCCTTAGGCTCACCAACACTTAAACCTCCAATAGAATAACCCGGGAAATCCAACTTTACTGTTTGCTCTACACTTTGTTTTCTTAGTTCTGGATAGACTCCTCCCTGAATAATTCCAAATAAGGCCTGGCCTTCTGCTCCTTCCATTTCTTTTTTACATCTTTCCGCCCAGCGCAGAGTTCTATTTAACGAATTTTCAACATACTCCTGCTCAGCTGGATATGGAGGACACTCGTCAAAAGCCATAACTATATCAGAACCTAAATTCTGCTGAATTTGCATTGATTTTTCGGGAGAAATAAAGTGTTTAGAGCCATCCAGATGAGACTGGAAATAGACCCCCTCTTCTTCAATCTCTCTTAGATCAGCCAGAGAAAAAAACTGATAACCACCACTATCAGTTAAGATGGGTCGATCCCAGTTCATAAACTGATGCAGCCCACCAGCTCTAGCAATCAGATCATCTCCTGGCCTTAAATAAAGATGATAGGTGTTTCCCAGAATAATTTGAGATCCAATTTCTTTTAATTCTCTGGAAGTCATTGCTTTAACAGTTGCCTGAGTTCCTACAGGCATAAAAATTGGTGTTTGAATTTTACCATGGTCCGTAGTTATCTCACCCAGCCTGGCCTGTGATTTCTGGTTTTCTTTAAATAATTTAAAATCGAACAAACTAATCTTCCTTCCTATTTAAAATCAGCATTGCATCTCCCAGACTAAAAAATCTGAATTCCTCTTCTACAGCTCTCTTATACGCTTTTAAAATAAATTCTTTACCAGCAAGAGCAGAAACAAGCATCAATAAAGTTGATTTTGGAAGATGAAAGTTGGTGATTAAGGAATCAATTACTTTAAATTGATAACCAGGATAGATAAAAATATCAGTCCAGCCTTTATATTCACTCAGTTGACTATCCTGGGCGGCAGACTCTAAAGTTCTGGTAACAGTGGTTCCAACTGCTACAACTTTATTCCCTTTTGCTTTAACCTCTTTGATTTTTTCTGCAGTGTCAGCAGAAATTTCTGCATATTCTTCATGCATCTCATGGTCTTCAATTTCTTCACTTTTAACCGGTCTAAAGGTACCCAGGCCCACATGAAGAGTAATATAGTCCAGAATTATTCCATATTCCTGCAGTTCTTCTAATAAACGATCTGTAAAGTGCAGACCAGCAGTAGGAGCTGCTGCAGAACCTCTTTTTTGACTATATACTGTTTGATAGCGTTCTGGATCATCTAGCTTTTCATGAATATATGGTGGTAAAGGCATTTCTCCCAGTTTGTTTAATACTTCTTCAAAATCATAGTTTTCCTGGTCCCAGCTAAATTCTACAATTCTACCGCCAAAATCAGTATATTCCACTACTTCAGCTTCTAAAACATCTTCAAAATTAATCTTGACTCCTTTTTTAGCTCTCCGTCCAGGACGAACTAAAACTTCCCAGCGGCCCTCAGACAGCTCATTTAACAATAAGAGTTCAATTTCTGTTCCGGTTGGAACCTTTGCTCCGTATAATCTGGCAGGTATTACCCTGCTGTTATTCATAATAATCATATCTCCCGGTTCCAGATATTCTTTCAAATTATTGAAGATGTTTTCTTCAATTGTATTTTCCTGCGGATTTAAAACCATCAATCTCGACTCATCTCTCTCGGGCAGAGGTTTTTGGGCAATTAATCTTTCCGGGAGATTATAATCAAATTCTTCTACTTTCATTTAAAAATTACCTCCAAAATCATTTAACTTAATCAAATAATTAATTATTCCTTATTCTGTTTGATCTTTAGATGCTGATAGGCCTTAGTTGTTGCAACTCTTCCTCTGGGAGTTCTTTCTAAAAATCCAAGCTGCAGAAGATAAGGCTCATAAACATCTTCAATCGTTTCAGTTTCTTCACTAATCGCAGCTGCCAGGGTGTTTAATCCAACCGGGCCACCACTAAATTTAAGCATTATTGTTTTCAGTAACTTATGATCAATTCTATCAAGCCCCAGTTCATCGATTTCAAGCAGTTTTAAAGCAGCATCCACAACTTCCCTGTTAATTATACCATCTGCTTTCACTTCTGCAAAATCTCTTACTCTTTTTAAGAGGCGGTTAGCTATTCTGGGAGTCCCCCGGGAACGCCGAGCTATCTCCAGAGCACCATGATCAACGATTTCTATATTTAAAATATCTGCTGACCGGATAACAATTTCCTGCAGCTCATCTTGATCATAAAACTCCAGTCTGTTGATCACACCAAATCTATCTCTTAAAGGAGAGCTAAGTCTGCCAGCTTTGGTAGTAGCTCCTACCAGGGTAAATGGTGCCAGGTCAAGTCTTACCGAACGTGCACTTGGACCTTTACCAATAATTATATCCAGGCAGTAATCCTCCATTGCAGGATATAAAACCTCTTCCACAATCTTATTTAAGCGGTGAATTTCATCAATAAATAGAACATCACTCGGCTGTAAATTTGTCAGAATAGAAGCCAGATCTCCAGGTCGTTCTATCGCCGGTCCTGATGTCTGATGAATATTTACATTTAATTCATTTGCTATAATATTGGCCAGGGTGGTTTTACCAAGCCCTGGTGGTCCATAGAGCATTACATGGTCAAGAGCTTCTTTTCGATCACGAGCAGCCTGGATGAAAATTTTCAATTTTTCTTTTGATTTACTCTGACCAACATATTCCTCTAAGTTAAGTGGTCTTAATCCCTTATCAATAGAATTATCATCTTTTTTTTGTTTGGGAGAAACAACTCTTCTTTCATTTTCCATTATTATCTCTCCTTACCAAGCTGACTTAAAGTTAATCTGATTTTCTCAGAAAGATCCGCTTCCTCATTAAATTCTACTTCTCTAAGAGCACTATTTATCTCTGAAATCTTATAGCCTAGAGCAGTCAGAGCATCCACTATATCCTGACGCTCTTCATTAGATGTAAATTCTTCCTCTGCCTCCTGGCCATTTTTACTCTGCAGATAAGCAAAGTCTTCTAATTTGCTCTGGAGTTCCAGAATTAACCTTTGAGCAGTTTTGGGCCCAATACCAGATATTTCTTTTAAAACTACTTCATTTTTCTGCATGATAGCTGAAATAAATCTGGAAGCAGGCATTGTATTAATTATATTTAAACCTGCACTGGGACCGATGCCATTAACAGTTATTAAAATTTCAAATAACTCTTTGCCCATCTTTTCCGGAAAAGCAAATAACTTTAATGTATCTTCTCTAACATAGGTGTATGTATAAACTTCTATTTCTTCCCCAATTCTGGGCTGTTTTTTAAAACCTGCCAGCTCTAATTCATAACCAACTCCATTAATTTTTAATATAATTTTTGTGCTTTCAGAGTCAATTACCTCTCCCTCTAAATAGCCGATCATAATCTTTCCTCCCATCCAGAATGAGCACTGTAAACATGACCGTGACAGATAGAGATAGCAAGGGCATCAGCTGCATCATCAGGTCTTGGTATTTCAGATAGATTAAGCAGTGATTTTACCATCTGCTGAACCTGCATTTTATCAGCTCTTCCATACCCAACTACTGCCTGTTTAATCTGCAGTGGAGTATATTCAGCTACCTTTATTCCAGCCTGAGAACCTGCCAGCAGAATAACTCCTCTGGCCTGACCAACCACAATTGCTGTTTTAACATTTTTATTAAAAAACAATTCTTCTACTGCCATTTCTTCCGGTTTAAACTCTTTAATTAAAGCTTCAATATTTCTATGAATAATTTCTAGTCTTTCTACATCACTTTTATCAGCTGAAGTCTTAATAACTCCATATTCTAAAACGTCAAAATGATTTGTTTCTTTGTCTACCAGAGCATAACCAATAGTTGCCAGCCCCGGGTCAATACCTAAAATACGCAAATGCCACACCCCATTCAAACTAATGTTTGAAGTAATTATATCACACATAGTTAATTATTAAAACAAAAAAATAAAGACACTGCTGAACAGTGCCCTTATTAAAATCTAAATCTATTTTATAACAAATAAATTAAAATTAGATTAACTTTTAACTAATCTTCTTCAGCTTCAATTTCAGCTCTTATCTCGTCTGGAATATTAAAATTAGAATATAAATCCTGAATATCATCATGATCTTCCAACTGATCCATTAATCTCAGCATCTTTTTGGCATCACTCTTATCTAAAGTAACCTCATTATCAGGAATCATAGCTAAATCAGCTGATTCAAATTCATAACCTGCTTCTTCTAGAGCTTCTCTGGCAGATTCATAATTGCCTGGATCAGTATAAATAACAGCTTCTTCTTCCCCATATTCTAAATCTTCTGCTCCAGCTTCTAATGCTTCTAATAACAGTTCTTCTTCTCCAACCTCAAATTCATTGAGATCAATTACAAGTTCACCCTTGCGCTGGAACATCCAGGAAACACATCCATTAGAACCTAGATTACCACCATTTTTATCAAGAATGTGACGCACTTCTGAAGCAGTTCTGTTTCTGTTATCAGTCATAATATCAAGATATAAGGCAACTCCGCCTGGTCCATATCCCTCATAAACAAAGGACTCGTAAGTCATTCCTTCTAAATTACCTGTACCACGTTTAATTGCTCTCTCAATATTATCATTCGGCATATTATTATCTTTAGCTTTTTGAATAGCCATTCTGAGATCGGCATTCATTTCTGGATCTCCGCCACCTTCTCTGGCAGCCACAGCTATTTTACGACTTAATTTTGAAAACAATTTACCTCTTCTCTTATCTTCTTTTTGCTTTTTATGCTTTATATTAGCCCACTTGGAATGTCCGGCCATATAATAACCCTCCTTAGATCATATTACACTTCTTCAATCAGTTTGCAGTTTATTGTACCATAAATATTATCAATTTTCAATATTATGAGCCTCTAAAATCTTTGTTAAATCTTTAAGTAGAGTATAGATCATCTCTAATTCTTTTTCATCTCTATTTAAAAGCAAATCTGTTATATTCGAAATCTGAATACTGGCCTCAGAACTCAAATTATAATTAATTAGTAATTTATCAACTCCAATATCAAGCGCGTCAGCAATATTTAGCAGAGATTTTAATGATGGCTCTTTTTCTCCTCTTTCCACCTGACCAATATATGTATAATGAAGTCCAGCTTTTTCACCCAGGTTTTCTTGAGTTAAGTCCTTGATTTTACGATATTCTTTAATCTTTTTCCCAATATATTCTTTTTTCATTCTGCTCACCTCTAATATATATCTTAAAGTTTAGAGCAGTTGATTTGAAGATAATATAGGTATTATAATCAAGTAAATAGGTATTATTAAAGCATTTAGGTATTTTTAAATACTTTTTACCTGCTTCATAAGAGTTATAGTCTAATATCCAAAAGACCACAGCCAATTAGCTATGGTCTTAAAAAGATTTATTGATGTGCCTTTAAATCATGGATTAAAGAAATTAATTTTTCTCTGCCCCCATTATTCCAGCCTTCTATAAAATTAATAATTTTTTCTCTGTCATAATTATTTAAATTTTTTCCTAGAGAATCTAAATCATGATTATCTAAATCTTTCATTAAATCTATAGCTTTTTTAAGAGGATACTGAATTTTATAATATATCTGATCAACCATTATTTACCTCCTCAAGCTTTTTAACTAAACTTTCCAATCTGGGCATTGTTTCCCGTTCAATGTATCTTATGTAACCCTCAAGTGTTATAATTCTATTATCCAGAACTTTATTACTCATTTCAGGAGAATAATCATTAAATTGTTCTGTTTTATTTACTGCTGTGTCAATATATTCTATTGCATCTATTAGTTCTTTCTCCATCTCAACACCTCTTTTTTGAGTTTTATAAAAATTTAAAAAATAATAATAGGCAAAAAAAATAAGTTAACCTATAAGCCGAGTTCTGTATTAGATGATCATCTATCTAGGGGAACAGTTACCTGTACCCTCAAGCGTCCTTACCCGGAGAAAAGCGGATCACTTTTATATTCTCCCTATTTGGACTTACTCCAGATGGGGTTTACCTGGCATTCCAGTTACCTGAAACCCGGTAAGCTCTTACCTTACCTTTTCACCCTTACTTATTAAGAAAAGGTTTTAAAGAAAACCTTTCATAAAAGCGGTATATTTCTGTGGCACTAGCCTGGGAGTTACCTCCACCGGGGATTACCCGGCATCCTATCCTGTGGAGCTCGGACTTTCCTCATCTTAAAAGATGCGATCATCTGGTTAACTTATTTTTTTACCATATAAAGTATACCACCAGAATTATTATATGTCAAGCAGTTTACTCAAGTTAAAAAGACCGCAATAATAGTGGTTACTGATAGTTCCAGGGGTCTGTATTTACCACTGACTGAATAAAGTTTAATTCCTTTTTTAATTTTGAGGATGCTATTTTATTTAATCTATCTGATAATAGTTCCTTAACAAATTTTTCGCTGCCATAGTGCCCAAAATCAACCAGAGACAGCCCAAGTTCTTCTGCTGTCTGAGCTTCATGAAACTTAACATCCCCGGTTAGATATAAATCTGCACCCTGATAATGAGCATCTTTTATAAAATCTGCTCCACTACCGCTGCAGAGGGCAACCCTTTTAATTTTCTTGTTTGCCCTGACCACTTTTATTTGCTCCAGCTTATAAACTTCTTTTATTTTCTTTAAAAGCTCATCCAGTTTAATTTCTGATTTTAAATCTGCAATTCTACCAATTCCCTTTTTGCTTTCTAGGTTTTCCATTTTATATAAATCCCAGGCAGGTTCCTCATAAGGGTGGACTTTTAATAATTTATTAATAACCTGATTTAAATTTTCGGGGTCTATAATTGTTTCAAATCTATATTCTTCAATTTCATTTATTTCCCCTTTATCACCCAGATAAGGTTCAGCCTCAGTTAGAGGTTTAAAACTACCCTTTCCCTGCTGGTAAAAGCCAGTATGACTGTAGTTTTTATACTTTCCAGCACCTTGAGCATAAAGGGCATCTCTTACTTCTTCAAATTTATCTTCTGGAATAAAAGTCACCAGTTTATAATAGTTTTGACTGTTCGTTGTTTTTAGAATAGATATATTTTCTACATCCAACTTTTTAATCAAATAATCATTTAAACCTGCTGCTGCAATATCTAAATTTGTATGTGCAGAAAATAAGGATATATTATTTTTAATTAATTCAAAAATTAATTTACCACTCTGGTTTTGAGCATCAATTGCTTTAATTCCATTAAATATAAAAGGGTGATGAGTAATAATCAGCTGGCAGTTTTTTTCTACTGCTTCTGTTAAAACTTTCTGGTTAAAGTCAAGAGCCAATAATACATTTTTTACTTCTTGAGTACCATCACCAACCTGCATTCCGACATTATCCCAATCTTCTGCCAGTCTGGCAGGAGCAAGTTTTCCCATTAATTGTATAACTTCAGCAACCTTCGCCATAAAATGACCTCCTTAATTTTGACAAATAAAAATCAAATTAACATAGAATAACTTTTAAAAACTAATCTTAATATTTGTAAACTTTTATTTTTATATAAATCAAAAAAACCCCGCTCTAATTAAAGAACAGGGTGTTTATATTCCTTGGTGGGCCCACCAGGATTCGAACCTGGGACCAACCGGTTATGAGCCGGTTGCTCTGACCAGCTGAGCTATGGGCCCTCTACAAAAAACAAATCGTTTATTTGTGACGACAAGAATAATTATATGATAGAAATCAGCACAGGTCAAGAGTTATTTTAATTTTTTTATGAGAAATATTAATGATAATACTGTAATATCTCATAAATACTTCCAGTTACCCATTTATGCTCTTTAATCCAGATAATCTTTCAGCTTTTTACTGCGGCTTGGATGTCTTAATTTGCGCAGTGCCTTAGCCTCAATCTGTCTGATTCTTTCTCTGGTAACACCAAATTCCTTACCCACTTCCTCTAAGGTTCTGGGACGACCATCTTCTATTCCAAATCTAAGTTCCAGAACTCGCTTTTCTCTATCAGTAAGAGTATCTAAAACTCCATCCAGCTGTTCTTTAAGCAGTATATATGATGCTGCAGAAGCAGGGGCAGGAGAATCAACATCTTCAATAAAATCACCAAGGTGACTGTCTTCTTCCTCTCCAATTGGAGTTTCTAGAGAAACAGGTTCCTGAGCAATTTTCATAATCTCTCTTACCTTATCAGCTGAGATATCCATTTCTTCACCAATTTCTTCAGCTTTGGGTTCTCTTCCCATTTCCTGAAGCAGTTGTCTGGAAACTCGGATTAATTTGTTAATCGTTTCTACCATATGAACTGGGACTCTAATTGTTCTTGCCTGATCGGCAATAGAACGTGTTATAGCCTGTCTAATCCACCAGGTAGCATAAGTACTAAACTTATAGCCCTTAGTGTAATCAAATTTTTCCACGGCCTTCATTAGTCCCATATTACCTTCTTGAATTAAATCAAGAAAAAGCATTCCGCGACCAACATATTTTTTAGCAATACTAACTACAAGCCTTAAGTTGGCTTCAACCAGCTGCTGTTTGGCCCATTCATCACCCTGTTCCATTCGTTTAGCCAGCTCTACCTCTTCATCAGCAGTTAATAGATCAACTTTACCAATTTCCTTTAAATACATTCTAACAGGATCCTCTATACCGACACCTTTAGGGATACTCAAATCAAGACCACTATTCTCATCATCTTCATCTTCCTCATCTTCTTCTAATTTCGAATTAACAATCTCAATATTCATGTCACTAAAAATATCATATATTTTCTCTATATCTTCGGAATCTAAATCAATGTCTTCCAGGGCATCCATAATTTCTTCATATGTCAATTCCCCTTCTTTTTTACCACGATTGACAAGATCCTTAACTTCATCTATTTTAGCAGGACTTATATTTTTTTCAGCCACTTTAGTCCCTCCTTTCAATATTGTAATTTAAACTGTAAAAAGTTAATAAAATACGATTTAATTTATCCAGACTTAATTCTTTTCTGCTGAGCAGACTGCATAATTTCTTTTTATTTCTGGAAATCCGTTTAGAACTTAAATAATCTGCCAGTTCCAAAATATGATCCCTGCTTAAGAAATTATCCTGTTTAACAAGAATTTCGGACCAGTAAGATAATAATTCATCACCTAAGTTATCCTTAACTTTATCTAATTGAACAGAATTACTAATCACACTTCCTTTAAAAAGATGTCCTGCCAGCTGAGCAGTTCTACCATTAAAATCATTTTTAGAAAGTCTGGCAGCCAGCTCCTCTCTCAAAGCAGGATTACTGATATAATGAGCCAGAATTTCTTCTTCAACTTTTTGATAATATGATAATTGCGAGTATAAGTCAAATTCTTTTTCTGATTGCTTATTTTGTTTTTCTCTATTTCTTTGATAATTCCTGCTTTTAATTTGCCTAAATTCTTTTTCCACTTCTTCTGCCAGTACATCAGCTTTAAACTTAGTTTTAGCTGCTGCTCTCTCAATATAAATTTCTCTTTCTAAATTATCCTCTACTTCACTCAGAAGTTCAACAATCGATCTTAAAACTTTTTTTCTGACTCCAGGTTCCGAAAGATTTTTATTTTTTATTATCATATTTATTTTAAAATCTATTAAGTTTACTGCATCCTCAATCAAGTTATTAAAAGCTTCCTCTCCTTCATCTTTTAATAATTGATCTGGATCACTGCCTTCCTGAAGTTGAATAACCTTAACATTAATTCCAGTTCTACTTAATATATCAAGACCTCTTAAGGTTGCCTTATTACCCGCTGTATCAGCATCATAAGCAATATAGGCATTTTCGGCATATCTTTTAATTAACTTTGCCTGTTCTTCAGTAAAAGCAGTACCTAAAGAGGCAATAGAATTTTTAAATCCATTTTTATGAGCCTGAATAACATCTGTATAACCTTCCATAATAATACAGCTATTCTGCTCCCTAATTGAATCTTTAGCGAGATGTAGACCATATAAATTCTTCTTTTTACTAAAGATAGGTGTTTCAGGAGAATTTAAGTATTTGGGTCCATATTTATCTTCACTTTCTAAAATTCTACCTCCAAAAGCTATTACTTCCCCTCTATTATTAAATATTGGGAAAATAACTCTATTTCTAAATTTATCATAATGCGAATTGTTTTTTCCTTCACTGATTAAACCTGCTTTTTTTATTAAATCAATACTAAAACCTTTTTTCTGCAAAAAATTTAATAAAAGCTGCCATTCATCAGCTGCAAAACCGAGATTAAACTCTTCTATATCAGCTTCGTTAAATCCCCGTTCTTCTAAATAATTATATGCTGCTTTTCCCATCTCCGTTTCAGTTAAAAGATAATTATAAAAGCGAGCAGCTAAATTATTTAAAGAAAAAAGCTGTTCTCTTACTTTATACTGCTGCCGCTGCTGATTACTCATGTCAGGTAATTCCATACCTGTTCTTTCAGCCAGCATTTTCAATGACTCAACGAAGGTTAAATTTTCAATTTCCATCACAAAATTTATTGTATCACCACCAGCACCACAACCAAAACAGTGATAAAAATTATTATCAGGATTGACAAAAAATGATGGTGTTTTTTCACTGTGAAAAGGGCATAAACCCTTATATCTATTACCTGTTTTTTCCAATTCAAGATAATCAGAAACTAAGTCAACAATATCAACATTTTCTTTTACCTCATTTATAAAATCATCTGAATATCTGGCCAATTTATCCACCCTGACCTTAATTTATTTACTCTAAAAAATAATTTACTGTTGTAATTATATTTCTCTAAAAAAATAATTTATCCTTCATTTATTTGTAAAAGCAAATTGAAATTTATCAATTTTTGTCGAACCACGGTGTAGGAATAAAAAATTTCCTGCCGAGATTAATAGCATAACGGTCTGTCATTCCAGCTATATAATCAACTACTGCCTGTTTATGATTTTTTTCAAATTCTAAATATTCGTCCGGTATATAATTAATATTATCCATAAAAAATTCATAGAGCAGTTTTAATAATCTTTTTGCCTTACCCTCTTCACTTTTACCTTCAGAACCAATATAAACATTTTCAAAAAGAAAGTTCCTTAACTTCTCAGTTGCAGCTTTTACCTCAGCTGAACGTTTTATCTCATTCTGCTGCCAGCTGGAGTTAATCAAATCTCTGACCATTATATCTATTCTCTGAGAGTGACTATCACCCAAAACAGAAACTGCAGCTGGGGGTAAATCATTCTGGTTGATAATTCCGGCTCTCAGAGCATCATCAATATCATGATTAATATATGCAACCCGATCTGCAATTCTAACTATCTGGCCTTCCAGGGTAAAGGGCTTATTGCTGCCGGTATGGTTTAAGATCCCATCTCTAACCTCAATACTCAAATTAAGCCCTCTGCTGCCGCTGCTTCGCTTTTCTATAAGATCAACCACTCTCAGGCTCTGCAGATTATGATTAAACTCTGATCCAGTAATTTCTGTTAGTGCAGCTTCTCCAGCATGACCAAAAGGAGTATGCCCCAGGTCATGTCCCAGGGCAATAGCTTCTACTAAATCTTCATTTAATTTAAGAGCTCTGGCGATTGTACGAGCAATCTGAGAGACCTCCAGAGTATGAGTCAGACGGGTACGGTAGTGATCACCCTCAGGTGCAATAAATACCTGAGTTTTATGCTTAAGCCGTCTAAAAGCTTTTGAATGAATAATTCGATCCCGATCTCTCTGAAAAATTGTACGTATTTCAGAGCCAGTTTCTTCTTTTAACCGGCCTCTGCTGGCTGAACTCAGGCAGGCAAAGTCTGACAGCTTTTCTTTTTCCCATTCTAGTTGTTCAACTCTGGAAAACATAATATCAGCTCCTAATCATTGAAGTATGACAGTACCTCTACAGCAGTTTCTTCTATAGTTTTATCTGTAACATCGATTATAGGACAGCCGATTTTTTCCATTATTGAATCGGCATATTCAAATTCTTCCTTAATTCTTTCTTTTGCCGCATAGGTTGCATCATCACCAAGTCCCATTTTTTTTAGTCTTTCGATCCGAATATCATTTAACATCTCTGGGTCTATGGTTAAACCAACCACTTTCTCAGCGTTATCTTTTAAAACTGAAGGATGTACTTCCACCTCGGGTACAAGCGGCACATTGGCAGTTTTATAACCTAAATATGAGAGGTGAACAGAAAGTGGAGTCTTTGAAGTTCTTGAGACTCCTACCAGAACTATATCTGCTTCCGCAATTCCTTTTGATTCATTTAAGTCATCAAATTTAAGAGTAAATTCCATTGCCTCAATTCTCTTAAAATATTCTTCATCTAATTTATATTTTAGAGCAAATTCCTCTCTGGGTTCTACATTCAATCTACCAGCAACCATAGCTAAAGGTTTTTTCATCATATCTATATATTCTAAATTATTTTTTTCTGCTGCCTGATTTAAATAATCTCTCATCTCATTTTTAACAAAAGTATAAGCAATAATTGCATTTTCTTCTTTAGCCTTTTTCATTATTTCGTCAACCCTATCAAGAGAGCGCACAAAGGAGAATGTCTTTATTTTAATCTCATGCTCCGGAAATTGTCCCACAGCTGACTCCATTAAATGCTTGGCAGTTTTACCAGTTGAGTCTGAAACTGCAAAGGCAACAACATTTTTTTCATTCATAATATTCACCCCGTTTTAATTATTAGTCTAGAGCTATTTCTTCAATATCCATTACCTCTGACATTAATTCTGCAATACGGGTTAATAAAGCCAGACGATTATTTTTAAGTTCACTGTCGTCAACCATCACCATTACATTATCTAAGAAAGCATCAATATATTGCTTTAATTCTACCAGCAGGTAAAACCCTTTTTGATACTGACTGGAAGCAAAAAACTCTTTGATTTCAGATTCTCGCTGATTAAACTCTTTATATAGTTCTTTTTCTTCAACTTCAACCAATAATCCTGCTTCAATTTCGAATTTATTTTCAGCCTTTTCGCCAAGATTTTTCGCTCTGACTAAGCCCCGAATTAAATCAACAAATAAACTGGGGTTTTCAGACCTAAAGTCCATTAATTTATGAGCTCTCTGATAAAGATCAAGCAGGTTTTGATCCTTAATATTTATTACCGCATTGATAATATCATACCTTACATTTTCTTCTGCAAGTAAATTTTCCAGTCTCTGTTTAATAAATGCTTTTAAATCAGAAGCTGCCGAATTAAGATTATCTGGATTAATGGCAACTATCCTCATTGAAAATTTAATCACATCTTCAATATTGATTACTAAATTATTATCCAGAATAATTCTCAGCAGACCGGTGGCCTGTCTTCTTAAGGCAAAGGGATCCTGAGAACCACTTGGAATATTACCCAGCAGAAAATGACTGCTTAAATTGAATAATTTTTCAGCCATTGATAATACAGTACCACTTTTAGTTTCTGGTAATTCATCTCCAGCAAAACGTGGTAAATAATGCTCAAAAATAGCTTCTGCAGTTTCCCTGTCTTCTCCTTCTATAAGGGCATATTCTTTTCCCATTAACCCCTGGAGATTGGCAAATTCATTTACCATTTCTGTAGCTAGATCATTTTTACAGATCTCTGCTGCCCGAACTGCCATTTCTTTTCTAGCCGGATTATAACCTAAAAGATCAGCCAGTCGAGCAGTTATCTCCTGTAGTTTTTCTACTTTCTGATAAACACTACCTATATCTTTCTGAAAAACTATATCTTTAATATCCTGACTTCTATTTAAAAACCCATATTTTTGATCTTCAGCAAAGAAAAACTGGGCGTCATCAAGTCTTCCTTTTAAAACCATCTCATTCCCAGAAATAACCTGGTCAAGGTGCTCTCGACCACCATCACGCACACCGATAAATTCTGGCTGCAGTTGATTATCCTCGGTCATTACAGGAAAATACCGCTGATGTTTTTCCATAGCTGTTATTAAAACTTCCGGGGGCAGCTCTAAATATTCCTCAGCAAAGCTTCCTTTAAAAGCAGTGGGAAACTCAATTAAGTCTGTTACTTCTGCCAGCAGAGAATCTTTAATTACTGCCTGAGCTGATAAATCGAGCTCCTTAATTTCTTTTTTAATAATTTCTTTCCTTTTTTCTTGACTAACTATGATAGAGGCAGATTCTAAAGCAGAAAAATAATCTTCAACATTGTTTATCTCTACCTGACCCTCACTTAAAAAACGGTGACCAATACTATAGTTAGAGCTTTTAACTCCGGCAATTTCAAGTTCAATTTTTTCTGAACCAAATAAAACTAAAAGCCATTTAATTGGGCGAATAAATTCCATCTTAACACTACCCCAGCGCATTGCCTTAGGCAGAGGTACCTGGTCAACAATCTTCTTTAAAATCTCCGCTAAAATATCGGCTGTCTTTTCTCCTTTTTCCAATTTTTCTGCATATAAATATCCATCTTTTTCTACCAACTCACCTACTTCTACTCCCTGACCCCGGGCAAATCCTTCCCCGGCTTTGGTAGGCTTTCCAGCGTCATCAAAGGCAATATTTACTGCAGGCCCCCTCACAATCTCTCGCTGATCTTCCTGTTTTTCAGCTAAATCATTAACTGCAAGCACAAGTCGTCTTGGAGTAGAATACACATTCATATTTCCATAATCTAAATTATTATTTTCAAAGACTGCCGCTGCTGTTTTAAGATAATCTTCTCTAAATCTCTGCATAGAGGCAGCTGGCATTTCTTCAGTTCCTATTTCGAAAATTAGATTTTTTGCCATCATTATCACTCCTGCTCTCCTGAGTCTAAATAGCTGGCTGCACATGCATGAGCCAGTTTTCTAACTCTTTTAATAAATCTTGTTCTTTCAGTTACACTAATTGCTCCCCGGGCATCTAAAAGATTAAATGTATGTGAACATTTAAGCGTATAATCATAGGCAGCTAAAGGTAGTTCTGCTGCCAGAGAGTTTTCAGCTTCTGCTTCATAAATGTCAAATAAATCAAATAAACGATCGATGTCTGCAACTTCAAAATTATACTTAGACTGCTCAACCTCGTTTTGATGATATATTTTTCGATATTTAACACCTTCAACCCAGGTTAAATCATACACATTTTCAACTTCCTGTAAATACATAGCTATTCTCTCTAAACCATAGGTGATCTCTACTGTAACTGGATCGGCTTTAAAACCACCAACCTGCTGAAAATAAGTAAACTGAGTAATTTCCATACCATCAAGCCAGACTTCCCAGCCCAGACCCCAGGCTCCAAGAGTGGGCGACTCCCAATTATCTTCTACAAAACGAATATCATGTTTTTCAGGTTCAATACCCAGGGCTCGTAAACTATCTAAATAAATCTCCTGAATATTATCAGGTGATGGTTTCATAATTACTTGATACTGAAAATATCTCTGCAGACGATAAGGGTTATCACCATAGCGGCCATCAGTAGGTCGACGGCAGGGCTGGACATAAGCAGTATCCCATCCTTCTTTTCCCAGCGAACGCAAAAAAGTGGAAGGACTCATTGTTCCTGCACCTACCTCAGTATCATAGGGTTGTTCAATTACACATCCCTGTTCACTCCAAAATTTATCCAACGAAAATATAATTTCCTGGAAATTCATAAATGCACTTCCTCTCGTACTCTTTTTAATATTTTTCATTAAAATAAAACCTTATCCTTCAGGACAAGGCTCAAATTTAATCAACTATTCATTTTCCTGATTGTATAAAGAAATGATAATGATTTAGGTTTTAAATCAAGATGATAAATCAGAAATTTTTCTGATAGCTCATTAATTTTCTCTAAAATTTGATGAGAAAAATGTTCCGGCTTTAATTTAGAAATTTCGGCGAAAGTAATTTTATAAAGGGCTCTCATTTCATTTAAAGAAAAAAGGGTATATTTATAATTACTATCTTTAAAACAATTTTTGCAGATTGAACCACCTTCTTCTACACTGAGTGGGGTTGAGCCTTTAAGCTCAACTTTTTCTCCACAAACTGTACAATTCTCAATTTCTGGTTTAACCCCCAGCAGCAGTAGTAACTTCGCCTTGAAAACAGTCAAATAAAATAAAAGCTCTCCCCTTTCAGCCGCAGCCATTTTCTCTAAAATAACAGCTAAAAGAGAAAAAAGAGCCTGATCAGCTTCATCTTCCAGCCCGGCCCGTTCTACATATTCGGAAACAACACTGGCATAAGCCATATAATCAAGGTCTTCTCTTAGTTTGGTGTTCATTGCAATAGATTCGATATGATTTATTTTAGCCAGTGATTTTCCCTGATATAAGGTGAAATCATGATAACTAAAGGGCAAAACAAGACCGGAACGAGATTTGTTCCCCTTCCGGGCTCCTCTTGCTACAGCCTTTAATTTACCTTTTTCTCTGGTATATAAAGTAATCAGACGATCTGATTCACCTAAATCAAATTGCTTTAAGACTAATGCTTCCGTCTCAAAAGTTGCCACTTAATTCAACTCCCGTTATTCTTCATCATCTGTTACGATTGTTACGCCAGAACTTGCACCAATTCGGTTTGCGCCGGCATCAAGCATTTCTAAAGCCTGTTCAAAGTTTTTGATTCCACCTGAAGCCTTAACCCCAACATCTCGACCAACAGTTTTACGCATAATACTCACATCTTCAACTCTGGCTCCATAATCACCAAAACCTGTTGAAGTTTTAACAAAATCAACTCCTGCGTCTTTTGCAATCTCACAGGCCTTAACAATTTCTTCTTCATCCAGATAACAGCACTCCAGAATAACTTTCACAATAATATCAGAGCTAACACCTGCTTTTTTAGTAGCATCTACTACAGCTTTAATATCAGCTTTGAAAATCTCATAAGCTCCAGATTTAAAGGCCCCTATATTCATTACCATATCAATTTCCTGGGCACCATTTTTGATAGCATTTCTGGTTTCATAAGATTTAACTTCGGTAGTATTTGCTCCCAGAGGAAAACCAACTACAGTGCAGACCTTAACTGAACTTTCTTCCAATAATTTTGCAGATAAGGGAACATATATAGGATTTACACATACAGATGCAAATTCATGCTCTTTTGCTTCCTCACATAATTCTTTGATTTCGTCCACAGTTGCCGTCGGACTCAGATTTGTATGGTCAATCATTTTAGCCATATCACGAGGTTTGATCGCCATTTTTAAAACCACTCCTTAAATTCTTATATTTTTGCTTTATCAATATTCATATTCTACAAAGTTTGTCATAGTCCTGCAAAAATTTATTTATAACCCATTCTTTTAAGCAGATTATCTTTTTCTCGCCAGTCCTTTAAGACTTTAACCCAGAGATCAAGATAAACCTTGGTCTGCATTAGGTCTTCTATTTCTTTCCTGGCCTGCTGCCCAATTTTCTTTAACATCTTACCATTTTTACCAATAATAATCCCTTTATGTGATTTTTTTTCTACATAAATATTGGCCCTGATATAATAATCATCATTTTTTCTCTCTTTAACTTCTTCAACTAAAACAGCTACCCCATAAGGCACCTCTTCCCGGGTCAGATAAAAAATCTTCTCCCGGATCATTTCTGCAAAAACAAATCTTTCTATTTGATCTGTTATCATATCTTCTGGATAATACTGAGGACCTTCAGGTAGTTTTGAAAGAATTTCAGATAACAAATTATCCACATTCTTGTTATTTAGAGCTGAAATTGGAACAACCTCTTTACCTACCTTCTGGCTGTAATCTTTCTGCTTTTTTATTAGTTCTTTATTTGAAATTTTATCTATTTTATTCATAACATAGATAATTTCCTGCTCACTATTTTTTATCTGATCATAGATTAACTGATCATTTTTACCCCAGTAAGTACTTCCATCTAAAATAAAAATAATTACATCAATTCCATCTAAACTATTATATGCTTCATCCTGCATAAATTTATCCAGCTCATTACGAGGCTGGTGTATACCCGGTGTATCAATAAAAATTATCTGTCCATCATCCTCTGTATAAATTGCTTTAATACTGTTTCTAGTAGTCTGTGGTCTGGGAGAAATGATATTTATTTTTTCTCCAACCAAAGTATTAACCAGAGTTGATTTGCCAACATTTGGTCTGCCAATAACTGTTACAAAGCCTGATTTATAACTCATTGTTTTTCTCCATTGCAGAATCATTAAAAGCACCTGGCAGCAGCTCTGTGTTGGTCATTGTCAGTTCTTTTCCTTCTTCAGTCATCATAATTATCTCAATCTCACCATCAGCAAATTCACTTATCACCTGACGACAGGGTCCACAGGGAGTCACTGGCTTTTCTGTAGAGCTAACAATTAATAATGCTTCAATTTTTCTTTTACCCTGTGATACAGCAGTAAAAATAGCTGATCTTTCGGCACAATTTGTTAATCCAAACGATGCATTTTCGATATTTACACCAGTATATATTGAACCATCTTCCATTAAGACTGCTGCTCCTAAAGGAAAGTCTGAATAAGGCACATATGCATTTTTTTGAGCTTCTAAAGCTTTTTTGAACATTTTTTCTTTAATTTCTTTTTTCATTACTAACACCTCACAATATTGCTTTAAAATAAATATATATTTACATAGTCTTTTAATAAGTAATTTCAGTTCCATTAGGAACTACCTGAATCCAGGTCTGACCTGGATTAATCTCAATTTTATTACCAGCAGCATCTAAATATGTTATCTCCCCATTACTGTTTTCCCAGCTGCCTTTAATTACTATTCCATCTCTAAATAACTGCATCTCACCACCTGCAGCAAGATTAATATCCTGCCGATCCTGGCTGTCTTTGGTAGAAGTTTGAACATGCTGAACTATAATATTTTTAGCTCTTAATTGGTCTCCACTTTCTACCTGATGAGGATTATCCTTACTATTTAAGAATCTTAAATAGCTATTTTCTAAACTATTATATTCATATAAAACTTCATATGAACCCCAATAATCTATACTAATATTTTCTGCTTCTTCAAAATCACTGACTACAGAAGCTGTTAAAAAGTTAAACTGTTCCGGATATTCTTTTTCTGATAAATTAGTTAAATAAGTATTTAGTGGTTCTTTACCGGAATATAAGTTATGTGGTGCCCTTCTTTTGCTGCTTCTCCAGAAATATTGGCTCTGATAAATTTGATCTAAATGCAGAACATTGTCTGCCTGTAAAAGCTCAAATCCATCCGGACTGGCTCCAGCATGTAAAAATAGAGCCCCATAGGATTGAGCCGTTTCGATTAATGCCGGCCTGGCACTTCTAATTGGACCTATTTTTTCAGGAACTTCAGGCCAATAAATTGCCAGAAATCTTGTTATCCCACCTTCTAACATAAATTCATAAACTATCTCAGCCTCTCCTAAACCACTCTGGGGTCTGGCTGCCGGAGAATTTTCAATAGAAACAGCTACCGCTCGCTTATAATAATTTTGAGGAATTGGTAGTCCGGTAAAAGGAGAAACAGCAGTATAATTATTTTCCTGGACCTGGTCTTCTTCTGGACTTTCAGCTTCATATTCTTCTTCAATATTCTGGATTTCTTCTTTCAGATCTTCCTGACTCAATTCTTCCTGCTGAGCAGCATCTTCCTCTGACTGCTGTACCTGGTCCCCAGATTGAGGACTACAGGCTGTAAAAATCAACAAGGCAGTCAACAATAGCATCAGCAGGCTAAATAACTTCGACTTCATCTTCTCACCTCTACAATATTATTCCTCTTCCTCTAGTTTTAATTCTACTTCACTTATCAATTTAATTTTTCTAATTCTATTATCTACAATACTTTCAATGACAAATGTTACATCTTCCAGTTCTAACTTTTCTCCCTGAACCGGCAAGCGATTTAGATAATATAAAACCAGACCACTTACAGTCTCATAATCATCACTTTCAGCCAAAGGTTCCCTTAAATATTTATTTAATTCCTCTATATCTACTCTACCATCAAGAAGCAGTTTATTATCATCAATAACTTCAATATAACTTTTTTCCAGGTCAAACTCATCCTGAATATCTCCAACAATTTCTTCCAGTAAATCTTCAATTGTGATTAAACCCGAAGTTCCACCATATTCATCTACGACAATTGCCATATGTTCTTTTCTATCCTTCATTTCAGATAAAAGCTGATTAATCGGTTTACCTTCCGGAATAAAATAAATTGGTTTAACAAATTTTTCAATATCAACCTCTTCTTTTTCGGCTAATATTAATTCTAAAAGATCCTTAATATAAATTAAACCAATAATATTGTCGATAGATTCTTCAAACACAGGAATTCTGGAATGCCCTTTTTCGACTCCCAATTTAATTAATTCAGTTAAGGAGGCATTTTTTTCTATACATACCATATCAATTCTGGGTACCATAATTTCTTTTACCAGTGTATCATCAAAATCAAATACACTCTGGATCATTTCCTGTTCCGTTTCTTTAATTACTCCCTCTCTCTGACTTACATCAACAAATCTTCTTATTTCTTCTTCACTTAAAAAAGCTGAAGAAATTAAACTCTTATCTTTAACAAAGAGATTAACAATCTTCGTAAAGAGATAGATAAAAGGAGACAAAATAATTTCTAGATAATATAAAGGCACGGCAGCAGCCTTAGCATAATCAGAGGCTCTATTATTACCCAGAGACTTAGGGGTTATTTCTCCAAAAATTAAGATTAATAATGTAACAACACCTGTTGCGATTCCAACTCCCTTACTTCCAAAGAGCTCAATTGATAGAGCTGTTGCTATGGAGGAAGCTGCAATATTAACCAAATTATTACCAATTAAAATAGTGGTTAACAATCTGGTCTGATTCTGCAGCAGTTTATCAACTTTTGCAGCATGTTCATCTCCTCTTTGAACCTTTTCTTTGATTTTAACTCTATTAACAGACATAAAAGCTGTCTCAGAACCAGAAAAAAAGGCAGATAAAAATATTAAGATAAAAAATGAAAACAATTCTAAATACATTATTGATTCCTCCACGGTCAACTAAATTATTAGATACTAAAGTAATAAAAAATTATAAATGTAATTATTATACCAAGAATAGTCCCCAATAAAATTTCTTTAAAAGAATGGGTCCCTGCTTCCAATCTGCTCTGTGCTGTTAAAAACGCAAGAACAACTGCCAGTGAAAAAGCAATTAAACTTTCTGTTAGAAACCAGATAATAAGCACAGAGGAGGCTGCCAGGGCAGAATGGCCACTGACAATTCCACCTTTGAGTGGTGTTCCACTGCTAAAAATTGATTTTAAAGCTATAATCAGAATAAAAATTAATGATAGATTGATAAATATTAAATGCAGAGGCTCATGCCTAATATTAAAAATAAGGTTTAATGATAATTCCTGTGCCCTATTAAAAAAAATTAGATAAGCAATGAAGACCGCATTGCCAGCAGTAATGACAACCGCAGCGGCACTTATATTTTTAGCAATTCTTGCTTTGAAACTGTAATCTTGAGTCAGAATATCAATAATAACTTCTACCGCTGTATTAACCAGCTCAGCAAAAATTACCAGAGATATAGATATAATAACCAGCCCCAGCTCCAATCTGCTTAAATCAAAGAAAAGACTAAAAGCAAGTACAAAAATTGCAGCAATAAGATGGAGCTGCATATTTCTTTGAGTCCTGATGGCATGTATAAAACCAGCAATTGCATGATTAAAACTATTTATAGTTTTTAAAATCCACATTGATTACACCTAATCTCTGCTGATATCGAGTTCAGTTAAAACTCTTTCCTCTTTTTGCCGCATTTCATCTTTTTCTTCCTGGCTGTGATGATCATAGCCAAACAAATGCAGCATCCCGTGAACTGTCAAATAAGCAAGTTCTCTTTTTAAGGAATGTCCATATTCCTCGGCCTGCACAGCAGCTCTCTGGGCAGAAATTATTATATCACCAAGCATCTCTTCATCAATGGGAAAAGAAAGTACATCTGTTGCTTCATTTTTTTCTCGATATTTTTGGTTCAGTTCTTTAATCTGGAGATTACTAACAAAGGCAACGCTCACTTCTCCCCCACTGTATCCTTCAAGTTCAGCAGCAGTCTCAACTACTTTTTCCAGAAGTGAAAACATTTCCTGACTGATTTCCACTTCACTCTGCTGATTATTAAAATCTACATTAATCACTATTATTCCCGCCTTTCATTTCTTTCAGCAATTTTTCCGGATATTCTACTCGTTGATGATAAATGCCGGTTAAAACTTTAACAAAACTTTTAACTATTGTATCTAAATCACTTAAAGTTAAGTTTGACTGATCAAGCTGATTTTCAATTAACTTATCTTTAACCAGACCTCTAACAAAGCCTTCAATTCGGTCATGATTATTTTTATTGAAATTTTTGGACCTCAGGGCTGCTTCTGTAATGTCAGCCAGCATAATAATAGCCGCTTCTCTACTCTGAGGCTTAGGCCCATCATAGCGAAAATCTTTTTTTTCAATATCATCATGTTTATTATTCTGCAGCGCCTGCTGATAAAAATAGGAAATTAGATTTGTGCCATGATGCTGTTTTATAATATCAATAATTTTTGAGGGCAGTCCATTTTCTTCTGCCATTTCTACCCCATCTTTAACATGTGATTTAATTATGAGTGCACTTAAATTTGGAGAAGTCTTATCATGAGGGTTTTCGCCTCCAAACTGATTATCAGAAAAAAAGTAAGGTCTTTTTAATTTACCTATATCATGATAATAAGCAGCAGCCCTTGCCAGTAATGAATCAGCTCCTACATCTTCGGCAGCTGTTTCAGCCAAATTACCAACAATCACACTATGGTGATAGGTCCCCGGGGCTTCAACCAGCATTCTTTTTAAAATCGGTTGACTGGGGTTAGATAGCTCTAATAACTTTACAGAACTTGTCATATCAAATAAATCTTCCAGATATGGAAGCAGACCATTGGCCAGCACTCCTACTAAAAGACCATTAACGATTCCGCCTCCAATTGACCAGATTAAATATGTCCAATCTTGATTTTGCTGCATTAAAGAAAGACCGCCAATTAAAAACACTAAAATAAAACTAACATTTAAACCAGCCCTTATAATATCTCCTCTCTCCTTAACTTTAGTTACACTAAAGATCCCTATTAAACCAGCCAGAAAAGAGGTTAAGACTATATTGAAATTCATATCATAAACGGGTGCAATTAATAAACTAATAAATAATGTAGTAATCAGGGCTGTGTCACTGCCAATTAAAACTGTTAAAAGTATTGACGCCATAGCAGTGGGTACCATAAAGTCAACAAATGGATTCTGGAAAAGGGTTAATATTTTAGCAAAGAAAACCACAGTTAAAATTAGTAGTTCAATTAAAAGCAGCTTGCTGTTATCCTGCCAGACTGACTTCTGATATTTATAAAAATAAAATCCAAGCAGTAAAACAAGAATTAAACTGATCAAGTTTCTACCTGTAATATTATAATAATTAATTCCACTTTTTTGCAGTCCAAGTCTTTCTAAAATATCTATATCTGATTCAGTAACGACATCACCCTTACGAACAATTATCTCGCCCTGTCTGACAGTTTGTTCTACAGCTTCAACTTCAGAAATAGCTTCCTGTCTCCTGCTGGTAGTTGCTTCCTGATTCAAAAACATATTCGCAGCAATAACTGTTTCAGCTATTTCTGCCAGAACCAATCTCTTACTTCGAGAAATATCCATTTCCATTGCACTCTGGCGAAGTTCTTCTCGAGCTTCAGGTAGATCGGAAGGTAAAATTCTACTCCCTAATTTATTCTGCAGAAGGTTATGTGCCCTCTCCTGCAGCTCAGTTAACTCATCACTATTTAAAGTAATTAAAGTTGATAAACTATCACTGCTAATTTCAAAATCTATTTCTTCCCTCACCAGACCTATGATTTCATTAATTTCATCCTGGTCAAAGTTTTCGATTTCAGCTGTTGTTAAAACATTATCAGTCCCATCAGTCTCCTGAACTTCAGGATTCTCTGTTTCCTGAATATTTTGCTCCGATTCCTGTTCAGACTCTGCTGACAGAGAGATTTTATTATTGTAGAAAAAGGATCTTTTCTCACTTACAGCTTCAAATAAATTATTAACCTTATTTATCACTTCTTCTTCTACAGTACTATCTTCTTCATAAACTCTTGGAGCTGTGTCTGCAGCCCGCTGCCTCAACTCAGAAGTTCTGCTCTCATCAATAAAAGTAATTGTTCTGGGAGCAGTAATATCACTTTGACTTACCTGACCTGCTCTTAAATCAACTTGATTAGGAATCAAATCTAAACTTAAAATCAGAGCAATCAAAACAAAGAAAATGACAGCCCAGATAACTTTATAAGTATTTGTTGAAAAATCAAGATATTCTTTTCTCCAGTTACGGAGTCTGACTCTCAATTTTTTCATAAATTTCATTTTTAGCTCCCACTTTCATAACTTTCATATGCTTTAATAATCTCTTTAACCAGGTCATGTCTGACAACATCATGTCTGCTTAAATAGACAAAATCTATTCCTTTAATTCCCTTTAATATTTTCTGAACTGTAGCCAGACCGGAACGTTTTTTACTTGGTAGATCAATCTGAGTTATATCACCGGTAATCACTGCTTTAGAATTGAATCCAATCCTGGTTAAAAACATTTTCATCTGTTCTAAAGTAGTATTTTGTGCCTCATCTAAAATTACAAAAGAATCATCAAGAGTTCTTCCCCTCATATAAGCCAGTGGTGCCACCTCAATAATATCTTTTTCCTGATATAATTTAGCCTTCTCCGGTCCCAGAATATCATAAAGCGCATCATATAATGGTCTCAAATAAGGATCAACTTTTTCCTGCATATCTCCGGGTAAAAAACCTAAATTTTCTCCCGCTTCAATTGCAGGTCTGGTTAGAACAATTCTATTAATTTCATTATTTAAAAGGCTTTTAACTGCCATAACCATCGCCAGATAAGTTTTACCTGTACCTGCAGGACCAATAGAGAAAACAATATCTCTATTTTTGATTGATTCTAAATAAAGTTTCTGGCCCATGGTTTTAGCTTTTATTTTTCGGCCTTTATAATTTTCCAATATCACTTCATCATAAATTCTATTTAACTTAATCTCCGGATTTCTTTTTAAAAGTTCAGCCGCATATTTTAATTTTCTGGGTGACAGTTCCTCTTTTTTATCTGTTAAAGAAAGTAATTTTTTAATTATCTTTTCAGATTCTTCAAGGTCACGCTCACCCTCAATTTTAATTTGATTACCTCTACCGCTCAATTTTAAGGAAAGTATATCTTCTAAAAGCTTCAAATTGCGGTCATTGTGACCAAAAAAATTTTGTGCAAGTTGATAATCGTTAATCTCAATTTTTCTCTCATTTTGACTCAAGTTATAACTCCTCCTTAATACTTTTACTTATTTATTATATCATATTTATTTCTTTAAACAAATTTCGCCAAAAAACTGCAGCCGGAGGGAGGCCGCAGTTTTGAAGAAGATTTAGTTTTAATCCCTCTTTAGGGCTTTTGGTTTAGATAAAATCTCGTTATAAATTACGGCTTTTTCTACCTCATTATACTGGGCAAATATTTCTCCCAGAGAACTATTTTTATTTCTCTTTTTTTTCTGGTTTGAATTACCTTTTTTTGTTTTTTCTTTATTCTTCTTTTTGGACGCTTCTATTTCATCCTCAGATTTTGAATTCTGATTTAAAATTCTTTCTTTACTTTCAGCTACAGTTTCTCTTTCAGCTTCAGCAATTCTTTTTTTTACCTCATCCTGATCATAGTCAGTATTCATTTTACTGGTTTTTACTTTTTCTTCTTCACCGGCCTGCTCAATGGTCAGATCAAATCTTTTCCCAATAAAATCAAATCCCTTTTTAAAGAGAGAAAAAATCTGAAATAGAATAACGAAAAAAATAATAAAGGTAGGAAGTGCAAAAATTAGATCTTCCATGATTCACCTCCAGCAGAAATGGTTGACTTTAGAAAATTAATTTTCATTCGGTTGTTCTTTTTCATTTTCTGAAGCTTCAGAAATACTGGTTCTCATTTTAGTGTCGGATTCTACATTTTTAAGCTTCATATAATCCATCACTCCCATATTTCCCTTTTTTAGAGCTTCAGACATCGCAAGTGGTACTTCTGCCTCAGCTTCAACAACCTTGGCCCGCATTTCCTGAACTCTAGCTTTCATTTCCTGTTCTTCTGCTACAGCCATTGCTCTCCGTTCTTCAGCCTTAGCCTGAGCAATTTCTTTATCTGCTTCTGCCTGATCAGTCTGCAGTTGAGCACCAATATTTTTACCAACATCAACATCCGCAATGTCAATGGATAAAATCTCAAAAGCTGTACCAGAGTCAAGCCCTTTGTCTAAAACTGTTTTGGAAATAGAATCAGGGTTTTCCAGTACTTTTTTGTGTGATTCTGCAGAACCAACTGTAGTAACAATACCCTCTCCAACTCTTGCCAGTACAGTTTCTTCTCCAGCTCCACCTACCAGACGCTCAATATTAGCTCTAACTGTGACCCTGGCAGTTGCCATAACCTGAATACCATCCATCGCTACCGCTGTAACAACCGGAGTCTGGATCACTTTTGGGTTAACGCTCATTTTTACTGCTTCCAGTACATCTCTACCTGCTAAATCAATAGCAGCAGCTCTTTCAAAAGTTAGATCAATTTCTGCTCTCTGAGCAGCAATTAAGGCATCAACAACCCGATCAACATTTCCTCCAGCCAGATAATGTGCTTCCAGCTGATCACTGCTTAAACCTTTACCTGCCTTATGAGATTTAATCATTGGTCCTACAATTGAAGAAGGTACTACTCTTCTTAAACGCATTCCAATCAGATTAAAAAAGCCAACCTTAACTCCCGCAGCAGTTGCCGAAATCCACAAACCAAGTGGGATGAAATAGAAAAACAAAACAAAAAATAATATTAAAGCAACTAAAATTAAAATTGAAAATATTTCCATTATTTATTCCTCCTCTGAAATTTCTCGAACAACAATTCTGGAACCTGATACTGAAATAACTTTAACTTTTTTACCCTTTTCTATAAAACCACCTTCACTGACTGCATCAACTCTTTTACCATCAATCCTAATTGTTCCTGCAGGTCGCAATTTAGACATTGTTTCCGCTTCTCTATTTAAATAATCCTTTTTAGAAGCTGAAGAAAAATAATTTTTAGAATTACTTTCTAAAGAAATTCGCCTCCAGAAGCGGCTGCTGCCAACTTTTTTAATCATAAATACTGCAATCATTAAAGTTATTAAAACAACTGCCAGCAGGACATTGATTGCAATCGAGGTATTTGGAAAAATAAAAAATAGACTTACTAAAACAGCTGTAATTCCACTAACTCCAGCAATTCCAAAACCTGGAATAACAAAAACCTCTGCCAGAATTAAAATAACTCCAACTATAAAAAGTACCACAATTCCAGTTCCAATTGCACCGGTAAAAATATGACTGGCAAAAAAAATCGACAAAGCAATTATACCAACTGTTCCTCCCAGAGCAAAGCCTGGAGTCAGGGCTTCAAAGATTAGCGCTGAAAATGCAATTATCAAAACTAAGGAACTTATATAGGGGCTGCTGATAATCCCCATTATTTTTTCTAAATTACTCTTTTCAATCGTAACTATTTGATTTAGACTAATATCTCTGGCTGCTGCAACATCCGCCAGCGAGGAAGCACTGTAATCAGCTATCTGATATTCTAAAGCTTCAGCTGCAGTTAAAGTTAGCAGTCTATCTGTTTCAATAATTCCTTCAATCTCCAGGGAAGCATCAACCATCGCCTCTGCAATTTGCGGATTTTTGTTCCTGCTTTCTGCTGTAGCAGCAAATTCTGTTCTTAAAGCAGAAATATATTTTTCTTCATTAGGTCTTGTTTCTGCAGCACCGATGCTGGCCGAAGGAGAAATATATAATTCTTCTCCAGCCAGGGCAATTAAAGCTGCTGCTGACCAGGCTCTACCACTAACAAAGGTAATAACTTCCACTTCTGATTCTAAAATGCTGTCTCTTATTTTCAAAGCTGGGTCAACATAACCCCCAAGAGAATTAATCTCTATAATTACAAAATCGTATCCATTTGTCTCTGCCTCGATTAAATTACGGTCGATAAAAGCAAATTCTGCATTATTAATTTCACCATCTAACTGCAGATGCATAACTTCTGCCTCAACAGTTCCCGGTTTATAAAAACTAAAAACCAATAAAAAAAGTAAAAAAATTAAAATTTTTCTCTTCATATTTATACCTCCAGTTAAGAGGAATAAAGAAGGGGGATCCCCCTTCTTTGTAGATTTGTAATAAATTGATATTTAACTACTTAACTTTTCTTTAACTTTAGAACTAACCATAGAACCATCAGCCCGGCCTTTAATTTTGGGCATTATTTTCCCCATTACCTGTCCCATATCAGACATATTTTCTGCTCCAGTTTCTTCTATTACCTGGTCAATCAACTCTTCTACTTCCGCTTCTGACATCTGTTCTGGCAGATACTCCTGTAGAATTTCAATTTCCTGCTCTAATTTTCTCATTACCTCTTCTTTACCCGATTTTTCAAAATCAGGGAGAGAATCTTTAATCTGTTTTACCTGTTTCGCAATTACAGCAGTTACCTGCTGATCATCCAGTTCTTCACCGGTTTCAATTTCTTTATTTTTTATTTCTGATCTGGTCATTCTAATTACAGCGAGACGCTCTTTATCTTTTTCTTTCATAGCCTTTTTCATATCTTCCATTAACTGTTTTTTTAATTCACTCATTTTTACAACTCCAATCTTTTTAAGCTAATTATTAACCCGGCGGCCACTGCAGTTGTCTTCCACCCAAAAGATGAAAATGAATATGATAAACTGACTGACAACCATCATCACCACAGTTGCTGACAAGTCTGTAACCTGATTCAGCAATATCATACTCAGCTGCCATTTTTTTGGCTACCTGATATATATTTCCGATTAATTCATTATCTGCTGGCTGCAGATTATTTAAATCAGCAATATGTTTTTTAGGCACAATCAACAAATGGACAGGCGCCTGAGGATTAATATCCTCAAAAACAACAACCTGGTCATCCTGATAAACAAAATCTGTATCCGTCTCACCAGCTGATATCTTACAAAATAAACAATCTTCCAAGAAAATCCCTCCTTCAAAAAATTATATAAAGTGATTTAAAGCCAAGATTAACTTTTTGCTATGACTATTAACTATATTCTCTTAAAAGAAGACAATTCCTGCTAATTTACAATTTTTCCTTTTAAATGATAGGGATCAACAGACTTTTCCAGTTTAACATTAACCAGCTGATTTTTTAACTTATCTGAACCTGACAGCAGAACTTTAAGATAGTTATCAGTATAACCAGTTAATAAATCAGTTTTATGATCTCTAACCTCTTCTATCAAAACCTCTTTTTCCTGACCGATGAATTTTTTCTGATAGTCAAGCATCAAAGCTTCATTGACCAGGCGCAGCTTTTTACTGTATTCCTTAACCAAATTTCCATTCAGCTGCTCCATTTCTGCTGCCGGTGTACCCTCCCGGGCCGAATAAGGAAAAACATGAACTTTTGCAAAGCCAATCTCTTTAACTACCTCTAATGTCTGCTCAAAAGTTGCTTCTGTTTCTCCTGGAAAACCAACAATTACATCTGTAGTGATTGCCAGATCAGGTATTTTTTCTCTTAGTTCTGCAACAGTATCTTTAAATTCAGCCACAGAATAAGGTCGCTGCATGGCCTTCAATATCTGATCACTGCCACTCTGTAAAGGCAAATGTAGATGAGGACAGAAAATATCTTCTTCAGCAATCAATTCCAGCATTCCCTGATCAATTTCTGTACCTTCAATTGAACTCAAACGTACTCTCTTTAGCTCCTCTATCTCCGTTAAACTCTTCATTAAACGAGTTAAGGCTTCACTGTTTCCCTGTTCACTACCATAGGCTCCCAGATGGGTTCCAGTTAAGATAATTTCTTTAACTCCCTGCTGACTCAATCTCCTAATCTCAGCAACTACATCTTTTTCTCTGCGGCTGCGAACCGGACCTCTGGCATAGGGAATGATACAGTAACTGCAAAATTGATTACAGCCATCTTCAATTTTAACATTGGCTCTGGTAGTATTAGAAAGACGCTTTAATTCTAAATCCTCATATTCACTTAACTGGCTGTATTCTTTAACTTCATTTTTGATAGTCTTACCAGCCAGCATTTCCTCAGCTTTCTTTAAAATTTCAGCCTTATTATTACTGCCCATAACAAAGTCAATTTCTTCTATCTCACTTACCTCATCCGGAAAAGCCTGAGTATAGCAGCCAACAATTGCAACTATACTCTCCGGAGAACTTCTTTTAGCTCTGCGGGCAATCTGTCTTGTTTTACGCGCTGCTTCATTGGTCACCGTACAGCTATTAACTATATAGACATCTGCTTTATCTGAAAAATCAACAATCTGATAGCCGTGGTCTATAAAAATATCAATTACAGCTTCAGTCTCATACTGATTTACCTTACATCCTAAGGTATAAAAAGCTGCTTTTTTAATCATCTTAATCACCAAGTTCACCTTTCTCATATAAAATTGCTGTTAAAGCTGTAATTCCTGCAGTCTCTGTTCTTAAAATTCTGGGCCCAAGTGTAATGATCCGGGCATTAAGGTCTTTTTTGAATTCACTTACCTCTGTCGCAGAAAATCCACCTTCAGGACCGATAATTAATAAAATTCTGGCTTCAGCAGCAATATTATTTTCTTTAAAAAACTCTTTTATTGAATATTCTTTTTCATCTTCCCATAAAAGTAAGACATAATCAAATTCTTCTTTCAAAGCTTTTAGATTATCACTACTGTAAAAATCTTTAATTTCCGGGATAACCGCTCTACCTGACTGTTTGGCAGCGGCTTCGGCCACTCTCTGCCAGCGACTCTGCTTTTTATTCTTCTTTTTATGATCATACTTAACAATAGTTCTTTTGCTTTCTAAAGGGATTAAACCTGCAAAACCAATTTCGGTAGCCTTTTCGACTATTAAATCCATTTTGCTTTTTTTAGGCAGGCCCTGAGCCAGCCAAACCTTTGTCTCTGCCTCAACTTTTGATTTTTCTCTGCTTAAAATTTTCAGTTCTGCACCTTGATCATGAAACTTTAATATTTCTGCTTCCATATCAAAACCATCACCATCAGAAAGAATAACCCTGTCACCTATATTTAGGCGCAGGGAATTTTTAAGATGGTTATAGTCATTTCCAGAAATAATTACAGTTGCTTCAACTTCAGTACTCTGATCTATAAAAAATCTATGCATTATTTTCACTCCATTGTTTAGAGTTGCTTCTTAGTAATTTTAGTAATATCTGAATTATTATTTTGAATTCAAATATTAATTGCGTCTTTTATTTTTTTTAAAAAGCTTTTGTGCTCTGGATTTATTTCTTCACCACTAATATCTGCAAATTCTGCCAGCAGTTCTTTCTGTTTGTTATCAAGATCTTTAGGAATCATAACCTTAGCCTTTATATACTGATCTCCACGACCATAACCGTTTAGATGAGTAATACCTTTGTTCTTTAATCTAAAGGTTGTACCCGGTTGAGTCCCCTCAGGAATATCAAACTGAACCTTACCTTCCAGGGTAGGTACTTTAATCTTATCACCTAATGTTGCCTGAACAAAGCTAATTGGCACCTCACAGTAGACATCATCACCTTTGCGGTCAAAGATTTCGTGATCCTGAACATCAATTACTATATATAAATCTCCTGCTGGGCCACCTTTTTCTCCAGCCTGACCTTCTCCGGACATCCGGAGTCTGGTTCCAGTATCCACACCAGCCGGAATATTAACAGTTAATTTTCTCTGTTTTCTTACCTTACCAGAGCCATTACATTTGTGACATGCTTCTTCTACAATTTTACCATCCCCACCACATTTAGGGCAGACTCTACTCTGAGTAAACTGTCCAAATGGAGTCTGCTGACTGCTGCGAACCTGACCCTGTCCATTACATTCGGGACAGGTTTTTACATCAGTTCCTGGTTCAGCTCCATTACCCTGACAGCGGTCACATTCTTCTTCCCTGGGAATTCTAATTTCTTTTTTACCACCAAAGGCAGCTTCTTCAAAAGAAATTTCCAATCTATACTGGAGATCGGCTCCACGGCGGGGTCCACTTCTTCTGCGGCCACCACCGCCAAAACCGAACATATTAAATAAATCATCAAGACCACCGAAGCCACCCTGAGCAAAATCATCAAAGTTGAAGTCCTGATCATTTATACCTGAATGTCCATACTGATCATAACGTGCTCTTTTATCCGGATCACTAAGTATCTCATAAGCCTCAGAAATCTCTTTAAACTTCTCTGAGGTGTCCTTCTCCTGATTAGTATCAGGGTGATATTCCTTGGCCAGCTTACGATAAGCCCGCTTAATTTCTTTTTGATCCGCATCCCGGTCAACACCGAGCAGTTCGTAATAATCCTTTTTTGCCATCTTAAAATCACCTCTCTAAAAAAGAAAGAGAAAACAGTTATAGGGAGAGTCAGACTCTCCCTAAACTGACCTATTCTTTTTCTTATTTATTAGTTAATTGCTGCTTTATTTTTTCTCGTCTTCGTCATCTACTTCTTCAAAGTCTACATCAACTGTATCATCATCTGCATTAGCCTGACCGGCTTCAGCTCCCGGCTGTGGACCTGCTTGTCCGGCTCCTGGCTGTGCTCCAGCTGCACCAGCACCAGGCTGAGCTCCTTCAGCTTGAGAATATAATTCGGAACTTAACTCTGTTAATTCATCAGTTAAAGCTTCCATTTTCTCTTTAATTTCTTCAGTCTCAGCATCTTCATTTTTCAGAACTTCTTTTAACTCTTCTTTAGCTGCTTCAACCTTATCTTTAATTGCAGAATCAACTTTTTCTCCTGCTTCCTCTAGAGTTTTCTCTGTTTGATGAACTAAAGCATCTGCTTCATTACGAGTTTCAATTTTTTCTACCCGCTTTTTATCTTCTTCAGCATGTTCTTCAGCATCTTTTACCATTTCTTCTATTTCTTCATCAGATAAACCACTTGTAGATTTTATAGTGATCTTCTGTTCATTACCTGTACCTTTATCTTTAGCAGATACATGAACAATACCATTTTTATCAATATCAAATTCTACTTCAATCTGAGGTACTCCACGTGGTGCAGGTGGAATATCAGTTAATTGGAAACGACCCAGTGTTTTATTATGCTGTGCCAATTCTCTTTCACCCTGCAGTACATGGATATCTACACTTGTCTGATTGTCAGTAGCTGTAGAGAATATCTTGCTCTTTGAAGTAGGTATTGTTGTATTTCTGTCAATTAATTTAGTGAACTTACCACCAAGTGTTTCGATACCTAAAGATAATGGTGTAACATCAAGTAGTACAACATCATCTACATCTCCAGCCAAAACACCAGCCTGAATTGCAGCACCGACTGCTACAACTTCATCCGGATTAATACCTTTATGTGCATCTTTCCCGATCAAGTTTTTCACTGCTTCCTGTACAGCAGGAATTCTGGTAGAGCCACCAACAAGAATAACTTCATCTATATCCGATTTATCCATCCCTGCATCTTCGAGTGCTTTGCGGGCTGGATCCATTGTCTGTTCAACTAAATCACTGATTAGACTTTCAAACTTAGCTCTTGTTAAATCAATATCTAAGTGCTCAGGTCCTTCATCAGTTTGAGTAATAAACGGCAGATTAATATTTGTCTGCTTAACACTGGAAAGTTCTATCTTGGCCTTCTCAGCAGCATCTTTTAAGCGCTGCAGTGCCATTTTATCTTTCTTTAGATCAATTCCAGTTCTATTCTTAAACTCTTCTGCTAAATGGTCGATGATTCTCTGATCAAAATCATCTCCACCAAGGTGATTGTTACCATTAGTTGCGATAACTTCGAAGACTCCATCTCCAATATCAAGAATGGAAACATCAAAAGTACCTCCACCAAGGTCATAAACTAAAATAGTTTCTTCACCTTTATCATCAAGACCATAAGCTAAAGAAGCAGCTGTTGGCTCATTGATAATTCTTTCTACTTTTAAACCTGCAATTTTACCGGCATCTTTTGTTGCCTGACGCTGAGCATCACTAAAGTATGCAGGAACTGTAATAACAGCTTCCTCAACATCTTCACCTAAATACTCTTCTGCATCTCTTTTTAATTTCTGTAAAATCATAGCCGAAATTTGCTGTGGAGTATATTCTTCTCCATTAAGTGTTGCTGTAAAATCTGTACCCATTTCTCTTTTAATTGAAGAAATTGTCTGATCAGGATTAGTTACTGCCTGACGTTTTGCATGTTCACCGACAATTCTTTCTCCCTTTTTAGAATATGCTACTACAGAAGGAGTAGTTCTAGCACCTTCTTTATTAGGAATAACAGTAGGTTCTCCACCTTCCATTACTGCCACACAGGAATTAGTTGTACCTAAGTCAATACCAATTACTTTACCCATTTTATATTCCTCCTTAGAAAATTGTTATCAAAATACTACACAAAAACCAAATTAATAATAAACTAGAATTTATCATAAAATTATTGAAACCTTAAAACTTTATTTTATCCGGCTACTTTAACCATCGCCGGTCTAATTACCCTATCATTTAGGCTGAAACCTTTTTGGACAACCTCAACTACAGTTCCTTCTTCAAATCCTTCACTTTCAACTCTCATAATTGCCTCATGATATTCCGGATTAAATTCTTCACCTTCTGCCAAAATCTCTTCAATATCCTGTTCTTTAAGAGTCTTTAAAAGCTGTTTATAGATCATCTCTACCCCCTGGTAAAAATCATCTACTTTGTCCTCCGCCTTTAAAGCCCGCTCAAAATTGTCAATTACCGGCAGCAAACTGGCACAAAGTTCTACTTTACCCTGGGTTGTCATCTCAGCCTTTTCGCGCTGACTTCTTTTGCGGTAATTAACAAAATCAGCCTGTAAGCGCTGCAGTCTGCTTAATAAATCATCTATTTCGGCATCCATTTCTTCAATCTTTTCATTTTTTTCCTTAACTTCCTCAATTAATTCTTCCCGAGAAAGCTCCATTTGGATACCAGTTAGTTCTTCTTCATTTAACCCTGAATCAACATTTTCTGCCTCTGCTGCAGCATCATTGTTTTCTGCAGCCTCATTATTTTCGAAATTCTCAACTTTTTCTTCTTTTTCTTCTTCAAAATTATTATTTTCTTTTTTATTGTCCATAATTATCACCCACTAGCTTTAGAAATTAATTTACTCAAAATATCAGAAATAACATCCACCGAAGAAATAACACGTGGATATTCCATTCGGGTGGGACCAATAACTCCAATTTTTCCAACTGCTCGCTCCGAAATATAATAGGTTGCAACAACAAGTGAGCAGTTTTTAATATCTTCAACTTCATTTTCCTGACCAATTTTAATTTCAAGATCAGAACCAGAAATACTATTAATAATTTTATTCAGCATTTCTTCCTGATCAAGTAATTTGAGCATCTTCTTGACTTTTTCCAGATCATTAAACTCTGGCTGTTCTAAAATATAGGAAGTACCTCCCAGATAAACTTTAACTCCACCAGGTTCAAATGCACCTTCAAACTCATTATAAAACTGTTTAAATAAATCAACAGATAGATCAACTCTTGCCAGAAGCTCTTTTTCTACTTCTTTTAAATAACTAGAATCTAAATTAGCAAGTAATTTGTTTTCCAACTTTTCGCTTAAAAATTTATTGAGATAGGAAATTTTAGCTGTAGATAAACTCTGATCAAGATTAATAATTTTATTATTAACCATTCCTGTATCTGTAACCAGAACTAAAAGCAGAGAATTATCTGCGAGCTGCATTATTTCAACTTTTTTTAAGCGGCTGACCTGACTTTTGGGCTCACTAACCATCGCCGTATAATGAGTCATATTAGAAAGCATTTTTGCCATACCAGAAATAATATCCTGTACATCCTGAAGGTCCTGGTATAAATTTTCTACATTTTCGATTATTCCAGGAACTTCATTTTTTTTCCTGCTGATAAGCTGATCAACATAATAACGATAACCTTTATCAGAAGGTATTCTTCCTGCAGATGTATGGGGCTGTTCCAGATAACCTAAGTCTTCCAGATCAGCCATTTCGTTTCTGATAGTTGCAGGACTTACATCCAGATTATATTTTTTTGCAAGTGTCCTTGAGCCAATTGGAGATGCAGAAATTATATGTTCCTGAATGATGGCCTGCAGTATTCGCTTTTTTCTCGAATCTAATTCCTCAACCATCATTTCTCACCTCTTTTTTTAGCACTCGATTAAGGAGAGTGCTAACAGCTAATAATAAAATAACACATTGATATTTTTTTGTCAAATAATTATTGGAATTAATCCAATAAAAATTTTAAAAAAACTTTGTTGGCTACTTCTTTACCCCGATTTGTCAGATAGATACGCTCATTTCCTTCTTTAATTAATTTATTCTCTTTTAATTCTGCGATCTCTTCTTTATATAGAGATTTAAAATCGACATTAAATTGTTGGTAAAATTTATGATAAAATAAACCTTTTGCTGTTCTTAAAGCGAGAAATGAGTATTCGGCCATCCTTTCTTTCTTGCTCAAACAGTTCAGTTCTCTAATTTTTGTGGCCTTAGTTTTTGGGTTTTTCATTGCTCTCCCTTCTAACTCGCTATTTTTGCCACCTGCATTATCCATAAATTCTACAAAAGTTGAATTTTTCGGATTATAATACCTGAGATACAGATTCAAATCAGCCAAATTTTGTGAGCGGCAGTTACCATCAAAAGCTGCTGCTCCCGGTCCTAAGGCTAGATAGGGCTGATAGAGCCAGTAAATATAATTGTGGCGTGCTCTATATCCTCTGCGGGCAAAATTTGAAATTTCATAATGCTGATAACCGGCAGTCTTTAATTTTTCTAAAGCCAGTTCATACATTTCTGCATCTAGTTCTTCTGTCGGCAGTTTAAGCTCCCCCTGATTATAGCGCTGATAAAAGGGAGTATTCTCATGTATTTCAAGATTATATAACGAAATATGAGGAGGATTAAATTTAAGCAGCTCTTCTATATCAATTTCAAACTCGTTTAAACTCTGTTCAGGCAGAGCAAAAATTAGATCAGCACTATAACTATCAAAGTACTGATCAACTAAAGTTAATATTCTTTTATTATTCTCACTGCTGCTTCTGCGCCCTAAAAATTTCAAATGCTGATCATTAAAACTCTGGATACCAACACTTAAACGGTTAATTCCCGCTCTTTTTAAAGCAGTGATTTTTTCTTCCGTAATAGAAGCCGGATTAATTTCCATCGTAATTTCGGCCGCTGGAATAACTCGAAAGCTGTTTTTAATCTTTTTAATCAATTCTCCTATAAAAAAAGGATCTACCAGAGAGGGAGTACCTCCTCCCAGATAGATAGTCTGCAGTAAATCATTATTTACTTTCTGAGTTAATTCCTCTAATTCCATAAAAAGGGCAGCCCAGTAGAGGTCCACCCTTTGTTTTGTATATTTTACTGAATAAAAATCACAGTAAGGACATTTACTGCTGCAGAATGGAAGGTGAATATATAATGCGTTTGCATTTTCAAATTTTAAATCAGGCATTTTCATTCCTTTCTAGAACTGTCATAAATGCTTCCTGAGGAATTTCTACACTTCCAACCTGTTTCATCCGCTTTTTACCTTCTTTTTGTTTTTCAAGTAGTTTACGCTTTCGGCTGACATCTCCACCATAACATTTCTGCAGAACATCTTTGCGCACAGCTGGAATATTGACTCTGGCTATGATTTTCCCTCCAACTGAAGCTTGGATTGGAACTTTAAACATATGTCTTGGGATTACCTCTTTTAATCTTCTAACAAGAGCATTTCCCCGCTGATAAGAATCTTCATCATGAACAATTATAGATAGAGCATCTACAACCTCTTTATTAACCAGTATATCGAGTTTAACCAGTTTAGATTCCTTGTATCCTTCTAATTCATAATCTAAGGTTGCATAGCCTCTAGTCTTTGATTTTAGCTGATTAAAAAATTCTGTAATAATTTCACTTAAGGGCATTTCATATTTTAAAGTCACCCGATCCTGATCTATATACTGCATATCTTTAAAATCACCCCGGTTATCCTGGCAGAGCTCCATTGCCTGTCCAACATATTCTTCTGGCAGATGTATTTCTGCAGTAACAAAAGGTTCTTTTATTTTATCAATTTCACTTTGGTCCGGGAAAGCAGCTGGATTTTCTATTTTCAGTTCTTCCCCATTCTTTTTGATGATCTGATATTCTACACTGGGGGCAGTAATTACCAGATCAAGATCATATTCTCTTTCCAGTCTTTCCTGTATAACCTCCATGTGCAGTAAACCTAGAAATCCACAGCGAAAACCAAAACCTAATGCTTCAGAGGTTTCGGGCTCAAAGGTAAAAGAAGCATCATTTAACTGAAGTTTTTCTAATGCTTCTTTTAAAATTTCATAATCAGCATTATCGGTAGGATAAAGACCACTAAATACCATTGGCTGTACTTTCTGATAACCCGGAAGCGCTTTTTCGGCAGGGTTATTTTTTAAAGTAATTGTATCACCAACCCGACAGTTACGGACATCTTTAATTCCAGAAATAATATAACCAACTTCTCCAGAACTCAGTTCCTCTTTTTTCTGCATGGCAGGGTCAAAAAAGCCAACTTCATCTACTTCATAACTTTTTTGGTTAGACATCAACAAAATCTTATCTCCCTTTTTAACAGAGCCTTCCATAACTCTAACATAAGCAATTACACCCTGATAGGAATCATAGAGAGTATCGAAAATTAATGCCTTTAAAGGTTGATTGATTCCATTATAGGGCTCTGGGACCCGCTTAATAATTGCCTCCAGAATTTGATCAATATTTGTTCCTTCTTTAGCACTGGCTAAAATTGCCTCATCAGGATCAATACCAATATCTAAAAGCTGTTCTTTAACCCTCTGAGGATTAGCTGAGGGTAAATCAATTTTATTAATAACTGGAATAATTTCTAAATCATGCTCTAAAGCCAGATAAATATTAGCCATTGTCTGGGCTTCAACACCCTGAGCAGCATCAATGACTAAAAGAGCTCCTTCACAGGCAGCCAGACTCCTGGATACCTCATAAGCAAAATCTACATGGCCAGGAGTATCAATTAAATTCAGCTCATAACCCTGGTGCTCAATTGTCACTGCCTGAGCTTTAATAGTTATTCCTCTTTCTCTCTCTAAATCCATTTTATCTAAAACCTGTTCCTGCATTTTGCGATCTGTAATTGTACCTGTATATTCTAACATACGATCAGCAAGAGTTGATTTCCCGTGATCAATATGAGCAATTATGCAAAAGTTTCTAATCTTGTCAGTCTGCAAAAAAACTTCCTCCTTTTATACTAAATCTTTTTGCCGGGCTAAGAATACTATCCACAGCACTTTAATTATATTATACTTAGGCTGATTAATCAATTTTCTTTTTTGCTGCAGTTTAAGTTATAATTTATTAATCTCCTCCAAAATAGACCTGTTTTTCAAATTTAGCTCTTGCATTTTAACTAACAACATGTTAAAATTGAAATGTTGCAAATTAAGTCTGAGACTATAAATACTTACTTTTAAGAGGGGGTGAAGTTAGATGCCTATTATTAAATCTGCTAAGAAAAGAGTTAAGATAACAGAAAAGAAAACTGCTCAAAATCGCGAATGGAAAAATAGATTAAAAAATGCGATTAAAGATATGGAAAAGGCAGTTGAAGCAGGGGACAAAGAAGCTGCTGCAGAACAGTTAAAAGAGACTAAAAAGGTCATCGATAAGGCTGTAACAAGAAATATTCTTCATAAGAACAACGCAGCCCGCAAAAAATCCCGCCTCACAAAGATGTATAATAATATGTAATTTGAATTTTACATTTAGGACACAGGTCCTTATTAAAATATATCTAAAAGATAGCTATCTTTTAAATTATTAAACTCATCCAGTTGGGTGAGTTTTCATTTATCTATAATAAAAAGTTCAGCCTTAACAAACAGGCTGAACTTTTTTTGGGTTTAATAAGCAATTGACTTAATTATAATCATTTCCAGAGCTGTATTCTGATCCGGATAGTACCCTGTTAAAAAATGGTAGTTAGCTCTTAATATCTCTTCCAGTATTTTTTCTAATTCATTTTGAGTAAAGTTTCTACACCGCTGCAGTGACTTTTTTACCGGATAGGGATGTTTACCTATTTTTTTAGCAATCTTATAATTATCCTGTGTGTACTGACTGTAAAATTTAACCTGCATTAAAAGCTCAATCTGATTTTTAAGCATAGTCAGTAAATATAAAGGATAAACTCCTTTGTTTAGCATTTCCTTTAAGGTTAAAAGAGCCTGATCAGTTTTTTTATCACCAATTAAATCAAGAAAGTGAAATATTTCTTCATCTTCTAAAAATTTTTCCCTACTGATTATATTTTTTAGATCATAATAAGAAATCTTTTCCTTATCCGGATAACGGGTTACTACCTTTTCAATTTCACTATTCAATATTTCCAGTTTATTGCTGAACATATTTTCCAGCATCTTTACACTACGGCTATCAATTTTTTTATTATTTTCCCTAAAACGGGCAAAAATCCACTGATCTAAATCTCGATAACGGGGAGTTTCAAATTCCTGATATTCTGCAATTTTCTTTAAACTCAGATAAAACTTTTTTCGTTTATCCACTTTATTGGCTGTTAAGAAAAGCAGACTGGCACTTTGATCAATGTTTTTAAAGATTTTTAAAAGTCTATCCTGCTCACTCTGATTTATAGAATCATCCTCGGTAAAATGAGAAATTATAAATCTCTTTTCTGCCCCCATTGGAGGAGTCTGAACAGCATTTGAGAGTCGTTTTAAATATTCATCACCGGGATTAACATAAGAAAGATTGAAGTCTCTAACTGCCTCCGGCACAAATTTTTCAATAAACTCCTCTTTAAATTTGTTTCTAAGATAAGAATTCTCTGCATAAATATAGTATAATTTTTTTGCTTCTTTTTCATTTTTAATAAAATCTTCTGGCTCCATTTAATTACACCCCAATAGTCTTTAGCAATTTTTCTTCCTTCTCTATTTTAACATATCTAAACTTTTCTCTCCAGTTTTAAACTCTTAAATAGAAGAGACTTTCCTATCTAAAGCACTTAAGATAAATATTCTGTCCATCAGAAATCAGCTTTATCATTCCCTTTTGATCAGTACGAAGATAGTTAATTGATTTGCGCTTAAATCTCTTAATAACTTCTGCTGACGGATGTCCAAAGTTGTTTCTGCCAACCGAAATAACTGCCAGTTCAGGTCTGACTGCATCAAGCAGTATCTCACCACTTGAAGTCTTACTACCGTGGTGACCGGCTTTGAGAACATCAATTTTAGTTAAATTATAGTCCTTTACTATTCGGGCTTCTCCCGCTTTAGATAAATCACCTGTAAATAAAAATTTATTTTTTCGATATCTAAGCAGAAAAACAATAGAATTTTTATTCCTATCTTCTTTTATTTTCTCTGACTCAGGATTTAAAATTTCAAGACTGCAGCCAGCAATTTTAAAATTGGTACCAGCAGTTAAGAAATATAATTTAGAATTACTCTCACTAAGACCTGCTGCCAGCTGCTGATGCAGTTTAGTTTTCTGATTATAGGGTGGAATAAGAATATTTTTAACTTTTTTTCGCTGCAGCAGATGGGGAAGACCACCTGCATGATCGGCATCAAAATGACTGATCATTAAGTAGTCCAGACTGCTAATTCCAAGATAGTTTAAATATGAAATAATACTGTATTCAATATTTCTACCATCACTACCGGGAGGACCAGTATCAATTAACATATTTTTCCCACCTGGAAACTGAATAAAAATACCATCTCCCTGACCAACCGCTAAAAAATTTATTTCTAAATTATCGGAGGCAGGATTATAAAATAAAAATGCAATTATTAATAGCAAAGATATCGGGGCTGCTTTCTGCCAGAATTTATATTTTCTAGCTTTAAGATAAATATATCTTTTACGATAAATAAAAGGAATGGCAAATAAACACAAATAGTAAAAAAAGAGAGTAATTAATTTCGGCCTTGCAATAACCAGAGGCCTTCCCTGAATTAAAGTCATTACTTTAAAACCATAAAATAATAGTTTCAATCCCGATTCAATCAAAATTGCCAGAGGACTAAAAAAATTTAAACTGAGTAAGGAAAGCAATAGTAAAACAAAAATTATGGGCAGTAAAACTGTAATAAAAGGAATTGCCCAGAGATTTGTAACTAAAGCAATAAAGGCATATTCATTAAAATAATAAGCAGTAATTGCCAGGGAAGCCAGTTGGGCTGCGATAGATACTGCTAAAAGGCCAGGAAGCCATTGGTTTAGAACAGGAGTTAAATAAAACAACGCCAGAACCAGAATATATGAAAGCTGTAAGGAAACCGTAAATAAGGCCTGGGGATTCACCAACAGATTAATAAACAAAGTCAGAGAAATTATATTCAGAAAATCTCCTTCCCGATTAAATTCATCAGACCATAAGAACAGAAGGGCCAGTAGAGCTGCTCTAATAATTGAAACAGCAGCCCCCACCAGAATAATATAAACAATAGTCAAAAAAGACAGTAAATGAAGAGCATTTCTCTTCTCTGAACAGATCTTAAATAGAATAAAGGAAAATGTTAAAATCAGAATTCCCATATGCAGCCCTGAAATAGCCAGCAGATGGCTGGCCCCTGAATTTCTGAGTAACGATTCCTGTTCATAACTTAAATATTCCTTTTCGCCTAGTAAAATTGCTTTTATAAAAGCAGCATTAGCCTCAGTAAATAACTGGTTAATATTATTCAGAAGAGATTTTTTGCCTTTAATAATCATATTTTTTAAAGATTTATTTTTCCTGATTAGGCTTATATTTCTAGGATTCCAACCCTGGAGATAAACCCCTTTCTTTTTTAAGTATTCTAGATAAGAAAATGAGCCGGGATTCAGGGCAGGAGCAGGTTCTGTTAATTCTAGATCCAAATTAATCAAATCTCCATCATTGAATCTCTTTAATTCTTCTGAATTAAGTATAACACTGCCATATTTTACTTTTTTTCCATTAACCGAATATGCTTTCAGATAAACTTTAGCACCTTCTAAATCTCCAGGATCTATTTTAACTTCTGCCAGCATCTGACTTAATCCAGATTCAGCAAAATTATAGAGAGAATACTTACTCCAATACTGGTATTCCTGATAGCTAAATAAAAGACTGCCCAGAAGCAAAAATAAAATTGTAAGCCAGGTATAGATTGATTTTTTTGACATATTTAATTTAAAAACTGTATAAAAACATAAGTAAGCAGTTTCAATAATCAAGAATATTTTTAAACTAAAAATTAAATTATGTTTTAATAAAAAATAACTGCTGAAAATTCCCGCTGTTAAAGATGCAGCCAGATAGAAAGCCGGTCTTCTAATGATTTTCATTGTAAAACAATCTCATCTTCTATATTTTCCAGTGTTTTCTCTCCAATTCCGCTGATTTTTAACAGATCTTCTTTTTGAGAAAAATAACTATTCTGCTCTCTATACTTAACGATTGCTGCCGCTTTGGAAGGACCTATCCCACTTAAGTTTTCTAACTGACTCTGATCAGCCTGATTAATATTTATTAAATCACTATCACTGGAGCTAGAATATTTGTTTATTAAAATACTTTCTTTATTCCGTGAATCTGAAAAACCAGAACTTCCCTGAATATGATTACTTATACGCTGATTATTGTTTGCTATTTCGGGAATATTAATTTTTTGTCCATCATATAATCTCTCAGCTAAATTTATTTGTTTTAAATCAGCATTTCCCCTAAGACCCCCAGCTGCTCTTATTAAATCAACAAGTCTGTCGTTTTTATTTAGTTTATAAACTCCTGCATCTTTTACAGCTCCAGCTAAATGGACAATTATTTGAATATCATTTTCTTTTTCTACAGTTTTTTCTGCTGTATTTCCTGTTTCTAAAAGATTTAAATTGGATTCAGTATTTAAAGCTGAACTCTGCTGAATACTCTGATTATAATAAAGAAGACACAACAGCAGCAAGCCAATAACTGAAATAAAAAGTACTTTTTTATTTTTGAACATAAAAACACCTCCTAAGACCTTATTCGAGATAAAATTTAGATTTCCTGTAATTTTTTTACATTTTATCTAAAAAAATATAGCAGCCTAAGCTGCTATTAATCAAATCTGCCTCAAGTGATCTTTTATTTTTTTGATGATTAAATCATTTGCTATCTCATTTAAACCGCCATGTGGAATAATTATATCTGCCTGATATTTGCTCGGCTCTACAAATTTTTGATGCATCGGTTTTACGGTTTTTAAATACTGATTTTTAACAGATTCAAAGGTCCGATCTCTTTCCTTAATATCTCTGCTGATTCTTCTGAGCAACCTAATATCAGCATCTGTATCTACATAAATTTTTAAATCAAAAAGATTCTTTAAATCCTCATAATGAAAGATTAGAATTCCTTCTACTATGACAATTGGTGCTGATTCTACTTTTTTCTTATTTTCCAACCGTTCATTTGTTTTGTAGGAATAGACAGGTCTTTCGACTGCCCTACCCTGCTTTAACTCCTGCAGCTGCTCTATCAGCAGTTCAGTCTCAAAAGAATCAGGATGATCAAAGTTGATTTTATGATCTGGAACCTTAAAATGACTTCGATCATGATAATAATAATCATGTTTTAAGATAGTAACTTTATCTTGAAAAGAATTTTTTAAAATTCTTGCAAGTGTTGTTTTGCCAGATGCAGTTCCTCCTGCAATACCAATTAATAGTGCACTCATTCAGTTAGCCCCTTTATAAATATATTAATTATTACTAAAATTTTCGCTCATAACTTCAATTTCAACTTCTTAATGTTCTAAGTTTTTCATTTATTAAATCTACTTTTCCCTCTTTGAATAAATAACTCCTCAGCAACATCTAAAAGAAGATCCTCTTTTAATTGACCGGGCAGCAAAGTACTGGTTTTGATAAATGAAGGCAGTTTTCTGGCAAATCTTTTATTATTTTGTTGATAGTTTTCTCTGACTTTCTTCAATAATTCCTCAAAACTATAAATCTGATATCTATCAATTTTTAAATAAGCTGCCAGTTCCTCCAATAATCGGGTTACAATTACAGTATAACTTGCCTGATAATTTATTTCTAATAAATTGACCAATTTAGGAATCAAATTTTCAAAAAAAGAACGAAGATATGGTTCTTCTCCCAGAGACAACTGCTTTAAAAGCCGCCTGATAATATTTTGATCAAGATTCAATAAGTAATTTATAAAATATTCTTCATCTTTTTCGATATTCAAATAATATTTACTTCCACTTAAATTTTTAAAGTACTTCATCGTATCATAATAACCCATTTTAATATTTTCGCGTGCATTTTGCTGATCAAAATTAAGCATTCTCCCCAGTTCCTGACTGGGGTTAATAAATATCAATTCTTTATCCTGGTCAGTCTGTTTCTCTATATCTCCCAGCCCATAAGTTCTAATTGCTATAATCTTTTTATAACCCTTATTTTGAAGAGTTTTAAGAGGTAGATTTTCATAAAAGCCACCATCTATTAAAATTTTACCATCTATCCGCTGCATTTTAAATGCAGGCAAATAAGAACTGGCCATAATATAATCTACCACTTTACCTCTGGGAATATCTTCTATAAATAATTCAAGTGGTTTTAAATCACTTAAAGAAAGGGTAACTATAGCAAAATCAATTTTAGAATTTCTTAAACTTTCTTCATCAATATTTTCTTCCAGAATTTCTTTTAAAAAAGAATTATCAAGACCACGATTTTGTAGTACTTCTTTGGCTTTATTGATAAAATAGGATAAATTATTCTGATTGATGCTCAAATTTAAAAGTTCGGATAAATATTTATCTTCTATATCCAGTACTTTAGCAGTAGAAATATTATACCAGTAATCATAGGCTATATTTAATTTGTCCTGGACAAACATCGCTCCATTCATTGCTCCAATAGAAGTGCCAGCAACTGCGTCTATTTCAATATTTAGTTCGTTGAGAGCCTTAAGAGCACCGATATGATAAGCACCTTTGGCTCCACCACCTTCCAGCACCAGTCCATACATAATAATTCTCCCACTTCCCATATTTTGTAATATAAAAACAATGATAGAAAATAAAAGTTTAAATAAAAATAAACTACAGTCTCCAGACTGCAGTCAAAATGGCGGGAACGTGTGGGAATCGAACCCACCACAGACAGGTCCGCCTGCCTGCCATTGGATTTGAAGTCCAGGATGTCCACCATGGACACAGCCACTCCCAAATATTTTCTCTTATAATTTTAACATGATATTTCCAGTTATTCAAGCAGTTAGAGTAAAATTAAGATCTCTATTTTGATACCCAATTTTTTTAAAATCAAATCTCTAAATTTTCTCCTGAATAACGATGATCTTCTACTCTTTTAGTAACTTTAATTTGATCCATTTTTTCCAGCAGCGGTAAAGCATAACGCCTGCTGCTGCCAATTAAATCCCTGAATTCAGCTAGAGCAAGACTTTCATTTTCTCTAAAATAATCTTTTAATATTTTTTTGAGTTCAGCTAATACACTAATGTGAAAATATAATTCTGAAGAAAGACGAATTAAAAACCCTTCATTTTCTAGATAATTAAATAATTCTTCTTCAAGTTGATAATTATTAATTATCTCTGTTCTGGTAGGTGGAGAAAAAAGATGCTTTTTATATTTTTTGATAACTTTATCCTTAATCTCCTTCATTTCAGGACTCAGTTTTATTTGAAAACTACTGTGAGCAATTAAATTGTTTTTTTCTTTTAGAAGCTCTTTATTATATAATAACTGAAGTAAAGAATCTAATTCTTTTCTCTTTAATTTAAAATCCAGACGGGAACGAAGTTCTTCTTTTTTTATACCCGGTTTTAAACCGTATTTCTGATTGTAATCAGAGACAATCTTCAATATTTTTCTTTCTACATGTTTTAGCTTAGTTTGATGAATATAACTTTTTTCAGTAATCAACTCCAAAATTTTTTCCTCAGCAGTCAGTTCGTTTAAAATTTCTTTTAAACTTTTATATTTTAAAGTAGTTTTCTTTTTTAATGACTCTATTTCTACCGGTTCATTTTGATTATTTTCAATAAATAATTCTACAACTCTTTTTAGAGAAGCATTTTTTAGTTCTTTTAACTTATTTACAATTCTGCTGTCGTCAATTTTCCGCCTGGGAGGAGGATCCAGTTCTAAAATTTCTCCCCCACCAATTGTGGTCAGAGGAGAATTACGTCTTAATACAAATTTTTGCTTAAAAACCAGAGCTGCTGCTTTTTCAAGTATTAATGTAATATAAACTTTTTCTCCTGGAAAAGCTTTCTTTTTATTGTATAAATATATTCTTCCTCTTGTTTCTAAAGCTGCAGTATGAAAATGAATCTGATCTCCATTTTTTACTGTAAAATTAAGATTTTCTACTAGCCTGAGTTCTCCCTCAAAAAATTTGCTTTTCAAAAGAGAATTTGGCTCAGCAATGATGTCCCCTCTTTTAATTTCTGATTTATCTATTCCACTGATATTAATTCCTACTCTGCTGCCGGCATTGGCCTGCTGTTCCTCTCGGCCGTGACTTTCTAAACTTTTGATTTTTAATCTTTTTTCTGCTGGATAAAGACTTAGTTCATCTTCTGCCTTAAGCTGACCACTAAATAATGTTCCAGTCACCACTGTTCCTAAACCTTTGAGACTGAAAACTCGATCAATTGGAAAATAAATAATTTCTGATCTCTGCTGCTGATCCATTCTTAAGGCAGTCTTGATAATTAATTCTTTAAGTTCATTAATTCCTTCTTCTTTTGTAGAAGATACTCTGATAACTTCTGCAGTTTCTGCAAAGCTATTTTTAAAATGATCTCTTAAATCCAATTCTATTAACTGCAGCCACTCCCTGTCCACCAGATCAATTTTAGTCAGTACAATAATTGCTTTTTTTACTCCCATCAGATCCAGTATAGCCAGATGTTCCTTAGTCTGCGGCATTACCCCCTCATCTGCTGCCACTACTATCAGTGCCAGGTCAACCCCGGCTGCAGCAGAAAGCATTTTATTGACAAATTTTTCATGCCCTGGTACATCAACAATTCCCAGTTTCAAATTTTCTGCTCTAGTTTTTTCGTTTTCCAGATGGGAAAAACCATTTTCTATCGAAATTCCCCTTGCTTTTTCCTGATCCAGTCTGTCGGTCTCATCACCAGTCAGTGCTTTAATCAAAGTACTTTTTCCATGATCAATATGGCCTGCGGTCCCAATTATAATATTTTTCTGCACTTAAAACACCTCTGCCAGTATTTTATTTATTGAAAAAGCCAGCTGATCAAGCTGCTTCTCTGGTATCGTTTTTAAATCAAAAATTGCTTCTCCAGCTTGAATTCTAGCAATTACAGGAGTTTTTAACTGTCTGAGTCTATAGACAAATTTATCAGTGCTCAGATTCCCTGTATCAACTGCCAGAGCATAACTTTTAAAGGTACTCAAGGGATAAGCACCTCCACCGACCTTTGCTTCTGATTCAATTATTTTAAGATTAACTCCAGCTGGTGTTTCAATTTTGGATTTTAGTTTTTCGGCTCTGTTTCTAACATTTTTGGTTTTTTCTGTAAGCAGCCTCAGTGTAGGAATTTTTTGTAGAGCTTCTTCCAGATTATAATATAGTTTTAAAGTTTCCTCTAAAGCAGCCAGTGTCATCTTATCAACCCGTAGAGCCCGCATCAAAGGATGCTGCTCAATCTGAGAAATATATTTATCGCGTCCAACAATAATTCCAGATTGTGGTCCACCCAGTAATTTATCTCCACTAAAGGTTAGTATATCAATGCCTGCTGCAATCCCTTCCTGAACAGTTGGTTCCCCGGGGAGACCATATTTGGAAAGGTCAAATAAGATACCACTTCCCAGATCTTCAATTACAGGTAAGTCATGCTGATGTGCTGCTTCAACCATTTCCTCTGCACTGACAGAATGAGTAAAGCCCTGAATACGATAATTACTGGTGTGAACTTTAAGCAGGGCTCCTGTTTTTTCGCTAACTGCATCCAGATAATCTTTTAAATAAACCTTATTGGTAGATCCAACTTCTTTTAAAATCGCTCCACTACTCTCCATAACTTCTGGAACTCGAAATGAGCCACCAATCTCCACCATTTCACCTCTGGCGATAATAACTTCTTTTGCCTCTGAAATAGAACTTAAAACTAACATTACTGCCGCTGCATTATTGTTGACCACCACAGCAGATTCCGCTCCAGTTAAATCCTTAAGCAGCTGTTTAATTCTATTGTATCTATAACCTCTACTGCCGCTCTCTAAATCAAATTCCAGTGTAGAATATCCCCCTGCAACTTCTTCAACTTTTTTTAAGGCGTTTTCAGCCAGCAGCGAGCGACCAAGGTTGGTATGGAGTATGACTCCTCCAGCATTGATCACTTTTTTAACTCCTTTTTCCTCTTCTGATTCCAGCTTTTTTAAAACTGAATTTAAAACTTCACTAACTTCCAATTTCTTTTGTGCAATCTCTACTCCTTCTGTAAGTATCATTTCTCGTATTTCTTCAAGCTCTTTGCGTAGAATTTTTAAAAACCTGGCTCGCGAATATTTTTTTATAATTTTCTCTGCCTTTTTTGCTGCTAAAAAATCATTTATAGCCGGAATAGATGCCAATAATTTTTGTTTATTCATTTTATTTCCCCCAGATTTAATCTTTCTATTAATATTTATTCTTTTAAAAAGAATAAATTCCTCTTAAAAAGTACATTATAACGAAAAGCCCACTCTGCTCGCAAACAGAGTGGGCTTTTCACTTCTCCATTCTTAAATAACTATTGATTATTTAAAATGAAGTTTGTCGAGGGAATTTCGACAAATTTATTTAATTGTCTTTACCCAGAGGCCGCGCTCATAACCTTTACTGTGGTCTGTTTCCAGACAGTTAAAACCCAATCCCCGATAAAAACAAATTAATTTTTCGTTTTCTAAAGAAGAATAAAGCTGAAGGTAATGAGCATTTAACTCCTTTAGTTTTTCAACAGCCTGTTCAAAAAGCATTGTTCCCAGTCCCCGATTTTGATAATCAGGAGAAACGGCAAATCTTTTCAAAAGGTAGCGCTTTTCACTGATCTCTTCCAGCCTGAGTGAAGCAATTATTTGCTCACCATCACTCAGCACCAGAACTATATTGTTTTCTAAATCTGCTTTTACAGCCTGCATTTCTTCCTGCAGGGCAGAATTAATAACTTTTTCCTGGTCATTGTGATCATTTTTTTTCTTTGCATAATCTGCAAAAGCCTGCTGCATCAAAATATGAATTTCTTCTGCATCAGCTAAACTCCCCTGTCTACATGTATACTTGCACTGCCTGCCCACTGCTGTCATCACCTAAATCACTCCTATAATGTAGCTGTCATGACAGCTTTTATTGTATGCATTCTATTTTCTGCCTCATCAAAAACCTTAGAATATTTACTCTCAAATACCTCTTCTGTAACTTCCATCTCTTTTAAACCATATTCCTTATATATTTTTTGACCATTTTCAGTCTCAATATTATGGTAGGCAGGTAGACAGTGTAAAAATATAACATCCGGGTTTTCTGTCATTTTAATCATGTCCATATTTACCTGATAAGGAGTTAATAGTTCAATTCTTTTCTCGAATTCAGATTCCTCACCCATCGAAACCCAGACATCAGTATAAATTGCATCTGCTCCTTTTACTCCTGTTTTTACATCAGCTGTTAATTTAATCTCAGCACCTGATTTTGCAGCAAGTTCTTTACATTCTGCAACCAGATCTTCCTCAGGCCAGAGCTTTTCTGGAGCAACAATAGTATAATTAACTCCCATAATTGCTGAACCGACCATTAGAGAATTAGCCATATTATTGCGGCCATCACCGGTATAAACCAAATTCAACCCTTCTAATTTACCGAAATTTTCTTTTAGAGTTAAAAAGTCTGCCAGAATTTGAGTTGGATGATAGAGATCAGTCAAGCCATTCCAGACAGGAACTCCTGCATATTCTCCCAGAATTTCCACAGTTTGATGTTCATAACCTCTAAATTCGATTCCATCAAACATTCTTCCTAAAACCCTGGCTGTATCAGCAACAGTTTCTTTTTTGCCCAGCTGAATATCATTTTTACCAAGATATTCGGGCATTCCACCTTCATCCTTTGCAGCAACTGCAAAGGCACATCTGGTTCTTGTAGATGGTTTTTCAAAAATTAAAGCAATATTCTTTCCAGACAGATTATCCCCTTTGATTCCTGCTCTTTTTTTGGCCTTTAAATCTTCTGATAAAGTTAATAGATAATTAATTTCTGCTTTAGAAAAATCTTTTAGTGTTAAAAAATTTCTTCCCTTTAAGTTATAAGCCATAATAATCTCCTCCTTGAATTCTTTCTGGCATAAAATATGTTTTCTTCCCTACTCACTTCTCAAATTTACTTTAATAATTTAAATTACTAAAATTTAGAGTTAAAAAAACTTATCAGCTGCATAAAAAATTTAAACTAAAAAATCCCCGCACTCTTATCCAATAAGAGACGAGGAATTACCCGTGTTACCACTCTAGTTGCCAGTTAAAACTGACCACTCTAAAACTTAACGCGTTCAACGGCTCTACTTACTGTTTTCAGAAGAGCTCCTCCTGAGTGCGCTTCAAAATAACCTGCCTATCGGACTCACAGCTGTTCCGACTTGCTTTAAAGCAAAATTATTTTTACTCTCTCAATCAATGGATTTCTACTATTATATCATAAATCTTATTTTTTATTATTATATAGTCGGAACATAAAAATTGCAAGTCTTTTTAAAAAGTAAAAATATTCTGACAACATCTAAAAATCAATTAACTTCCAATTTCCCTTTTTAAATCGATAAAATACAGGCTGCATGGTTAAACCAATTGCAGCCACAGCAGAAGCCCCCAGCCTACCAACCATCATCATATCAACAATATGGGTAATTGTTGCCAGAGAATGTTCGGCTATTACAGGCCAGGCAAGCTTAAATATTACCTTTTTAGTTGAACTATCTTCATTAATAATTGCTTTGTTATCTGCTGCCACCTGATCACCTTCAAAATTTATTTATAATTAACTTTCAAAATAAAAACCATTCTGAGTTACAACTCTTGTTATCTCGGGATGGAAATAACTTTTAGATCCCGCTTTTTTATCAAAAAATTTGAGTGAGGCAAATGACAGTAAAAATCCTAATCCCGATCCAATAATTCCTGCTATTTCTGCATTAGTAATGATACCTGTCAACCAGCTGCTGCCGGCAAAATAACCAGCTATAATCGCCACTAAAGGAAGTAAATAAACAACAAGGGCAGAAAATAAAATTGGGCGAGCACCCATTTCCAGTTCAACTGTACTTCCAACTTCTGCTCCAATTGGATCATTAACTAAAACTTCCATTTCCTCTACCTCATGTGAATCATCAGCCAGCATACACTTTTCGTCACAGTGGCTGCAGGCAGAAGTCCTTATAATTTGAACCAGACTTTGACCATCTTCTTTTTTAATTACTCTGGCTTTTTCTTTCATCTATAACCACTCTTTCCTTATAGAAAATTTTGATTCAAAACAATGTTAATCTATTTTACCAAAAATTGAAGCTAAAATAAAGAACACTTATCACATTCAGAACATTTTTTTAATAAATAACTATTACAGCGGGGACATTTAATTTTCTTAAATTCCTTCATTCTATAACCACAGGTGGGACAGACAATTTTCTTATCCTCTTCTGGTTGAATATTTAAATCACAATTATCCATCCTAAAACACCTTCTTCCCTCTTAAACTGCCAGAATAATTAAAAGTAGAATAATTAATTATAAGCTTACAATCGGTACTTCAATATAAATCCAGGCAGTCCAAAATTATTAAAAAATCAGTAAATTAACAAGTCCACCTGTAATAAAAGCAGTAATCCAGCTTCCAAACCAGATATAAACTGACTCTTTAAAGTTTCGTTCCTTAATCATAATCATCATTGCTGCAATACAGGGTACAAATAAAGTTAAAGTAATTAAAGAAATAGTTATCTGGGCTGGTGTTAGAGCAATTGAGGTTAAGCCAGCTGCTCCAAAATCACGCCGGATAATCCCCATCACAAAGGCGGTTGCTGTTTCTGCAGGTAGTCCAAGCCAGTTAACTGTTATTGGTTCTGCTCCCCTGGTAATCAGGGCCAGCAGACCTGTTTTCTGCATTACAGTAATCAATGCAGCACCCAAAACAAAGATTGGCCCCGCTTCTTTAACAAAGGCTGCTGTCTGTTGATAAGTTTTATTAAAAACATTTTTTAGATCCGGCAGCCTGATTGGGGGTAAATCAATTAATAAGTCACTTGACTCTCCGGGTAAGACCTTATTCAAAAAAGTTCCCGCCAGGACGTAAACTGCAAAAATTGTCAGTACATAAACTAAGATGTAAAAGACATCAAGTTGTGCTATTAAGCCTGCTATAACACCAAGCTGGGCCGAACAGGGAATTGCCAGTCCCAGAAGAAAAATAGAAATAATCCTCTCTCTTTTTGTTCCCAGTAGTCTGGTGGTAATGGTGGCCATTGTTACACAGCCAAAACCTAAAAGCATCGGGATAATTGCCCGACCATTAAGACCAATTTTCTGCAGCAGGCGATCCATAAGTACTGCAATTCTTGGTAAATAACCGGAATCCTCCAGAATAGAAAGCAAAAAGTAAAAACCAGCTACCAGTGGTAAAAGTAATCCAAAGATATAGGTTACCGCCATAGTTAAAATTCCGTATTCACCTGCCAGAAGCTGGCCAAAAAAGTTTTCCAGTCCAATAGTATTTGCTATTATATTACGCACAAAAGGCTCATAATTTTCAACAAAAATTAATTCTTCCGTAACTCCGACAACTGTCTGGGCCACAAAAACTCCAATAAATTGATAAATTATGTATAAAAGCACTAAAAGCATCGGAATTGCTGTTACAGGTTTTAACATATAGGCCCCAATTTTTCTGGCCAGCTGACTGGTATTTTGATCATAACTTAAGACCTGATCGGTGATCTGATCCACCCGCTGACGGCGAGCAGTGTATATTTCTTCTCTCAGTGCTGGAACAGTTTTTAGGCTGGAATACTGAGAGCGAATATTTTCATCTTCTTCCAAAATCATTAAAGCATCGGCCTTATTTCCAGTCTCTGACTCTACATTTTTTACTTCCTCTGCTAATTCCTGATTATTAGTGAAAATACTGTTTCCTTTTGTTGCTTGATCAATTGAATGTTTAAGCTTATCTAAACCTCGATTTTTGGCAGCTGTTGTTGGAATAACTGGAACTCCCAGTTCTTTTTCCAGAGCCTCCAGGTCAATAGAAATATTGTTTTTTTCGACCTCATCCATCATATTTAGCGCTACAATTATTTTTTTATCCAGGTCAATAAGCTGTTGAGTTAAAAACAAATCGCGTTCCAGATGACTTGCATCTACAACATTAATTATAATATCTGCAGACATAATAATATCCCTGGCTACTCTTTCCTCATCATTTATGGAACCGACTCCATAAACTCCTGGAGTATCATAAACAGCCGCATCACCCATTTTGCCGCTGCTGATATCAAGGGTAGTCCCGGGATAATTAGAAACACTGACATAAATACCTGTAAGGTAATTAAAGAATATTGATTTACCTACATTAGGATTTCCAGCCAGTACTATCTTTTTATCAGCCTGCAGTTCAGTATCTATCTCTGTTTGACCGCAGTGACTCAATTAAATCATTCCTTTTTTCTTAACACTTATTTTTTCGGCAGTTCTGCGACCGATAGCAATTTCCTGTAAGTTCTTTTTTAAGATTACAGGACCACCGGGCATCAAACCTGCACATTCAATTTCTGAACCTTCACTGATTCCAAAACGTAAAGCCTGTAAACGGGTATCCTTATCCTCAATTTTATCTATAATAAATTTATTTCCATGTGTCATATCAACTAGAGTCATTAATTTTTCCCTCCTGCTGCTTTTTGAAAATCATTTTGTGAATTTTTATTTTAATTATTAATATAGTATATTAATTTATATTCTAACTTCATTATACTGAAAACGATTTTCAAAGTCAACAGATTTCGTTAATTAATAGCTAATTTCTCAAGTTTATAAACAACTATTATTAATAAGCAAACTCCTGGAAGCTGAATATCCGATCAGTTCCCAGGAGCTAGACTTTATTTATTATGTTTTCGTACTATTTCGACACGATTCGGGTGGTACACAGTACCTCTACGTTTTACTCAATTACCAGATTCACTAATTTCTTTGGAATATAAATAGTTTTAACTAAATTTCCATCCTCAAGATAAGACTGGATTTTGTCTTCTTCCATAACCTGTGCTTTAACTTCTTCTTCGGAAGCATCAGCAGCAATATTAATCTTATCTCTTACCTTACCATTAACCTGGATGACAATTGTAATCTCATCCTTTTTGAGTGCTTCTTCTTTATATTCCGGCCACTGATCTGCATGAACATTTTCCTGATGTCCAAGATACTGCCAGAGTTCTTCCGTAATAAACGGAGCAAATGGTGCCAGTAAAAGAACAATATTTTCTGCAGTAGCTTTAATTAAGGCAGTATTAGTTTCTTCAGCACTGCGGTCATTTAAATAAGAATAGACTTCATTTGTTAACTCCATAATTGCGCTAATTGCTGTATTAAAGTTCAATCTTTCTCCTACATCTTCAGTTACTTTTTTGATGCTGGCATGCATTGTCCGATAAAGTGTTTTAGCATCTTTATCCAGGCTGTCAGGATCAACCTGAGTTTCTTCATTTTTGATCAGTTCAAGATTTTCTGTGACAAAGCGCCAGACACGATTTAAGAAACGGTCAGCACCTTCAACTCCCTTATCACTCCACTCTAAGTCTTTCTCCGGTGGTGAAGCAAAAAGTATAAATAGACGAGCTGTATCAGCACCGTATTCGTCTAAAATGTCTTTAGGGTCAACTACATTACCTTTTGATTTGGACATCTTGGCCCCATCTTTAAGCACCATTCCCTGAGCCAGCCAGTTAGTAAAAGGCTCAACATGTTCTGTCAGATCCATATCATGAACTACCTTGGTAAAGAACCGAGCATATAAGAGATGTAAAATTGCGTGCTCAATTCCGCCGATATATTGATCAACAGGGAACCAGTTATCTAAATTTTCTTTTGTAAATGGTATTTCATCATTTTTAGAATCTGCATAACGCATAAAATACCAGGAAGAATCAACGAAGGTATCCATAGTATCAGTTTCTCTTTTAGCCGGGCCGCCACATTCAGGACAGGTAGTATTAACAAAGCTGTCTACTTTTTTCAGTGGTGACTCTCCGGTTGGAGAAAACTCAACATCATGTGGTAGTTCAACCGGTAGATCTTGCTCAGGAACTGCTACAGTTCCACAGTCGTCACAATAAACAATGGGAATTGGAGCTCCCCAGTAACGCTGACGTGAGATTAACCAGTCCCGCAAGCGGTAATTGGTCTCTACTTTAACAAATCCTGCTTCTGAAAAATCTTCAGCCATTTTATCAAAAGCTTCTTCTACCTTTAAACCATTATATTTACCGGAATTAATTAGATAACCATCTCCGGCATAAGCTGCTTCCATTTCTGAACCAACCAGCTCTTCTTCCTGATCTTCTGGCTGAATTACAGCTTTAATATCTATATTATATTTACGGGCAAAATCAAAATCACGCTGATCGTGAGCTGGAACTGCCATAATTGCACCAGTACCATATCCCATCAGCACATAATTTGCTATATAAACAGGAATTTTTTCGCCATTAACAGGGTTTTCTGCATAAGCACCGGTAAAGATACCCAGCTTTTCAGTTTCAGCAGAAGTTCTTTCCTGTTCTTTCTGCTTTTTAACCTTTTTAACAAATTCTTTAACCTCATCTTCTTTTTCAGTTCCGGCGGTTAATTCTGAAACATAAGGATGTTCGGGTGCCAGAACCATATAGGTTGCTCCATATAGAGTATCAGGTCTGGTTGTAAAGACTTCTAATTCCTTATTCAGTTTGGGCAGCTCAAAATTAACTCTAGTTCCCTCACTGCGGCCGATCCAGTTTTTCTGCATAGTTTTTACTTTTTCCGGCCATCCTTCTAAAAGCTCATGGTCATCTAAGAGTCTTTCGGCATAATCAGTGATTTTTAAGAACCACTGTTCTAAGTCACGGTGATCAACCTCTGTTCCACAGCGTTCGCAAGATTCATTTACTACCTGCTCATTGGCCAGCACTGTCTCACAGCTTGGACACCAGTTAACAGTTGATTCCTTTTTATAGGCTAAATCATCATTAAACATCTGAGTAAAAAACCACTGAGTCCACTTATAATAATCTTCTGCTGCTGTAGTTACTTCACGATCCCAGTCATAACTTAAACCCATAGCCTTCATCTGTTCTTTCATATGGGCAATATTATCCCAGGTCCATTCTTTGGGGTGAATATTTCCATGTTTGATAGCTGCATTTTCTGCAGGCAGCCCAAAAGCATCCCAGCCCATTGGATGTAATACATTATAACCCTGCATTCTCTTATAGCGGGCAATAACATCACCAATAGAATACACTCTTACATGCCCCATATGTAAATTGCCGGAGGGGTAAGGAAACATTTCTAAAACATAATAATTCTCCTTATCCGGATCATCTCCAGTTTTATGTAAATCTGAGTCTTCCCAATTTTTAAGCCATTTTTTCTCTACTTCTTGAAATGGATAATAGTCCTGCAAAGATCTTCACTCTCCTCATTTAGTTAAAAATTCATCTATTTATTTGACTAAAATTATACTCCCATTAGTTTATTCGTTTTCTTTATCTTCCTGACGCAGTATTTTTTCTGCATCTGACCAGAGTCTTTCCAGATCATAATATTCTCTTTCTCTTTTATGAAATACATGCACAATTACATCAGCATAATCCATCAGGACCCACCTGGCATCATCCATACCCGCAATTTTTTTAGGTTCAAGTCCTTTTTCAGACAGTTTTTCATCAATCGCTCTGGCTATAGCCCTCACCTGCTGGTCAGAATTAGCACTGCAGAGCACAAAATAATCTGCAATCACCGTTAAACCCTGAACATTTAAAACATCTATATCCTCTGCTTTTTTATCATCAGCTGCATCTGCAGCCAGTAAAGCTATATCTTTAATACTTAAATCTGACATTAATAATTCCTCCTTATACAGACTTTTCATAGCCTGCTCCAACTATAACTTCTATTTTTTTAGCTGAATCTTCTTCAGCTTCTTCAACAAATTCGGCCTGACCACCCAGCAGCTCTGCAATTTGAGAAGCTGTTTCCCTGTCCTTCTGAGTGTAATACTTAATAATTGAACTTTGATAATCATAACGATCAGCGTTTCCTATATCAGCAATCTGAAAGCCATATTTTTCTAACAACTCTGCTGTATTTGAAGCTGCACCAGCTCTTCCAACACCATTTAAAACTCTTAGCTGATATTCTTTATTTTTAATATATGATTTATTTCTAACCAGACTATCTACCATTATCTCTGATTCTTCAATATCAGGTACCCAATAACTGATTCCATTAATATACCTTGCTGTACCCGGCAGCATCTTAGATTCTATCTGACTTAAATCAATTTCTTTAGCAGTATTTAAAAATGGTGTTATGTCCTGGATAGGAATATTAGTATTTACTGCTTCATTTGCCTCTTTAATAATCCCTGGTATTTTTGGTACTATAGAGGGAGAAAGCAGTTTCGACAAAACAGCATCAATAAACTTTTGCTGCCTTTCAATTCTACCAATATCTCCTCTTGCATCACGATAACGAACATACTGCAGGGCTTCTTTCCCATTTAAAGTCTGCTGACCGGCCGGAATATTAATATAAAGACCTCCTGCTTTATCAACATAATTTAAATTCCGGGCTACATTTATATTTACTCCACCCAGACGATCAATAATTTTCTCAAAACCGGTAAAATCCGTTTCTAGATAATAGTCGATGTCAATCTTCAGCATTTCTTCCACTGTTTCCTGGGTTAACTCTATTCCACCATAAACATGAGAAGAATTCAATTTAGTAAAATTTCTTTTATCCGAATCTATATATGTATCACGCGGCAAAAAAACAAGACCCGCCTCATTACTTTCTACATCCAGACTAATTAAAATAATAGTATCTGCTCGAGAAGGACCATTAACATTTGAGTCATAACCTACAGCAAGAATATTGACCTTGTTTTCTTTAAAAGGCCCACTGGAAGAAATCTGACTTAACTCGTCATTCCACAAAAATGGTATAGCAACACCGATAATTACCAGAAATATAACCAAAGCTATATATTTCCAGTCAGTTAATTTTTCTATCATTTATTAATCACTTCTTTTTAATAATTTATTTCGGAAATCATTTGAATAAGGATGGATAAAATTATTCTGCTCAAGCTGATATTTAAGAATATGAGTTGTAATTGAATATAATCCAGATTCAAAATCTCTTTCGATTTCAATTCTAATTTCATCTAAACCGTCAATTTCTCTATCTTCAGAAATAAAATCTGCTGCATAAATAACCTGGGCTATTTCCCCCATTTGTGGATGGCCCAGGGTATGAAAGCGAATTGCTTCTAAAATTTTCGAATCAGTTATTCCAAAAAAATCCTCTGCCATCACTGCTCCTGCTGGTGCATGCAGCACTGGAGCAATCTCTAACTCCAGCTGATCAGGCTCCCATTTTGAATTTTTAACAATATCTATTAATTCAGTATAACTTTTACTTTTTGCAATATCGTGCAATAAAGCAGCTGTTTCTACTTTTTTGAGGTTAAGATTTTGTATTTCTGCTATTTTCAAAGCTGCTTTAAGTACAGATAGCGTATGCTGAAATCTTTCTCTACCTAATATCTTTTTTATTTTTTCTAAATTAAGATCAGAATTTAGTTTCTCTTTTTTTAATGACATTTAATCACCTGTAAAGATTATTTTTTTTTATGTACTTTTTAATTTGATTCAGAGTTAGATAGCGAATAGAATTCCCTTTTCTAACTTCTTCTCTAATAAAAGAAGAAGATATTTCTATATTCAAACCCTGAAAGGTCAAAATATTATTTAAATAAGGCTGATATTTTTGCTGACTTAAAATTTTTTCAAAATCATAACCAGATCGATTATATACAATAAATTTAGCTTCTGATAATAATAATTCCGGTTCTTTCCATTTAAAAATCTCCGCTAAAGAATCGGCACCTATAATAAAAAAGACCTCTTCTGCATCAAGCTGAGGTACAAATTGAGATAAAGTCTGTGCAGTATAAGAATAGCCATCTTTTTTAATCTCCCAGTCAGAAATAGAAAAATATTGATTTCCAGCTACAGCCAATTTAAGCATTTTAAATCTATCCTGATCAGGTGAAATATCTTTATCTTTTTTATGTGGTGGCTTTCCAGCCGGCATAAAAATTATTTCGGCCAGTGAGAAGCGATTTTTTATCTGTTCCGCTATAATAAAATGTCCTAAATGTGGAGGATCAAAGGTCCCACCAAAAATAGCCACTCTTTTTTTTGACATATTTTTCACCTCTAATTTTATACATCTTTAATTATAAATTATTTTAACAGTCCTTGCAAGTTAAATGACCATTAAAAGAGGAGTTTTAAACTTTAAATAGAAATAATTAATTAGAAAGCGAAAAAATGGAGGTTTTAAAAATGCTTTATAAATTTAAAAAGAAAAGTCCCACTACTGCGGCAAATACTTTTATTGCTCCCGGAAGCAGAGTGATAGGAGATGTAGAAATTGCGAAGCACAGCAGCATCTGGTATAATACTGTACTCAGAGCTGATATGGCAGAAATTAAAATAGGTGAATACTCAAATGTTCAGGAGAACTCAACTGTTCATGTTAAGCAGAACCAGGGAGTTGAAATTGGTGATTATGTAACTATTGGCCATAATGCAGTAATTCATGCCTGTAAAATTGGTAGCAAATCACTAATTGGAATGAATGCTACAATTCTAAGTGGTGCCTGGATTGGTGAAGGTTCAATTGTCGGAGCCGGAGCAGTAGTACCAGAAAACGCTGAAATTCCTCCCGGAAGCCTGGTTTTGGGAGTCCCTGCTAAAGTGATACGCAGCATAACCAAAGAAAAGATTATTGAATTAAAACAACATGCAGTTCATTACGCTGATCTTGCTGCCAGACAGGAGGACATTGAAGAAATCAAATAACATTAATTACGCCTCCAGTCTAAAAACTGGAGGCAGTTTTAATTTAAACTATTTTTTTATTGAAATCAATTACAAAAATAAGCTTATTCTGTAAAAACTTCCTTTGCAATTTCTACAGCTTCTTTTGCATCTCTGGCATAAAAATCTGCATCTATCATCTCCGCATAATCAGTAGTTAATACAGCACCACCAACCATGATCTGACACTCGGGAGACTGCTCTCGAACTGCTTTAATCGTTTTTTCCATATTTTTAACAGTGGTGGTCATTAGTGCACTTAATCCTAAAAGTTTAACCTCATTTTCCACAACAGATTTAACTACTTCTCTGATATTCACATTCCGTCCCAGATCAATGATCTGATAACCGTAGTTTTCGAGCACAGTTTTAACTATATTTTTTCCAATATCATGAACATCACCTTTAACAGTAGCCATTACAATTTTACCTTTAGAAATATCTCTACCACCTGTGCGCGCCATTTCTTCTTTTAAAACGGAAAAAGCTTCTTTTACAGTCTCAGCTGACTGTACCAGCTGTGGCAAAAAGATATCTCCTTTTTCGTAGCGTTCACCCACCATATCAAGAGCAGGTATCAGATACTCATTTACCACTTCTAAAGCTTCTTTCTCTTTTAAAATGGCTTTAGTCAAACGAGCAGATTCACTTTTTAAACCTCTAATAATTACGGTCTGTAAATCATTTTCTTCATTCAAATCTTCTTTTTCCGCTTCAGGTTCAGATTTATTCTCAAGTTCAGACATATATTCAATATATTGAGCAGCACCCTGATCAATATTATTTAACACAGCAGCTGCTTTAACTGCCGCCATCATCTCAACATCATTTGGATCAATAATTGGAAGATTTAAACCCTGATAAAGGGCCATTGATAAAAAAGTCCTATTCAAAACAGGTCGAGCCGGTAAGCCAAACGAAACATTAGAGACTCCGAGAGTTGTTTTAACTCCCAACTTTTCTTTAACCATCTTTACTGCTTTTAAAGTTTCCCTGACCCCCTCCTGCTGAGCAGAAGCAGTAAGTGTCAGGCAGTCAATAATAATCTTATCTCTGCTAATTCCATGTTCAGCTGCTCTGCTGACTATTCTTTCGGCAATTTCAAAACGTCCCTCAGCAGTTGTAGGTATTCCATCATCATCCATAGTCAAACCAATAACTGCTGCTCCATATTTTTTAACAGCCGGTAAAGTTTTCTCCAGCACTTCAAGTTCTCCATTAACTGAATTGACAATTGCTGTTCCATTATAATATCTTATGGCCTCATCTATAACCTCTGGATTACTGGAATCAATCTGTAAGGGAATATCCAGAATCCCCTGCAGTTCCGTGATCAGTTTAACCATCACTTTTTTTTCGTCTATCTCCGGCAGCCCAAGATTAACATCCAGAATATCTGCTCCAGCATCTACTTCTTCTACAGCCACTTTTAGAATATAGTCTAAATCACCATTTCTTAAAGCTTCTTTAAAGGCAGCTTTTCCGGTTGGATTAATTCTTTCTCCCACCACATTAACTCCAGCCAGATTAACATACTGAGAAGGGGAACAGGCAAGACTTTCTTTTACAACTTCTCGCTCTTTAACCTTTTTATTTTTTAAATTCTCAGCAATCAAAGAAATAAACTCTTCATTTGTTCCACAACAGCCTCCAATAACCGCCAGTCCTTTTTCGTAAAGTCGGGCTAAAGGTTTATAATATTCCGCTGGAGAGATCTTAAATACTGTTTCTCCATTCTCCATTACTGGCAAACCAGCATTTGCCTGCAGAATAACCGGAAGTTTAGAATATTGAAGCACCTCTTCAACCAGAGGTTCCAATTTTTCCGGTCCCAGAGAGCAGTTGAGTCCAATTCCATCTACTCCCAGTCCTTCCAGTACAGAAATCATGGAGCGGATACTGCCACCGGTAAAAGTTCTACCGTCCTCTTCAAAAGTTAAAGTACAGAAAATAGACAGATTAGAATTTTCCTTTGCTGCCAGTACAGCTGCTCGAGCTTCATAGAGATCAGCTATTGTTTCTATATGGATTAAGTCAGCCCCATGCTCAACTCCAACAAGTACCTGCTGCTGATAAAGGTTGTAAGCTTCATCAAAACTCAGGCTGCCCATTGGTTCCAAAAGTTCTCCCAGAGGTCCCATATCAAGGGCTACAGCTGCATCAATTCCAGATTCAATTACTGCCTGCCGGGCGTTCTGAACAGCAGCAGAGATTACTTCTTCTACAGAATAATCTGTTTCTTCCATTTTTAAAGCGTTGGCTCCAAATGTATTGGTAGTTAAAATCTCAGCTCCGGACTTTAAATAACTTTTATGAATCTCAACAATCTCTTCCCTTTTTTCTATATTCAATTTTTCAGGAACATCACCGGCCTTCAAACCCCGCTGCTGCAGCACTGTTCCCATAGCTCCATCAAATAATATTATTTTTTTCCCCAGTTTATCCTTTAGCTCCACAATAAATCCCCTTTCTTCTCAGCTCACAGTCTTGATATAAAATACAATTTTTGCAGTGTCTTATCTCAAATTCTAAATCTCTATCTTTTGAATTTTCGCTTTCGCTGCCTATATCTTTGCGCTCTTCAGCCTGCTGATCAACTTCAGTTTTTTCTGCAATAACTCCAATAATTGCAGTTACAGATTTAGTCGGAATCAGCATATTATATTTGGAAGCAGTTAAACCAATTTTTTTTGGTGCCTCTAAAATCCTTAAAACTTCTTTTTGAATCTCAATTCCCAGATCTCCGTAACCAGGACTATAACGAAAGGTAATATCCTCATTACCAGCTGCCAGAACTTCTTTTTTGATCTCAGCTTCGACCTGATCACAGCCTGCTTCGATAGCTGTGGTGGCACAGGCATCAAAAATCATCGATTTTGTAACTGAAACTTTTTCGTAATAGGAAATTTTTTTATCAACCTGAGCTCCCAGGGTAGCAGCCATTATATAGATTTCTCCGTAATTTTTTAAATGTTTTTTTATGCTTTTCCCTTCGAGGGTTAAAGTTGTACCCTTTACCTTTATCCCATTCTCATTCAGTTCAATCGGGAATTTTTGATACAGATAACGAAAATTAATCAAATTTTTAATTTCAGCTGTCGCTTCTGCAATTAAACGGTTAATATTGTCATCTTCTAAATCCTTAGAAGTCTGCAAATATCTTAAAACTTCGGTTCTTTCAATTTCTAATTCCATTTTAATCAGCCTTTTTTCCATTGATATGAGTAATCAAAGATCCAACTGCTTCTTTAATTCTACGGGCAACATAGGGGTTGTTCATTGTATAAAGGTGGATTCCATCAACTTCACTGGAAATCAAGTCAACTATCTGCTCAACTGCATAGGCAATCCCCGCATCTCGTAAAGCCTCCGGATTATCTTCATATTTATCTAAAATCTTCTGGAATTTTTCGGGAAAATATGCATCAGATAATTCTATAATTCTCCCTACCTGTTTTTTGTTGATAACCGGCATAATTCCTGCTTCAATGGGAACATTTATTCCTTTTTTTTCTGCTTTATTGCGAAATTTATAAAAAAGTGAGTTATCAAAGAACATCTGTGAAATTAAATAATCAACTCCAAAATCTACCTTTTGTTTTAAATATTCAAGATCCTGTTCTAAACTATCTGTTTCTAAATGTCCTTCCGGATAACAGGCAGCAGCTACTCCAAAGTCATTATTTTTATTTATATGTTCAATCAACTGATAGGCATAATTATAATCACCAATAGCCTCACCATCTACCTGTTTATCTCCTCTTAAAGCCAGAATATTTTCTATGCTTTTACTCTCCAGACGGGCCAGAATTTTATTTAATGTCTCCTGGTCAGAATTGATACAGGTTAAATGGGCTAGAGCTTCTACATCATATTTTTCTTTGATGATTGAAGAAAGCTCACAGGTTCTATTTTTTCTAACCCCTCCACCAGCTCCATAGGTGACACTGATATAATCCGGGTCAATATCCTTTAATTCTTCTAGGGTTTGGTAAATATTGTCTATTGGAACATCAGGTCTGGGTGGGAAAACTTCCAGCGAAAATACTACTTCTTTTTCCTCAAAAATATTTTTAATCTTCATTTTTATCCTCCTCGAGCTGCTCTACTGCTATTTAAATTATTTAGTTATAGCTCCTGCTAATAATTGCTTTCTTTACTCACTACTTGTTGTTGAAAAATATCATAAAAACAAAAATCCACTTCCTGAGTAGAAGTGGAGTACACAACTACTTATCTTTCAGGCTCAACCTGCTGGATTTAGCACCGGGCAGTATATAACTGCTGGTTGCCGGGTTTCGCAGGGCCAGATCCCTCCACCACTCTTGATAAGACAATATTCTATTTTTAATCACTTTACCATATTAAAAGATTTGTGTCAAGAAATTTAATCCCTGGCCAGCTCAGAATAACCTGCTTCTTTTAAATCATTTAGTATTTCAATTAGATCAATTAAATGAGCTGCTGCTGATTGTTTACCAGCATTTTGATAATATTCTCGGTGTGCTTTTAAAAATTCACTCTTTTCATACTGTCTGATGGAACTTCCGAGATCTTTAAGGGAGGTATGGAGATCAATTAACTGAGAAACAAGCTCTGGAGCCAAATATTCAGAGTATTTCATGTTTATGACTTCCCAGATATCCTCAGCTTTTTCATCAAAATAATCATAATTATCTTCATTAAAAAACACTTCTATATTTAAACGGCTTAACACTTCTTCTTCTGATAAATTTTCCAGCTCATTTAAAAACTCTGCTCTTTTTGTACTTAAAACTTTCGCATTCTGGTCATGATCCTGGCTGCTAAAATCAACATCTGCTTCAAAGCTAAAAGCCCTGGTAGCAATTCCATCCCGCAGACGATTAATATTGCGGCTGATTAAATAGTCAATATCGACATGAACAATCTCCCATAATTTATTTTTTGATCTAACCAGCAGGGTATCGATGATAAAGAGAGTAAAGGCTACCCCGATTAATTCTGAAAAAAGATTTAAAGAAAGATCCGGACTGTATTTCCGCATTCTCCAGACAAAAAATAGACTAAAGATAACTGTTAAAAAAACAATTACCGGAATATCTGATTTTTCCAGCATCTTTGAATTGAGTTTTTCTCTGAGAGTCTTTTTCTTCTGCACTGTATTAACCTCCTCAAATTTTTGACCTATCTAGGCCTTACAATTTTCATTTTCACATTCCTCATTTTGATATTCTATCTCTACTGTTACATGATCTATTTCTTCTGCGGCGAGTAATTCTTTAATTTTCGATTTAAGCTTTATTATTTCTTCTTTTGAAAATTGATCTGGAATAATTACATGGGTACTGAGAAAATTCTTTTCTCCATCTAAGGTCCAGATATGGGTATGATGAACTGCAAGCGCCTGGGTCTCTGCTGCTATTTTCTGCTGCAGTGCTCCGATCTCAATTCCAGGTGGAACTCTCTGCAAAAAAATATTTAAGATTTTTTTCAACTTAGAAATTACATTATATAAAATGTAGATATTAATTGCTAATGAAAGCAGTGGATCTAAGATTGGAAGATCTTTGTAAATTAAAACAATACTAACTATTAGAACTGCAATCCAGCCTAAAACATCTTCTAAAAGATGCCAGCTGACAACATCTTTATTTAAAGAGCCTCCACCTCTTAATTTAAAAACAGCAATCCCATTAACTATTATCCCTAAAATGGCCAGGTACAGCATCCCTTCTGGACGTAAAGCCTGAGGAGCAAAGATTCTGGGAATAACCTTTGTTAAGATAAAAACGGATCCTAAAATTAAGACTAAACTGTTGATTAAGGCTCCTAAAAGCGAAAAGCGAGCATAGCCATAGCTAAAATCTTTATCTGATCCTTTTTGAGAATAATTTTCTAGATACCAGGACATTGCTAAGGAAAGCGAATCTCCTAAATCATGCAGGGCATCAGACAAAATAGCCATACTGTTAGTTAAAAAGCCGCCAATAATCTCAATAATGGTAAAAGATAGATTTAAGAAAAAAGCCAGTTTGATATTTGAAGTATTTGAATGTTCATGATTATGTTCACTCATTCTGATCACAATTATTTTCCATAATTTAGTCTCCTTCTGGATTTTTTATCTTCCAGAGATAATTATATCATTAAAAAAATATAGACTGCTGTTAAATAATTAATATTATTCTTTTATTTTAAATTAAAAATTTTAAACAGCTCAGCTTATTGACATTAAAGGCTCATTCTGTTAAAATAATTTAGGTAATGCCCCCGTAGCTCAGTGGATAGAGCAAAGGCCTCCGAAGCCTTGAGCGTAGGTTCGACTCCTACCGGGGGCACCATTTGTTTATATAAGGTTAAGCATTTTCAAGATCAGAAGCTAATTCTTCTGGCTCCATACTTATCATTTCTACTCCATACTGGTTTAACTCGAAAAGAAATGAAACTCGATCCATACCTACCATTTCTGCCGCCATTCCTGAAGATATTCGTTTGAGTTCAAATAGTTTGACCGCCATTGCCATTATAATCATTTCTAGAAAATACTCCTATCCCTTTATTGTTGTTATCTCCAATCCAAATATAGTTAGAGAATTCCTGCCAGGAACCTTTTTTAGCTGGATTTTCACACTCCTGAACTATTAGTAAATCAGGATCCAACTCTAAAACATACTCCTTTTTCTTTCTTAAAGCCATATTGCAATTCCATGTTAATATCTTAATGCTTTTGCCCCCTACTGCCTAAAAATAAATTAATTCAAGATATCTCTTTTAATATTTCTTCAATTTCAGGTTTAGTTTCTGGTAAATTAACTGTAACAATCTGCCAAATAATATTCAAATCCACACCAAAATACTCATGAATAACAATGTTTCTCAACCCAATCATTCGTCCCCAGGGAACACTTTTATTTTCTTCATAGATTCTTTCGGATAATTTATTTGCTGCTTCCCCTATAATTTCTACATTTCTCAAAACTGCATCAATAGTTTTATCATCTTTTTTAAAATCTTCTTTTGTCATCTTTTCAGTATAATTAAATATTTTATTCATTGCCTTAATGATATCCTTTAAAAACAAAAGATCTCTTCTCATTGGTATATCACATCTCTTAATATTTCTTCTTTTAATTCTGACTTTAAAGCCTCTACAGTTACTAAATCAACCTCTCGCTCTAAACTTTCTTCCAAAAACTGCTTTAAATCTATAAATTCCCAGCCTATATCTTCAGAAAACTGAACTAGAATATCTACATCGCTATCTTCATTAGCTTCATTTCTTGCAAATGATCCGAAAAGACCGATACTTTTAACCTTATAATTCTTTTCTAAAATCGGCTTTAAATCTCTTAGCTTTTTCTTAAGATCTTTGTTATCCATATTTTAACTCCTTCCTACTCTAGAGTAAACTACCTGCTAATACTATTATATCAATTTTATTATTCTATAACAAAAAACTTTAGTTAGTTAAAAGTCTAATCTTCTCCCGTTCACCTTCAACCACTCCTTCTTTTCATTAATATCAGGAATTATAGCAGCTACTGTTGCCCAGAAATCCCTAGAATGGTTGTCATGTATTAGGTGCGTAAGCTCATGTACCACCAGATAATCCACAATAGACATTGGTGCCATGATAATCTTCCAGTTAAAGTTCAGGTTATCTTTACTGCTACAGCTGCCCCATCTTTTTTTCTGCTTTTTTACAACTACATTATTGGGCTGCACATCAAGTTTATCCTTATATTTTTCTACTCTCTCATTAATTTTTTCTTTTGCATGTTCACGATACCACTCTATTAAAACATCTCTAATTTCTTCTCTTCTCTGCTCATCATTTTCTTTTAACTTTTCAGGATAGTTGATAATGAACTTACCCTGATAAAGTTTAACTTCTACCTTTGATATTTCTGCTGGTGATACTTCCAGTCTGTATCTTCTGCCTAAATAAGGAAGTTTCTCCCCGGTCATAAATTCTTTTTCTTTTGGTGCTGGCTTAATCTTGTCCATTTCCTTTAATTTGGAAAGAATCCAGTTAGTTTTTTTCTTTAGTACCTCTTCTATTTTAGTTTCTGCTGTATTTTTTGGAGATCTAACTATTAAATTCCTCTTATGATCAACAATGATCCCCATTGTTTTGCGACTGCTACGTATTATTTTGTATTTTAGTACTTGATTTGCAAGTTTAATTTTTTCCATTTCAATCTCCCAACTTAAAATAATTCAGTTCTTCCTAGACTCTCAGATTACTTATTTTTAGTGTACACTTCTGCCGGAGTATGTCCTTTTAAAACCCACTGTCTGGTATTATTATGAAAATCATTAATCAGCTGAATAAGCTCATCTTTATTTTCAAAAACATCAATTTCAAAACTCTCAGCTAAAATTCGTATTATTTCTCCTGTACTGATATTGTTTTTTATCAGCAGTGAAAAATTAAATATGAGCATTTCCGCATCCTCGGCTGACAGCTTATAAGTTTTTATCAGTTTCTTTTTAAATCTCCGCTGGGCAAGATTCCAGCTTGGATGACCTTTTTGATAGGCATTTTCTACAGCTTTTTTGGAGGGGATAAAATAATCCAGGCCACTTCTACTTTCTCTTTCAATTAGAATTTCACGTGCATCTTCCACAGCGGTTACAATAAAAAACGGGCCGATACTATAGGCAATCATGGAAGACTGAGCATATTCTAAAACAACATCTAAAGGATCAACTCTCTCCTCTATTTTCATATATCTTGTTAATGATTCATATAGCAGATCAGGAGTTAAAACTCCATAATAAATCGCACTACCAACCGCATATTTTATATAATTATCATTTAATTTAATCTGTTTTTGTACACTTTTTTTATTTAAGATAGATTTTATTTTGAACCTTAATTCTTCAGGGATTAGAAAAAGAGCTGTATCCTGATGACGGCCAAAAAACACAACCCCTCTCGCCTGAAAATAGTCTGCAATATAATAAACTATTTCATTAAGTTCAAAATAAGCGGCAGAATAATTTTCACAACGGGATATTATTTCTTTTAAAAATTCAATCTGATCTGAACCTAAGAGCAAGATCCAGGATTCCAGATTATCATTAATTCTTTTAATAAGCTCTTCAATAAGAGCAGCCTTATTAAGCTGACTAATACCATGAAAATCCCAAAGCTTTCTGGTTTCTGTTAGTTCCTTTTTGGTTAGATTCGCTAATAATTTTTGATAATCGTAATTCGGCTCAATATAATTTAGTTCACCAACCCAGTTATTTTTGTTCATTAACTCAACCCCCATTAAAATTTAGAATTTAACAGTCTGGACAACTGCTTAATTTTATCAACTTTTATCTTACTGCTATTATATTCGCTTTTTATTTAAAACATAAATATATTCTGAGAGAGCTTAATTATCTTGTTAGTTAAACTCTCGTATTTCTGCTTAAACTCGTCATATTTGATCAGATGAACCTTGGTTGTTTTTCGCATCTTCTGAAGAACTTCAGTCTTCTGACGCCAGAGATCAATCTTAGTGTACTCACTTAAGTCATTAAAGATATTCTGAGTAACTTCTTTGACAGTTTTGTTTACATAAGGCTCATTGCTCCCTTTACCTGCAGTATATTCACCAGGCTCTTCTGCAACTTTGCCCTTTTCTTCTTTATCTCTCTCATTTAAAAGAAGTTCATAGAGGGCAAATTCTTTCTTGTTTAACCCCAGTTTTTCTGCCTTCGACTGGACTGTTCTCATATCATTAATAATATCCTTCATCTCACCAATCTGTTCTAAAAGACTCATCTGATTATTTTTACGCTTCTCGATGATCTCTTCCAGTCGCTCACTTAGTTTTTTATAATAGACAGGGTTTTCATCCATCTGTACATTGATTTCTTTCTTTATCGCATGCTCCATCTCACTGGCTTTAGCCTTATCAGATTTTAAGTCATCTAGAGTTTCTTCAAACTCTTTCTCATCAAGTATAGATACTGGCTCATGTAGGACTCTGACACTGCTTGCTCTGATATGATCATCAATTAGCTTTTTAACCTTTTCTCCCACACCTTTGATATCAATACTGTCATCACGATACCTATTTCTAACGGCTGTCTGGATTTTGCTCAGCTTATATAAATCACCCCTGTAAGGATCAGCTATTGGATGAGGCATAATGATATCCATACTCTTAGCAAAGTCCTTAAAGTCATTTTTGAAGTCATTTCTCTTCTCTTCGTCTTCAAAGAGCTCAATACAGGCTTCCAGGTCACTCATATCTGTATTTCTAAAATATTTCATTACCTCTCTATGATTAGCTTCCAGTCTTGGCTTCTCATCTTCAATTGGAGTTACAGCATTTTCCACATCAGAAGGATTAAAGATAGCCAGTGCCTTTTTAAGATTATCAAAGACTCCATAATAATCTACTACCAGACCATAATTCTTCTCAGGATAAACTCTGTTAACTCGGGCTATAGCCTGCAGCAAGTTATGTTCTTTCAGAGACTTATCCAAATACATAACCTGCTCAACTGGAGCATCAAAACCAGTCAGAAGCATATCACAAACGATGATTATTTTAAGTGAAGAGCGAGGATTCTTAAACCTTTCAACTATTCTAGACTTCTGATCATTATCAACACTGTATTTTTTAAGCAAGCCCTCATCATTGTGCCCGCCAGAGATTAATACAGCTGCTTCTGGACCATCTAACTCATCAATCGCCTCTTTATACCTGACTGCTGCCTGTCTGCTTACGGCCACAATTTGAGCCTTAAAAGGGGCGATCTTTTCCGTATAATGTTTAATAATATCTAGGGAAATAGTTTTAATTCTGGAACTTGCTTCAGCTATGTCATTTTCAGTAGCGTATTTTTCTTTTATCTTCTGTTTCTCTTCATCTGAATATCTGTGGAAGGTTTGATCAAAGACTTCATCTAAAGTTCTATCCTCCACATGTAAATCAGCCATCCTGCTCTCATATTTGATCGGCAGAGTAGCATTGTCGGCAACTGATTCTTCTATCGTGTAAGTATCAATATAGTCACCGAAGGTTCTTAAGGTGCTTCTTGATTCTTTGTCAATTGGTGTTCCAGTAAAACCTATGTAAGCTGCATTTGGTAGAGCTCTTCTCATATTGGAAGCTAAATCTTTAAACTGAGTTCTGTGGGCTTCGTCAGCCATTACAAATACATTCTCTCTTTCAGTTAAAACAGGATATTTTTCTTCTTCATGTTCCTGAAACTTATGGATAGTAGTCATAATAGTTCTGCCTGCTTCAGAAGATAATAGGTCTTTTAAGTCTTTTACACTGGCTGCTCTTTCTGGATTAGGAAAGCCACACTTTTTAAAAGTACCACTGATCTGTTCATCAAGGTCAACCCTATCTGTTACGATCAGCATCGTTGGATTACCGATATCTTTCATTCTTCTCAGTTTAAGAGCTAAAAAGAGCATGGTTAAAGACTTACCTGAACCCTGAGTATGCCAGACAGTTCCGTTTCTGTCTTCTAAACACTCAGCATTTTTTATTCTTTCTACTGCTTTCTGTACAGCTCTGTACTGCTGGTAGCGGCAGGCCATTTTAACTTTAGCATTGCCCTTGTCTTCAAAAACAGTAAAGTTCCTGATAATATCTAAAAATCTATTCTTTTTGAAAAGTGAGAAAAGAAGTATATCCTGTCCTGTAGGCTCTTTCCCCAGTAGTTCTGCCAAAGAGTCTTTAGTATAGGGATAAGGATCTTTCCAGCCTTTAAATGCCTGTGCTGGAGCACCTACTGTAGCAGAGGTAGCTGAGTCACCCCAGGCGGCAACAAGCAGTTGATTGGGGTAAAATAGTTCTTCTGCACCTTCCTCAGTATCATCACTTCTTATATTTTGATATCTTCTCAGCTGATTTATTGCCTCTTCTTCTGGCTCATTACAGGTAGTATTATTTTTGCATTCTATTACAGCCAGAGGTAAACCGTTAACAAACAGAGTTATGTCAGGTTTAATCGGATCTTTTCCTTTGACTCGAAATTGGTTGATTGCTATAAAGGAGTTGTTATCAATGTCCTCATAATCTATGTACTTAATAGTCTGGTTCTTCTTGCCATGACCTATATCCTGCTGTAAACTGATGTGATTAATCAGTTTATCATAGATCATCTCATTGGCTGCCATTAAAGAATTAGCTTTTAGGCGAGCAGGCCTGATCTCATTAACTGCCTTATTCAAGTTATTCTCATTGATCCAGGGATTGATTCTTTTGAGTGCACTCTTAAGCTCCTCAATTAAAATCACCTGGTGTTCTGATTCTCTTTGAGGCAGCTCTGTAAAATCTTTGTCCAGCTGATCATAGACTTTATAGCCTAAAGTATCCAATAAATCTAAAGCAGGTTTTTCTGATTGATTATACTCATCCCAATTTCCAGTCATTTTCTAAACCTCCATATCTGTATTTACTCTAATCTCTCCTGTTAATAGTTTCTGCATTAAACCTTTTTTAAGTCGCTCCAGTTTAGCTTTGTATTCTTTCTCTTTTTTTATCTTAGTATCTACTGTTAATAGAATTGATGCTATTTTCTTTTGTTCTTCTAGAGAAGGAACTGGTAAAGATAAATTAGAAAATGTTGTCTTATTCATTATCGGTACAGCTTGATTAGAAATATAACTTTTATATATTCTAAAGTTCTTATTCAAACAATAATATACAAACTCATTGTCATATTTATTATTGCAAATTATCGAATTGATTTGTTGATTAGTACTTAACTCTATTCCAGCAATTCCCATCTTTCCTATTGTTGCTCCAATACAAGTTATTAAAATAGACCCTTTAGGGAGTTTTCTTGTCTTTTCAAAACCAATTTCAGATAGCTTTTTTTCAGAATTATATATATATTTATTATCAGTAAGATCTCCTGGTCCAACTAATAGTTTGTAGCCTCCATAATTCTCTTCATCTGCAGTTCTCGGAGTAGAACCTGTAATTACTTTTCCAGTGTTTTTTACCTGTTTTATTTCCCAACTCTTAGGAATCTCACCAAACTGGCTATCCTTAAACTCACTATGCCCAATCCCTTTAGTAAGTAACTCCTGCATCAATCCTTTTTTCAGTTCTTTTGTTTCTTCTATTACTTCATCAGTTTTTTCTATTGACTTATCTACTGATGATAGAATTGATGCTATTCTTTTCTGCTCAGAGAGAGGTGGGACAGGAATATTTACACTCCTAACATTAGTCCTACTGATCTCTAAAAAAGTACTCCCTCCTGCTAGAGCCTCCAAACGTGGAGTAATATAACGTAACAAATATAACAAGTAGTAATTATAAACTTTATTTTCATCGCAAATTATATTAGCAAATCCCTGATTTGTTGTCAGGGGAACCTTATTAATAACTGTTTCACCTATAGTGGCACGGCTACTCATAATTACTGTACCAGGAGGTAATAATTTAACAGAACTATTTTCAAATCCTTTTTCTGTAATATATTCATCAGTTTCACTAATCTCATTAATCAATTTCCCAGTCAATTGGGAAGGGGTAAGCCAGGGAATATCTCCTCCCCAATACTCATCTGTACTCCTTCTTGGAGTATTACCTCCAGTTACTTTACCAACATCACTTAAACGCTCAACTTTCCAATCATTTGGAATAACTCCAATGGAAGTATTTCTGTATCCCTCTTTAACCATTATAACCAAGCTCCTTAAGATAGCTAATCATCTCTGATTCTATCTCATCTCTTTCTTTTTCTAGCTGATCAAGCTCAGTTAAAACTTCTGCCACATCTACAGGCTCTTCCTCTTCTGTGGTATCAACATAGCGAGGTACATTTAAATTGAAATCATTTCTCTCTATTTCCTCCATATCAGCAACTCTACAATATTTCTCTATATCATCAAAGTTGTGATAGGCATCTAAAATCTTTTCTAAGTCTTTCTCTCTTAAGAAGTTCTGGTTGCTTCCTTCTTCATAATCTTCCTCACCATAGATAAAAATAACCTTGTCTTTTCTTTCAGCAGGCTTATTCTTATTCAACATTAAAATACAGCCAGGTGAAGAGGTATTGTAAAATAAATTAGATGGCAGAGCAATCACAGCTTCAATTAAATCTTCTTTTAAGATTTTCTTTCTGATCTTACCCTCAGAACGGCTGCGGAAAAGCACTCCATTATCTAAAACTACCCCAACCTTACCATCACGATTGGCACTTGCTAACATATGCTGAACCCAGGCCCAGTCCGCAGAGTTTTTAGGGGGGAAACCATAATTGAACCTATTATATGCCTGAGACTCCTTAATATCACCCTTGGCATAGCTCTGATTCCACATTGGATTGGCAATCACTCTGTCAAACTGCTGCAGCTTACCACCATCTTCTAAAAATAGTGGTTCTGTAAAAGTATCGCCTCTTTTAATCTGTGCATCATAAAGATCATGTAAAAACATATTCATCTTAGCAATAGACCAGGTATTTAAGTTTCTTTCCTGACCAAAAAGAGAAATGTTCTCCATTCTATCCTGATCTTCTTTTCTAATATGTTCAGCAGAATAAATAAGCATCCCGCCAGAGCCGCAGGCCGGGTCATAGACACGATCCCCGGACTGAGGATCTAAAATTCTTACTAAAAGCTGAACCACCTCACGGGGAGTATAGAACTCTCCACCTTTTTTACCGGCATCATCAGCAAACTGTCTGATTAAGTACTCATAGGCTCTACCCAGAAGATCAGCATCTTCTAAGTTTTCATTACCTAATTTTAAATCAGTATAATGCTGGATTAACTTTTCTAACACACTGTCAGGTAATCTATCCTTGTCATTGAAATCAACTGTAGTCAGCACTCCTTCTAAAACAGAGTTTTCCTGTTCTAAAACTACAAAGGCTTTATTGATAGCTGCTCCAATATCTTCAGTCTGTTCTTTAATTGCAGACCAGCGAGCTCTTTCAGGAATAAACACCTTTGACTCAGTGTAAAAGTCTGGATCATCTACTACTTCTTCACCGTATTCTTCAATAATGTGCTCTCTGTTCTCCATAAATACATCATTCATTCTTTTTAGAAATAATAGTCCAAATATGTAGTTCTTATAATCTGCGGAATCAATGCTACCTCTTAAAATATTAGCTGATTCCCAGAGATGTGATTCTAATTCTTCTAATGTTAACTTCGACATTTACAATTCCTCCTAGAATAGTTAAGTTCTCACTTATTAATATATTATAAAGTTTAATTAATGCTTTCATAAGCTTCTACCTGATTTTCATATTCATACTTGACCATTTCATAGTCAAGACCCCATTTTTCTTTTGCAGCAGCCATGATTTCGGGATGTTCATCTTGAGATTGAACCCAGTTATAGGCAGCTACCTGGTTTTCATATTCGTACTTAATCATTTCATAATCGGTGTCCCATTTTTCTTTAGCCAGTTTCAATAAGTCAAGATGATCCTCTACTTTTATAAGCCAGTTATAGGCTGCAGTCTGGTTATCAATCTGGTATTTAACCATTTCAAAATCATCTTCCCAGTCTTCTGTTGCCTGCTCCTTTATAACCTCTTGAGCAGCTGCAGAATCAAGAAATAGATCTTCTGGTCCAGCAGCCTGAATCGAAAAAGTGAAGACCAACACAAATATTAAAGCAAGACTTATTCCCAGTTTTCTTCTCATTATTTTTCATCCCCTTTAATTTATTGTAGCTCACTACTCTGACACCGTATTGTCACCAGCAAGAAAATATTTTACCTATTACTATTTATACTTCAATAAATTCTTTAATTTTCCTTTATTGCTGCAGCAGTTATTATTGTCGTAAATTGTAGAAAAAGAGCGGTATAACCAACTATTTTCACTTTATTCTCCACATATATCAGCACACTGGAATAGCCACTCCTAAAGGGTCTCAGAAAGTCATATGCGCTTATTTTTACCTTATCTGGCTATTTGTATGTTAACAGATGAACGCCCTCAAAACAAGCATTTAAAGCCATATAGACTGGATTAAAATATCAGCAGTCTCCATCAGATTTACCTTTATTCACAATGAAGACTGCAGGATTATTTTTGAAGATTAGTCGCTCCAGTGATATTATTAAATCATAGTTTTAAACCAGAAAAGATTTCTCAAAGCTTCACCCTTTCTCAGTCTACTTTTCTGGAAGTACAATCTTCTGATTAACTCTGATCATTGTATCAATTTCATTGACCTTTTTAATGGCTGCTACCATCAGCCGCGGGTCAAAGTCAGAGTTAATCTCTTCTGCTATCTCCCAGAGTGTATCACCTTGCTTTACCACATAAACTTCATTCCAGCTGTAACTGTCAATAATATCATCTGGACCTGTCTGGGCTAGAATTGCAGCTGTCAAAAACATTACTGCCATCAATACAGAAGCTGCGGTTAGTTTATTCATGAGATTTCCTTCCTTTCCTGAGCACTTAACCTACTGAATGTATTTAAGATAGACTTCAACTGCTCAAACTGCTCTTTACTTAAGCTGTTGATCGATATCTTTTTGCTGCTGTCTATACCTTTTTCTCTTTTTACATGTCTGAGGTAATTATAGAGATCTTCTTTCAGCTTAGGATCATCCCCAACTATTTCTTTAATAGCAAGTTCTCTTTCAGTTAGAGAGTTAACTTGATCGTTTTTCAGAGATTTATCTTCCTGAGTCTCACCTTTATTCTTCTTGCCCTGTACCTGGCTGAATGGAATCTCATCAAAATTATAATCATTCTGCTGCTGTACAGCCATTTCTTCCCTGGAAACAAGACCAGAAACACTGAAAGCTCTCTTTAAGGCCATTGATTCAGCAACTTTAAGGATCATAGCTGAAGGATACTGCTCCCAGATCTTAGAATCAGCCTGATATTCATTAAAAGGAGCAAAGATATAAACGGGATAGCTTCTGTCCTTTCTATAAACTAAAGCGTAACTACCGACAATCTGTCGGCGGTTGGTCCCATATTGATGATTAATTCCAGTTTCTTTTCGTCTAAACTTATCATTTTCTCTAACTACATCTGAAACCAGCCCATCATACTGGGGATGCCTATCAGCTATCTTTAGATAACCATCCCTGGAAGTCATAATTGTTGGCTTACCATCTTTCTTCCAGAAAAATATTTCCTTATTGAAAGGATCAAGTCCATAGTTTTTAGCCAGATAGATGAACATTTTAAATTCATCACTGCTTGCATCTCCGGCAACAGTTCGTCTCAGGGTTTCTAACTCCTCTTCAGTAAAAGTAATTAGTTCTTTTTTCTTTCTGTTAATATCAACAACTTTGCTATTTGCACTCATTTTTTATTCCTCCTCTTAATTTAAGGAGACCCAGATTAAATCCAGGCCTCCAATTATATTTAGTCTTCTTCTGGTCTTTGAGCTTCTTCATCACTTAGATCATGGTCACAGTGGGGGCAGTTCCATTCACCCTTCTTACAGGAGCTGTAGGACTTCTTCTTACACTCAGGACATTGCTTTACATACATCTTGATCATCTCCTTTCTCTATTTTTTTGACATAAAAAAATCCCGGCGCCGGCCAGGTTAATTAACTATTATTAACTTTTGATGATTCAGTCTTTCATTAGATTTTCTTCCTGCATACTGATAAAATTATCTCTGCTGCCGATAATTATGTGGTCCACAACATTGATCCCCATTATCTTACCGGCCTTCTGCAGCTTTTTGGTGATAGAGATATCATCACTGCTTGCATCAGCCACACCTGAAGGATGATTGTGAGCTAAAACTATACCCGCTGCATTCTGCAGTATTGCCCGTTTAAAGACCTCTCTTGGAGTAACAAGACTTGAGGTCAATGTACCTGTAGAAACCTCAAATACCCCTGTTACCTTGTTCTTAACGTCAAGGGTAGCGATAGCAAAGACTTCTTCTGCTCTCCGGTCCAGTTCAACCACCTCAACAAAGAGATCTCTTGCCTGAAATGGATTCCTCACATACTTATCAATGTCATACCTTCCACCTGATTCCTTAACAATCCTTAGACTAAACTTCTGAATATTTACCATTACTCTCATCTCCTTTATGTTTTTAGTATTCATTTAAAAGGGCATCTTAAATTCCTGATCATCACTGCTTAAAACTGCAGCTCTTTTCTTCTTTTCCTGCAGCAGTCTGGCTGCTCTTTCCAGCTCATCTTCATCCATTGGCTCAGCATAAGGTCCTAAAGCTCTTTTTGTTCTCCAATCATCACTCGGCACACCATTAACCGGCATAATTTTCACCTCCAAATAAAAAAAGAGACCATCAGCTCTCACTGACAGTCCCCTGAGTTTAATTCTAAGCATTATTCCAGCCTTTCATGAACGCTTCCTTTAATTCTGAGAAAACACTTTCTGATTTAAGCCTGGTTGAATTGGCAGCGATAACTGACTTCTCTATCGCCTTCAGAGCCGCTCTATCGACCTTTGAAGCTGCCACACCGGTGACTTTAGCAACATTCCTGGTTCCAGTAGAAGCAAGTCCAGCTGCCTTTTTAACGCCATTCTCAGCTGTCTGAGCAAGCTTCTTAAAGGCATTGTCACCACTCTTAGAATCAATAATCTTCTCAGCATATTTGAGCTCATCTTTTCTCTTGAGATCCAGCTCTTCCAGCTTACTTAAGACCAGCTCCTGCATAACATCGTTCTCCGCCATCATTGCTCTAACCAGCATCTCTCTCAGTCTTAGAACAGTCTCAACATTATTTTCTTCTTTAAACATAATTATTACCTCCGTATTTTAGTCTTATTTTGACTTTCAACTTAAACAGCAGTTACTCAGAAATTAGATAAAGATCAAAGAGAATAAAGAACAAAGCCAGCAGAATATCTCCACTGAACAAACTCTGCCAGGCTAAAGCACCAAGCAGTAGGATAACAAGTGTTTTAGAAGCCATCTAATTCACCTCCCTTTCATTATTTTGGACTAAGACCACTCCCTTATCTACTCTCACCTCCTTAAATTTAGACATAAAAAAAGAGCTGCCTGAACAGCCTCAGTTAAGAGACTGTCCAGACAGCTCAATGTCTTTAAGTATTCAGTTATGCTCTAGGGGGTGGGGCGTCGAACGTCGATCTGAAATTCATAATTAAGACGTGGTCCCGCTAGAAATTTTGTTCAATTTTTGAGATTGCTAATAGAAAAATAAGCCATTAAAAATGCTAGATATTTTCAAAAACAAGGTACAAATTGCTATATCTGTTTAAGGAGTTATTTCCCTGCTTAATAAACTCCCAAGTTTCTTCATATTCACCTTCGACAGCAAAACTATCCTTTCTAATAAAATCTAAAAACTCTAATTCCCTTTCAAAATAGCTATCACTAAATTCTTCAGCTTTATCTACTTTTTGATTATCATCAACATTTGCATCATTGTGAAGTACATGCTCTAAATTACAGGATAAGTAGTAAGCGTTATATGGAATACCATTTATTTTAGAATGCCTACTCAGTCTATCCATGATGCTACTTTTTTTATCATTTCTTTTCTTTGTGTTTTCAGGATGTCTGGTACATAACTTATCAACATAATAGTAATTCTTATCCCTATCATGTTTTTCGATCAAATCTTCACTGATATATGCTCCGTCAGTATCCAATAAATGAATAATTGCTAAAATATCCCCTTTATTATAATGTTCTTTGTCCAAAAAAGATAATACTTCTTCATTTATTACTTCTATCACATTACGAGAATCAACTCCATTCCTGGTAGTTATATCTCCACGAGCAATTTGAAATTCAATCTCTTTATCCTCAAATATCTCAGAAAAAATAAGACCAAAAGATATTTCCTCCGTTATACCTTCTACTAAGAATAGAATTAATTTTCTAGTCATCAGCATCAACTCTACCAGCAGCCCTAAAAGCTCTGGCTATTTTGTATTCATTTGTTCTCTCATAAACTTCCTCGTCCTGTCCACCTAACTTAATTCCACGATAATAAAAGCTTCTTAAATTATTTGTTTCCTTAACATTGGTAAATCTAATGTATCGATTCTCGGGATTAGTTGTTGTAAAAATCAGTGACTCTTTATTAAGTTTCTCCAGCGGTCTTAGGTTATGAGAAGTAAAGACCAACTGTCCCTTAGCTCTATCCTGAATGATCTCCAGAATTTCACCTAAAAGATATTCAAATATACCAGTATCAAGCTCATCAACAGCCAGACAAATACCGGGCTTATTATACATAGCAATCATTGCACTCAAGATAGATATAATCTTTTTAATTCCATCTGATTCATATCTCAGAGGAATCTTAATCTCTCCTCTTTCTGCCAGCAGCTCTATTTTAATAACTGGATCACCATTCTCATCCAATTCTTCTCCATACTCTTTAATTTTAATTGTTAGCTCTGGAATTATCTCTTTTAAGACGATGTTTAAGTTCTCGATAACATTTTTGACAATAGAGAGGACCCGCTCAGGAACTGTTGTCGGCTCAGACAGAGCTATTGCCAGATCTCCACCTTCTATTCTCTCTGAATCACTAAGCTGAAAACAGAAAGGTATAATTAGATTTGCATTGATCATACCTGAACGAGAATTTCTGATCACAAACAGGTTCATACGAGCATTCTGTTTAATCTCCATTATAATATCAGCAAATTCGTTAAAGGCTTTATTACCCTTATAAATATGATCCATCTCACTAGAAAAAATAAAGGATGTTTGTTCCTTTTTCGCAAGCTCCTTAGCCACTTTAAGATCCACTTTAGCATCTTTATTGTTCTTTGTAAGCAAATTGTAATTCTTTTGGGGACTTAACAACTGCTCCTTCTCATCAAGGTTGTGAGTTATTATCCCCCTCTTATATGTCCAGCCATCTTCTTCAAGTTTCTTATATGATAGATCTTCCTTGATAATAACTGGAGCAGCATTCTCTCTTCTTTCAATTACCATTTCATAAAAGAGTTGATATTTATCTTCTCCCAAAGACATAGAAAAAACAGAATTAATAGCAGCTTCTTTCTCACCCTGGTATATATAATCTTTAATATCTCCAGGCAGAGATTCTCCAAGCAGGACCAGTTTCAGTATCCACAAAGCTTCAATAAAAGCAGTTTTACCAGAACCATTCTGGCCGTATATTCCCAGCACATCTGATGTTTTGGAAAAAAAGTCGTCACTTTTATAACTGTTAAAATCAATCAGCCCCTGCCTAACATTCTTAAAATTATTCAATTGTACCTGCTGCAGACGCAGCATTCTCTCCTTCATTTGATCACCTCCATTGATTAAATTATACAACTATTAGTAATAAAAAGCAACATTTTCAGCAAAATCGATATAAAAAATATCATATTAGATAAAAATTATAGATTATGGACAAAAAAAATAGTCTATCAGTTGATTCTCTTAATAGTTGTTCAGACTAAACCTATATTAAATTTTACGATGTTAAACAAGGTGTACTCATTTCGATTACACCTTACATTATAATAATTTATAGTTAAGCTAAACATGTAAACTGTTCAATCCGTTAAAGTTATCCGCACTTATAGATATGTGCGGAGGTTTTTAACACTTATCAACTGCACCAATCAAATAGCTCAACAAAAAATACCCTGTAACTATTAGTCTACAGGGGAAAATATAAACAATTTAACTTTGACTGATTGAAAGAAATTATTTCTTTTCTTCTTTCTTTTCAATTTCTTTCTTCACAGGTTTTTTCTTAGCTACTTTTTTCTTAGCTTTCATTTTCAGCACCTCCCTGATATTACAACTTACTAATTGAGCCTAAATTTATTATATTACATAAAACTCGAAATAATATCTAATTATTAAGTCCCCCTGAAGAAAATATTATACAAAATAAAACCCCCAGAAAAGCTCCATCAATAACTGAACAAAATGAAGGTTTCTCTGAGGGTGAATAATCGCACCCAAATTTATAGTTCAATAATAAAATGCATTGTTTCTGAAAAATCCAGTAAGTTTAATTTTTATAAACTACATCTAAAGATAAAAATATTAATCCTCTAAAACGTGATTCAAACCCTGTCCAAACAAACATAAAACATGATTATCATCCAGAGAGTAATAAACAGACCTACCTTCCTTTCGATATTTAACTAGGTTATTGTTCCTAAGAACTCTTAATTGATGAGATATTGCAGAAGAACTCATTTCCAGTATTTCAGACAAATCACAAACACATAACTCCCTATCTTTTAAAGCATATAAAATATTTATCCGTGTTGGATCTCCTATGGTCTTAAATAGTTCTGAAAGCTGATAAACAATATTTTCTTGAAGTTTACGGTCTTTCATTAAATTTACAACCTGCTCATCCGGGTCAAACACTTCACACATATCACAAAAATTTTTGTCTTTTGCCATTAAATCATCTCCCCCAAATCAAAACTAGCACCTTATATTTATTTTAACATAGATTAATTTCTAATAAAAGGCATTTACTTTAATCTAAATTATACAGCAGCAATTATTGGGGTTAAACTTTATATCCTGAAGCAACAAAGACACCGCCATTTTTAAAACTGTGATTTAAATTAAAATCTTTCACTTCTTTTCTGCTTTTTAAATACTCCCAGGTTGGTCTAGTAACATCAGCATTACCAATTAAGTCTATAAAACGGCCCCATAAATTGAGTTCTTCCATATACCAATCCATAATAACAATTTTACCGCCAACCCTTACAAGCGAAAGACTTTTATCAATAACTTTTTGCCATTCAGGCATAGCTGATAAACCCAATTCGAGATAGATAGCATCAATATTTAATTCTTCTTCTGAAATAGATGCAATATCAGATTTATTAAATCTAGCAGCATCTTCATGTAAAGTTATTATATTATCCCAACCTTTTTTTCTAATTTTTTTTCTGGCTTTTGTCAACATTCCTTCAGAATAATCAATACCAATTATTAAACCATTACTTTTCAACTGATTTTTAAGATATTTAAAACTTTGTCCAGTTCCACAGGGTAAAACTATTATATTACTGTTTTTTTTAAAATCCAGTTTTTCAATAGCAAATTTTCGCGGCTTGTGATAATACCAGTCAGGTGCTAGTAGATCATATAGATAAGAAAAGATATCATAATATTTCATTATAATCCCCCCACAGCCTTATAAATGATTTCCCCCTGAAGATTTTATCCAAACATATTTCTGATGAAATTATTTTTAAGCTTCAGAGGGATTTTTTACTTGCTTAATTAAACATTACGGCTAATTCTCACAGCATTAAAGACAGCAATTAATGCCACACCTACATCGGCAAAGACTGCTCCCCACATGGTTGCTAAACCCACAGCACCCATTATAAGTACTATACCTTTTACACCTAAGGCCAGAATAATGTTCTGCCAGACAATTTTTCTTGTTCTCCGGGCAGTATTAATAGCAGTAATTAATTTTGAAGGCTCATCTGTCATTAAGACAACATCTGCCGCCTCAATAGCTGCATCTGAACCAAGTCCTCCCATAGCAACACCTATATCAGAGCGAGCCAGAACAGGTGCATCATTGATTCCATCTCCTACAAAGATAAGTTTATCATTTTCTTTCTGTCTGCCAAGTAATTCTTCAATTTCATCTACCTTCTGATCCGGTAGAAGTTCAGAATAATAATTATCTAAGCTAAGCCGCTGGGCTACTCTCCCGGCAACTGCCTCCCGATCACCAGTTAACATAGTTAACTGCTTAATACCTAATTCTTTTAAACCCTTAATTGCCTTTATCGAATCCTCTTTTAATTCATCCGTAATTGTTATATAACCTGCGTATTTATTTTCAATCGCTAGATAAACAATTGTTCCATCTGCATCAACTTCCTGATATTCAATGTTATTTTTATTCATTAATTTGATATTACCTGCCAGAATTTCTTTGTCATCAACCACAGCTTTAATCCCGTGTCCAGAAATTTCCTGATAATCTTTTATTCTTTGATTATCAATTTTCTGGTCAAACGCTTCGACAATTGACTTTGCTATCGGGTGGGTGGAATGACTTTCAGCATAAGCAGCCATAGTTAAAATCTGCTCATTATTAAAGCCATTATATGATTCCACCTTACTAACAGCAAATTCTCCTTTAGTTAAAGTTCCAGTTTTATCAAATACTATTTGACTAACATTGTTCAGTGCTTCCAGATAATTACCACCTTTAACCAGAACGCCCTGTCGCGATGCTCGACCTATTCCTCCAAAAAATCCTAACGGAATGGATACTACAAGTGCACAGGGACAGGAAATAACTAAAAAGATAAGAGCTCGATAAAACCAGTCTGCAAAGGCTGCTCCCTGTAAAAATAGTGGCGGTAAGACCGCAATAGCCAGAGCCGAATAGACTACAACCGGTGTATAATAACGGGCAAATTTAGTAATAAACTTCTCAGTTGGTGCTTTTTTTCCACTGGCATTTTCCACAAGTTCCAAAATCTTAGATACTGTTGACTGACCATATTCTTTTGTCACTTCTACTGTTAATAAACCATCTTTGTTAATTGTTCCACTCAAAATTTCATCACCAGTTTCAACTTTACGCGGAACAGATTCCCCGGTAAGTGCTGAAGTATCCACCATAGAACTTCCTTCAAGCACTTCTCCATCAAGTGGTACTTTTTCACCAGGTTTTATAATTATTATATCACCTATTTGAACATCTTCAGGGTCAACCTCTTTTGTTGTATCTTCAAGTTTTAAATTAGCATAATCAGGTCTTATATCCATTAATTTTTTAATTGAGCGTCTGGAACGGTCAACTGCTCTTTCCTGAAAAATCTCACCAACCATGTAGAAAAGCATTACTGCTACACCTTCAGGAAACTCCTGAATAGAAAAAGCTCCAATTGTTGCTATACTCATTAAGAAGTTCTCATCAAAGACCTGGCCTCGCTTTATATTTTTGAAAGCTGCCATTAATACTGGTCCACCGATAAGCAGGTAACTGGAACCAAAAAGTAGCCATTCCAGATATATTGATAAACTTCCCAATTCTACTTCCAAAAATGGTAGTTCGAATAGAATTATTGCCAGAGCAAAAATTATTGTTCCCGGCCAGAATCGTTTTTTAAGATAAGAATTTTCATCGTCAACCCCATGATCGCGATCATGTCCGTGACTCTCTTCGTGATCATTTACACGACCGTCCTCGTGATTATGTTCATGGACCTGGTTGTGATCAGACTTTTGATTAGCTCTTTTTCGTCTATTTCTAGACTCCTTAACAGTTAAGCCAGGTTCTATTCTATCTGCAATTTCTTGCAATTCATTTTCAAATGAATTATCAGCACCCTCTCCTTCAACAGTAATCGTGCTGGTAGCAAAATTCAAACTCACCTTTTCTATATCCTCTAAATTATTAACTTCTTTCTCAATCTTACCTGCACAATTAGTACAGGCCAAACCTTCTAGTTCAAATTTCTTTTTCTTATTTTCTGCTTTTTCTGGCATAATAATCCTCCCTAGTTATAATTTAATATATGATTAATTGAATAATTGTTCATATATAGTATACAATTAAATTCGATTTTTGTCAACAATGATTGAGCAATTATTCATATATTGTTTAAATAAAAAGATTTACCTTTAGGTAAATCTTTTAAATATATGATAAAGGATCAACTGGTCTTCCATTAACCTGAACCTCAAAATGCACATTTGGTCCTGTTGTATTACCGGTATTACCGGATTTTGCTATTAAATCACCTTTTGAAACTCTATCTCCAGTATTGACTATCAACTTAGAATTGTGTGCATAAAGTGTTCTCATTCCTTTTTGGTGTTCAATAATAATAGTTTTACCATAACCTCTAGCCCAACCACTATATACAACTCTACCTTCACCTGATGCTTTCACTTTCGAACCTGAAGGAACTGCATAATCAATACCTTCATGCATTCTTCCCCATCTCCTACCAAAATAAGACGAGATTCTTGCATATACTGGTTTAGTAAATACTTTTTCAAGGCGATCACGATAACCAAATTCAGGTTTTGCTCCAGGTAAGATTAATGTATCACCAGGTTGAACCCTATTTGGATTATTAATTAAATTACTGGCAATAATTTTGTTTAAACTTATATTAAACTTATCAGTAATAGATGAAAGATTCTCCCCCGGACTTATTTTATATAAGATCCCTTTTACTGGAAGAACCTTTATCGTTTGACCGGGTTTTATTTTATTAATATTATTAATATCGTTTGCCCCAATTAAAGTATCTAAATCCACATTGTGCTTTTGAGCAATATCCCAAAGAGTTTCACCGTTTTCTACTCTGTGCTTTTTTATTTGATTAATTAAACCAATTCTACTGCCCGGCTTTCGACTATTTTCTTTAACTAATTCTTCAGTAAAACCCTGACTGGAGCTTTCAATATTATACTTTGTGTCTTTATCTTTATATAATTTTTCTATGTATTCTAACTTATTATTAAATTCTAACTGATTTTCTGCAAAATTAAGTTCTGAATTCTCTGAGAGGTTAAATTCTTCTTGGATTTTAACAAAATCGGTCTTTCTCTCCAGTGCATTTTTTCGCTTTTCCGTTATAATCAAACTAAAATCTGAATTTTCTTTTGAGTTTCGCTTAAGATCAAGTTCTTTTTTTACAGAAATAGATCCTCTGGGAACTCTTGTGCTTTCCAAATGCCGCTCTCCCAGAACAAAGTTTTTGTAAATTATTGTAAATGCAATTAATAAAAGAATAGCTGTAAATCTTTTTTTCATATTTCAGATTGCCCCCTGTTTTCATTAGTATTGTATAAAAATAGTAAAGAATAGAATAAACTTTTAATGTATGAGCAGATGTTCAAACATATTATACTATATTTCTTCCCTAGCGTCAAAAAAATCTTACACCCTACTATTCACCGGACTTAATTAAATTATTGAAACAGGAGTAAAACATAGTGTAAAATAAGTTTTGGAGATTCATTTTGAAATTATCTAAAAATTAGAAAGAAGACTCCCTTTTTGATAAAATATTTTTAGGACAAAAAACAAAGAAAGGGGAGTCTTCTTATGGATAATATTATACAGGATTTTGCAGAGAATTTCATCCGTCATATCGAAAAATATGTAGATAATCTTTTTGAGGGTGAAAAAAAGGATATTTCAGAGCTAATTGAGATTATGCAGCATGATATGGATAAAACTTTAATCACCCATTTTGGTGAGATAAAATATCAGAGAACATATTATGCTTCCAAAAACACCGAAGATACAGATTACACATATCTGGTAGATGATATTTTTGGTATTGAAAGATACCAGAGGCTGGATAAAGGATTGGAGCTGGATCTGGTAGAAAAAGCTGAAGAATATTCCTATCAGAAAGCAGCTGATATGGCTTCTAAGGTTGTTCCTTTAAGTAAGCAGACAACTTTAAACAAGATAAAAAAGCTGGGTAAAATAGACAATAGAGCTACTGATAAAAAGCTTGAAGATGAAGAAAAAAAGAAAGTTAAATACCTCTACATAGAAGCAGATGAAGATCATATCTCTATCCAGAAGAAAAACCGTGATGAAGATGAGAAAGATAAATCTGAGAATAAAGTAACAAAGCTGGTCTATGTGCATGAAGGGCGTCAGGGAGCCAGGAATAAACTAAAGAACGTTAAATTCTTTTCAGGTATCTACAATAAGTCTGAAGATCTCTGGGAAGAGGTTTTAAGCTATATAGATGATATTTATGATATGGACTATATAGAGACGATATTTTTAGCAGGAGATGGAGCAAACTGGATTAAAACCGGTCTTAAAGAGATTCAGAAAACAAAATATGTACTGGATAGATACCATCTGAATAAGTATGTAATAATGGCAACTGGACACTGTCCAAAGAAAAGAAGCAATCTCTGGTTAGGTTTAAATCAAGCTGATTACAAATTAGTTAGATTAACTTTTAAATCAATTTCTGAGAAAGCAGAAAACGGGGAGCAAAAAGAAAGAATTAAAGAAGCAAGAAATTATATATATTCTAACTGGGCAGGCATTGAAAATTACGCAAATGATCCGAATACAGAAGGGTGTAGTGCTGAAGGTCATGTAAGTCATGTGCTGGCTTCAAGAATGTCTTCAAGGCCTTTATCCTGGTCAGAAGATGGTGCAGATAGAATGGCAAGATTAAGAGTATTTAAATATAATGGCGGTAAAAAAGATGATCTATTCAAACTATATGAGCATAAAGAAAAAGAGAAAAGAATCAAAATGAGAACAGAAAAAATGATAGACCACAGGAAAACACTATTTCCTGTTGCCAAAGAAACAGTTCCTGCCTTACGCAAAGGCAAAGTTAATGGTTTACAGAGAGCAATAAAATCTCTTGCATTTTAAAATATCTAAAGGGAGTCTTAAATTATTTCCAAAAGCTACTTGACACAATCGAGTAAAAACTCAATTTGTTAAAATGAGAACTATATGCTATAATAATTTAATAAAAATATATTGGAGGTTATTTATGGAAATTATCAAGTACTTAGTTTTAGGCATAATCCAGGGAATAACTGAGTTCTTACCAATCAGCAGTTCAGGGCATATTGTGCTTTTTAAATATTTTTTAGATATTAAAGCTGGACTGACAATTGACATCTTTTTGCATTTTGGAACTTTACTGGCAATATTTTTTGTGTATTACCAGGATATACTAAATATGATTTATTTTAAGGATGAATATAAGACTTTTAATCTATATATCATAATCGGCTCAATTCCTGCTGCAGTTGTAGGGATATTTTTTGAAGATTTTTTTGAAAAAATGAATTCTTCTTTAACTGTTGTCGGGGTTTTTTTAATAATTACCGGTATAATACTCTGGCTAACTAATAAAATAACAATCAATAAACGGAAGATAAAAGATATGTCGGTTTTAGATTCAATTTTTATAGGACTAGCTCAGGCACTCGCAATTTTCCCCGGTTTATCTCGCTTTGGATCTACTATAGCTGCCGGCTTATATAAAAATTTAAACAGAGAACTTGCTACCAAATTTTCGTTTATTCTTTCTATACCTGTCATAGGAGGAGCAACTCTTCTCAAACTAAAAGAATTAACTTTAAATGGTACAACTGACCTAAATTATTTCTATCTATTTTTAGCTGCTATATCATCAATGATCACAGGTTATCTTGCTATTAACTTTTTCTTAAAAATGATAAAAGAACAAAAACTTCATTATTTTGCCTATTATTGTATTACACTTGGATTAATATTAATATTTTCTTTATAATATCAGATTGGAGAAGAGTTATTCCTTTCAACTTCTTTTTCAATCAGTTTTTATTGTTACTATACTAACTTTTTCCCCTTTGTTCTGCATTGTGGACTTAATATTTCTTCCATTTGTCTTTGATTGTATTAAAGAAAAAGACAGTTATAATTGTCCAATAACAGATATTATTAACAAATAAAACCCCCAGAAAAGCTCCATCATTGAGTGAACAAAATGAAGTTTCTCTGAGGGTAAATCATCTCCAAATGAGATGCTAATTTTATTCTAATTTCCACCGTGATTTCACCGCAGTGAGCCTCAGCCACCGTTAAATACCGCAGTAAAATATACAGCATTTTACAACTATATGGGATATTTTCAACAATAAATTGCTGTTATGACAGGGATTATACGGAAAAATACTAATATAAGGATCTTCGACAAAGCTCTCCGAAGCCTTGAGCTTAGGTTCGACCCTGATAGCTCATACCAAGCTCCTTTGTTTCTGCTTCTTTTTATTTTACTAATGTTGCATTTATATATTTGATCTAAATTTACAGACTTCTATTTTGATTTTACTGATTTTACTGACACAGCTACTACAAGTTTAATCCTTTTAAAGATAATATTACTCTATTCCAGCCTGTTCAAGGGCCATTTTTAAGGCAGAATTGCAGATTTTGGTCACTTTCTTAGTAGAGGGAGCAGCTTCTACTTCTCCCTGATTTTCAATAGCTTTTGCAGGGAAATTTCTCAAAAATTTCAATTCTGCTTCCTGGTAGTTATCAGGCTCTGCAGGCAGCAATTTTTCTCTACCATCTGGTTTAATTAATAATTGTGGGTTTCCATTTATTATTCTTAAATCTGTTATTTTATTATTTTCAATAGTTACTTCTAATAATAAATGTCCTGCTTTATAATCTTTTGCTACTCCATAATAAACATTTTCTTGATACTTCCCGCTGGCAATATCCAGGGCCATCTGGGTTGCCTTTTGATATTTATTATAACTTTCAGTAGCTCCAGAAACAACATCAATTTCTGCTGATTGTTTTTTCAAAACTTTAGCCGGCCATTCTAAAAATATTTTTCTACCGGGAGGAAATTTATAGTCTATTTTAAATGGATTTAAAAGATTAACATCCACTATCTTTCCTCGATTAATATTTAATTCAACTAAAACATCTCCATCATTACTTGCTGTATAACCTAAATATCGACCATCCTGATATGTAGTATCTGCAGCGTTAATACTTAATGGAAAAAAGAAAAATATCATAATTACTAAAATAATTAATCCTCTCTGATTTTTATTTAACTTTATCATTAAATCCTTCCCCCTGACTTAAACATTAGCTTAATTTTAAACTAAACTATTTTTGCTATTAACAACTAATCTTCCATGTTCTAACTCAAGCATTTTCTCAGCTAAATCTCCAACTGTAGGATCATGAGTTACCATTAAAATAGTATGTCCCTGAGAATGGAGCTCCCTAAAAATATCAAGAACCATCTCTTCATTTTCCTTATCTAAATTACCAGTTGGTTCATCTGCAAGTATTAAATCCGGATAATTTATTAGGGCCCTTGCAATACAGACGCGTTGTTGTTCTCCTCCCGATAGTTCTTTGGGAAGGTGTTTAGCGCGCTCTCCCAGGCCTACTCTTTCTAAAGCTTGCTGAGCTTCTTCTTCATCGGCCATACTGTGATAATACTGAGCCACCATTACATTTTCAATAGCTGTGAGGTAAGGAACAAGGTGAAATTTCTGGAAAACCAGGCCAATTTTATCTCGTCTCACTTTTGTCAGTTCTTGTTTATTTAACTGGGAAATATTAATTCCACCAATGGAAACTTCTCCTTTAGTTGGGGTATCTAAACAACCTATCATATTTAAAAGTGTACTCTTACCAGAACCTGAAGGACCCATAACTGAAGCCCATTCTCCTTTATCAATTGCAAAACTCACATTATCCAGAGCTCTCAGATCATCTCCATAAATCTTTGATACTTTATCTAATTTAATTAATTCCATCTTTATATAAACCTCCTCAAATAATATCTATTAGCTTTATTCTCCTTTAAGAACAACTGCCGGATCAACATCTATTACAAGTCTTACAGGTATTATCGAAGCAAGGCAGGCAACAAAAACTGAGAGAAAGAAAGCAAAAGGGATAATAGGTAATCTGAAAGAAATAAAAGAGCCAAAGACACTCTGGCCAATAATTTGTGCGCCTAAATAACCAATTCCATAACCTAATAATCCTCCAAAACCACCTAAAATAGCAGCTTCAGTTAAAAACTCTATGATTACATTTTTATTATCTGCTCCTAGTGATTTTTTAAGTCCAATTTCTTCTTTTCTTTCCGTTACAATTGTCATCATTGTCGTTGAAACACAGAGTAAAGTAGATAATAGAATTATGATCACAACCAGATACATCAGTGATTTTATTTTATCCAGAATCTTACTTTCGGAACTAGCAATTTTTTTAATGGAATTTAAATTAATCCCAATAATGTCATTTTCAATTCCCTTAAGTAACGCTGGATCATTTTCATAATTAAGAACACTTAAATAGGCAGCACTTATTTTATTATCTTTATTTAATAACTTCTGAGCTGTTTTGAGATTAACAAATACCTGATTATCAGCATCAGATCCACTTTCAATAACTGCAGCTACAATAAATTCCTTAACTTGATAGCTATCCGATAACTTCATCTTGATTTTTTCTCCAACTGAATAACCAAGTTTTTCGGCAACAGTTTTACCTAATACTATCTCATCGTCTACTTCCCGATTAACAGGTAACTCACCTTCAATTTTCCAGTAAGGGTTCACTTTCTCAACCTGATCAAACCAGGTACCAACCATTACGGCAGGGCGCATATTACTAAAAACCCCTTTAACACTATTCTGCTGCAATTCAATAATCCCATAAAGATTGGGCCGAACTCCAATCAGATTTTGATCAGAAAATTTAGACACGACCTGGTTAAATTTATTCATACTTAACATTTTATTATTTTGATCCTGCTGATTTGAGCTATCAGGTGTTAATATCATATTGGCACCATAGGCTCTCATTTCTTTACTCATTTTTAAATTAATATCATAATAAACACTAAAGAGTGAAGTAATTACTCCAATACCAACAACTATAGCAAAAAATGCTATTGCTATTCGTGATTTTCTTTCTTTAAATGACTTAAGTGTTAAACGTAAAAACATTTTTAATTTCTGCATTTAATTCACCTCTTATCCTCTTAAAACTTCAGCCGGATCTAATTTTAAAGCCATTCTCAAAGGAGAACTACTACCGACTAATGCTACAATAATTGCCATCACTAACGTTAAGGGTAAAACTAATAATTTAACTGAAATTGCGGTTCCAAATACTTGTTGTCCGATAATAGTGGCAAATATATTTCCCAGACCATAGCCAAATAATCCACCAATCAGGCCAACTAAAGAAATTTCTACAGTAAATAAAGCAATGACCGCCAGATTACTTGCACCAATTGCTTTAAGTAGTCCAATTTCTTGCTGTCTTTCTAAAACTCTGGTAGTCATTATACTTGAAATTCCCAGACCAGAACTTATCAAAGCTGTAATTGTAACAAGCAGCATTAAAAGACTCATCTTATTTAAAATTTGGCCTTCTCCCTGTGTAATCTGTCTAACTTCTTTACCAACTACACCGGGTATTGATTCCTCAATTTGATAGATAATAGAACTAACATAAGCAGTACAATACCAGGTATCAAATTCTGCAGTAGTCAGAGAATCAGGATCTGCCTTAGCTCTTCTGGCCAATTTGTTTTCAGGTGTGGTTAGTGCACTAACTTCTATTTCTTCAACCTTATTCTCAAGGCCGGTAATTGATTGTAGAGTGTCAAGCGGAACATAAATTTTCGATTCTGCCTGATCACCAGTTTTTAGAATTCCCTTTGCTGTTAATTTTTTGCTTAACAATGTACCATTGTTATTTATTGTAACTTCAAACTGATCTCCAGGCTTTATATTCATCTTTTCTGCAAATTTCAAACCAATTAAAGCTTCATCTTTTGAACCACCATTAGTAATCCAGTCACCTTCTACTTCCCACCATGATTTTAATTTTTTTACTCCAAAATCAAATCTTTCTCCTGTTGGTATCTTTACATTATTTTTAAACCAGGTACCAACTATTGGAACCTGCTTATTATTTATCTCTGCTGTTGCAGTCAGATAGGGCGCAAAATCAACTATATTATGTCTCCAAAAAATCATTTTAATATTTGTTATATCTTTTTCATCAATATATTTTTTATTTTTTTCAAGTGGAGTAAAGTCAACTCCATCAATTTTGACTGGTAAAGATTTAGACTCTGGTACTATAACTATATTAGAACCAAAAGATTTTAATTCCTTATTTAACTTATCTCCTATATCAAGAGTTACACTCAGCATAGCTGTCATCAGAGAGGCACCAAAAGTTATCGCTAAAATAGCCAGCAGCTTTGATTTAAGCCCTCTGCTAAAAAGCCTCCTTATCATTCTAAAAAACATTATTATACCTCCTAGTTGACAAACACATCTTTTTCTGCCAGTAAGTCATCAAGTTGAATTACAATTGAATCTTCGTTTTCACTATAATTAAGAGGAATTGGATTACAACCACCGGGAAAACCAAGGGTTAATTTATTCATTATTACATCACATCTAATACAAATTATTTTATCTTTGTCCTGATAATAACCTGAATCTCCACAGACATTACAGGCATCATAAACAACACCATAAGCACCTTCTGCTTTTTCAATTAAGAAAAATTCGATTACAAACTCATCTTCAGTGGTAAATGAATAACGATGTAATTTTTCATCTTTCAATTCATTTTTTTGAATAACAAACTTATCATTATTGACCTGTAGAGGTACTGCTGGTTTTTCAGTGATAGTTTGACCTGCATAAACATAATTAAAAGTAAAAACTGAAGTAAATATAATAACTGCGATTAATGCAGAACGAGCCCATCTCTGTTTGCTTCTTATATTAGCTTTTAATTTTCTCAATTGAGCCGGATTTAAGCTGGCATCTTTCTTTAGTTTAAGCGGCTTAAAATTTACAAATACTATCCAGACTGCTGTAATCCCAAACATTATGTATAGAATCATCTTTAGATTATTATAAAAAGGAGCAAAAAATGATAAGAAAGTTGTAGTTACTGGTATAAGATCATAAATCATTAAAGCATAGACAATTAAAATAGAATATTTCAAAAAGTTAACAAAATAAATAACTGTTGTTATACTAAGGCACTGTTTGAGAGAAATCTTTTTTTGGGCTTTAAGTAGTATAACAGCGAAAATAATTGAAAAAACGATCCCCAGCAAACCACCGCTATATTTAAGTAAAAGTTCAGTATTTAAACCGGTAGCAAAAGTACTGTCTACAACTATCTTGCTGGGGAAAAGCATCAGCTTTGTTTCAAAGTTAATACCTAAAAATAGATATGTCAGGAAAATAGTTAATTTAGAAAAAAGAGAAGTGCTTTTTCTGTTTTTACTTTTATTAAAATTGAAATATTGATACCAGATCCAGACAATAACTACTGTTATAATCGGAAGCCCAATTAAAGCCATAAAACTTTCTATACCTTTTTCAATCTTTAAATTTAATAAAGAATAAACAAGTAGAGCACTATATGGTAAAGCAATTATTAAACCCCAGTAAACATATTTATTTAAATCTCTTTTTTTCATTTTAAGAATGAATGAAAATAAAAATACTGCGAGAATTACCATTTCTAATCCATCTTTTAAAGTGAGCACAAAAGTATTAAGCATTTAAATTTTACACCTCCTGTTAATAAGACAACTAAATTCCTGGGTTTTCAGGAATTTAGTTGCTGTGTTATTTGCCAATTTTTATTTAAACTTTTCCTGTATATTTGAAATCCCACTCTACCTTAATAGGTTTTTTCCAGAATACTTTTTCTACACCAGTTTCTTTATCAGTATGCTGAAGAAAATCCTGCTTAGTTGGTGGATAAATAATATATGTTAGTTTGTAATTTCCGATTCCCATCATTTGAACATTAGTACCATAATGCGGACCATCACTGGCAGCCATTGGCATAAAACTACCTTCCTGAATTTCGCCTGTTTCCATATTTTCTAATGTATAATCTACAGTAAGATTGGGAACCCAGGCTCCAAGTCCAAAACCATAAGGGTTATTTGCAACTGCATGTATGTCAGCCTCAAGATGCAGATCTGATTCTTCAGCTTTTAACCCAGCTTTTTCTTCCGGCTTCATTGGTACAGCTTGAAAATATACTGCTGCAATTTTCATCTGCTTAATAATTTTTTCTTCACCAATTGGATATTCTGTAAATGCTAGAGCATTACCACCAATTCCAGCTAAAACAAAAAATAACATTGCTAGGATCACTGTAACTTTACTAAAGTTTTTCATATTTTATTACTTCCTCCTTTTAGATTTGAGCAAATTCAATAATTTAAATTTAAATCCCAAGTTTAAAAATATACTACAATTATAACACTTAAACTTCTTTCTTCTTGCTACCAACAAAGTAATATAAGCCACCAGCTACTGCGACTATAATTAGAATCGCCTGCAGAGAAATTGTCTGCCAGGTTGGATAAAGGCCAATTAAATTAACTGTCGGCCATCCTTCTATTATACTTGTCCCAACTACTCCCGCTTCCTGTAATTCTCTAATTCCTTTTCCTGCAAAGACAACTGTCAGATAATACATCAAAAGACTGGTGATAGCAAAGAACGGTTTTAACGGTAATTTGTCACTTCCCTTTCTAATAACTATGTAGATTAAAGCTAGCAGCATTGAACCTACTAAAAATCCTAATCCAATCATCCCATAATTACTTTTTGCTGTATCAATAATTAAAGCCTGATAAAAAAGTACAGTTTCAGCACCCTCACGATATACAGCAAGAAAAACAGCTAAAGCTAGAGTTAAACTTGTTCCAGTAGATATAGAATTTTCTACTTTTCCCTGTATATAGTTTTCCCATTTTTTAGTTTCAATTTTACTTACCATCCAAAAACTAACGGAAAACAGTACAACCATTGCCAGCAGCATCGTTACGCCTTCCAGAATTTCCTGACTAAAAGCACTGACATTAAATAAATATTTAAAAGCTACAGCAGTTAATATGCTGGCTAAAATTGCGACAGCTGTACTGCTGTAAACTGTCTTCAATTTATCCTGGTTACCTGATTTAATTAAATAAGCAATAATGGCACTTAGCACTAGTATAGCTTCAAATCCTTCTCGAACAATAATCAATAATGAATATATAAATTTACTGAGAGGACTGTTATTTTCTCTAGGAGCTAATTCATCTAATTCATTTGCATATTGTTCAAGATCCTGTATCAATTTATCTGCCCTTTTTTCAACTTCACTTTGAGAAGCACCATTTTTCATCAATTCTTTTATCTGAGTAAATGCATATTCTACCTTAAATGCAACCTGACTGCCTATATTTCGCTGAATGGCCTGTTCCATTTCTTCCCCTTCAAAAGGACCAAAATAAGCATTGGTTACACTTTCTCTAGCAATTTTTGCATTTCCAGCTTCATATTGTTCTAAGGCTAAATCAATTTTTTCTCCAATATCATCAACTACATCCATCCAGCTGGAAGCAGCACTAACTGAAAAACTAGACACGAGAATTAAAATAAAACTCAATAACAAAATTATATTTAACTTTCGACTATTAAAAAGACTTAATTTCAAAATTCACCCCCCCTTCACAAAATGTTATTTATAGATATTGAAAATCAATCTCAATTAAAGTTTAACTGTTATTGCAGAAAAGTGCAAAGTGAAAAATAGAACTTGTAAGCGTTTCAGAAGGAATTAAAACCGATTAAGTCGCTAAACTTTCTCTATTTAGTGTTTTAAAGCATGAATTGTTATCTAGACTACAATTTATAAGTTTTTAAATCTATTTTATATAAATTTTTTCCTGTTCATCCAAGCTCTTAAAAACATAAATATTTAGACTTAATTTTGGGAATCAATGCAGCAGTAATGAATTACCTAAACAGGCTCTGAAGACAATTACTTCTTAATTACAACATAAGGTGGACCAATATGTGTCTATTAAAACTTTTGGAGTAGACTGAAAAAGTGGATTAATCGAAGGTAACAGCTTTTCTTATTTCTTATACAAAAAGCCCCAGATAAACTCCATTATTTACTGAACAAATGAAGTTTCTCTGAGGCAAATCATCTCCAATCGAGATGCTAATTATATTCGATTTTCCAGCTTATAAGCTTCAACTCCGGTTAATATCATCGTGCGCTACACAATATTTCACAGCTATTTTGATTACTACAAGTTTAAAACGTCTAAATATTTATCCCAAATCTCTGCAGTATAACTATCATTCCAAAATATACGGTAACCATGACTATCGTAGAAATAGCCAGTGAGATATAAAAATTTAATTCCATTTTTAATAATACTGGTAAAGTTATAAAAAAGGATAAGGAAGGGATAACCATCCAGAAAATGCTCTTTGATACCTGAGCTACCTGAGCTTTACTTCCAGTATCTATATAAAGCCAGATAATTCCTAAGTACGAAACTAAAGGTAGTGAGGCCAAAATCGCACCTAACAGAGAACTCCTTTTAGAAACTTCGGAGATAGCTACGATTATTACTGCTGAAATTATAGTTTTAAATATTAAATAGGCCATTAGTATCTACCCCTAAGTATCATAATCTTTATTATGTAACTCGAAAATAATATTTAATCATTAATATTTTTAAAATACTGAATAAATTCTTTTTTATTTAAAAAGATTTGATTTTTAATCCCCAGTTCTTGAGCTAAAGCAGTAACCGAAGGTATCTCTAAATGAGCTTTTTTGAGTATCTCCTTTTGGGCAAAAACTTCAGCAGTTGGTCCGTCAGCCAGAATCTTTCCCTGATTCAACACAATTATTCTTTCAAAAACTTCTGCTACAAAATCCATATCATGATTAATGGTAAGCACCAATTTACCTGATTCAATCTCTTCTCTGATAATTTTTTTGATTAAAGCTATATTTCTATAGTCCTGACCGATAGCAGGTTCATCAAAAATAATAATCTCAGGCTCCATGGCCAGAATAGAAGCAATAGTAACCAATTTTCGTTCTGAAAGACTTAAATCATAGGGGTTTTCAGCAGCTATTTCCGAAAGTCCAAGTCTTTCAATAGCTTTTCTGGCCCTCTCCTCTGCTTTATTTTCTTCAATATCAAGATTTAAAGGTCCAAACTTTACTTCTTCCAGAACATTATTTTTAAAAATCTGGTCACTTGGATTTTGAAAAACCAGTCCAATCTCACGGGCTAAAGCAGCAGCAGTATGTTCTTTTGTATTCTTATCATTAATTAAAATATTCCCTTTTTGGGGTTTTAAAAGTCCTTTTAGCAGTTTGACTAAAGTAGTTTTACCTGCCCCGTTCTGACCAATTATTGCTGTAGATTTCTCAGCAAGAGAAAAACTAAGATTTTTGAGTACTGGTATTCCTTGACTATAATGAAATGAAAGATTATTAACCGATATTTTTGCCATACTTGGCCACCAACATTTCTTTGAGTTCTGATTTTCTAATAGGGTACTGATTCTTTTCATTTTTTAATCCTAATTCCCTGGCTATCTCAGTATATATGGGTGCTCCCATTCCCATCTGCTCCAGGTCGTTTCGAGAAAAAACTGCTGCTGTGTTATCATAAGCTGCAATTTCTCCCTGATTTAAAAATAGAATCTTATTAGCATAGTCAGCTAACTTATTTAATTTCTGACTGACCAGAATAACAGTTAAATTCTCTTCTCTTAAGCGAGAAACTGCTTTAAAAACCTCTTCTGTTCCCTGTGGATCAAGCTGTGAGGTGGGTTCATCTAAAACGAAAACATCTGGTTTTAAAGCCATAATACTTGCAATAGCCAGCTTCTGCATCTGACCTCCTGATAATTCAAAGGGATTATTATCTTTTACTTCATTTAAATCCATTAAATTAAGATATTTATCAATTCTGGTGATCATTTCTTCTCTTCCTAGCCCATTATTTTCCAGACCAAATGCCAGCTCATCATAAACACTCAGTTTAGCCCCAGAAATCTGGTTAAAGGGATTTTGAAAAACCAGACCAACTTTTAAAGATAATTCAGCAATACTGCTGTTTAAAGTATTCAGGTTATCAATTAAGATCTCCCCTTCAAATTCTCCTTTGTAGAAATGAGGAATCAGTCCTACAAGAGATTTACAGAGAGTCGATTTTCCTGCTTTATTAGGACCAACCACTCCTATAAAGTCACCTTTTTCGACTTCCAGAGAAATATTGTTTAAGGCTTTATTTTCCGCAAGTGAATACTTATATGATAAATTATTAATAGTAATTTTTTTCATAAAACCAGCCTCCAGGCCAATACTGCCGCTAAAAATAATAAGAAGAAAATTCTAAGCTGTTTCATTCCTCCAGGTACTTTTTCCTGATGCAGGAATGTTTTTTGAGTAGCAGCAGAAAACCCTCTAACCTCCAGAGCTATTGAGCGCTCATGAGTGTTTACCAGAGAACTCATAACCAGAGGTCCAATCAGTGGTATAAAAGCTTTAATCCGAACCCAGAGACTACCCTCTGTTTCCATTCCGCGAGCTCTCTGGGCATCCATAATTATAGAAGCATTACTGGACATCATAGGTATTATCTGCAGAACTGAGTGCATAATATAGCCCAGTTTTGCCGGCATTCCTCTTCGCACCAGTGATTCTATCATCTCAGTTGGTGGTGTAGTTAAGATTAGAAGAGAAAAAGCTAACAAAACATTAATTGCTCTTACCGAAATTCTGGCCGCATAAAGTATTCCTTCAACATAAAAATTTAAATTAAATAAACTAAAAAGTTCTGTCTGATTTGCATCATAAAACATACCCTGAATAATAAAAATAGTAAGGATGATTATAAATACAAAGCTAATTATAGGGAGCACCTTTTTTACTACCCTGCCCAGCAGCAGAAATAATAAATTAATTAAAGTTAAACTTGTCGAAAAAATTAAAGTCGGTAGAATAAATGGCGAAATTACAGAAACAAAAACATAAATAATTTTTGTAAACGGATCAATCTTGTGAATTAAACTATCTCTTTTTACATATAAACTGAGAGATCTCAAGCTTCCGTCCTCCTCTATTAGCTTTCTTCAAAAAGTACAGTTATTCGCTTAGGTAAACCCTGATAAATAATAAAGGCAATAATAGTAGTTGCTATTTTATCAGGTAAGTCTACTGCCAGTTCATCCAGTCCAGAAGCAAGCCAGACTGGCCAATTTGCCGAACGAAGAATTCCAAAGAGAGCATCTCCCCAAATATTTCCTGTCTGTCCTCCCCAAAAAATTATGTTGATCGGCGTAGAAACAACTGTTGATATTCCTGCAATAACAAGTCCCATTATCACAGCCCTTTTCATACTTTTAACAAATCCCATTCTGGCCATAACCCCAGCAGTAATACCAATAGCAATGCTGGTAATTCCATAGGCAAAAGAAACAGGACTGATTGTCAAACCATAAATCGCATTATTTATTCCACCACTAATAGCTCCCACCCAGGGTCCAGCAAGAATACCAGCCAGGATTGTACCAATTGAGTCCAGCCAGAGTGGTAATCTTAAAGTCTGAGCAAATAATTTCCCCACATAGTTAATTCCGATACTGACAGGTATCAAAACCAGTGCCATAGTGGAGAAATTAAACGACCATAAATTCTTTTTTTGATTATTTTGCATAATCTTTCCTCCTTAGTTTAATTAATCAAAAAATTTTCCTTAACAATTAACTTATTATGATATTTCTTTGAAAAAAAATTAATTCCTGCTTAATATACTGTAAATAATATTAATTTATACCACTCCCAAAATAAACTTGACAGCTAAATAATTTTATGCGATAATATTAATTGATAATAATTATCAATATCAAATAGTAAATTATAAATCAAAATAATAGGAGGTACATAAGATGTCATTAGTAGGAAAAGAAGTACTGCCTTTTAAGGCACAGGCATATCAAAATGGAGAATTTTTAGAAGTTACAGAGGAAGATTTTAAAGATCAGTGGAGTGTGGTTGTTTTTTATCCGGCTGATTTTACCTTTGTCTGCCCGACTGAATTAGCAGATTTACAGGAGGAATACGATACTTTAAAAGACCTGGGTGCTGAAGTTTATTCAGTTTCTGCAGATACCCACTATACTCACAAAGCCTGGCATGATAATTCGCCAACAATCGGTGAAATTGAATTTGTGATGGTTGGAGACCCCTCTCATACCCTCTGCAAAAACTTTGATGTTTTAATTGAGGAAGAAGGTCTTGCCGATCGCGCAACCTTTATAATTGACCCAGATGGAATAGTTCAGGGTATAGAAATCAACGCTGGAAATCTCGGGCGAGATGCAAGTTCCATTGTCAGCAAAATTAAAGCTGCTCAATATGTAAGGAACAATCCAGAGGAAGTTTGTCCTGCCAAATGGAAAGAAGGAAGTCGAACTCTTAAGCCAGGGCTAAACCTTGTTGGTAAAATATAAAAACTTAAAATACTATAAAATATCTAGCCACCGTTCACTGATAGTGATTGGTGGCTTTTTTAATTTATACTATTAGAACAATCCTCGCCAAAAATAAAGCTTAAACTTTATTTTTTTAGATATCTCTTACACTGTTAAGTAAATTATTTTTCTTTATTTACTTCTTCATAAATATTTTCTGACATTCTTCTTAATAATTTTCTGACCATAATGTCTTCTTCCTCACTAAAGTCTGAAGCCAGTACTCTTGTAATATCTTTAAAAATTTCTTTTATTTCTCCCTTTAAAGCTTCTCCTTTTTCCGTCACATATAAATTCTTCACCCTTCTATCATTTTTGTTTCTTCTCTTTTCTATATATCCCTCTTCCACCAATCTATCCAGCAGTTTTGAAATAGTTACCTTATCGGATTTATAAATCTCGGTCAGTTCTTCCTGATTGACACCCTGGTTATCGTACAAAACTTTTAAAATGTGAACCTGATCAATATTTAAATTAAATTTATTTGCTCGTTGATTAATATAATATTTTATATGTTTTGAAATTGTTGTGATATAGCGACCCAGTGATTCCCTCATTTAAATCCTCCTTCTAGTAAAATATTCTTTTATTATAGTATAATTCTAGCACAGTTAAAAAACAGTTTCAAATACAAACTATATAGTTGCAATTATAAACTATAGCTGTTATAATTAGTAATAGTTGAAAAATGAAACTAGTTAGGGAGATGATAATTTTGAAAAAAATAACTGAAGCAAAATTAACAGAAGGAAATATAACAACTCAATTAATTAAATTAACACTACCGATGATTGTTGGAATGCTGGGGATGGTTCTTTTTAATTTAACTGATACATATTTTGTAGGGCAGCTGGGAGCTGATCAACTTGCAGCTCTTTCTTTTACTTTTCCGATAGTCTTAATTATTAATAGTTTTATTCTAGGAATTGGAATTGGAACTACTTCGATTATCTCAAAATATATTGGAGGTAAAGAACAAAATAAAGTTAGAAGAACTGCCACTGATAGTTTAACCCTGGGACTTATAATGACTACTGTAATTATCCTTATTGGAATATCAACTATTCGACCTCTCTTTTCACTACTGGGAGCAAAGGGTATTATTTTAGATTATATTGTAGAATATATGTCTATCTGGTATTTTGGCTCTTTTATGGTGGTAATACCAATGATCGGAAATAATATAATCAGGGCTCTGGGGGATACTAAGGTGCCTGGTCTAATTATGGGAATTAGTGCAGCGGTCAATATTATTCTTGATCCCATACTTATTTTTGGCTATGGACCTTTTCCTACTCTTGGGATTAGCGGGGCTGCTATTGCAACAGTTTTTGCCAGAACTATTACCGCTATCACCGCACTTGGAGTCCTACATTTTAGAGAAAACATAATTTATTTTGGGAAATTCGAAATTAAAAAAGCGATAGAATCGTGGAAAGGAATACTTTACATTGGTATGCCAAATGCTTTAATTCAAATGGCATTACCGGTCAGTTCAGCCATTATAACCAGGTTACTTGCTTCTTATGGTGTAAATATAGTTGCAGGCTTTGGAGTAGCAACTAAAATTGAATTTTTTGCAATGTCATTTATAATGGCCTTAAATTCAGTTATGGGTCCCTTTATCGGTCAAAATCTTGGTTCAAAATTATTTAAAAGAGTAGATAAGGGTTTTAAATTTGGAGAACTTTTTTCACTGCTGATCGGTATCACAATTACAGTAATTTTAGTTGTTTTTGCTGAACCAGTTGCCAGAATCTTTAACTCTAATCCCGAGGTAATAGATACAGTAGTCAAATATTTAGTAATTGTATCTTTCACTTATGGTTTTCAGGGCATATTAAAAATTAATTCTACCATCTTAAATGTTCTAAATAAACCTGTACATGCTGCTTTATTAATTTTTACTCAGACATTTATCCTTTATATACCGCTTGCTTATCTGGGGTCTAATTTAATCGGAATTGGAGGAATCTTTGGAGCTCTTGCTCTATCCTATCTTCTTTCTGGAATCTTAGCTCACAAAGCAGTTAAAAAATATTTGAGAGAATATAAAGCAGATTTCATTTAGCTGTCCAGCTGCTCTTTTTTGCAACTATAATAATCAAAATTATTGATACGATCAATAATCCACCGGTTTCTAAAGCTAAATTGAATAGCTTTAATTGACTGACTCCCATAATCTGCTGTAAAGCTCGGGCAAGGTGGGTTAGCGGCAGAAAACGGCTTAAGCTCTGAAAATAGGAAGGTAGGAATTCTATTGGAAAATAAATCCCGGAAAAAAAGATCATAATTGTCAGCAATATACTTGCAGCCTGAAAAGCACTGTCTGCTTTTTTGAAAAATAATGTAATTAAAGCACCAAAACCCATCATGATAACTGTTCCAATAAAGATATAAGGGATAAAAAGCAGCCAGTTGATAGCAAAACTAACTCCAAAAACAATTCTGCTGGCGATCAAAATTAAAAACATGCTCAAAATTGATGCCGGCATCCTGCTTGTTATCAAAGCCAGAACAAAAGCATTTTTGTTGATGGGAGCTGCTGCCATCCGTTTTAAAACTCCCTTTTCTTTATAATAGATAAAAACCTCGACTATTACAAATAATCCTGAAGAAGCAAGTCCTAAAGCAATCAAGCCGGGAAATAATGATAAAAATTGAGTTGAACCTGCTGCCGGAGCTGTAGTTGAAGATTCTGTATCAATAATTACTGTTTCTAAATATTCATTTAGATTTTTTTCTCTTAAATTAATTTCTCTGGCAATTGAATAAGCCTGCTGCTCCAGAGCTGGATTATCCTGAATTCTGGCAGGATTAAAGGCAAATTCCAGACTGTTATCACCAACAATTAGTAGAGCTTCTGCTTCATAATTCCTTAAAAGCTCCTCTCCCGCTTCCAGACTGGAAATATATTGAAAACTTAAACTCTGGTTTTCATTTATTACCTCTTCTAATTTATCCTGTTCAATTGTTGCCTGATCACTATAATAGATAAGTAATCTATCAGGCTGACTCTGATCATCTCCACTGTAAAGCGAACCAAAAATCAACATAAATATAAGTGGTAATAAAAGCACAAAAAATATAGTCTCCTTATTGCGCAGAAAACTCAGTGTTAAAATTTTGGTATTATTTAAATACTGTTTTAACATCATGATTCACCTCCAGGATTCCAGCTGAATTTGTAGCTTGAAATTATAATTGAGCCAAACATCCAGATAGCCGGAACAAAAAGATTAAGTATAAGCGAAGTTGGACTTGGATAAATTCCCAGTGCATCTCGCATTCCATTAACCAAATAGTACATCGGATTTATTTTTGCTGCCAGAGATATAACTCCTGACAAATTAGAAACTTCAAAGAACATCCCACCCAAAAAAGCCATCGGATAAATCACAGCCTGAGTTACTACACCAACTGACTCCTTGTTTTTAACTATTGATAAAAGAAAAAAGCCGAGAGCAATAGAAACAATCAGAGAAAACAGCATATAAAATATAAATTCTGGTCTGAAAATTGCCAGATTGATATCAAAAAATATTTTAGCCCAACCATAAATTAAAACGACCTGGGTACTTGAAAGCAGAATAATAAAACCAAGTATCCCGCTAAAATATTCAACTGCTCTTAAAGGAGTTGCAAAATACCTTTTAAGAATTCCTCTAGCCCTCATCGACGAAATCTTTTCCACAAAAATTTCAAGACCTGAAATTAAAAAACTAAAAAGTATAATTCCGGGTACTAAAAATTCTGCAAACGAAAAGTTACTTCTGCTTTCAGATTCCATTATCGCTATTTCTCTGCTGCTGACATTTATCAGCTCATCTCTGCTGATATTCCCCTCTGCTATATTGATTTCTCTATTTAATTCATTAATAATACTGGTAATCACATCGGCAGCAATAAGAGAAAGCTGTCTTTCCGGCTGGCGATAAATTTCTAATTGAACTTTTTCGCCCCATTCTACTTCCGGAACCACTAAAACTAACTCTCTCTCACCTGACTCAAGTTTTTTTCTTTCTTCCTGCAGAAAATTTGATCTGCTTTGATTTTTCTTTTTTCTATAAAATTTAAACCATCGGCTTTCATCAGAATCTTCTATTGAATCAAATACAGTATTAATTATTACTGGATAACTATTATCAGCCATGCCTTCTTCGATTTCCGGACTGACTATACTAATTCTAAAAGTTACATTTTCCTCAATCTGACCTCCGAAAATAAGAACCAGGATAGTCATTAAAATCAATGGAAAAATCAGGTTCCAAAAAATTGAATATTTATCTCGTAAGTGCTGCCGCAGATGTTGCAAAAAAATACTTTTTATGGCTCCCATCAGTCACGCAGCCCCTTTCCTGTTAATTCAATAAAAACATCTTCCAGATTTGGTCTTCTAATTTTTAAATTATCAATTTCAACTTCTTTTTCACCTGCCCATTTAATCAACTCAGTCAAGGAAGAAGAAAGATCTTTAACATAAATAGAAATTTCAGACTCTGTTATTTTTAGCTCTGGATAAGTCTCCTGCAGCTCTTCAATTGCTGAATCTGTAAAACCAGTTTTTGCAAAAACGATTACATTTTCTTTTCCCAGATCTTCAATCAATTTTTCCGGACTGCCGTCTGCAATGATTTTACCCTGATCCATGATATAGACATAATCTGATAGTCTTTCTGCTTCCTCCATGTAATGAGTTGTTAAAAAAACTGTTTTACCAGCTTTTTTCAAATCTTTTATTAAACCCCATAATTTTCGTCTTGCCTGAGGGTCAAGCCCGGTTGTTGGTTCATCCAGATATAGAATTTTGGGATCATTGATTAAAGCAAGTCCTATAGATAGGCGCTGTTGTTGTCCACCCGAAAGATTTTCTACAAAAGAATCTTTTTTATCCTCAAGAGAAATTTTCTTGATAATATCACTCGTCGAAAGTGAATTTTTGTAAAACGAACTGAACATTTTAAGAATCTCTTTCACTTTTATTTTTTCTATATAGTTATTTTTCTGCAGCAGAACTCCAATCTCTTCTTTTTCTTTTTTCGAAATCTTAGCTACTGTTTCTCCAAAAAATTTTATTTCTCCACCATCTTTTTCTTTTAGGCCTTCAAGTATTTCTATTGTAGTAGTTTTTCCAGCCCCATTTGGCCCTAAAAGTGTAAATATCTGGCCTTTTTTAACGTAAAATGATATTCCAGCAACAGCTTTGAGAGACCCATATGATTTTTCTAAATCAATAATTTCTACTGCTTTAGTATTTTCAGCCATTATTCTGATCCTCCTTTGAAATAATTTGAGTTTGTATGGTTATATATAAGTATATGATGTTGTTAGATTTTGTCAATAGAAAAATAAAAAAACTCTCAAACCAGAAGAAACTGGCCCAAGAGCATTAATATAATGTGAAATATATTTTATTATTGAATTTATTCAACGTGAAATAATAATTTCTAATTCTGAGTCAGCAAATAAATAAAATAAGGAGCACCAATCACAGCCACCATTATTCCAGCTGCTACACCCTGAGGCTGAAAGATGTTGCGCCCAATCGTATCAGCCAGAAGCAGCAGCCAGCCACCTATCAGGATAGCTATTGGCATAAAAAGCTGATGTCTCTTCCCGATTAGAGTTTTAGCTATATGTGGTGCCATTAAACCGACAAAGGCAATGCCCCCAGTCACAGAGACAGAAGCAGCGGCCAGACCAACGGCAATAGCAAGTAAAATCGCCTGTTCTTTTTCTACTCTCATACCGACTCCTACAGCAATAGAATTGCCCAGAGCCAGTATATTCAGGCGATTGGACATATATAAGGCTGCCGGCAGCAGTATTAAAAGCCAGGGTAAAAGTGCGAGGACAAAAGGCCAATCTGTTCCCCAGATATCACCAGCCAGCCAGCGAGAGATAAATTCAACTTTAGAACGATCAGCAGATGAAATCAAAACCATCATCGCTCCCGATAAAGCGGTAGAAAAACCAACTCCAACTAAAATCAATTTAATTGGTTTCAAACCAGAATTACGATCATAGGAGAAAAAATAAATTAAGATAGCAGTTATTAATGCTCCTGCAAATGCTACCAGTGGCAGCAGATAAATAAAGGACCCTACCTGTAAGGGAAAGTAAAGAAAAAATAGGGCCACTGCAAAACCAGCTCCAGAATTAATCCCAATAATGCCCGGATCAGCCAGATCATTTCTGCTTAATCCCTGCAGAATTGAGCCCGAAAGAGCAAGTGCCATCCCCGCCAGTAAAGTTATAACCAACCGGGGCAGCCGAATAGAAAATAGGACAAAATTTTCATTAAAGTTTCCCTGGCCTAATAAAACAGGAATTATTCTGCTGAAAGATAATTGAGAAGTCCCCAGTCCCAGGCTGAAGATAACTGTAGCCAGGATAAGAAAAACTAGTATAAAAATAATTAAACGTTGTCTTTTAATAGTCTCTGGATGGATCATGCAAAATCTCTTCTCCTTTTGTTGACAATTATTAAAAAGAACGGAAGTCCCAGCATGGCAACAACTGCTACAACTGGAGTTTCATAGGGAGCATTGATGGTTCTTGCCAGCAGATCAGCCAGCAGCATAAAAGCAGAACCTGAGAGTGCAGAAAGCGGCAGCACAAAGCGGTAATCTCTACCCACAGCTGCCCGCACAATATGAGGAATCATTAACCCTAAAAAGACTATATTTCCAACCAGGGCAACCGAAGCTCCGGTTAGAACAATGATAATAATAAATAAAAATACCTTAATTCTAAAGATGTTTTGTCCCAGACCAACCGCAATTTCCTCTTTTAAACTGAGGATAGTTAGCTGTCTGGACAGAAAAAAAGTAGCTGCCAGACCGACCAACACAAAAGGAATTATCAGTTTTAGCTGTGTCCAGGAGATACCAACCAGTCCACCTGCAGTCCACATTGAGACATTTTTTGAAATCTGAAAATAGAGACTAATCCCTTTTGCTAAAGCATAAAGAAATGTAGAAACTGCAGAACCAGCAAGTACAATTCTAAAAGGAGAAAATCCTTTTTTATTCAGAGAAGAAATTCCAAATACCAGTCCAGCTCCCACTGCAGCTCCGATAAAACTGGCAAGTATATTTCCAAAATAATTGAGTGCAGGGAAAAGTGCAATTGCCAGAGCCAGAGCGGCATTTGCCCCAGCAGTCAGTCCAAATAAACCCGGATCAGCCAGGGGATTTCTGGTCATTCCCTGCATGATGGCTCCAGCCACTGCCAGAGCTGCTCCAACAACTACAGCTGCTACTGCCCGGGGCAGCCGGATTTCCTGAATTATTAAAATATCATCTCCAGTTCCAGAAGCAGTTAGGGCCTGCCAGACCTGAGCTGCAGAAATCTCAGCTGCACCAAAGACTACTGCCAGAAAAAAACTAGCTACTAAAATTAACAGACTGGCAAGTAGAATAAAACTAAAAGATAAGCTATTCACTTTATTTTTCTTTAGATCAAATTTCATAAAAAAACCTCTTTATTATCAAGATTAGTTATTTAGAAAGCTCTCTTTTATAAACTCCAGTTGATATTCTAAAGTAATTGGATCATTAAAATAAAACTTTTTGGAATCTGCCTCAAAGACTCTGCCATTTTCAACTGCAGGAATATTTTTATAGGTTTCTGTTTCCTGGAATGATGTATCTGTCTCAGAATTTTTGCTAATGATTAGATAATCCCCGGCAACTTCAGGTAACACTTCAAAAGAAAGGGCATGAAAACCAGCTTCCAGTGCCAGTTCCTTAACTCTCTCAGGCATCTTCAGTTCCATTTCCTGATATAAGATTTCTGTTCCCCGGGCCCAGTTTTCTCCAAAAACATATAATTCCTTATCAAAATTCTCAATCACAGTCACAGTTGCATCTTCACCGATCTTATCTTTAATTTCCTCTCCTGCTGCCTGAGCTCTTGTTTTGAAGTCTTGAATCCAGGCTCTAGCCTCTTCTTCTTTATTCAGCAGTTTAGCAATCTCTAAATGCTGTTCCAGATAATCAAGCTTACCATAAGTAAAAGTTACAGTTGGCGCAATTTTATTTAATCTACTTAAATTTTTGATATTAGAGAGACCAATAATCAAATCAGGATTAAGCTCCAGTATTTTTTCTAAATTCTCATCAGTTACTGCCGGAACAGCTTCCAGATCATAATTGGGATTGCTTTTTGACCAGGAATCTACTCCCACTAAATTAACATCTAAAGCAAGTACATTACCGGTAAAAGAAGAAAGTACTATTACCCGCTCCGGATTAGCAGGCACTTCTACGGGTCCATTTTCTGATTGATATGTAATCATTTCTCCCTTGTTTTCTGCCAGCACAGCAGAATTTAGACTAAAAGCCAGAAGCAGTATCAGCGTAATTGTTATAATTTTTTTCATCTTTGTCTCCTCCATTTATAATATTATAGGTTACACACATTGGTTTATCTGTTATCGGATCTCTCCCAATCAAAGCATCAATATTGAATATTTCTTTTAATACTGATGCAGAAATTACTTCTTCCGGATCACCAGCTTTAACGACTTTTCCATCTTTCATTGCAATAATATAATCTGCAAATCTAGCTGCCTGGTTTAAATCATGCAGCACCATAATAATTGTTCTTCCCTGCCTTTTATTTAAATCATCCAGCAGTTTTAGTACTTCTAATTGGTGGGCCAGATCAAGATAGGTAGTAGGTTCATCTAAAAATATGGTGTCAGTCTCCTGGGCCAGGGCCATAGCAATCCAGACCCGCTGTCTCTGGCCTCCAGAAAGAGCATCTACAGAACGATACTTAAACTCATCTGTTCCGGTAACCTCCAGCGCCCAGTTGATCACTTCATAATCCTTTTTAGTTAATCTTCCTAACCCACTCTGATAAGGAAAACGACCATAGGAAACTAATTCTCCTACTGTCATTCCAGTAGCCATTTCCTGAGTCTGGGGCAGAATTGATATTTTTTTTGCCAGTTCTCTGGTATCAGTACTGTTTATATTTTGACCATCTAAAATTATTTCACCCGAATTATAGGGTATTATTCTGGTCAGAGCTTTGAGCAAAGTTGATTTACCACTGCCGTTGGCTCCAATAATTGCTGTTATTTTATGTTCAGAAATTTCTATATTCAAACCTTTAACCACCAGGGTATCATCATAGCCAACATTTAAATCCTTAGTTTTTAATAAAATAAAATGCACCTCCCAGATTGATAAAATACTAATTAAATCTAATTGAAAATGAAATCGATTCTCATTTAATTGCAAAAAAATAGACTACTGCAAAACTAAAGTAGTCCATTATAGTATACGATATGCCTGTAAATATATCAAACCTAATATAATTCCACATTTAAAAATATAAGTAAATTACTAGAATTTAATAAAAAATACTCTTATTTCCTCAGGTAATTGATCTTTCGCTTCAACTACCCCGTTTAAGTTTTTACTACCAGATTTTAGGTATCAATCTTTTTGTTTTCTCCATATATTCTTTATACTCCGGTAGTTTATCAACCAAAAATTTTTCTTCAACTTTTATTCGCCATAAAAATCCAGTTATCGTTATTAATGAAAGAAGGAGACTATAATATGAATTCAAAACTAGAGGGAAGGCAGTTATCTGTATTATATTACCTGTATAAGCCGGGTGCCTGATATATTTATAAATTCCAGATTTGATTATTTTCTGTTCTTCCCAGTTTTCTATATCTCTTGAAAAAAACTTGCCCAGTCTTTTAATTGCCAGCCCCCGAATTATTATCCCCGAAATAATTAATATACTTCCAAGTATTGTAAAGAAAATATTATATCGCTGCAGATACAGATATTCGATCACCGGAACTATTAATGCAACAAACCAGGTTAATGATAAATAATGACTTGTTGCAAGGTATGACTTCCTATTTTCAGTTTTTTGTCCCTTATAAAAATATTTATCAGATAATAAACTGCAGCTAACTAGAACTAAATATAGATAGATGTAAAATTTGTTTATAGCTGATCTATTAGCCTCAATTAATCTCCAGGTATAAATTAATAAGATAATAATTACTATTTTAACTGCAATATTAATTTTTTTATTCATATTAATCACCGACTTTATAATTCAACTTAGTTATTTTAATCCCATGCTTGTTTTAACTTTACCCATTGTCTCTGCTGCAATTCCAGGTGAGGCATAATCAAATCTTGTTTCTCGATTGGAGTCAGTAGTGGCACTCATTATAGTTTCTCTTATTAGCACCGGGGCCTCAAGCAAACCAAACTGAATAATTAAATAAACCGGTTCCCACAGGTTCTAGTTTTTTGATTTAGACTTAAACTGGGTCATTCGCTCTAACCAGCCAACAGGAGTCACACAGTTTAAAAGCCAGATCAACTCGCTGTGCTCTGCTACATCAGACTATACAAAAATTATAGATCCTTCAGGATCAATTCCACAGGCCAGATACAGTGCAGCAACTTCTTTTATCTTTTTCGCAGATATTCTGGTTTAATACTCTAAGGAATTGTTAGAACGTGTAAATCAACAATACAAAAAATGTTATCATACTTCTTCTGGTTTTCTACCCATAAACTTAAATTTCCTACATAATTTCCAATATGTATTTGCCCTTACGTAATTGTATCTTATTTTTTATAATTCTATTTTACTTCTAGATAATTATCGAACTATTAATTAAATATAGTTCATTTTATCATTTAATATAATCTAAAGTAAAAAAATGGCTGGTTTTTTAAAACACAAATTCAGATTGTAAAATTTATGTTTTTAGATTCAAGTTCTTAAAAGTAGACGATTAAACTGGTGAAAGTTGTTGATTACATCATCAACTTCTGTTAGATTTAAATACTTATATTTATCTGACGCTGAAACCAGAGCAACTATATTACCGATTTTAGCTTTTCTAGCCGCCCTAATCCCGGAAATATTATCTTCAAAAACTAGACAATTCTCTGGTTCTAGTTTGGTCAGTTCCATTATATTTTGATAAAAATTAGAAATTATTTTATCAGAAACATGGTTTTTAACCCAAACTATATTTTTAGATTTAAAATAATTATTTAAATTGAATTTAGTAAGATAAAAACCAACATCTAAACTTCTAGTTTCCTGAATTAGCAAAGACTGAATCTGTCTTATTTTTAACTCTTTTAATAAAAATCTAGTTCCACATCTAAGCGCAAAATCACCGTTTTTCTGCTTCTGAAATAAAACCCCTTCAAACTTAAAAATCACAGTTTTCATAATAACACTCCCCTGAGAAAAAACCAGTTAAATTCTCAGCAATTTCAATCAACTGAGTAAATTATTTATTGACAGAAGTTTAACTGTTGAATATAATTATATTGACAATAAAATTGATAAACAATAATTAAATTGCCTTATTATATAATTATACTGCCATACTGAATTTTTTGTCTAAGGGGATGATCCACACTAATCTTGGAGAAAATGGATTTACCCTAAAAAAAGGTGAGGGCGCTTTTATTAATTCAAACGTACTTCATTCTATACAGATTGTAGGAAATAATCAAGGCTATTCTAAATGCTTATCAGGAGTATAAAAGTCAAACCTATGGTTTTTAATTTCTAGTACGCGATAATCTTTCCCGAGCTTTTTACCTAATAATTAAAAATATGCAGCCTGTGATTGACAAAGAGTTACAAAATAATAATACTGATACTCTGAGAATTAAAAAAATGCTGGATTTTATTCACAATAATTATGCCAGCAAGGTTAAGGTAGACCAAATTGCTGCAGCAGCCAGTATCAGTCAGCGAGAATGTTTTCGCTGTTTTAAAAATACTATTAATAGTTCACTGGTAGTTTATCTACTTAAATAATGACTTTCTGTTGCTGCTCGATTACTGAAGGATACAAGTATTCCGGTAACAGAAACTTGCTACAGGACAGGCTTTAACACCCCCAGCTATTTTTCAAAGGTATTTAAGCAATATATGCACTGTTCTCCCAGCAGCTACCGGAGTTAAAAATGGAGACCATGTTTTTAATCTATTTAAATTATTCCCATTTATAGTAGTGTAGACTACTTTAAACAGAAGAGATGACTTCTCTTTTATAGCTCTTTTGATCATATTTTCTGATAAGTCAACATTGGGTCTTTAAAATATAAACAAATTATATAATAGGCCATGATTACTTAATTATCAGAAATAGTAAACTTTATTTAATATAGCGCATACCGATTGATTCTGGTGCTGTAGCTTTAAATCCAAATTTTTGATATAAGAATTTAGCCTCTCCATCTGCTATTAAACTCAAATATGCATCTTTTGGTGCATTTTCTCGATAATACTCCATAAGCACTTCCATAATTTTCTTACCTAAACCTTTTCCTTGACATTGAGGTAATACAGCAATATCTGTAATTTGAAACGTGCATCCTCCATCTCCAATTATTCGTCCCATTGCTACTGTCTTCTCACTATCTTTAATATGCACTCCGAACCAACAGTTTTGAACACCCTTTCGAGCCCCTGCTTCATCTCGAGGACCAAGCGTAGTATTATTTCTAATATTGAGATAATCTTCAACTGTTGGAGGTTTTCTTATTACTTTATATTTATTCATTTAAATCTTCCTTTCATATTAAGTGAGCTAAATTCGAATAAATCTTAGATAATTTAGCTTTGTCCCCATTTATCTTATTTAATTTTTAATAAAACTTACTAGCCAAAGAACAATAAAACTTAGAATTGAAAAATATAATATGAATAATATCCAACTTTCAACTGATTTTAAAGTCAGCCACATAAATCCATATTCAACATGTTTACCGGTACTTTCAAAACCAGGTATACTAAGAATTGGAAAAGCTACTAAACCTACAATCATTGATATAATAGGGACAAAAGTTAATGTAGTTATTAAAAATCCAGATAATAAACTGATACCTAATTTCATTAATATTTTAATTTTATTTACCTCCCGAGACGAATAATTCAAAGAGATGAAAAAAATTATTGGCCAACATAAAGTCCAGGAAGACATTGTTCAAATGATTAAAGATTACTGTGATGAGTCTCCGCATCTGGACTACAGAATGATAACTGATTGAACTATACAGAAAATCTGAAAGTTAATCACAAGCGAATTTACCGCATTATGGAGGCTTTAGATCTCCTGCAGGATAAAATAGTTCCAAAACCTAAAAAATATCAATTAAGACAAAAACACGAACTAACTGGACCTGACCAGCTCTGGGAGATGGATCTGGTCCAGATGTATATAGGTAACAATGATCAGTGGGTATATATGTTTGATATATGTCTTCACTAGAGAAATTATAAGTCATCACGAAGGCCTAAGTTGCCGCACAAAAGAAGCTCTTAAAGCACTTAATAAAGCAGCAGAAAACCGAAATACTGATGATCGGATACTCAGAACTGATAATGGCGTTCAATTTAGAAGTCGAGAGTTTCAGACCAGGATTAGAGAACTTGATATATCTCATGAAAGAACAATGGTAAATACATCAGAAGAAAACCTCATATTGAGAGCTTTCACGGTACATTAAAAAGAGCTGAAGTATATCAAAAACATTATCTCAGTATAGCCCCACTATAGAAATTCTATTGCTAAATTTATTGATAAATACAATAACAGAAGACCATTTAATATTAAAATAAAATAATAAGCTGAAACAAGATACCCATTTTTTACTTCTTTAGACTAGTTATTTTAAACCCATACTTGTTTTGACTTCATCCATTGTCTTTGCTGCAATTCCACCTGCTTTTTCTTCTCCCTCTTTTAATACGTTATTCAAATAAGTTTCTTCATTAATTATTCGTTTGTATTTTTGCTGGATAGGCTTTAGTATTTCAATAACCACTTCTGCCAGTTCTTTTTTTAATTTGCCATACTTCCCATCCGAAAAATGATTTTCAATTTCTGCTTGAGTTTGATTTGTCAAAGCCTGATATAAAGTTAACATATTTTTAATTCCAGGTGAGGCATAATCAAATCTTGTTTCTCGATTGGAGTCAGTAGTGGCACTCATTATTGTTTCTTTTATAACCTCAGGTGAATCAAGCAGTCCAATAGCATGTCTTTTTTTGCTTTCACCAGTGCTTTTACTCATTTTAGCTTCCGGATCATCAAAGCCCATTATTCTGGCACCGCTTTTTCTAATCAATTCTTCAGGAACTTTTAGAACATTTCCATATAAATGATTAAAGCGTTGAGCAATATCTCTTGTAATTTCTATATGCTGTTTTTGATCTTCACCTACCGGCACTAAATCTGTGTTATACAACAAAATATCTGATGCCATCAAGACCGGATAATCAAATAAACCTGTCCCAACTGATTCTAGCTTTTTTGATTTAGACTTAAACTGAGTCATTCGTTCTAACCAGCCAACAGGAGTCACACAGTTTAAAAGCCAGGTCAATTCGCTGTGCTCTGGTACATCAGACTGTACGAAAATTGTAGATTCTTCAGGATCAATTCCACAGGCCAGATACAAAGCAGCAACTTCTTTTACCTTTTTTCGCAGGTATTCTGGCTTAATACTCTCAGGAATTGTCAGGGCGTGTAAATCAACAATACAAAAAATGTTATCATACTTTTTCTGGTTTTCTACCCACAAACTTAAGGCTCCTACATAATTTCCAATATGCATTTGGCCAGTGGGCTGAACCCCAGAAAAAACTCGCTTTTTATTTTCCATATTAAAACCTCCAGAATATCATTATAGTCATTTACTTCTTAATTTTATTATCTCTAAATATTTATTTTTTAATGCTTTCTAGCAGCTAAGATTATTTTAATGTTATACAGAAAATATTTATCTTATTATTTAAAATAAAAAGATTAGCTTATCCTGTTACATGATAGCCACCATCTACATGGATAATCTCCCCGGTAACCATAGTTGAAAGATCACTGAGTAAATAAAGTGCACTGGCAGCAACTTCTTCCTGTTTAACCAATCTTCCTAAAGGTGATTTCTCCTTAAAACTCTTCATTAAACCTCTGAAATCAGAAATACCGCTGGCAGCTCTGGTTAAAATTGGCCCGGGTGAAAGAGCATTAACTCTGATTCCATCCTGACCAAGATCAGCAGCTAAATATTTAACCGAAGACTCAAGAGCAGCCTTAGCAACCCCCATAATATTATAGTTTGGAATGACTTTCTCCCCTCCATAATAAGTAAGAGTAACTGCTGAGCCACCACTCTTTTTCATAAACGGGTAGGCCAGCTGAAGAGCTTTAACATAAGAATAAACACTTATTTCCATACTGCGGAGAAAACTATCTCGAGCAGTATTTACAAATTTACCTTTTAAATCTTCTTTCCGGGGTCCTCCCGCAATTGCATGAACAATAAAATCAAATTCGCCTTCAAACTCTTCTCCAATTTTCTTAAAAACTGCTTCAAATTCCTGATCATCTGTAATATCTAATTTATGATAACTTTTTGCCCCTATTCCTTCAAATAAAGGGATCACTTTTTCTCCAATTTTTTCATTTTGATATGTAAATGCAGTTTCTGCACCCTCTTCTTTTAACCTTTCTGCAATCTTCCAGGCCAATGATTTTTCATTAGCAACTCCCATAATTATACCTTTTTTACCTGCCATTAATTTAGACATCATAATTACCTCCCAATTTTAATAAATCAAAATTACTTATTAATTTTCTCAGGTGTTTCTCCAATAGGACAATTTTTAGCACAGATTTCACAGCTGTGAGAAAGATTTAACTTTTCGTGTCTATCTTTACACCTCTGACGATTAAAATCATTCCTTTTGATCGCATTTATCGGACATGCTTCTATACAATTATCACAATGAATACATACTTGATCAACCTTATTTTGGGGACTGCTCTCTATCTCTGCATCAGTTATTATAACCCGCAGGTGAACCCAGGGTCCCCAATCCCTGTGTAAAAATAAATGATTATCTCCTATTTCTCCCAGATTGGATTTTGCAGCTATTTTTTTAAATCGAACCCCACTAACTCCTGAGTAAGGTATTATTTTAGAATTATGATCTTGCAATTCAATATAAGAACTTATTTTTTTCATTACCTCTTTAGTATGTACATCAGCGATACATGCTTCTGTTTCAAATTTAAACTGATTCCATACCCATTCTTCGAATTTTTCAATGTGATGACCCAAAACTATAATTGACTTTACAGAAGAAAGATAATCTTCCAGATGTTCTTTTTTATGATCATAAAATTCATTAATATCTATTGCAGCAGTATTACAACATTCAGGAATTAACTCCCTAATTTCTGTTAAATCCAATATTGAATCCCTCCTAATTCCCAGCATAATAAAAAGCAAATATATATCTGCATGTTTTATCACATTAATAACTGTAAAACATTAAGAAGATACAGAATAGATATCAATATTAGTATAACACATAGTGAAACAAAGATTAATAGTATAACTATATTCAGGTAATAAAATGTAAATTTATTATTTAATTCCTACTTTATTGCCCCTTCTTTCTAGTAAAACCACATCCCGCCACTTACTATTTTTTGTTTTTCCAATCTTTTCTCTTATCCCAACTTCTCTAAAAGCATATTTTTTATGTAAGAATAAACTAGCATTATTTTTCGGAAAAACACCTGCCTGTAATGTCCAGCATCCCGTTCTTTCCAATCTGGAGCCTGAACCTGAAAAGTTGAGTTCCCTGTTTTTATTCCTTCAAGATAAATCCCTCTTACCCCTTCCCAATCTTCAGCTTTTATTTTTCTAATTATATATTCCATCTTATACTACTTTTTATTATAAATGTATAAAAAAAAAGCTGTTTTATTAATAAAAAAAGACACTGCCAGCCCCGGCAAAGTTATAATACTGGAAAAAAAGGCAAATTACCAATCGAAATAATTTCTCCTATAATTACTGATACTCCTGCAGCAAAGGGTAACTCTGGCCGCAATAATTCCATTATCCTTTATTTTTTTAAATTAAACATAGTATTCACCTTCGTAATAAAATTATAGTTCTTTATTAACTTTAATATCTGGTTTTATAGAAAGTATTTTATCTAAAATTTTATCTTTTGTAATTGGATTTGAAAATGATATCACATAATTTTTATCAGTTCCTGTTTTTATGAAAATAATTTCAGAACTAAGTGTATTTATTGATGTAAGATAAAAAATCTGTTTACCATCATTTAATCTTGAAGGGCCTCCAACATCAGTATCATAAATATAATTTATATCATCAATACTGACCACATAATTACTTTGTCCATTACGAACTTTTATCTGTTTTCCCTCAACCTTATAACTATTTCCTGTAAAAATCCAGTATATAACAAAAATTACTACTAAAGATAAAATAATAATAATTCCTGTCATATTTTCCTCTCCTCATAAAATACAAATATATAATTAATCATAATAAAAATAAGATAATTAATTGGAACAAAAACTAAATCATCAAACTCATATTATATGTCCATTAAAATTTTATTTTTAAGTCATTATAGTTAATTTAAAGCTAGAAAAAATAATTCCTGCAATAATATTATATTTTTTGAAAAAATTAGTGAACTAGAAATTCACTTTCAGCTTTTTACATAGTAATTAACTGAACTTACTACTTCCATTACTTCTCCCTCTGGAATTTGTCCAATAACTTGTTTATAATAATTGTTAACTTTGCTCTGTAAATCTACAGCTTTTTGTTTACCTGCTGCTGTTAAGCTGGCTAGTATAACTCTGCCGTCTTCATGTGAAGTTTTCTTTTCAATATATCCATCTCTAACTAAATTACTTACAATTCTAGTGATAGTACTCTTATCTAAATTCATTTTTTCACTTATTTCATTCATTGTTAGAGATTTATTTTTTAGTAAGTAAATCATTATATAGCATTGAGAAATAGTAAAACCCTCACTTACAATCTCTTCTCTTTCAAAAATCCTTAAAGTTCTAACTAAATTTTGAATCATCACTCCAACTTCATTAACACAACAATCTATTCCCTTTTCTTTAATTCTATCTTCTAGCATATTATTCTCACCTCAATTAAATTGTGTAATACAACTACTTTCTTTGTCAAGAAATTTTTAATATTTATCCCAAAAAATATCAGCGCTCATTTACTTTAAAGTTTAGACAACTGTATTTTTATTTTTTATCTCTTGTGTAATCTATCAAATTAATTCATTGCCATTTTTATTGCAGAACTTAATCTTTTAATTCCAATTTCAATGTTTTCTTCATCTACGCAGGAAAAATTTAATCTTAAAGTATTTATATCATCTTTATTTATATAAAAAGGGCCTCCAGGGACAAAAGCAACCTTTTTTTCAATTGCGATATTAAAAAGATCCATTGCTGAGATTTCTTCTGGTAAAGTTACCCATAAGAACATTCCTCCTTCTGGTGTTGTAGTGGTTACTTCAGCTGGAAAATATTTTTCAATACTGTTTAACATAACTTTACGTTGACTGTTATATTTATCTTTAATCTTTTTAATATGTTGCTCAATATCTTTATCAATTAAATACTGATATAATATCCTCTGACTGATATAATTAGTATGTAAATCAGATGCCTGTTTAGCTATGATAAGTTTATCCATTATCTGATCTGATGCTACAACCCAACCTATTCTAAAGGATGGTGCCACTATTTTTGAAAAAGAACCTAAGAGTATTGTTTGTTCTGGAATCAACTTTTTAAATGAAACCTTATCTTGACCTGTATATCTAAGATCACCATATGGATCATCTTCAATTAAAAACAACTCTCTTTCTCTTATAAGATTAGATATCTTTTTCCTGTTTGAATCAGAATATGAGATACCTGATGGATTTTGGAAATTAGGAACAGTATAAATAAATTTAGGTCTGGAAGAACTTAATACTTTGCTGAATTCACTTATATTTAAACCACTATCTAAAAGTTTAACTGTTTTAAAAAAAGGTCTGTATACAGAAAAGGCTTGGATAGCTCCTAAATATCCCGGCTCTTCTAGTATAACTTCATCACCCTTATTCAAAAATATTTTACCAAGCAAATCTAAACCCTGTTGAGAACCATTTGTAATAAGAATATTTTTGGGAAGTATCTTAATTCCTTTTTTCTCTTTGTATCTTTCAGCAATAATTTTTCTTAACGGTAAAAATCCTTCTGTGTTGCTGTACTGTAATGCCTCCTGACCAGATGATTCAAATACATAATTTGTCACCTCTTGAAGTTCAGAAACTGGAAAAAGCTTTTTATTGGGCAATCCTCCAGCAAATGAGATTATATCAGGATTTACTGCTATTTTTAATATTTCTCTTATAAATGATTTAGGCACATCTGAAATACGATCTGAAAATATATTATTCATTCTCAATACTCCTCTCAAAAATTATTAAAATTTTTGTCTGTCACTTAAATATACTCCAAATAATATTAAAATACCTCCAACAATCATAAAAATATTTATTTTTTCATCTAAAAATATATATGCTGATATCATTGTTATGATACCATAGAAGAAGATTTTTCTGATAACAAATAACTGTTTTGACTTATTATTAGTTTTTTTCAAAAGATTAGAATAAATCGCAAATATTATTGCACAAATGAAAGCTAAGATATCTCCTGTAGGATTTAAGTCTAAAAAATACTTTCCATTAAAGATCACCAAGAAGACACCCAGTATTGAAAATATAAATCCATAAAGCAAATTCTTATGAAATAATTCATCTTCATGCATAAAATGTGCAATAGATGCTGTGAAAATTCATTTTTATTCTCTTTTATGATCTTAGATATTTCATTTTTAATACTCCTCTCTTTTTTCAAATCAATTACATATTTTTTTTAATATAATTAACAGTAAATTTCGCTGCATCTATAGTTATTTCTTCACATAAATGCGAAGGATTATCTTCGTTAAACCCCTCTTTCCTCAATTGTCTGCACATTAAACTTCCAAACTTATTTTTGCTATCAATTCTTCAGTTCCTTCTATATTTTACATAATTACTCACTTAATTTATTTTCAAAATATAATCCTATAATTATTGACATACCACCTAGAACTATAAAAAATAAGGATTTATAAATCTCATCCCAAAAATATTCAAAGTAACGTGTATACAAATTTAATATTATAAACGTAATTGCATATCCAACAAACATTTTATCTTTAAATTTAGAACCTATTAAAAATATAATTACATTTACTATACCCCATAAGATACTAAAAAATAATAGTTCTGTATTATTACCCCAATTATCTAAGCTTCCTTGATTACCAAAAATAGATAAGATCCACAGCGATAAATTAAGAAATAATAATCCAAAAGAATAATAAATCCTTATAAATGATTCAGGTATAGAAAAATTTAACTTTTTATGAAAGTAACCAATTAAAATAATCATTGGGCTTATTAAAGCAAATCTCATTGGATAATTTAACCCTAAAAAATATACTCCCCAACCAGAAATATAACCAGTTTCTGCACCAAACCATGTTGCAAATCCTAATAAACTAAAAACTAAAACTAAATTATTTTGTTTAAAATAAGCAATAAATAAATATATGATAGAAATTAAACCTATCATGGTAGGTCCTTGAATGAATTGATTAAAAATAAATTGATTTATCATAAAAATATCCGCTGCTAATATCAGACAAGATATAGCAATTAAAGCATCTCCTGTCTTGGGAAAATAATATTTGAAATCTCTTCTTTTTAATTTAAATCCATAATAATAACCTGATAAACACAGAGCCGATAAAATTATTACTGAAAAAATTTCAGATTGAACTATTAAAGCAATAAAAGAAATCAAACCCAGGCTGACCATTACAGCACCAATTACTAATGTCCATTTTATGATAGTAGTAAGATCCCATTCATTTTTTTGATACATTGAAGATAAACGAATATATAAATTTTCTTCAATTATATCCTGATTGTACCATTCTTCTATTTCCTTTAAAATTATTTTATCTTTTTTTGCCATGATTTTAGTCTCCTTAAGTTAAAAATATTATATGACATTCCCTCATTTCTAGGACTCTGAGTTAAGATATATAATAAACTCAGGAGGTGCCCAAAATGGAAAAAAGAAGAAATTACACTGAAGAATTCAAAAGTGATGCTGTTGAACTCAGTCTCAACTCTGATAAATCTGTTAAAGAAATTACTGATGATCTTGGAATAAATTACAGTAATTTAACCCGCTGGCGCAAAAAATATAGAGATAGTGGTGAATATGCCTTTCCTGGTAATGAAAAGCATAAATTAACACCTGAACAACAAAAAATAAAAGAACTAGAAGATGAATTTTTCCTATTTATCTTTTTTGCACACAATTTGCCAAAACTTCTCAATAGGCTTGCCTTCTATAGATGTTGCTGGCTCATTTATTTCTTCAAATTCAATCAAAGCATAACAAAATATACAATCGTATTTTTCTTTATCAAAAGGCGTTACACTTCTGCCATAACCAAAGCCAGGTATTAGAATATTGCGTAACTTATCTTTTGAAAAATGTTCTGAAATATCAATAGCAGGGCTCTGAATCTCACATTTCACTCTTCTCTTTAAAGTCTATTTTCCAAAATTCAGTTATACTGATCAATCTCCTTATTATTTAACTCAATTTTATAATCTTTATGCCAAATAGTAATTTATAGCTTTCATATGACGTATCCTTATTTCAGAAGTCAGACACCCTTAGATAGCTACTATTTTGGGTTGACTGATTTGGATGCAACGACTAAAAAAACGAAACCAAAAAAAATTTTAGGCGATTGTACCAAATTATCTTTTTGGATTGTCAACCCTTTAGCGGCGTTTGACGACCGGGCAGAAACGACCCGTGAACACGTCTGAAGCATTGAAAACATTGTCAGCGAATATTGGGCACCCCATAAAGTTATAGCCTCTAATATATCTGCCATTGAAAATCCTTAAATAATATTCTACATATATATTGCCAACACCATACTGTAAAAGGGTGACACACCATTATCAATCCCTGTCACTATTTTGAACTGACCTTTATCTATTTATTAAACCACTCGTAGTCAATTTGATGAAAATGCGTAATTATTGTATATTTGTCTACCCATGAATTATACTCACCACTATTTGAATCTACAATTATCACCTTTCCCGCACCAGCTGCTTCAGCTGCTCTTATTCCAGAAATAGAATCCTCAAAAATGATCGTATCCTCTCCCTCTATTCCCAATATATCCATGGCTCTAAGAAACAGATCCGGCAAAGGCTTACCTCTCATGGAACCATCATTATACACGATATGCTCTTTTTTAAACCACTTATTCAGTTCAAGTTCCCTGATGTAAAATTCAACATTCTCTATTCCAGATGCTGTTGCAATCACAAAGGGAATGTCCTGTTCCTTAAGCTTATTAAACAATTCGATTACACCTTCAGCTAATGAAAATTCATCAATTTCCTTACACAGCCTCTGATATTCATACTCTTTTTCAAGGGCATAACGTTCAATTTCCTCTCTGGTCAACTTGCTTTCAAATAAATCCTTCAATATATCGCTATTCAGTCTACCGTGGATACGTTGATGCTTTTCTTCGTCCGACAAAGAAAAACCATGATTCTTAAGAAAATTATCCCATGCTCTGTTATGTAGCTGAGTATCCCATAAAAGGGTTCCATTAAAATCAAAAATAATTCCTTTTCTTTTCATATAATACAACACCCATCTCTTTCTATAATATTTTATCTTTCGCATATTAAACAACCAAAGTCATTTTTAAATCCACTATAAAAATAGGGCTTCTGGCTATATTAAAACTTTGGCATAGCTCTGCTTGCATCTGATAAAATATAGTCAGATTTCAGTTGATTAATTATCTTTATTTTATCATATGAAAAACTTTTGGTTCAGCTTTATTAATAAGCTGCAATTTATTTTTTATGATTTTACTTATAACTGCTTAAACTCTTAACAGCAAACGGTTAAATTGTTGAAAATTACTAATGACATCATCTACTCCAGCCAGATTCAAATAGCGATATTTTTCTGCTGCAGAAACCAACACAACTATACTTCTTATCCCTGCCTTTCTGGCAGCAACAATTCCGGAAATGTTGTCTTCAAAAACTATACATTATTAGGATTAAGTGCTAATAATGTCTCCAAATCCTTTACAGGCAATATTATGTCTCTTAAACCTGTTGATGCAATTTGAATTGGCATATCACTTATATAGCCTAACAACTGACTTTCAAAGCAGCCCTCTATTTCATTCTTATCAATCACCTCATAAAACTTAGGCATATTCTGTTCCATGTAAATATGTTTTTCAAAAATCTTGAGCTTAAGAATTCCTGCCTTTGTTTCTTGAGTATATTCACCTGTTGTGACTATCCCAAGATCTCTTAGCAAATTAAATGTTGCGACCGTGGCATGTCCACACAAATCTACTTCATCAACTGGCGTAAAAAACCTAACTCTAAAATCCGCTAAGGCTGAATTCATCACAAAAGCAGTCTCTGAAAAGCCCACTTCTTTTGCGATACTTAACATCTGATTCTCAATAAATGAATCTGCATTTAAAACGACTCCCGCAGGATTTCCACCATTACTATCTTCTGAAAATGCCATAACTTTGTATGTAAAATTTGTCATAATTTTAAATCACTCCAATTCACTAGTAAAGTATTTCAGCTAAGGTATCCATATTTTCCAATTCCAGCAACTTTTAGTTAGCTCTTAACTTAGGTTTCTGGATTTGAGTGCAGAAACGCCGGAACAGAGCCGGAAATATTTTGTTAGCTGATGTTGGTATACGGAAAATTTTAGATTAAAATAATTAAATCTTTATAATAAAAAATGTATAGAATTTTCTAGTTTATTTCCCTTAATCAAATCTACATTATCTTCTTAAGTATAGGTAATGCTCTAAATACATAGTGTGATAAAAAGAAACATAATGATAAGGTAGTAACAGCTACTAGCATCATTTTCACTAGAGGATATATAACAAGATCTCTCATAAGTAGTGACACAGCTACTAAAACTAACGTGTGCCAAACATAAACGCTAAAGCTATTTTTAGATAATATTACCAGCAACCTACTTTTTGTATTAAATTTCTTTCTGAAGAATCCTATTAATCCAACAGACATACCGAAACATATGAAACTTTCCCAAACAGCATATACATAACTCTGCCAATTTAGTTTACCCTTTATTATATGATCACCATGTTCAATTACACCACCCATCAAAATAAGAGCTAGCCAACTAATAATACCTATTACGATACTTCCTATTAACCATCTTTTTGCAACTTTATATCTTACTTGATTAAACCAACCATATTGATATGCCTTAATACCAATTATGAATGAAGCAATATGTTGCGCAAAGTTACTAAGTGGCATATTTAAAAATTCAAACCCTATTGGAAAGACTAATCTAACAAAATAACTACCTGTTCCAACTAAAATAATCGTTAAAATTATTATACTCGTATTAGGTAAATGCTTAGCACTTACTTCTCGTTTTTTTCCCATTATAGCATAAATTATAGAAAAAATAAGCAATGCAAATGCAAACCACAAAGGTCCAGAACTATCTAAAAACTCACCCGTAGTTATATATTCTTTAAGATATAACCAAAAATTATCTTTTGGTACTTTTTTCTCTCCCGCAATATATAACAAATACATTGTTAATGGATAAATAAATAAGACAAATAATAAGACTGGTAATCCTAATCGATATAATCTACCAGTAATATACTCTTTTTTCCCTTTTTTAGCATATGATTTTGCTGTATAATAAGCGGAAATAAGAAACAAAAAACCCATGGAATATCCATTTATAAAAGTTACAACTAATGCTGAGATCAACCTAGATAAGTCACCCATTGCTTGCTCCTCAATATAATGCCAGTTAGCTATGCCACTATATGTCATAACAGTATGCAAAATAACAACTGCTACAATTGTAATTAACCTCAAATAGTCAATATAATTATCCCTGTAATTACTTTTAATTGTATGCATTTTTATACCTTTCTCTCTTCAATTTATTTTTACATATTTCCATATTGAACTACGAATAGAACATATTTTCTTATCTTTTAACTTGTTATGTTTTATCGGTTTATATTTTGCTAAAATTATATTTCCTGCTAAAATATCAATTGAACAATCTTTAATCTCCCAAATCTGAACACTATTATTATCTTCACTATCTATAAAATTACCTTTTTTATAATTATATATTTTTCCTGAACTACAATACTCAGTAAATTCATCAGATAATAATTCCGCAACCTTTTCTGCTGATAGACGTACTTCAGATTTTAACAAAATTTTTCTAATTTAAAAATATTTTTTTAAGAAACTCACTATCCATAATTTAGCACCTTTTCTATTTAATTAGATATTACTCATTACTTATCCTTTAAAAGCGATAGCATCAAGTTGAAATAAAAGCCCATCTTGTCCACCACGGTGAGCAAACTCTGTTTGTATTGATTTTCTAGCTGGGTATTTTCCTTGAAATTTTTCTTTTATTACTTTTTCCATTACAGGTATATCCCAAATATCTCTAAACATGCAATCAATCTTTACTACTGATTCTAATATCAAACCAATTGACTCTAATCGGCTACTCAAATGATCAAATGCTCCATCTATTTGATTTTCAATAGACTGTCCAATGTTTCCTACACAATAATTTATGAAAACAAAGTCACCAGCTTCAACAATACCAGAATGTGCCCATTTCTCATTTATATCACTTCTTATAATTTCACTCATTTAATATACCTCCTAGTATAAAGCGTCCTTCTAACAATTGTGATTAAGAAAATACTATAAATATGTCTGTAAATTTTTTCTTACTCCCTATTTAGGTATTTCGCATAACGTCCGGCAACTTCTCGACGTATCATTGTTGGTCCTTTACTTTTTCCTATCCTCTTGAATTTCATAAGTCAGTGTATGTCCCTTGCCCATAACTAGATGTCGCTAAAGTACTGCTATGTGAAGGGTTGCCTGGTTCCCTATATTTATTTCATATATTAATATCTTCTAAATACTTAAACACTTTCTTTAGTTTATAGCATAAACAATTCCTAAATCCCATTCTCACGATACCAAGGAAAAATTATCTGTTCTATAATATAATTCATTTTATTATTTCCATCTTTGTCAGTAAAACTATGATTAAGTCCAGGAAGAATTTCAAACCTAAAATTAACTTTATCTCTTAATTTTTTAGCCAAATATTCTACTGATTGATAAGGAACCATTTTATCTTTTTTACCTATTATAAATAATAAAGGAATGTCTAAATCTGTTATATATTCTTCTGGACTATAGTCAAGATAACTATTCCACTTTTTATAAGTACATCCGAACCAAAACTTATCAGGTGAAGGATTATTTCTAATTTCATCAAATTTATTCTGTAAATCTTCTTTGTTTCTAATTCCTATTTTTTCGAGTAGTCTTTCTTCTTCACTATTAATTTCTTGTTTCAATAAAATATCTAATTCTCTCGCTTGAGAATACCCACCTGCTCCTATAACAACCATATGTGTTATTTCTTCTAAATTGCTTGCTATTTCAGGACTAATTACTCCTCCTTCACTACCACCAAACAACACAATATTTTTTAAGTTATTATTGTAAATATTATTTAAAACATATTTTACAACAAATTCTATATCTTTAATTCTTCTTTGTCGACAATTCGTTTTATTATACAGCTTCTTATTGTAAAAAGCATATTTTTCTAACAACAATAAATCAGCATTTTCAGGCGCAAAATCTGACCAAAAATCAAATCGTTTATTTGAGTCACGTTGTGATCCCTGAATTCCAATAAACAAAGTATTACTTAAACTATTTTCCTCTCTCATTCCTAGATAATAAATTAAGGATTCACCTTTAGGATTTTCCACTTTCTTTTCTTTAATTATTAATCCATTTCCAATTGCATAAGTATTAACTGATACAAATAGCACAAAAAAAATTATAAAAAATAACATTTTTTTAAGCATTACATTCACCTCTTATATGTTTTAGTTTTATAATTTTCATACTTTACTTAAAGTTAATCTTGAATATAAATTCTTAACTATCTTTTTTAATTTCTCTTATTAGTTTCTCTTATTAAATATTACTTCTAACTATTTTATATTATTAACTCTACTTATTTTTCCTATAGAACATCTGACATTCTTTGATATACTCATTCCATCTTTAGGATTTAAATTTTGGTAATCTTTCACATAACGTCCCGCAGGTTTACAAAGTCCATCAGATTTAGATAGCTCTCATCTTAGTCTGATGGACTTGGGTGCAGCGTAGCGGAACCGTAAATCTTGCTATTAGATGAAGTTTATGTAATATCATATTACATAAATATTTTCAACCAAGGAAATAAATTTTTCGTGAAGTTTCAACAAGAACAAGTATTTTAATTTAGTATTTCAGATTATAACCAGACAGCCCAATCACCATAGTCAAATGTTCCACTGCCATGGTGCAATTTACCATCATTTTGCAACTGCCGAAAAGCGTCACGCATTTTCTTCAAGATCTCAGGTTGAATATCTAGAGAATGATGTGCTGGAAACACACGCTTCACCGGTAGTGCCAATATCCGTTCAAGAGAGTTGAGGTATGCTTCTGGATCGGTAGATGGATAATAAGCAAATAACGTGTCTTTATAAACTAAATCTCCGGTAAAAAGATAACCACAATCCTTTTCCCAGAAACACATATGTCCCGGTGAATGACCAGGTGTATGCTGAACTCTAATACAGCGACCACCTATATCTATTATATCATTATCCTTCAGGATTCTTGTTGGATTTCACTGAAAAAACTTGTATTCATTTACGTCATAACCCTTTGGCAGGTCACAACGATCAACCACCATATCCTTAATCTGCTTAATTGTCAGAGGGAATTCTCCATTAAGCCAATTCAATTCATATTGATGAGCGTAAAAATCAGGAAAAAATTTATGTCCTCCAATATGATCCCAATGAATGTGTGTTGCTACAGCGATAATAGGATTGTCAGTCAGATTGATGACTTCATCATGAATATTACAAATTCCAAGCCCGGTATCAATCAGCAAACTGTATTTATTCCCATTCAAAAGATAACAATGTGTCTCCTCCCAATGGCGATATTCGCTAATAATATAAGTTTCTTCGTCAATTTGTTCTATTGTAAACCAATCGTTCATATGTCTTCCTACCTATTGTGTTATTCTAAATTATAGAAACTAATCAAACTTATGATTTTGACATTCTTAAGATTTTTATTATAATTAAAATTAGTGATGCTCTATTACTATTTACTTACATTTTATGGTAACTATCATATTTTATTTGACGTTATCTTGTCATAATTCTAAAAAATTTTAGGTAGTATTCTCCATGGAACATTATTCATATAATTAATATACTCTTTATTAAATTTTTTAACTAGTAGTTTTTCTTCTTCAATTGATGTCAAAATATGAAGATAAGTAAATAGTATTACTAATAGAAACATCCACATTATTCCAAACGTAAATGTAATTCCTATTTCCATAATAATTAAACTCAAATATATTGGATGCCTAACTTTTGAATATATTCCTGAAGTTACAATATTTTTAATTTCATTTGATCTATTATGAGCTTGCTTAAGGTTTTTTTGAGAATATCCATGTAAAACAAATGCCAAAACAATTAAAAAAACTCCTATAATATTAGTGAGCGGTGAAAAAGGTATTGTTTCCCACCTTAGAAATCTACCACAAATACCTAGCGCAATTAAAAATATTTCCTGTATTAAAACACGTTTTTGCGGATTCAAATCTAAATAATATTCTTTTATTATTTTATTCCTCTTTTTCCAATAATTATCACTTTTTAGATGAATATTTAATTTCGCCTAACGTCTCGAGGGTTCCCGACGTGCTCATGCCGTAAGGCCTGGCACAAAGTTTGCATTCCAAACCACTTATCTCACTCATTGCAAACTTTGTGACAAAGAGCATGTCCGAAGGCAGGCTGATCTTTAGCCGTAGCGGGAACCCTCTGTTATGCGAAGTGCCAATTTTTTTATTATCTGCTAGCTAATTTATCATAATTCATTAATTTTCTAATAGATGGCAATGTTTTATAACCCCAACTAGGTAATTTTAACTTTTTTTCTTCAAAAGCTTTAAATAATAATTTAAAATCTTTAGTTTGATTGATATTAAATATATTTTTTATTCTATTAAAATAATGTTTAGATTCCGCTCTAGCAAATAATTCAAATGAATTCCGTTGATGACGATTATATACTAACGTTTGTGGATACCATTTTCTATAAATGTATTCTTTATCACTTTTAATTGCATCTAAACTATCTCATAAATAAGGTTTTTCACCAATTGGAGGCTTAATGTGCAGTGGTTTATCATATATCCACCTCACCAACCTTTCAAAATTTTTAGCATATTCTTCTTCATCACTTAAATCAATATAAATTCTTGATTTATAATAAGTTGGTAAATAAGCCTTACCATCTTCATCTCTTTCTTTTACAATTCCAACAAATTTATTTTGATCTACTTCTTCGTAAATTTCTTGTGAAATAATTTGAGTTTCTGTTCCAACCCCTCCACTTCTATCATCAGCTTTTTCTGCATATTCTTTATCACATATTAAAATCACTTTATTTATATCAGGATCAGTCACCATTTTCTCCATAAAGGCATATGCATCATTTCCTTCTTTCAAATCCCATTTATCTAAAATGACATTTACACCTGCAGCAACTAATTCTTCTGCAAGATTTAAAACCCATTCTTCATGATCTGGTGAAGACCAACTGTATGATATAAAAAGTTTAGGATTTTCATTTGAATTATTTTTATCATTCATAATATCAGCTCCCTTTTAAATCTTTTTGGCATTTCGCATAACGGTACTGGGGTTTGCGATGTACCTGTTTCCTCCAGGAACTAGCAAAAAACTTGCTTTTCAGCATTAATAATTATTTAAATTGCAAGTTTTGTGACAGAAGTCATGACGCCAATCACATGTTATATGATGCCGTATCTTTATCTATTAATTTATCAATTATTAACTTACTTCATGCAAAAGAAAAAAATCCCTGCATTTATACAGTAAATGTTTTTATATAAACTTAATCTTAAATTTTCACTCCCCTTTATAACATATATGTGATATAATAAATTTAGAAATTGGAGTGAATAGATTATGTATAAAATTAAGTATTATGCAAAAAATAACAAATCTCCAGTAATTGAATTTATTAAAGAACAGTCAGCTAAAGAAAAAGCTAAGATTCTAAGAGAAATAGAACTTCTAGAATAATTTGGTCTATTCCTTGGTATGCCACATCTTAAAAAGTTAAAGGGATATGATGATCTCTGGGAATTACGAATAAAGAATAGTTCTAATATATTTAGGATTTTCTTTTTAAATTATCAGGATGGTATCTTTGTTCTTTTTCATATCTTTAAGAGAAAATCTAATAAAGCTCCACAGAGAGAAATAGATATTGCGCTTAACAGACTTAATTCTATCAAGTGAGGTGAAACAAAATGGAATTTATAGATCATAAAGATTTTAAAAATGAACTTTTTAAATCTAAAGAAGTTAAAGAAGAATATGAAAAACTGAATGTTATGTATGAAATAAAAAAACAAATAATCAGGTATAGAATAGAAAATGATTTAACTCAGAAAGAATTAGCAGATAGAATAGGAACTAAACAGTCTGCCATCTCCAGACTAGAAAATGATGATTATAATCCGAGTGTTGAATTTCTTGATAAAGTTGCTCATGCACTTGGTAAAAAACTTGAAATTAGATTTAATTAACAGTGCTGAAAGTTTTACGGCACTGTTTTTTTATGCTATAAGTTCTTAGTTATTAAAGCATTAGCTACGGTTTCATATAACGTTACTGGGATTTGCGCTCGTGCCTGATTCCGTCAGGAACTGGCGTAAAGCTTGCTTTTCCATATCCGTGATGGTTAGCCTGCAAGCTTTATGACAGAAAGTATGACACCAATCCCATGTTATAAGCTGTAGCACAGCTTTACTTTTTAACTATCCAGAATCGGCATTCAGTTGAAAACTCTTTAACTTCTTTATTTTCTTTAAATAGATCTTCTCTATAAAAATCTTCTATTAGCTTCCAGCCTGTTTCTTCTAAACATTCTATTATCTCTTCTCGATTCGGAAAATGTATAAATAAATCTCTATCATCATTATCCGATGGCAGGATCTTATCTCCATATTCATAAGTTCTTTTATCTTGTTTACCTGCTTTCCATATCTTTTCTTCTTTTTCCCAGAACTCTTTATATTCTTTATTGGTTTCGCGATCATGAGTTGTAAAAATAAAAATACCATTTTCATTTAAGACTCTTTTTGTCTCTTTTAATGCTTTAATTCTATTTTTTCTCTCTGGTATCTGCATCAATCCATTAAATGAGAACAATGCTTGATCAAAAGAATTATCTTCAAAGTTTAAGTCAGTTGCATCTCCAACGATAAATTCAATATCAGTCTTTTTTTCTTTATTTATTGTTTTAGCTGCAGATATCATTTCCGGAGTTAAATCTAAACCTATGATATTTTTATAGCCCATTTCATAAAGGTTAAATGTTGTTCTTCCTGCTCTATTTGTTGTATACTAAAATTACCGGGAATTGCAAAGTAGTATTCCCAAAAGTTGCAAACTAAAATTCCCTATTATTGCAGAATAAAAAAGTCATTGCAGTCACCCCCAAAATACCGTACCCTTATATTAAGTCAACCACAACTTATATAGGGGAGGAAAATGGAGATGACATTAGCAATGACTGATATTAATGATATCAAAAAACTATACTTTAAGAAAGGTTTAAATGTGGCTGAAATAATGAGAAAAACAGGTCATGATCGCAAAACAGTTAATAAATACCTTGATATGACAGATTTTAATGAAGTTTTAGAACCACCTAAAAAATCAAAGCGGGGATCAAAACTGGATCCATTTAAAAAAACTATTGATAAGTGGCTTGAGGCTGATAAAAAAGCCTGGAGAAAACAGCGTCATACAGCAAAAAGAGTACATAACAGATTAATAGAAGTTTATGGCAGTAAATATGACTGCTCATATCGCCTGTTAGCTGAATATGTGCGGATCAAAAAGAAAGAAATATTTTCTGATGAACCAAAATTCTTTTTACCACTAAAACACCTGCCTGGAGAAGCTCAGGTTGATTTTGGGAGAACTGACTTCAGAGAAAACGGAACCTTTTATGAAGGACGTCACCTAAATCTTAGCTTTCCCCAGAGTAATACTGGATATACACAGCTTTTTAAAGGTGAAAATTTGCAGTGTTTAGAGCAGGGTATGATAAACATATTTAATCATCTTGGAGGTGTTCCCTCGAGAATAGTATTTGACAATGCTTCCAGTATGATTTCAGATATTGGTAAAAACAAGTATCGAAAGCTGACTGAGCACTTCATGATGTTTAAGAATCACTTTAGATTTGAAGCAGTATTTTGTAATCCGGCTAGTGGACATGAAAAAGGCAATATTGAGGGTAAAGTAGGCTATCACAGACGCAACTATTTTGTTCCACCACCAGAATTTGATAATTTAGATGAATTCAATAAATCATTACTTACTGAACTTGATGATGATCAGTACCGCGAACATTACAGAAAAAATGCTACTCAGCATGAATTATTTCAGGCTGATCTAAAAGCATTATTACCGCTGCCTGAGGTCGAATTTGAGCCAGCATTGGTTGTTTCCAAGAAAACTGATGCTAATGCCTGTATTACTATTCATAAAGGTAAACACAGATATTTTACTAAACCAAGTCTTGCTAAAAGCAATGTTTTTGTTAAACTTACAGCTGAGAAAGTGATAATCTTAGATCAGGATCTGAAAGAGGTTGTCACTCACGACAGGCTTTATGGTGACTTAAAACAGGAATCAATCAACTGGATTCTTTATTTAGGTCAGATATCCAAAAGGCCAACAGCTTTAAAATATACTGGAATCTATGATCTTTTTCCCCAAGCAGCTAAAGATTATTTTGATACTTTAGATTACGAGAACTTAAAAGCAACACTCAAAACTCTAAATACACTGACAGAAGAAACAAATTTTGAGGCAGCAGTAGATGCTCTCTTAGATGCTATCTCTCATGGAGCAAGAGATACTGACAGCATCCAGGTCCTATTTAAGAGAAAGAACTCTAAGATTATGGAACTTGATGGACATTTAGCAGCTAAAAATGCACCTGAATTACCTGAACTAAAACCTGATATTAGTTTTTATGATACTTTCTATACTGTAGCAGATGGAGTTGAAGCCAATGATTAAAGAGCAGATTGCAGCCTGCTGCAAAACACTCAAATTAAGTCAGAACATAGCTGATAATTTTGAAAGTATTGAAGCTGAAAATCGACATGAATTTCTACTTAAAATACTGCAAAATGAAGTTGAATACCGTAAAGCCAAAAAGATAGAAAGACTGATTAAACAGGCTAAATTTTATACTATTAAGACCTTTGAAGGCTATTCGTTTGATGAAATCAGAATACCTTCTGCACTATCAATTGAAGATCTAAAAACAGGGAGCTTTATTGAAAAAAACGAAAATTTAATTCTGTATGGGGCCGCTGGTACCGGGAAATCTCATCTTGCAACGGCAATTGGCCTGGAAGCCTGCCGCCAGAGAAAATCAGTTTTATTTTTTAGAAC
>NZ_QLME01000004.1 GCF_003259895.1 Halanaerobium saccharolyticum | reverse complement strand
TCCAAATGAAGCTTTTGAAGATCAACTAAAACAAATTCTATACAATTAAAATTATTACAGTTTGAAATTAGTTCAATTTAACATTGCAATTTAAGATTGAATATTAATGTATAATTAACCTGATTTTTATAAGCTTATAAGTAAAATAAGGAAGGGAAGTGTTAATGTGTTAAAAATAAATACTGATTTACACACCCACACAGTAGCAAGCGGCCATGCCTATTCTACAGTTGATGAAATGGCCAAGGGTGCTTTTACTAAAGGGATAAAATTAATTGCAGTAACTGATCATGGTCCCCAGATGCCTGGTGGACCTCATAAATATCATTTTGGTAATTTTTCGATTGTACCGGATAAATTATATGGGGTTAGAATTATTAAAGGAGTAGAAGCAAATATTTTAGATGAGGGCACATTGGATTTAGATGCTGAAGAACTGGCGCGATTGGAATTTGTTTCTGCTGGAATTCACCGTTTAACAGGACATAATTTAAAAAATAAAAATGATTATACTGCGGCAACAATTAAAGCAATGGAGAATCCATATCTGGATATGATAACTCATCCTGTGCAGAAAGAATACCCAATTGATTTAGAAAAAGTTGCCCGGGCAGCGGCAGAAAATAATGTTATTTTAGAGCTTAACGCAAGTTCCTATAGCCCCAAAAAAGATCACACCAGGGGTATAAAAAGTGAATCACTGAGGTTATTAAGATTGGCCAAAAAATATGGATTTAAACTGGCAGTTAATAGTGATGCTCATTTTCATGATGAAATTGGTGAATATTCAAGCCTCAATTTCATTTTTGAAAGTGAGGATTTTGAGACAGGGTTAATAATAAACCGCAGTCAAAAAAATGTAATTAACTATTTAAAAAAGAGAGAAAAACGACTTTCTGAGTTAAAGAAGACAGTTTGAGGGGTGTAGAAATGGAAGAACCATATTATAAATACTCACAGTTTTTAAAAGATAAATACGGTAAGAAAACATACAAGCTGCCTGTAAATTTACCGACTACCTGTCCCAATCGAGATGGCAGTTTTGCAACAGAAGGTTGTTATTTTTGTGGTGAAGAAGGTGCAGATTTTGAAATGCTGCCTGATGATATGTCGGTTAGAAATCAGCTTCTGGAAAATAGAGAATATATTGGAGAGCGTTATGGTGTAGATCAATTTATTGCCTATTTTCAAAATTATACTAATACTTATCTACCACTTGATAAATTACAGGAATATGCAAAAGAGGCAGCAGAGGTTAAAGGAGTTGCTGCAGTCTATTTTTCTACCAGACCGGATGCGATCAATGAAAGATATATTTCAGCTATAAAAAGTTCTCTGCTGGAAGTTTCATCGGAAATTGAATTGGCCTTTGAATTTGGTTTGCAGACTGTAAATTATAAAACATTAAAAAAAGTGAACAGACAGCACGGACTGGCAGAATTTATTGATGCAGTTCTAACTGCAAAAAGATTTAAAGTCGAGGTTGGGGCTCACATGATTTTAAATTTACCGGGTGATGATAGAGAAGATATTATTGAAGGAGCCAGAATTTTATCTGCCCTGGAAGTAAATCATGTCAAGTTACATGCGCTTTACATTAGAGAAAACTCTGTTTTTGCGAAACAGTTTAAAGAGGGAGAACTAGAAATTTGTTCTCTGGATGAATATATTGATCGAGTAATTTTGTTTTTAGAAAATCTGGCTCCCGATATAGCTGTTCAGCGTTTAATTGGAAGAGCTCCCGGTGAGGAATCAATTTTTGAAAACTGGGATACTCCCTGGTGGGAAATCCATGATCTAATTATTAAGAGGATGAACGAGCGCAATACTTATCAGGGTCGATCATTTAATTACCTAAAAGGAAAAGCACTGGCTAAGTTTTAGTTATCTGAATTGATTAAAGCGATAAAATAATTTGGATCGGAAAAAGTTGAAATTTTACTTGAATTTTAACTGCCAAAGTATTATAATTAAAGATAATCAAAAGAATATAATTATGAAGTCAATCAGCAGAGTAGCAGAGGAGTGGTTTTATGACTTCAGTATTAAAAAAGGTATTCAGGAATTTCAGCATTGGAATTTCTGACTTTAAAAACCGTTATAAATTACCGGATGAGTTTCACAGTTCAAATGAATTAAAAATAATGCATATTAGTGATACACCAGAGTCAATTTATTCTCATATTTATAAAATGTTGAACTACAGTCAGCCTGATGTAATAATTCATACAGGAGATCTGGTAGACAATTTAAAATTAGAAGATTCTGGAGATGAGCTGCTGGATAAATACCAGAAAAAATCAGCTGAATTTATTAGTAATTTAGAAAAACTGACAGCAGCCCGGATTATTTATATACCCGGTAATCATGATGATGTAAAGATAATCGAAAATAATAAAAATAGAAGTGAAATAATGGCTGAAGGAAGTATAGTAGAGTTAGATGGAGTCAAGATTGGACTTGCTCACTATCCTGAAAATCTGCCCCAAAATGCAGATATTAATTTATATGGTCATAACCATCAGCAAAATTTTGAGAGTGAAAATAAATATTTGAATGGAATATTAAATATTAATTATTTGCTTTTACCTTCTAAAGCGGATTATAAAATTAATTACCCCTGGACAGTAAATCAGGGTAGACAGTATAAAACTTTTAATATGATCTAAATAAGAAATTATTCTTAGTCAGATTTGCAAGGATCTGGCTAATTTCTTTTAATTTAAGTTTTTAGAAATTTTAAATAATTATCACAGGCAGGAGTGGTTTGATGAATTTTGTCCGCAGTGGTCCTCGCTATCTTTTTTTAAAAGTAAAGCAACCTGATTTTTTCTGCGAGCAGCTTTCACAGCTGACTGAAGTAAAAAAACTTGACTTTCAGGCAGCGATTGAACTGGCAGCAGAAGAATCGGTAATAGTATTTTTGAGTGATCAGCAGAAAGAAAGTTTTAAAGTTGAAGATTCAGATCTGATCTTATATTTACCGATGAATTCTACAGCTCTACTGGCAGTGATTTTAAATGAAGCCAGGTTGAGTCAAGCAGTGGAAAAAGTTACTGCCGGACCAGGTCAGTTGGTAATGCGGATTCCTGAAGACGGAAAAAAAGTAATAGAAGAGGTTATTGAAAATTATCAGGCGCGGGAAGTTTCAATTTTAGAAGGGATAGATCGGGGAAGTGCAGAAAGCACAATTATTTCTTTTACCGAAGAACCGATAAAATCAAGATTGAAATCTTTAAAAAAAGTAAGAGATAATATATTGGTAAAAAAAGAATCAACTTTAGTTTTTGAGGAGCTGCGGCGGGATGCTGTGAGATACATTACTCATGGACTTGAGGATAATCAGTGGTCTGAGCTTAAAATTAATATCTATGATTCGGATGAACTTTATCAATTAGAATATGAGCGATTGATGACTATTTTATCTGATCTGGAAGCTGGTATTATTCTGGGTGAATCCTGGACTAAAGATCATGCTTTTGCTCTGTTTTCAATCACTGCTTATCAGATCAGACTTTTTACTTTTTTATCCCCTCTTGAAATCAAAAAAATATTATTTGCTTTTGAATATAATAGTGATGGAGAAAGACTGGTTGATTATGATCTTTTCAATAAAAGCAAAAAAATTAGCTGGTCCGAAATTTTAAATGATAATCAGCGCCACGATCGTAAAAAACTAGCCTTTAAATTTAGAGAAGAAATAATGAATGAACTATCTCAAGCTGCTAAAGATCGTTATTTTGAGCTGGAAGCAGAAATAGCAGCTAAACTATAAAGTTGATTATTAAGTCGGGGCTGGATCCCGGCTTTTTCTGTATATATAATAAAAATAGCAATTTGTACAAATTATCACATATTTGCGATATAGATACTTTTGAGATAAAATATAGACATGGATAAGTTTAGAAAGGAGATATTAATGAATACAGAGAAAATACTAACTGAGGTTGAAAAAGCCATCAGAGAATTAATAGATATTGTTAAACCAGAACCCGGTTCAATTTTATTATTGGGAGGAAGTACCAGTGAAATACAGGGAAAAGAAATTGGCTCTGCAACTGATTTAAAACTCGGAAAAAAAATAATTAAGAGAGTTATGAAAATTATGGATGAATCTGAGTTATATCTTGCAGTTCAGGGATGTGAACATATAAATCGTTCCCTTGTAATCGAAAAAAAATGTCAGCAGCTCTACCGCTTTTCAGAGGTGAATGTTATTCCTCAGCGTCATGCTGGAGGTGCTTTTTCGACAGAAGCATTTGAACTATATGATAATCCAGTTACTGTTGAAAATATGGAAGCAGATCTGGGTATTGATATCGGAGATGCCTTAATTGGGATGCATCTTAAAAATGTTGCTGTACCTGTTAGATTATCAATCAAAGAAATTGGCAAAGCCCATCTTACTGCCGCGAGAACAAGGCTTAAACTTGTGGGTGGAGTAAGAGCAAAATATAGAGATTTATAATAGAGGGGGCTCTTATATTGAAATATCTGCATCATATTATAGATAAATTTATTCTTTCACTTATAGGTCGCTCCTGTACTATCCTCTCTGATAGAGATTCAAGAATAAAAAAAGAATTATCATATCTACCAGAAAATTTTACTGCAGGAGTCGCGGTGAAAAAGAAAGGGCTATATATTGTTATTAAAAAACAGGAGAATAAGGTTAAATATTTTGGCTATCATCGTTATCCGGAAAATATTGATCTAAAATTGTATTTTAAGGATGAAGAGTTTGCCTATCAGGTGCTGGCTGCTAAAGAAGGTATCAGACAGGCTTTTTCTGAGCACAAGGTAGTTGTAGAAGGAGATTTAGAATATGCAGTCTCTCTAATTTATATTATAGAAATAGTGGAAGCCTACATTATGTCCGATCAATTTGCAGAAGAGGTATTAGCCTCTAACTTTGAAAGGGAAATTTCCAGGCTGCAGTTAATTTTTAGATCATTATCTTTATTTAGAGAAAAGGGTGAGATTTAAATGGAAACTTCGAATTATTTCGAATTTTTTAATCCTGTCAAGATTAACTCAGGTGAGCAGGCACTGTCAAGCTTAAATTATGAACTTGAGCAGTTACATGTCAGTAAACCATTAATCTTAACCAATCAGACCTTAGATGAACTTAAAATACTGGATATCTTAGTTGCCAGTATTAAAGATTTAGATATAAATCAGCGTCAGATTATTAGAACCGTTCCCAATCAGGCAAACTTGGAAATCGTAAAAAAGGCCTCTGAACGCTATCGCGAATTGAATTGTGATGGAATAATTGCCCTGGGGGGTGAGGCAATAATTGATACTGCTAAAGGAGTTAATTTGACTATTTCCGAAAAAGTCGATGATTTAAAAAAATTAACAGGTATCGAAACTGCCCATGGTGATATGCAGCCTTTTATTGTGGTTCCAACTACAGGAGGAACAGGTTCTGAGGCTGCTTTGTCTGCTGTAATTAATGATCAGAGTAGCAATAATAATTTAGAGTTTATTTCCAGTAAATTAATGCCTGATCTGGCGGTAATTGATCCCCGGATGACTTTTAAGCTGCCGCCAAGGCTGACAGCTTCTACAGGAGTTGACGCCCTGGTACATGCAGTTGAAGCTTATACTGGTCTGCAGAAAAATCCACTAAGCGATGCTTATGCTTTTGCAGCTTTAAAATTAATTGGAAATAACTTAAAAAAACTAGTTAATGATGTAAATAATAAAAAGTACAGAATGGCGATGAATAATGCTGCTTTAATGGCTGGAATAGCTTTTTCTAATTCTCATGCCGGGATTATTCATGCAGTTGGAGATGCCTGTGAGAAAATATCTGAGGTTTCGCATGGTGATGCACTGGCTGTTCTTTTGCCACATGGGATGTTTTTAAATTTAAAGTATAATTACTGCAAAAATTGTTATGAGGATATTTTACTTGCTCTAGAAGGTACAGAAAAACTTATAAAGACTAAAGAAGAAGACAGAGCCTTAATGGCTGTGGACGCTGTAGTTGGAATTTTAAGTGAACTGAGATTTTTAACCGGTATTCCTGTCCGACTGGAGGAAATTGGGATTAAAAGGTCAGAATTTGAGCAGATTATTGATAAAGCAATGCATAATAGTACACTTTTAAATTCGGCCGGTCAGGTTAAAAGAGAGGATATAAAAAGTATCTTAGAAGCAGCATTTTAATTTTTTTAAAATTATGGACATTTGCCTGAAAAAGACAGATGCCCCTTTTTAATAGATTTTGTGGATTGATGTGTATCACAACAGGGGGTGTGTTTATATGAGCGAGGAAGAAAAGATTAGTTTTTATGGTCTCGGTCCATTTTATTATCAGTATCAGGGGAAAAGATTTGATGGGAGTAACTGGATTTCAAAACGGGCGCTTTATTTATTAATGTATCTTTTACTTGCTAAAGATAGGAATGTCGCTGCAGAGGAACTGGTAGATGTTTTCTGGGAAGAGTCTGATTTAGAAGATGGAAAAAACAAATTATATAACACTATTTATTTATTGAGAAGGTCACTTGCTAAAGATGGGATTCCAAAAGATATTATTGAATCAGTCAGTGGAGGATATTCTATAAATAGCAGTTATCAGATCTGGACAGACTGGGAATACTTTGAGAAAAAAACAAATCAGCTGATTCATGGAGAAGATTTAGCAGTAGAGGAATTAGAACATCTTTTTCAACTTTATAGAGGGGATTTTTTTCACTCTCTTCGTTATGAAGGCTGGACGGAAATCCAGCGGGAAAAATTAAGAGAAAATTATCTGACTTTAATTGGTGTACTTAGTGAAAAATTATTTACTGCTCAAAAGTATCGGGATACAGTTAATTATCTGCATAGTGGGATCAGGTATGATCCTTACCGCGAAAATTTTTATTTGCTTTATATTAAAGCTCTTGTTAAATTGGGTCGGATAGCTGAAGCAATAAATAGTTATAAAAAATGTGAAAAAATATTAAAAGAAGAACTCGATGTGCTTCCAGGCCAGAAGCTTAAAGAAGAATATCATCGAATTCGGATGAATCAGGATATACTTGAAGATATAGAAGTAGATTTAAACGAAAATCCTGTTTTAAGTTCAGGAGCTATGTTTTGCAATATGGAAGTTTTTAATAAGATTTTTGAACTTGAGATTAGATATGTTAAAAGATTTAAAAAAGAATTTGTGTTGATGATTATTGATTTTAATAATGTCGAGTTAGAACTATCGCTTCAGAAAATAACGGAAAAAGTAGGAAATAAGTTAAGAACTGGTGATGTAGTTTCAATTTTAAATAATAAAGTATATATTTTGTTAAGAGATATGAGCCTTGTTAATAGTGGAATAATTATGACCAGATTTAATCAATTCTATAAGGAACTTGGGTTAGTTAAAAAACCTTCAATTGATATAAGAGAAATAAATTAATTTTATCAGAATAAGATTTATAATATTATATTATCTCAACAAAAAGTCGCCTTTAAAGGCGACTTTTTGTAGTTTCGATATTTTTTCGAGAAGAAAATAAGAATTTTTTTAGATTGAACTGTTATTATTAGCTTAGCAAAGAAGAGATGGGAATTATATGAAGTAAAAAGTTATTTATTATATCATATTTATAAATTACCTTTCTCGGTTTAATGTGGAAATGATTTTACTTAATTAGCAGTGCAAGTGTTACTAAACTAACACTTTTCCACTACAAGGCGGGGGCTGAAAATTATGGCCCCCGATCTTAAATAATCAATAGACAGTAGAGTTGAATTTTAAATAAAATTATTTCTAACATTTTCGATATTTAATATAATTTAGAAAAAGAAATGGAGGGGATAATAATGTCTGGTAAAGTAAAGATTTCAGCAGTACTTATTATACTATTATTCTTAGTTATTAATTCTAATTCAGCTGCAGCCAGTTATTTAACTTCCTCTAGATATAAGATAGAAATGGTTGTTGATACTCCTGAGGAAATTATTTCAGATCCTATAAATATAAATGCTAGTACTGAAAAAAAAGCTGAACTTAAAAACAATAATATATATATAGATAGTTTTGTTTTACAGAACTCAGCTGGACAAGAAATAGCATCACAGTATATAAAAATAGAGACTCCCTATCTTAATCAAAGTTTAGATAAAAGTTATCGTTTTTTATTAATGAAAAATGGGCAAGAGAAAAGCTGGTTTAAAATATCTTTATTGAGACCCGCATTTTATTTTGGACCAGGAAAATACTCAGCAAAAATTAATATTGATGAACTTGACTGGGAGATAGATATTGAAATTTTAATCAAACCTTTTGTTGTTCTTAATTTAAATGAGAATAGATTTGAATTTGAAATATCTAATGCTTCTCAAACTGATTTTTTTATTGCTCCGGATTTATATGAGATAAATGTGGATTCTAATCATACTGATTGGGAAATTCAGGTAGCATTAGAGCAGGAGACTTTTCTTAATCAACAGGGTAATTCATTAAGTCCAGATAATTTATATTACCGCTTAGAAACAGTGGATCGACAATATAATTTAAATGAACTTAAAAAGGAAGAGTTTGCCAGCCTGGAGAAAAATGGAATAATTACAATGATAAATGGCAGTGACTATAAAAAAGGATTAACAGCGATCAGATTTGGAGTCGATTTAGAGGGAGAAAACAATTCTGTGCAGCCGGCTGGACTTTACAGTGGAACTATAATTTTTACCCTTAGAACTCTGGAAGATAAAAATTCGTGGCGGAGTGATGACTTATGAAAAAAATAGTAGTGGAATTAAGCATTGGTCTATTTTTAATTTTAGTTTTTTCGTCAAATATTTATGCCCAGACTCAAAAAGAAAGTTTAAATATGCTGATTAATATTAATCCTTATATAAATCTGGAAATTGGAGAGGACATTAACATCTCAGTAGATCAACCCTGGCAGGGGGGAGAAGTAAGAGAAGCTTCTTCAAAATTATATCTTAAAACTAATACTGCAGTAGAACTGAGCTGGGAGACAACTAAGCTGAGTAATGAAAAAACAGGCAGATCACTCCCTCTTGGAATTCCAATAGAATTTATTCAAAGATTAGTTCGAGGGGAAACCGTAAAAGCAGCTGATCAACCGTTTGGTTTAAATACATTTTTAATCAATAAAGGGAATTATCAGGATGACAGCCTAATAGGAAGAAAAAAAGAAAATGATTATTCTATCTTGGCTTCAGAATTAAAAGATGGAAATGTGTTACAGAGCAGTCAGGGATACAGACTGGAGCCGGGAGTATATAATTTTGATATTATTGTTCAATACTATTGGGCCAGAGAAAGCAGCTGGAGTCAGATTACTGCAGGAGAGTATAAAGGACAAATTATTTATACAGTAGCTGCTGTAAATGATGGTAGTGAATAACAGCTGAAGAGTGAATTGATTATGTGATTAACGGATTAATTATTCCGTTTATTTATAGAGATTCAGAAGACAAATTCTTCTGATAACTGCTCAATTCTATTTTTGTGAAGGGAGTGATTGGTAAAATTACATTTAACTAACTTAACTCAAAACATGTTGGAAGGGGAAGACGCTCTGAGCTACAATGTTAGTGGTATTAATTTAAATTATATCTTTTCTAATTTGGAGGCTGTGACCCATCATTTTTAACTGGTCACCTATAGAATGATGGTAAGCCAGGGTGAAACCGGCCAGATTAAAGGCAAAAACAAATTAGGAGGAAAAAAAATGAAAAAATTATTAGTTATGGTTCTGGCAATGTTATTAGTTATGGGTGTTAGTGCTGTAGGTTTAGCGGCTGATGCTGAAGCAGATGTTGATGTTATGGTTACTGTAGACCCCTATTATGATGTCTGGTTTGATACTCCTGGCTCTTATAAAGGTTTATTTGGTAATACAATGCATCCTATTGGCCAGCCAGGTATTTATATTAGTGATGGTCAGGCTACAGTTAACAGTGTTACTGGAATCTGGTCAAATGCAATAGCTGCTGCTGTAAATTCTGGTGTAACATCCGGCCAGGTTTATCAGGATTATTTTGATGAAGGTCAGTTAGGAGATCCCCAGGTTGAATTATTCAAAGTTGATGCAAATACAATAGTTGATGTAACACTTAGTGCTGACTTTACAGGCTGGATGAATGCTCCAACTTTATTTAGAGTATCTTCAGATGATGACAATAATTATATTAATGGTTATGGTGACTGGGCTACTGATTTAGCTGTAGTTGGTAATACAGTTAATCCAGTATTCAACGGTGATTATAATGATCTGCTTAATGAGCATAATATGGCTGTAGAAGGACTAGATGATACTTTTACACTTGACTTTGCAGAAGAACTGTTATGTCATGGTCCAATAGATTTCCATTTAAATGGAGCTCTCTGGATGCCTAAAGCTTCCCAAGTTGCTGCTGGCGACTATGAAGCAACAGTTATCGTAACAGTTGCTGCAGCTAATGGTCAGGATAGCTAATTAACTACTTGTTTTAATTAGTTTTATAAATTAAATAAATCAGGAGAGATACTTCACTAGAGGTTTTCTCTCCTTTTTTTCCTAAATTAATTAAACAGAATGAAACAAAATAAAGAAGAAGGTGGAAAAAATGTTTAAAAAAGTAACTTTATTTTTGTTACTCAGTCTTTTTATATTTGTTTTTTCTGCTGCAGGAACTGCAGCGGGAGTCAGACCTCTGGTTCTAAATTTTGATTTGAAACCAGGAGATACTGCCGATTTCGAATTATTATTAACTCCGGGCAGCAGCAGAGAAACTGTTGCTTTAATACCGTATCATCCGATTCAAAACCTTAGTGGTGGATTAGGTTATGAGGTAGGGGATCCTGCCCAACATTTAGCGTTAAACTGGATAGAACTGGAACAGACAGAAGTTGTGGTCCCTCCAAATCAGGAACAGGTAGTACAGGGACAGATAAGTGTTCCCTATGATGCAGCTGGATCACATACAGCGGTGATTATGATAGAACAGGTGGCTGGTGGCCAAATTGCCAATCCAGACTTTTTTAATTTTCAGGTAAGATATGCGGTCCGAATTAATATAAATATAGATCGTCCTGGTCAGAGAGCCAGAGCTGAAATTACAAAATTAGAATTAAATAAAAATAAAGAGGGGAACCCCCAGGTAGTAGCTCATATTAAAAACTCTTCTTCTCTGCATTTTAATGCAGGTGCAGAGGCTACAGTTAGAGATGAAAACAATAGATTGATTGAAAGATTAAATTTGGTAAGTGAGGCTGCTGCCAGAGCTAATAATCTTGAGACCAGAATATATCCTGAGAGTGAAGTCAGTTTTCAGGCTGATCTAAGTCAGCCAATGTTTCCAGGAAAATATAATTTACAGATTTTCTTACGCTATGGAAATAATCGACAGTTAGTGGAAAGAAAAGAGATTAATCTGGAAGAAGAGTTAAGAAAATCTGGTGAAGTACGACATCTTTCTATAGAACCTGAGCTAATTGCAGAAGAAATCCGGGCAGGATCTCCTGTTACTCAGGTAATAGATCTTAATAATATTTCTAACCAAAACTATAAAATAAAAATCAGAAGAAAAGAAGTAGTAGAAAACAATATCTATTCTATATTTAATTTAGGAGAATTACAGCTGCGGGGAGAAGAAGAATTAGAATTACAGAGTAGAAACTCAGAAAGAGTAGTCTTTATTTTCAGATCTCCTAGAGATGCTGCAGCTGGTGGTTATTATGGACAATTAGAACTTGCTGTAGTCGATGAAAATGAAAAAGAAATTGAAACTCAAACCATAGATTTAGAAATATTAATTGGAGAAGAATGGGAGTACAGTCTGAATATTGAAGAATTTGTTTTTGAAAAAATAGAAGAAGTACAGACTTTTACTTTAGATTTTAAAAATTCAAGTCCGGTTCATATAATTCCCCGGGCAAGTATGCGTTTGATAGATGATGAAAATGTTACAGTAGAAACAATTAATTTGAAATTACCAGAAGGAAAAATTCAGCTTCTACCTGAAGAAAAAACTACTATGACTGCTAGAACAGCTGAACTAGAAGCAGGAACTTATACTGCAGAAGTTGTAATCTCAAATCAAAATCAGGAAATTGATACTGTAAGTCAAACCGTTGTCATCGAATAGGAAGGGGTAAAGTTATGAAGCTGAAAACTGTATTTGTTCTTATGTTATCTTTACTCTTATTTTTTTCTGTTATTGCGGCAGCAGAGGAAAAAGAAGAACTATTAGTTTCTGCTCTATATTTTGAAACAGATATTAGAGAGGCTCTTAATGATTTGATGCTGCAGTCAGGTGTAAGTATCATTGCTGATGATACTGTTCAGGGATTAGTAACTCTTGACTTAGAAGATGTTAGCTTGGAAAAAGCTCTGCAGATGGTTTTGTTAAGTGGTGGGTATTCTTATAGACGTTTTGATGATTATTATTTGGTTAGTATGGCAGATCCCAGAAGTCCAGCTTTTCGCCATATGGCAGAAAGTAGAAACATTAAATTAAAGTATATTACTACTTCAGAAGCAAGAGATCTACTACCAGCTTTTTATGATCCATTTTTAAGAGGTAGTGAAGAAAGAAACGAAATAACAATTACTGCTACTCCAACTATTATTGAAAACTTTATTGAGGAAGTAAATAAAATAGATTCTATGCCCCAGCAGATCGAGGTTCAAGTTGTAGTAACAGAAATATCGTCAGATCTGGTTAAAGAATATGGTGCCAATCTTTTTGAGTACCTGAGTGAAGTAATACCACCAGAAGAAAATAGAGACAGGTTTAGCTATAATAATGATTCTATAGAGGTATCCTGGTATGGAAGCCCGGAAAGAATTCTGGCAAACTTAAGAGCACTGGAACAAAATGAACAGCTGGAAATAAAAGCTGACCCCAGAATAATTGTACAAAATCGAGGTACAGGTAATCTATTTATTGGTGAAGAACAGGTTATTATTCTGGAACCGGAAGATGCTTCTGCCAGGCTGGAAAGAGTAGAGGTTGGAATTTCTCTCGAGGTTTCACCAAGAATAATTGGAGATGATGAAATCGAATTAAATATTGCTCCTTCTATCAGCCATTTTACTGAAGAAATGGATCAGAGGCTGAGAATAAGGCGCAGTGAAATTTCTTCTACTATTTATACTAAAAACAATGAAACTCTCGTAATGGCAGGAATGACTATAGAAAATAGAAGAGACAATGTAAGAAAAGTTCCAATTCTGGGTGATATTCCTCTCATAAGATGGTTATTCCGTCAGGAAACAAATGAAGATACTGAAAGAGAATTATTTATTTTTATAACTACGGAAATAGTAAATCCATCAGTATAGGGGGAGTTGTTGTGGAATACAATAAAAAATATTTATTCTATGTCCGATATTTTTTCAGTATAATATTAATTATATTAATATTTTCAGCATCTGTTCTTGCTGTCACTGATTCTGAAGAAAAATCAAATCTTGAAAATCATAAATTAGAAAAACAAGCATCTATAAATCACATTCTTTATAGTTTACAGGTGATAGATATTACAAGAAAAAATTTGTCAAAAGTTAATTTGGATAGACTTCAGTATTATTTCGAAGATTCTGATCAGGAATTTAATCTTATTTATCGTGATCAATTGGTAGAACTTTTAGGTGATAACTTTGAGATTTTGTTTGATGCAGCAAGAGAAGCAGAGAAAACTGAGTTAATTTTAGAACCGAAAATACTGGTAGCGCCAGGACATACAGCAACCATGTATGTAGCTCAGGAAGAACTATTTTTAGATGTAGAATCTGTTGATTCAATCATCTATTCAAATGTTTTTGAGCTCGAGCTTTATCCCAGAAATTCATTTACAGAAGATGATTCTGTTTTTACAGATATTAATTTAAAAACTGGTCAGGGACCTACAGGTCTGGAAACAGAAATCTGGATTAAACCAAATACACCTTATCTTTTGGGAGTTATGGAAGATTCCCGCAGTGAGAAAATCAAAAAAATAATGGGAAATTCGTGGGTAATGGAAAGAAGATATTTTGCTCTTTATCTAAGTGCTAAACCTGCAGGTATTTTGACTTTGCCTGATTTATCAAGCAGTCTGGCCGGATTAGGAAAAATATTTACTACTGCTGAAATAACAAGAAATAAGGGGAGTGTAATTTTAAAAACAGCCGTCGAAGAAAATGATGACAAAAATCACAGTTTTTCTTTAGCTGGATTTTATCAGAATCAACTTAAATGGAGAACAGATTTTACTATAAATGAAGTACTAACTGGTCGTAATTTGGTAGCTGTTACAGGTCATCTTAATGACGACTTATGGATGGGCATTGAATTGATTATACTGGAAGAGGATGAGGTAGAGGTAGCTTTAAAGTTAAGGGATAAAGTAGTCTTAGGTCCTTTTATTTTTACAGCAAGTTTTAATCCTTTATCCTATAATTTTGAAGATGATAGAGATGGAATAACCTGGTATTTAAAAGCTGAGACTGTATTAGGTCAAAATTTAAATTTTGCTTTAGAATATAGGTCTTTATCTGAATCTGATTTTGCCGGAGTAGATTTTACCTATGATTTTAATAATTATGCTTTATTATTGGGACATACCTGGAACCTAGATATAGAAAATGAAAAAGCATACTGGCTAGGACTTCAGTTTAGTTTTTAAATTTAAATGTTTTAATTACTTGTTTAAATCTACTTTTATGAAAGGAGGGAAGATAATGAAGAAATTATTGGTTGTTGTTCTGGCAATGTTATTGGTTGCGGGGTTTAGTGCTGTAGGTTTAGCTGCTTCACCTGCAGTAGCAGAAGTTATTGTTAATGTTACCGTAGAACCCTATTATGATGTTTGGTTTGATACTCCAGATATTTATAAGGGGTTATTTGGGAATGAGAATACTCCTATCGGCCAGCCAGGTATTTATATCAGTGATGGTAATACTACCAGAAACAGTGTTCTTGATATCTGGGATTCTGCAATTGCTTATGCTGAGAATAATGGGATAAGTTCGGGTGAAGTTTATGAAGCATATTTTGAGGAAGGGCAGGGTGCTTCTCCGCAAGTTGAATTATTTAAGGTAGATGCTAATACCACAGTAGATGTTACACTTAGTGCTGACTTTACAGGCTGGATGGATGCTCCAACGATATTTAGAGTGTCTTCTGATCAAGATACAGACCAAATAAATGGTTATGGTGATTGGGCTACTGATTTAGCATTAGTAGGAAACACTGGTTTAACTGCTAATAACCCTCTTTATCAACCATTATTAGATGAACACAATACTGCCGCGGCAGGACTTGATGATACTTTTACTCTTGATTTTGCAGATGAACTATTATGTTATGGCCCAATAGACTTCCACTTAAATGGAGCTCTCTGGATGCCTAAAGTATCTCAAGTTGCTGCTGGAGACTATGAAGCTATAGTTATCGTAACAGTTGCTGCATCTCCAAGTATTTAATAATATTTGATTTGTGTTGTTAAACCAAAGATTTTTCACTACAAGGCGGGGGCTCTAAGTAAAGGCCCCCGATCTTATAATGGATAGATAATTCCAGGACAGCTATCTGTTCTGTTTAGCCCCGGTTTAAATGCCGGGGTTATCTACGTACAGAAAATAAAAATTATTTTCAAAATGTTTTAATGTCATTAAGACGGATTAGAAGCATCAACCTTTAAAATATTACTAAAAACACTAATTTGCTTTAAAATTATAAAATTAGCTGGACAAATTAATTATAATATTATATAATTCGACTATGAGTCATTTGACTCTGGGTCGAATTTGATTTTTTATTAAAAAAACGATTTAATTTAATAATAGGAGGAGATTTTTTGTGGGCGCATTAGACGGAGTAAAAGTAATAGATTTAAGTCATGTTTTAGCAGCCCCATTTGCTACAATGATTTTAGCAGATTTGGGTGCAGAGGTTATCAAAGTAGAACCACCTTATGGTGATGATTCCAGACAGTTCGGTCCTTTTGTTGAGGATGAACTGGGGGATCAGCGAAGTGGATATTTTATCAGTATTAACCGCAATAAAAAAAGTGTTGTTTTGAACTTAAAAGAAGAAAAAGGAAAAGAAATTTTAAGAGATCTAATTAGTGATGCAGATGTGGTAGTTGAAAATTATCGTCCTACTACCATGAAAAAACTTGGTTTTTCTTACGAAGAACTTAAGAAAATTAAAGAGGATATTATATATTGTTCTATCTGTGGTTTTGGTCATGATGCTTTAGAAGAATATGCAAGCAAACCGGCCTATGACATGGTGGCTCAGGCCTACAGTGGTTTGATGAGTATTACTGGACCCGAAGGTGGAGAACCATGCCGTGTAGGAAGCTCAATTGGTGATATTATGGCAGGACATCAGGCAGTTATTGGTATTTTAAGTGCTCTTCGTTACAGAGACAGAACTGGCAGAGGGCAGCATGTAGATATGTCAATGGTTGATGGATTGGTTTCTGTTTTAGAAAATGCTATTGCCAGATATACAATGGCAGGAGAAATCCCCGGTCCATTAGGTGGAGCTCATCCAACAATTGTACCTTTCCAGTCCTTTAAAACAAAGGATAACTATATAGTAACTCCAATTGGAAATGACAACCTCTGGCAGAAATTCTGTCAGGCAATTGAGATGCCAGAGTTAGCAGATGATGAGCGTTTTAAGACAAATCCTTTAAGAGCAGAAAATAAAGGTGAATTAATCCCGATTCTGGCTAAGGGATTAAAAGAAAAAACTACTGCAGAGTGGTCCGATATTTTTGAAGAATATGATCTACCTTATTCTCCTGTTAATACAGTAGATAAAGTAGTTGAAGATAAAAACTTGAAATATAGAGATATGATAGTAGATTTAGAACAGCCAGGTGTTGGTAAAGTTAAGGTGGCCGGGTCTCCTTTCCATTTATCTGAAACTCCAGGTGAAATAAAAACACATGCACCTGCAATGGGAGAACACACTGATTCAGTACTTAAAGAAAGCCTTGGTTTCAGTGACAAAGAGATTAAAAAAATGCGGGAAAAGGGAATAATTTCTTAATTATTTAAAATAATAAATAGTTTTTATTAGATAAAGGAGTGAAATAATGGAGATTCTTGGTATGGGATTTGTGGCATTCTTTATGCTGCTGGGATCCTTTTTAGGAAGATTACTCGGCCAGTTTATTGGAACTGGTGGAGATGTTGGTGGAGTTGGTCTGGCCATGCTTTTTATGGTGCTTACTGTTAATTATTTAGAAAATAGAGGTTTTAATTTTAAGACCAGAACAGAAAATGGGATTAGATTTTTAAGTGCTCTATATATTCCAATTATTGTAGCCATGGCAGCAAGATTAAATGTTGTTGGCGCAATAAGAGGTGGAACAGTGGCAATCCTGGCTGGTGGAGTAACAACTATTGGAGCAATGTTTTTAGTACCGTTATTATCGAAATTAAATAAATAAAAATTAGATTGGAAGTGATTTTAACTTGTTTGCAAATGCCGTCAATTTATTTGCCGGAGCAGATCATTTAATTATCTCGATAGCTCTGGTTGCATTAATTATGTTTGTTACAAAAAAGATATCAATTATGATGGGAGAAGAAAGAATAGCTTCTGCTCTGGCAATTATAATTGGTTTGGTTTTATCTTATATTGGAGGAAGAGTTACTGGAGGCAGCAGTGGTTTAGCTGATATTTCCATCTTTGGTGGGGCCGGTATCGCTCTGCTGGGAGGAAGTATGCTGCGAGATTACACTATTATCTCAACTGCCTATGGTGTTAAACTAAAAAATTTAAAGAAAGCAGGACCTGTGGGAGTTATTTCTCTTTTAGTTGGAGTTACATTCTCTTTTGTGGTCGGTAGTATAATTGCTGTAATTTTAGGTTATACAGATCCAGCAGTAGTAACTACAATTGGAGCTGGTGCAGTGACCTTTATTGTTGGTCCAGTTACAGGGACTGCTCTGGGAGTTAGTTCAGAAGTAATTGCTATTTCTGTAGCAGCTGGTCTGGTTAAATCAATTTTAACCATGATAATTACTCCTTTTATTGCAGGAATTGTAGGTCTTGATAACCCAACTTCAGCCATGGTATATGGTGGTTTAATAGGAACCACTAGTGGTGTTGCTGGAGGTCTGGCCGCTACTGATCCAGAATTAGTTCCTTATGGTGCAATGACAGCTACTTTTTACACCGGTCTGGGAACTCTGGTAGTACCTTCGATTGGATTTATAATTGTTAGAGCCCTCTTAACTTAATTTAAATAAATTTTAAATGATTATAATTTTACTCCCCTCCCCCGGGGAGTTTTTTATTTTTCTTAAAAAATAATTTAAGAAATTGTTTTAGTAAGTAGATTATCAAGAATAACCTCGTCTCAAGTATTTAAAATTAAAATTTGAGCTTGAGGAAGAGATAAACTTAACTGAAGACACATTTTAACTGAAGACACATTTTAACTGAAATCAATAGAATTATCACTTGAATTATTTTTCAGAATATTTTATAATTATAAATGGAAACGTTACCGTAAACGTTAACGAATCTGAAATATTAAATTTTGACTTAACTTTTAAGTTGATTTTTGTTTAATGCAGGCTGTTTGATAATTTTATTATAAATCAGGTGATAACTAATGAAAGTAACAATCAAAGATATTGCAAAAGAAGCAGATGTATCAGTTACCACGGTTTCCCGGGTTTTAAATAACAAACCTGATGTTGGGGATGATACCAGAGCTAAAATATTAAAAATAATTGATGAGCTGAATTATAATCCTAATAGTGTGGCCCGGGGTCTGGTAATGCAGAAAACACATACCATTGGCCTGATTATTCCAGATATTAGCAACCCGTTTTTTCCTCAGGTAGCCAGAGCAATTGAGGATAAAGCACAGAAACTTGGTTATTCTGTTATTTTTTTCAATACTGACAATCATTTAGAAAGAGAAAGAAAAGCTGTTGAATTATTTAAAAGTAAACAGGTAGATGGTTTAATTGTTTCTCTTTCTCTGGGGAATGAGGAAATACTAAAAGAATTGAAGGCTACAAATTTTCCGGTTGTTCAGATTGATAGATCTGTGCTCAGTGATTCCTATCCTCTGGTCAGTATTGATAATAAAGATTCTGCCTATCAAATGACAGAATACATGTTAAAAAAGGGATATAGAAAAATTGCCCATATTAGTGGTGATTTAAATACTACTACTGCCAGAGAAAGAATGGAAGGTTATAAAAAAGCGCTTAAGGATTATGAACTTGAGATAAACGATGATTACATTATTGCAGGAGATTATACTCAGCATTCTGGATTTGAAGCGATGCAGAAACTACTGAAGCTAGAAAATAGACCTTCTGCTGTTTTTGCAGCCAATGATTTAAGTGCGGCCGGTGTATATAAAGCCCTATTTGCAGCTAATTTGAATATCCCGGATGATATTGCAGTTGCCGGTCATGATGATATTGATATTGCCTCACTTTTAAGACCAGAATTAACTACTATGCGGCAGCCTAAATACAGCATGGGAGAAAGAGCAGTAACAGTACTGTTGAGAATGATAAACAATCAGGAAGCAGATATTAAAGATCATACTTTAAAAACTAACTTAATTATTCGAGAATCAGTTTAAATATTGATTAAGAAGAAAGCAGGTGAATTAATTGTCTAAAATACTTGTAATTGGAAGCATGAATATGGATCTGGTTGTAGAAACTGAACGGTATCCTCAGGAAGGGGAAACAATAATTGGAGGTAAGTTTGAGCAGATCCCGGGTGGCAAAGGAGCCAATCAGGCTCTTGCTGCAGCTAAGCTGGGAGATGAGGTAGAATTTATTGGTGCCTGTGGAGACGATAGTTTTGCTTCCAGATTAAAAGCAAGCCTGAAAAATGGGGGAGCAAAAATTGATAATATTTTTGAAATTGAAGGTGTAAGTACAGGTGTTGCAGTAATCACAGTTGATCCCGAGGCTAATAACCGAATTATTGTATCTCCAGGAGCCAATCACGAACTGGACCTTAAAAAGATTGATAAAATCAAAGACAAAATTTTGGAAGCAGAAATTATCCTGTTACAGTTAGAAATACCGCTTAAAACTATTGAAAAGATTGTAGAAATTGCCTCAGCAAATAATACAAAAATAATTCTGGATCCAGCTCCAGCACAAAAACTATCTGATCATATCCTATCTAAAATAGATTATCTACTACCCAATGAGGGAGAATTGGATTTATTATTAGCAGCTGCTGAAGCGGAAAATCGTTCAGAAAAAATCGAGATTCTCTTAAATAAGGGAGTAAAGAATATTATAGTAACTGAAGGAGAGAAAGGTGTTAATTTTTATAATAAAGAACAGACACTTCATTTGGACTCTTTAAAAGTTAAAGCAGTTGACACTACAGCGGCTGGAGATGTTTTTGCAGGTGCTTTTGCAGCCAGTTTAATTGAAAAAAACAATTATCAAAAAGCGCTGGACTTTGCTGTTAAAGCTGCAGCTTATTCAGTCACTAAAAGAGGCGCTCAGAGTTCTATCCCTGATCAAAATGAGTTAAATGAATTCCTTGCAGAAAGGAGTAACTAAGATGAAAAGAAACGGAATAATTAATAGTCAATTAACAAGAGTAATTGCTGAGATGGGACATAAAGATAGTCTTGTTATTGCAGACTGTGGTCTTCCGATTCCACAGGAAGTTGAAAGAATAGATTTGTCTTTAACAAAAGGTTATCCTGAATTTTTAAAAATACTTAGCGCTACTTTAGATGATCTGGTGGTAGAGAAAGCAATTCTGGCAGCAGAAATTAAAGAGCAGAGTCCGGAATTAGAGGAAAAAATACTTGCTTTACTGCCGGATGTAGAAATCGAATATCTACCTCATCAAGCATTTAAAATGGAAACAAATAGCTCCAGGGCTGTAGTTCGAAGTGGAGAAATTATTCCTTATGCTAATATCATTTTAATTTCAGGAGTTGATTTTTAAATGGGAAACGAAAAAGTGCTGGAAATGAAAAATATCACCAAAACATTTCCTGGAGTTAAAGCTTTAGATAAGGTTAACTTTTCTCTTCGAAAAGGAGAAGTTCATGCCCTTCTTGGAGAAAATGGAGCTGGGAAATCAACTTTGATGAAGGTTTTGAATGGAATTCATAGACGAGATGAGGGTGAAATTATATTAAAAGGTGAGCCAGTTGAATTTGAAAGTACAAAGCAGGCTCAAAATGCCGGACTGGCAATAATTCACCAGGAATTAGAATTAATTCCCCATCTTAATGTGGCAGAAAACATTTATCTTGGTCGTGAAGATAGAAAAGGAATTTTTGTAAATTATAAAAAACTTTATCAGAAAACAGAAGCTGTTCTGGATATGCTGGGGGTTGAGATTGATCCCAGAGCAAAAATAAAGGACTTAAATATTGGCAGTCAGCAGATGGTTGAAATTGCAAAGGCTGTTTCTCAGGATGCTGAAATACTGGTGATGGATGAACCAACTTCTTCTTTAACCAATCAGGAAATTGATATTTTATTTGAACTAATAGAAAGACTTAAAGAACAGGAGATATCAATTGTCTATATCTCACATCGACTGGAAGAGGTTTTTGAAATCTGTGACCGAGTAACTGTTTTAAGAGATGGAGAATTTGTGGGAGAAGTGGAGACAGCTGAGACTGATGAAGATCAATTAATAAATATGATGGTTGGTAGAACAATTGAAGATCGTTTTCCGGAAATGAAATTTAATCCGGGAGAAGAGATTTTAAGAGTTGATAATTTAGCAGTACCTGGAGAAATTATTAATGCTTCTTTTTCTCTTAAAAAAGGAGAAATCTTAGGGGTCGCTGGTTTAATGGGGTCTGGAAGAACAGAACTTGCAAAATCAATTTTTGGAGTTTATAAAGAAAAGACAGGAGATATTTATTTTAGAGGTCAGAAATTAAAAATCGACTCTCCAGCTGATGCTCTGGATAATGGTATTTCCTATTTAAGTGAAGATCGTAAAGACGAGGGTTTAGTGCTTGGACTTCCGGTTGCTGATAATATAAGTATCTCTGTTTTAACTACAATGTTAAAAGCTCACACTTTTATAAATGCTGCAGCTGAAAAAGAACTTGCCCAAAAATATATTGATGATCTAAGTATTAAAACTCCATCAGAAATGCAGCTGGTTAAAAATTTAAGTGGAGGAAATCAGCAGAAGGTTGTAATCTCTAAGCTGCTTTCTACAAAGCCGGAGGTTGTGATTTTGGATGAGCCAACACGTGGAATTGATGTGGGGGCTAAGAGAGAAATCTATAATTTGATGCAGGATTTAGTCGATAATGGAGTGGGAGTCATTTTAATTTCTTCAGAGCTGCCTGAGATTTTAAATTTAAGTAATCGCATTTTGGTAATGCACGAAAAAGAAATAATGGGAGAGCTGGATGCCGCTGATGCAGATCAGGAAGATATTATGAAGCTGGCAACCGGAAGGAGGAATCAGTAAAGTGAATAATCTTAGCAGTAATATAAATAAAAAGAATATCTTAGAAATTTTAAATAAATTTAAAACAGGGATTGGACTTTTAGCTTTAATAATTATTTTATCTTTTTTAAGTCCTTACTTTTTAACAATACCAAACTTATTAAATGTAGTCAGACAGGTTTCAATTATAGCAATCGTTTCTTTTGGGATGACAATGGTGATTTTAACAGGTGGGATTGATCTTTCAGTAGGCTCAATGCTTGCGTTTTCTGGAGCGATTTCAGCTGGAATGATTATTAATTCAGGTCTTAATGTATTTTTAGCTATTTTAATTGGTCTGGCAGCTGGTACAGCCTTAGGTTTATTTAATGGAATTGCAGTTGCAAAGGCCAAACTGCCGGCATTTATTGTAACCTTAGCAATGATGACCATAGCCAGAGGTTTTACCTTAATTTACACAAATGGTCGTCCGATTTCCGGATTTGAGAAAACATTTCGTTTTTTTGGAGCAGGTTATTTAGGTAGAATTCCCGTCCCGGTTGTTATTATGTTTTTACTTTTATTTGTAATTTATATTTTGCTTAAAAAAACACCTCTGGGCCGTTATATTTATGCGATAGGTGGTAATGAAAAAGCAACTAAATTATCCGGTATCAATACTGATAAAATTAAAATTGCAGTATATGCACTTAATGGATTTTTAGCAGCTGTAAGTGGTATTATTTTAACATCCAGATTGAATTCTGCCCAACCGATGGCAGGAGAAGGTTATGAGTTAGATGCAATTGCAGCCGTTGTTCTTGGTGGAACCAGCCTCTCTGGTGGTAGTGGAGGGGTAATTGGAACTATTGTTGGTGCTTTAATTATTGCGGTTTTAAATAATGGATTGAACCTCTTAAATGTATCTTCATTTTATCAGTTAGTTGCCAAAGGTGCTGTTATTCTGCTTGCTGTCTTCTTAGATCGCAAGAGCCAGCAGCAGTGATAATATAAATTAAGAAAAATATTTCAAATAGGAGGTGAGCCTGTTAGCAGCTTCTTTTTGACAAAATTCATTAGAAGAATAAAATTCAAGGAGGAATAAAAAAAATGAGAAAATTAACTATTATTTTAGCTTTATCATTAATTCTGGTGGTTGGACTTTCTGCAGGTATTGCAGCTCAGGATATTAAGCTTGGTCTGGCTGTATCTACTTTAAATAATCCTTTCTTTGTTGACTTAAAAGATGGTGCTGAAGCAATGGCAGAAGAAATGGGTGTAGAAATTTTAACAGTAGATGCCCAAAATGACGCTGCCAGTCAGTTAAGCAGTGTTGAAGATCTATTAATCAAACAAATTGATGTTTTAATTGTTAACCCCGTTGATGGTAATGCAGTTGTTTCTGCAATTACAGCCGCCAATGATGCTGGGGTTCCTGTAATTACAGTTGACCGCGCAGCTGAAGGTGGAGATGTTGTAAGTCACATTGCATCTGATAATGTTGCTGGCGGAAAAATGGCAGGTGACTTTATTGCTGAGCAGTTAGGAGAAGAAGGCAATGTTGTGGAATTACAGGGTATTCCCGGAACTTCTGCTGCCAGAGATAGAGGTGAAGGTTTTAATAACAGTATGGATAGCTATTCTGGCTTAGAAGTAATTGCCAGACAGCCTGCTGGTTTTGACCGGGCAGAAGGTATGACCGTTATGGAAAATATTCTGCAGGGTAATCCAGAAATAGATGCTGTATTTGCTCACAATGATAATATGGCTTTAGGTGCTATGGAAGCTATCTCAGCTGCTGGACGCTCTGATGAGATTATGATTGTTGGCTTTGATGCTATTGAAAATGCAGTAGAGGCTGTTGAAGAAGGTAGAATGGCAGCTACTGTGGCACAGAAACCATCATTAATGGGAGAAATGGCAGTAGAAACTGCAGTTAAGGTAGCCAATGGAGAAGAAGTTGAAGAATATACTCCAGTACCTTTAGAGTTAATTACTGAGTAAAAAAGTTAATAGTTAAAATACTAAATAAAGTCAATTACTTCAACTATTCAGTAATGAATGTCTGGAAATAAATAGTTATGAGATTAATAAAAAGACCCTGCTTTAGGACTTGAGGCAGGGTCTTTTTGAATTATTTAATTTCGTGCAAATTTTTAAATGATTTAACTATATTGCGCATTAAAACCTGATTGGTAACCGTCCCCACTCCTCCAGGGACAGGGGTTATACTTTTAACTTTATCTGCGGCAGAATCAAAGTCGACATCTCCCAGTAATTTCCCTTCAACAAAATTGGTGCCAACATCAATAACCACTGAATTTTTATTCAGCATTTCACCTTTAATCATTTCTGCTCTGCCTACAGCAGCTACAACTATATCAGCCTGTTTTAATTCCCATTCTAAATCTCTGGTCCGGGAATGACACATGGTTACAGTAGCATGTCTCTGCTGCAATAAGATAGAGACAGGTTTACCAACAATATTGCTTCTCCCAACCACAACTGCTCGCTGACCTTTAATTGGAATCTCATAATAGTCCAGGATTTCCATACAGGCTTCAGCAGTGGCAGGATTTAGAGTTTTCAGCCCCACAAAAAGTTTTCCCAGAGAAGCAGAAGTGATTCCTTCAATATCTTTTTTTGGATTGATCATTTCCAGACTTTCTATTAAGTCAGGTGGAAGTGGCTGCTGAACCATAATTGAAGTAATTTGATCATCTTCATTTGCTTCTTTTAAGCAGGCCTTAAATTTAGCCGGTTCTTCAATAAACTGCTGGTATTCAAACTCAATGCCAATTTTTTTGCAGTTTTTTTCAATTCTTTGAGCGTAAGATTTGCTTGCTGCATCTTCTCCATACTGCAGTACAATTAAGTGTGGTGCTTTTCCGGTTGTATTTTTTAAATTTTCTACTTCAGCAGTTAAATTTCTTTTAATATTTTCTGCTATTTCTTTACCATCAAGTATTTTCATATCTCCACTTCCTTTGTTTAAAATTATATCTAAAATTTAAATAAATTATGGATCTAAAATATTAATTAAAGCTTATTGATTAGCAAGTTCAATTATTTCTTCTTTTAGACGTGAACTCTCATTTTTTAATTTTAAATATTCATTTTTAATATTTGCTTTATATTCTTCGTTATCCAGACTTTTAAGGTTGATTTTAACATTGGCAATTGCACTGCCTACTGCCGCATCTCCTATGTAAGCTGCTACCTCAAAATCACTGGCCAGCATTCTATTTCCTATTTCACTAATTTCTAAGCTGAGGCGCATCAGTCTGACTGCTTTTTTTGTCATGTCCATCGAAAACTCCACGGCATCCTGACAGACAGATCTAACTTTTTTCTGATCTCCGACTTTATAACTGTCCAAAATATCCGAAAGAATTTTACTGTCCTGATCAATCATCAACAGCATTTCTTTTTTTAATTCTTCACTTTCTGCCAGTATTTCTCTAGCTTCAGCTTCAACATCCTGATATTTTTCCTTGCCAACTGTCAGGTTAGCAATAAAGCTAATAACTGAAGCATTTAAAGCACCACTTAAAGCTGCTGCACTACCACCGCCTGGAATAGAATTGTTTGAGCTTAGTTCATCTAAGAATTCTTCTATAGTTTTTTCCCCATACATGCTAAAACCCCTCCCTTAGTTAAAATAGATTTAATAAAAATTCTAAATATTTAATCTGACTTGCCTTAATTATATAAAATCAGATGTAGATAGACAAGTGTTAAATTGAGTTTATAGGTTATAGGCGATAAGGGATAGGTCCCATTGTTGTTTTCTATAGTTATTCTCTGTGAGTTAAATCACAGAGAAACCCGAGTATTCCTGTTAAAATACTCACATATAATAGTAATAAATTTCACATAGAAAGGATGGTTTAAATGTACAGAGAAAATATTGAAGCTGTTGGAAATGCTGCCGTTAAGAAAGTCAATTATATGGAAGCAAATAGGCTGAAATATATTATTTTTTCAGCTTTTGCAGGCAGTTTTGTTGGACTAGGAATCATGCTTATTTTTTCAATAGGAGCACCACTTAATGCTGCTGGATCACCATTTACAAAGCTTGTCATGGGTGCATCTTTTGCAGTGGCTTTAATACTGGTTTTATTTGCTGGCTCTGAGCTTTTTACAGGCAATAATTTAATTATGACTGTCGGCTGGCTTGATAAAAAGATTACTGCTGCTTCGATGCTTAAACTATGGTTTTATTGTTATCTCGGAAACTTAGTTGGCTCAATTTTTACTGCCTGGATGATTTTTAAGTCAGGCCTAATTTCTGCTTCACCTACATCTGAGTTCATATTAAGTGCATCAGCTGCTAAAATGTCTGCCCCTGCTGGAGAATTATTTTTCCGGGGGATTTTATGCAATATTTTAGTCTGTCTGGCTGTCTGGACTGCAATCAAGGCTAAAAATGAGATAGCCAAACTGACATTAATTTTCTGGTGTTTATTTGCCTTTATCGGCAGTGGTTTTGAACACAGTATTGCAAATATGTCTCTACTGGCAATGAGTTTAATGATACCTCACACTGCCGCGATAACTGTTGGAGGATATATCTATAATCTGGTCTTTGTTACAGCAGGTAATATTGTCGGTGGAGCAATTTTAATTGGTGCACTTTACTGGTATGCTTCCAGCGGTCATCCCAGTCTAGAAAGCAAAAATAAGAATGCAGCTTAAAGACTTTATATTAAATTAAAATTGTAATTGGCATTTATAGCTAAGGAGGAAAAAGAATGGGTTTTAATTTTAGTGAAAATGGATTCAATCAACTTTTAGAGAGTCTGAATCAGGATTATCAAATTTATGCTCCAGTACGAAAAAAGAATAAGGATAGTTTTTCTGCAAATGATTTGATTACATATGACTTAATTAAAAGTCTAGAAGAAATTGAATTGACAGTTAAGAGTAAGTATTCGGCAAAAGAAATTGTCTTTCCAATCAGAGAAACTCTTTTTCATTTTGTAGAAGGAGAACAATTTATAGCTTCAGATACAGATGATAAATATATCATTTTTTTACGTCCCTGTGACCGTAATGCATTTAAGCGTCTGGATAAAATATTTTTGGAAAATGGCCCGGAAGAGGACATATATTATAAAAGGCTGCGTGAAAATGTCAAATTTTTTGTGATTGAATGTACTTCAGGTTTTGATTCCTGTTTTTGTGTTTCAATGGAGAGCAATACTGTAGAGGCTGAAGATTATGCAGCTTTTCTGCGTTTTGAAGAGAATGGAGTCAGCTGTGAAGTAAATGATCAAGATTTAGCAGTAGAGTTTTCATCTCAGGCAGAAGAAATTAAATTTGAGCCCCAGTTTATAGAAAAAAATAAAGTTGAGGTTAAGCTGCCGGATCGAGAAAAACTGACAAATGAAGTTTTTGAACATCAACTCTGGACAGAATATAGCCAGCGCTGTATCGCCTGTGGCCGCTGTAATACTTCCTGTCCTACCTGCAGCTGTTTTACTGTAAAGGATGTTTTATATGATGAAAACAAAAAAAGTGGAGAGCGTTTTCGACGCTGGGCTGGCTGTCATATTGATGGTTTTACGGAAATGGCAGGAGGACATAACTTTAGAGAAGATTATGGAGACCGGATGCGCTATAAAACAATGCATAAAATTTATGATTTTGGTGAGAGATTTGATTTTGATATGTGTGTTGGCTGTGGCCGCTGTGATGACGTCTGTCCGGAATATATTTCATTTTCAAAATGCATTAATAAATTATCAACAATCATTGAGGAGGGAGTATAATGTCTTTAACTGCTGAGAAAAGTTTAAAAAATCCATATTTGTCGCAAAAGGCAGAGATTTTAGAAATATTTCAGGAAACAGAAATTGAATATACATTTAGGCTTGAGTCAGACTTTGAGCTTAACTTTGGTCAATTTTTAGAAGTATCCATACCTGGTTATGGCGAAGCACCAATTTCTGTCAGTAATTTTACTGATCAGTGGCTGGAGCTGACAATCAGAAAAGTTGGTAAGCTGACTGATAGAATTCATGATTTAGAAGAGGGCGATTATCTTTATTTGCGCGGTCCCTACGGCAATGGATTTGATTTTGAAAACTATCAGGATAAAAATTTGATTATTGCGGCTGGTGGGACCGGATTAGCTCCTGTAAGAAGTTTGATTGAGTATGCAGGTAACAATCTAGATCAGCTGAGTGATTTTGAAGTTCTGGCCGGTTTTAAAGATGCAGGCAGCCTTCTGTTTGAAAGAGACATTAAACGCTGGCGTCAAAAATTTGATGTTTTATTAACTGTAGACAAAACCTGTGATATCTGGGGAGAATGTGTTGGTTTAATTACAGAACATATTGCAGAATTACATCTTGAAAATATTGCGAATACAGAGGTAATAGTAGTTGGGCCACCACCGATGATGAAATATTCTATTATTGAATTTCAGAAACTGGGTGTTCCTGATGATCAAATCTGGGTCTCCTATGAACGAAAGATGCACTGTGGTCTCGGTAAATGTGGGCACTGTAAAATTGAAGATAATTATGTTTGTATTGACGGTCCAGTTTATAATTATGCAGAAGTTAAGGAAATTAGGGACTAAATTAACTAACAGAAGGAGGTTATTATGTCTTTTAATACTAAAAAAATAAAGAAAAATGCTTTTAGAATTACCAAAGATAGGGAAGTTACTGCTCTAAGAATTCGAGTTCCCGGTGGTCATATTAATGCTAAATATCTATCCTTAATCAAAGAAATTGCAGATGAATATGGTAATGGAACCTTACATATTACTACCCGCCAGGGTTTTGAGGTGCCAGGAATTTCTTTTGCAGATTTTGAAGAAGTGAATAAAAAAATTGCTCCAATTTTAGAGGGAATGGAAAAAGAAATTGGGGTCAAAATCGCTGATCCCAGAGAAGGTTATCCAGCAGCAGGAACGCGTAATGTATCTGCCTGTATTGGTAATCGAGTCTGCCGTTATTCTAATTATGATACTACAGAAATGGCTCAGCAGATAGAAAAAAATATTTTTCCCAATGATTATCATGTTAAAATTGCTCTTTCAGGTTGTCCAAATGATTGTATCAAAGGTCATCTTCAGGATTTCGGAATTCTGGGAATGGTTGAGCCTATTTATCATCAGGAGCGATGTATTGGTTGTAAAGCCTGTGTTGATAATTGCCATAAGCGGGTGACTTCAGCTCTGAGTTTTGAACAGGAGCGTGTCCTGAGAGATGAAAAGCGCTGCATTGGCTGTGGTGAATGTATACTGCAGTGTCCCACAAATGCCTGGGAAAGAGGAGAACAATTTTTTAAAGTTGTAATTATGGGAAGAACCGGGAAAAAGAATCCTCGCCTGGCAAAACCATTTTTAAAGTGGGCCAGCAGAGATGTGGTAATAGCAATTGTTAATAATGTATATGATTATATAGAAAGACATATTGATACCAGTCTGGCTAAAGAACATATAGGTTATATTGTTGATCGTACAGGTTATCCTAAATTTAAAGAAGAAATTTTAAAAGGTGTAGAACTCAATTCTGAATGCGAAATAGCAGATAAAATTAACTGGAACGGTTATCAGACTGGAGAAAAAATTTAAGCAGGCGAAATAGGTACCGGGTACTTGGAATTTTTTTCCAAGTACCCGGTACCTAAACTTTTTTGCAGTAAAAGAAACTTTGTAATATAATTAAAGATGAGTAAAAGTAAAATCTAAAAACCAGAGATAAAAATTTTTAAGAATAAGGAGGCTTTTGATGCAGCTTTTAGTATCCGGAATTAATCATAAAACAGCTCCAATTTCAATCAGAGATCAGCTTTCTCAGAAAACAGCTGAGATAAAAAATGAACTAAAAAAGAATTTAAACAAAAATGTGTTTAAAGAATTTTTCGTATTAAGTACCTGTAATCGTTTTGAAATTTATCTTTACTCGGAAAAGGAAGCTGAGGCCAGAAATTTTTTAAAAAAACATATTTATAAGCTGCTGGAAAAGACCCTCAAAGGCCATTTTAAATATAAGATTAATGACTTAAATGATTATCTCTATCAATATCATGATCTGCAGGCCGTGGAACATTTATATCGAGTGGCAGCTGGTCTTGATTCGCTGGTTAAGGGAGAAGATCAGATACTGGCTCAAATAAAAAAGCAGTTTAGAGAATACAAAGAAGAAAATCTAACTGCCTCTTATTTAAATCAACTCTGCCTGGAAGCAATTAAAGTTGGAAAGATGGTAAGGACTAAAACTAAAATTAACGAGCGGGCAGTTTCGATAAGTTATGCAGCGGTTGAGCTGGCCCGGGATATTTTTGGCAGCCTCAATGGAGAAAAGGTGATGATTTTAGGTGCAGGTGAGACAGCGGAGTTAACTCTTAAAAACTTACTTAATTATGGTGTAGAAGGAATTCTGGTAGCAAACCGTACCTACAGCAATGGAGAAAAACTGGCCGCAGAGTATGGAGGCGAAGTTATTCACTGGGAAGAATTTAAAGATCGAGTAAAAGAAGTTGATATTATAATTGCTTCTACAGCAGCTCCCCATACAGTACTTCACAAAGATGATCTTTTAGACACAGTAGAGAAAAATCATGGGCCAATGTTTTTAATTGATATTGCTCTACCAAGAGATATTGATCAGAATGTAGAAGAACTTCCCGGAGTTCATTTATATAATCTAGATGATTTAAAGCGGGTAATTGATAAAAATTTAAATTTAAGAGAAAATGAAGTTACAAAAGCAGAAGCAATAATAGAAGATGAAAAATATAATTTTCAGCGCTGGCTGCGTGAGCGCCGCTGTGTCCCTCTAATTAGAGAAATGCGTGATGATGCTCGCGGTATTAAAGAAAAAGAAGTAAAAAGAGCCCTACATCTGCTTCAAAATTCAGAACTTGAGGCAGCAGAAATTATTGAACAGCTGGGACATCGACTTTTAAATAAGTTATTACATCAGCCTACAGTTGGCCTCAAAGAACTGGCAGTAGAAAATGGAAATACCAGAGACGATCAGCTGGAAGCTGTCAAAACAATTTTTGCAGTAGGAGAAGAAGAGTAAATAGAATTTTGAAAGGGGAAGAGCAGTGAAATTTTATCCGATTAATTTAAACTTAAAAGATAAAAAAGTTTTAATTGTAGGAGCGGGTAAGGTGGCACTGCGTAAATTTAAGCGTCTGCTGCAGACTGGAGCCCAGATCAAAATAATTGCTCCAAAATATAATCAGAAATTTGCAGTTTATCGAAATCCGGAATCAAAAAAATATATTTTTTTAGAACGCAAATTCCAGGAAAAAGATTTAATCGGACAGTTTTTAGTTTTTGCTGCTACTGATAATTCAGAATTAAATCAAAGAATTGCGCTTCTGGCCAGAGAAAAAAATATTCTGGTCAATCTAATTGATAATGCTGAGCTTTCTGATTTCACAGTTCCGGCAATGGTAAAAAGAGGCGAACTGCTTTTAACTGCCGCTTCTGGTTCAAATCTACCTGCACTTTCAAAAAATATTAGAAAAAAACTGGAATCTGATTTTGGCCTCGAATATGAATTTCTGCTTGATATAATGTCAGAAAAGAGGCAGAGGATTATAGAAGATATTGATAGTATTGAACTTAGAAAACTAATTTTTAGGGAAATAGCTTCTGCGGATTTTTTAGCTAAAATAAGAGAAATTATAGCTGATTACAATCCCCAGATTTTAGACAGCAGTGATTATCAACCTGAGCACTCGGAATATCAGACAGTTAAAAAAGCTATAGAAAAATCTATTTTACAGCTGATAGAAAGAAAAAAATATCAAGCTGAATAATTTTGAGGTGGAGAGCTGATGTTAACCAGATTATATTTATTAAGACATGGAGAAACAGACTGGAATCAGAAGTCAATTTTTCAGGGCCAGACTGATATTGATTTAAATAAAAAAGGGCGAAAACAGGCCCAGAAGGCAGCAAAAATTATTAATAAGATAGAGATTGATCAAATTTACAGCAGTGATTTAAAAAGAGCAAAAAATACAGCTCTAATAATATCTCGGGAGAAAAATTTAAAAATTAGAGAAAATAAACAGCTGAGAGAGATGAGTTTTGGGGACTGGGAAGGATTAAGTTTTGCAGAAATAAAAAAACAATATTCCGATCAGGCCTCTGCCTGGCAGCAGGATCCCATCCACAATTATCCTCCCGGAGGAGAAAAACTTTTGGACTTTAAATTGAGGATAGAAGATTTTTTCCAGAAGCTTATTAAGAAACACCAGGGCAATAAAATACTGGTAGTTACTCATGGAGGAGTTATCAAAGTTTATCTGACAGCTGTACTGTCAACTAAGCCCGAAAATTTCTGGCAGTTTCAGATAGATAATTGTTCTCTGACTGAGTTGAAAATTTATGATCAGGAAATAATTTTAAGTAAATTAAATTTTACAAATACAATAAATTGAGATATAGTTAATACATAGATTCGTTTGTTTGAATTATAAAAAAAGAATACTTTATATAAAAGGTGCTTTAGCTAAGGCTGAAGAGAATAGGGAATCAGGTTAAAATCCTGAGCGGGCCCGCCACTGTAACTGATCTATAGATTTTGTTATACCACCTGTAATTTGTTTCAGGGAAGGTAGAAATCTAAACATTAAATCAGAAGTCAGGAGACCTGCCTTTTATATAATCTACAAATGACCTCGGGGACAGGTATCAGGTAGGTAATCATTAAAGATAGTTATTTATAGCATTAGTTTCTTTCTAGATAACTGAATCAATTGTGATTATATACTTTAATCTCAACCGGAGGGTTGGGATTTTTTTATTTCATCTACTTTTAAGGAGTTTGGAACTATGAATAAAAAAAAAGGAACTTTAATGATTCAGGGTACAGCATCTGATGCAGGTAAAAGTCTTTTTGTTACAGCTTTGTGCAGAATTTTTGCCAGGAAGGGTATTAAAACTGTGCCCTTTAAAGCCTGGAATATGTCACTTAATTCCTACATAACAAAGGATGGCAGAGAAATCGGGATTGCCCAGGCTCTGCAGGCCAGAGCTGCCTTTAGAGAAGTAGCTGTAGAGATGCAGCCAATTTTAGTTAAAGCAATGGGAGATGGCCGGTGTCAGATTATCATTAATGGTCAGGTAGATCAAAGTGTTAATTATCAAAAAAAGAAAAATGATTATCTTAGAATTTATAAGCGGACAATTAAAGAGGCACTTAAAAGATTGAGACAGGAAAATGATCTCATAATTATGGAGGGAGCAGGAAGTCCGGCTGAAATAAATAGAACTACTCCAGATTTTGCCAATATGTTTACAGCCGAGATTTATAAATCCCCGGTACTCTTAATCAGCAGCATTGAAAAAGGTGGCTGTCTTGCCGCTCTGGTTGGAACTTTAAAACTCTTACCACCTGCTCAGAGAAAACTGGTAAAAGGATTGATAATTAATAAATTTCGGGGAGATTTTGATTTATTAAAGCCAGCAGTTGATTTCTTGGAGAACTATACCGAAAAAGAATTTCTGGGAGTTTTACCCTATCTTAAAGATCTTAATTTACCGGAAGAAGACTCAGCTTCTCTAAAATTAACCAATTTTAGTTCTCAAGCAGATAATCTCAAAGCCGCAGTTATAAAACTGCCTCATCTTTCTAATTTCACTGATTTTAACAGTCTAAAAATGGAAAAGAATCTTAGTCTAGAGTATGTTGAAAATAAAAAGAATTTACTTAGTTTTGATTTAATCATTATTCCGGGAACTAAAACTACAACTAAGGATCTTAAGTTTTTAAAAGAGAGCGGTCTGGCAGCGGAAATTAAAAAGGCAGATCAGGCAGGGATTATGATAATTGGTATCTGTGGTGGTTTTCAGATGCTCGGACGAAAACTAGTCGATAAATATGGAACAGAAGGAAATATAAAAGAAATCGAGGGTCTGGGTTTACTGGATATCAAAACAAAATTTTTAAATGAAAAAACTACTCATCAGGTAAAGGTAAAGTTGAATTTGAATCTGAAGTTTAAAAACAAAGTTCCTAAATTTAGTTTTGAAGAAATTTTTAGAGGTTATGAGATTCATATGGGACAGACAGAATATTTAAATCAAACTGAAGAATTATTTAAAATAACAGAGAGATCCGGGTGTAGGGCAAATTATAAAGATGGTGCAGTAAATCAGGCTGGGAATTGCTTCGGCAGCTATCTGCACGGTTTATTTGATAATGATAATTTTCGCAGTGCAGTTTTAAATAAGCTTAGAAAAAATAATGGTTCAGACAGCTCGAAATTAAACGACTATAACTATCAAAAAGAAATTGAGAAAGACATTGACCATCTGGCAGATGTGGTAGCAGAAAATATTGATACTGATAAATTATTAAATTTAAGTAGAAGGTGATTAAATGGCAGATGCAGTTATGATTCAGGGTACAGCATCTGATGCCGGGAAAAGTATTTTAGCGGCTGCTCTCTGCAGAGTTCTGGCTCAGGATGGATATAAAACAGCCCCCTTTAAATCTCAAAATATGTCTTTGAATTCCTATATTACAAAAGAAGGCCGAGAAATTGCAGTTGCCCAGGCAGTACAGGCAGAGGCAGCCAAAGTAGAAGCTGAGATTAATATGAGTCCAATTTTAATGAAGCCTATTGCTGATGATATGTCTCAAATTATTTTAAAGGGGAAAGTATATAAAAATATGAAGGCAGCTGCTTATTTTGCGGAAAAAGATAGGCTGCTCCAAATTATAAATGAAGCTATTTCTGAATTAAAGACGGATTATGATCTTTTAGTTTTAGAAGGTGGAGGTAATCCGGCTGAGGTGAATTTAAGAGATAAAGATCTTGTAAATATGAAAGCAGCAGAAATTGCTGAAGCACCTGTGATTTTAATTGCAGATATTGATAAAGGGGGAGTTTTTGCCTCAATTGTGGGCACCCTGGATTTACTGACTGAAAAAGAAAGAAAAAGAGTTAAGGGAATTATTGTTAATAAATTTAGGGGTGATCCCGATGCTTTTAAATCTGGAGTGGAACTGATAGAAAAACATTCTCAAAAAAAGGTTCTGGGAGTTATGCCCTATCTAAAAGATCTTAATTTACCTTCGGAAGACAGCCTGCAGCAAAAAGATTATGGTAATCAGGACTTTAAGCTTATAATTGCAGTTATTGCCTATCCGGGGATGTCTAATTTTACAGATTTTGATTATTTTAAGTCAGCTAAAGATATTCAAATGAGATATGTAAAGAGAGCAGCTGAGCTCGGAAATCCCGATTTAATTATTCTTCCCGGCTCTAAAACAACAATTAATGATCTTAAATTTCTATATAATACAAATCTGGCTGCAGAAATCCTTAAGCAGGCAGATAAAGGGACAGAAATTATAGGTATTTGTGGTGGTTATCAGATGCTGGGACAGAAAATATCAGATCCGGATAATCTGGAAGGAAATGAGAAAGAAATAGAAGGTCTCTCGCTTTTAAAAATCAAAACTGTTCTGGAAGCTGAAAAAATAACAAGGCAGGTCAGGGCAGAGCCCTTAAATAAGCTCAATTTTTTTAAAAACAGCAGCGGCAGAGTTTTGTCTGGTTATGAAATTCATCAGGGCAAAACTGTCAGAGCTTCTGAACAGCAGGCTATTTTCAGGCTTAAAAGACAGAAATCAGGGGAAGTAGAAAAAATTGTTTATGATGGTACAGTAAATGAATCTGGAAATGTCTGGGGTACATATCTGCATGATATCTTCAAAAATGACGATTTTAGAAAATCATTAATTAATTATCTACTCAGCCAGAAAGGTTTGAGTCCAAATTTAGAAGCAGAAAAAACTGCGGCTGAGATCAGAGAAGATAATTATAACTATCTGGCAGCAGAGTTTAGAAAATATATTGATCTTGAAGAATTATATAAAATTATTTTTGATAATTAGGTGGTGCAGCAGATGCAGGGAATGGTCCATGTTTATACTGGCAATGGTAAAGGGAAAACAACTGCCGCTTTCGGCCTGGCAGTCAGGGCAGTGGGAGCAGAAAAAAATGTTTATATCGCTCAGTTTGTCAAAGGAATGAAATATAGTGAATTAAACAGCTTAAGTAAGATTGAAAAAATTAAAATTAAGCAGTATGGCCTAAATTATTTTATCAATGGAAAAGCTGAGCAGGAGGACATTAATGCTGCCAGAAAGGGGCTTAAAGCAGCAGCGGAAATTTTAAAATCGGGTGAATATGAACTGGTAATTCTGGATGAAGCAAATATTGCTGTTTATTATCAACTTTTTTCGGCAGCGGAGTTAATAGAAGTTGTTGAAAATCGAGCTCCCGGAGTAGAAGTAGTTATCACTGGACGCTATGCTGCAGATGAGATAATAGAATACGCTGATCTGGTAACAGAAATGAAGGAAATCAAGCACTATTACAAAAAGGGAGTTAAAGCTAGAGTAGGAATTGAAAAATAAATTTTAGGGCTTATTTTAAAAATATATAAGATTATAAATACTGTTCAATTTTTTGAATAAATTTGTAGAATTTAAAATAAACCGAGAAGGAGGAAATAATGAAAGATAATAATCCCAGAGAAATTGAAGCAAAAAGTATGAGATTGATTGATCAGGAAATTGGAAAATTAGATTGCACTGATTCAGAATTAAAAACGATTAAACGGGTGATCCATGCTTCAGCTGAGCCTAAACTGGCTGCAAAAGTTAAATTTTCTCAAGATGCGATAGAAATTATGAGTGATTTAATCCGGGAAGGTGCAGATATTATAACTGATGTTACAATGCTTAAAGCGGGAATCAATGAGCGAAAATTGGCCGAATACGGAGGAGAAGTTAAATGTTTTATCTCTGATCAGGATGTCCGGGATAGGGCAGAAAAAACTTCTTTAACCAGATCAATTATGGCCATGCGGAAAGCTATTGATCTACCAGGTAAGAAAATTTTTGCCATTGGTAATGCTCCTACAGCTTTATTTGAATTGATTAACTTAAGTAAAAAGGGTAAAAAAATTGATTTTATTGTAGGAACCCCGGTTGGTTTTGTGGGAGCAGCTGAATCTAAAGCCGAATTAATGCAGACTGAGATACCACATATTTCTTTAAAAGGCCGCAAAGGTGGTAGTGCTATTGCTGCTTCTATTGTTAACTCTGTTCTATATAATTTAGAGGCTTAATTATGGGTTTTGAACGTTACATCAGCAAAGGCGGCAAAAAATACAGGTTGGGTTATACTACTGGAACTACGGCGGCCGGGGCTGCAAAGGCAGCAGCAGAAATGTTATTAGAGCAGAAAACTGTAAAAAAAATTCTGATTGAGACTCCGGCAGAAATAGAGGTCGAAATGGAGGTTAAGGATTGTTTTTACAGTCAAGATCTGGCCCGGGCGGCAGTGGTCAAAGATGCCGGTGATGATCCAGATCAGACAGATGGTATAAAAATCACAGTTGAATTAAAAAGGATAAAAATAGATGAAGCTCTGGCTGAAAGCAAAGTGATTCTCAAAGCTGGGGAGGGTATTGGTCGGATAACTAAACCTGGCCTGCAGCTTGATATTGGTCAGGCAGCAGTTAATCCTGTACCCCGTCAGATGATAAAAAAAGCAGTACGAGATATTTTCCCGGAAAATGAGGTTCTGGAGCTTCTTATTTATGCTCCAGCCGGAGTGGAAATTGCGAAAAAAACTTTTAATCCCAAACTGGGAATTAAAGGTGGAATTTCAATTCTGGGAACAAGTGGTATTGTAGAACCGATGTCCGAATCAGCCTATAAAGAGTCACTGGCTGTAGAATTGAGACAGGCTGTGGCTTTAGGATATAAAAAACTAATTTTAGTTTTCGGTAATTACGGAAAAAAAGAAGCTCTGGCAGCCGGTTTTAAAGAAGAACAGATTATCAGAATGAGCAATTTTGTCGGTTTTATGCTGGCCAAAGTAGATGAACTCGAAATAGATGAGATTATAATGGTCGGTCATATTGGTAAAATAGTCAAGGTTGCCGGTGGTATTTTTAATACCCACAGTAAGTTAGCAGATGGTCGTCGAGAAATTATTGCTGCCCATGCCGCTTTAGCGGGAGCAGAGCAGAAAGTGATCGAAGCTATTTTTGCAATTAATACTGCCGAAGAGGCGGTTGAATATCTGCTTGCTCATAAGCTGGAGAAGGTTCTACAAAATATTTGTGAGGCAGTAGTCAGCAAAGTAGAAGCGAAGTTAGAAAAGAAGATTAAGTGTAAGTCAGTAATTTTCACCTTAAATCAGGGGATTGTCGCTCTCTCTAGAGAAGCAGAGGAGGATTTTGATTTTGAATAAAGTTTATGTGCTGGGAATTGGGCCGGGAAGCAGAGATTATTTGTTGAATAAAACAGAAAAAATTATCGAAAAAATGGATGTACTAATTGGGGGCAGCAGAGCTTTAGAGACTTTTGCTGAAGAGAAGGCTAAAAAAATTAAAATAACCTTACCTCTGTCTAAAATTAAAAACTATATTCTGGATAATTATCAACAGCAGAAAATTGCTGTTTTAGTTTCCGGGGATCCCGGTTTATATAGTTTACTTAATTATTTAAAACGGGAAATTGAGGTTGATATTTTAGAGATTATTCCCGGGATCAGTTCTTTACAACTGGCAGCTTCTAGAATTCAAATTAGCTGGAATGACATGCGCATCACCAGTCTCCATGGTAAAGACAATAAAGAGGAACTGCTTGCTCTCTTAAAAAAAGAAGTTAAGGTTGGATTTTTTACTGATAATAAATTTCCTCCTGCAAAAATTGCGGAGTATTTATTAAAAAATAAAGTTGAAGATAAAACAGTCTGTGTTTTCGAAAATCTTTCTTATCCAGATGAAAAGATTACTGTTGGCAGGGCAGCAGAAATAAAAAAACTTTCATTTTCGAAACTGACAGTGATGATTATCCTGGACAGAGGAAAAATTAATTTTAAGCAGAGAGGTGATCTTGATGAGAGAATGGGAAGCTAATACGCCCGGAATTCCTGATGGTTATTTTATCAGAGATGAAGTGCCGATGACAAAAGAAGAAGTAAGAGCAGTGATCATTTCAAAGTTAAGACTTAAAAAAGATCAGACTGTATATGATATTGGAGCTGGGAGCGGAAGTGTTTCGATTGAAATGGCCCTGGCCCTGGAGAAGGGAACAGTTTATGCACTGGAAAGAAAAAAGAAGGCCCTTAACTTAATCAAGAGAAATGTTAAAAAGTTTAAATTAAATAATATTGAAGTAATAGAGACGGAAGCTCCAGTGGGAATTTCTGATTTGCCGGAAGCTGACAGAGTTTTTATTGGCGGTAGTGGTGGTCAACTGGCTGCAATTCTTGCGGCTGTTGATCAAAAATTAAAAGGCGCTGGTAGAATTGTTTTAACTGCTGTTACAATTAATACCCTGACAACGGCTGTGCAGGAGCTGGAAAAATTGAACTATCAGCTGGATATTGTTAATATTGCTGTAACCAGAACTAAAAATATTAGTAACTATCAGATGTTTAGAGCTTTAACCCCAGTTTATATTATTAGTGCAGTAAAAAACAGCTAAACTTAATAGAAATAGCTAACTGAATGGAGGTTGCAATTTGGCCAAAAAATTATATGGAATTGGAGTTGGAGTTGGTGAACCGGGTTTAGTTACTTTAAAAGCAGTAGAAATTTTAAAAGAGGTTGATTATGTCTGTACCCCACTGTCAACTAAAAGTGACTCCAGCAAAGCATTGGAGATTATTTCAAATCTGATCGATCTAAAAGATAGAGTTATTAAACTAAGATTTAAGATGTCTAAAAACAAGCAGGAGTTAGAACAATCACGCTCTGCTGCTGCTCAAAAAATATATCAATTATTAGAAGCAGGTAAAACGGTAGCTTTTGTAACCATTGGCGATCCCTTTTTGTACAGTACTTATGCTTACATGCTGAAAAAAATAAAAGAATGGGATAATTCAATTAACATAGAAACAGTGCCGGGAATTAATTCTATTGCCGCTGCTACTTCCAGCTATAATTTACCTTTAGCAGAGGGGAAAGAAAATACAGCTATCTTATCGGAGTTAAAAAATGAAGAACATATAGAAAAGGTCTTTAATTTATTTGAAACAGTGGTTATTTTAAAGTTGAGCCGTAATTTTGAGATAGCCTACTCTGTTCTGGAAAAATTGGGATTAAAGGAAAATGTACTTATTGCAAGCAAATGTGGTTTTGAAGATGAATTTTATACCGAAAACATAGAAGTTTTTAAAAATAAGAAAATTGAATACCTGACACTAATGATTGTAAAAAGAAAGGGGATTTAAATGAAAGTATATATAATTGGGGCCGGTGCGGGTGATCCGGAACTATTAACTATTAAAGGTAAAAAAGCAATTGAAGCCTCGGAGATTATAATTTTTGCGGGATCCCTGGTCAATAAAGAAGTCTTAAAATATAATAAATCTGCTAAAGTTTACAATAGTGCTAATTTAAATCTGGATCAGGTAATAAAAATAATTAAGCAGGCTGCAGCAGAAGATAAAAATGTAGCCAGAATTCATACCGGAGATCCATCAATTTATGGCGCAATAAAGGAACAGATTGATTTACTGGAGGAAAATGAGATAGCATATGAGATAATTCCAGGAGTTAGTTCATTTCTGGCAGCGGCAGCAGCTTTAGCTGCAGAATATACTCTGCCGGATGTTTCTCAGACTGTAATTTTAAGCAGGCAGGCCGGAAGAACTGCAGTACCTGAAAAAGAAAAACTACAGAGTTTAGCTCAGCATCAGGCTTCAATGGCTATCTTTTTGAGTGTGCAGATGATCGATGAGGTTGTTAATAATCTGACAGAAGAGTACCCACTTGCCACACCGGCTGCAGTAGTATCTAAAGCCTCCTGGCCGGAAGAAAAAGTAATTAGATCTACTCTGGGAGAAATAGCAGCCGAAGTCAAAAAAGCAGGAATTAAAAAAACAGCTCTAATATTAGTCGGAGATTTTCTGGATAGTGATTATCAAAAATCAAAATTATATGACCAAAAATTTTCACATCAGTTTAGAAAATCTCAGGAAGAGAAAAAAGCAATTTTAGTGGTTAGTTTTGGAACCAGTTATCCTGAGACCAGAAAGAAAACAATTGCAGCCTGTGAAGCAGAAATTGCAAAAAACAATCCGGATTATGACTTAAAAAGAGCTTTTACTTCCGGAATGATTATTGAAAAATTAAAACAAAGGGATAAAATTTTTATTGATAATCCGGAAGAAGCTTTAAAAAGATTATATGAGGAAGGTTATCAGCAGGTCATTGTTCAGCCTTTACATATTATTAATGGTAGTGAATATCATGATTTGATTAAAGCTGTTAAAAAGTTTAAAAATAAATTTAGAGTTTTAAAAGTAGGTCAGGCCCTTTTAACTAAAACTGAAGATTATTTTGAGCTTGCAGACATTATTTCACAGGAAATTAAAGCTGAATCAGAAAAACAAGCTATTGTTTTAATGGGTCATGGAAGTCAGCATGCAGCTAATTCTGTGTATTCTGCTTTTGATTATGTTCTCAAAGATAAAGGATTGGATAATTATTATGTGGGGACTGTAGAAGGTTATCCGGAGCTGGAACAGGTTATTAAAAAGTTAAAAGAAAAAGATTATAAGAAAATAAAACTGGCACCTCTGATGCTGGTAGCTGGTGATCATGCGCAAAATGATATGGCAGGAGAGGAAGAAGATAGCTGGAAAAAAAGGTTGGAAGCAGAAGGTTTTGAAGTTGAAATCCAGCTTCAGGGGCTCGGAGAGTATGCCCGAGTTCAAAAATTTTACATAGATAAAGTTACTGCTCTAGTTGAATAAATTATTATTTTAAAAAAATTAAATTTGATGCAACGGTAGTCAGACAGGGAGGAATAGAGATGAAGAAGAAAATTATTACAATCTTATTTTGTTTTATAATCTTAGTTAGTCTTCTGGGAGCTTATGCCCTTGCCAAAGATCATTATCCAGTTACAGTTAAAAATTATAATACGGCTGGAGATGAATATAAAATCACTTTTGAAAAAAAACCGGAACGGGTCATAACTACAAATCAGCCTCCAACTGAACTTCTATTAAGACTGGGCTTAGAAGATTTTATGGTTGGAACTGCCTGGCTTGATAATCCGATTTCAGCAGAACTGAAAGAGAAGTACGAAAAGATTCCAGTGCTTTCAGATAGATATCCGGCTAAAGAAGTTGTAATAGCAAAAGAGGCAGATTTAATTATGGGCTGGAATAGTGTCTTTTCACCCAAAAATCTAGGTACTGTAGAAAGCTGGAACAGCAGAGGGGTAAAAACCTTTATTCAGAGAAATTCAGGAGTAATAAAAAATCGGGGAATAGATAATATCTATAAGGATATTTCAGATATCGGAAAAATATTTAACATTGAAGCAAGAGCAGCTGAACTTATTAATTCTATGAAAGATAGAATAGAGATTATTCAAAAAAAGACTGAAGCAAAAAAAACAGTAAAAGTTCTTATTCTAGAAGGTGCTGGCAATAATAAATATCGCAGTTATGGTAGAGATTCACTTGTTAACGAGATGGTTGAAAAAGCCGGTGGTATTAATCTGGCGAAAAAAAGTGGAACTTTCAGTCCAGAAAATATAATTGCAAAAAACCCTGACATTATTATTCTGATTTACTATCTTGAGCAGGATAATGCAAACAAAACAGCTGAATCGTTAAAGAATAATAGTGCTTTACAAAATGTAAAAGCAATTAAGAATAACAGAATTGTTTATACACCACTTGCAGAAACTTATGCTGGAGGAGTTAGAACAATCAATGGGATCGAAAGATTTGCCGAAGCTTTTTATCCTGAATTATTTAGATAAAATTTTTGGTAGACATTTCTACTATTGTAGTTCACAGAAAATAATTTCTTAATTAATGATAGAAAAAGGTGATATTTTTGGAAGCCGGAGAATTGATAACTAAAAAAAGAAATGATCAAATAAAATTTAAAAAGAAGCTTATTAAAGAAAAAAAAGTTTTGTTTGCTGGTATATTTATTTTGACAGTTCTTTTATTAATTTCAATGATATTATCTTTATTATTCGGACCGGTAGATATTACTGTTTTTGAAACTTTTAGAGTAATCTATCACAATATCTTTAAATTATTTATAAAAAGTAATATTTCGCTGAGCTCTGGTATTAGTAATGATATTATCTGGGGAATCAGATTTCCCAGGGTAATAATGGCAGCTGTTATTGGAATGGGACTTTCGGTTATTGGAGTTGTAATGCAAGCTATGGTAAAAAACCCTCTTGCTAACCCTTATACGCTTGGGGTTTCTTCTGGAGCATCACTGGGAGCGACATTTGCTATAATGATTGGAGTCGGAAGTGTTTTTGGCCCTCATTTTATTGGGCTATCTGCTTTTTTAGGAGCTTTAATATCTTCACTTGTAGTTTATAGTATTGCAAATATCGGAGCTAAGTCCTCTTCGATAAAATTGCTTTTATCTGGAATGGCAGTTAGTGCTCTCTGCTCTGCTTTTAGCAGCTTTATAATATTTATTGCCAACGATGCTCAGGGAATGAGAACGTTAACTTTCTGGTTAATGGGTAGTCTTGTTTCTGCTACCTGGGATAATATATTATTGCCTGCTGTTATCTTAATAGCCGGAGGATTATATTTTTTATCTCAGTTCCGTAATTTAAATATGATGCTGCTTGGAGATGAGAGTGCAATAACTCTTGGAAGCGATTTGAACTTTTATAGAAAAATTTACATTGTTATTACTGCTCTGATGACGGGGATGGTAGTTTATGTGGCTGGAACAATTGGTTTTGTTGGCTTAATAATTCCTCATATTGTAAGAGCAGTAGTAGGAACTGATCACAAAAAATTAATTGTTTTTAGTGGGTTAACAGGTGCTATATTTTTAATCTGGACTGATGTTCTGGCCCGTTCCTTACTGCAGGGGACAGAAATGCCAATTGGAATTATAACATCTCTCCTGGGAGCGCCATTTTTTATCTGGATCCTGATTCGAAAAACATATGGGTTTGGGGGGAATTGATTTGAGATTAAAAACAAATAATGTTTCAATTGAATTAGGCGGCAGAAATATTTTAGAAGATATAAATATTAATGTTGCTCAAGGTGAATTTGTTGGCTTGATTGGTCCTAATGGAAGTGGAAAAAGCACTTTGCTCAAGAATATCTATAGAGTTTTAAAAGCAGATACTGGTTTAATTTATCTTGACGAAGACAACTTAGCCCGACAACCCTTAAAAGTAACAGCCAAAAAAATGGCAGTTGTAAAACAGTTTAATAATTTCAGCTTTGATTTTAGAGTTGAAGAAATAGTGATGATGGGACGTGCACCTCATAAATCTATGTTTGAATTTGAAAATATTAATGATTATCAAGTGATTTATGATTCTCTGGAAAAGGTGAATATGCTAGAATATGCTAAACGAAGTTTTTCTACCCTTTCTGGTGGTGAAAAACAACGTGTGTTGTTGGCCAGAGCACTTGCTCAAAGAACTGATTTCTTAGTTCTTGACGAACCTACAAATCATCTTGATATTAGATATAAGTTAGAAATTTTGGATTTGATTAAGTCCTTAGATATGGAGGTTTTAGCTGCTATTCATGATTTAAATCTGGCAGTTAGTTATTGTGATAGAATTTATGTGATGAAAGAAGGGAAAATAGTTGCTGAAGGAAATCCTGGTCAGGTTATAAGTGAAGAATTATTGAAAGAAGTATATCAAATAGAGGCCAGGGTTCGAAAAGACACGGAAACAGGCCAGTTAAGTATTATTTATTTACCTGACCATCATTTGAAATCTAACACAGCTTAAAATAAAAGCTTAAAGAATTTTTAAAAAACACTAATAGAAAAGGATGATTTTAATGTTTAAAAAATCAGTTTTATTTTTAATAATTTTTGTTTTAGCTATAACCCTGAGTGTTTCAGCTCATTTTCAGCTTGTTCTACCTACTGATGAGACAATTAGTAAGGGGGAGGAAGAAGAAATTGGACTGCAGTTGATTTTTACTCACCCTATGGAGGCTTCTCACACTATGAAAATGGATAAGCCTCAAAAATTTGCTGTGATCAATAAAGGAAGAGAAACAGATTTAACTTCTGAATTAGTCTCATTTGAATACTTTGGTTCTCAATCCTGGAAAACTACTTATCAAACTAAAGCTCCAGGTGATTATCTATTTTATTTAGAACCGGCTCCCTATTATGAGTCTGGAGAAGATGCATACATAACTCAATATACAAAAGTCGTAGTTAATAAAATGGGAATGCCCAGTGACTGGGATCGAGAAATTGGTCAAAAAGCAGAGATTGTACCCTTAGCTAGGCCCTATGGTTTGTGGACAGGTAATAACTTTAGAGCTATTGTTAAAAAAGATGGAGAAGCTGTTCCTTATGCAGAAGTGGAGGTTGAATACCTTAATGCTGGATCTTTTAGCGGTTTAAATGGTGCTGGAATTAAAGTTCCTGCTGATTCATTCTACACTCAGGTTGTAAAAACAGACAAAAATGGAGTTTTTTCTTATTCCATACCTAAATCTGGTTGGTGGGGTTTTGCAGCTTTGCTGGAAGGTGAAAAGATTGAAGGTAAAGATCATGAAATTGGTGCAGTAATGTGGGTTAAAGCATATGATATGAATTAATTATTTATCAATAAATTAGTGGAGTTTTAGTTATCTTCTTCTAATTTATAGCTTTAATAAAGACTGATTTTTGATTTCATTACAGGGGAGTGAATTTAATTGCATATTTCAGAGGGAGTCTTATCAGCACCGGTTTTATTTGGGGGAGGCTTATTTTCTGCTGTAGGAGTTGCTGTTGGTTTAAAAAAAATGAAAGATCAAGATATACCTAAAACTGCAATTGTCTCAGCTGCTTTATTTGTGGCCTCATTAATCCATGTACCTATTGGTCCAACCAGTATTCATCTTCTTTTAAATGGAATTGCTGGGATTATGCTTGGATGGCAGGTTTTTCCAGCTGTTTTAATAGCCTTATTTTTGCAGAGTATTTTATTTCAATTTGGTGGGATAACTGCTCTTGGCGTAAATACTTTAAATGTTGCTTTACCAGCTATTATTGCTCATCAATTTTTTAAAATATATGATTTAAATAATAGTCGTGTTTTCTTAGGGACTGTTGCTTTTTTTAGTGGAGCTCTAGCGGTTTTTTTAACAGCAGTAATGGTAGCTGTTTCTTTATTTTTTACAAACCAATCATTCTTGGAAATCGCAAAATTAACTATAATCAGTCATGTTCCGGTAATTATTATTGAAGGTATTATAAGTGTTTTTGTTGTATTTGCAATTGAAAAGATTAAGCCTATTATTTTAGAGGAGCTGGATAAAAAGTGATTTTAGAAACAAAAATAAAAAAATTAGTTATATTTATATCTTTAGTAGCGATTTTTCTATCCTTTTCTTTACCTGTTTTTGCGCATAGGGTGATTTTATATGCCTATGTTGAAGGGAATAAAATTATAGCAGAAGGAGCTTTTGGTGATGGTTCTCCTGCTAAAGATGCAGAAATAATGGTCTACAATAAACAGGGAGAGTTATTAGCAGAAGCTAAAACAAATGAAAATGGGATTTGTGAAATTGAAATTCCCAAAAAAACAGATTTAGAGATTAAAATGAATGCCGGGATGGGTCATCAAGCTGAATATGCATTATCTGAGTCAAAATTGCCAGAAATTAATAATAAAGATGCAGCAGCTTCAACTTCAAAAGCAGAAGTAAGCTATAACAATTTAAGTGAAGAAAAACTTCGAGAAGTTGTTGCTGAGGAATTAGATAAAAAATTGACTCCAATTAAAAAAAGTATTATTGAATCAAACCAAGATTCTGGTCCTGGTCTGACAGAAATCATAGGCGGAATAGGTTATATTTTTGGACTTATGGGAGTAGCTTCATATTTCAAAAAAGGAAAAAAATAATGATTTTTAAGAAAGAAAACACTTATGGGGTCAGCTGGATTCATCAGCTAGATCCCCGTTTGAAAATAGTAATTGCATTTATAACAGCTTTTTTAATTGCCTTAACCAATGATTTAATTACCTTATCTTATTTTCTATTTTTAGCAATTATCTTAATTATTAATAGTAAAATAGAAACAAAATATCTTTTTAAAAAACTTATACTGATTAATTTTTTTATAATTATTATCTGGATTTTTATTCCTTTTACTTTTCCAGGAGAAGAATTATTAAATATTGGTAAGTTCAGTATAACAGCTGAAGGAATAAATTTTGCTTTAAAAATTACTTTACGTTCTAATTCGATTATGCTTTTAATTATTTCACTTTTAACAACTAATTCAGTCTCTGAAATTATCCATGCCCTTTATAGACTAAAAATAGCTGAAAAACTAATTTATTTATTTTTCTTTGTTTATAGATATTTGCATATTATAAAGAAAGAATATAATAATTTATATGAGGCAATGTTAATGCGTGCTTTTAAAGCAAAAACAAATTTACATACTTATAAGTCTTATGCATATTTAATTGCAATGCTGTTAATTAAAAGTTATGAAAGATCTCAAAAAGTCTATGAGGCAATGATCTGTAGAGGGTTTAAAGGTAAATTTATATTTTTTGATGATTTTAAAATTAAGAAGCTGGACATTTTATTTATAATCGGTTATTTAATTAGTCTAAGTCTAATCTTTATTTTCCGGAAAGGCTTGATCTAAAATGATAAAAGTAAAAAACCTGTCATTTAGCTATGATAAAGAAGAATATATATTTGAAAATTTTAATTTTAGTTTAAAAAATGAAGAAAGAATTGCTTTAATTGGTGATAATGGTTGTGGGAAAACAACATTTTTTAAATTAATTATGGGGCTTTTAAAAGCTGACTCTGGTCAAATAGAAATTTTTGATCAAAAAAGAGAAAAGGAAGAAGATTTTATTGAAGTAAGAGAAAGGATTGGCTATTTATTTCAGGATTCTGATAATCAACTTTTTTTGCCAACTGTAGAGGAAGATGTTGCCTTTGGTCCTATAAATCTGGGTAAATCTAAAGCAGAAGCTAAAAAAATAGTTTCAGAAAAATTAGCCATGGTTAAAATGGAGGGCTTTGAAAAGAAAGTAACTTATAATTTATCTCAGGGACAAAAGAAAATTATAGCTTTTGCTGCTGTATTAGCCATGGACCCCGATGTTTTATTATTAGATGAGCCTTTTGCAAGTCTGGATAAACAGTCTATAAAAAGAATGATAAAAATCTTAAATAAAATAGCACAGCCCTTTATTATTGTTTCTCATAATAATTTGCTTTTAGATCAGGTGACTAATAGTAGTTATTTTTTAGAATAGAGAATTAGCAATTGAATTATATTTAAGGCATTATCATCTGAAATATAAAAAAATTTACTTTTAAAGAAAGGATTGATCTAAATTGTTGACTGCAGATCTTTATGTAATTGGAATTGGACCAGGAAATTTAGAGAGTATGAGCCGTAAAGCCTATAAAATTTTAAAAAAAGTTGATACTATTGTTGGTTATACTACTTATATTGAATGTATAGAAGAAATAATAACTGCTAAACAGCAGGTTTATGTTAGTGGAATGAGAAAAGAAAAGGAAAGAGTTAAAAAGGCAATAGAATTTGCTAGAAAAGGAAAAAAAGTAGCTTTGATTAGTAGTGGAGATCCGGGGGTTTATGGAATGGCGGGTCTGGCTTTAGAGATGGTGGAAGTTCAAAATAGTAATCTAAAAATAGAAGTTGTTCCTGGAATTACAGCGGCCAATGCAGCCGCCGCTGTGCTGGGAGCACCATTAATGCATGACTATGCAGTAATCAGCCTCAGTGATATTTTGACACCCTGGGATCTAATAGTTAAAAGATTAAAAGCTGCAGCAGAAGCAGATTTAATTACTGTTTTATATAATCCCCGCAGCAGCAGAAGAAAAAAACAGTTAAGAATTGCTCGTGAGATTTATCTGGCTAATAAAGATAAGCAGACTCCAGTTGGAATAGTGCGTAACATTGGGCGTGATGGTGAAGAAAAAATTATTACTAATTTAGAAGAAATGCCGCTAAAAAAAGTTGATATGTTAACTACAGTAATCATCGGTAATTCTCAGACTTATACAGCTAATGGAAAATTAATAACACCACGAGGTTATGATTTATGATTCTTGTAATTGCAGGGACTTCTGATAGTTATCAGTTGATTGAGGGTTTAATAAATGAGGGAGAAAATTTAATTGCTTCTGTTACCACCGATTATGGAAAAAAATTGATTAAAGAAAAATTTGAGATCAGAGTTATAAAAAAAAGAATGAACCGGGACGATCTTTATAATTTAATTAAAAAAGAAAAAATTTTATTGGTGGTAGATGCAACTCATCCTTTTGCAGAAGAAATAACTAAAAGTGCAATTAAAGCTGTCTCAGAAGCTGGTATAAAATATATTCGCTATGAAAGAAAAGATATTGATTTAAGCCAGTATGATGAGACTACTGCAAATATCATAAATGCTGACAATTACAAACAGGCTGCAGAAAAAGCAAATGATTTTGAAAGGGTTTTTTTAACAACCGGCTCTAAAAATGTAAAAACATTTATCAATAAGATCTCCAATTTTGAAAACAGATTATTTATGAGGGTCATGACTTTTCCTGCTTTTATTAAAAAAATTATTGATCTTGGTCTGCCACCGGCAAATATTATTGCAGTCAAAGGGCCTTTTACTAAAGAATTTAATCGGTCTCTATTTAAAGAATATGGAGCAGATGTAATAGTTACTAAGGCAAGTGGAGATAGTGGTGGCCTAAAAAGTAAAATTGAGGCTGCAGTTGAGCTGCGAATAGCTGTGATTGTTATTCGGAGACCGCAGATAAACTATCCACTGGTTTTTAATGAAGCTGCTAATCTGATAGAATATATTAAAACTAATCATAAAGCAGAGGTGTGATTATGTTCAAAGAAAAAAAAACAGCCGTGATAGTTTTGACTCCAGCTGCAAAAGAGCTTGCTTTAAAGTTAAAAAAAGAATACAGACACCTAGATTTATATCTACCGACTAAACTGGATAAAGAAAATGAAAGTTACCAGGCTTTTAGCTCTTTGAGCAGTTTAGTGGGTAAAATTTTTAAAGAATATGATGCTTTAATCTTCATTATGGCTCTGGGAATAGTTGTTCGAATAATTGCTCCTTTACTGGAAAGCAAAAAATCTGATCCGGCTGTACTGACAATTGATGATACAGCGCAAAATGTTATTAGTACTCTCTCCGGTCATTTAGGAGGAGCTAATCAGCTGACAGTAGAGATAGCAGATTTTTTAAAGGCCAGACCGGTAATTACCACCGCGACAGATTGTAATAATAAGCTGGCTGTGGATCTCTTAGCTCAGAGATTGGACTGTAAAATAAAACCTTTTGATAGATTAAAAAAAGCAAATGGAGCACTTCTATTTGGAAGCGAACTACATATTTTTAGTGATTATAAAATTAAGATTAAAGCAGATAATAATATTAAAATATATTCTCTGGAACAGCTGCAAGAACTCAGGAGCAGTGAGGCTTTTGAGATCATAATTTCTAATCAAAAGTTTAAACTAGAGGAAAATCAATTGCAGTTAATTCCCCGAAACATTGTGCTTGGTATTGGCTGCAGAAAAAATACCACTGCTGCAGCAATCAGGAGGTCCTTAAAGAGCCTTTTAGAAGAATTGAATTTACTGCCAGCAAGTATTAAAAAAATAGCAACTATTGATTTAAAGAAAGAAGAAGCAGGAATTTTAGAACTGGCAGCAGAAAATAACTGGCCTCTGGAAATTATTGAGAGAGAAAAAATAAAAGAAGTAGAAACTGGGCTAGATATAAAAAAATCTGATTTTGTAAAAAAAATAACCGGAGTGGCTGCTGCAGCATCACCAGCTGCAGTTCTGGCCTCAGGTGTCGGGAAATTAATAGCAGACAAGAAAAAATATGAGGGAATTACTCTTTCAGTTTTTGAGGAGGAAGTTACTGATGAATAAAAAAATAGTTATTGCTGGCAGCCGCAGTGGGGTTGGGAAAACTACTCTTGCATTAGGTTTGATGGCAGCACTTAAAAAGCAGGGACTAAAGGTTCAGCCATTTAAAGTGGGACCTGATTATATAGATCCCGGTTTTCACACTTTAATTTGTGGTAGGAATTCTTATAATCTGGACAGCTATTTTCTGGGTGCTGCTGGAGTCAGAAGGACCTTTTTACAAAACAGTCAGCAGGCTGATATTTCTTTAGTAGAAGGTGTAATGGGACTTTTTGATGGAAAGGGAAAAGATTCTGTCAGCAGTACAGCCGAAATAGCTAAGACTATAAAAGCACCTGTGATTTTAGTTATTGATGCCCGTAAAGTTGCTCAGAGTGCAGCTGCAGTAGTTTATGGATACAAAAATTATGATCCTGATTTAAATCTTAAAGGTGTTATAATTAATAATGTCAGCAGTCCTCATCATTTTAAACTCTTAAAAGAAGCAGTTGAGGCTAAGATGAGTGATCTAAAAATATTAGGTTATCTTCCCAAAAATCAGGATCTGGAGCTGCCGGAAAGGCATTTAGGTCTGGTACCAGTTACTGAGAGTCGGGAACTTGAAATTTACATTCAAAAATTGACCGAATTGATGGAAGAATATATTGATCTAGAGGGGATAATAGAAATTTCTGAATCAGATGATTTAATAGAGATCGATTCAGCTGCTGATTTTAGTTCTGGATTTAAAGATAAAATTAAAAAAGCGAAAATAAAGATTGCAGTTGCTCTTGACCAGGCTTTCAATTTTTATTATCAGGCAAATCTTGAGCTTTTAAAAGCAGCAGGAGCAGAAATTATTGAAATTAGTCCTCTAAATGATAGTCAGCTGCCAGAGGTGGATGCAGCCTATTTTGGAGGTGGTTTTCCCGAGAGTTTTCTGGAAGAATTAGCTTTAAATAAGGAGTTTAAAAATGATTTAAAAGAAAAGATAAGTGAAGGACTTCCTATTTATGCAGAATGTGGAGGTTTGATGTATCTCAGCAGTCAGGTAAAAGATTTTGAGGGAAATATATATCAGATGCTGGATTTAATTCCAGCTGAGATAGAGATGACTTCAAAACTACAGGAAATGGGATATCGGGAGATTGAAGCCTCAGCTGATAATTTATTATTAAATAAGGGAGAAAAAGCAAGAGGTCATGTTTTTCATTATTCAAAAATCAGTAAAATTGAGGCGAATGTAAAAAGAAAGTATAGTTATCGCAAAATCAGAGAAGGATACAGTACTCTGGAGAATATTCTTGCATCTTATGTTCATCTTCATTTTGCTTCCAATCCAGAGATGGTAAATAATTTTTTACTAAAAGCTTTAGCCTATCAAAAGAGTGGTGTTTAAGTTGGAAGTTTTAATAATTTTAATTATTGCTTTAATTGTTGACTTAATTATTTCTGATCCGGACTGGATTCCACATCCAGTTGTCCTCATTGGAGGGCTAATCAGCACTCTGGAAAAATATTTATTGAAAAATGAAGATAGTCCCCAGAGAGCAAAAATCAAGGGTGCAATTTTAGTAGTTATTGTCCTGGGGTTAAGTTATTATCTCAGCTATCTGGTAGTTGTTCTGTCAGGACAGTTAAATAATTATTTTGCTCTAATGCTAAAAATATTTCTGCTGAGTTTAACTCTAGCCCTTAAAGGACTGATTGATGCTGGTCAGGAAGTTTACTCTGCTTTAAAAGCTAGTGATTTAAAACTGGCTCGAGAAAAAGTGAATCAAATTGTTGGCAGAGACTGCAGTCAGAGCAGTAAGCAGGAAGTGATTCGGGCTGTTTTAGAAACTCTGGCTGAAAATACTTCAGATGGAATTTTGGCACCCGCTTTTTATTATTTGATAGGTGGGCTGCCGCTTGCAGTAACTTATAAAGCTGTAAACACTATGGATTCGATGCTGGGCTATAAAAATGATAGGTATTTGAATTTTGGTTTTACTGCAGCCAGAACTGACGATTTTTTTAATTATATTCCAGCCCGGCTGACAGCAATTTTAATGTCTGCAGCCGCTTTTTTGCTCCACTATGATTTTAGAGGAGCGTTAAAAACAGTTTTTAATGACGCTCAAAAACATCCCAGCCCCAATGCGGGTTATCCGGAAGCAGCGGCAGCAGGTGCTCTTTCTCTCCGTTTTGGTGGAATTAATTATTATCACGGGCAAAAGAGTTTTAGAGCCTATATTGGGCAGCAAAACAAAAAATTTGAGCTTGCTGATATTTTAAAGTTAAATATGTTAATTTATTTTACAGTAGGTTTATTTTTTATATCAGCTGCAGCTATCTTTGTTTTAATTTAGAAACTTTACGAATTAGAAATCTCAAAACTACCAGCAGACAGAGGTCTTAACTATAGTTTTTTAGATTATTAATTTGAATTAAGAAGGGAGAAATAATTTTGCAGCAGGTTAATATTAGAGTTCCGGGCAGCTGTGGAGAGTTACTGCAGGGTAGTATAGATCATCAAAATTTCTTGATTTCCTGTCCGATAAATTTATATAGTCAGGTAAGTGCTAATTTTACAGCTGGTAAAAAAAGAGTGATTATCAATAAAAACAACTCCAGTACCGAAAGTACTTTTAAAACAGAATTTGCTGTTAAAAAATTATTGGATCATTATAGTTTTAAGCAAAAAAGCATTAAAATTAATATAAATTCTCAATTAATAACCGGAATTGGAATGGCTTCTTCGACAGCAGATATAAGTGCTGCTTTAGCCGCAGTAATGCTGCTTTTGAAAAACAAAGTTGATTTTAAACTCTTAAAAAAGATCTGCCTGAAGCTGGAGCCAACTGATGGTGTTTTTCTGAACGGAATAAGATTTTTTGATCATTTACAAGGTAAACAAAATTATTTTATTGCAGAGGCGCCTGAGCTGGATATTCTGCTTCTGAAAGAAAAAGGAACTGTAGATTCTTTAAAATTTAATCAGTCAGAAAAACTGGCAGCTTTAAATAAAAGCAAAGAAAAAAACACAAGAAAATCTCTTCAATTAATTAAAAAGGGTCTAAAAAACAAAAATTATCAGCTGCTGGGAAGCGGTACAATCCTCAGTGGTCTGGCTCATCAGAGAATTCTTTACAAAGAAAATCTGAATAGATTGTTGGAATTAGTTGAGGGACAGAGTCAAATTTATGGAGTTAATATCGCTCACAGTGGTACCATAACTGGGGTTTTAGTTTCTCAAGATTTTGCAGCAGAAGATTTGCTAAAAAAAATTAAATCAGAAACAGAACTTGAATATTTACAGAGGGTTAAAATAATTTCTGGTGGAATAGAGAGGAGAGATCAGTTTGGAACATCAACATGGAGGAAAATTAATTGAAGCAGCTCAAAAAAACAATCTAGATCAGGATCAGATTATTGACTTTAGTGCTAATATAAATTTTTTGGGTCCTCCAACTTTAATTAAAGAAGCAATCAGGGCCAATGTAAGCAAAATAGAGAATTATCCCGAGATTAATTCAAAAACTGTAAAAAGGTTGATAGCAGAAAAACATGGGCTTGAGCCGGGACAGGTAGCTGTTGCCAACGGGGCAGCAGAGATGATCTACCAGCTGAATAAAGTTCTAAAGCCGGAGCAGATTATGGTAATTGATCCAACATTTTCGGAATATGAGCTGGCTGCAGAGTCAGTTGGAGCAGAAATTAAACATTTTCAATTAAGAAGCTCAGCCGATTTTGTTCTTGATTTAGAAACTCTGAAAGCAGATATCAATGGTAAAATCGATTTACTCTTTATTTGTAATCCCAACAATCCAACTGCTCACTTAATCAAAGCAGATAAACTGGAAGCAGTGATTCAAAAAGCAGCAGCAGAAAATGCAATTGTAGTATTAGATGAGGCCTTTATTGATTTTTTAACTGAGCCAGATAAATATTCTGCGATTAAATTTCTGAACAGCTATGATAATTTAGTGATTTTGAAATCTCTGACCAAACTTTTTGCGATTCCTGGTTTAAGATTGGGATATGCTTTAACAAATAAGACTTTAAGCTTAGAGCTGGAAGCTAAAAGGGATCCCTGGTCTGTTAATTATTTTTCCCAGCTGGCAGGAGAAATTATTTTTTCCAGCAAACAGGAGATAGTTGATTATGTTAATTTGAGCCGCAAAAAAATTGCTGCCGAACGAAATTTTCTATATCAAAAGTTAAAACAATTTAAAAAATTAAAAGTTTACAGACCTACGACCAACTATATTTTTATTGATATTTCAGAAACAACTTACAGCTCGGCTGAGTTAAAGCAGGAACTTATCCGCTCAGCTATTTTAATTCGGAATTGTGACAGTTATCAGGGGCTGCAGGATAATTATATTAGAGTAGCTGTTAAAGCAAGGAAAGAAAATGAGATGTTAATTGAAAGGCTGAAGCATATTTTAGACTGAAATGTTTAGACTAAAGTGGGGTGATCAAGATGGGAATTATTTTAATTCAGGGTGGAGCCAGAAGCGGTAAAAGCAGCTTTGCGGAACTGATTGGTAAAAAGCTTGGGGGGCTGGATGTGATTTATCTGGCCAGTGGAGTTGTTACCGACCAGGAAATGGAATTAAGAATTGAAAAACACCAGCAGCAGCGTCCAGATCAGTGGCAGACAGTAGAAGAAGCCTACGATATCAGTTCTTATTTAAAAGAGGTGGATAAAAACAGTACAATTTTATTTGACTGTTTAACTACCTATCTGGGTAATTTAATTTTTAAAAAGCAGAACTATGACTTTATCAAAATGGAAGCAGAAATTTTAGAAGAAATAGAATTGATTTTAGAAATTGCACGCAGAAAAGATCTGAATCTAATTATTGTTCATAATGAAACGGGAAAAGGAGTAGTGCCGGCTTCTAAAATGGGTAGAGACTTTAGAGATATTTCGGGCAGAGCCGCCCGGCTAGCAGCAGAATATGCTGAAAAAGTTTATCTAGTCCAGTCCGGACTGCCGCTTGAGATTAAAGAAAGAGGCTTAAAAAATATTGAGGAATATACTTCAGCATCTGAGGAGGTTAGAGTACTTTGAGAAAAGTTATACATAATTTCTTAACAGCTTTAACCTTTATGACCAGAATTCCTGTTAAAATAAAAAAAACATCAGAATTAAAGCTCAACTATTTTCCGCCTGTGGGACTGCTGCTGGCTCTGATCATTATTCTGGTTGAACATTTTTTGGCATTTATTTTTACTGTGGAAATCAGAGCGCTTTTACTCTTAATAATTTATATTTATTTGACAGGAGCCCTGCATCTTGATGGGTTGGGAGATTTTGCAGATGGCTTTTTTGCCGGTAGAGATCAGGCTAAAACTATAAAAATTATGCATGATTCTAACTCGGGAATCTTTGCGCTGGTAACTTTAATTTTGCTTCTGGGTTTAAAATATCTTCTTTTTAAGGAACTTCTGCTCAGAAACAGCCTGCAGACAGTAATAATTATGGCTGTACTGGTCCGTTATCTGCTGGGGTTTGTAATAATCTTTAGTGAACCAGCAGAGAGTAGTTTTCTGGCAGATTCATTAAGTGAAAATGCAGAAACTATTGATTTGTTTTACAGTACATTAACAACAATTTTTATCTTTTCTCTTTATTATTATTTCACAGACTCTGTTTATTTTTTTCCAGTATTATTAGCGGTAGTTTTTATTTTAATTTTAATTATTTATCTTATCCAGTGGAGCCGCAAAAAATTGGGGGGTATAACAGGGGATATCTACGGCACAATTATTGAATTAGGAGAGTTGATTTTTCTTTTAACTCTGGCTGCATTTTAATTAATTTGGCAAGCTTCAATTTGTATTTAAATTGTAATGAATTTTTGCTATCACGGAATATAACATGGGGGATGATTAAAAATGAAAAAAGTAAGTTCAGCAAAAAATAATTATTTTAGCACATCACTACTGGTGAAAATAGCAATGCTGGCAGCTTTATCTGTAGTTGGATCATATATTAAATTCCCGGGACCTGTGGGGAGTATTGCTTTGGATTCTCTACCAGGTTATTTAGGAGTTATAGTTGTCGGAGGAGGGGCAGGGGCCCTGGTGCTGGCTTTAGGCCATTTACTTTCTGCTCTTAATTCGGGCTTTGTTTTAGGTGCAATTCATTTTTTAATTGCTCTGATAATGGGGATCTGTGGTCTGATATTTTCTAATTTAATTAAAAGGAATATTTATTTAGCGGTAGCAGTTACTACCTTTGTTAATGGAGTAGTTGCAGCAGCTGTTTTAATTCCGTTTTTTGGGCTCCCATTTTTTTATGGAACAGCGCCAGTTCTGACTACAGCCTCATTTGTTAATATCTCACTGGCAGTTATTATTGCAAAATATTTAAAAGATAAGGTGGGAAGTTAAGAAATGAAAAGAATAAATAGTCCCCGAGATATTTCTCTGCTGCAGATTAATCAAGAAGAATTACTGGTTATTGCCTGTGATTCTGCAGGTGGACTGGGTCAAAAAGTTCAGGATCAGGTTAAGGTTTCCAATAGAATTCTGGGCAAATATACGGTTAAGGTTCCCTTAATGGAGGTCATGTCTCTGGGAGCTGAGATAATCACAGTGGTTGATAACCTGGCGGTAGAATATGAACCAACCGGTAGAGAAATAATAGCAGGGATTAAAGAAAGTCTGGCACTGTTTGATAAATGTGGATGCTTAAATGGGAGTACAGAAGAAAATATTAAGACTGTCCAGACAGCTTTAGGTATAACAGTTATTGGGAAAACAACTCTAAAAAAATTGAAAAGATATACCTCTTCACCTAAAAATAATATAATTGCAGCAGTAGGATTACCTCTTGTTGGAGATGATTTACTCCAAAATAAATCCCAGGCTGTTAATTTTAATAAATTTCTGCAGCTAAAAAAATTAAATTATATTGATCAGTTTTTACCTGTTGGTTCTAAAGGGATTTTGTATGAAGCTAAAATTCTGGCGGCAGAAAATAATTTTGATTTAAAATTAATAGATACTGAGCTTGACTTAGAGAAGTCAGCTGGACCGGCAGCAGTTGTTCTGTTGAGTCTGCCGGAAAAAGATTTAGCTAAATTAAAAAAAGAGATTGAACTGCCTTTAAATAAAGTTGGTAGACTGATTTAATTAAAAAAGCTATTTTTTCAGGAAAGCTGTAATTTTCTCAGATCTAATTTTGCAATTAAGCACCTGTCTGTTATAAAATTAAGAAAATGGAAGTAAATAAAGGAAACAGGGATGATTAAATTGAAAGAAAACTATATTATAGGAACTCGCAACAGCAATCTGGCCTTAAAACAGTGTCAGATAGTAAAGGAAAAGCTGCAGAATGAATTTCCTGAAATAGAATTTGAAATCAAAGAAATTGCTACAACCGGTGATCGCGAAAGAGATAAAAAATTTTCTGAGATAAATGGGGAAGGCATTTTTGTGAGGGAAATAGAAATTGCTCTGCTGGCAGGAGAAATTGATCTGGCAGTTCACAGTTTTAAGGATCTACCAACAGTTCTACCCGAAGATTTAGAGGTAGCAGCTGTTATTGATCGGGCTAACCGGGTTGATGTGCTTGCCGGGGCAGAAAAAAGGCTGGCGGAACTTCCAGCAGGAGCAAGGCTGGGAACAGGTAGTCTGCGCCGCAAATCACAGCTGCTGGCTTATCGTTCTGATTTAGAGATTGTTCCGATCAGAGGAAATATAGAAACGCGATTAAAAAAAGTTAAAACTCAAAATCTGGATGGAGTTATTTTAGCTGCAGCTGGACTGGAACGGTTGGGCCTTAAAGAGCAGATCACTGAATATTTATCAACTGAAATCTGTCTTCCCGCTGCCAGACAGGGAGCAGTAGCGGTAGAAATTAGAAAGGAAAACACTGAGCTTAAAAAGATACTAAAAAAGGCTGAATCCAAAAATACAGCTCTGGAAGTCTGGGCAGAACATGCTTTTTTAAAAGAAATGGAAGCTGGCTGTCATGCACCTCTGGCCGCAGAGGCAGTAATTGAAGCTCAAAAATTAACTTTAACAGCTGCTGCAGGAGAACTTGACGGCAGCAGAATAATCCGAAAGAAAGTCAGCACAAAAGATTTAACTTTAAATTCTGTTCAAAGGCTGGGACAGGAACTGGCCCGGGAAGTTAAGGCAGCCGGGGCAGCAGATATCTTAGCCAGGCTGCAAAAAAACAAATCCTAATTCGGAATAGTAAAATATTAGAGTTCAACATCTGGAAATTATAAGTAAGGGTAAAAGGAGTATAAAAAAATGAAAGCAAAAGTGTACTTAACTGGAGCCGGTCCTGGTGATCCGGCTCTCTTAACATTAAAGGCAAAAAGAGCTATCAAAAACGCAGATGTTATTTTATATGACAGGCTGGCAAATGATCGTTTTTTAGAATATGCAAGTCCTGAGGCAGAAAAAATATATGTTGGCAAAAAGGCAAAGGATCATCATTATACTCAGAGCGAAATTGAAACTTTGATGGTTGAAAAAGTTCAAGCAGGAAAAACGGTTTGCCGTCTAAAAGGAGGCGACCCTTTTATTTACGGTCGCGGAGGTGAAGAAGCTTTAAAATTGAAAGAGGCCGGGATTGATTTTGAAATTATTCCTGGAATCAGTTCTTCCCTGGCAGTTCCACTTTATGCAGGGATTCCACTGACCCAGAGACATCTGGCTTCCTCATTTGCGGTAATTACCGGACATGAGGCGGCTGATAAAGACGAGAGTACAATTGAAATCGAAAAAATTGCAGCAGCTGTGGATACTCTGATAGTTTTGATGGGAGTAGGTAAATTGCCGCAGACTGTAGCAAGAGTTTTAGAGGCAGGTAAAAGTCCAGATACACCTGTTGCTCTGGTTCGCTGGGGCAGCCGCTCAAATCAGCAGACTATAACCGGAACTCTGGCTGATATTGTAGAGAAAGTTGAGGCTGCAGATTTTAAGCCGCCGGCAGTGATTATAATTGGTCAGGTTGTTAATTTAAGAGAAAAGCTAGGCTGGTTTGAAAACAAAAAACTGCTTGGAAAAAATATTTTAGTCACCCGCCCCCGGGGACAGGCTGCTTCTTTTGTAGAGATGATAGAAGCTGAAGCTGGTAATGCAGTTTTAGCTCCCACAATCAAGATAAAGTCAGCTCAAAACAGGGAGCCTCTGCAAAAAGCAGTTAAAAATTTAGCTGCATATACTCATTTAATTTTCACCTCGGTTAATGGGGTTAAATACTTTATGCAGGCACTGGAAAGCCAGAGGCTGGATTTAAGAGCCCTGGCCGGAATAAAAATAATGACCATTGGTTCTAAAACGGCAGCGGAGTTAAAGCAAAATGGAATTAGAGCAGATTTTATACCGGATGATTATTCAACAGCAGGAATTTTAGAGTATTTAAAGAAGTTTGAAGGCGAGAACAAAATTAATTTCAACCAGAGTTCATTTTTACTGCCGCGAGCAGATATTGCACCACAGCTGCTGGAAGAAGAACTCAAAAAACTGGGGGCAGAAGTCAATAATGTTGAAGCTTACAGAACAGAGTCAGTGAAATTGGAGGCAGAAATTCTGGAGCTGCTTCTAAATGAGGAACTTGACTTATTAACTTTTACCAGTTCTTCAACTGTTGAAAATTTTATCAGTGGGCTAGAGAAATTAATTGAGAATAAAAATTTAGAGCTTGAAGCAGCAGAAAAGATTAGTAATCAGCAAATCTGGCAGCAGTTAAAAGAAATTCCGACTGCCTGTATTGGTCCGGTAACTGCTGAAAAAGCAGAGGAATACGGGCTTAACCTTAAAATAACAGCAGCAGAATACACAATTGAAGGTTTATTTGCTGCTATTTTAAAATATTATTTCTAAAAGAGGATAAATTTAAGACGAGGAGGATTTTTAAATGAATTTAATAAATAGACCACGACGGCTGCGCAGTTCTCAAAGTATTAGAGATTTAGTTAGAGAGACAAATTTATCTGCTGCAGATTTTGTGAAGCCCCTATTTGTAGTTCAGGGAGAGAATGTTAGAGAAGAAATTCCTTCAATGCCCGGTAATTATCACCTATCTTTAGATCAGCTGCTAAAAGAAGTTGAGGGGTTGATAGATCTGGGAATCAGAGCTGTTATACTTTTTGGACTGCCTGAATACAAAGATGAAGAAGGTTCCAGTGCCTGGCAGCAGGATGGAATAGTCCAGGAGGCTGTACGCAGTTTGAAAAATAAATTTCCAGAACTTCTGGTAATCACTGATCTCTGCTTATGTCAGTACACGGATCACGGCCACTGCGGAATTTTAGAAGCTGGAAAAATTAAAAATGATGCTACCTTAAGCAGGCTGGCTAAAATTGCAGTTTCCCATGCCGAAGCAGGAACAGATATGATTGCCCCTTCGGATATGATGGATGGTAGAGTCGCGAAAATAAGGCGGGCTTTAGACCAGAATGGGTATACAGAAGTAGGGATCATGGCTTATTCTGCCAAATATCATTCTGCCTTTTATGGTCCTTTTCGTGATGCAGCCCATTCAGCTCCAGGTGAGGGTGACCGCAGCAGCTATCAGATGGATGCTGCTAATTCGGATGAAGCCTTAAGAGAAATGAAACTGGATATTGAAGAGGGTGCAGATATTATTATGATCAAGCCAGCACTATCCTATCTGGATATTATTCAGAAAGCTAGCCTTAACTTTAAGCTGCCAATTGCAGCTTATAATGTAAGTGGAGAATATGCAATGGTTAAAGCAGCAGCTGAAAAGGGTTGGATTGATGAAAAAAGTGTTGCTTTAGAAATTTTAACCTCGATTAAGAGAGCAGGAGCAAATATTATCATTACATATTGGGCTGACAGTGCTGCTCGCTGGTTAAATGATTAACTTTAAATTGCAAAACAATAATTAGTAGAGGTGTTGCTATGGAAGTATTAACTCAGCTCAAAGAAAAAATCATAAGTGCCTGTTTATACTATTATATAGACTTTGTTTATAAAACAAGCAAAATAGAAAAAAAGGGAAATCTAGAATATCTGGAAACTGAATATCCGGAAAAATTTGTTGTCTTTATCTGGCATGGTGACAGCTACTGTTATTATCCATTTTTAAAAGGAAAGCAGCTAAATATTGTTACAACCAAAAATAAGCGGGGAGGAGTAATCAGCAGAATCAGCAGGTATTTTGGCTATGATGTGATCAGACTACCTGATCTGGCGGGTGATGGCAATTATATTTTTCAGCTTAAAAATCAGATTAATAAAAAAAATAATGCCAATCTGCTGCTTTCAGTTGATGGGCCTACCGGTCCTGAACATGAAATCAAAGATTTTGCGCTGATTATGGCCCTGTTTTCAAAAAGAAAAATTATACCTTTAACTGTTGAAGTAAAACACAGTTTGACTTTGAAAAACAGATGGGATAATTTTAAAATTCCGCTGCCCTTTAATCAAATAAATATTAGAGTAAATGACTTTTTTGAAGTGAAAAAAGAGGACAGGAAAGAAGATTTTAAATCTTTAAAAGCAGAAATAAAAAAAGTTATGCAGAATTAATTAAAATTAGCGTAAAGTTAATCAAAATTTGAGTTGAAAATTAGTGAGCTAAATTTTTAGATTCTCACGCATGTTATCAGCTAAGGAGTGGTTTTATGGGAGATCATAGAAAAAAATCAGCTAAAGCTTTTAAAAAGGCCAAAAAAGTAATTCCCGGTGGTGTTAACAGTCCTGCCCGGGCATTTTCGGCTGTAGAAATGGATCCAATTTTTATTGAAAAAGGAGAAGGAGCCTATCTTTATGATATTGACGGTAATCAGTACCTGGATTATGTTAATTCCTGGGGGCCAATGATTTTGGGCTATAATCCGCCTCAGGTAGTTAAAAAATTAACAAAACAGTTAAAGAAGGGAACCAGTTTTGGGGCACCAACTGAAATTGAAACAGAAATTGCAGAATTAATAGTATATTTTTATCCGGCAGTAGATAAAGTGCGAATGGTTAATTCGGGAACTGAAGCTACCATGAGTGCTATCAGGCTGGCCCGGGGATATACAGGTCGAGATAAGATTATCAAACTTGAAGGCTGTTATCACGGACACGGTGATAGTTTATTAGTTGAGGCAGGATCTGGAGTTGCTACTCTAGGTATCAAAGGCAGCCCGGGTGTGACTGAAAATACTGCTAAAGAAACTATAGTAGTACCTTATAACGATCAGCAGGCTGTAGAAAAAGTTTTTACGGAATATGCTTCTGAGATTGCAGGTATTATTTTAGAACCGGTAACCGGGAATATGGGAGTTATTGCCCCTGAGCCAGGTTATTTAGATTTTTTAAGAGAAATCACCCGCAAAAATGGGGCCCTCTTGATTTTTGATGAAGTGATGACTGGTTTTCGTCTGGCCCGGGGTGGGGCTCAGGAACTCTACGAGATTGAGCCTGATATAAGCACCTTTGGTAAAATTATCGGTGGCGGAATGCCTGTTGGTGCCTATGCTGGCAGAGAAGAAATTATGGATTATGTTGCTCCTGCTGGTCCGGTTTATCAGGCAGGAACTTTATCAGGTAATCCAATGGCCATGCAGGCAGGGCTGGCTACTTTAAAGGAGTTAAAGAATAAAAAGATTTATGCTCAGCTGGAAGCAAAGGCAGAAAAACTGGAAAAAGGATTTAAAAAGAATATTGAAGAGCTTGAATTTCCAGCCTATTTTAATCGAGTTGGCTCAATGTTTACTTTATTTTTTACTGAGAAAAAAGTTGAAAACTATCAGGATGTCAAAAATTGTGATTTAGATCTTTTTGCAGCTTACTTTAAGGAAATGATTAAACAGGGGATCTATCTCCCCCCATCTCAATTTGAATCAAATTTTATTTCTACAGCTTTAAGTGAGGCAGATCTAGACAAAACAATTGAGGCTAATTATCAGGTTTTAAAAAAATTGAAGGCGGAATTATAATGGGCATAAAAAAAGTATTAGTTGTTGTCAGCCATGGGAGTAAACGTCAGGAGAGCAACCAGGAATTTAAAGATTTTATTCAGGAGTTAAATGAAATCAATTCTGAAAGCAAAAATGGAGACGAATTTGGCTCTTTAGCAGTAGTTAGTGATGAGATAGGAAGATCGTCGGCTTTAAGCAGCCAATACGCTGAAATTAAAGGTGCCTGTCTGGAATTTGCTTCTCCCCAGCTGGAAACAGTGATTGAAGATTTAATGAAGGAAGGATATGAGTACTTTGATATTTTACCTCTTTTTATCTTTGCTGGCTACCATGTAAAAGAGGATATCCCAGAGCGGATGCAGAAGCTTAAAAATAACTTTGAAGAGCTTGATTATAAGATTTTAGATCATCCAGCTGCTGCTGATGATTTTGCACCTTATATTTTTGCCCATGCTTTAGGTCAAAAATAGTAAGAGTAGTAAGTACCGGGTACCTGGATATTATATCCAGGTACCCGGTACTTAAATACAGAACTTTAATAATCAAATTCTCCCCATTCAGGATTAATAATCCGATTATTTTTATTTAACTGATCCATTTTTTCTCTCACTTCAGCTGGTAAATTCCAGTCAAAAAGATCGAAATTGCTTTCTAAATGTTCTCTGGAACTTGCTTTAGGAATAGCTACAATATCCTTATCAATCAACCACTTGAGAGTAAATTTAGATGCTGATTTACCATATTTAGCAGCCAGCTCTTTGATCACTTTATTTTCAAAGACTTCTCCTCTGGCCAGCGGACTGTAAGCAGTAAGTACAATCCCATTTTCCTGACAGAAATCAAGTAGCTGCTTCTGATATAGTGTAGGATGAAATTCTACCTGATTAACTGCAACTAAGTCAGGATAAATTTCCATTGCATCTTTAAGGTGATTTATGGTAAAGTTGCTGACCCCTATATTTTTGGCAAGTCCTTCCTCTTTAACTTCTTTTAAAGCCTTTAAACTTTCTTCTAAAGGAATATCTTTATTGGGCCAGTGGATTAGAATCAGATCAAGATATCCAATGTTCAGCTCCTCTAAAAATCTTTGAGTATCTGTTTTAATATCTTCATAATGTAAGTTTTCTGGTTTTATTTTGGATGTTATAAATAATTCATTTCGATCAATTCCACTTTCTTTAATTCCTCTGCCTACAGCCTGATGATTATTATAACCATCTGCAGTATCAATGTGATTATAGCCTATCTCAACTGCCATTTTAACTGAGTCAACACATTCTTGACCTCTAAGCTGCCAGGTTCCTAATCCTAAGAGCGGCATCTGGTCACTTGAATTTAATTGAACATATTTCATTTTATCATCCTCCTAGTTCTAACTTTTTTTACGCTTTGAATTAATTATAGTTAATTTAATAATTATTATCAACTTTTAATAAGAAAAAGGATATTTAGTAATTTTGTTGAATTTAAATGGTAGAAGATAAATTATAATTTTTAGCTTATTAAAATGATAATAATAGTAGGGATGTGTCAGTATTGAAGTTCAAATTTATGCATAATATAGAAAATAAAATATATTTCATACCCTCAATTTATGCAATTTCTGCTGCTTTAGTTTCCATTTTTGTTATATTTATAGAACATCAATACAGCAGCAGTCTGGTTAATGTGCTGCCTTCATTTTTCTTTACTTCTTATGACCTTTCTAAAACAATTTTATCTACCATAGCAGGTTCTTTATTTGCAATGATTACGGTATCTTTTTCAATGATTATGGTTGTGCTGACAATGTATTCTTCTCAGTTTTCACCCCGAACAATGCAGGATTTTCTAAAAAACAAGGTAACCTTAAAAGTATTAGGGGTTTTTCTGGCTGGTTTTATCTATTCAATGTTAACTTTATTGTTCCTTAATGACAGCCTGCAGGGAAGTGGAGAATCGATTATTTTTTCAGCAATGATTGGAGTTATTGTTGCTATTGTCTGTCTGGGTTATTTTGTTTATTTTATTCACCATGCAGCTAATTCAGTTCAGGTTAATTTATTGATTGAGAGTCTTAAAGAAGAGGTTATTGAGATTGTAGATAAAACCGAAGCAAGAAATAATAGCAATGATCAGATTCGGAATGATCCTCCGGATGATTTAAAAGAGATGCTCGATCGGGAATTTTGTGAACTTCACCCTGAGCAGAGTGGTTATATTCAGGTGATTTATGATCTTGAACTGACCAAACTGGCAGATGAATATGATATTATAATTAGGGCCGAAAAAATGATAGGAGATTATATAACTGAAAATACTATTGTATTTAAATTCTGGCAGCTAAATGAAGAAGCTGAAAAATTTTCAGAAGAAAAGCTGAAGGAAATAAAAGATGAAATTCGTGGTAATCTGGTAATTAGTAATGAAAGAAGTAAGAAAAATGATATAGAGTTTGGCCTGCTAAAGTTAACTGAAGTTGCTTTGAGGGCGATTTCTCCGGGGATTAATGATCCCAATACCGCCATTTTTTGTATTAACCAGCTGGGCTGGGTTTTATCCAGGATTGCAGTTGCTAACTTAGAAAATACTTATTATTATAATGAAAAAGATGAACTCTGTTTTATTTTGGAGGATATTTCTTTCTGGGATTTACTTTATAAAACCTTTTACCAGCTTACTCATTATGGAAAACAGGATGTTTCAGTTGCAGGCTCGATAATCGACGCTCTGATAATTATTGCAGAGGGTAGCCCGCAGGATATTAAAGATCAGGTCTGGAAATTCAGTCATTATGTGCTGGGAGGCTTTGATAAAAATGTACTGGAACAGGAGGATAAAAAGTTTTTAAACCATAAGATTTATCGTCTGGCAAAAGAGACTGGGCATAAAGAAGAGCGCGAAAAATATTTTCAGGTTGAGAATTTTAAAATTAATTAGTAAATGGCGAACTTTAAATTTTATTCAAGAATGTTATTATTATATTTAAGTACTAAAATAATACAACTAAGAGGTGAGTTAAAGTGAAATTAAAAGGTAAGAATATTGCAATGTTAATTGGTCCAGGCTATGAGGATTTGGAGTTCTGGGTTGTATATATGAGAATGAAAGAGGAAGGTGCCAGTGTTGATGTGATCGGAATGGAAAAAAATAAGGAATACAGCAGTAAACACGGCTGTCTGACTAAAAAAGCTGATTTTACAGCTGCAGAAGTTTTAGATGAAGATTATGATGGAGTATTGGTCCCAGGGGGCTGGACTCCTGACAAGATAAGAAGAGATGATAATATTGTAGAATTAGTTCGGAAAAACTATGAGGCAGGCAAAATTATTGGTTTAATCTGTCATGCAGGTCTGGTTGGAATATCTGCCGGAATAGTTAGTGGAAAAGCTACCGGTTCTGAAGGAATTAAGGATGATATTATTAATGCCGGAGGTAGTTGGGTTGATCAGCCTGCCTTTAGAGATGGTAATATTGTCTGGGGCAGAGTTGTTAAGGATATTCCAGATTACTGTCGGGAACTGGTTTCAGCACTGGCTGAATAGTTGAGTTAGAATTAATTTAAATGTAAATTTGTATTGTTAAAAAATTACTTCAAAATATATAAGAGGTGATCAAATGCCAGAAAAAGAGTTTTATAGAAAAAAAGCTAAAGAGGTCCTGGATGAGCTTGGGACTTCCAGAAAAGGATTAAGTCAGTCTGAGGCCCAGAAGCGGCTGGAGCGGGATGGAAAAAATGTTCTGCAGGCCACGGCTAAAAAATCGTTAACAAAAATTTTCCTGCTGCAGTTTAAAGATGTACTGGTGATTTTGCTTTTAGTAGCAGCAGTGATGTCTTTTGCAATTGGCAGTTATCGTGATGGAACAATTATGGTTATTATTGCGGTAATTAACTCAGTAATTGGTTTTAGACAGGAATATAAAGCAGAAAAAATTATGGATTCTTTAAATAAATTGGTTAAATCTCCTTCGAAAGTGATTAGAGATGATCAAATTGGAGAAATTTCTCAGGAGGAACTAGTGGTAGGAGATATTATCAGCCTGGAAGAGGGAGATAAAATTCCAGCTGATCTAAGAATTATCGAGTCATTTAATTTAAGAACGAATGATGTTTCTTTGACCGGGGAATCAATGCCTCAGGAGAAACAGTCTAATCATATTGAGGCTGAAAGAACTCTTGCTGACCGAGATAATATGGCCTATCTGGGAACAACAGTTGCCTCTGGTTCGGCTAAAGGAGTAGTAGTCAGAACCGGTATGGATACTGAAATGGGTAAGATTGCTTCTATGACTCAGGAAGAAGATAAATCAAAATCTCCTCTGCAGTCTGAGCTGCAGTCAGTGGCCAATAAAATTGCTGTTTTTGCAGTAGTTATTGCGCTGGCTTTATTTGGAATCAGCATCTATCAGGGCTATGGCCTTGATTTTGCCTTAATTTATGCTCTTGGTATTGCAGTTGCTGTGGTGCCTCAAGCTTTACCAATGCAGGTTACAGTTGCTCTTTCTCAGGGGGTTGACCGACTGGCAGGAAAGAATGCAGTTGTTAAAAAGTTATCTTCTGCAGAAACTTTAGGTTCAACCAATGTTGTCTGTACTGATAAAACTGGAACTTTGACTAAAAATGAAATGACAGTTAAAAAGGTATATTTTGACGGAAAAGAATATGAGGTAACTGGACTTGGTTATCAACCTGAAGGAGAATTATTAGGAGAAGATGGGGAACCGCTGACTGAGGAAGAGATTGCAGAAATGGAAATTATTTTTGATGCTGCTACTATGGCTTCTAATGCAGAAATTCATGAACCTGATGATGAACATCCGGGCTGGTATGCAATCGGTGATCCGACAGAAGCAGCTTTAATTACACTTTCCACAAAACTCGGTACTCGTTCTCCAACAGAAGATGAGGATAATCCTGAATTACATGAATTCAGTTTTGATTCTGACCGCAAAAGAATGAGTTCAATTAGAGAATTTGAAGATGGAAATTATCTTAAGATGAAGGGTGCATTGGGAAGTGTACTTTCTGTTTCTAAACATATTCTTAAAGATGGAGAAGTAGTAGAAATAACTGAAGCAGATAAGGAAAGATTAAATAAGTTAAATGAGAAATATTCTAAAGATGCAATGCGTGTTTTAGCCATTGCCTACCGGAAGTTAGAAGATGAGGAGACGGACTATGTTTTAGAAGAAATTGAAAAAGATGTTATTTTTCTGGGTCTGGTAGCAATGATTGACCCTCCTAAAGAAGGAGTAAGAGATGCTATTCAGGAATCACATGCGGCCCATATTGATACCTATATGATGACTGGTGATCATGCGATCACCGCTCAGGCTGTTGGTAAAGAAATAAAACTTTCCATTGATGACGAGGATGTACCCGTCTTTACCAGTGAAGATTTAAACAGTATGAGTGAAAAAGAATTAAGAGAGATTATGGAAGAAAATGAATCACTTATTTTCTCCCGGGTTTCACCAGAGAACAAGTTAAGAATTGTTAAGAATTTAAAAGAACAGCAGAAAATTGTGGCTGTGACTGGAGATGGAGTTAATGATGCTCCTGCTCTTAAGAGTGCTCATATTGGAGTGGCAATGGGGCAGATGGGTACAGATGTATCTAAGGAAGCATCAGAATTGATATTACTTGATGATAGTTTTCCGACCCTGGTTTATGCGATTAAAGAAGGAAGAAATATTTACAATAACTTAAAGAAAACTGTTATTGCTTCTTTAACAACAAACGGAGCTGAATTAACAATTGTGCTTTTGGGTCTTTTAGCTGCCGCTGTGTTGGGAACACCAATTCCAATTCTGGCTATTCAGATTCTATCGATTGACCTGATAGCTGAGATTTTGCCACTTACAGCTCTGACTTTTGATCCGGCATCCGAGCATTTAATGAAGTCACCACCGCGAAAACAGGAAGATCATATAGTTAATAAGCACAGCTTTAGTGAGATATTATTTTTAGCACTGCTGATGGGTGGACTGGCCTTTACAAACTTTTATTTATTTATTAATGGTCAGGCAGAAGCAGTTAGAGAAGGTACCCAGCTTTATGCACGTGGTACTACAATTTCATTTTTAACAATCGCTTTTTCACAGTGGGTTAATATTATGTCCCGCCGTTATGAATACAAAAGTATTTTTAATAAGAATTTTTTCAGTAACACAAAAATGCTTTACTCTATCCTGATTTCAATTGTAATGGTCCTCTTAGTTATTTATTCACCGATTAATTCTTTTCTTGGTTTTGCAGGAGTAACTTTAGCTGACTGGGGTAGAATTATTTTGGCTGGTGGTATTTTTCTATTGGGTCATGAAGGTATTAAGTTTTTTAAAAGAAAAAATGAAACGGTTTAAACTTAATCATTTGCAAAATAAGAATTTTAATTAATCCTAAATGATAAAACATTGGAGGGAAGCAAAATGTTCGAAATTGATTTAAAACGAGATGGAGAAGAAAATTTATATACTCAGATTTATGAAGCAATTAGAGCGGAAATACTGGCAGATAAATATACTCCTGATACAAAGATGCCCTCTATTAGAAATCTTGCTTCCCGCCTGAATGTTAATGCTGAAACTGTAGTTAAAGCTTATGATTTACTGGCTGCAGAGAATCTAATTTATAAAAAAGAAGGCAGTGGGAGTTACATTGCTCCTGCTGCAGCTTTAAAGAGTAATGGGGATGATCAGCGGTTAAGAATTCTAACTTCCAAAACTTTTTCAGCACCACAAAAAACTATTGATTTTAGTGGGCCTGAAAATGGAGGAGAATTTTTAGAGGAATACGCCTGGGATTTAATTTTTGATCGTTTTTATTCAGAATTTAAGGGAAAGAGTTTTGGTAAAATAGTGAATCAGGAAAGCAGTTATTTTAAGCTTCTGCAGGAGCAGTATCAGAAAATAGAGAAAACTAAATTATATTATAGTTCCGCAGAACAGCTGCAGGATATTTTTAGGACAGTTGTTGGTCAAAACAAAGAATTATTATTTACCAAAACTAGTGATAGTTCCTTTTTTAGATCATTTTATGCAGAAAAATTTGAAACAAGCAGGGAACAGGAAGAAAATTCGGATTCAGTTGGAAAAAATAATATTAATTTGAGTTCTGCTGATTATGATAGTTTAATGGAATTTTTAGAAAATAACACTATTGATTATTTAATTATTAGTGATGAATCTGTAGGAGAGAGTCTGTTAGATTGGAGTCTTTCAAAACTTAAATCACTGCTTGAGCTGGCACAGATGCTTAAATTTAAAGTTATAATTTATGAGTATTTTGGACTCTATCAGAAAAATAACAAGATTCAGGAATTATTAGAGTCAAAATATAAAAATGAGATTATTTTAATTCAGGATCTTTTTTCCAGAGTTTTTCCTGGTTTAGAAACAGGGCTTGTCTATCTGGAAGTCGAGACTAAAAATAGGAAGAGAGAGTTAAATTCAAATTTAAAAAAATATCTTCTCCAACAGGTAATTAAAGAAAAAATATTTTCCGCTGGAGATAATTTAGTTAATAATTTATTGAGTTATTATCTTGATCATGGTTATTTAGAAAAAAGAATTAAATTTTTAAAGCAGCGTCTAAAAAACAGGAAATTACTTTTAAAAGAGGCGATTAAAGATCATTTTAGAGGCGTTGAGTCTGTAGAAACTGATTCTCTCTTTTATCTGAAACTAAAATTAAATCAAGAAATTAGTCAGCATGATTTTAAGATTTTTGCCGAAAAAAACTCTATTCTGCTTCCTGATTATAAGAATTTTTTGAGTGTTGAATTGAGTAATGAACTTATAATTTCAGCAGCAGCTTTAAGTCAGTTTTCTATAAAACAGGGAGTTATGGCTCTGGCAAAAATTTACTGGCAGTTTGTCAGTTAAAAAATTACTTTATATTTTTTTAATTTTTGATAAAATATAATTATAGAAAATTAATTAATATTTTCGAACATTTATTTTCTTGACTAAGAAGTCAGAAGTAGAGAGTAGTATATTTAAATCCAATAGGAGCATTCCTGTAATGAATAAAAATCAATATCGACAAAAAGATACCCCCTTGGTATAATACGGAGTATCAGAGGTCATTCTGATCTCTAAAAAACCAAGGAGGTATCTAATATGAATTATACTCAAAACGAAAAGATTATGCAAGTAAAAGTTTCAACACTGGTAGTTGGGGTGGATATCGCAAAGAACAAACATGCTGCTCGATTCTTTGATTTTAGAGGTATAGAATATGATAAGGCAATCTTTTTTGAAAATAATGAAGCAGGTTTTAAAAAACTTCTCAACTGGATTTCAAAAGTAAGTGAGAAGGAAAATAAAACTAATGTAATAGTTGGTATGGAGCCTACAGGACATTATTGGTTACCTTTAGAAGAATATCTAAGAAGAAAAACAGATTTTTTGAGGGTAGTGGTAAATCCAGCTCATGTTAAAAAGAGTAAGTCTCTTGATGATAACTCACCAACTAAAACAGACAGAAAAGATGCTAAAGTCATAGCTAAACTGGTAATAGATGGCAGATATTCAATACCACATATGCCGGAAAAAGAATATGCAGACCTAAGAATAGCAATGACTCACAGAGAAAGACTGGTTAAAGATATTATAAACCTTTCAAATAAAATTCAGCAGCTGATAGACAAATATTTTCCTGAATATCAAACTGTTTTTAAAAAATGGAGTGGAAAAGCTTCTATTGCAGTTTTAAAAGAACTCTTTTTACCTGATTTGATACTTGAAAAAACTGATGAAGAAATAGTTGAGATTTTCAAAAAGGGTGCTAATAGAGGTGTAGGTATTAAAAGAGCCAGAAAGCTCAAAAAAGCAGCTTTAAACTCAATTGGTATTAAAGAAGGTGGAGAATTCACCCGGTATGAATTAAGGAATTTACTTGAGCAGTATGAACTTTTAAACAACCAGAAGGAACTGCTTGAAGAAAAAGTAGAAAAGTTATTTAACAGTATGGAAGAAGCTAAATATATGGAGTCAGTAAAGGGTGTAGGGATAATTACAGTGGCTGGTTTTATTGCAGAAGTTGGGGATATAAATAATTATGATCATCCCAAACAGATACAGAAACTTGCAGGTTTAAACTTAAAAGAACACAGCTCAGGTAAGCATCTAGGTCAAACCAGAATAACTAAAAGAGGAAGACCTAAATTAAGAGCATTGCTGTACAGAGTAATGTTACCGATACTGGCTAAAAATCAGGAGTTTAAACAGCTGCATGAATACTATACTACTCGGAGGGATAATCCTTTAAAACCAAAGCAGTCAATGATAGCCCTGGCCTGCAAATTGATTAGAATATTTTTTGCACTTGGTCAAAAACATGTTATGTATGATGGTCAAAAGTTGATGAACGATATTAATAGAAATTTAGATTTACAGGAAGTAGCTTAAGTATTAAGTGTATTGTTGTTAATGTTTACTAAGTTTGTTGACTTAAGAAAGTTTGTTTAAAGTTGAGTAATAGAACTTTGAAAGAGGAAGACTGGATTAGCCGGAAATTATTTAAACCAAAAGGGCTTAACAGAATTTAAGACCCGGTATAGGAGCAGAGCCGGCCTCCACCCATGGGAAGGTAGAACGAAGGAATGTTGGGACATAGATCCTGGGAGATATGGGAGGTAAGACCGCCATGGTTATGTGGAGATCCAAAGCGACCATAGAGTAATTTTTTAGAAAAAAGATAGATTTTTTAATAAGGTCGTCTCTATATTTCCAGAAATTAATATTTATGCCTTAAGTTTCTGCTTTTCTAATTCAAAGAAAAATGAGAAACTGCGAATAAGCGAGTATTAAAGAGATAAACTTAATTTATAGAGGGAGGTTATAGATATGACTGAAATTAAACTGGATACTTTAAAAGACCTTATTCAATATCAGCAAAGTCCCTGTGTTTCAATTTATTTATCAACTAAGGCTGTGCATAATGGAGAATTTAAAAAGTTAGAAATTGAGTTTAAAAATCGGCTGCAGGAAGTTGAAGAGAAACTAAAAGAGCAGTGGGATTACAAGCAGCGAGAGGTTGATGAATTTTTAGAAGCAGCAGCTTCTCTAGCAGCTGACAGCAGTTTCTGGCAGCAGCAAAAAGAAGGGCTGGCAGTCTTTATTGCACCTGATAGATTCGAATATTTTAAATTTGCAGTTGATACCTATGATAAGTCATATGTAAGCCCTAATTTTAATCTAAAACAGTTAATTGCAGAGTCACATGATAATCAAAAATATTACCTTTTGGCTATGAGTCCCAAGCATAATCAACTGTATCAGGCTACCAGAAATGATATTGAAGAGGTTGAAGTAGAAAACTTACCTCTTAATATTAAAGAGTTTTTAAATCTGGATGATGAAGCAGCTGAGAAACATCAATCTGTTAATACGGCTGGAGGATCAGCAGTATTTCACGGCCAGGGTGGAGCTTCAGATGATGATAATGAAGATTTAATGCACTATTTAAAAGAAATTGACAGGGTTATTAATTTAGAACTCAAAGATGAAGACAGCTATCTTGTTATTGCTGCTGATGATAGTGTCTTTCCTCTATATAAAAACATTAATAATTATGATAAATTAGTAGAAGAAAATCTAAGTGGTAATGCAAAACAGATGAATAAAAAGGAATTAAGGGAAAAAGGATGGAAAATTGTAGAACCACACCTTCATGACTATTTAAAAGATGTTAAAGATAAATATTTAGAGCTGAAGTCAGGTGATAAAACTTCAGCCGATTTAGAAGGTATTGTTGAAGCTGCCCATTATAGTAAAGTTGATACCCTTCTGCTTAATAAAAAAGCCGAGAAGGGCGGAGTTTTTGTAGAGGCTGAAAATGAAATTAGAGTAATAGGTAATAACGAGGATTATGATCTTTATAATTTTGCTGCCGTGCAGACAGTTGAAAATGGTGGAAAAGTTTATGTTCTGGATAAAGAAGAAATGCCAGATGGAGAAGATATAGTAGCGATTTATAGATATTAATTTATAATCTCTGGGCGAGTTCAGCACCGGCCAAAAAGGCTGTAGAAAAAGCAGCCTGCAGATTATAGCCGCCGGTATCACCATCAATATCTAGAACTTCGCCGGCCGCAAAAAAGTTACTAATAATTCTTGATTCCATAGTCTGGGGATTGATCTCGCTGAGGTCAATCCCTCCTTTTGTTACCATTGACTGATTAAAATCTGCCAGCTTTTTAATTTCAAACTCCAAGCTTAAAAAAATTTCAATAATTTCTTTTCTTTCTTGTTTAGTCAGATGAGCCGCATTCTGGCTGCCGTCAATATCCGCAATTTCAAGTATCTTTTCAATTAGTCTCTGGGCCAGCGGATATTTAATTAAAAGATTGAGTAAATTCAATTTCCCCTCTCTTTCAATTTTTTTCAGCAGATTATTTTCTAATTCTTCCCTGGAATATTTTAATAGCTTTATTTTTATAATATCTCCTTCTTCCATGTAGCGGGAATAATTGATGATTCCCGGTCCCGATAAGCCTTGATGGGTTAACAACAGATCATCATTCCAGCTTTTTACTAAATTTCCATTTCTCCAGAGTGAAATGTTTTTATTTCTCAGAGATATTCCGCTCAGCATTTTAAATTGATAATCTTTAATAATTACCGGAGCTAAAGCTGGTTGTGGTTCAATAATATTATGACCCAAACTACTGGCAATTTGAAAGCCATCACCTGTTGAACCTGTTTTAGGAAAAGATTTTCCACCGGCTGCAAGCAGAAAATATTTGCTTGTATAAATTTTATTGCTGCTTTTAATCTCAAATGATTTGTTCTTGTAATTAACATTTTCTATCGGAGTATTATATATAATTTTAATTTCTCTAGCTTTTGTTTCTTTTAATAATACATTTAAAATATCTGAGGCTTTATTGGACTCAGGAAAAATCTTTCCACCTCTAGCTTTTCTAAATTTAATTCCTCTATCTTTAAAAAATTGCAGTAACTGATGATTATCAAAAGTATAAAGAGGCCCCATTAGAAAATTATAATTTTCTCCATAATGGTCAAAAAAATCAGCGATATTACCAGCATGGGTTAGATTACACTGACCTGAGCCGCTGATTAAAAGTTTTTTGCCGGCGCTTGCGTTTTTTTCCATAATTATAATTTTTTTATTTTCATTATTTGCTGCAGCCTGGATTGCAGCAAAAAGTCCTGCTGGTCCGGCACCTGCAATGATCAAATCGGCATTCATTATCAGTTCCTCCATTTATATTAATTAGTTTTCTTTAATAAATTAAAAAAATCTCCCGGTAAGGAGATCTTAAAATAACTATGAATGTTGATATGTAAAAAATGGTGCCGAAGGTGGGATTCGAACCCACACATCCGTGAGGATAATGGATTTTGAATCCATCGCGTCTGCCAATTCCACCACTTCGGCATCAACATCATTTATTTTAACATATAAAATTATCAAAAGCAAGAGCCGCTGCTTTGAAATAACAAGAAATAAAAACAAATTTTGTTAATCAAAAAGCTTGAATTATAGTCTGAGCTTTAGTACAATATAATTACTAAAAGAAAATATATTTCAACTACGGGCAAAACTGCTGTAAAGCAGTGACGCAAAGCTATGGGTCTTACTGAGACTGCCAGGCTGCAGAAATTAACGCCCGACCGCTTATGGTCGGTTTTTTTTATTTAGATATACATTAATTTAGTCAGATAGATAAATATTTATTTTGGAGGGTCACAAATGGATGTAATATTTAAGCTGAAAAATAAACTGGAAGAAACTGACCCATCACGGATGAGTTTTAAAATTATGTTAAAATATTTTGTGTTGGGAGTTATCTGGATTTCAACCTTTGAATATATAATTAATCATTTTTTTTCTGAGAATAATTTCTTAGTTCTCTTTCACTTTATTAATGAATTTCTATTTGTGATTTTTTCTTCGGTTTTAATTTATATTTTTGTAAAAAGAGGATTAAAAAGTCACTATGTAATTAGTAAAAGTATCATTGACAAAATCGAAAAGATTAAAAGTGAAGAAGATAAAATTAAAAAGTTTAATTTGATTGAGGATATGATAGATGTTGGCATCTGGGAATATGATCTACAGCAAGAAGAATTATATTTATCCTACTGGGCTCAGAGCAAATTAAATATTCATCAAAAATATACCAGGCAGGGACCAATTGAATCAATCAAAGTATATATTCATCCTGAAGATAGAAAACAGGCTCAAGAAAAATGGGAGCTTTTTCTTACAGGTGAAAACAAAAAGTATAAAAATGTTTTTAGAGTAAAAAATAATGATCAGTATATCTATATCAAACATAGCGGCAGGTTTTTAAAAAATGATAAAGGTAAAGCAGTAAAAGTAATTGGAACTACTACAGAAATAACCAGAGAAAAAAAGTTGGAAAATAAGTTATATCAGTTAGCCTATTATGATGATTTTACCAGTTTGCCAAATGAAAAATATTTTTCTGAAAAGTTGGAGCAGCAAATTGAAGTTTCTCAAGAGTCTATGAAAGATCAGGGATTTTCCGTTTTTTACCTTGAAGTAACAGATATGGACAATATATCTAATGTAATTGGCTCACTGCACGGAAATCAGACTGCCCAAAAAATTGCAGATGTATTAAAAGATGATTCGGAACTGGATTTAATAAGTCATTATTACGGAGATAAATTTCTGCTATTGTTTAAAAATATAGCTAAAAAAGAAGAAATCAAAGCTAAGGCAGTGGAGATTCTAAATTCGATAAAAAGACTCTGGAAGGAAAATGAGATTGATTACTTTTTGAATTTTAAAATTGGCATTACAATTTATCCTAAAGATGGTGATGACGCTAAGACATTAATTACTAGGGCTCATCATGCAATGCATACAATTGAAGATACCAATAAACTTTATCAGATCTATGATCAGACAATTTATTTTGAAAAGCTAAATAATAGTCAGTTAAAAAATGATTTGAGAAAAGCTGTAGAAAATGGAGAACTAAATCTTGTTTATCAGCCTAAAATCAATTTGCAAAATGAAGAGATAGTAGCTCTGGAAGCTTTACTTCGCTGGGACCACCCAGAATTCGGTCCGATTTCACCCGGATATTTTATTCCGATTGCTGAACAAAGCAACTTAATAACTCAAATTACCCGCTGGGTTATTAAAAGGGTTATTAAAGAATTTTCAGAGAATGAAGTATTGAGAGAATCAGAAAAAATTATTTCAATTAATTTGTCTGCCTATGATTTAAAAGATGATTCTTTAATTACTTTTTTAGAAAATTTAATTCAAAAAAGAGAATTGTGCCCTGATCAAATTGATTTTGAAATTACAGAATCAATTTTTCTGGACGCAGCTGAGCGAGACTTAGAAAATTTAAATAAATTAAAAAAAGCTGGTTTTTATATTTCTCTTGATGATTTTGGTAAAGGATATTCCTCTCTTTCCTATTTAGCTAAACTACCGATTGATATGCTGAAGATTGATATGTCCTTTATTCGTAATTTAGATCAGAAAAAAACCAGAATCTTAACTGAAAAGATAATTGAACTTTCACATGAACTTAATTTTATGGTTATTGCAGAAGGAGTAGAAGAAAAAGAGGAACTAGAAATATTAAAAAAATTAAACTGTGATTTTGTGCAGGGTTATTATTATTATCGCCCGATGCCAATAAATGAATTAGAATCTATTATTTCTATTGATTGCAATATTCAGTCTGTATGATATAATTTTACTATAATATAGAAAAAAGGTAGGGATTTGAAATGCTTAATTCAATCAAGGGAAAAATGCTGCTGGCAATTATAATATTAATTTTAGTTATTGTTGGTGGTACAGCTTTTACTTTATATAATCAATCAACTAATATTTTAGAAGAAACAATAATGGCAGGTGCTAAAGAGAGTGCGAGACAGAATTCTAACACCATTAATGAGTGGTTAAGTGGGATAGAGATCTTTTTAAAAGATTTAGCGGATTCTAATGATGTTCAGACTATGATGTGGAGCAGTCAGGAAAGATATCTCCGGGAATCACATCATCCCGAACTGGAAAATATTATTGTTGCCAGACCGGATGGTAGAGCCAATGTGGTTGGTGGTGAAAACATTAATGTTTCCGATAGAAATTATTTTCAGCGGGCGCTGGAAACAAATGAAGTTACATATTCAAATGCCCGTCCCAGTCAATTAACTGAGGGTAACGTGATTTCGATTGCTGTTCCAATTATCGATCTGGGAGAGCAGGTTGGAGTTTTAATTGGTACGGTTTCTACAGAATATTTACAGCAGTTAATTACTGAAATGAACATCAACGGGGCCGGCTATGGATGGATAATTAATCAAAATAAAAATACAATTGCTTATCCGGAGAGAGAATACATAGCCAGTAGTGAACTGGCCGAGAGCAATCAGCATCTTATTTCAGTTACGGATAAAATGATTGCAGGAGAAAGCGGAGCGGTTCATTATAGATTTAATAATCAACAAAAAATAATGGCCTATCATCCTGCAGGTATTAATGGCTGGTCTGTTGCTATGACAGCTGATAGGTCAGAAGTTATGAGTGGACTTGTTAATTTAAGAAATATCAGCTTAATTATTGCTCTAGTCGCTTTAATAATTGGAATAATAGTTACTGTGCTTATTGCTTCCTACATAGCAAAACCCCTTAATTATGTTACCGCAACTGCCCAAAAACTGGCAGCAGGAGATTTCACAATAAATATTGACGATAAATATTTAAAGCGGAAAGATGAAATCGGGAAATTAAGCAAGTCGTTTTCAGAGATGATTAATAATCTAAAATCAATGATTCTGGATGTCAAAGCTGTTTCTGACCGAGTTGCAGCTTCAAGTGAGGAGCTTTCTGCAAATGGAAATCAGGTTGGAGAAAGTGCAGAGGAGGTAAGTAAAGCTATCCAGGAAGTTGCTTCTAACACTGAAGAGCAGTCGGCTCAGGTTGAAGAAACATCTGCAACTATGGAAGAACTAAGCAAGCAGATTACAATGATCAATACATCTTCTGATGCGATGGATAGACAGTCAGTTAATGTGATGGAAAATATAGAAAAAGGTAATCAATCGATTGATAAATCTGCAGCTGAAGTCAATAAAGTTAAAGCTAATTCAAAACAGGTAGAAAAAGCAGTTCATTCTCTGGCTGACTCTTCACAGAGAATTGGAGAAATTGTCAGTCTTATTAAAGATATATCTTCGCAGACAAATTTGCTTGCTTTAAATGCGGCAATTGAAGCTGCAAGAGCAGGAGAGGCCGGACGTGGTTTTTCAGTTGTAGCAGACGAAATAAGACAGCTGGCAGAAGAATCAAATCAGGCGACAGATGAAATTACAGAATTAATTGCAGATATTCAGCAGGATGTACAGGCTTCTGTAGAAAATATGGAAGAAACAGGAGAAGTAGTTGATTCCAGTGTTAGTTCGATTGAGGAAAGTGGAACAGCATTTGAAGAAATTGAACATACAGCAGGAGTTTTAAGTCGAATAATTACCAATATAAATAATAAAGCGGAAGAAATGGCAGCAAATAGTGAGGATGTAGAGAGAGCAATTAGAGAAATTGCATCTGCAAGTGAAACTGCAGCTGCCAATGCTGAAGAAGTAGCAGCTTCCAGTCAGGAACAGAATGCAGCCACAGATGAGATTATTACTGCTTCTCAGGAGCTGGCAAAGATGGCAGAAGAACTATCAGCTTCAATTTCTAAATTTAAACTGTAAATGATTAATCAAAACTTTAAAAAATATTTATATTTTTTAAAGTTAGTAAAGGAGCCTGCTGCAGGCTCCTTTTTTTAGACATAATTTAAATTTCAAACAATTAGCCTGATCAAAACTTTTGGTTAATGTTCGATTCTGGACATAATTGGAAAACGAATTAAATAAGCCACTATTAAATAAACTGCTGTAGTTATTAATCCTGATAAATAATTAAAATTAAATTGATGTCCTAAATAGATGTTTGCAGTTACTGCCAGTATAATTAAAGATAGAGCTGGAAGCAAAATTGAAATATTTTCTAGAAAAGTGGGTTGATAATTGCTTTTTAACTTAACTTTAAAATTAAAATTGGAATCTTTAAGATCTTTAAAAAATATTATCCATAATATTTTTAAAGCGTAAGCCACAGTTAAAATACTTCCTAAATGCAATAAAAATTCAAACATTGGGATTGAACTCAGAGAATATTTAATTAAGTTTTTACTATTGTAACCTATAAAAAAAGGAAAGGCCATCAGTGAGAGAAAAGAAAAAATAGTACTTATCGTATTAACTTTCTGCCGGATTTCACAGCGTTTAAAATCAAAAATAGAGGTAGAGTTAAATTCTTTAATCCAGTTTCCTGCCCCATTAAATAAGGTGGATTTTGCAAAAGCGTGAGCAATAATATGTAGTACTGCACCATAATAACCGTAAATATTTCCACTGCCAATTGCCAGAGTTATAAAACCAAATTGACTGATTGAACTATAAGCCAGGATTAGTTTATAATTTTTTTCTTCCAGAGCTTTGATTCCTCCATAGAAGATCATAATCAATCCAAGATAGAGCAGCAGTCTATTTCCATCACTAATAACTCTTAAAAGAGTAATATAGCCCAATTTTGCCACCAGTCCAGAAGAAAGGGCACAAAACCCTGGAGACGCTTCTCTATAGATATAAGGGACCCAGCTGTGCAGACCAATAACTGCACTTTTAACTCCGAGTGCTATTATAAACATCAACTGCAGCCAGAATTCCTCAACTGCTCCGATAAATTGATAACCATTTGTATAGGCAGTTAAAGTCGTTAGTATCAAAAAACTGCCCCCAATAAATTGAATCACAAAATATTCCCAGGCAATATTTTTGTCATCCCAGGCCAGCATTAATGAGGTAGTTAATGTTGCAAGCTCCCAGCCAATCATAAAAATAAACCAATTTTTTGTACTGATTACAAGAAAAAAACTAGTAATAAAAAATATTAAATTGATCAAATAGAAAAATCTAAATTCAACAATTTTTCTCCAGCTGGAAAGCAAAGTGAAAAATGTTATTAAGATGCCAGTGCTCAAAAATAAGATATTTATGTTAGTAAAAATAAAATTAGTAGAAATAAATTCTTCCATTTAACTACCTCCTTATCAAAAGTAAGTATATCATATTTATAAAAACAAGAAAAATTATCCCATCTAATTTTTATATCAGAAAAATTTGACAAATAAGAAATCAAATGATATATTTAAATCACTGAGTATTCTAAACTAGCTACACATACTCAGCTTAAATTTTAGGAGGAAGATATTAATATGGTTTACACAGGAAAAGTTAAATGGTTTGATGAGAAAAAAGGTTATGGCTTTATTGAAAGAGAAGACGGCGACGACGTATTTGTACATTTCTCTGCTCTTCAGCAAGAAGGTTTCAAAACTTTAGAAGAAGGTCAGGAAGTTGAATTCGAAATTGTTGAAGGCGACCGCGGACCTCAGGCAGAGAATGTTGACCTTATATAATTAAAACATAATTATGTAAACTTGCCCCGGCTGTTAATTTAGCCGGGGCTTTTCTATATTTAAATTAAAAAATAAAATTGAATTAACCTGTTGATTTTTGCTTACAATAAAGATAAAATTATATAATAGAATAAAGTTTAGATTCTTAAAATATTATATAGCGGAGGTAATTACAATACTATGGACTTCAAAATAATAGTTGACAGCTGCTGTGATTTAACAGAAGAATTAAGAAAAAGATTTAATATTTCCACAGCACCACTGTCTATAGATGTTGGAGATGTGCATTTTATAGATGATGAAGATCTTGACCGGGAAGGATTGTTAAACGCAATGCGTAATAGCAGTGATGCACCAAAAACTGCAAGTCCAGGTCCAGGACCTTTTTTAGATTTATATCGTAAATCTGAAGATATTTTTGTGGTAACCCTTTCTAAAGAATTGAGTGCAACTTATCAGAATGCTATCCTGGCAAAGGATATGCTGATGGAAGAGGCTGAAGACAAATTGGTTAAAGTTTTTAATTCTTTCAGTGCCTCTGCCGGTGAGACAATGATTGCTTATAAGTTGGGTGAACTAATCGAAGCTGGTTTTAAGAGAGAAGAAATTATAGAAAAAACTGAAAAATATGTTGAAGAAATGCAGACTTTATTTGTGCTCGACTCTCTAGATAATCTAATTAAAGCAGGAAGAATGGGAAGATTAAAAGGTAAAATTGCTTCTTTTTTTAATATAAAGCCCGTTTTAGGTGCTACTGATGAAGGAACTATAACTCTTGTTGATAAAGCAAGAGGAAGTAAAAGAGCAGTTAGAAAATTGATAGATAAAATTGGAGAAAAAGGAGAAAATCTAGAAGAGAAAGTACTTGGTATTGCTCACTGTAATGCTCTAGACAAAGCAGAATTTATTAAAAAACAGGCTTCAGAAAAATATAATTTTAGAGAAATAATTATTGTAGAAACTGCGGGAATTAGTACAGTCTATGCCAATGAAGGTGGGATAGTACTGGCTTTTTAGGACTAAGAAAGCCGGTGTAGCTCAATTGGTAGAGCAGTGGTATCGTAAACCACAGGCTGCAGGTTCAACTCCTGTCACCGGCTCCAATGATCTGATATATTATCTAAGCTTTCCATGCTTCTACAAACTTTGTTAGCCCCTGCAGAAAAAATCCTCCTGCAACCCAATAATAAACTAATTCTGGGTTAGAAATAATTAAAATTCCAACAATTACATAAATTAAACCTGAAAATACTAAAGTTATTTTACCTGTTTTATCGGCTTCCTCTGCCAATTTATCCACCCCCGAAATTAAAGCACTTGAGTTATAATGTTTTAAGATTTTATTTTTGGGATTAAATTCTCCCAGATGTGATCTCAAATCTTTCCAAAAATCCGGAAAAAATATTATATTCAAAAATATTCCTCCGAGCAGTAAACTTAAGAGATAAGTTGTACTGTGCCAGTAATCCCCCCAGCTTAACAATAAACCAATCTCATCCATAAACAATCCAAGTCCGATTCCATAAATCAAAGCATTGTCTCTGTGGTCTACAAATTCTGTTTTAGTAATGGAAAACCAACCTGCCAGAGCAATTAGCAATATTCCAATATATAAATGATGAATATGATATCCAAAAAGAATTATATTTGAACCGATATAAAATTGCAAATTGCCAGTCTTGGCAGCAGTTGAAGCTGCACTACCTGCGGAACCAGCAATCATTACAGCCAACCTAATAAATAAAAAAGTTAATAGGTAAGAGCTGCTGATAATAAAAGGTATAGATCCATCTTTTTCATTATTTTTTTTCTTATTGTCCTTTTGAACAGTGATTAACATCACCTCCAACAATTTTATTTGATTTAAGTATAGTAAAGTCTTTATATTATTGCAAGATTCTAGCTAATAAATAATATGATTTTTTTGTGAAATTATTAAATGAATACTAATTTATTTTGACTGAGTAATTACCATAAAAATAACTTAGATCTTCTTTTAAAATAAAGGATAATGATTGATAATCAAGAATATTAATAGTAGAGTATAAAAGAAAAGCAAAATTGTTGAAAAACAGTGACGCAAAGTAAGGGGTCTAAGGCTTGAGAGCTATGATAGCCCGACTGCCACCTTTAACCGTAGGGATGGTTCTTTGTAAAAACAGGGAAAGAAGGTGTAGATATGACTAATAGTGATGGTAAAGTAGAAATTAAACAGGGAAAAATTTTAGTTTCTGATCCAGAAGGGAATGGTAGGTATGCCAGACTGAAAGCTGGAGAAGGAATTGAAATTTATCTAAATGGTGAAAAATTAAAAAAAGAAAGCGTAGTTTTTGCTGATAGCAAAATTGAAATAAAAAAAGAAAATCAAGAGGCTAAAAAAGAGCTTGGTTTAGAATTAAAAAATAATGCTATGGAAGCTTATTTAAATATTGAGCTTCAGCCCTCCTACCAGCTCAAAATTAAAGATCACCCTGCTTCTAATTTATTAGAAGTTGAAGCCGAAAAAGTAAATGAAGAATATCCCGTAATAGAAAAGTCAGAGATATCTATTCTGCTGCTGCAGAATAGGGTCAGGTATGGAGTTAAAGACGAACTTGTAGAAAAAATAGCAAAAAATAATACGAGTGGGAATTTTTTAATTGCTGAAGGAAAAGAAGTAATTAAAGGTGAGGATGCAAGAATCAAGTCAGTGGAAAAAGAAGAAAGATCTTTGACCCATGATTTTAACTGTATTACTTCGTTTTCTGTAGGCGAGGTGGTTGTCGAAAAAATTCCAGCAGTTCCGGGAGAATATGGAATAAATGTACAAAAAGAAAAAGTTAAAGCTCCCCCTGTTAAAGATTATCGTTTGACAGCAGGTTATGGAATTAAATTGATTAAAAATAATATGAAGGCAGTTGCTATGAAAGCCGGCAGACCTAAAATTGAAAAGAAAAAGGATGAATTTGTTGTTTCAATTGTTCCTCAATATGTAATTAATGGAGATGTTGATAAAACAACAGGGAATATCAAATATGAAGGAGATTTAATTGTTCAGGGTGGAATTTATGATTATTTTGATGTCAAGATTGGAAATAATCTGCAGATAAAAAAGAGTATTGCTGGCTGTAAGGCATCAGTCGATGGTGATGTACTGGTTAAAGAAAATATTGTGCACAGTGAAATCACAGCTGGTCTATTTTTGCCACCAGAGCTAATAGAGCAGATTGAAAAATTGTATAAGGCGCTGAATAGTCTTTTGCATGCTGTTGATCAAATTATGGGTGCTGCAAAAGAGAGAATGGGTTTTTTAGTCAAAAATTTGCAGCTTGGAAGAATTTTGAGGTTACTTTTAACTGATAAGTTTAAAGAATTACCGCCTCTGGTTGCAAGATTGGCTGATCAGATGGAAGAATTTAATTTTGAATGGAAAGCTGCAGCTACTTTAAAAGAATTACATTCAGAATTTAAAGGCTATAATAAAATACTTAGACTTAAGAATACTGATCTTTTTGAAAAATTGAAAGAAGAACTAGGGGATGTTATTGACGCACAGGAAAATTTAAAAGAATCACATGTTTATGCAAAATATATTCAGAATTCGGAAATTACTGCTTCTGGAAATGTAATTATAATGAAAAAGGGCTGCTATAATTCTACGATTCATTCGGGTCAGAGTATTATTAATATCTCTGGTAAAGGTTTTATCAAAGGTGGGAAATATTTTGCCCGGGACTATATTTACTTAAAAGAGGTGGGAAGCTCCTTAAGTGTTACTGAATTTCAAGTTGGCAAGGGGATTTATATCAAAAATACAGCAGGAAATATCAAAATCAGTTCTGCTGGAGATTTTCTTTTTATAGATAAGCCAAGATCAAATATTTATTTAGAGGTAGATCAACAGGGCCAGCTCAAACAAAAGGTGGGTTCTCCTGATTTTAAAAAATTAAAAGAAATTTCTACTTATCAACAAATTCCAATTGTAAAATCTTAAGGAGGATTAGTTATGGATAATGAAATGAATTTAATCTTGCTTTTGTTTGAGGGCCATGATCTACATAATCAAAAACATGCCCAAAAAACTGCTATTTTTGCAGAAATGATTGGCGAAGAATTAAAGATGTCAGAAGCTGAAATTGAGCTTCTAAAAAAGGGAGCTTTATTACATGATGTGGGCAAATTTTTACTGCCTCATGATATTTTAAATAAACCAGGAAAATTAGATAAAGTTGAGAAAGAAGTAGTTAGTGAGCATCCCGAAATTGGAGCTAATCTTTTAGAAGAAGCTGGTTATGATCAGAGAATTATTGAAATTGCAAAATATCATCATGAGTGGTGGGATGGGAGTGGTTATCCTGAGGGGTTAAAAGGAGATCAGATTCCCCAGATGGCTCAGATTATTTCTATTATCTCTGCTTTTGATGTAATGACCTCTTCTAATATTTATTCTTCTATTAAATCAATTGAATCAGCTCTGATAGAATTAGCTGATTACAGCGGTCTTCAATTTTCACCCAGGCTAGTAGAGGTTTTTAGTAAAATAGTGAGGAGAGAAGTTGTTTAGATATATTTAATTGTGTCTATAGCTAAATTGTTATAAGGCCGTTATCTGAGCTTGCATATAACGAAATTGATTTTAAAGAGGTTGATAAAAAAGATGAGAAACGCAAAGAGAAAGCAGATTTTAAGTTGTATTATTTTGATCTTAATTGTTTTTACAGTCCAGACATCTGCAGCTGCTGCCGTTAGGGTAATGGCGGCAGCCAGTTTACAGGAACCTTTAAATGAAATAAAAGAAAGATTTGAAGCGGAAAATATCAACTCAAAACTTGAAATCAATTATGCAGGCAGTCAGGCACTTTTTAGCCAGATTAAACTGGGGATTGAATTTGATTTGTTTCTATCGGCCAATCTTTATTATTTAGATCAATTAAAAAAGGAAAATCTGGTTGCTAAAGATGAAATATTTGCTAAAAACGAATTAATTATAATCATAAATTCCAGGAATAAAAAGGTTGCTAATCTGGAACAATTACTTAATAGCGATTATTCTTTGCTTATTGGAGCAGAATCAGTTCCAGTTGGAGATTATACTGTAAAAATGTTAGATCAATATTTAAAATCGGTTTCAAATAAAGAAAAGAGACAAAAATTAAAAAATCAATTTGATTCTGCAGTTGTTTCCCGGGAGTTTGATGTAAAAAGTGTGTTAAATAAAGTTGAATTAGGTGCTGCTGAGGCAGGAATTGTGTATTTAAGTGATTACAATCAGGATAAAAATATACATAAAGTTGAAATCCCCGCAGAATATAATATAGAGGCCAGTTATTATCTGGGGCTGAGTCAGCAATCGGAGGCCGAATCAGAAGCAGTAAAATTTTATAATTATATTTTAAGCCCGGAAGCCCAGAAAATATTTGGTGAGTATAATTTCAAGCAGGTGAAAAGAAATGAGTGAAAATGTTTTCTTAGAAACAGAAAAGAAAAACAAAAGTTATCAAAAAGCAGCCTTATTTTCGCCAGCATATTTTAATAATTTTCAGAGCTTTTCTTTTTCAGCTCAAATATTAATTATTCTGACAGCAGCTATGAATATAATTTTTATTGGCTTTGTAATATCATCACTGTTTATTGAAAGTTCAGTTACAGATATCATTAATGTTTTCAGTAGTGTCAATATCTTATCCGCATTTAAAATCACATTTTTATCATTAAGTATCTCAGCTTCATTAACAGTTTTGCTGGGCACTCCCTTTAGTTATCTAATCAGCCGCAGAAATCAATATATTAATAAAATATTGAATATATTAATCAGTCTGCCGCTTTTGCTGCCTCTATTTACTCTAACTTTAAAAAATTCATTTTCTTCAATTGATGAAAATATAATAGAAGCAGCAGTGGTTGAAGGTGCAGCTGAAAACGATCTTTTATTTAAGGTTTATCTACCATTAAGTCTAAGAGGCTTTACTACAGCTTTGATAATTTCAGTTTTAAGAGCAGCCGGGGAATTTGGAGCTACTATAATTTTTGCAGGCAATATGAGCGGCAAAACTCAAACATTAACTACAGCAATTTATAGTTTGACTCAGACAAATTTATCACAGGCTGTTGCCCTGGCTGTAATTATGATTAGTGCATTTTTGCTTCCTCTGTTTCTGGTCGAGTTTAAGGTCAAAGTTTAGGTTTGTTTCAGAGTTATAAAATTATAATAAAGAGACTATAAATTATTTAACTGCAGATAGAAAAAATAATTAATTTAATGTCGGATATAAATTTTGCCAGTTAGAAATAGAACTGAGTGTTTTTTTATAAAAACCTAAAAAAATAAATAATTGTTCAAAAAAAGAGGCTGTACTGTTTATTCAACGATAATCACTTCAAATCAAAAATGACAGTCCAGTTTCTTAGACAAAATAGCTTGACAATCTCCTATAAAAAGTTATAAAATCTATATTAGACCGTAAAAATATGGGAGTGATTTTTGTGAGTGATTTGTTAATAATGACACCCGGTCCAACTGAGGTTAGCGAAGAAGTTAGACGGGCAATGAGTCGCAAAATTACCAACCCTGATCTTGATCCTGAATTTTTTGATTTTTATCTGGATGTTAGTTCAAAATTGCAGCAGGTAATGAGAACAAAAAATGATGTGATTATTATGAGTGGGGAGGGTATTTTAGGACTGGAATCTGCCTGTGCTTCATTAATCGAACCAGGAGATAGGGTTTTAGTTTTAGATAATGGAATCTTCGGGAGAGGATTCGCAGATTTTGCTGATCTTTATGGAGCAGATGTTGTAAGATGGGAATTCCCATATGATAAAGAGATTGATATAGATAAATTAAAATCGAAGCTGGCAGCAGAAAATGATTTTAAATTTGCTACCTTTGTTCACTGTGAAACTCCAACTGGAGTAATAAATAATGCTGAAGAGATTACTAATTTATTAAATAAATATAATATTTTATCAGTTGTAGACTCTGTTTCTGCAATTGGAGGTGTCCCAATAGAGGTAGATAAATGGGGAATTGACATAATTCTTGGCGGTTCTCAAAAATGTCTATCAGTTCCTCCGGGATTAACTTTTATGAGTGTTAGTAATGCAGCCTGGGAGACAGTTAATAATAGAGAGACTGCTGTCAGGGGCTATTATACCAATTTGCAGCTCTGGCAGAACTGGTATGAAGAAAAGTATTTTCCCTATACTCAGGCAGTAAGTGATATTTATGCTTTGGATGCAGCTTTAGATAAGTGGCTGGCGGATAAGGAAGTTTTTGAGCGCCACAGCAAAATTGCTGCGGCTGTCAGAGAAGCAATTAAACAATCCAATCTTAATTTATATTCCGAAAATGGACATTCTGATACAGTTACTGCAATTGTAATACCGGAGGGTATTAGCTATCAGGAACTAAATCAACTGATGACAGAAAGCCATAATGTAATGATTGCGGCTTCCCTGGGAGAGTTTGAAGATAAATTAATCAGAATTGGGCATATGGGAGAAAATTGTTATGAAGAAAAGTTATATCGAACTTTAAAAGCATTTGATCACAGCCTGAGAGAACTTGGTTTTGATCCAAATGTAGAATTACATAAGATATTTGTAAATGAAATGAATTAAGGGGATGGAGCTCCCCATATAACCACTGGCGGGAATGTCAGTTGATGGCTCCTATCTATTTAGGGATTACCCTATCTAGATGGGAGCTTTTTTTATTATCAATATATTGTTGGTACCATATTGTTGGTACCAGGTACAAAACGACCGTTTTGTACCTGGTACAGAAGAATAAATTCACAATCAAAGGAGAGATGATTGTATGGCTTTAAGTTTAGCTTTAATTATTTTATTTGCATTATTATTTGGGAGGTTTTTTGATCAATTAAAGCTGCCTGCTTTACTGGGAATGCTTTTAATTGGAATTTTATTAGGTCCATATGGTTTTGATTTAATCAGTCAGGATATCTTAAATATTTCATCAGACTTGAGAATGATTGCTTTGATTGTGATTTTAATTAGGGCCGGTCTGGGGATTGAAAAAGAGACTTTAAAAAAAGTGGGAATTCCGGCAGTTAAATTAAGTTTTATTCCCGGTTTAATGGAAGGCTCGGCTGTGATTTTGGCTGCTATTTACTTACTTAATTTTGGATTTGTAGAGGCTGGGATTTTAGCCTTTATTATTGCTGCGGTTTCTCCGGCGGTAGTAGTACCACAAATGCTGGCGTTAATTGACCAGCAGAAAGGAGCCAAAAAAGGAGTTCCAACTCTAATTTTAACTGGTGCCTCAGTTGATGATGTGGTGGCGATTACAATTTTTTCTGCTTTTTTAAGCATTTATGGAGGTCAGCAGATTAATGTTTTGAGACAAATTTTAAATGTACCAATTGCTATTTTACTGGGTATTATTTTTGGAACAGGGGTTGCTTTATTTTCAATCTATATTTTCAAAAAATATCATATTCGCGATACCAAAAAAGCACTGCTGCTGTTAAGTTTTGGAATTATAATGAATTCTTTAGAGCATTTTTTAGAAGGAATTGTTCCTGTTGCTACTCTATTGGGAATAATGGTGATTGGTTTTGTAATTCAGGATCGTTATTCAGCTTTAGGTAAACGATTATCTTCTAAATTTAATAAAATTTGGGTTTTTGCAGAATTAATGTTATTTGTATTAATCGGAGCTGAAGTGAATATTCAGCTTGCTTTTGAATCAGGTTTAATTGGATTAATAATTATTGCAATTGGTTTGTCTGCCAGATCAATAGGAGTTATAATTTCTCTGGCTGGAACTCACCTTAATTTAAAAGAAAAATGCTTTTGTGTCCTGGCATATACACCTAAAGCTACTGTACAGGCAGCAATTGGTGCAATTCCTCTCGCTGCAGGTGTTGCTTCAGGAGAACTGATTCTGGCCCTGGCAGTTTTATCTATTGTGGTCACAGCTCCTCTGGGAGCTATAGCTATAAAGACGGCCGGTGAGCACTGGTTAAGTGATGATTCAGCCAGCTCAGGATAATATTCTAATTTGATAGAATTATTACCAATTATATTCTAATGAACTAAGAATTTACTGAAAAAATATGGCTTAAAACAACAAAGATTTAAATGATAGTATTGTTAGGACTATAAAAAATTCTGATTTTTGGGATATTGAACAAAAAAGCAGATATAATTTATAGATGGTGAACAAAGACAAAAAAATCATATCAAGTTATAATAAGAGTAAGATATTTTTTTAGATTCAATTGTGAAAGAAATAGCATTCATTAATAAGGAGGATATTAAGTGCAACTAAGTGAAAATTTGGTCAGAGAAATTAATGAGATTATTAACGACTGTTTAGCAGATGAATCACCTTACTGTCAGTCCAGATGTCCCCTGAATATAGATGTCCAGGGTTATGTTACCTTAATAGGAGAGGGTAAATATCGGCAAGCTCTGGAGTTAATCAGGAAAACTATTCCTTTTCCTGGTATTTTAGGAAGAGTCTGCGCTCATCCTTGTGAAGAAGAATGCAAACGGGGAGAAATTGAAGCAGCACTTTCAATTAAAAATCTAAAACGTTTTGCTGCAGATATGGCAGATGATCCTGAAAAGTGGGATCTTTCTAGAGCACCAGAAACCGGTAAAAAAATTGCAATTATTGGAGCTGGTCCGGCAGGAGCAACAGCAGCCTATGATTTGCAGAAAAAGGGTCATCAGGTGGAAATATTTGAATCTCTACCAGTAGTTGGCGGAATGTTGAGAGTAGGTATTCCAGCTTATAGATTACCGGAAACTGTAATCGATCGGGAATACAGTATTTTAGAAAAGTTAGGAGTCAATATTCATCTAAATAAAGAAGTAGGCAAAGATATTGATTTTGAGGCTTTAAAAAATGATTATGATGCAGTATTTGTAGCAGTAGGAGCCCATGATGCAGTTATGATACCAGTTGAAGGTTCAGATCTTGAGGGAGTATTAGAAGGAGCAGATTTTCTAAGAAAAGCTGGTTTGAACCAAGAAGTTAAAATTGGTAAAAAAGTGGTAGTTATTGGTGGTGGAAATGTGGCAATGGATGTTGCCAGAACTGCCTGGAGAGTTGGCGCAGAAGAGATACATGTTGCCTGCCTTGAATGTAGAAATGAAATGCCAGCCCATTCCTGGGAAGTTGAAGATGCCGAAGAAGAAGGAATAATAATGCATCCCGGCTGGGGTCCTCAAAAAATTGGAGGAAATAAGAAAGTTGAATCGATGACTTTTAAAGAATGTACTCAGGTATTTGATGAAGCTGGTAATTTTAATCCTGATTATTGTGAAGATAATCTTAAAACTATAGAAGCGGATAATGTTATTTTTGCAATTGGTCAGAGAGCTGACACATCTTTTATGAATGAACAACTAAATATTAAAGAAGTAGATCAGCTTACTCTGCAGTCAGAAGTCGAGAATGTGTTTGGTGGTGGAGACTGTATAGGAAAACCACTGCTTGCAGTAGAAGCAATGTCACACGGTAAAAAAGCTGCAGAATCTATTGATCGCTACTTAAATAGTAAAGAACTTACAGAAAATCGTGAAGAAGAAGGAGCTTATGAAAGTAAACTTCAAAAAGAATTAACTAGAGAAGAGCCGGTTCGCAGACGAATAGATATGCGGATGCTTAATCTTGAAGAAAGAAAAAATAATTTTAAAGAAGTAGAATTAGGATTCAATACTGCAGAAGCTATGGGAGAAGCACTGCGCTGTCTGGAATGTGAATGTAAGGAATGTATTAAAGAATGTATTATGTTAGATGAATATAGTGATTCCCCGAAAGAATTATTTGAAAGAGTTAAAAAAGATGAAGTAGATCCTCTAGTCTATTTTTCCTGTAATATGTGCAGTCAATGTACAATTGCCTGCCCCAATGATTTTGAAATAAAAGATAAATTTATGCAGTTGAGAAAGATACTTGTTAAAGAAAATAATGGAGAATCACCTATTAAAGGTCACAATGCAATTAAATGGCATCAGAGATTAGGTTTTTCAAAATTATTTACAACAACCAGGGCTGCGGTTGATGAGGAGGATACTAAATAATGGCAAAAACAAAAAGAGTATTTATTCCAGGTTGTAGTTTATCTTCATATAGACCTGAGTTAGTGGAAGAAGTAATTAAGTATTTAAAAAATAAATTACCAGGTACTGGTGCAATTCTAAAATGCTGTGGTAAGCCGACAAAGGCTTTAGGACAGTATGATAAGTTTAAGGAGCGCTATGCTGGTCTGCAGTCAGAAATAGATAAACTGGGGGCAGATGAGATAATTGTGGCCTGTCAGTCATGTTATTTAACAATGTCAGCTAATAGTCCAGAACAAAAGGTCACTTCTCTCTGGGAATTAATGCCTGAAATTGGTATGCCTGAAGGTACCGCTGCTAAAGCTGAAAAAAGTGATTTAACTATCGGAGTTCATGATTCCTGTTCTACCAGAGATAGAGAGGATATTCATAATGGAATAAGATGGATTTTAGATCAGCTTGGTTATAATACCGAAGAACCACCACACACCAAGGAAAATACAAGATGCTGTGGTTTTGGTGGGATGGTGGTACCTGCTAATCCGGACTTAGCTCAAAAAGTAATGGATAGAAGAACAGGTGAGTTTGAAACCGAACATTTAGTAACTTACTGTGCTGCCTGTAGAGAATCTATGACAAAGGGTGGTAAAAAGGCAGTTCATATTTTAGATTTGATTTTTGGTCCTGTCTGGACCTCAGAGTCTGAGTTTCCGGGACTCGGAACACCAATAGAGAGCTGGGTAAATAGATATAAAACTAAGAAAAAAATGCAAAAAGTTTTATCTTAAAGAAGATAGTGATTTGCAAAACTGGCTGAGATAAAAAGATAATATTGTTATAAATTTAAACCGGATCAACTCTATTAGATTAGCCAGAGTTGGCCGGTTTTTTGGAACTATCCCAAGCTAATTCTATAATTTATAAAAAAAGTTATTAACATTTGATTATAATGGTTGAGATGTGATATTATTAACTTAACAAAAAAAAAAGAGGCATCTACTTGTTGGTTAAAAAGACTGAAAATTCACAAGTATTTGATAAATTTAGTTAAAAATATCACAAAGGGGTTGGTTATTAATGGATAAGCTTAAATCTTTATTTTATCAGGACAGTCTTTTAGAAAAACTGCATCAAATTCAGATCACTTATGGTTATATTCCGGAAGCTGAAATTGAAAATTTGTCTGAGAAATATCAACTAGCACGGGCAAATGTTTATGGAGTAATTTCATTTTATTCAATGTTTTATACTGAACCGACCGGGAAATATATAATAAGGATTTGTGACAGTATTTCCTGTCATCTCAACGAATCCGATTCTGTTTTAAGGGCTGTAAAGTCATATTTGGGTTTAAAAAGTCATCAGACTACAGAGGATAAAAAATTTACATTAGAGGTGGTAGAATGTCTGGGCCACTGTGGAGAGGGACCAGTAATGATGGTTAATAATAAGATATTCACAAAAATAAATAAAAATAAGGCACTGGAAATTTTAAATGACTGTATGTAGCTTTAACTTCAATTTTATAGGAGCGTTTTGAAAGGAGTGAGCTTATGGCTCAAGAAAAATTATATCTTAAAGGAGATAAACTGCTGGATATCTCCAATTATGAATTCAAATCAATAAAAAATGCACTTCGAATTGGTAGAGAAAAAACAATTAAAAAAGTAAAAGATTCAGGTTTAAAAGGACGTGGAGGAGCGGGATTTCCCACAGGAATTAAATGGGAAATGGCCGCAGAGGTTGAGGGAAAAGAAAAATATGTGGTCTGTAATGCTGATGAGGGAGAACCCGGAACTTTTAAAGATAGATATTTACTGGAAGAAAGACCGCTTAAAGTTCTGGAAGGTATTATGCTTGCCGCTTATGCTGTTGGGGCAGATAAGGCTTATATTTATATTAGAGGGGAATATTCAAAATCAATTGAGATATTTTCTGAAATAATTGAAACTGCGAGAGAGAAAAAAATTCTAGATGCTAATTTATTTGACAGTGATTTTAAATTAGAATTAAAACTGATTAGAGGAGCAGGGGCTTATGTTTGTGGTGATGAAACATCATTAATTAATTCCATTGAAGGAAAAAGGGGACGTTCCCGGATTAAACCTCCTTATCCGATTGAGAAAGGATTGTTTAAGCAACCGACAGTGGTAAATAATGTGGAGAGTTTATGCTGTGCCGCAGAAGTTTTAAATCCGGATTCAGAAGAATTTTCAGAACTTGGAATTAAAGGCAGTAAGGGAACAAAACTGCTGTGCTTAAGTGGTGATTTAAATAAACCAGGACTTTATGAAGTTGAGTTTGCCCAAATCACTCTTGCAGAAATAATTTATGATTTAGGTGGAGGAATTAAAGGAAATGAGGATTTAAGATTTGTGATACCTGGAGGGATTTCAACTGCAGTAATTAAAGCAGAAGATTTAGATTTCCCCTACAGTTATCAGGCATTTGAAAAGAGAGGCAGTAGTCTGGGCTCAGGAGCGGTTATTGCAGTAAGTAAAAAACATGATCTTATAGATTTGATGTTAAATGTTTCCAGATTTTATATGGATGAAACCTGTGGCACCTGTTTTCCCTGTCGAGAAGGAAATAGGCAGATTAACAAAATATTAAATGCATTTAAAGAAGAAGATAGGAAAATAGAGACTGAGTTAATTTCAGATATTGGCAACACTATCAGATTAGCAGCTCGCTGTGGACTGGGACAGTCTTCTCTTAATTTTATTACATCGGTTATTGAAAACTATGGCAAAGAATTAAAGTTTGGAGGTAAAATTTATGCTTAGAGCAGAAATTGATGGACTCAATATTGAACTGGAAGAAAAAATTAGTATTTTAGATGCAGCTAAAAAAGCAAATATAAATATTCCCACTCTCTGTTATGAAGATGGATTGTCAATTTACGGTGGCTGTAGGTTATGTGTAGTAGAGGTTGAAGGAGAAGATCTGCTTAAACCTGCCTGTGCAACTGAGATTGAAGAAGGAATGAAAATAAAAACTCATTCTAAAAAGGTAAGAGATCTGAGGAAAAACTTATTTGAATTAATTATTGCAACTCATAATATTGACTGTCAGCTAAACTGTTTAACCTGCAGTCGGGCCAGTAATTGTGAATTAAAGGATATCGCTGAAGATATTGGGCTATCTAAGATGAGATTAGATCCCATAAAACGCGGTGATAGTGTTGATAACTCAAGTTATGCAGTTATCAGGGAACCAGAAAAATGCATCAGCTGTAATCGCTGTATCAGAAAATGTGAAGAAGTACAGGGAATAGGAATTTTTACAACAGCAAATAGAGGCCCGGAGACTGTAGTTACAACTTTTAAAGATAGAGGCATGGGGAATGTAGAATGTACTAACTGTGGCCAGTGTATTCTTTCCTGTCCAACAGGGGCCTTACACGAACTTTACCAAAAAGAATCAGTTTTAGATATTTTAAATGATGAAACTAAACATGTAGTTGTTCAGACTGCACCTGCGGTTAGAGTTGCAATTTCCGAGCCGTTTTCAAATCAGGCTGGAGATATATCTACGGGTCAGCTGGTTACAGCCTTAAAAAGACTGGGCTTTGATGCAGTTTTTGATACTAATTTTGCAGCTGATTTAACAATTATGGAGGAAGGAACAGAACTAATTGATAGAATAAATAATGATGGTAAATTGCCTCTATTTACTTCCTGCAGTCCGGGCTGGATTAAATTTATTGAGCACTTTTATCCCGAATATCTGGATAATCTTTCATCTGCTAAATCACCACAGCAGATGTTTGGAGCAGTTGCTAAAAGCTATTATGCTAAGGAAGCAGGTATTGATTCTGATAAGATTGTTGTAGTCTCAATAATGCCCTGTACAGCTAAAAAATTCGAAGCTAAAAGAGAAGAAATGGCCGGGGATGTAGATTATGTTTTAACCACCAGAGAACTTGCTTCTATTATTAAATCAGCAGGCATTGATTTTCTTAATTTAGAAGAGAGTGAATATGACGAATTATTAGGAGTTTCATCTGGGGCAGCAGATATTTTTGGAACTACAGGTGGAGTAATGGAAGCAGCTCTGAGAACAGCCACTGAATTAATCACTGGAGAAGAACTTGGGAAAATTGAATTTGAAGCTGTAAGAGGGCTGGAAGGAATAAAGAAGGCTGAAGTAGAGATTGGTGGTTTAAAACTAAGAGCTGCAGTTGCTAATGGACTTGGTAATGCACGTAAAGTAATGGAAATGATCAAAGATGGAGAAGAATTTGATTTTATAGAGTTTATGGCCTGCCCGGGTGGGTGTATGGGCGGAGGTGGCCAGCCTATTTCCTCTGATAAAAATGTTTTAGAAAAAAGGCAGCAGGCTATTTATAAAATTGATAAAAGTAAAAAAATGAGAAAATCTCACGAAAATCCTTATATAAAAAAATTATATGATAACTATCTTGAAAAACCAGGTAGTGAAATTGCACATAAGTTACTGCATACTAAGTATAAGGCCAGAAAAATTTAATAAAAATTAATAAATTGCTATTAAATTAAGTACCAATTAAGCTAAAATAATTAATTTTCTTAATCTTAGCTTCTCTATTGACAGTTTAATTTTTAAATGGTAAACTATACAACAATAATAAAAGAATATAATTTCCTTTTAAATCAGTCCAGAGAGGCTGGTAAAGGTATACAGGTATAGCTATATTTAGCATTTTATAGTCTAACTATATCAATTTTAACCTTCAAACCATTCTTTCTGGTGCGAGGGTTTTATTTTTATCAATAAACTTTAGTGCTTTGATTTAAAAGCAGATTAAGGGAATAAAGAAGTAAAGTAATAAAGTAGAATTTCTAAAATCACTGGAGTGATTCTAGTAAAAGAAAAAAAGTGGAGGTAGTTCAATGAAAAAAGCAAAACTTGTTCTAGAAGAAGGGAGTATTTTCGAAGGAGAAATTTTTGGGGCTGAAAAAGAAAGTGCTGGCGAAATTGTTTTTAACACCAGCATGACTGGATATCAGGAAATTTTAACTGATCCTTCCTATAAAGGAGAAATAGTATGCATGACTTATCCTTTGATAGGTAATTATGGAATTAATACTGATGATTTTGAGTCTTCTAAATCACATGTTAATGGTTTTATTGTCAAAGAATTTGCTGAGGAACCAGAAAATTGGCGCCTGAAAAGAAAACTTGAGAAATACTTAAATGAAAATGGGATTACAGCAATCAGCGGAATAGACACCAGAGCTCTTACTAAAATACTTCGGCGACAGGGAACAATGCGTGGAATCATAACTACTGAAAATTTAGGTGAAGAAAAATTAATAGAGAAAGCAAAAGAAGCTCCAGGCCTGTCTGGTCGAGATTTAGTTTCACTCGTCAGCAGGAAAAAAATAAAAAAATATGGAGCAGGAAATAAATATAAGGTAGTTTTAGTTGACTGTGGGGCTAAAGCAAATATTAAGAATTCACTTCTAAAGCGAAATTGTGAAGTAATAATGGTTCCGGCCAGTACTTCAGCCAGGAAAATTTTAGATTTTGAACCTGATGGAGTAATGTTTTCGAATGGACCAGGAGATCCGGAAGCTGCAGACTATGTGGCAGATACAATTGCTAATCTTTTGGGTGAAGTTGTGATTTTTGGAATCTGTCTTGGCCATCAGCTTTTAGGTCGAGCCTGTGGTGCTGACACATATAAACTTAAATTCGGTCATCGGGGAGCAAATCATCCGGTTAAAGACTTAAGTACAAATAGAGTCTATATTACTTCTCAAAATCATGGTTTTGCAATCAGGGAAGAATCTTTGCTTGATCTGGAACTGGAGTTAACTCACATTAATGTAAATGATAAAACAGTAGAAGGTTTTAAACATCAAAAATATCAGGCTTTTTCTGTCCAGTATCATCCAGAAGCATCTCCGGGTCCGGAAGACTCACACTATTTATTTGATCAATTTATAGAAATGTTTAAAGGAGGAAAAGATGCCTAAACGAGAAGATATTAAAAAAGTTATGGTTATTGGTTCCGGCCCGATTATTATTGGACAGGCAGCAGAATTTGATTATTCTGGCAGTCAGGCCTGTCGTGCACTTAAAGAAGAAGGTCTGGAAGTTGTACTTGTTAACAGTAATCCAGCCACCATTATGACAGATGAGAATATGGCTGATCGAGTTTATATTGAACCTTTAACTGTTGAAAGTATTATAGAAATTTTGAAAAAGGAAAATCCGGATGGATTAATTCCTACTTTAGGAGGCCAGATTGCTCTAAATCTGGCAATTGACTTAGAAGAAACAAATATTTTAAAAGATTTGAATGTAGAGCTTTTAGGAACACCAATTGATACAATTGAGAAGGCAGAAGATAGAAATACCTTTAAAGAATTAATGAATGAGATTGGAGAACCAATTTTAGACAGTAAAATTGCCGAAAATATTGATCAGGCAGCAGAGATTGCAGCAGGAATTGGTTATCCAGTGATTGTTCGTCCGGCCTATACAATGGGAGGCACTGGTGGTGGAGTTGCTGATAATTTAGAAGAATTAAAAGAAATTACCGCCCGTGGTTTTAAACACAGTCTGATTGGACAGGTTTTAATAGAAAAAAGTATTAAAGGCTGGAAGGAAATAGAATATGAAGTAATGCGGGATGCGAATGATAATTGTATAGTTGTCTGCAATATGGAAAACTTTGATCCGGTGGGTGTTCATACTGGAGATAGTATTGTAGTCGCTCCCAGTCAGACCCTGACAGATAAAGAATACCAGATGTTTAGAAGCTCGGCTTTAAAGATAATTAGAGCCCTGGGAATCGAAGGAGGCTGTAATGTTCAGTATGCCCTGGATCCGGAGAGCTTTCAGTATTATATAATTGAAGTGAATCCACGAGTCAGTCGTTCCAGTGCTCTGGCGTCAAAAGCAACCGGCTACCCAATTGCTAAGGTTTCAGCCAGAATTGCTCTTGGTTATACTTTAGATGAAATAGAGAATGCGATTACAGGTAAAACTACTGCCTGTTTTGAGCCGGCTCTGGATTATGTAGTCTTTAAAATTCCTCGCTGGCCTTTTGATAAGTTTCATTATGCCGATCGGGGTCTTGGAACTCAGATGAAGGCCACTGGAGAAGTAATGGCTATCGAGAGAAACCTGGAAGCTTCAATGCTTAAAGCAGTGCGTTCACTGGAAATCGGTCGTTATGGATTTTATTTAGAAGAGTTTCGAAAAATGAATGATCAGGAGATTGAAGAGGACTTATTTGCAGCAGATGATAATAGACTATTTGTGATTGCTGAAGCACTTCGCCGGGGCTGGACAGTGGAGAAAGTCCATCAAATTACTGAGATCAGCACTTTCTTTTTACACAAAATTAAAAATATCATTGAGTTAGAAAACTCTCTGGCAGCAAATAAAGATAAGATAAATGAAAATCGAGAACTTCTGCTGGAGTCTAAAGAAAAAGGATTTTCGGATTCGGAGATTGCCCTTTTAACTGAAAGAACTGAAGCAGAAATTAAATCTATTAGAGACCAACTGCAGCTTAAACCAGTATTTAAAATGGTGGATACCTGTGCTGCAGAATTTGAAGCAGAAACTCCATACTATTATTCTTCCTATGAGAAGATTAATGAGGCTGAGCCAACTGATAAGAAAAAAGTTATGGTTATTGGGTCAGGGCCTATCAGAATTGGTCAGGGTATAGAATTTGACTACTGTAGTGTTCATTCTGCCTGGACTTTAAATGAAGAAGGTTATGAGTCGATTATAGTTAATAATAATCCAGAAACTGTGAGTACAGATTTTGATACCTCAGACAGATTATATTTTGAACCTCTGACAAAAGAGGATATTATGCATATTATTGAGAACGAGAAGCCCGAAGGTGTAATCTGTCAGTTTGGTGGTCAGACAGCCGTTAATTTAGCAGAGCCGCTGGCAGAAGCAGGAGTAGAAATTTTAGGAACTTCAGTTGATTCAATTGATCTGGCAGAAGACAGGGATAGATTTATAGGGCTTTTAAATGAGCTTGAGATCCCTGTTCCTGCTGGAGAAGTCGCTGCTTCACTTGCGGAAGCAGAAAAAATTGCAGCAGAGATTGAATATCCGGTGCTTGTTAGACCTTCTTATGTACTCGGAGGACGGGCAATGGAAGTTGTTTATAATAAAGAAGAACTAGAAGAATATATGCGGAATGCAGTTAAGGTGTCTCCAGATAGACCAGTTCTGGTAGATAAATATTTAACTGGAACGGAGATTGAAATTGATGCAATTTCTGATGGAGAAACAGTGATTGTTCCAGGAATTATGGAACATGTAGAAAGAGCAGGAGTTCACTCCGGTGACAGTATAGCTGTTTACCCACCCCATCGCCTTTCGGAAGAGTTGAAAGAAAAAGCAGTAGAATATACTGAAAGAATTTCGCGGGCCCTAAATGTCAAAGGGGTTGTTAACATTCAGTATGTGGTAAGCGAAGGTGAAATCTTTGTCATTGAAGTTAATCCCCGCTCCAGTCGGACAATTCCCTATCTCAGTAAGGTAACAGGTGTGCCGATGGTTGATCTGGCAACAAAGGCTCTGCTGGGCAGAAAACTAAAAGATTTAGGTTGGGAAAGTGGAATGGTTCCTGAAAAAGAGCATGTAGCAGTTAAAGTGCCAGTTTTTTCCTTTTCTAAATTAACTCAGGTAGATACCAATCTGGGACCAGAGATGAAATCAACTGGAGAGGTTTTAGGACTTGCTGAGAGTTATGAAAAGGCCCTCTATAAAGGGTTAATTGGAGCTGGACTTGAAATTCCCCGGGCAGGAACAATTCTGGCAACAATTGCCGATAAAGATAAAGCAGAAGCAGTCAATTATATTAAAGACTTTGCAGGTCTCGGTTTTAAGATTGCTGCCACCGAGGGAACAGCAGCGGCTTTAAAAGCAGAGGGTCTGGAAGTTGATATCGTTAAAAAGATAGGTGAAGGTTCACCTGACTCACTGGAAATGATTGCTGATGATCAGGTTGATTTAGTAATCAACACCCTGACTAAAGGTAAGATTCCGGAAAGAGATGGTTTTAAAATCAGAAGATCAGCAGTAGAAATGGGAATTCCCTGTTTAACTTCACTGGACACAACTCATGCTATGCTCAAAGTCTTAAAAGAGATTGAACATGGAGAAAGAATAGAGTATAAAGCACTTCAGGATTATCAAAAATAATAATGTTGGTACCGGGTACTTGGATTTATTTTCCATATAATTTACTTGTACCTGGTACCAATTATGATATAATAAGCTCAAAATAGAAAAAGTGGTGGGGATCATAATCTAAAGGATCCATATCTTTCTCCTGCCTATGCTGATTTAAGTGGATTACCGCCAATTTTAATTCAGACTGGAACTGACGAAATACTCTTAAGTGACAGTAGAATTATAGAGAAAAAAGCTAAAGCAGCAGGAGTAGAAATAGAGTTAATCGAATATCCCGGAATGTATCATACATTTTATCTTTTTACCCCTTCAATTCCGGAGAGCAAAGAAGCCTGGCAGAAGATTGAAGAATTTATAAAATAAATATTCCATTTTTGCTTGACTTGATCTGATGCTTCTGATAAAATTATTTCAAATAAGATAATGATTCTTTAAATTAGTCCAGAGAGGCTAGTAAGGGAAAATATAAATTTTAGCAACCTTCTTACTATGCTGTGAGAAGGTTATTTTTTTGCCGCTAGATATATTCTCCCCTCAGAGGAGGTAATTTTTTTGGATAAGTCAGAAATGAAGATAAAAAAAGAGCTAATCGACTCAGCAGCTATGGGCCGTGCAATTACAAGAATTGCCCATGAGATTTTAGAAAAAAACAAGGGGACTGCTGACCTGGTTTTGATTGGTATCAGAACTCGAGGTGTACCTCTTGCAGAAAGATTGGCAGCTAAGATTGAAGAGATCGAAGGGATCAAATTACCAACCGGGATTTTAGACATAACTCTTTACCGGGATGATCTGTCGACTGTAGCCCAGCAGCCAATTGTGCATCGGACAGAAATCCCTTTTGATATTACAGGCAAAAAAGTGGTACTAGTTGATGATGTTTTATACACTGGACGGACTGTGAGAGCAGCACTTGATGCTCTGATTGATCTGGGGCGTCCTTTACAAATTCAGCTGGCAATAATGATTGATCGCGGTCACCGTGAACTGCCGATTAGAGCAGATTTTGTTGGTAAAAATCTACCGACTTCTAAAGATGAAGTTGTAGATGTTAATTTTAAAGAAATTGACGAAAAAGATGCAGTTTTACTGCTGGAAAAAACCTGAGATAAAAATAATTAAATAGTATATCCTTTAAATTGGTCCAGAGAGGCCGGTAAGGAATTAAATCAGCAGACTCTATCTCTGTAAAAGTAGATAGAAAATGCTTAAAGAATTTAAACTCCTTATCAGTCAAACTGGTAGGGAGTTTTTTAATGTCCATTTAAATTTATAGTTTAAAAAGAGGGAATTTGACAGAAGTTTTTCAATAATTTTATAACACCCAGGAGGTATAAAATGAAAATTTTAACACAAAGTAAAGAAAATTTAGCTCAACTTAAGGAAGATGGTATAACAAGACATCGATTATTTATTCTGGCCTTACAGCACATGTTTGCCATGTTTGGATCAACAGTACTGGTGCCGGCACTGACAGGACTAAATCCTGCAGTAGCACTTTTCACTTCCGGTCTCGGAACACTGATTTTTCACTTAATAACTGGTGGAAAAGTACCAGCTTATCTCGGTTCTTCTTTTGCCTTTATCGCTCCTATCATAGCAGCTCAAAATCAGTTTGGTCGAGATGGAGCTATGCTCGGAATTATCACAGTTGGTCTTGTTTATGCTCTGATGTCAGTAGTAATTAGACTTCTGGGCACAGAATTTTTCCGTAAGCTGCTGCCACCGGTAGTAATTGGCCCGGTAATCATTACAATTGGTCTTGGTCTTGCTCCAACTGCTAAAGATATGGCTTCAGAACATTTATTAGTAGCCTTTGTTACTCTGGCAATCGCTGTTGGAGTCAGTGTATTTGCAAAGGGAATTATTAAAGTTATTCCAATCTTACTCGGAATCATCGGTGGATATACCTTTGCTGCCTTCCTGGGACTTGTAAACTTTGCTCCGGTAATGGAAGCTTCCTGGTTGTCTCTGCCTAAGTTTGCCTTGCCAGCAGTCAGCGTTAATTTAAGAGCAATCTCACTGGTAGCACCGATTGCTTTAGTAACCATGGTTGAGCATTTAGGTGATGTTGTAGCAATCAGTTCTACTGTTAAAAAAGACTTTATAGAAGAGCCCGGTTTGCACAGAACCCTTCTAGGTGACGGAATTGCAACTTTAGTTGCCGGACTTTTTGGTGGACCCCCTAACACAACCTATGGTGAAAATGTAGGAGTTTTAGCCCTGACAAAAGTTTACAACCCTATGATTATTCAGCTGACAGCAGTTATAGTAATCTTAAGTTCTTTTGTCCAGAAAGTTGGAGTTTTAATTCAAACTATCCCCACAGCAGTAATGGGAGGAATTGTTTTCCTACTCTTCGGCATGATAGCTTCAATTGGACTCAGAACCTTAGTTGAAAATGAAGTAGATCTTTCTAAAAATAGAAATCTGGTTATTGTTTCAGTAACTCTGGTAGTTGGAATTTCGAATCTGACTCTAAGCTTTGCTGGATTGGAATTTGGTGGAATGGGACTGGCAGCGATAGTCGGAATAGTAATGAACTTAATCTTACCAGCAATGGACAAAGATGATGAGGTAGAAGAACTTGATGAAGATCTAAATCTGGAGCCAGAATTGAGATATGAAGCTAACTAAATCCGGGCAGGAGGTAAGTAGATGAGTTTAAAAAGAAAAGACTTTTTGGGACTTTATGATGTATCTAAAGAAGAAATCAATGAAATTCTGGATACTGCAGTAGCTATGAAAGATATTTTGACGAGAACCGTAAAAAAGGTTCCAACTCTGCGTGGAAAGACAGTTATCAATTTATTTTATGAACCTTCAACCAGAACTAAGTTTTCCTTTAATCTTGCTGCAAAAAGATTAAGTGCAGATGTGATGAGTATTTCCAAATCTTCCAGCAGTATAGCAAAAGGAGAAAGTCTGCTGGATACAGCAAAAACTATGGAAGTTATGGGAGCTGATGTGGTAGTTATCAGACACAGCGCTCCTGGAGCAGCTAAATTTCTGGCCGAGAATATTTCAGCAAGTGTACTTAATGCAGGAGATGGTGCTCATGCTCATCCAACTCAGGCACTTCTTGATATCTACAGTATCAAAGAAAAACTTGGCCAGATTGCAGGTCTTAAAGTATTAATTGTGGGTGATATTGCTCACAGTCGGGTGGCTAGATCAAATATCTGGGGTTTAAATAAACTGGGAGCTGAAGTTGCAGTTGCCGGACCACAGACTTTAATTCCACGGGAAATAGAAAAAATGGGAGTTAAAGTATATTCTGATCTGGATCGTGCCCTGGAAAATGTAGATGTAGTCAATATTTTAAGAATCCAGATGGAAAGACAGGAAAGCGGACTCTTTCCTTCGATTAGAGAATATAGAGAAATTTACGGAATGAATGCAGAACGCTTAGAGCGGATCGGCAAAAAAGCGATGATTATGCATCCGGGACCAATGAATCGGGGAATTGAAATTGAAAGTTCAGTTGCAGATAGCTCACAGTCAGTAATTACCGAACAGGTCAAAAACGGTGTGGCAATTAGAATGGCACTCCTTTATTTACTGGCCGGGAGGGAGATAGATAATGAAAACCTTAATTAAAAATGGAAGAGTTTTTGATTCTAAAAATGGACTTGCAGGAAAAAATGATATTTTAATTGAAGGTAATAAAATTTTCGAAATAAATAAAGAGATAAAAAATCAGGACTATGAAGTGATAGATGCGGAAGGTAAAATTATTATTCCTGCTTTAATTGACATCCATACTCACCTTAGAGAGCCCGGTTTTGAAGAAAAAGAAACAGTTAAAACTGGCTGTGAAGCAGCGGCTGCAGGAGGATTTTCTGCAGTTGCAGCCATGCCAAATACAAAACCGATTGCTGATAATCCAGCTGTGGTCGAGCATCTTAAATTGAAATCAGAAAAAGCAGCTGTTAGAGTATATCCGATCGGAAGTATTACTCAGGACAGCAAAGGAGAGGTTCTTTCGGAAATTGGAACTCTGGCGAAAACTGGGGTTAAAGCACTTTCTGATGATGGGAATCCGGTTATGAATTCTGAAATTATGCGGCGAGCAATGGAATATGCATCTGCTTTTGATCTGCCAATAATTGATCACTGTGAAGATAAAAATCTTTCTCAGGATGGGGTAATGCACGAAGGGTATTATTCAACAATTTTCGGACTGAAAGGTATTCCGGCGGCGGCTGAAGAAATTATGGTGGCTCGAGATATAGTGCTGGCAGAAATGACTGGAATCCATCTCCATATAGCCCACCTCAGCACAGAAGGAAGTCTAAACCTGGTCAAAGAGGCAAAATCACGGGGAGTAAATGTAACTTTCGAAGTCACACCTCATCACTTATTGTTAACTGATAAGGAAGTGGGAGATTATAATCCTGATACCAAGGTTCATCCTCCTCTCCGGTCAGAAAGAGATAAAAATATTTTAGTAGAAGCTCTAAAAGCTGGCGAAATAGATGTGCTGACAACTGACCATGCCCCTCACACCTTTGAGGATAAGCTGGGAGAATTTGATTATGCAGCTTTTGGAATTTCCGGTTTAGAAACAGTACTCTCACTTTTATATCATAATTTTATTAAAACAAAAATTATTGACTGGGATGATTTACTCAGAATGTATTATTACAACCCTGGTAAAATATTAAATATTGAGTCTGAAGGTTTAAAGCAGGGAGCAAGAGCAGATCTTCTGATTTTTGATCCGGAGCGAGAATGGACTGTTGATAAAAACAAATTTAAATCTAAGGGTAAAAATACTCCCTTTGCCGGTCAGAAGTTAAGTGGCAAAAATGAGCTGACTTTTGTCGGTGGTAAGCTAGTCTATGATGACCGAGGAGGAAAAAATGAAATACTTTATTGATCAGCTGCAGCAGAAAATTGAAGCTAAAGATTCAAGAATTTGTGTAGGACTGGATCCGCACCTGGAACTGATGCCGGAAAACATTATGGCACCTGAATTGCTAGAAGATCTGGAATCAAATCAGAAAGAAATCACAGCATCAGTCTTAAAATTTAATCAAGATTTAATTGATGCAGTTGCTGATATGACAGCAGTTGTAAAGCCACAAATGGCATTTTACGAAAAACTTGGAGTACCTGGTATGAAATGTCTCTGGCAAACAATAGCCTATGCTAAAACTAAAGACTTAATTGTACTACTGGATGGGAAGAGGAATGATATCAGTTCCACAGCAGGGGCATATGCGGAAGCTTATCTTGAAAACAAAAAAATCGGAATAGATTCGATAACAATCAATCCATATTTAGGTAGAGATGGAGTACTTCCGTTTTTGAGAAATAGAGAAAGAGGAGCATTTGCACTGTTAAGAACTTCAAATCCCTCTGCAGGAGACCTGCAGGATCTTAAACTGAATGATGGCAGAACAGTTTATCAGGCAGTTGGAGATTTTCTACAGGAAATAGGAAGAGATTATATTGGTGAATCTGGATATTCTAATCTGGCAGCAGTGGTTGGAGCAACCTATCCAGAGGAATTAAAAGAAATAAGAGCTCAGCTTGATTTAGTATTTTTCTTAATTCCTGGTTTTGGCGCTCAGGGTGGAGGAGCAGCAGATATAAAAGCAGGTTTTGATAATGATGGCAGAGGAGCAGTTGTTAATTCATCGCGGGGTATTAATTTTGCCTACAGAAAAGAAGAATATTCTCATTTTGGGTCAAAAAACTATGCCAAAGCAGCAAGAGCTGCAGCCGCAAAGATGAAGAAGGAAATTAATGATGTTTTAAAATAGTGGTGTTCTGGTACCGGGTACCTGGGAATAATTCCCAGGTACCCGGTACCACTAAAGGAGGATTTTTATGTTTAAAATAATTGCTAATAGAGAGGTTGGACCTGGAATTTTTCAGCTTGTTTTAAATTATGATCAGCTGCCTCAAAATCCAGAGCCAGGACATTTTTTTAATATCAAAGTCAGCCAGGATGGTAGTGAGGATCCGCTTTTGAGAAGACCATTTAGTATTTTTGATTTTGATGCAGCAGAAAAAAAGATAGAATTTATTTACAGAGTAATTGGGAAAGGAACAAAAATCCTTTCAAATTTAGATAATGGTACTGAGCTTGATGTATTAGGCCCTCTGGGAACTCCTTTTTCTTTAAATAAGTCAGGTGGAAATATTCATTTGATCGGTGGAGGAATGGGAATTGCTCCTTTATATTACCTTGCCAAGAAGTTAAAAAGCAGCAGGCAGACACTATACCTGGGAGCTGCAAATAAAGCAGAATTGGAATTTTTTGAAGAAAAGTTTAAAGGACTCGGTGTAGAATGTCATCTGGCAGCAATGGAAGAAAAACTGGAGATCAAGGGCTCAGCTCTTGTATTATGGCTAAATTATCTTGAAAAAAATACTCCAGATTATATTTATACCTGTGGCCCAGAAAAAATGCTGGCAGCAGTTGAAAAGGAAGCCCTGAAAAATAATATTGGTGGGGAACTTTCGGTTGAAAAGAGGATGGGCTGTGGAATTGGAGTCTGTTTATCCTGCAGCTGTGAATCTCGTGCTCAGGATCAGAAAAATAAAAGAGCCTGTGTGGAAGGTCCAGTCTTTGGATTGGGGGAGGTAATTCTTGGTGCTTAAAGAAGAGGTAGATAGTATAAACGATGAATTAACTGAATCTAACTTGAATTTATCAGTAGTAATGAACTCACAACAGCATCAGCAGCAGAATAATTTGAAATTGAAAAATCCTCTGATTACTGCTTCAGGAACCTGTGGAAATGGGAAAGAACTGGCTGATTTTTTTGATATAAATCAGCTGGGAGCATTTACAACTAAAGGGATTACAGTTAAGCCCCAGACTGGGAACAAAACACCGCGAATAGCAGAGACTGCAGCTGGAATTATTAATTCTATTGGTTTAGAAAATCCAGGTGTAGATAGCTTTATTAAAGATATTTTGCCGGAAACTAAAAATTATAGTCTGCCAATTTTAGCTAATATTTCTGGCTACAGTCAGAAGGATTTTATAACTCTGGCAGAAAAATTAGAAGGAAGAAAAGAACTTGCCGGGATTGAAATTAATTTATCCTGTCCCAATATTAAAGGTGGTGGCATGATTTTTGGTACCGCTCCAGAAAAGGTTTATCAGATCACAAAAAAAGTTAGAGAAATTTATTCTGGTTACATTATAGTTAAACTGACTCCGAATATTACTGATATTACTGAAACTGCTCTGGCTGCAGAAAATGCAGGAGCAGATGCAGTGGCCATGATTAATACTCTTTCGGCAATGAAAATTGACATTGACCAGCAAAAGCCTCTGCTTGCTAATACTTTTGGTGGTCTTTCCGGGCCAGCAGTCCGACCGGTAGCAGTAAGGATGGTCTATCAGAGTTATAAAAAACTTAATATCCCAATTTTAGGGTTGGGAGGAGTTCGCAGCGGCAGTGATGTGATTGAATTTATGCTGGCTGGAGCAACAACAGTTGGAATTGGAACAGTCAATATGATTGATCCTACAGCCGGGCCAAGAATTATCGGTGAAATTAAAGAATACATGCTTAAACATCAAATTACGAATTTGAGTTCAATTATTGGAGCAGCTCATTAAATTTATTAAACAGGAGTGGATGAGATGACAAAAGAGAAAATTAGAGAATTATTAGTAGAGACGAATGTAATTCAGGAAGGACATTTTGTTTTAAGCTCAGGTCGACATGCGGATATTTATATGCAGTGTGCAAAAGTTTTGCAGTATCCAGAACATGCTTCAACTCTGGCGGCTGAGATTGCAAAAAAATGGACCGATGAAGAAATAGATGTAGTTATTGGTCCGGCTCTGGGAGGAGTTGTCTTATCCTATGCGGTGGCCGAAGAACTTGGAGTCCGTTCAATCTTCAGTGAACGCAAAAGTGGTGAAATGAAGATCAGACGTGGTTTTGAATTGGAAGTTGGCGAAAAAGTGCTGGTTGTAGAAGATGTTGTGACAACAGGTGGCTCAGTTAAAGAAGTACTGGCAGTTCTAGAAGAGCTGGATGTAGAAATAGTTGGATTAAGCTCAATAGTTGATCGCAGTAATGGAGAAGTTGGGTTCAATTATGATTTTAAACCACTGCTGCCGGTCGATATTAAATCCTATAAAGCAGGTCAATGTGAATTATGTCAGCAAGGTATGCCAATTACCCGTCCAGGAAGTAAAGAAAAATAATTTTAAATTTATATGGCTCCTTTTTAAGTTGTTTGCACTTAAAAAGGAGCCAATTTATATCTTATTGAGTTATTTTTTAATAACTGGATTTAATTTATAATAAAGACTTGATTTCTGATTCCATTTCTTCTGGTTCAACTGTAGGCTCAAATCTTTCTACAATTTTGCCATCTCTATCAACTAAGAATTTAGTGAAATTCCATCGTATTTCACTATTTTCTAAATAAGAAGGATAATGTTCAACTAAAATTTCTTTCAACTTAGATGACATTTTTTTATTATCTTCAAAACCATGATCAGGACCATTTTCTTTTAAATATGTAAATAAAGGATGCGAGTTTTCGCCATTAACATCTATTTTTGCAAAAAGAGGGAAACTTACTCCATAATTAATCTTACAGAATTCTCTTATTTCATCATTACTACCCGGATCCTGTTCTAAAAATTGATTGCAGGGAAATCCCAGGATAACTAATCCATCATCTTTATATTTTTGATACAGTTTTTCTAAACCTTCATATTGAGGAGTAAAACCACATTTACTGGCTGTGTTGACAATCAGCAGAACCTTGTTTTTAAAATCAGATAGAGATTTTTCTTCATTATTATTTAATTTTGCCTTAAAATCATAAATACTCATTAATATTCCTCCTTGTATTTTGCACAATTTAATTTGATACAATATAATATAACATAGTCTAGTATTTTTGTCAAGTTGAAAGCTCGCAACTAATTTATTATAATTTTATTTAAATTAAATGGATTAGTAAATTTGTTTAAGTGAAAAACAATAATTTAAATCTCGCCTTTTTAGACAGAAATTTTTATATTAAAGTGATTTGATAAGGATTGTATGCTGTCAACAAAAATAATTATAAAACTTAGCTTATGTATATAAAGACAAAATCCTGAAAGCAGTATATAATTGTAACTGTAATCAGTTTGTGAAAATATTATTATATTGTGGAATTATAAAAATTTAAGGAGGAATTATTTATGGCAAGTGAAGCAGCAGCCGCTAAAAAAAGTAACTGGCTGAAGATTATTATTTTTGTTGCAGTAATTGTGGCTGTAGTAATTGCAGTAAGACAATTGGGATATATGAAATATTTACAGAGCCCACAGCTCTTAAAAGAAGCAATTGATGATTTAGGTTTTTGGGGACCTGTAGTATTTATTTTTTTATGGATAGCATCTGCGGTGTTTTTCTTACCTGGAGCAGCTTTAGGTATCGTTGGGGGTATTTTATTTGGACCTCTGCTTGGTACTTTTTATACTGCTCTGGGGTCTACAATTGGTGCAGTAGCTGCATTTTTAGCTGGTAAGTATGTGGCAAGAGATTTGGTTAAAGGATTGGTCGAAAAAAATCCTAAATTAAAAAAGATTGATGAGGGGGTAAAAAAGGAAGGCTGGCGTTTTGTAATGTTAACCAGACTTGTTCCAGTTTTTCCATATAATGCCCAGAACTATGTTTACGCTATGACCGCTATTAAATTACCTGTTTATGCATTAACTACTTTTATTTTTATGCTGCCCGGATGTTTTGCATTTTCCTTTGCAGGTGGCGCAGTATCAGCGGGTGGTAGTCCAACTAAGATTATTGCTTATCTAGCAGTTGCCGGTGTATCTTTATTTGCAATTTCTTTAATTCCTAAATATTTAAAGAAAAAACATGGAGATGTTTTAGAAGAAGATTAATTAAATATTGTTTAAGTTAAGAGACTCCTCCTTTTCATAAGCCGGGGAGTTTTTTATTTGCAATTCAACTGACAAATCTTTATAATTAATATCAGAATAAATATTATTAAAATTAAAGGAGCGGTGATAATAAATGCAAAACTATGATTTTGTTCATTCCTGTATTCGGGTAATGGATCTAGAAAAGTCAGTCGAATTTTACGAAGATGCTTTAAATTTAAAAGAAAGTAATCGCAAGGATTTTCCAGAAGCTGAGTTTACTTTAGTTTATTTGACAGATCAGAATGAGAATTTTGAGCTGGAGTTAACTTATAACTATGATCGAGAAGAACCATACACAATTGGTAATGGCTACAGTCATATTGCAGTTAAAGTAGACGATCTGCAAAAATCATATCAGCGCCATAAAGAAGCCGGTTATAAAGTCGGAGATCTAAAAAGTCTGAGCGAAGGTTCTTCTGGCTATTATTTCATAACAGATCCGGATGGCTATAGAACAGAGGTTATTGCGAGATAATATCAGGTCGGGAACCTGAATTAAATTTACAGATGGATTATCAAAAAAGCTCAACTGCTGGCAGCAAATCCAGTTGTTGAGCCTAGTTTTTTATTTTTTTATCTACAATTTCTTTAAATTCTTCTAATTCGTTTAAAGTTTTTTCAGACTCAGCTTTTTGATATAGATAATTCCAGTCGATATCTTCATAATTTAAATAAATCATACCAACAATCCATTCCTGATCAGCATACTCTTTCCAGAACTTGTATCAATTTAGTCTATCAATAATAATATCTTCAATTCCAATAATATAAGCTTTTAAACCATCAATTTCGATTTCATTCACTTTACCATAATTGCCTGCAAGATCTGAGCCTGGAATTTCCAGAGCAAAATCAAGCTGATCATAGATCCAGTATTTGCCCTCCCTTTTAAACCCTAATTCCTTCTCTGGATAACATAACTGGAAAACTAAAAACTGCTTATCCTGATTGCGGCTGCGATTAGTTTTTGATTTTTCTTTTTTTAACTCATCTCTAAGTTCTAAGATATCAATTCTCGGATATTCGCCAGCAATAAAAAGAAGGTAAAAAAGAGCTAATCTTGAATATATAATATAGAGAAATTAGAGAGAGAAAGGAAGATTTATTTGCGACGAAAAAATATATATTTAGCTTTATTTTTAAAATCGATTCCAATTGGGCTGGCCAATACTCTACCGGGAGTAAGTGGTGGAACAATTGCCTTAGTTTTAAATATTTATGAGACTTTAATAAATGCGATTAAAGATATTAAAATTAAGAAACTTGCATTTATTGGACTGGGAGCTGTGCTGGGAGTTTTTATTGGCTCAGCTGTAATCACAGATCTTTATGCCGGAAGTCCTTTACTGGTCAATTATTTTTTGTTTGGTCTGGTTGTGACTTCAGCTCATTCTACTTATAAAAAAATAGGAAGTATTAGTTTTGTCAAATTACTTTTTATGGTTTTAGCTTTCGCCCTGGCCCTGTTTTTCTCCCGTGAAATACAGCTGGGTTTTGTTAATGCTCAGGGATTAATGCTCTTTTTTATAGCAGGTTTCTTTGGCAGCATTGCCATGATCTTACCGGGAATCAGTGGAGGAACCCTGTTAATTTTAATGGGAGTTTATCATCCCATATTAGCAGCGGTTAATAATTTAGAGATCTTAACTTTAATTGTTTTTGCCCTCGGTATGGGAGCCGGCCTTTTGGTATTTGCCTGGCTTTTTTCCTATCTCTTAAAAAAACATCAGGCAAAGATTATGGTAATTCTTACAGGCCTAATTCTTGGTTCAGCGGCAGCAGTTTTCCCGGCTCAGCTTGAAATCACAGGTTTACTAGCTTTTGCTGCAGGATCAATTTTGATAATAATTTTAGAGATTATCGGTAAAAATACTTAAATAAGGATGAATCATTGTGGACTTTAAATATTATGAGTATGATCAGGATCTATTTAAAGAAATTATCGGTCAGGAAGCTGAGATCTATCTTTTTAAAAATTATCAGGACTTAAAAGAGGCAGTCAGGGTATATCAACCGGAGCTGCTGCAGAAACAGAGTTTATTTTTAACTGTCAAGGAATTTAAAGACCGGCTTTTTAGCAGTGATCAGATTGTAATTAAAGAAGAAAAGTTACCCTTAATTTTGTTTTCAGTCCTGACTGCTAAAGAGAAGTCAGAACTCAGGCTGGACAGTTATCAGGATATCTATCAATTTTCTCAGCGCTTTTTTGACTATTTTAAATTAAAGCAGAATTACAGGCTGTCAAGTTTTAATGAACTTGCAGATTGGCAGCAGGAACGAGTGCAGAGATTAAACAAAATCAAAGCCAGATATCAAAACAAATTAGCTGAACTCGGATATCTAGATCAGCTACTGCTGAAAGAAGAGAAGAATTTAAATACGGAATTTTTAACTGATTACCAAAACATTAATTTTTTTAATATCCTGGATTTCACACCTTATTTTAAAGATTTACTGCAGGAATTGAGTCAGAATTTTAAAGTCAAACTGCATTTACAGTTAAAAAGGGGAGACTTTGACGAAGATAGCTTAGAACTCAAAAAAATAACTCTGCCCGAAATTGATAAAAATAAATTTGAAATTCGAAAAAATAATTCTATTTTAAAGAGTCTGGCTGCAATATTAAATGAGTTAAGTGTAAATGAGGCAGAAACTGAAATAATTGATCCTGCTGATGAAATTGAGACAGCTCATATTTTGAGCCAGAAACTTAATCTGGGCAGATATAAAAGTTTGCAGGAAACTGAAGCTTATATTTTTTTAGAAAGTCTGTATCAGCTTTATCAGCAGGGAAAAAAAGCTTCAAATATTTTAATCGATCTTAAAGAATTGTATTCTTTAACAGGGCAGAAATTATTTAGAAACTGGCTTGAACTGGATGCTAATTCCCTACTTCAGATTAAGGATTTAATTGAAGATGATTATTATTATCTTGATCAGGATTTAATTGAGCAGCAGCTTCCGTCCTTAAGCCAATTATTACTTTTTCTACAGCAAATTAGAAAAATCAAAGATACTGCTGGATTAATTGAATTATTAAGCAATTTGTTTGATTTTTTGCTAAAAGATCAGCCTCAGAAAATAGTAGAAAGATTTAATGATAGTTTACTGGAACTTCAGAGTGTTGAAGAAATGGGAATTGTAACCAGCTGGCAGGATTATTATTCTGACAGGGGGGGCGGATTATTTGCATTGTTTTTAAATCACCTTAAATTTAAAAGTCTGGCTCTTGCTGCAGATGAAGATGCAGTTCAGTTTCTAAGTTTAGATAATACAGCTCAGAAGCAGCACCAAAAATTACTTTTTAACAACTGTATTCAAAAAGAATTTGCTCTTAAAAAAGATGGGCTCTTATTTTTAAGTGAAAAACAGCTTCAGGTTAATGGCCTGCAGCTTAAGCATAAAAAACTTCTTTTAAAAAAATATAATTTTTTGCGACACCTTTTTAGTGCAGATAAAGCAGTGATCTTCACTGTCGAAAATGAAGAACATAATATTTCACCAGCAGTTATCTTAGAAGAACTTATTCTAAAATACGGTTTAAAGTTTAAAGAATCTAGATTAAAAGATCTGAGTGAAAAAGAAATTTTAAATAATTTATTTGATTTCAATAAAAAACCAGAACTTAAAGTTAATAACTCAGCTGCTTTTAATAAAGAAATGCAGCTTGCAAATGATGATTTTGGCAGTTCCTTTAATTTCAGTTATTACAAGTATAAAAACTTAAAAGACTGTTATCATCGTTTTTATCTGGAAGATCTTATCCGGCTGAATACTGAATTAAAAATAACTCCCTATCTTTCTTTGTTGAGCCTGGGAATTTTAACTCATCAGATATTTGGAGAGTTAATTGTTTATGCCAGAAAAGAAAAAATATTGCCATCTCAAGTTCCTGCAGCGGTGCGAGAGAAGATTATTACAAGGGCAATTAAAGCAAATGAGCTTAAAATTGATCAGGACTATTTAAACTATTATTATCAAATAATATATAAAAGTCTGGATTGTTCTTTTATGCGCTTTGCCGGGCTGCTGCAAAAATATCTGCCGCAGGATTACAGTAATATTTTAGTAGAATGGCCGCAGTGGAACAAAGAGCTGCAGAAGTATTTTAAAGCTGGCAGGATAGACTTTTATCTCTCCGGTAGGATTGATCTGCTGTTATTAAGTGAAAATCAATATTTTATTATTGATTTCAAAACCGGGAGTGGGGATTTTAAACAGCTAGATTTTTATTCGCTAATGCTGCGCCAAAATTATGAGGAGCAGCTGCCTGCCGAAAGCCGGAAGGCAATTTATAATGTTTTTGGTGAAGACTTTGAACACTCTTATCATAAAATCGGAAAAGAGGACCAGCTGGGTGCAGAGCTAAAAGAACTTAGTCTGCAGCTGTTTGCGGCCGGAGAATATGAACGGATTTATAAAAGTCGCTGTCAGCGCTGTCCTTACAGAGAAATTTGTAGAGTGGAGGTTAAAGACAATGAAAAAAGTTATTAAAGCCAGTGCAGGTACAGGAAAGACCTATAGATTATCTTTAGAATACCTGGCTGCACTTTTAAAAGATATAGATTTTTCAGAAATTATTGTTATGACCTTTACTAAAAAGGCAACAGCTGAGATTAAAAACAGAATACTTCAACATTTAAGAGCGATTATCACTGATAGTTCTGAGAAAGAAAATATTATTAATTCTTTAAAAAAGATTTATCCAGGGCTGAAAATTGAAAAAGAAAAATTAGCAAAAATCTATCAAAAAATGATTTTAAATGATGAGGATATAAAAATTTACACAATTGATGCCTTTACAAATCAAATTTTTAGTCGGGGAATTGCTCCTTTTTTAGAATTATACAATTATCAGATTATAGATGAAAGCCAGAATGAAGAGATTATAGAAGAACTTTTAAAAATAATTTTAAATAATGAAAAATATTATAAACAACTGCAGGGCTTTTTAGAAGGGAATACTGCCCGGGATTTAGAACCCTATTTAAATTTTATCAAAGAAATAGTAAATAATGCCTGGAAATTTATACTTTTAGAGTCTACAGACAAAGAAAAACTACCCCAGGCTGATATCGTAAAATTATTTGAAGACAGTTATCAGACATTGAAGGAAGTTGCTGAACTGAGAGGAGAAAATTTTTCAGCTTCATATTTTGTCAAGGATGGGCGGCCTTTTTTTGAACAGTACCCGGAGCTTAAAACAGAAGCTAAAAAAAAGGAATTTCTTTATCGAAGGAGAAATTATTTATTGAATGATAGTTACTGGAGCGGGAATAAACTGCGTGCTAAAAAAACAAAAGAACTAAAAACAAAATTAGAGTTTGAGTATGATTTATTTAGAAAAAAACTGGCTGTAGAAGTTTTTAATCAGGAAGTTATTCCAGCTGAAAAAGAAATCATTGATTTTGCTGAACTTGTTTTGTCAATTTACGAAAAGCTTAAATTTAAAAGTGGCAAGTTTACTCATGCTGATCTCAGCAACTATACATTTAAATATTTAAAAAATAAAGAAATTGGGCTAATTGAAGACGGAAAAGCAACTGATTATTTGCTTGATCTATTAGGAGGAGAATATAAAGCTCTATATATTGACGAATTTCAGGACACCAGTGTTCTGCAGTGGAAAATTTTGCAGCCTTTAATTAAAGGAGCAGAGGATTTTATTGCTGTTGGTGATGAAAAACAGTCAATTTACGGCTGGCGTGGAGGAGAAAAAAATCTTTTTGCATCTCTGGCAGAAATTATTGATGCCGAAAGTGAGCGTCTGGAGCGCTGCTATCGCAGTGATCAGAATATAATAAATTTGCTCAATGATTTCTTTTCTGGGGCAGAAGTTGACTGGGAATATCATCCTGTGGAAGCTGATTCTAAGGCTGAGGGTTTAAGCAGTATAGTTTATGGAGGTAGTTCTGCTCATTATAATACTAAGACCAAAAAATTTGCCGGACTGGCAGCAGAAAAGCAGAAAGAAATTGAAAAATTAAATAGTCAAATCAAAGGGGATCTGCCTGCTGAAATAGCAGCAGATATTAAAAAAAGATATGCAGCAGATTATGGTCAGGTGAGTGTGCTGGCCCGAACGGCAAAAGAACTGAATCTAATTGCAGAAAGTCTGGAAGCGGAAGGGGTTCCCTATATTTTAGAAAACAGAAATTCACTTTTAGATGCTCCTCTGCCAGCTGCGTTGTTTAATTTTCTTTATTTTGCAGCTTATAGAGATTTTTATTCACTGCTCAAATTTCTGCGCAGTGATCTGATTAGATTGAGTCAGCAAAAATTAAAATTGATACTCAAAAATAAGAGCGAAATAAAAAAATATTTTAATTCTTCTGAAGCTGAAACTCTTAGCGTTTTCAAAAAGGAAGAAGATTTAAATAGGCTTTTGACTGAAATTAAAAAAACAGTTAACTTAGAGTATCAAGAATTGCTTAATTATTTATACCAAAAAACTGAAGTTATTAATTTAGCAGCAGAAAATAGTTTAACTTTAAAAAACATCTACAGTTTTTTTGAAATCTTAAATTCGTTTTCTTCGCTTAAAAGACTGATTAACTATTTAACTGAATATAGAGATAGTGAAGAATTAAAACAGAATAAAGTGGAAAATAAAGAAGCTGTAACCCTAATGACTATCCATCAATCTAAGGGTCTTTCTCTGCCGGTAGAATATTTTTACTGGAATCCCGGCCGCAGGGGAGGGAATGAAGGTGAAGGAATCAATTTTTATCTGGATTTTGATGATAATTATGATAATCTAAATGAGTATCTTTTCATCAAGAATGAATATTTATCAATTTTAGACTGGTTAGACTATGATTTTAAAGAAAAAAATGAGAAAAAAGAAGAGATGGAAGAGATTAATAATCTTTATGTAGCTTTAAGCAGGGCAGAAAATGATCTTCATCTTTATGTCGAAGCTCCCAGAAAAATCAAACCAGACAGTGATCTAATGTGGTCAGGCAGCAGTTATGACTATTACGAAAAGATGCTTTTAAATGCAGTCGAAGCTGATAATCTGCTGGGACTGCTGCAGTCTGAAATTAGAGGACAGTCAAGAAAAGTAAAAGCTCAAGTACAAGCTAGTGATTATAAATTAGCAGAATTAAATAAATATTTAAAGCAGAAAGCAGATTCATTTGCTGGTCCGGAAGCTGAAGATAAAAAATACAAATTTTTTCAAAAACAGGCTAGTGGTTTAAAGATTTCTGAAACTAAGGTCAAAGGACTGGCACTTCATTACTATCTGGAAAATATTAAATACAATCAGGACTCCGAAAAGGAGTCTGCTCGTAAGCTGCTTAAAAGCAAGTATGGAAATTTGCTGGGAATAGAAAAAATCGAGGCAGTAATTAAAGAAGCAGATCAATTTATAAGTTCTCATTCAGAAATATTTGCTGAAGAATATCAGGTTTTTAATGAATATTTATTAAAAGAAAATACTGAATCAGGGGAAAAGCAGTATCGAATTGATAGGCTGCTGGTGGATCAGCAAAATAGAAAAGTTAAGATTATAGATTATAAAAGTGGTAGTTATCGAGATCCTGCTCAGCTTAAAAAATACCAGGAACTATTAGAGAAAAAACTTGAAGCTGGCTGGGAGATAGAGTCTCAATTTATGGACATTTAAATTTGTAAATTAATTAATATATTTTTTGAACAGTTTTGCCTATAATTATATAAGTATAGAAAAGCTTTGATAACAAACTAAAGATTGAAAGGGTGATTTGATGAAAATTGTACTGGTCAGACACGGAGAGAGTGAATGGAATTTAGCCAACAGGTTTACAGGTTGGACAGATGTTGATTTAAGTGAACAGGGAGTTAAAGAAGCAGAAGAAGCTGGTAGATTATTAAATGAAGAAGGATTTAAATTTGATCTTGCCTATACTTCATATTTAAAAAGAGCAACTAAAACCTTAAATATAATATTAGATATTATGGATTTACACTGGATTCCAGTAATTAAATCCTGGAAATTGAATGAAAGACATTATGGAGCGCTTCAGGGATTAAATAAAGCTGAAACTGCTGAGAAAGAAGGAGCAGAACAGGTGCATATCTGGCGCCGAAGTTTTGCTACGCCACCACCTGAGTTAGATAAAGATGATGATCGTTATCCCGGACACGAAGACAAGTATGCAGAGTTAAGCGAATCAGAGCTGCCAACTGCAGAAAGTCTGAAAATGACAATTGATAGAGTTATGCCCTACTGGGAAAATGAAATTGTACCAGAGATGAAAAAAGGTAAAAAAATAATTATTTCAGCCCACGGCAATAGTTTGAGAGCCCTGGTTAAACACCTTGATGGTATTTCAGATGAAGATATTTCTTCTTTAAATATCCCAACCGGAAGGCCTTTAGTTTATGAATTTGATCTGGAGATGAATGTGAAAGATAAATATTATCTCGGTGATCAGGAAGAAATAGAAAAAGAAATGAAAAAAGTAAAAAATCAGGCAAAAAAATAATTTAATCTAAATCTAATTTTTGCTTAATTATTCTTTAATTTATCTCTGCTATATTATAATTGGAAGCTAAAACAGTAAAGTCAAAACTGAAAACAGATTGAAATTCCTTTTTTAATATTCTTCCCTGCTCTGGATGACAGAGTTTGGAGATAAGATCTGTCTTTGCTGTTTTATTTTAAAATTCATTAAGGATGGTGTTAGTAATGAGAAAAAACAAGTCTTTACTTCAGAAAACATTATTAGCTTTAATTATTATTTCATTAATAGCAGGTTCAGCTCCAGCTGTATTAGCTCAGGATCAGCAGAACCAAAACATTTATCAAACAGATCATTTTGCAGATATTGCAGAAGAAGTAAATGATGGTGTTGTTAAAGTTACCACAACTGTTGAAACCTCAGGTAATCAGCAGCTGCCAGAGATGTTTAATGACCCTTACTTTAGATTCTTTTTTGGAGACCGTTTTCAGACTCCGGAACAACAGCCCCGGGAAAGACAGGGTTTTGGTTCAGGTTTTATAGTTTCTGAAGATGGTTATATTGTAACAAATCAGCATGTGATTAATGATGCAGATAAGATAGAAGTAGAAATTAATGGTATTGAAGAACCTGTTCAGGCAGAAGTAGCCTGGTCTGATTTCAGTCTGGATCTTGCAGTTTTGAAAATTGATACTTCTGATTTAGAAGAGGAATTAACACCTTTAGAAATGGGAGATTCTGAAGCAATCAGACCTGGACAGTGGGCAATCGCTATTGGTAATCCGCTGGGATTTGAGCACACTGTAACAGTAGGTGTAATAAGTGCTACAGGGCGACCAATTCAGATTCCTACTGCAGAGCGACAGGTAAGGACTTATCAAAATTTAATTCAGCTTGATGCAGCAATTAATCCTGGTAATAGTGGAGGTCCTCTGCTCAATAATGATGGTCAGGTAATCGGTATAAATACGGCCGTCTCAAGAGCAGGACAGGGTATTGGGTTTGCAATTCCTGTTAATGAAATTAAAGATATAGTCAACGAATTGGAAAATACAGGTGAGGTAACACGACCCTGGATTGGAATAGCATTCAGCGAAATAACAAGAGATGTTCAGGAATATTTTAACCTGGATAATCGAGAAGGTGTAGTAGTTATTGAAGTTTATGAGAATAGTCCAGCAGAAGAGGCAGGCCTTGAAAACTATGATATAATTAAGGAAGTAGACCAGCAGAAAATCGAGAGCACTTCAGATTTAACTGAAATCATCTCAGAAAAAGAGGTCGGAGATAAAATAATGTTTAAGGTTATTAGAAATGGAAATACAGAAGTACTCTTTGGTAGAATCGGTGATAAGCCAAATGATCTTTAAATAATAAGGATAATATTAAGAATCCGGGCTTTACTGGCCCGGTTTTTCTTTTTGAGTTATCGGGTAGAGACTTTAGTTATTAGAAATTATAAATTAGTATGTCTTTAATTTTAGCTTGATAATTGATATAATAAGAGGGGTGAGTAAAGTGGACAAAAAAATACTTCTGATCGAAGATGATGCTCAAATTGCAAGATTTGTGGAATTAGAACTTGAACATGAAGGTTATCAGGTTGAAAAATTTGATAATGGATATGATGGAATTAATACTTTAAAAGCTAATGATTTTGATCTATTATTATTAGATATAATGCTGCCGGGGCTGAATGGGATTGAAGTCTGCAGTCGAATAAGAGAATTTTCGGATATTCCAATAATTATGCTGACTGCAAAATCTGACCTTGAAGATAAGATAATGGGACTGGATACTGGGGCAGATGACTATTTAACCAAACCTTTTGAAATAGAAGAATTGTTGGCCAGAATAAGAGCCCATTTAAGAAGAGATGAGGGGAATGTTGAAGCAGATAATGTATTAAAAACTGCTGATGTAGAGGTTAATTTAGATGCTCATATTGTCAAAAGAGCGGGAGAAGAAATAGAATTAACTAAAAAAGAGTATGATCTTTTAGTTTACTTAATTAAGAATGAAGGTATTGTTGTCAGTAGAGATAAATTATTAAACAATGTCTGGGGTTATGATTACACTGGAGAAACCAATATTGTAGATGTTTATATCCGTTATTTACGCAGTAAAATTGATGACCCCTATGATCAAAAATTAATACATACAGTCCGTGGTGTTGGTTATGTATTGAGGACAGATAAGAATGTTTGATTTTGTAAATAAGAAAAGTAAGATTTCCTGGAAAATCACAATTCTTTATGCTTTTATGTTTATGATGCTCATTTTTTTAATTAATTTATCAATTTATTTTTTTCTTTCCAGTTTTATTGATGATAATATTAAAAAGAGTATCAATAATACAACTGAGCTTGTGTTATCACAATTTTCGGGGATTGGAGATCCGGTTAATTTTTTTGATACCGATCTTTTACAGCAGATTAGTAGAAGTGAAGAAAATATATTTTTCAGGGTGCTGAATAAAGACGGAAAAGTTCAGGCCCAATCAAAATATTTAGAAGAGATGGATATTCCTATTAGTGCAGAAATAGAAGAATTCCGTTCTGGGACAAAGGTGCTGGCTGTTAAAACTATTCCAATGAATAATTTTGTTTTTTCCCGCGGCTATCTGCAGGTAGTTAGAGATATTACTTTTGAGAAAAACTTCCTCGATTTTTTAATTATAGTCTTAACTATAGCTGCTGGAATCGGAGCTTTGATTTCGGTTTTTTTAGGTTATTTTACCACCAAAAGAATGCTTTCCCCAATCAATAAGGTTACCGAAACAGCTAGAGAAATTAGTTCCAGCGATTTAGGGCGCAGACTTGAAGTTAGTGGACCTGATGATGAACTAAAAAAACTGGCTTTGACATTTAATTCAATGCTTGATCGACTGGAAAAGTCATTTAAAAGGCAGAAACAGTTTGTATCTGATGCTTCTCACGAATTAAGGACACCAATTTCTGTAATTAAAGGTTATGTTGATTTACTTGACCGCTGGGGTAAAGAAAAAAAGGATGTTAGAGACGAAGCGATAGAAGCGATTAAGAAAGAAACAGTTAGTATGAAACAGCTGATGGAGAATTTACTGCTTCTGGCTCGTGGTGATGACAGTGAGTTTAAAAAGGAAGAAGAACTTTTTAATTTTAATAATTTAATCAAAGAAATCATTAAAGAATTTGAATTAATGGAAAAAGAAATAGACTTAGAATTTGCAGAAGAAGCTAAAATTGATTTTTATGGTGATCCGAATTTATTTAAACAGCTGCTGCGAATTTTTCTGGACAATGCGATTAAGTTTACCTCACATAGAGGTAAGATAGAGATTAAAATTGATAAGATTGAAACAGATAAATTTTATTTTTCTATAACAGATAATGGCCCTGGAATTTCCAGTGACGATCTACCATTTGTTTTTGATCGTTTTTATCAGGCTGATAAATCTCGGACAAGAAAAGATAATAAGGGGTCTGGCCTGGGATTAGCTATAGCTAAACAGATTGTTGATAGTTATCAGGGAGATATTGATGTGGAAAGTGAAGCTGGAACAGGAACAAAATTCATCATTATTTTACCTTTAAATGTAGATGAAGATAATAATAGTTATGATTAATAAAAACTACTATATAAATTACTTTAAATAGAAGTTTTAAATGGGAGATGATTTTTTTGTCAAACAAAGAAAATGAGGAGAAAAAAACACTTTTTTTATTAGATGGTCACAGCCTCACACACCGTGCATTTTATGCCTTACCTCTGCTGACAAATGATGACGGAGAATATACAAATGCTGTTTTTGGTTTTGTACGGATGCTCTTTAGTCTAACAGAAGAGTGGAATCCTGATCGAATGATTATTACTTTTGATAAAAAAGCACCTACTTTTAGACATGAAGAATATGAAGATTATAAAGCAGGTAGAAAAAAAATGCCTGAGGAACTTGTTCCTCAAATTCCACTTCTGCAGCAGACGATAGAAAAGTTAAAGATTCCAATGATGGCGAAAGAGGGTTATGAAGCTGATGATTTACTGGGTACTCTTTCTAAAGAAGCAGCAGAAGCAGGTTATAAAGTTTATATTGTTACCGGAGATAGAGATGCCCTGCAGCTGGTTTCAGAAAATGTGAATATTTTGTATACCAGAAAAGGAATTTCTGATTTAGTTAAATTTGACCTGGATAAGGTAATGGAGAAATATGAGCTGCCACCTGAAAAGTTAATAGACCGCAAGGGGTTAATGGGGGATAGTTCTGATAATATTCCGGGAGTTCCTGGTATTGGTAAAAAAACAGCTTTAAAATTGCTAAAAGAATTTGGATCGATGGAAGAAATTTTAGCCAACATAGACAAAGTTTCAGGTAAAAAGAGAAAAGAAAATCTGCGTAAATATACTGAACAGGCTCGAATGAGCTACAGACTGGGGAAAATTAAAAGAGATGTCCCAGTTGATATTGATTTTGATCAGTGCCGACTGGATCTTTATGATGATCAGGAAGCAGCAGAGCAATTTGAAAAACTTGGTTTCACTTCTTTACTTGACCGTTTTGATTTTAAAGAAGAAGCCAATTTTGAGGAGCTTGAAATTAAAAGTTTAAAAGACGAAGATCTGGATGGTTTTAAAGAAAAATCTTTAAAAGCTGGCGAAATTGCTGTGGCTTTAAGATTAAAAAAAGATAGTAAGGCAATTGAAGGGAAGATAGAAGAATTCCTATTTGCTTTAGAAGCTGAAGAGAATATATTTTCATACCGGCCTGAAGATAAAATAAATGCCACTATTAAAGAAATTATGGAGTCGAAAAAGATTGCAAAATTAATGACTGGTGCTAAAGAGGCCTCTCTTGCTTTATTAAATCAGCAAATAGAAGTTTTAAATATTAATTTTGAGCCACTACTTGCTTTTTATTTACTGCAGCCCTCATCTTCACTACCAGAGGTAGAAGAAATTTTCAGCCGGGAATTAACTTTATCTTTTGAGGAGCTAGAAAATGAAAATAAACTGGCAGTTAAAATTTCTAAGTTATTTGAATTAAAAGAGAAACTGATGGCTAAATTAGAAAAGGATAATCTGCTTAAATTATATCAGGAAATTGAATTACCTTTAATTAAGGTTTTAGCCCGGATGGAGTATAATGGAGTTAAGGTTGATAAAGACTGGCTTGCTTCTTTATCAGAAAGGCTTGGTAAACGGCTTGATATAATTACTGAAAAGGCTCATCAACTGGCAGGAGAAGAATTCAATCTAAATTCCCCTAAACAGCTGGGAGAAATTTTATTTGAAAAATTAGGGCTGCCGGTGATTAAAAGAACTAAAACTGGTTATTCTACAAATGCCAGTGTTTTAGAAAAACTGGAAGGTAAACATGAGATTATTCCTTTAATCTCAGAATATAGAGAACTGGCAAAATTAAAATCAACCTATATCGACTCACTACCTCCCTTGATCAACGAAGAAACGGGGAAAATCCATACATCTTTTAATCAGATGGTAACAGCTACCGGAAGGTTGAGCAGTACCGATCCAAACCTGCAGAATATACCGATTCGAACTGAGGAAGGGCGTGAGATCCGCAAAGCCTTTATTCCATCTGCTGAGGATATGGTATTGCTGGCAGTAGATTATTCTCAGATTGAACTGCGGGTTTTTGCTCATTTGAGTGGAGATGAAAAACTGAAAGAAGCATTTAATACCGGTGCAGATATTCACACTGAAACAGCAGCTGAGGTATTTGAAGTTGCTCCAGAAGAAGTATCTCCTAATTTACGCCGGCATGCTAAAGTAATAAATTTTGGTATTGCCTATGGAATGAGTTCTTATGGTTTAAGTCAGGATCTTGATATTTCGGTTGAAGAAGCTCAGGAATATATAGATAAATATTTTGAACGTTTTTCTGGAGTTAAAAAATATATGGATCAGACTATAGAAAAAGTCAAAGAATGCGGTTATGCAGAGACCATGTTTGGCCGCCGCCGCTATATTCCCGAGATTAACAGCAGTAACTATCACCGTCGTTCATTTGCAGAAAGAACTGCGATTAACACCCCGGTTCAGGGTACAGCTGCTGATATAATGAAAAAATCAATGCTTGATGTTTATGATGCTTTAAAAGAAGCAAATCTTGATTTGAATATCTTACTTCAGGTTCATGATGAACTGGTATTTGAGGTTAATAAATCAGATTTAGACCAGGCAGCTAAATTGATCAAGGAAAAAATGGAAAATACAGCAGAGTTGGATGTACCCCTGATAGTTGATCTTCAGATCGGAGAAAACTGGAGAGACAAAGAAGATTATGAGGTGAAAAAGAATGCCTGAACTACCAGAAGTAGAGACTGTAGTTAAGGGGCTGCGTCCTTTAATTACAGATAGAATTGTAACTGCAGTAGAAATTAGAGAAAAGAATATGATTGCCTATCCCGAGGATGATATTCAGGCTTTTAAAAATTCTTTAATTGGCTCAAAAATTGAGGCAATTAACCGTCGTGGTAAATATATAATTATTGAACTTAATACAGATAAAAACATGGTTATTCACCTGCGGATGACCGGAAAACTGCTGGTTAAAGAGGTTAAAGAATTCCGGGATAAACATACTCATGTTATTTTTAGTCTCAATGACGGGCAGGAAATTCGCTTTAATAATATTCGTAAATTTGGGCGTGTTTATCTGATAGATAAAAATCATCCCGAGCAGGCTGGCGGACTGGCTGACTTAGGTCCCGAGCCTTTAAGTGATGATCTGACTGTAGAGGATTTCAAAAAACTTTTTGAGAAGAGAAGAGCTTTAATGAAATCTCTACTTTTAAATCAGCATTTTGTGGCTGGGATCGGTAATATTTATGCAGATGAAATTCTTTTCCGCTCTCAAATCAGACCTGACAGGACTGCTGATACTATAACTGAGTCCGAAAAAGAAGCTGTCTTTCTTAATATGCGGGAGATACTTAAAAAAGGAATAATTTATGGAGGCACCAGTTTTAGTGATTATGTTAATGCCTTTGGCGAAAAAGGTTCATTTCAGGAAGAACTCAGAGTTCACCAGCGTGAGGGAGAAAAATGCCTGGAATGTGAAAGTATAATAGAAAAAATTAAAGTAAGTGGACGCTCAACTTATTTTTGTCCTCAATGTCAAAAATAGAAATAAAGAAAGGGGATAACCATGATTATTGGTTTAACAGGTGGTATAGCTAGTGGGAAATCAACAGCTGCTGAGTATTTGGCGCAAAAAGGAGCCAGGATTATTGATGCTGATCAGATTTCTCATCAGATTAGTCAAAAAGGAGAAAAAGGCTGGCAGCTGGTGGTTGATGAATTTGGGGAAGAGATTTTAAAAAAAGATGGAGAATTTAATAGAGAAAAACTGGGAGAAATTGTTTTTTCTGATCCGGATAAGAGAAAAAGATTGGAATCACTGCTCCATCCCTTAATTATTTATGAGATGAAGGAACAGGCTCATCAATATCTAAAAAATGATGAGATTGTTGTTTTTATGGCTCCTTTATTATATGAAGCTGGATTGGCCCGATTTTGTGATCAGGTCTGGGTAATTTCCTGTTCCGAAGAAAATCAGATAAAAAGATTAGAAAAAAGAAATAATCTTAATCAAGAGGAAGCCCTAAAGAGAATAAATTCTCAAATGTCTCTGGAAAAGAAAAAAGAAAAAGCCGATGTAATTATCAAAAATAATTCTACAATTGAAGCTTTGAAATCAAAATTAGATTTATACTGGGAGAAAGTATTGAAGGGAGTAGATACTAAATTGATTAGAATAGCTCTAGTAGCTCACGATGAGAAAAAAGAAGATATGATTAGATTTGCAAAAAAACATAGAGATGTTCTGGTGAAAATGAGGTTGATTGCAACTGGAACAACCGGCCAGCGATTAATCGATGAAACTGGATTGGATGTAGAAAGAATGGCTTCTGGTCCAATTGGGGGAGATCAGATGATTGGAGCAGAAATTGCAAAAGATCGCCTGGATGGTGTTATTTTCTTGAGGGATCCTCTAACTGCCCAGCCTCATGAGCCAGATGTAAGCGCTCTTTTAAGGCTCTGTGATGTACATGAGATACCGCTGGCAACTAATCTGGCAACTGCAGAAATGATTATTCATTCTCTGGCTGAAAAAAACAGAGCTTAACCAGAGGGAGGATAAAGCAGTTGTGGAAAGAATACATTAAAAAAGGGGTTATTCTTTTGTTTTTATCAATATTGTTATTAACTGTTAATAGTGATTTTGATTTATGGACAATCAGAAGAAATATAGAACCTGTTAAATATCAGGAGGAAATAAATAAATATGCGGAAGAGTTTTCTTTGGAGGCTGAATTATTAGCTGCTTTAATATATGTAGAAAGCCGTTTTGATAAACATACTGAATCTCCGAAAGGTGCTCTAGGTTTAATGCAGTTAATGCCTTCTACAGCTTTCTGGATTGCAGAAAAATTGGAGCATAAAGATTTTAGTTTAGAAGATCTGGATGATCCAGAATTAAATATTAAATTTGGCAGTTGGTATTTTTCTTATCTGTACCACAAATTTGATAATGATTTAATAAAATCTATTGCAGCCTATAATGCAGGAGAAAATAATGTTAGAATTTGGATTAACGATGGTTGGAATGGAGAAATCGAACAAAAATTACCTTTTGAAGAAACTGATGATTTTGTACGAAGAGTAATTTCTACCAGAGATTATTATCAAAAAAACACGCTTAATATTTTCAGACTATCAAGTTTCAAATTATTGTTATCTAATTCATTCGAATAAGATACTTCAAACAATATTTAATTTTATATATCAAACCATATTTATAATATAGTTGTATACAACTTGATTTTTTTAGTAAATAATTATATAATTTAAGTTAGTAAATAATTTAAGTGTTAAACTAATAATTTTGTTTTTTTTCTTTTTAAAAACAAATACATCTGACAAGGGGGTGTAAATTTAAAAAGAAGAGATTAGTGATTAGTGAGTAGATATATATATTAAAAAATTAGGAGGGAATTTCGAGTATGCAAAAAAAATTAGTAGTTTTATTAACTTTAGTTTTAGTGTTTTCAGTATTTTCAGTAGTAGGAGCTCAGGAAGAAGTAAATAGTCCTAATACATTTACTTATGTAAACATTGGTGACCAGAGCACTTTAGATCCTCACTTTGCTTATGATACTGGTAGTTCAGAAGTTATTTATCAGGTTTATGAAACTTTAATTGGTTATGATGGAGAAAGTGTAAAGAATTTTACACCTTTATTATCTACAGAAGTTCCGAGCCAGGAAAATGGTCTTATTTCTGAAGATGGATCAGACTATACTTTTCTAATTAGAGAAGGAGTAGAATTTAGTAACGGGAATTCTTTAACTGCTGAAGATGTTAAATACAGTTTTTTAAGGGGGATGATTAGTGACCGCTCTGGTGGCCCAATCTGGATGTTATATGAACCATTATTTGGTGCTGGTTTTGCTGGTTTAAGTGATGTAACAGCAGACGTAGTTGGAGTTGAAGATCCCAAACAGTTAACTGATGAGCAGGCAGAAAAAGTATTGGCTGTATTAGAAGATAAAATTACTGTTGATGGTAATCGAGTAACATTTCATTTGGAGTCCCCATATCCGCCTTTCTTAAATATTTTAGCTCAAGGTGCTTCCTGGGGATCAATTTTAGATAAAGAATGGTCAATCGAGCAGGGAGCTTGGGATGGAACAGCTGCTGATATTGTTGCTAGTCATGATCCGGTAAAAGAAGAAGATCCATTGTTTGATAAAATGATGGGTACAGGACCATTTGTTTTGACTGAATGGGTTAACGGTGATCATGTTGTATTTAATAGGAATAATAATTATTGGAGAGGGCCTGCTAACTTTAAAACAGCTATTATTAGAAATGTTGATGAATGGTCCACACGTAAATTAATGTTATTACGTGGAGATGCAGATATGATTTATGCTCCAACTCAGTATAGATCTCAGGTTGAAGGTGAAGATGGTATAGTCGTTACAACAGGTATTCCAGCGCTACAAAATATGAATATGATATTAAACTGGGATATTACGACTGAAGGTAATAGTTATATTGGTAGTGGAAAATTAGACGGTGAAGGTATTCCATCTGATTTTTTTGCTGATGAAGATGTAAGAAAAGCGTTTAGTTATGCATTTAATTATGAAGCTTTTATTGAGCAGGTCAGAATGGGTGAAGCAATACAGTTGAGAGGTCCAATAGTAGATCCATTACTTGGTTATGATGAAAATTCAAAAGTTTATAGTTTAAATCTTGAAAAAGCTGAAGAACATTTTCAGAAAGCATTTGATGGAGAACTTTGGGAAACAGGATTTACAATGGATTTAGTGTACAATAGTGGTAATGATCCTCGTAAAACTGCTGCGGATATGTTAAAAAGTTATATTGAGAGAATTAATCCGAAATTTAACATTAATGTTCGTGGTGTGCAGTGGTCGACTTATCTTGATGCATCTGTAAGAGGTACATTACCTGCTTCTTTTGGTGGTTGGCTAGCGGATTTTCCTGATCCACATAATTTTGTGCAACCATTTTTAGATAGTTCAGGTTATTATGCTAATAGACGTGGAGATACTTATAAAAACTGGGCAGACGAAGTTGGAATTAATGATTTGATTGCAGAAGGTATTTCTACAACTGATTCTGCAAGACGTGAAGAAATATACAAAAAATTACAGAAGATGTCAATTGATAATGCTATTGATCTCTGGATAGATCAACCAACAAAGTCTAATACGAGAAGAACCTGGGTTAAAGGGTGGTATCCAAACGCTGTGCGTCCAGGTGTAGATTTCTACTCAATGGACAAAGTTGCTGAATAAAGAATAAATTACTAAATTTAATATAAAAATTACTCAGGGAGGGCAACCTCCCTGCTAATTATGTTAGGGAAAGGTTTTAAGGAGGACTTTATTACACGAGGAAGGAGAGTTATGAGTTGATAAATTATATTATTAGACGTTTTTTAATACTTCCTTTTATACTGTTTGGTGTTACAATACTGGTATTTTCAATGATTATGATGCTTGGTCCTTATCAAAGATTAAGTACTTATATTAATGATCCTGCACAGTTAAAAGGTCAAGATATGGATAAGTTAATTTCTAAATATGGATTGGATGATCCATGGTATGAACAGTATAGTCGTTGGATTGGAGGAGTTGTACATGGTGATTTTGGCTGGTCAGAATCAGCTGGACAACCGGTAACAGAAGCTATTTTTAGTCGTTTTCCAGCAACTCTAGAGCTTGCTTTATTTGCAGTGATTCCAGTTGTTATGGGAGGTATCTGGCTGGGAGTGCTTTCGGCCGTTCATCATAATCAAAAATTTGATCATATAATCAGAATTATTTCAACCATTGGGTGGTCATTTCCAACATTTGTATTTGGTTTACTAGTATTGATGATTTTTTATGGAGTTTTAGGTTGGTTTCCACCAGGGAGACTTAGTGCTGATGCAGCAGCAATTATTAGATCTGCTGAATTTGTACGATATACTGGTTTAAATGTTTTGGATGGTATTTTAAATCTGGAAATTAATGTAGTATTTGATGCATTTAGACATTTAATCGGTCCTATTGTTACTCTAGCGATTGTTTGGTGGTCATATATTTTAAGAATTACTCGTTCAAGTATGTTAGAAACTTTACGTAAAGATTATATTAGAACTGCAAGAGCAAAAGGTGTGGCAGAAAAATTTGTGATTAATAAACATGCCAGAAGAAATGCCTTGATCCCTGTAGTTACAGTTGCTGGACCTATGGTACTGGGCCTCTTAGGAGGGGTTGTTATAGTAGAGTCTGTTTTTGGTTATAGAGGTATTGGCCAGTATGCAGCTCAGGCTGCTCAGCAGCTCGATTACTCGGGTATTTTAGGTGTTGCAATGTACTTTAGCTTTCTATTGATTTTAATTAACTTAATAGTAGATGTTTCTTATGCTGTAATTGACCCACGGATTAGATTGGAGTGATGGTAAGTGGAGTGGAAAGAAATTTTAACTCGATTAATAAAAAATAAATTATCTTTATTTGGACTTATAATAATATTATTCTTTGTTTTGGTTGCGGTATTTGCACCATATTTAGCACCCCCGCGCTCACCAGAAGATGCTTATGAAATACCTAGGGCAGGTTGGCAGGTAGAGCCCCAACCTCCTAGAGAAGGATATCTTTTTGGAACAGCACAGGGATCATATGATATATTTTATGGTATGGTCTGGGGAACCAGAACTGCTTTTAGAATTGGAGTTATAGTAGTTGGGTTAAGTTCCTTGTTTGGTATAATAATTGGTACCCTTTCAGCTTATTATGGAGGGATAATTGATGAATTTTTTATGAGGATTACCGATGTTTTTATGTCGATTCCTTTCTTAGTTGCTGCAATGGTTTTAACAACTATTTTGGGTAAGGGACTAGACAATGTTATGATTGCTCTGGTTACATTTGGTTGGATGGGGACTGCTCGTTTGATGCGGTCTCAGGTTTTAGAAATTAAAAATGAAGAGTTTGTGCAGGCATCTATTGCTCTGGGTGCCAGTGATACTAGAATTATTTTTAAACATATTATTGCAAATTGTATTTTTCCGGTCTTAATCCAGGCTTTTATGAGAATGGGTTCAATGGTTATTACAGCCTCTGCTTTGAGTTTTCTTGGGGTAGGTGCTCCAGAAGGCTACGCTGACTGGGGACAGATGATTACCTTTGCTCGTGATTGGATTCTTGGTGGTCAGGGATCTGCACTTAAGTACTGGTATACAGTTGTAATTCCAGGTACAGCAATTATGCTTTTCAGTCTTTCCTGGAACTTAATTGGTGATGCTTTCCGTGATATATTAGATCCAAAATTAAATTAGATGAGTTAAATTGACGCTAAATAAGGTAGGTGAGTTTTTTGAGTAAAGAAGCACTTGTAGAAGTTAAAAACTTAAAAACATATTTTTATACAGAAGAAGGAGTAGTCAAAGCGGTAGATGGAGTAGATTACGAAATTTATCCAGGTGAAACTTTAGGTATTGTGGGAGAGTCCGGTTGTGGAAAAAGTGTTACCTCTTTATCAATTATGCGGCTGGTAGAATCTCCTCCTGGCAGAATTGAAGCAGGAGAGATTAACTTTAAGGGAACAGATTTAACTAAGTTATCCGAAAAGGAAATGCGAAAAATTAGAGGTAATGATATCTCAATGATTTTCCAGGAACCAATGACTTCTTTAAATCCTGTTTATACTGTTGGTGATCAGATAATAGAAGCAATTACGCTGCATAAGGGTGTAAAAAGAAAAGAAGCAAGACGTCAGGCTATAGAAATGCTGCAGAAAGTTGGAATTCCGCTGCCAGAACAGAGAGTGGACGAATATCCTCACCAGTTATCTGGAGGTATGCGTCAGCGGGTTATGATTGCGATGGCTTTAAGCTGTGATCCTCAGCTCTTAATTGCTGATGAGCCAACAACAGCACTTGATGTTACAATCCAGGCTCAAATTTTAGAGTTAATGAACTCTTTAAAAGAAAGTTATGGAATGGCAATCATGATGATTACTCACGATTTGGGAGTAATTGCAGAGGTTTCTGATAGAGTTGCAGTAATGTATGCTGGTAAAGTAGTAGAGTATACTGATGTAGATACTTTATTTGATGATCCTAAACATCCTTATACCTGGGGTTTAATGAATTCTATCCCTAAATTGGATAAAGATGTTGATCGTTTAGAAGCAATTCCAGGTAGTGTTCCGTCTCCGCTGAATTTTCCAGAGGGATGTAAGTTTAATACTCGCTGTCCTCTGGCTAAAGGTAAATGTTATGATGTAGAACCACCTTTAGAAGATACAGATGGAGGCCATATGGTTCGCTGCTGGAGATATGAACATTTAGAAGAAATCAAAAAACGTGGAGAAAGAATTTATGAGGATCGAGGTGTTCAAAAATAATGGCTGAGAATTTATTAGAAGTAAACAATCTAAAAAAATATTTCCCGGTAAAAGCTGGAATATTTAAAAGAACAGTAGCTCATGTAAAAGCTGTTGATGATATTTCCTTTGCTGTAGAAGAGGGAGAAACACTCGGTCTGGTAGGAGAGTCTGGCTGTGGTAAGTCAACCACAGGTAGAACAATTTTACGACTGCTGGAAGCAACAGCTGGAGAAGTTCTATTTGAAGGTAAAAATGTTATGGAACTTGATAAAAAAGAAATGCGTGCTATCAGACGTGATATGCAGATTATTTTTCAGGATCCATATGCTTCTCTTAATCCCCGGATGACAGTGGCGGATATTGTAGGTGAGCCACTTGATATCCACAATCTTGCTAAAAACAAGAAGGAAAGAAATGAAAAAGTTAAGGAGATTCTCGAAAATGTTGGCCTGGGCGCAGAATATATGAACCGCTATCCCCACGAGTTTAGTGGGGGTCAGCGCCAGCGTATTGGAGTAGCCCGCGCTTTAGCAGTAGATCCGAAGTTAATTATTGCTGATGAGCCAGTATCTGCTCTTGATGTCTCGGTTCAGGCACAGGTTGTAAACCTGCTGCAGGATTTACAGAAGGAATATGGATTAACCTATCTCTTTATTGCTCATGATTTGAGTGTTGTAAAACATATCAGTGATCGAGTAGCAGTAATGTATCTGGGTAAATTAGTGGAGCTAACTGATAAAAAAGAATTATTCCGCAATCCGATGCACCCCTATACCCAGTCACTATTATCTGCAATACCAGAGGCAGATCCGAAGAAAAAAAAGGACAGAATTATTCTGGAGGGAGATGTACCTTCTCCTGTAGATCCACCTTCTGGCTGTAGATTTCATCCCCGCTGTCCAAAAGCGTTTGAACCCTGTCCTGTTAAAGAACCAGAGTTTAAAGAATATGGAGATGGACACTTTGCGGCCTGTCATTTATTAGATCAATAATTATTAATTAAATAGATGAATTTTAATCCCTGTTTTAGGATATTTAAAATCCAGACAGGGATTTTTTTCTTTTTAGAGAACTATTATAATAACTAAGAGGATTTTTTATTTTGGAGGAATTTATAATTATGAAGACTAAAACTTTTGTTATTATTATTCTTATTCTATTTTTAAATTTATTTTCTGCCAGTGCGGCTAATTATGGTGGTGATTTAAAAATTAAAGTTGAGCTTAGACCCTTTAATTTGAACCCTATTTATGCTGCTAATGATACAGCCCTGATGATCAATAAACAAATCTTTGATACTCTAGTAAATTATAATAAGCAGGGTCAATTAACTACAAATTTAGCAGAATCATGGCAGGTAAATGAGGATTCTACAGTCTTTACTTTTAATTTAAAGCAGAATGTTTATTTTCATCCATATCAAATTAATGGAAAATCAGTACCACTAAATGAGAGAGAGGTAAAGGCAGAAGACTGGAAAAAGTCCTTTGAATATTTAGCAGCTGCTGAAAATAAATCTCCATATGCTGAACTTTTTACTGAAGTTGAAGGCTATGATGAGTATCGTCAGGGAGAAAGTGAAGAAATATCGGGTATAAAGATTCTTGATAAATATAATTTAGAAATTGAACTGGAGGAATCTTACGCTCCATTTATATATAATTTGGCAAAGAGAGCAGCGGTGGTAATGCCTCTAGAAGCAGTGTTGAATAATTATTTTAATTTTTCAATAACTCCAGTTGGCACAGGGGCCTTTAGATTTGACAGTTTTTCTAAAAATCAAGTTACTCTGGTTAAAAGCGATAATTACTGGAAAAATAACTACCAGGAGCAAGATCTACCTTATTTAGATCAGATCCAAGTTAATTTTGAGGGAGAAAAAAATTTAGAAGATAATTTAGAGGAATTTGATTTATTTCAACTTAATTCAGCTGATTTTGCTAGCTATCAACAGCAAAAAAATAGATACAGCAATTATCAGATGCAGAAATTGGCAGATAAGAATCTTTATTATGCTGCATTTAATTATAACAGTTATTTAGATCAGACTTCTAACAGTAACGAACTTAAAAAGAGGTTAAGATATAGTTTAGATAAATGTAATTTTGCTGATAGTTCAAATTTTAACAGATTTATTTTTCCTGAAGATGGTAATAATAGTCATCTATTATTTAATAAAATTAACGAAGGTTTATTAAAAGATGTAAATGATAATATTAGTAGTCAGCTAAAAAATTTGCAATTAATAACAAATAATTCAAAAATAAATAATCAGCTTGCTGAGTTTATAAAAAATAAGTTTAAAGAAGATAATATAGATTTAGAAATAAAAGAATACAACTGGGCTGAATACTTTAAAAAATTAAACAGTCCGGTATTTGAGTCTCAATTATTTATTATGTCAGCTAATTATAACAATAGATTTGAATTTATCAATGATAATTTTTATTCAACTGCAGAGAATAATTTTTTTAATTATCAAAATGAAAGAATGGACAACTTAATAGATTACTTAAAATTAGTAAATAATAATGAAAGCAGAGAGAGAGCTTACGAAATTATTACAGAAATATTGGTTAATGATAGTCCATTTTTATTCCTAATTCAGGGAGCAGATAGTTATTTGATTTCTGAGGAAATAAAAAATCAGGAAATTTTCAAAAATATCTATTCAAAATACAACTTTGAAATGCTCTATTTTGAATGATAAATTAAATAAACCAGAAGCTTGAAAACCATTTCATTAATTTTCAAGCTTTTTTCAAGACTTAAATTAACTGAAAGTTATAAAAATTTTTAATTTACCTATTTATCCACTCAAATTTGATATTTAACGTTAAATAATGTATTTTATCGCAAAAAAACTCTTTTTTAGGCAAAATAACTTTAATAATCAAAAAAAATTGACATTTTTGCAGGAACTTTTAATTTAGTGTTGAATATATTTAATAGTGAAATGGATTTCATTATTGACTGGGAGCGAAAAAATATGGATGTTACTATGAAAGATGTAGCAAAATTAGCAGGTGTTTCATTAAGCACAGTTTCTCGTGTTTTAAATGATAGTTCACTGGTTCGAGAAGAAACAGCCAGAAAAGTAAAGAAGGCTGTTGATAAGTTGGACTATCAAATTAATGATTCTGCGCGAATACTCCGGACCAATACAAGCAACTTAATTGGGGTTATTGGTGCTGGAATGGAAAGACCTTTTCTGGCTAATTTACTCAAAGGGATAGAAGCAGAAGCCAGAGAAAGAGGATTTGCCTTAATTTATGGTGACTCAGATGGGGAATTAGAAAAGGAACAGAGTTATCTAAATATTATGAAGCAAAAAAAGATTGACGGTATTATTTTGATTACGACAAACTATTATAATGATCTGCTTTCAATTGTTAAAAATTATAAAATTCCAGTTGTTTTTGCTTCAGGTTATATTAATGACCCGGAGATCAGCTGTGTAACGGTGGATAATGTTGCTGCTGCCTATGATGTTGTAGAATATCTTTGTCAGGTAGGTCATCAGGATATTGCATTTATTAAAGGTCCTGATTTAGATCTGCTTGCCAGTCAGGAGAGGTTGAGAGGTGTTAAGCTTGCACTGAGGCTCAGTGACATAGAATATGATCCCAAAAGGTTTATTGAAGGTGATTTTACTTTTGAAAGTGGTTATTCTGCCGCTAAAAAAATAATTAATAAATTCCCGGATGTAACAGCAATTTTTGCCTTTAATGATGAAATGGCAGTTGGGGTAATAAGTTATTTAAAAGAACATAATATAAAAGTACCCGAAGATATCTCAGTAGTTGGATTTGATGGAATTGAACTGGGTAAATATATAGATCCTGCTTTAACTACTATCAAGCAGTCAGGATATCAACTGGGATTGAGAAGTATTGAAATTTTAAATAGGGTAATCAATCAGGAAAAAATTGAAGATAACAAAGTCTTTATTCCACATAAACTTGTGGTTAGAGAAAGCACAAATAAATTAAATGAATTTACTACTAACAAGGAGGTGATATCAAATAATAGGGGGTAGTTAAGATATATTTTTAACATAATTAATTTAAATTATTCAAGCTTATTTAAGGAGGAGAATTATTAATGAGAAAAAATTTAGTTTTAGTTATCGCTTTAGTTTTTGTAATTGCTTTTAGTGGGATAGTTTTGGCGCAGGAAGAAGAAATTTCTTTGACAGTTGCCGGGGGGGCTGTTGGTCAGGAGAAAGAATTAACTGAAAAAGCAGCTGAAATGTATATGGAAGATAATCCAAATGTGACAGTTGAAGTTTTAGAAACTCCTGATCTTGCTAATGATAGACTGGGTCTTTACTTACAGTTTTTAGAAGCAGAAAGCCCAGAAGTAGATGTATACCAGGTGGATGTTATCTGGCCTGGTGATTTAGGTGAGCACTTTATTGATTTTTATGATTATGGTGCAGAAGAGGTTGTAGATAAGCATTTTCAGGCAATTGTAGAAAACAATACTACAACTGATGGTCGTCTGGTTTCTATGCCCTGGTTTACAGATGCAGGACTTTTATATTATAGAACAGATCTTTTAGAAAAATATGACCGGGAAGTACCAGAAACCTGGGATGAATTAGAAGAAACAGCTCGTTATATTATGGAAGAAGAAAGAGCTGCAGGTAACGAAGATTTTTATGGTTATGTCTGGCAGGGAGATGCCTATGAAGGTTTAACCTGTGATGCATTAGAATGGATTTATTCTAATGGTGGCGGCAAAATTGTAAGCACAGATCAGGAAATAACAATTAATAATGAGAAAGCAATCGAAATTATTGACCAGGCTGCCGGCTGGGTAGGAGATATTTCACCTACAGGTGTAACAGGTATGGGCGAAGAAGATGCACGGGCAATGTTTGAAGCCGGTAATGCTCTATTTATGCGTAACTGGCCTTATGCTTATGCTCTAGCATCTCAAGAAGATAAACCTACTGCTGGCAATTTTGATGTTTCCCCCTTACCTGCTGGAGATAGTGGTAGTTCTGCTGCGACATTAGGTGGCTGGAACTTAAGTGTAAGTAAATACAGTGAACATCCTGAAGCAGCAGCCAAGCTGGCTATGTTCTTAGCGGGAGAAGAAGTACAGAAGATGCGCGCTGTTGAAGGATCTTTTAATCCTACAATTAGATCATTATATGAAGATGAAGATGTTCTTGAAGCAGTTCCATTCTTTGGCAGTCTTTATGATGTATTTACAAGTGCTGTAGCTCGTCCTTCTACTCAAACTGCTCCTCAGTATAACCAGGTATCTGAACTATTCTTCCAGGCTGTACATTCAGTACTGACTGGTGAAAGCGATGCTCAATCAGCTATTGAGTACCTGGAATTAGATCTGATGGATACTACAGGATTTGAAACTGGTGAGCCAACACAGCCATAAGTAGAATTCTTTAGAATTGTTTATTAACTGGAGAGGGATTAATCCCTCTCCAGATTTTATAAAGGGGGGGAATTAAATGGCAACAAGTAGTTCATCAAATCTAGCGAAAGAAGAACAGAAACTTGCATTAAAATTATTAATACCTGCATTTTTAATTTTAGTTATAATTGCTTTGTATCCTTTAGGTCAGGTTTTTTATACAAGTTTTACCAATCGGGAATTTGCATCAGCTACAGAAACAGAGTTTGTTGGTTTAGATAATTACCAGGCATTATTATCAATTACTATTAGAGAATTGCCACCTGTAATTGATGAAGAAACAGGAGAACAGGCAGTTGATGAAGAGAGTGGGGAAGTGGTATTTGAAAGACCAATTCGGGTTTTACCCAGAGATCCACATTTATATCGACCTTCTTTTGAGTTTAGTTTTTTTGGTAACAAGTATGTGGTTGGTGCCCGTACACCAGATTTTATTAGAGCAGTCTGGAATACTCTAGTTTTCACATTTTTTTCAGTCTTTTTTGAAACTCTGTTTGGTTTAGTTGTCGCCTTAGTAGTTAACAGTGAGTTTAAAGGGAGAGGTGCAATGAGAGCGGTAATGTTAGTTCCCTGGGCAGTTATTACAGTTGTTTCTGCAAGAATGTGGGAATGGATGTTCGAGCCAACCAGAGCCGGATTATTTAATATGCTTGGTGATAGATTTGGTTTAATTGATGGAAGTTATTCTTTCTTAAGTAATGCCAGCCTTCAGCTGCCAGCAATTATAGCAGTTGATGTCTGGAAAACAACACCGTTTATGGCCTTATTGATTCTGGCTGGTTTACAGATGATACCTAATGAACTTTATGAAGCTGCCAGGGTTGATGGTGCAAGTAAGATTAGACAGTTTTTTAATATAACATTACCATTATTAAAGCCATCACTGGCTGTTGCTTTGATTTTTAGAACTTTAGATGCTCTAAGAGTATTTGATGTTTTTCAGGTAATGCTTTCACAAAAAAGATATTCAATGGCAAGTTTTAATTATTTTCAACTGATTTCAGCCAGACAAATGGGAATGGCCTCTGCAATTGGAGTTATAATCTTTATCATTATTTTTGCTTTTGCTATTCTTTATATGAAATCCCTGGGAGTTGATACAGAATGACAAGAAAGCAGAAAGAAAAACTTAGGAAAGTCTTATTCTATTTTGTGCTGGCACTAATTGTTATATATTTATTGTTCCCTTTTTACTGGGCAATAGCTTCTTCTTTAAAGTCAGAAGCGCAGCTAAATATGACACCAGCAACTTTGATTCCTAGAGATCCAGATACAGGAGAAATATCGATTTTCACCCGAAATTATAGAGCAGTTTTTGCAAATGGTGGTTTTATTAGAGGCCTAGTTAATAGTACAATTGTAGCCACTTCTACAACCATCTTAGCGTTATTAACAGGTTCTTTTGCAGCTTTTGCTTTAGGTAAATTAAGATTTAAAGGAAAAGCACCTGCTCTGTATGTTATACTGGCTATGACAATGTTTCCTCAGGTTACAGTGTTATCAGGTTTATATGCAGTTATTAATGCACTTAATTTAAGTGCCAGGGTAAGTATGATTTTTACATATCTACTATTTACCCTACCGTTTACAACCTGGGTTCTGACTTCTTTCTTTAGAGATCTACCCATTGAAATTATGCAGTCAGCTCAAGTGGATGGAGCAACACCATTTCAGACTTTTCATATGATTTTACTGCCGCTTACTGCACCTGCTTTAGTTACTACAGGTTTGTTATCATTTATCCAGGCCTGGAATGAATATCTCTTTGCTTTAACATTTACATCAATTGATCCAAGTGCAAGAACTGTACCGGTAGCTATTCAATTCTTCTCGGGTGAATTTGCAAGGCAGGAACCCTTTGGAGAAATTATGGCAGCTGCAGTTTTAGTTACAGTACCAATTGTTGTTTTAGTATTGATTTTCCAGAAACGTATTGTAGCCGGATTAACTGCTGGGGCTGTAAAGGGTTAAATTTAGCTGCTTTAAAATAAGGTTAAATAAATATATATTTATTTAACTAAAATTATATTAAACTGATTAGAAATTAGAGAAAATCAGGCCATCAGATTATAGGGGGTACTATAATTTGATGGCCTAATTTCTTTGTTTATTTAAAGGGTGATTATTTTATAAATTTAAGCCAAAAAATTAATTAGATCATCACTAATATGAAGAAAATAGTTTTAATTTATGGAGGGGGCAGTAATATTGAATCATCAAGATTTTTTTAAAGTTAAAGATGGCTGGAATTTAGAGATCGAAAGTATAAAAGAAGAACAGCTTGTCCATTTTGGCAGCAATTTATTATGTGGTAATGGTTATTTAGGCTACAGAGGAACATTAGATGAATGGAATAAGGAGCAATATCAGGCCTGTGTTGTAACAGATACCTATGATCTGGCTGATGGAAAATGGAAAGAACTTTCTAATTCTCCCAATGCTTTAACCACAGAGCTGAAAATAGATGGCGAAAGATTAGGAGATTATCCAGGCCAGAATGAAATGACTACTAAATTAAATTTTAATTATAAATACGGTATTTTTAGGAGAAAATCAATTGCAGATAAAAATATTGAAGTAGTTTCAGAACGATTTGCCTCATTTGATAATTTACATTTGATTGCAAATAATTTTCAAATTAATAATATTGAAGCTAACGAGATTGAATTGAAAATTGGAATTAATGGTGATGTCTGGGATTTAAATGGTACTCACCTTGAAAACTTTACAGGAGAATATAATTCTAATAAAAACACTTTATATTTAAAAGCAAATACTGTAGAAAGCAAAATAACTTTAGTGACTGCTTTATCTTTCAAATTTAAAAAAGGAAAAATTAAGAATATAAAAGTAGAAAATGAAGAAAAATCTATTTATCTTTTAGTTAGTGTTGATGCTGAATCAGACAGAATTGTGTTGGCTAGAAACATGATTGTTTATTCCAGCAATGATTTGGCAAATCCACTTCAGGCTGCCCTGAATGATGCAGCGGCTGCTCTGGAATCAAGTTTTGAGAATTTGAGAAGAGAACATCAGGCAGTCTGGGATAAAAAATGGGAACTGATGGATATTAAAGTCAGGGGTAATCTTCTGGATCAGCTGGCAGTGAGATTTAATCTTTATCATAATATAATTGCTGCACCTGCTCATAGTGAACGTCTGCCAATTGGAGCTCGCGGTTTATCCTGCCAGGCATATCAGGGAGCAGCTTTTTGGGATCAGGAAATTTTCAATCTGCCGATGTTTTTGTTTACTGAAACTGAAACTGCAAAAAACATTTTGAAATATCGATATCATACACTAAAAGGGGCTCGAAAAAAAGCAGAAGAACTTGGTTATGCGGGTGCTTTTTATGCCTGGATATCGGGAAAAACTGGGGAAGAATTATGTCCTTCTTTTTTCTTTAAAGATGTCATCAGCGGCCGTAAGATTAGAAATCATTTTAATGACTGGCAGATCCATGTGTCTCCTGATATTAGTTATGCAATCTGGAAATATTATCTTGCTACCGAAGATATTGATTTTGTTATAAATTATGGAAGTGAAATTTTATTTGAAGTAGCAAGATTTTTACATTCCAGAGTTCACTATAACCAGTATCAAGACCACTATGAGATAATTAGACTCTTAGGTCCTGATGAATATCATGAGAATGTAGACAATAATGCTTTTACTAATTATCAGACCCAGTTTGCCCTTAAAAAAGCACTTTATTTTTATCATAAAATGGAAAATGAATATCCTGAGAAACTAGAAATGTTAAAGGAAAAAATTAATTTACTTGAATCTGAGATTACTTCCTGGCAGCAGATAGCTGAAAAAATTTATCTTCCCTGTCCAGATCAAGATAACTTGATTGAACAGTTTGATGGTTATTTTGATTTAGAAGATACAACAGCAGAAGTATTAGAAGAAAGATTAATCAATCAAGACGAATACTGGGGCTGGCCCAATGGAGTAGCTGTTTTTACTCAGGTAATAAAACAGGCAGATGTAATTCAATTATTTACTTTACATGATATTTTCTCAGAAACTGTACTGGCAGCCAATTATGACTATTATGAGCCAAGAACTCAACATGGTTCTTCCTTAAGTCCTTCTCAGTATGCAGTTGTTGCTGCTAGACTGGGGAGAGCAGAGGAAACATATAATTATTTTAAAAAATCAGCATTTATTGATTTAATGAGTACTAATAAAGCTGTCAGTGGAGGTACTTTTATTGGAGGTATTCATACTGCTGCTGCAGGAGGAATCTGGCAGTTAATAGTTAATGGTTTCGCTGGTTTAAAAATTGATAAAGAAGGTCTTTCATTTAAACCTGTTCTCTGTCAGGAGTGGAGAGAAGTAGAATTTAATCTAAATTACAGGAATAAAAAGTTTAAAGTAATTTTAAATAAAAATATATTTCAATTAAAAGCGAATGTTGAAAATAATGAAATACTTGAATCTAATGTTTTTGAAAAAAAATATATGCTTAAACCTGGTGAAGAAGTTAAGATTGAATTATAAAAATTTAAATTAATAATCAAAAAATAGACATTTTAAAATAAAAGGCTCCCTGTGTTATAAGGGAGCCTGAATAATCATATTGAAATTTTTTGTTAAACTGATAGTAACATCCGATCATTATTAAATTTACCACCGTGCTTGATTTCAAACATTTTGAGCAGTTTTTCTATTGTTAATTCTTCTTTTTCTTCAGCCTTAATATCATAAATAATCTGGCCGCCATCCATCATAATCAAACGGTTGCCCATTTTAATAGCATCTTCCATATTATGAGTAATCATTAATGTTGTAATATTATTTTCATTGACCAATTCTGCAGTTAAATTTTTAATTTTAATTGCTGTTGCAGGATCTAAAGCAGCTGTATGCTCATCCAATAATAACAGACGGGGATTAGCTACCGTCGCCATCAAAAGAGTTAAAGCCTGCCTCTGTCCACCAGATAGGAGCTTAACTTTTGTAGTTAGCCTTTTTTCTAGCCCTAGATCAATTTTTTCCAGGTGTTTACGCATGATTTCTCTCTTATGTTTGCTCAAACCCCATTTAAGAGAAAGATTATTGCTTTTAGAAATAGCCAGTGATAGATTTTCTTCGATTGTCATCTCAGGAGAAGTTCCAGCAAGTGGATTCTGAAAGACTCGCCCAATTTCCTGAGCACATTTGTATTCAGATTTTTTTGTGATATCTTCATTATCTAAAATTATAGTACCATTTTCAACTGGAAAAACTCCAGCAATAGAATTCAAAAGGGTTGATTTACCTGCTCCGTTACTACCTACTATTGTAATAAAATCTCCTTCATTGACAGTTAAATCAATTTTATTAATTGCTACATTCTCATTTGGAGTACCTTTATAAAATATTTTTTCTAAATTTTTGACTTTCAGCATTTTTTATCACCTCAATGCTTTTTTTATTCTTGGAGTTGATAGAAAAATAATAACCAGTATAGCTGTTAATAATTTCAAATCAGAAGCTGCAAGTCCCAGATTCAGGGCAATAGAAATACTAAAACGATAAAGAATAGAACCAATGATAACTCCAATAGTTGCAATCATAATTGATTTTTCTCCAATTACAACCTCACCAATAATAACGGAAGCCAGACCGGCTACAATTGTACCAACTCCCATATTTACATCTGCAAATCCCTGATACTGACCAACAAGTGCACCAGATAATGCAACTAGAGCGTTGGAAATTATTAATCCCAGCATTTTCATTGAATTGGTACTGATTCCCATACTTCTAATCATCTGTGGATTATCTCCAGTAGCTCTGAGAGCAAAACCAATCTGGGTATTTAAAAATGCATCCAGAACTAATTTAACAGCGACAATAATTAAAATTAATAAAAGCAGATTATTCCAGGGATAAGGAACACCAAGATCTCTAATAAAAGAAAAGATGGTATCTTTACCTATCAGTGGAATATTTGGTCTGCCCATGACCCTTAAATTAATAGAATATAAAGAAGTCATAGTTAAAATCCCGGATAGGAGAGGAGCAATTTTTAATTTAGTATTTAAAAACCCTGTAATTGCTCCAGCAAATCCACCGGCAATGATAGCTGCTCCCAGAGAAATAAAAGGATTCATTCCCATGGTTAATAATCTTGCCGAAACTGCAGCTCCTAAAGGGAGACTGCCGTCTACAGTAAGATCAGCAAAATCAAGAATTCTAAAAGATATAAATACACCCAGGGCCATGATCCCAAAGGCCAGGCCCTGTTCTAAAGACGTAATTGCAAAACTTAGATTCATAACACACCTCACACCATTTCTAAACTACATATTTTATTTAAAGTTATTCTAAATTTTATTCCTGTGTAATTTCTTCGTAAATTACATCAGCTCTATCTAAGACAGCAGCTGGAATTTCCAGGTTTAAATTTTCAGCAGCTTTTTTATTTAGATATAATTTCAATTGATCTGAAGATTCTACTGCCATTTCTGCAGGATCAGCACCATTTAAGACCCGGGCTGCCATTTTACCAGTTTGAACTCCTAATAAATTATAGTCAATTCCTAAAGTAGCAATTGAACCCTGTCTCACCTGCCCATTTTCTGATGCAAATACAGGGATATTATTTTGATTGGTAATATTTAAAACAGAAGGTAAAGCAGATACAATAATATTATCTGTAGGAACATAAATTGCATCAACATCTCCGATTAAGGATGAGGCAGCAAGACTAACTTCACTGCTGTTGCTGACTGTACCTTCATGCAAATTAATTCCCATTTCTGCTGTAGTTTCTTTTACCAGATCAACCTGGACAACAGAGTTTACTTCACCTGGATTATAAAGGACTCCCAGATCAGTTATTTCGGGAATAAATTCTTTAATTAATTCAATCTGTTGAGCAACCGGATTCATATCTGTAGTTCCAGTCAGGTTTCCACCTGGACGCTCCATGCTTGCAACTATACCTGCTTCTTCAGGATCAGTTACAGCAGTAAATAATACTGGTGTATCTGTAATTACATTTGCTGCAGCCTGAGCATTAGGAGTAGCAATTGTTAGTATCAAGTCAAGGTTATCCCCCTTAAACTGCTGAGCAATAGATTGAGCTGTGGCAAAATCAGCCTGTGCATTTTGTTCAATAAATTCGATGTTTTCTTCACTAAAGCCTGCTTCAGCAAGTCCCTTAATAAAACCTTCGCGTGCAGCATCTAAAGCAGGATGTTCCACAAATTGCGAAATACCTATTCTATACTCCTGGGCACCTGCAAAGCTGCTGATTAAGACTAAAAAAACTGTTAAAACAATTAAAATCGAAAAAGTCTTTTTCATTTTTTATTCCCCTTTCTAACTGGTAGTGGGGATAATAAAAAAACACTCCTGGTGGAGTGTTAAATTGCTCTTAGCTATTTAGCTTAAAATTAGGTAAAAATACCCCTTGTCTAAACAAATAGCTTTAGCTTCCCTACAAATTCTCCTACCGTATTACCATGCTACCAGTTATTTGATTTTCTTTATTATACTATTATATGTGTACCTTTGTCAACTTAATGAGCTAATATAAAGCAGTGATTTAATTAACAAATTAAGCCTCTTTATCAAGTAATGAACGGTGACTTAAACCAACAGTAACTTCATTTAAATTGAACATCCCAACTCCAAAAAAGACAGCAACAACTATATGTTCCCCACTGCGGGCAACACCAATTTTACCTCCGACATTTAAACCCATTGTTCTGGGCATAATCTGAGTAACTGCATCATGAGCTGCTCCAGCAACTGCTCCCTGGGCGACATGTGATTCGTCTATTATATTTTCACGTTTGGCAGCAATTACTGCTCTTTCAATGATTTCAGGAACAGATTTATTAAATTCACCACCAAAATCTACAGCAGCAGTATTTATCTCGTCAGCTGCAAACTCTTTTTTTAATTGTTTTTCTTCACTTCTAGTAGAAATAGCCATTTTAATAGCTGCTTTTGCAGTTTCTAAACTATTATGTTCCATAATTTTTCCTCCTCTGTAAGTGTTAACTTAATTATAGCAGAGATTTTAATTAAAGTGAAACTTCAACGTAAAATTGTATTTAATAATTTTTTATTCTTGTTCTAAAGTTTCAAATTTTCAGCCTGATGTTTTATTTTTATAATAAAAGTTGTGTTCTTAATTGCATCTTTAAGTTAGATAACTTATAATAAATAATAATGTATATAATTGATATTAATTACTAACTTATATAATTAAAAATATGTAATTAAAGTTTAATGAATATGGAGGGGTCTCAAATTAATATTTTATTAGTAGCACTGGCACTGGCTCTTGATGCAGCAGGAGTTACAATGGCAATTGGCTGTGGAACAAAGACAAATGCAGCAGAAAAACTTAAGGTAGTTTTTTCTTTTGGATTTTTTCAGTTTTTCTTTGCTCTGATGGGAGGATTATCCGGAAACTATATTGATCGTAATTTTTTTACCATCTCTAATTATTTTAGTGGTGCGGTGATTTTTCTGCTAGGAATTTTTCTGATCAGGGAAGGTTATAAAAACGGAGAAGAGTGTATCTACAGACGGCTCAGTTTCTGGACAGTTGTTGTGCTTGGAGTTAGTGTCAGTATTGATGCTCTGGGAGCAGGTTTTTCGCTTCTTTTTGATTTTGACTATGCATTGATTTTTCAGGATTCTCTGGTAATTGGTTTAATTGCTTCCATAATTACCGCAGCTGCATTTAGAATAGTAGTCTACATTAAACATATAGCATTAGTAGAAAAATATGCAGACTATGTTGGGGGCTTTATTTTATTGTTAATTGGGATTAACACTTTTTTTGCGTAAATATAAATTTGTATAAAAAAACCATCTGCCGCAGTTTTTAAATTATAGTTTAAGCTGCAGTAGATGGTTTTTAGTTAAATTATTAGATATTTGCTGCTAATATTTTTGGTTTCAGGTTATTTACTCATTTAATTTCAGAGATGAATCTAAACTTTCTTTAAACTAAACCTTCTTTAAAAGAGTAATTACTTCTAGATGTTTTGTATGAGGAAACATATCTACAGCTTTGAACTTTTCCAATTTGTAGTTATGTATTTCCAGTTCTTTTAAATCTCTGGCCAGACTTTTAGGATTACAGGAGATATATAAAATCTCGTCTGAATCTGCTGCAGCAATTTTAGCCAGAGCTTTAGGATTGATACCCGGTCTTGGTGGATCAATAATCAATAGATCGGGCTGTTGCTCTATATTATTAATTTCCTCCAGTACGTCTCCAGCAATATATTCTGTATTTTGTACATTATTCATTTCAGCATTTTCAGCTGCTCTTTCTGCAGCATCTGGATCAATTTCTATTCCATATATTTTTTCAGCATCAGCAGCGATAGACTGCGAAATGGTTCCGGCTCCACAATAAAGGTCATATACTATTTTGTCTTTAGCACTACCAATGTATTTTTCTGCCTCAGAATATAATAGTTCAGCTCCTTTTGTGTTGGTCTGAAAAAAAGAAAGAGAATCTATTTTAAACTTATTATTTAGCAGCTGATCATAAAAGTAATTGCGGCCGTGATAGATTTTCATTTCATCACAGCTTACCTGGTCCGAAAAATCATCATTGATAGTCTGCACAAATCCCACAAGTTTACCTTTTAAATTAAGAGCTTTTAACTTTTCAGTCAGGGAAGTAAAATCATGATCCTGCTGACTGGTAGTAATCAGGTTGGCTACAACTTCTCCAGTATTAATTCCTTTTCTAATTACTAAATTGCGCAAAAAACCCTCTCTTAATTTGACATGATATTTTTTAAATTCATTTACCCGACAGTATTCGATAATAGTACTTAAAATATCTCTAAAATCCTGATCAACTAATAAGCATTGGTCAACTGTAATTACATCAAACATTCTGCCCCGGGGATGCATTCCCAACTGCAGCTTACCACCTTTTTCTAGATCTCCAAAACTGAATTCCATATTATTTCGGTATTCATATATCTCAGGACTTGCCAGAATTCCTTCAAAATTATCAACTTCTATTTCTTTTTCCTTAAAAATGTCTAACAACGTATTTTTTTTATTTTCGAGCTGATCAGAATAGGGAACTTCCTGTATTGAGCAACCTCCACAGCGATCATAATGAACACATAAATCTTTGTTTTTTACCAAATTTGAACCTCCTAAAATTTATTAAAGCAATAATTAAATTGTCTGATAGATATTAAAGAGCATGATAAATAAAACAGCTGTCGGTACAATATATTTTAACAGTATAGTATAGATATTTCCAATTTCAAAGCGGCTGTTTTTATTTGCTTCTTTAACTGCATTTTTGCTGCCCCAGATGTGGCCAACAAAGATAGAAGTTAAAATACCTCCTGTTGGCAGAAAAATTGAGTTAGAAAACCAGTCATAAGTATCAAGTACATCCATTCCTAAAAAGCTGAAATTAGAAAACGAACTGTAGCCCAAAAGTGATGGAATTCCAATTAAAAAGATCAAAAAGCCCATTAAATAGGAAGCTTTTTTTCTTTTCCATTCGTACTCATCAACTAAAAAAGCAACTACCACTTCAAGCATTGAGATTGAAGAGGTTAGGGCTGCAATTGTCAGCAGCATAAAGAAAATTAATGAGAAAAATGTTCCAAAGGGCATCTGAGTAAAAACTGCCGGCAGAGTAATAAAGGTTAAGCCAGGTCCCGATGCCGGATCAAGACCAAAAGCAAAAACTGCAGGGAAAATTGCAAAACCAGCCAGTAAAGCTACAGCTGTATCAAAAATTAAAACATAGCCTGCACTTTCACTAATACTTTCTTTTTTGCTTAAATAACTACCATAAGTTATCATAGCTCCCATGCCCAGACTCAGGGTGAAAAACGCTTGTGAGATTGCGTCAGCAAAGGTCTGAAAGTCAATTGCTGAAAAATCAGGTTTTAAATAAAAACTTAAACCTGCTGCAGCTCCTTCCAGAGTTACAGAACGAATGATTAATAAAAAGATAATGCCAAATAAAATCGGCATTAAAACTTTAACCAGCTTCTGAATTCCATTAACGACTCCAGCCCCAATAACAGCAATTGTTAAAAACATGAAAATTCCGTGCCACAGAATTGGTTCAGTAAAACTGCTGATATGACTAGAAAATATTGCTGGGAAATTACTTTCAGCAGTAAAACTTAAAGACTTAAAAATATAGGACATACCCCACCCGGCCACAACAGAATAATAACTCAAAATTACAAAACCTGATAAGACACCAAGTGCTCCGACCAGTGGCCAGGCAGAATTAGGTGCCATTTTTTTAAAAGCACCAATCGGATTTTTAGAAGTGATTCTTCCCAGTGACATTTCCGAAACTAAAATTGGATAACCAATAAATAAAATTGCAGCTAGATAGATTAAAATAAAAATTGCGCCCCCATTAGTTCCAGTAATAAATGGGAAACGCCAGATATTGCCCAGACCAATAGCAGATCCAGAGGCAGCCAGAATAAAACCCAATCTGGAAGTCCAATTTTCTCTTTCCATAAATAAATCCCCCCTTGTTATTTCGTTTATAATATTTACTTTTGCCTGTTTATTTTATCATATTAGAGCTCAGGCATCAATTTCTAAATCCCACTTTTATTTTACACTAACATCCCAATTCAACAATGGTAGTATTTGTAAAATGATAAAATTAACTCTGAGATATGAAAACGATTAAGTAAAGTTAAATACATTTAATTGTTTTTTCTCATAAAAGCTGGAAATCATTCTATATATTTGTTATAATACATTCAACCTGAATAGATGAGTTGAGAATAGTATATAATCTTTATTAAAGTAATAAGTTGTTTAGCAGGAGAATTTAGATTATATTGAGCTGAGATTTAGGTGATATTTTAAGTAATTTTTAAAAAGATTAGCTGAGCCAGAGATATCAGGAAAAAATAAATTGAGTAGTAAAGAAGAGAGAGGGAGGAAAGTAAAATGGAACAACGTGATCAATGGGGAAGTAGAGTTGGTTTTGTTTTAGCAACAATTGGTTCAGCAGTGGGACTTGGTAATATCTGGCGTTTTGCCTATATGGCCTACGAAAATGGTGGGGGTGCCTTTTTATTTCCCTACATTTTTGCTCTGCTGACAGCAGGTATACCTCTGTTACTGCTGGAAATGGGTTTTGGATTTTTCACCAGAACTTCAGCACCAAGTGCATTTCGTAAAGTTGGAAAAAAGTTTGAATGGATAGGCTGGTGGTCTGTACTGGTTGCCTTTACAGTTACAGTCTATTACATTGTTATTATTGCCTGGAGTTTGTTATTTGTTTTCAAATCATTTAATCTGGGCTGGACTACCAATCCTGAAACTTATTTCTTTGGTGAGTTTCTTCAGTTTTCAGGTAGTGCCTTTAATTTAGGTGGGGTTCAATGGCCTATCTTCTTTGCCTTAATTGCAATCTGGGCAATAAATTATACTATTATTGCTGGAGGAGTACAAAAAGGTATAGAAAAAGCAAGTAAAATATTTATGCCTTTACTTGCAGGAATGCTTTTAATTATTGTATTTAGAGGTATAACTTTACCAGGTTCCATGGAGGGAATTAGAGCATTTTTAACACCAGATTTCAGCAGAATTTTTGATTTAGGTATCTGGATTGATGCTTATGGTCAAATATTCTTTACCTTAAGTCTTGGTTTTGGAATTATGATTGCCTATTCAAGTTATCTGCCTAAAAAATCGGATGTTATTAAAAATGGTATCATTGCTGCTTTTGCAGATGCTGCCTTCAGTATTATTACCGGTATCGGTGTATTTGGTGTTTTAGGTTATATGGCTGTAGAACAGGGTGTAGGTATTGCAGATGTTGCTACCTCTGGTATTGGATTAGCTTTTATTGCTTTTCCACAGGCAATTAACTTATTACCAGCTCTGCCACAGCTATTTGGATTAATATTCTTCTTATCCTTAACAGTTGCTGGTCTTTCTTCAAGTGTTTCTTTAATTGAATCAGTGGTTTCATCCTTAATTGATAACTTTAGTTTAAGCCGTAAAAAGGCTGTTACAATAGTTTCAATTGTAGGATTTTTAATGGGATTACCGATGGTGACTCAGGGTGGTCTGGCAATTTTAGATATTTTTGATCACTTTGTTAATATCTTTGGTCTCTTAACAGTTGGTTTTGTGGAAATGCTTGTTTTAAGTTATGCTTTTGATTTAGATAAGATTAAAGATAATATGAACCCAAGTTCTGATCTGCAGGTTGGACCAACCTGGAAGGCTATGGTTAAGTTTGTTAGTCCAGTTTTAATTGGTATTGGTTTAATTCAGAATGTAATTTCTGAGTTTGCTACTGTCTATGGCGGTTATCCTTTAGCTGAGGTTATTACATTTGGCTGGTTAGCTGTAGCTTTAGTACTACTTGTTGCAATTTATCTTGGCAAAAAAGAAAGAACTGTATAAGTAGTTTAGGCTTTTGAATTAATTTTGAAAATCAATTGCTTAAATTAAGTATATAATTTAATAATGAGAAAAAGAAGGCTGACTTTAATATTTTGATATTGGAGTTGGTCTTTTTTTGAACTATTACTTCTTTATACTGTATAATTATTTATGGAATTGATATTAGGAAATCTTTACTTTTAGTATACTTAAGTTTATTTTTAAAATTTTATTTAAAGATGAGAAGGAGGAATTACTAATGAAAGAAATTTTTGAACGCAGAAGTATTAGAAAATATAAGAATCAAGAAGTAGAAGCAGAGAAAATAAAAAAATTATTAGAAGCAGCTGTAGCGGCTCCTTCAGCAGGTAATGAACAGCCCTGGCATTTTATTGTGATTAAAGATAAAAAACGTCTTAATCAGCTGGCTGAAATTCATCCTTATGCCAAAATGTTAAAAGAGGCACCACTGGCAATTGCAGTCTGTGCAGATCTAAATAAGCAAAAATATGATGGTTTCTGGGTTCAGGACTGTTCAGCAGCAACTCAAAATATTTTACTGGAGGCTGTTTCTTTGGATCTTGGCGCAGTCTGGATTGGCTGTCATCCGGCTGAAGATAGGGAAAAAGCAATAAGTGAGTATTTAGAAGCACCTGAGAATGTAAAAACACTTTCTTTAATTTCAGTTGGTTATCCCGCTGAAGAAAAAGGAAAAGTTGATAGGTTAAGTGATGAGATTATTCATCAGGAAAAATGGTAAATAATTTAGAATGCTAAGCTAGAGGAGTAAATTTATGAAAAAATATAAAATCGAACTTCATGCCCACAGTGCTGAAACCAGCCGCTGTGGGTCAATTGGAGCAGAAGAAATGGTAAAAAAATATGATGAGGCTGGCTATAGTGCCTTAGTTTTAACCGATCATTATTATGCTCGCTTTTTTGAGGAAATATCTTATTTAAGCTGGAAAGATCAACTGGAAAATTATTTAAAAGGTTATCAGACTGCCTGTGAGGCTGCGAAAAATTTGGATTTTAAAGTTTTTCTGGGACTTGAGATTAAATTTGGTGATGATCCAAATGAATATCTGATTTATGGATTAAATAAAGATTTTTTGTTTAAACACCCCAATTTGTATCAGCTTTCTTTAGAAGAATTTAGAACTTTAACTGTAGATCAAAAAGACGAAGTATTAGTCTTTCAGGCTCATCCATTTCGACCGGGAATGGCTCCTGTATCTAATGCTCTGTTGGATGGTCTGGAAGTCTATAATGGTAATCCGCGCCATGATTCACAAAATGATAAAGCATTGTGTTATGCAAAAAAACATGAATTAAAAATGATTTCTGGATCTGATTTTCATGAGGAGGAAGATTTAGCAAGAGGAGGAATTGCTGCCGCGGGGCTGCCATCAGATATGAGGGAGCTCTGTTCTCTGCTTAGAAGTGGAGAGTATGATCTGATAAAGGATGGGATAATATAAAAATATAAAATAACCTTAAAGTTTTTTAAGGCTCGACTTTAATAAAATTTTAAAATAATCATTAAATAATCATTAAAAAGCAGACAGATTAAAATTTAATATCTGTCTGCTTAAATATTCTATAAAAAATCAAAACCGGACATTACAGCACTTAAAAAAGCAAGAACTAAAAATAGGGTGTATTCTTTGTGAAAAATTTTCTTACTTTCTTTAAGATCCAGCTGCTCTTTTATAGCAGCAATAACAATAAAAATAAGATAAATGGTTGTCAGAGCTGCTGCTAAAATAATTAAATCCTGATAATTATAATTTGTTCTTTCTATAATATTAAACTGTAATGATAATAAAGCCGGGAGAGCAATAAATTCTCTTTTTATACCCGCGATCCAATTTCCCTGCAGTAGATTTCCAGTTTTTATTAATTTAACTGCAATCAGCGAGTTCAAGAAATAAATAGCCGGCAGTAGAAAGGCAGCTGAACTGAGATAATAAGAAAAAATCCAGGCAGATACTGTACTAAAGGCCATAGCACCTGTGATAACCAACCCATCTTTAAAAGCTGCTCTAAGTTTTGGTGTCTCTACGATGATCAGCAGTACTGCTGTAAAAGAGATCAAAACTGTATTATTATTTAAAAGCTGATCCCAGAAAAGCAAAATTATTTTACTCATATTTTACCCCACTTTCCAATTCAGCATCATTAGCAGTTCTTTTTTCTAATTTGAATTTGTTGATGATTATTTCATAAATAAAAGCTACCAGACCCAGTATTAAAAAGGCTCCCGGGGGATTTGCAGCCAGTGAGAGAGGTGGTTCTGTAAATATTTGATAGTTTAAAATACTACCTTGACCAAGCAGCTCTCTTAAAAGTGAAACTGCAAGCATTAAATCAAAAAATAAAGTATGGTTAATTATAAAATTAACTAAACTTCTATTTTTAAGTTCAGCATAAAGCAGAGGTGTAACTCCAATTAAAATAAAATAATAGTTAAAATATTCTACCTGACTTTTAAAAATTTGCGGCAGCAGTGCATAAAGGAAATAAGAAATTCCAAGACCTGTACCCCAGAGAATTATCTCGCCTGTTTTTTTCTGAAAAAAATCTTCAAATTGTAAATAAATAATTTTAATAACTGCTGCTGAAAAACTAAGTGTTAGAGTAAAAATAAGAGCAAAAAAGACTCCGTTTCCTGTCCCTGTAAGTAGAGCAAGTAAGCCTAAAAGACTTATTTTATTTACCAGGCTCAAATTATTATTCATTTAATCATTCTCCTTTCTAACTATTTTTTATATTATCTTATTTATTTTTAAGAAATTAATAGAGAAAAATAACTAAATAAAACTATTATTACTGCAGCAATAACAGCAGCTCCAATGATTTTATAGTTTATTTTTCGAATTTGATACTGACCATAGTGGAAGCCTTCAAATAAATGATCAAATAAATAGGAGAGACTATTCATTGTTAAAATTGCAAAAGTAACTCCACCGCTGTAGCTGGAAAAATAGCGAATCAGGACAGTTAAAGCTCCACAGCCAGCTCCAAAGAACAATCTACCTTCTTTAGCAGCAGGGGATGTGACCATATCTGTTGCCATAAAAAACGCTCCTAAAATAACAGCACCAGAAAAAATACTTAAAGCCGGGTTAACTCCCAGTAAGGCTGAGGTAATAATTACTGCTGTTATAAAAGCCCCGGGGATTCTCCAGTCTATATAACCTTTATAATATAAAAAGGCTGCACCAATTAATAATGCCAGAGCAGATGTTTCTCCAATAGCCCCAGGTATATTTCCGCTAAATAAATTCCAGAGTCCACTGAGACCATTTTCGCTGAGATAAGTATAAGAAGAATCGGCTGCTCGCTGGGCCAGGGGTGTAGCTCCGGCAACTGCATCAAAGGGTGCAGGCCAGCTGCTAAAATGACTGGCAAAAGAAATCCTGATAACTGCTCTACCGGCCAGAGCTGGATTAAAGATATTATTTCCCAGACCACCAAAAAGCTGTTTAGCAACGATTATTGAAAAAAATGCCCCAACTAAAGGCAGCCAGAAAGGGGAGTCAGCAGGAATACTCATTCCTAAAAGCATTCCGGTTACAAAAGCACTGCCATCACCCGGAAATTTTTTAGTAAAAGGATATTCTAATAAAGCTGAAAATACTGCAGTTGAAAAAATTAAAAAGAGTGCATAATAACCAAAAAATACCGCTGCGGCTGCAGCTGCTGGTATTAAAGCCAGCACAACATTCCACATTGTTTTTTCTATTGTATCATCTGTTCCAATATGAGGACCAGAAAGTTTTAAATTCATTTAGGCCACCTCCATTAATTATTTCTTTTTCTTACTCGCGCTTTACCTTCTCTTAACCATCTGAGCAGCGGCCTGCCGGCAGGACAGACATAGGCACAGCTTCCACATTCTATACAGCTGGCAAGACTTAAAGCTTCAGCTTCTTCTAAATAATCATTATTTATAAAATCAGTAATTCTATTGGGAGTAATATAAACAGGACATGCATCAACACATTTAGCACAGCGAATACAGACCCTGCTTTCATATTCCTTATATTCAGCCTCTGATAATACAATTATTCCAAACCCTGTTTTAGAAACTGGAATTTTTGTACTCTCAGCTCTAAATCCGGTCATTGTTCCTCCAATTATTAAAATACTTTTCTTAGAAACTAAACCACCACAGTAATCAATTAATTCTTTAATTGGAGTTCCCAGCGGCACAATCAGGTTTTTAGGATTTTTAATACCATATCCACTTACAGAAACTATTCTATCAACTACAGGCTGCTGCTCATCTACAGCCTCTGCAACAGCAACTGCAGTCTGAACATTATTTACTATGACTCCAACTTCCATGGGCAATTCGCCTTCTGGAATTTCTCGATTCAAACAGGCTTCAATCAGCATTTTTTCTGCCCCATGAGGATAAAGTGAATCCACAATCTGATAATTTAACTCAGGCCAATTTTGGGATTCAGCAGCTAATTTTTTGATTGCATTTTTTTTATTTTCCTCACAAACAATAAAGCCGTTTTCTGCTCCAACTGCTTTTTTAATCAGTTCCAGGCCTCTAAAAATTTTAGCTGTTTTTTCCTGCATTGTCCGATCATCAACAGCAATATAAGGTTCAGATTCGGAACCATTAATAATTATAGTATCAATGGGCTTATCTGCAGGTGGTGATAATTTGATATGAGTAGGAAATCCAGCCCCACCCATTCCAATAATACCTGAGTTTTTAATAATCTCTCGTATTTCTTCAGCACTTTTTTCTTTTTTGTTTTTTAATGAAAAATCTATCCTTTTAAATTCTGAATTTTGGTCTCTTTTGATAATGATAGCCTCTGATTTTCCCCCCATGCCATCAGGTATTTCTTTAATATCCAGAATTTCTCCTGAAACACTGGCGTGGAGTCTGGCGGAAACTCCCTCCTGTTCTTCTACAATACACTGGCCCCTTTTAACATAATCACCTTTGTTAACAATTATTTTACCAGGTCGACCAATATGCTGTTTGACAGGTAAATAAACAACCTCTGGCAGTGGTAATTCTTCAATTTGTAAATCAGTATTTAATTCTTCTCGAGGAGGGATTTCAATTCCTCCCATAGAAGAGAATTTAATTTCATCAGACATTTTAATCAGCTCCTGTATTTTAATAAAACACCTACTAAATTTGATAGAGATTTTTAATTTTAAGGGCTGCTCTTTTGATATCTTCAGCCTGGATTTCAGCTCTATAATTATTAACTTTATTTTGAGAATGTTCATACATTGGATCATAATACTCTTCTAAAAGTAATTTAGTTAATTCTTTAAAGTTAGCTGCTTCAGCCAGTTCTAAAAGCTTATAATAAGAATTTTTACCAGCTTTTTTGATTATATATTTTTTTATTGCTGTTAAAGATTCTAAAACTCTTTCAATAAATTCCTGCTGATTACTTTCTATGTCTTTTATATATTCTAGATAAATATTTTCTACCCTTTTTTTCATCGAAGCTGTAATCAGTAAATCATCACCAGCTTTCATATTCTGGTTAAAAAACTCTGGAATTACGGAATGTCCAACTCTTCTACTTTCAGCTTCTACAAAAATAAAGTCATTTTTTTGATCTTTATTCTTTAATTTATTCCAGAGTAGAGATTCAAAATATTTTTGATTATATGGTTTCTGAAGTCCAATACTGCCGAAAGCTGATCCCCGGTGGTTGGCAATTCCTTCTAAGTCAATAATATTTGCTCCCAGTTTTTCTAATTCTTTTAAAATATAGGTTTTACCGACACCAGTATTACCGTGGAGAACAACTATTTTTCCTTTGAATTTATAGTTTTCAAGTTGATCCATAATATAATGACGGTAATTTTTATAGCCCCCCTCTAATCTGTAAACTTCAATTCCTGCCAGATCAGAAAACTCAGCCAGACTTTTACTGCGAAGTCCACCGCGGGAACAAAATATAATTAGATTATCATAATTTTGAGCAAGCTGATTAACTTCTGCAATTAAATCTGGAATTTTTGGAGAAACTAATTCAACTCCTTTTAACTTTGCTTTTTTGGGACTCTGATGTTTATAAATAGTACCAATAATTTTTCTTTCGTCGTGATTAAGTAATTCTATATTAACTGCACCCGGGATTGTAGCTTCCTGATATTCAGTTTTAGTTCTGGCGTCGATATAGATGCTATTTTTTAATTTTAGACTTTCCTGGTAAGTGATTAATCTTTCTTTTCTCATTTATTTACACCCTTTGATAAAATTATTAATGGATTAGATATTAGTTAGCTTAAATTGAGTTCATTAGCTGAACAAAATAAATTGTCTTGTATATTATTCTATCCTAAAATGAAGTAAAATGAAAATCTATAATAAAAAAAATTAGACGTAAGTTTGCTACTTGAATTGGAAATAAAAAAGTGTTATAGTTAAAACAGTTAAATGAACAAATGACCATAATATATAATGAGGTGATTATTTAATGTATGATGTTAAAGAAAAGAAAGCACAATTAGAACACGGCTCAATCAATAAGGGAATTATTGCTGTAGCAAGTGGCAAGGGTGGAGTAGGAAAATCTACTGTTACTGTCAATCTTGCAACTGCCCTGGCAGAATTGGGATATAAAGTTGGAATTATAGATGCAGATGTAAGAGGTTTTAGTGTTCCTCGCATTCTGGGAGTTACCGATAAACCCAGAGCAGTTAGTGAAAAGGAAATCATTCCTCCAGAAGTTAATGGAATTAAGGCAATTTCTATGGGATCTTTTGTGGGAGAAAATGAACCAGTGATCTGGCGTGCACCACTGCTTGCCGGAGCACTAGAACAGTTTTTTAAAGATGTACGCTGGGGTGAATTAGATTACATGCTGATTGATTTACCTCCAGGAACAGGAGATATGCCCTTAAATATTATGCAGAAGGTCCCTCATGCTGAAACTTTAGTTGTCACTACTCCACAGATAACAGCAACTAAGGTAGCAGGCAGAATTGGAGCCATGGCAGATAAGATGGAGCATAAGATCATTGGAGTAGTAGAAAATATGGCCTATTATAAGTGTCCTGAATGTGGACATAAAGACTACATTTTTGGGGAAAATGGAGGCCAGGATTTAGCAGACTTCATGAAAACAGAATTGCTTGGTCAGCTGCCTTTAATTTCGGAAGTTCGACGCCGCAGTGATTCTGGAAAACCAATTGTTTTTGATGAACCAGAAGCTGAAATTTCTAGAGAATTTATCAAAATTGCAAAACGTCTTGCTGAAAGAGAAACTGGTTTTGATGAAAATGTTGAGCCACTCAAATTAAATATGAATCCAGAACATTAGTGAAAAATAACATTTAGTACCGGGTACTTGTAAAAAATTGATAAATAAATTTTATTCTAAATTACAATTTTTTACAAGTACCCGGTACTAAAGCAAAAATTTTTTCTTGATTATTGACATATGTCCAAAACAAGAGTATAATGCAATTACAAGATAAAGAGCATATGTTCAATATTATTAAAATAAGGAGTGATTGATTATGCCAGTAGGATTTAGAAGAGGTCCAGAAGTTAGTGGTCCAATGCCAGGAAGAGGATTAGGTTGTTGTACAGGAAATGGCCAGACGGGATATACAGCTGATGTTGTATCCAATCGAGCAGGAAGAGGATTTAAAAATGATCCAGGGTTTGGTTCTGGTCATGGCAGAAAATGTGGGAAAATTTATGGAGGTGCTGCACTTCACGGTGGAAGATCTCATCATAGATCTGCTAAGAACAATGAAGCAGTAGAATTTAACAGCTCTGAATGCAGGGAGCGTGAAATAACAAGATTAGAAAATCTGGCCAATACTCTTACTAGTGAGTTGGAAATTGTGAAAAGAGAAATTGACAGACTAAAAAATAATTAGATATAAATTTTATACTCATAACTTGAGGGCTTCCAGCAGTGGAGCCCTTTTATGTTTGCCTGGCATGAATATTTGCTAGTCAGTGAAAGTCTGATGTGGGGGTTAATAGTACCAACCACTAGCTGAAGACAAGGGTGTCCATCGTGAGGTGGAATCTGAAGGA
>NZ_QLME01000003.1 GCF_003259895.1 Halanaerobium saccharolyticum | reverse complement strand
AGTTTTAGGCATTGGTTGTCCCCCCTTAACTATATATTATACCAAATTCTTTTGTTAGTCGAACTTGATTAGGGGCGGACAAATGTCCTTATTTTATATTTTAGTTTTAATTATTCTCACAGCCATTTGTTAGACACTAAATTAAGGTGTATAATATACTCAGAAGGTAACCAAACTTGGCCTTCCTCGGACCTCCCAATTTGCCCTGCTTGGCAGCATACATCACATAACATGGGGTTAGCGACATTCAGCTTAGTGGATAGAATTCGGACTAAGGATGACTTATGAAATTGAGCAGTTAGGATGTAGATTGAGAGGGGTACGGATCACGTCGGGAATACTCGAGACGTTATATGAAATTGGGCATTTATTAACCAAATCAATTTTGATATTCGACACTTTTATTGGGGGTATTCTTATGATCAAAAATAAAAAAATTAATTTTCAAGGCACAATTATTTCTGTTCAACCACGTATAAGATTAACCAGATCATTTGATCAAAGTAGTCACACATATCTTGGATTTCTTCTTCGAATTAAGGGAGAAATTGTTGGTGAAGAAAGAGAGTTTACTGTTGGTATTGGAAAAGCAACTCAAGAAAAACATAAATTTAAATACCATGATATTATTAAAGGCAAGTGTTTATCAGTAAAAAATCCGAACCTTGAACCAGTTGAATATTATAAAGTATCGGGATTAGAAACTATTAACACCAGTTCAGAACAAGAGGAACCACCTCCCTGGATTGATAATCCACCAACATTAGAAGAATATAGAGAAAGAGAACATAGAAGATTATCTAAAAGAACATATAACTCAAAATGTATACCATGTATATGGGGGTGTTGTATGGCTGTGGAAATGATTATCGATCAATGGAATCCACGTAATAAACAATTTAGAACTGAGACATTTTGTTATGGTCCCAAATCATGTGAATTTTACAAATCTGGTCCTAACAGAAAAGTACCAGGTAGAAAAGGGATGGTTTGGGAAGAACCAGACTGGGTAGATGAAGAAAATACTGCTCACAGAGGTCTAAATGAATAAAAACCAGAAAAACCTCCCAACGTCATATAACAGAGTGTTCCCGTTACGGCTAAAGACCAACCTCCCCTGCAGGACATACCTTCTGTCATAAAGCTTGCAGATTAACCAATCACGAGTGTGAAAAAGCAAGCTTTACGCCAGTTCCTGTGGAAACAGGCACGAGCGCAAAATCCCAGTAACGTTATACGACATTGGGCTAAATAATTGCTGCTACTGGAACATCAATACTTTTAGCTGCTCTAACTAATCTTTTATCTAAAGTTACTAAAGGAGCATTTTTACGCCTGCTTGTAACTAAATACATAGCGTCATAAGCAGGATGACTTATCTTGCATGAAAGTGGCAAAGCTTCTTCAAAAATATCTTTTGCATCAATAAACTGATCTACCATTTTATAAAGATAGTCAATTTTTTTCATAATATCTTCTTTGCTATAATCTTGATATTCATGATATTTCCACAATGTATTACTAGCTTCATAAATAAAAAGAGAAGGCGCAATTACCCAGTCTGCCTCATTTAATATATTTATGATTTCTTGTTGTCTTTTACCACCCATCACTATTTCAACAGCTGCACTTACATCAATTGTAATTCTCATCTTTCACGATCCTCTCTAACTAATTTTACAGGATCTAATATTTCTTCATCTTTCTGTTCTTGACTGGTTTCTTCCTGTATTTTTTTTAGAAGTTGTTGACGACGTTTTTTGTTTTCTTTTTCTATATTTAAAGCTTTTTCCAGTAAGACTATTGTTTCCTGGGTAATACTCCTTCTGTCAGCTTCAGCTAATCGGACAATTTCTTGATAAAGATGTTCTGGTAAATCTCTAACTTGTAAAGATGGCATAATAAAAACTCCTTTCAGCTAATAATTAATCTTTTATTCTATTTATATTATATCACTTAACACTAATACATGCAATGTGCATGCATAATGTTTTTAATATTTATGCAGGTATTTTTTTCTATTAAAAGAATTATATTATTAATGTTCTTAATTAATAAAGATAAGAGCAGAGCCCAACAGTCGTATAACATGGGATTAGCGCCATGCCTTCTGTCATAAAGCTTGCAGATGAACCAATTACGGGTATGAAAACACAAGCTTTACGCCAGTTCCTGCGGAACCAGGCAGGAGCGCAAAATCCCAGAATCGTTATCTGAAAGATGAGGCTAGTATGGATAATTAAGAATATATGGGATTTTCTCACATAGAAAAAAGTTGAGAACATGAGCAAATCCCGTGGGATTACAAAGAAATTGTTCTTAAATATTTTAAGTCATCAGCTGAATTATTAGACATGGGTACAGGTGGCGGGAAGTTTTTATTGACTCTAGACCACCCATATAATTTAACAAGCGTAACAGAAGCTTATCCACCTAATGTAGAGTTGTGTAAAAACAAATTGTCTCCATTTGGAATTGAAGTAAAACAGGTTTTTGATGATAATAATTTTTTTGAACAAGTACTTTTTGAAACATATCCTGTTGATATCAGTTATTCTGCTGATGAATATATTCAATTACTAAATACATATTCACCAACTATATCAATGGAAACAGAGGAACGAAAGAAGTTTTTAAATGAGATTAAAGAACTAATAAATAAAAAGTTTGATGGAATTATAGAAAAGAATTTTGCAATGAGCTTAACTATTTTAAGAAAAAGATGTGATTACAATTAAAATAAATAATTTTTTATCTTCAAAATTGACAGAGGAGAATAATTGTCATAATGGCAAAGGTATAGTAAGAAATTCCCTTGTACTTAACGATGATGATTTTGAAACTAATTTAAGATTTATAAGATATATGGAGTTACCACCAAAAACATCTATTGGATATCATGAACATGGTGATGATGAAGAACTTTATATAATATTAGAGGGACAAGGAGTTATGAACGTTGATGGTGAACAAAAAGAAGTCACAATGGGTGATATCATAACTAATAAGCCATTTGGATCACATGGTTTAATTAACAATTCAGATAATGTCATAAAAATGTTAGTTTTAGAAGTGTATAAGTAAAAATCACTAATGGATCATAGACTGATATTTAAGGTGCTTTGAATGAATATTTGACATAATTTTTCACTAGAGAGATAAAACCAGAAGAATTTATAGCTTATATTGAAGTACCCAAACGCACCTTTTATGGGAAGATATAGAAATGAAAATAATACAATCTAATAATAGAGATTTTGAAGAAATAATAAGCAAATTTAAATTATACTGGAGGAAGAAAATGAACAGTATCAGTTATAGATCATTAAAAATTGACGAAATAAAACTATCATTATTTTCAAATTTCGACAGACATCAAAAAGTTAATAAATGTTGGCGAAAAGATAACAAAAAATGGATATTAAAAAATATATCATTTACTGAAAATTGGGGACCAGATGAATATAAATTTTTAGTGAAATGCTTAAAAAGACTATATATATCGGCACATTCATCGGAAAAGACACAATTATTTTATAAGGCCATGGGATGTATAGAGGCTATTGAATATAATGAAACATTAGTAGTTAAAGAACCTTATGATTGTCAGTTAGAATATGTTTTATAAACTGAATTTATTATATTAGAGTTCATATTTAGAAAGCTGGAAAACAGCATATAACATGTGATTGAAGATTTCGTTGCGCTTTATGCAAATTTCTTCACTAAGGCCAGTTGCTCTGGATTTTAAAAACTTAATAAATCCTAGGGACATTGTACGAATATGGATATTTAATTTATGGAGGTGCCGATAATGGTTACTTTAAGGATTGATAGAGATAATATGGTTTCATCTTCTGAAATTGTTCGTAATTTTAGTGAAATGTTAGATAAAACAAAAGAGACCCCACTTTTTATAACTAGAAATAATGATATTGAAGCTATTATAATGAATATTGAAGAATATGAAATTTTATTGGAAAAAATAGAATTTCTAGAAAATCAATTAGAAAGTACTCATATTGAAGAAATTATAGCAAAAAGAAAAGAAAACTTTGAACTTAAAGATGCAGTAAGTGAAAAAGAAATAATGGGAAGAAAATGATTTTGATGACCACATTAATTATGTGGAAAAAGTTGCAGAGGAAAGATGTTTTGTAGGTGGTGGATTTGTTGATGAATTAGGTGGAATGATAATTTTTGAAGCTAAAGATTTAGAAGAAGCGAAGAAAATTGCAGATAATGATCCATTAATGAAAAGAAATTTGTATACATATGAGCTATTCGAATGGGAAGTATCAGTTTTATCTAATGATAGAGACTAGTTTTGGTATCTACGAAAGTTTAATTGCAAACCGGATGATAACATCATTTTTATACAAAGTAATCGATTATATATTGCAGCTATTAACAGCAGTTTCTCATAATTTAAGAGGTTGTTTAGTAGATTTTATCGATATTAAGAAAATAAATAAAATATTAAATTTACCTGACCATATTACTTGTCAAGTATTAGTACCGATAGGTTATCCAGATAAGACACCAAATAAGAAAGACATATATAACAAAAAAGAAAGAATCTTTTATAATAAATGGGGCAAATCTGGTTCCTCTTGAAACCTCTCAGTTTGATCTGCTAGTCAGCATTCAGCACATAAAATGGGATTGTCATCATGCTTTCTATCATAAAGCTTTCAATAATAGCAGCAAGAAATTTTGCGGCAAGCTTTCCATTAGACCTAAGGGTACAGGCATGTTGGAAATCCCAGTAACGTCATACGACCTCAGAACAAGGTTAGCAATTAAAAATACTTAGTAATAAATTATAATTGTACTGCAAATAGAATATAACCAGAAGGGAGGATAGATATGTTTTATCCTACAAAGACAAGTAAAATTAAAGATAATATATATGCAATAAGGTCTTTTATGGTTAACTTTTTTGTATATACAGATGGTAAAAATTATATCTGTATTGACACCGGTTTATTTAAATTTTTATCTAAATTAGGATTAAAAGAAGTTGGTATTGACCCCGAGGATATATCACATGTATTTTTAACTCATACTGACTATGATCATGTAGGGGCATAGATTGGATTGTCACAGCTACAGACGAATTTTCTCATGTGGCAGCTGAGATTCTTCATCATCATGAATGGTGGGATGGCAGCGGTTATCCTGATGGGCTTAAAGGAGAAGAAATCCCTCTTTTGTCCAGGGTAACAGCGATTTTGGATGCCTATGATGCTATGACAAATAGTCGCCCATATAATGAACCTAAAACACATCAAGAAGCTATTGAAGAATTAAAACGATGTGCAGGCAGCCAGTTTGACCCACAATTAGTAGAAGTGTTTTTGCAGCTTATGGAGAAGATTGAAATATTTGAGTGGAATTAATAAATGCCTGGATGTTAAATTGTGCTTATTTCTCCAACCCTAAAACTTATCCCAGACCATTACTTCTGATAAATTTTTTTTAGAAGGCATATTTACATCTTCTTCTTGATAATAACCGATAGACATCAGAGTCATTAATTCCATATCTTGAGGACAATTAACTAGGTCTTTAATTTTTTTCGAATGTTCTTTTTGATAGGAATTAATCCAGCATGTTCCAAGGTCATATGATTTAGCTGCTATCATGATATTTTCAGTAGCAGCTGAAGCATCCTGTAATGGGGTAGTAGCTTTATTCTGATTAACAAAAATAGCTATACAGGCTCCAGCTTCTTCAATAAACTTCCCATATCGAGCATAAGATGCAATTTTACTTTTTATTTCAGCGTCAGTAATGACCAGAAAAGACCAGGCCTGTCTATTATTCCCGGTAGGTGCGAGTCGAGCACAATCAATTATTTCTTCCAGTATCTCTCCTGATATATTTTTATCAATATATTTTCTAACACTTCTCCGTTCTTTAATGTTTTTAATAGTTTTATTTGACATCATACATTCCTCCCTATTTCAATTGATTTTATTACCTATCATTAGATTATCATTGAAGAACCTTATTTTGCAAATTTCTAAGAGTTATATCACTAATTAAATATTGACATTTGTTTTGAAAAATAATTAATCTTTTCTCAGACTAATTTTCCTGCTATAATGTTAATAGAATAAATTAATAAAGTTGAATTAGAGAGGTGAATTTATGAGTTTGTCAATAATTGCAGCAATGGATCAAAATTATTTAATCGGAAAGCAGGGAAAAATGCCCTGGGATTTACCGGCTGATTTGAAATATTTTAAAAACACAACAATCGGTGCCCCTGTAATAATGGGTAGAAAAACTTTTGAATCAATTGGTTCCCCCTTACCCGGCAGAAGAAATATTATTTTAACCAGAAATAAAGATTATGCAGCTGAAGGTTGTGAAGTAGTTCATTCGAAAAAAGAGATTCTAGATGAATTTTTAGAAAAAGAAAAAGAAGCTTTTATAATTGGAGGAGCAGAAATTTATAAGCAATTTTTAGCTTATAGTGATAATTTATATTTAACAATAATTGAGCATGAGTTTTCTGGAGATACATATTTTCCTGAGATAGACTGGCAGAAGTGGGACAAAATATCAGAAAAAAAGGGCACTACTGACAGCAATAATCCTTATTCATATTCTTATCATGTTTATCAGCGAAAAAAAATTTATAGGAGTGATTTTTAATGAAGCAGTACCTTGAAATGTGTCAGCAAATTTTAGACAATGGAGTCGATCGAGAGGATAGAACAGGTACAGGTACCAGGAGTATTTTCGGTCATCAGCTGAGATTTGATCTACAGGAAGGTTTTCCCTTAATGACTACCAAAAAAGTTTACTGGAAAGGAGTTGCCTATGAGTTACTATGGTTTTTAAAAGGAGATACTAATATCCAATATTTAAATGATCATGATGTACATATCTGGGATGAATGGGCTGATGAAAATGGTGACTTAGGAAATGTATACGGCCACCAGTGGAGGAGCTGGGAAGGCAGAGAAGGTACTATAGACCAAATTTCTCAGGTAATAGAACAGATTAGAGAAAATCCTTATTCCAGAAGATTAATAGTAAATGCCTGGAATGTTGGAGATTTAGATAAGATGGCTCTGCCTCCCTGTCACTTACTCTTTCAGTTTTACGTAGCTGATGGTAAACTGTCCTGTCAATTATATCAGCGATCCTGTGACACTTTTTTAGGAGTGCCCTTCAATATTGCCAGCTACAGCTTGTTAATCCATATGATTGCTCATGTAGTAGGACTTGAAGTTGGCGAATTTGTCTGGACTGGTGGAGATGTACATATTTATCAGAATCATTTTGACCAGATTAAAGAACAGTTGAGCAGAGAACCAAGACCCTTACCTCAAATTAAAATTAATACTGAAACTGACAATATTTTTGATATTGACTTTAAAGATATAGAGCTAATCGGTTATGATCCTCACCCTACAATCAAGGGAGAAATTTCAGTTTAGTAGAATTACTGTATATTACAAAAAGATGGAAATTAATAGCCTGGCTGCTCAAATTAAGGCCAGGCTTTTTATAATAATTAATTAGTTCTTTAAAGAGAAATATATAATGGAACTTAGAAAATAAAAAAATACTCTTAGTATTATTAATTAAACAAATAAATTATTGGATAAATATTCAGAATTTTGGGAAGTCGATATTTATGAAGCATATTTAAATACTTTTTTAGAAAGGAAACAAAAATGACTAAATCAATTAGAAAATATATTAAAATCAGGCCTGAAACTCATAAAGACTATAAAGATATTGTATCACTTGTGCTGCGATCATTTAAGGAAGGAACTCCATATTCAGATGGTACTGATGTAGTAGCATTGATTGAAGAAATTAGAGACTCCAGATATTACATACCTGAATTATCATTTGTAGCAGAACTTGAGAATAAAACTGTTGGACATTTTATGTTCTCACATTTTTCCTTATCTTCGACAAAAGAAGGTGGGTATCAAAATGGAGCGAAAACTGAAATAGTAATGCTGGCCCCGGTAGCATCATGCTGATCACTTTAAGCAGGGAATAGGTGCTGCTATGTTGACCCAGGGAATCAAAAAAGTAAAAGAATTGAAATACCGAGGGATAACAGTTGAAGGTGATTTTAATTTTTATAATAAGGTTGGCTTTGAAACTTCAAGCAAATATGAAATTTATCCAACCAGCGGCTATCCTCTTGAAGATCCAAGATGTATGATGTGTCAGGAAACTTTTCCTGGATCCCTTACAGATATTGAAGGATATGTTGTCTACGATATGTATTATAATGCTTAAAATCTGGCAAGAATAAGCTCATTAGATTAATCATGGAAAATTTGTTTCAATAGAACATATCACATGGCAATCATGAGCCTGTAATACACCACTAATCTATTTTGAATTAAAATGATTTTAAAGTTGTTAATTTTTATAAAAATCAGGAGGGATTACTTAATGAAGATTAAAAATGTGGATAAGTTACAAAGTGAATTTGATTAATGTCCCAGCTGATTTTAAAAATATTCAATTTGTAGTCAATGAAGAATATGAAGAAAGAAAAAAGATTTCAATTTACCAGATGTTTGAAATTATAAAACTTGATGAAAGATATGAGATTCAATATAATAAACTTAAAAATAAATGTTCTATGACCTTAACATTAATTATTATTTTTTAGTAATCTTTTAATTAATAATAAGTGAAAATTATTGTTAAAGTAGGTGATAATATGAGAAAACAGTCCCTTGCTAAAATTATTATATCTCTGTTATTTATAATTTTTATACTGGTGGTTTCTCTTAATTCAAAAGAGTTCAGGCAAAGATTAGACTTAAAACAAGAAAATAACAATGCAGAATACAGTCTAAATGAGGAAGGTATTATTAGATCAGAGGATGCTGAAAAAATAATTAAAGATAAAGCATCAGAAGTGATTCAGGCTATTAGCAGCATGGATTTCAATGAACTGGCTAAATATGTTCATCCAGAAAAAGGGCTTAGATTTACTCCTTATACCCATGTTGATCCGGAAAATGACGTAGTTTTTACAAAAGAACAGGTTAGAAATTTTTTTAAAAATGAAAATGAATATCTCTGGGGCCATTACGATGGAAGCGGTAAAGAAATCAGATTAACTCCGGAGGAATATTACCATGAATTTATTTATTCAGTAGATTTTATAAATGCTGAAAGGATTGGCTATAATGAAGTTTTAAGCAGTGGAAACATGTTGGAAAATCAGTTTAAAGTCTATAATAATCCTATTATAGTTGAATACTATTTTTCTGGTTTTAATCCTGATTATGAGGGGATGGATTGGAAAAGTCTTCGCCTTGTTTTTGTAGAACATCAAAATGAATGGAAATTAACAGGAATTATTCATAATCAATGGACAATATAACTTAATTGAAAGGAGAAATTTATGCAATATCCCGAAACAACTGTAGGAGCGGTAATCTTTAATTCTGATAATAAAATACTCCTCTGTAAATCTCATAAGTGGAATGATAAGTACATTATCCCCGGTGGTCATATTGAATTGGGAGAAAAAATGGAAACAGCTTTAAAAAGAGAAATATTGGAAGAAACAGGCCTGGAAATATATGACATCAATTTAATCAGCATTAAAGAAAGTGTTTATAATAAAGCTTTCCATGAGGATAAACATTTTATTTTTATAGATTACATTTGCAGAACCGATTCAGATGATGTAATCTTAAATGAAGAGGCAGAGGAATATGAGTGGGTAGCTTTAAACGAAATTGATAATTATGATTTAGGTGGATTTGTTAAAGCATTATTAGATGAAATAAAAAATACAGAGGAATCAGAACATAAAACAGAAATCTTTTATGGATATTAATCTTAAAAATAAAGTAAGATTTAATAGTCATTGTAAAATTCACATAGAGAGGTGATATAAAATGTCAGGTTCAATATTAGGAGATATCTTTAAAATTTCTACCTGGGGTGAATCTCATGGTAAGGCTCTGGGAGTAGTAGTTGATGGCTGTCCGGCTGGACTAAAACTTTCGGAATCAGATATTCAGCAAGATTTAGATAGAAGAAAACCGGGCCAGTCTCCCTTTGCAACTCCAAGAAAAGAAGGAGATAAGATTGAAATTTTATCAGGAATATTCGAAGGAAAAACAACAGGAACTCCCATCTCTATGATTATTTTCAATAAAAATCAGAAATCTAAGGATTATTCTGCTCTCAAAGATGTTTATCGACCGGCACAATCAGACTTCAGTTATGATTTAAAATATGGATTTAGGGATCACCGGGGCAGTGGACGGGCTTCCGGCAGAGAAACAGCTGCTAGAGTGGCTGCTGGTGCGATAGCAAAAAAAATATTAGCTGCTTTAGATGTTAAAATAACAGGCTATACTTCTTCAATTGGTCCGATTGAGATTAATCCCCAAAATTATGATGAAGATTATATTATGGACAATTTTCTATATATGCCCGATTCAGAAGCAGTAGAAAAAGCTGAAAGTTACTTAAGAAAACTGATTGAAGAAAATAATTCTTCCGGTGGAACAATAGAATGCAGAGTTAAAAATATTCCAGAAGGCCTGGGTGATCCAGTATTTGATAAGTGTGAAGCGCTACTGGCAAGAGCAATTATGTCAATTGGTGCAGTTAAAGGAATAGAAATTGGCAGCGGCTTTGATGCTGCAGAAATGACAGGATATGAACATAATGATTTTTATAGATATCAAGCGGGAGAAATAAATAAACTAACAAATAATGCTGGAGGAACTCTTGGTGGGATAACAGATGGCAGTAAAATTTTATTGAAAGCTGCAGTCAAACCAACTCCTTCGATTGAGAAGACACAGAAAGCAGTCAATAAATCTGGGGAAAACATTGATCTAAATATTCACGGTAGACATGATCCAATTATTGTACCCAGAGCTGTGGTTGTAGTGGAAGCTATGGTTGCTTTGACCCTGGTTGATCTTCTTCTTAAAAATATGAGTTCTAGAATGGAATATATCAAAAAAGTTTATTAATTAAGTTAGACTAAAAAAGGAGGTTCTGATGTTAAAGCTATCAAATCAAAGTTTTAAAACTATCAATAAAAAACTTAAGGAAATAGCAAGACCCCTTGATATAGCCCATTTTAATTATCATTTTCAGCAGGGGGACAAACAGGCTTTAATTACTGAAATTAAAAAATTTCAAAATAAAGACGGTGGTTTTGGTAATGCCCTGGAACCAGATTTTAGATTACCGTTATCGACTCCAATGGCAACTTCAATTGGTTTAAGACTTTTAAAAATGGTTGATAATTCTCAGTCTGCGCAGAAGATTATAAAAAAGGCAATCACTTATCTTGAAGAAAGTTACAATAAGGATAGAAACGGCTGGTATGCAGTCCGAAAAGAGGTCAATGATTATCCTCATACTCCCTGGTGGCATTTTGACAAAGAGGAGCAAATGACCGTGATAGATAAAAGTTGGGGTAATCCCTCGGCTGAATTACTTGCCTATTTATTAAGATATAGAGATTATGTTAAACAAATTGATTTAAATTCTTTAGTTAAACAGGCTGTAAAAAACATTCAGCATAAAAAAGAACATGAATCGGAAAACGAGATCTACTGCTATCTTAAACTATATGAAGAAGCAGATACAAAAACAAAGTCCCCATTAAAAGGAAGTATTGCAGAAGGTATAAAACAAATGATCGAATATGATCAGGAAAAATGGCAGGAATATGTACCGCTTCCACTTGATTTTGTTCCGTCACCTGAACAGGAAAGATTTGGAGTTAGTGAGTCTAAAATAAAATCTAACTTAGATTTTTATGTTGAATTGATCGAAGCAAACAAAGAAAGTCTGATTAAACCACCCTGGGGTGCAAATTTTTATAAAGAAGGACTTAAAGATGCCTATCAGGAATGGCAGGGTAAGCTGACACTGGATATTTTAATTAGATTAGATAATTATGGAAGAATAGAGAGATAAACTTCTTTAAAAATTGACAATCAAAATTAACTATAACTTAGAGTCTTCTGAAATTTATTTATTATTTCAGAGGGTTTTTTTATTAAACGACGAATTATACTAATGACTATTAATAAAACAAAGAAAGGTCGCGGGCCATGATACTTAAATTTTATTTGCTGACGAACCAACCAGAGCTTTAAATTCTAAGTCAGCAATAGAGGTAATGGATGTTTTTCATACAATTAATAAAGAAGGGACTACAGTAATGATTGTAACCCAGGATATCCGGGTAGCCTCTCACAGTAGAAGAGTTCTTTTTATGAAAGATGGAAATATTATTGGTGAAAAAAATCTGGGTAAATTGAAGGATTTAAATGCAGAACTTAAAGATAGAGAAGCTGAATTAAGTAAATGGCTGTTAAATTTAGGGTTTTAGAGGTGATGTTATTTGAAATTAGATTATGATTTTTATCAAAAAGATGCTGTTACAGCAGCTAAAGATCTTTTAGGTAAAATTTTAGTTAGAGAAATTGATGGTCAAAAAATAATGGTTAAAATTGTTGATACAGAAGCCTATCTGGGGACAGATGATAAAGCCTCACATGCTTATAATAATAAAAAAACTAAGAGAACTGAGACGATGTTTGCTAGAGGTGGATTGGCCTATATTTATTTAATTTATGGCATGTATCACTGCTTTAATATTGTTACTGCAGAAGTAGACAACCCCCACGCTGTATTAATCAGAGCAGTTGAGCCAGTTGAAGGATTACAATTTATCAAAGAAAATAGAAAATTAAAAAGTAAAAAAATTGAAAATTTAACCAATGGCCCTGGTAAATTGTCACAGGCATTAAAAATTGATAAAAGTTTAGATGGCTGTAATCTGGTTAAAAGCAATAAATTATATTTACTTGATAATAAGGATGAAGATTTTAAAATTGAAGCAGCACCCAGAGTAAATATTGATTATGCTGAAGAATATAAGAATAAAAAATGGCGATTTTATATCAAAGAAAATAAATTTGTTTCTCAATCTTAATAATGAATTAATCAGGATAATATAAAATTTTTAGGACTTATGCAGGATAATTAAAGTTTTTCTAAAAGTAATAAAATAAGATGATGAAATTTATATTTTTAGCAATAAATAAGAAAGTAATATTATTTTAAAGAGGGAGTTGATATATATGAAAATTATTGATTTATTTGAGCTAGATGAAAATGCTAAAGTTTTAAATAAAAAAGAAGTTAACAGTAATTCTTATAGTCAACTTAAATTATTCACTGAGGATTATAAACAAAAAGAAGATAAAGATTTTAACATTTCCGGACAGTGGATTGTTCTAGACGAATCGGTAAAAATTAATAATAAATATTTAAATCATCTAAAAAATGAAGAAAATAATCTTACCTGGATTAAACTGCCGGAAAATTATGTAGAGGAAAATTATATGGTTAATTATAAAGTTGATGATCGATGTCCTTTAGGAATTGATGTCTTAATTAAAGAAGATGGATATCCTTTAGGTGTAATCTCTGGTTGTGATTCTATTAAGCAGGCTAAAGTAGATAATAATTTAGATGGTCATAAGTATAAAGGAGATTTAGGTATAAAACTAAACAATGATTATTTTTTAACATTTAATCAAGAAAATGATGAACTTAAAATAGTTAAGACAAATGTTGACTGGGATAGAGGAAGAAGAACAATTTAAATAATAAAAATACTAATATCTTAGTTTTAAAAGGGCTGTTTAAACAGCCCTTTTAAAACTGATAGGTGACTTTATACAATATAAGCAGTGTAATTTAGAATAAGACAATAGAAAGGATTTTTTTAATGGCAGAATTTAAAGATTTTATGAAATTAGATATTAGAGTTGGTAAAATAACTAAAGTTGACAAATTTGTAAAAGCTAATGACCCAGCTTATAAGCTCTGGCTTGATTTTGGTAAAGAAATTGGTGAAAGAAAATCCAGTGCTCAAATCACCGATTTATATACCCCGGAAGATTTAATAGGAAAACAGGTGCTGGCAGTTGTCAATTTTCCTCCAAAACAGATTGCTGATTTTATGTCAGAAGTTTTAGTTTTAGGTGTTTATGGAAAAAATGGTGTTGTTTTAATTGAGCCCGATAAAAAAGTTGAACCAGGTTCTAGATTAGGATGATTTTGTTTAAACTTAAATTAGATTAACAATCCCATCAAATTATTGAGTATAAAATTAATTGTTTTTAATATAGTGGATTATTAATGATGATTGCAGTTGTTATCTCTAAATTAAACAAAGTTAATATGAATGGTACAATTATTGCTGCTATTTTTACAGTTGCAGGTTTTGCTTTATTTGGAAAAAATATTTATAATAGTTGGAGTATAATATTTGGAGTCTTTATTTATTCTAAAATTCAAAATGAACCTTTTAGAAAGTTTTTATTAATCGCCTTATTTGGTACTGCTTTAGGACCAATGATTAGTTATATAAGTTTTGGTATCAATTTAGACCCTTTAATTGCAATTATATTTGCAAATATAAATTGATGGTTATAATAAAGAATTAAATATTTATTTAATTCTTTTGTTTTCGTCTATGCTGTTAATCGGATATTTATTTAATAATAAAAGTTTTAATGGTTATAATAAATTATTAAAACACACAGGAAGACTAGTAGATGATTTTGTAGTAACAGAAGGTTTTGGAATCTCCTTAATTAATATGGGTTTATTAGGTTTATTTAGTACAATTTATATATTTATAATAAAGGGAGATAAATGGACCGGTAATTGGAGGAATATTTACTGTAGTAGCCTTTGGAGCTTTTGGAAAGCATTTAAAAAATGTTATGCCAATTTTTATAGGAGTAATTTTGGGAGCATATTTTCAAATTTGGGAAATAAATTCTGTTGGAGCTATTCTTGCTGTTTTATTTGGAACTACTCTAGCACCTATTGCAGGAGTTTTTGGATGGAAAAGTGGAGTTGCTGCAGGATTTTTACATATGGCACTGGTAATGAATATCGGTTATTTACATGGAGGAATGAATCTTTATAATAATGGTTTTTCAGGAGGAATGGTGGCAGCAATATTAGTTCCAATAATTTCTGCTTTCAGGGAGGTTAAAAATGAAAAATGATCTTAAATCAATAAAACTAATTGGTGAATTAGCAGCTTTTGTATTTAAAGCTGGAGGAAACGAATTTGATGTTAGTTTTAAAGAAAAAAATGAAGAAATAGAAATAACAATAAAATCAAAACTTAAAGATATAACACCAGGTCAACTAGAAACTTTAAAAGGTTTATATACACCACGCCAGAGTGAGGTAGAAGATTACTACTGGGAATTAGCCGGGGAAAGTGATAATTATCAAGAATTAACACTTGTAGGAATGATGATAGATAGAGCTGAATACAGTTATGAAAATGGATTGTTAAAAATTACTGTCTATCGCCACAAATAATACTTAATCACAATTAATATGGATACTGGTCTGGCAGTAATGGTCGCTAATGACCTTTTAGGTGACAGTTTTGGATCTAAAGAGGAAGAATAATTGCAGGCTGCAGATATTTAAAGTCAGCTAAATTTATTTATAAGACACCTCTGTAATACCCATTATTTTAAAAATCTATTTAAAAGAAAATTCAAAAATATGAAGGTGGTGCAATTATGCTTTTCTGGCAGATCCAGGACTATTTAACGACTTTCCTTTCAATTTTAAAAGCTAAAATAAAAAACCGAAAACTTACTAATATTCTGCAGCCAACAAAGTATAAATACGGAGAAGATAAAAAACAATATTTGCTGTGGTATAATTCTCAATCGGAAAACAAACGCAATAATATTATTTTCTTCATTCATGGAGGCGGGTGGAATAAGGGCAGTCCGGAATTTTTTGGATTTGTGGCAGATTACTTTACTAACCTTGGTTTTATTACCGTTATGCCGACTTATAGGTTAGCACCTGACTCTCAATTTCCAGACCAGCAGATTGATGTTTTTAAGTCTCTAAAAATGACCTTTGATATTTTAGAAAAATCAAATCTTAATAAGAATATAATCATTGCTGGCCAATCAGCTGGTGCTCACCTGGGAGCTTTATTACTTTTAAATAAAAATTTACAGAAAAAGTATAAGATTAATAAAGATCGGCTTAGTGCTTTTCTATCTATTAGTGGTCCATTTGATCTTTCTCGTCCCTGCCGAACTATAAGAGCAAAGAAATATTTATCTGATTTTGTCCCGACACCTCACAAAAGAAAAAAAGCAAATCCTATTAATTATATACGACCAGACTTTAATACATCCATATTTTGTCTCCATGGTGCAAAAGATCCTCTGGTTCCTAAAGCACACTCTATTGACTTTATAGAAGAAATCAGGGCAAAAACTCAGTCAGAAACAAAATTAAAGATCTATGATAATAAACATCACTCAGATCTATCAGATTTGTTTTTTGAAGAGGGACCAGCAAACAGGGAAGTAAAAGAATGGCTGCTAAAAGTGGATAATTCGAATTGATTTAGATATAATGGTCTTAATAGGATTAAATTAACTCCAGCTAAATATAATTTGCAGTTTGATTTTAAAAATTATAAAAAATTTTAGTTTAAAAAGGAGTTGTGATTAAGATGCTTCAAAATAAATTATCAATTCTATTTTTGCTAATATTTATCATTAGCTTTTCTTTTGCTGCTTCAGCTCAAAAAGAAGAATTAAGGCAGGAGATCTATGCCTATTATCCCCTGGATGGAAATACAATTGATCAAGGACCAAATCAGCTGCATGGTAAACAAATAAATAAGGAACGCAGCACCGAGGATAGGTTCGGAAAAAGTGGAAAGGCATTATCATTTACAGGAAAAAATGATTTCATAACTTTACCTGTGAATATCAATCCAGAAATAATTCCTCAACTTACAATTGCTTTCTGGCTAAAAGTAGAGACTGCCGATGAAATAAACACTATTATCTCAAATAATGTTGGGGGTTTTGCTAGAACGATTGTAATTGATGGGAGAAAAAATTATCCATTTCTATCTATTATTGCTGGGGATAAACAAAAACTATACGGTACTATAAATATTCCCCAAAACCAATGGTTTTTTACAGCCGTTAGTTGGAATGCAGAAAACGGAAATATTTCTATATATTTAATTGATCAAAATAATAATTTTCGGGTAATCTCAACTAACAACATTAAACCAGACAAAGGAAAGGATTTTATTACTCTGGGAAAAAATAATTCTACTGGTGCTGTTTTCAGAGGAAGTATTGACCAGCTAATGATCTGGGATAAGATTTTAACAGGTGATGAAATTAAAAAATTGGCCAATAAATCTTATTGAAATCTTAATAAGTTGACAGCTGACAAAATTTCTGCTAAACTTTTATTAAATTCAAAAAATTTGAGATGGAGGATGAGAGAATGGAAAAGAAGAGTAGAGTAGAGAAGAGAGATGGTTTTTTTGGGGATTTTGGTGGGAGTATTGTACCACCGGAATTAGCAGATGTTTTAGAGGAATTAAAAGAGGCTTTTTATGAAATAAAAGATAATCCAGATTTTAAAGAAGAACTTGCATATTTATTTAAGGACTATGTCGGTAAACCAAGTCCTTTATATTTTGCTGAAAGTTTAACTAAAGAGGCTGGAGGAGCAAAAATATATTTAAAACGAGAAGATCTAAATCATACAGGTGCTCATAAGATTAACAACTGTATCGGTCAGGCATTACTTGCCCGTAAAATGGGTAAAAAAAGAATTATTGCCGAAACTGGAGCCGGACAGCATGGTGTAGCAACAGCTACTGCCTGTGCCTTATTTGATATGGACTGCATAATTTATATGGGTGAGGTAGATACTAAAAGACAGGCTTTAAATGTGTTTAGAATGGAACTTTTAGGTGCAGAAGTTAAACCTGTTACTGCTGGAGATGGTACACTTAAAGATGCTGTAGATGAGGCTTTAAAAGATTTTGTTCAAAATGCAGACGACACTTTTTATATGCTGGGTTCTGCAGTTGGTCCAGATCCATATCCAACAATGGTTAAAGAATTCCAGTCTGTTATTGGAAAAGAAGCAAAGTCTCAAATTTTAGAAAAAGAGGGGAAATTACCTGATTATATAATTGCCTGTGTTGGTGGAGGTAGTAATGCAATTGGTCTTTTTGCTCCTTTTATAGAGGATAAGGAAGTAAATATTTTGGGTATTGAGCCTGGAGGTACAGGAGATAAACCAGGTCAGAATGCTGCTCCATTAACTTATGGTAAACCAGGAGAACTACATGGATTTAAAAGTTATGTATTATATGAAGATGGAGATGTAATTTCTCATACTCATTCTATAGCGGCAGGACTTGATTATCCAGGAGTAGGTCCAGAACATAGTTTCCTTAAAGATTCCGGAAGAGCTAAATATACAACTGCTTCTGATCAGGAAGCCCTGGATGCTTTTCACCTATTATCAGAAAAAGAAGGAATCATTCCGGCCTTAGAAAGTGCCCATGCTATTGCTGGAGGAATGAAAGTAGCTGCTGATTTAGATAAAGATCAGGTAGTTATAATTAACCTTTCCGGGCGTGGAGATAAGGATGTAGCCCAAATTAAAGAATTACATGAAAACGGAAAACTGAAATAATTATAGAATTTAATTTAATATTTATCAATCAAGGCTGAATATTTCTCTAAAGATATATTCAGCCTTTTTACAACCAGTAATTTTTATTTAACTGCATAAATATAATTTGTGCATATGAAACTCTAAAACTTAAGCAGAGGTGAATATAAATGAAAAAAGTTGCTTTTGATCAGGTATTAAATAAGTATAAGGAAGTTTTGCCCAATGGAGTATTTTTAACAACAAAAGATGATCAAGAAATTAACACAATGACAATGGGCTGGGGAACTACTGGTTTTATCTGGAATCAGGATATTTTGATGGTACCAGTTAGAAAATCACGCCACACACATCAGCTGATAGAAAATAGTAAGTATTTTACTGTCAGTGTACCACTAAATGGCCAACTAAAAAAAGAACTGCAGTTTTGTGGAACTAAGTCCGGGAGAGATTATAATAAAATTAAAGAATTAAATTTAGAGCTGGCAGAAGTTAAAGAATGTGATGTTCCAATTATTAAGGGTAATGATTTACATTTTATCTGTAAGATTAAATATCAGCAGGATATGCTGCTTAAAAATTTAGCTGAAGATGTCTCAGAAAAAAATTATTCCAATCAAGATATGCACACATTTTATTACGGAGAAGTTGTGGCAGTTTATAAAGAAGAATAAAGTAATATTTTTTAAAGATTTTACTTAACTTAGATATTAGAATAAAATATAAAATAAAGCAGAGGCTCTAGAAGCAAAAAGTTTTCGCTGGGATGGGGATTTGATCAGCTTTTTAATTTATGGACGTCCTGAGAAAAAGGATAAAAAGCTTGATTTTAACTCATTTCAACGGAAATTTCTTTTTTAAAGTAAAAACTTCGTAAAATTATTATTTTGCGAAGTTTTATTAAAGATATGAATTATCTATAAAAATCTACCTAAAACAATTATACTATAATCTTCATCTTTTATCTCATATCTTAAGTTTACTTAAGATATTGGGATTTTAAAAATAAAAAAATAGTACCGGGTACTTGAGAAATTTTTCCAGGTACCCGGTACCTTATTTTTAACGGTACCTTATTTTTAAATATCCAGTTCTTTTATATTTTCTTTTAAATGCTGAGCTGAATCTTTAAATTCTTTTTCTTCTTTTTCGGAAAGTGGTAATTCTAAAACACGCTCTATTCCTTTAGAATTAATTATTGTCGGTAGACTTAAGCTCATGTTTTCAACTCCGTAATATCCCTCCATTAATGATGAAACTGTTAAAACTGCATTTTCATCTCTCAGGATAGCTCTTGCAATTCTGGCCACTCCCAGAGCAACTGCATAAAATGTTGCACCTTTTTTATCAATTATCTCATAAGCTGCATTTTTAACCTGATCACTTATTTCTTCTAAATCATGTTCATCACAACCTTTATTACAGATTGGACAGTAATTTTCTATCTTTGTTCCTGCAATATTGGTCAAACTCCAGACTGGCACCTCACTATCTCCATGTTCTCCAATAATATAACCATGAACATTACTTGCTGCTATATTACAATTTTTGCTCAATAATGATCTGAAACGAGAACTGTCAAGTACTGTTCCAGATCCGATAACTCTATTGGCTGGAAAGCCTGATAACTTGTAACTTAAATAAGTCAAAATATCAACCGGGTTTGTAACTACAAGCAGTATTCCTTCCTGATTATATTCAGTTATAGAAGAAATTATATTCTTAAAAATTCCAGTATTTTTCTTAACCAAATCAAGTCTTGATTCTCCAGGTTTTTGAGCTGCTCCAGCAGTAATCACAATCAACTTAGCATCTGCTAAGTCTTTGTAGTCGCCCGCATAAATATCAACAGGATTAACAAAAGAAGCTCCGTGCCTTAAGTCCATTGCTTCTCCTTCGGCCTTTTCTTTATTAACATCTATTAATACTATTTCTGATCCTACTCCCTGAACCATCAGAGCATAAGCTGTTGTAGCGCCAACTCCACCAGCACCAATGACGGCGATCTTATTTGGGTTTAAATTCTTATCCATCTTATATCACCTCATTAAAGTATTATCTTGATTATTAAATTAAGTCATATCTCTACTCATAATTAAGTATAGCATTTTAATCAAGAATAAAAGTAAAATATTTTACAAATATAATTCTTTATAATCTCAGGTACCAGGTACAAAAAATCTTTTTTGTACCTGGTACCTGAACATAAATGTTAAATGACTACTTCATTATTCTTTTTATATTCTTGATAGCGCCTGTGAACTGTGGACTTAGAGACATCATATCCCAATCCCCTCAAAGTAGCTGCAATATCTTTAAAAGTTAAGTCCAATTTTCTTAAGCGAATAATTTCCTTTAAAGGAACTTCCTTGCGATCCCTTCCGCCCTGATCAATATTCTTTAAGTTATCAGCTGGATTAAACTTACCTTCAGCAATTTTATTTTTCATGGCCCTGCTAATATTTTGATTTCTGAGTTCCTGTTGATAATTTTCTACCACAGATAAGATTTCTAATATCATTTTTTCTAGATCATTTAAGGCAATAGCACCTTTATCTGCTAAAGTATGTATTTCAGCTCCCATTTTTTCCACTTGATGAATTAAAGCCATCTTAGCATTACCTCGTCCCAGGCGGCTGCTATCCTGAACTAATAAAATATCAATCTTTCTTTTTTTGATTAAATCAAGAACTTCAATAATTCCCGGCCTGCTCTCATTAAAGCCGCTTTCTTTTTCTTCTACCGTCTTAAGAACTTTTAATTCATTTTCCATTGCATAGCTTAATAGTTCTTCTTTCTGTCTTTTTAAACTTGTACTCTGACTTTCTTTCTGTGTACTAACTCGGGTGTAAATAATTGTTTTTTTCATTTTTAATCAGTCCTTTATTTTAATAATTTATTAATTATAAGAATAGTTATTAAGAAAATATTATAACAAAAAATGGTTGTAAAACAGCTAAACCCTCTGAATTACAACCATCTTCATATTTTTTGAGATTTATATTTATATTTTAATTGGTATTTAATAAAATAAGTAAGGTAAGAGCAAGTATTTTTATAAATTAATTGCTATCTATATTCAAATAGTTCAATTAGTTTAAAGGAATTATCAATTCTCTTCCAGGAGTAATTATCGCAGAATCTATATTATTAATTTTTTTGATATTATAAATTATTTTTCTAAGATCAACATTATTTGAATTATAATAATAAGCAGCTATTGACCAGAGAGATTCGCCACTTTCTATTTCATGTTTGATAAAATTGCTGGTGTTTTCTCCCGATCCAATTAGAGAAAAAAGAGAAATAAATAAAATGCTTAGTAATACTATCCCAATTACTGTAGAAAAAATCTTAATAGAAATTGACTTTTTCTTATTCCTATCTGTCTTAGCTCCCTGATAATTTAATATATAAGTATTTAAACCATTCATAAATAACCCCTCCTGATATAATATAAAATTCATACTTAAAAACACCTGTACTAAACAATTGTTTGTTATTTATATTATAGCAATACGTATGTTCAATGTCAAGGATTATTTGAACGATTGTTTGTCTATTTATCAGTTTTATGTTATAATAAAAGAAAAATGAATGGAGGAAACAATTATGGAAGAATTATCTAAACGACAACAAAGTATCTTGCAATTTATTATAGATGAAATTAAAGCTAAAGGATATCCACCTTCTGTGAGAGAAATTGGAAAGGCTGTTGGACTTAAATCCCCTGCTTCTGTTCACAGCCATTTAAAAACTTTGGAAAAATTAAATTATTTACGCAGAGATCCTGCTAAGCCAAGGGCAATCGAGGTTATTTATAATAACAATCAGGAACCTAAAAATGATAAGGAAATGATTAACATACCAGTGGTTGGTAAAGTTACTGCAGGTGCTCCTATTCTGGCGGAAGAAAATGTAGAGGATTATTTTCCTTTACCTTTAAGCTATTTAAAAGTAGGCAATAATGATCTTTTTATGCTTAAAGTTAGTGGAGACAGCATGATTGAAGCTGGTATTCATGATGGTGATTTTGTAATTGCTGAAAAACAGAGTTATGCTGAAAATAATGAAATTGTTATTGCACTGCTTGATGAAGAAGCTACAGTTAAGCGCTTTTTTAAAGAAGAAAATCATATCAGACTGCAGCCCGAAAACTCAGCCTATGAGCCGATTATTTCTAAGGATGTAAAAATTCTGGGTAAGGTTACAGGCCTTTTTAGAAAATTTGATTAAATTTTGTTTTAAAAATAAAAAAACTAAGCTATTTAAAGCTTAGTTAATAAAGTCATAGCACTATAAGTACTATCTAATATTATTTAGTTATTTAAATCTATAAAATTTATATGTTTTTAATTATATTTCTCCGCTATTGGATAATTCTTTTATCCGATCAGCGGCTTTTTTTATCAATTTGAAATCATGCCAGCTATATTTTTTCATATTTTCATTTCTGAGTAAATAAGCAGGATGAAAGGTTGGTAAAAAGAAAATATCTCCTCTTTTAAACCATTTACCTCTCACTTTAGAAATTGAATCTTCAGGATCAATTAGAAACTTTGTAGCTGTTGAACCCAGAGTAACAATCACTTTGGGCTGGACCAGTTCGATTTCAGCTCTAAGAATTGAAACACAGGCCTCAAATTCATTCTGATGGGGAGCTCTATTCCCGGGAGGTCGACATTTGATTACATTAGTTATATATAAATCTTCCCTTTTTAAATCTACTGCAGCTAAAATCTTATCCATTAATTTACCGGCACGGCCAACAAAAGGACGCCCCAAACGATCCTCGTTTGCGCCTGGGCCTTCACCAATTAACATTATATTATTATTTATATCTCCTTCTCCCATCACAACTCCATTAGCTCCTTCGCGCAGCTGACAGCGGTGACATTTTAAAGCTTCTTTCTTCAATTTTTGATAATCTTTACTGGGGTAAGAAAATAGCTGCTGAATTTTAAAGTTTCCCTGCTGATCAAATAACATCATATTCCTCCCAAATAGATTATTCTATAAACTACTCTGCAAAATCCTGATATTCTTCACTCGCCAGTGCTCTAAATAAGTTTCTGGCACTTGCTGCTTCTAACGCAGCTCTAAAATAATTACCATTTTCATAATAGGCATATCCTTTAATTAAATGAGAATACTCATTTTCCTGAATGGAAAGCGCCTGATCGGCATAGTTTAGTGCCTTTTCGTATTCTTCAAATTCTACTAAAGCTGCTGCAGCATGATTTAAGGCCCATAAATTATTTGGATCAATTTCAAAAATATACTCAAATAATGAGACTGCTTCCCTATAATTTTTATTGATTACTTCTCTAAAAGCAGCATAATTTAAAAGCAGCAAATCATCGTAGGATTTATAATTTTCCCATTCTGCTAAATATGGAGAAACAGCAGCATTAAAATCCTTTCGGCTAACACTGCTGCCAAAAACATCTATAATATCATATGCTTTTTTAATTTCTCCAGTATTAGCATAGGCTACTGCCATAGTATAATTTAAAACAATATCATTCTTATTTTGATTCAGCTGTTTCTGGGTAGTATTGATCAATTCCTCCCAGGGAAATTTAGAATCAGCAGCTGTATTAATAGAGAATGCTGTAACTATAAATACTATGATTAATATAATTAAAACTTTTTTCTTCAAGAATAATTCAACTTCCTTTGACAATCAGATTAGTAGTACAATCATTTTAAATAAAACTTATTCTTCTTCTAGGTTAAGAAGACCACTTGTTTTTTCAACCGGAGCAATAGTAGAAATAGCATGTTTATAGATCATCTGGTCTCTTTCATCACTTCTCAAAATAACTGTAAAGTTATCATAGGCTTTAATTCTACCTTTTAATTGATAACCATTGACAAAGTAAACAATAACCTCAATGTCCTTTTCGTGAACATTTTTTAAAATATGATCTTGATAATTAATATTGTTATTACTCATCTCTGCAGCCCCCTTTTATATTTTTAAAGCTCTTATATATTATAATTTCAATATTATTATTAAAATTCCTGCATAGATAAATAAATATTGCCTTATAAATTAATTATTATCCGCTATTTCTTTGAAATATGAGTTTCCACTGTCAAAATAAGACTTTAACTGGTAATATATATCATCTGGAGAGCGAACTCCAAAACCGGTATAAACTGAATTTCCATCTTTAAAGACTTTAAAGACAGGTACAGAATTGATTCCATAACGCTCAAAAATTTCTGGAGCAGCAGCTAATTTTAATTGATAAAATTCTAACTGAGGAAAAGATTTTATCACTTGATTTATATTTTTTTCTGCAAGCTGACAGTAGCCACAGCCATCATTGGAAAAGAGAACAAAAAGCGCATCTTTTTCTTTTAATAACTGATCAAATCCTTTTCCACTAGAAATCAATTTCTTTTCTTTTTTTGTATTCCTCTTCATAATCTTTTTCTCCTTTAATCAACTCTACCATATTATTTAATATTTCCGTTTTATTTTCCTTTTCAATATTAAATACAATTAAATTATTTTCTTTTCTCAACCAGGTAAGCTGTCGTTTAGCAAAATGCCTGCTTCGTTTCTTGATTTCATAAACAGCTTTTTCCAGACTGGTTTCTCCTTTAAGATAAGAAATTAACTCCTTGTAACCCAGAGCCTGCTGTGCTGTATCACTTAAATTATCAAAGTTATTTAAAAGAAACTTAACTTCATCTAAAAGCCCACTTTCCATCATTAGCTCAACTCTGTTGTTAATTCTCTGATAGAGATTTTCCCGGCTCCTGATTAAAGCAAACTTATATGCACTGTAGCGAGGGGGCTGCTGCTGTTGTTTCTTTTTATAATAACTTTTAGTTTTTCCTGTTTGTTCATAAATTTCAATTGCTCTGATAACTCTCCGCAAATCATTAGGATGCAGTTTTTTGGCTGTTACTTCATCTTTTTTTGCCAAAATATCATGGACTGCTTCTGTACCCTGATCTTCAGCCAAATTCTCAAATTTTTGACGAAGTTGATAATCAGGATTGATTTCCGGCAGCATAAATCCTTCCAGTACAGCTTTTAAATAAAGATGAGTTCCTCCTACTAACATAGGCATTTTATCTCTCGTTTTAATTTCTGCAATTGTTTGATCACAGTCATCTTGAAAGCGGGAGACAGAATATTCTGCTTCTGGAGTTAGAAAATCAATCAGATAATGTTCTACCTGATCTCTTTCAGCTTTAGTGGCTTTAGCTGTACCAATATCCATATGCTGATAAATCTGCATAGAATCAGTTGAAATTATCTCAGCTTCAATTTTTTGAGCCAGTTTAAGTGATAATTCTGTTTTTCCCACTGCTGTGGGCCCTGTTAAAACAATTAAATCTCTCATTATCTACCAAGTCCTTTTTCAATTTCTTCGCGGCTGATATTAATCATAATTGGCCGGCTGTGGGGACAGCGATAAGGATTTTCTGTTTTATATAAATCCTTAACCAGCTGAATACTTTCTTTTTTTGTCAGCGGCTGTCCAGCTTTTATTGAGGATCTGCAGGCTAAATACTCGAGCATTCTTTTCTGAATTTCCGCTGCAGATTTGGCTTTACCCGCCTCAGCAAGTTCTGCTATTAGTTCTTCTATAATATTTCTTGTTGGTTTATTTTTCAGTAAAACAGGAACTTCCTGTATTAAAATTGTATTATTACCAAAATCACTAAAGTCAATTCCAATTTCTCTGATTTCAGCTTCATACTGTCTAACAATCTCTCTTTCTTCTGCTGACAATTCAATTTTAACTGGCAGAAGTAGTGACTGAGAAGCCTTATCCTTTTTATTGAATTCAGCGTAAAATTTTTCATATAAGATTCTCTCCTGAGCATTATGCTGATCAACAATTTTTAAACCCTGATCAGTTTCGATTAATAAATAACTGTTAAAAATTTGACCCAGAAACTTAAAATAGCTTTCTTCTGCCTCAACCCCAGCTAGAGAATATTCCTGATTTTCATTTACTGCTATTTGTTGATTAAAATCTTTAGTCTGCTCAGAAATATTTTCCTGATTCTGGCCTTTCTCATCACCGTAATTTATATTTTTTTGATAATTATTTTTATTATAATTCTTAGAATTGGAGCCTCTGTATTTATTACCATAATTATTACTGTCTTTATTTTTACTTTGAGAATTATAATTGTTTTTAGAAACATTTTGATCTGAATAGCTTTTATTATTAGTATTCATTTTCTTTGGTTCAGAATTCTCTGTATCAGTTTGCTTTAACTGTTCATTATCTTTTTTAAAAAGTTGATCTCTTTCTATATTTTCTTCAGAATCTTTATCTGTCTCATTTAACCCAGAAGATTGCTTTAATTTAATTCTAGTAGTGGGATCATTTTCTTTTAAAGTTCTACGAACTGCCTTATTAATAACATCAAAAATAATCTGACTGCGGCTAAATTTCACCTCACGTTTGGCAGGATGAACATTGACATCCACCAAAATTGGATTAACTTTAATAAATAGAAAAACAATGGGTTTTCTACCCGGATCGATTAATTTATTATGAGCGGTTTCTACTGCTTTTGCTGTTAAATTATTATAAATTGGTCTGCCATTAACAAAAAATAGTTCATGACTTCTGCTGGAACGAGTTAACTCTGGGCGACAGAGATAACCACTCAGCTTAATATATCTGTCTTCTATATCGATGGGAACTAAGTTTTCTGCAATTTCACTCCCATAAACAGCATAAATTGTATCTTTAAGCTTTCCATTACCGGGAGTGGATAAAATTTGTCTTTCATCATGGTAGAGTTTAAAACTCAACTCACTGTTGGCGGTAGCTTCGGCACTTACAATTTTACTGATATGCGAAAACTCAGTTGTTGTTGTTTTTAGATATTTATAGCGGGCTGGAGTATTGTAAAATAAATCTCTGACAATGATTTCTGTACCTATTGTTGAACCTACAGGTTTTTTATCTATTATTTCTCCACCCTTTAGTCTAATTTTTACAGCCTGATCACTATCCTGGTGACGGCTAATCATTTCTATTTCAGCTACAGAAGCAATACTGGCTAAAGCTTCACCACGAAAACCAAGACTATAAAGAGAATAAAGATCATCTATGTTTTCAATTTTGCTGGTAGCATAGCGGTTAAAAGCTGATTCTATATCATCAGCCTGAATACCATGACCATCATCCTTAACCTTAATCAGTTCCCGTCCACCATCTTCAATTTTAATTTCAATATTTTTGGCCCCGGCATCAATAGAGTTTTCAATCAATTCCTTCACTATTGAAGCTGGTCTTTCTATTACCTCACCTGCTGAAATCTGATTTGCTACACTCTGAGGAAGCTGTTTTATAACACCCATTTTAATTCTCCTCTTCTTTTAAATCCTTTTTTAATTTATATAAAAAGTTCATAGCATCCATTGGAGTCATCTCTAATATATCCTGTTCATCAAGCTGCTTTAGAATTGGATTTTTTTCTGAATTAAATAACGGCAGCTGCTGATGTTTATCATCAGCCACTGTTTTTTCTAATTTGCGAACCGGCATTTTATTGTTTTCTTCCAGCCGCGATAATATTTTCTGAGCACTGATTATAATTTCCTCCGGCAGCCCTGCCAGTCGGGCAACTTCTATTCCATAACTGTCACTAGATCTGCCCTCAACAATACGGTGTAAAAAGTGTACCCCATCACTATCTTCTTTAACCAATACATTGTAATTTTTAATGCCCTGGTACTCATCTTCCAATCTTGTAAGTTCGTGATAATGTGTTGCAAATAAAGTTCTTGCACCAATACGCTCTGGGTTATTAAGGTATTCACTGACAGACCAGGCAATAGAAACACCATCATAGGTGCTGGTACCTCTTCCTACTTCATCTAGAATAATTAAACTTTTTTCGGTACTGTTATTAACTATATTCGCAACCTCGTTCATTTCTACCATAAAAGTACTCTGTCCTGTTGTTAGATCATCACTGGCTCCAACTCTGGTGAAAATTCTATCTGTTAGTCCAATTACAGCTTTATCTGCCGGCACATAAGATCCTACCTGTGCCATCAATACAATCAAGGCAACCTGCCTCATATAAGTGGATTTACCGGACATGTTGGGACCTGTAATGATAATAAAGCGCTGATCACTCTGATTTAAATAACAGTCATTTGGTACAAACTGCTCGGCAAACATTTTTTCTACTACTGGATGACGTCCATTTTCAATTTTAATTTCCGCCCCATTATTAATTTCTGGTCGACTATAATTATTTTCCATTGCCAGATAGGAAAATGATAATAAAACATCTAATTGGGCAATTATAGCAGCTGTCTGATTGATTCTTTCTACTTCTTCTGCTATTTTATCTCTTATTTCTACAAATAAATTATATTCTAAATCATTTATCTTCTCTTCAGCACCAAGAACTTCTGATTCTTTTTCCTTTAATTTTGGAATAATATAACGTTCACTGTTGCTTAAAGTCTGTTTGCGTTCATATCGATCTGGTACTTTATCAGTATGAGAATTTGTCACTTCAAGATAATAACCAAAAACTTTATTAAAACCAACCTTTAAAGTATTGATCCCTGTTTTTTCTCTTTCCTCTTTCTGGAGAGAAGTAATCCAGTCCTTGCCACTGCTGACTAAGTCTCTTAAGTTATCTAACTTCGAGTTATATCCATCTTTAATAATTCCACCTTCAGTTATTGTAGTAGGAGGCTCTTCTTTAATTGAGCCATCAATTAAAGCATGAATATCTTCTAAAAGATCAAATTTTTGCTGCAGTTCAAGCAGTAAATCACTTTCCAGTTCAGCCATTAATTCTTTAACAGCGGGCAGTTTAGCCAGCGAATTTCTTAAAGCAATCATATCTCTTGCATTAGCTGACTGATAGGTTATTTTACTCATAATTCGCTCTAAATCGTAAATTTCTATAAGCTCAGATCTCAGTTTTTCTAATATCATATAATTATCAATAATCTCTGCCAGCGCCTGATGTCTTTTAACAATTTCCTCTTTTTGAATTAGAGGCTGATTAATCCATTTTTTTATTTCTCTCCCACCCATAGAAGTTACAGTCTGGTCTACTATTGAAAGCAGGGAACCTGAACGCTGATTATCTCTTATCGTTGAAGTTAGCTCCAAATTTCTGCGGCTGGCTGAATCTAAAACCATATAATCTTCTAAATGATATGATTTTAAAACTGTAATCTGATTAACAGTTCTTTTTTGAGTATCTCCTAAATAAGAAAGCACCTGTCCAGCAGCATAAACTGCTGCTTTCATTTCTTCACAGCCAAAACCCTCCAGTGACTTAAGCTTAAAATGATCCAGCAGCCTCTGATAAAGTCGATTATATTTTTTATCTTCCAGAATATTTAAAGTGAAATTATAAACATTCTGTAATTCACTGATTAAATCAGATTTAGCTGTTTTCTGATCTAATAATATCTCCTGAGGAGAAATTCTGTTGATCTCATCCTTTAATTTACCCTGATCTGAAGCAGGAAATTCGGTTAAATAAAATTCTCCGGTTGAAATATCTGTATAAGAAAAGCCATAATAATCTCCAAATTGAAAGGCAGCAGCCAGATAATTATTCTCATTATCAGCTAAAATTTCATTTTCAATAACCGTTCCTGGAGTTACAACTCTGATCACATCTCTTTCCACAATTCCACTGCTTTCTGAAGGATCTTCCAGCTGTTCACAGATTGCTACCTTGATTCCATTTTTGATTAATTTTTCAATATAAGAGGCAGCTGAATGATAGGGAACACCAGCCATTGGTATTTTTTCGCCTCCACCTTTATTACGTGAAGTTAGGGCAATATCCAGGATTTTAGCAGCTCTTTTAGCATCCTCACCAAACATTTCGTAAAAATCTCCCAGCCGAAAAAATAAGATTGAATCCTGATATTTATTTTTTAAGTCATGATACTGCTGCATCATCGGTGTTAACTCTGCCAAATTAATCCCTCCAAACCAAAATTTATAATAAATAAGCTAAAACCTGAAAGATCTATTAAATTATCCTCCAGGTTTGATTTATGAATCATTTCTTCTGTACAAGGTACAAAAAGAGCTTTTTGTACCTTGTACCTAAATATAATTATTCAATTACTGTTCCTTCTAGAGTCCAGCTTTTAGCATCCTCAATCTTGACCTTGACTACTTCCCCCACCAGATCCTCTCTTTTATCGATAAAACAGATTTTATTGGTAGATGTGCGACCTTCAAATACTTCTGGATCATTATTGCTGGGACCTGTAACTAATATTTTCTGGATACTTCCAATTAATTTCTGATTCTGATCATAACTAATCTTATTCTGCAACTCCATTAAACGATTTAAACGTCCTTTTTTAACAGCTTCAGCTATCTGATCATCTCTGCGAGCAGCAGGAGTTCCACTCCGGGGAGAATAGATAAAAGTGTAGGCCATATCAAATTTTAACTCTTTGACCAGCTCAATTGTCTTTTCAAAGTCTTCTTCACTTTCTCCCGGAAAACCAACTATAAAGTCTGTTGAAACAGCAGCTCCAGGTATTTCCTGCTGTATTTTTTTAACACGATCTATATAATATTCTCTAGTATAGCCTCGGTTCATTTCTTTGAGCACCTTATTACTTCCGGATTGAACCGGCAAATGAATATGATTGGCCACCTTATCAAGATTTTTAATTTTAGCTAATAAATCATCAGAAAGATCTCTTGGATGAGAAGTCATAAAGCGAATTCTCTTAAGTTCTTCCACTTTATTTAATTCTTCCAGTAATTTAGGAAAAGTAATCTCTTTTTCTAAATCATTACCATAAGAATTAACATTCTGACCTAAAAGAGTGATTTCCTTGACCCCATCTTCAGCCAGCCTTACTGCTTCTTCCACAATAGATTTAACAGATCGACTGCGTTCTCGTCCTCTAACATAGGGAACTATACAGTAGGTACAGAAATTATCACAACCCTGAATGATTGAGATCCAGGCAGAATGTTCTGATTCCCTCTGTGAAGGTAAATCAGGAATTAAGCCTTCTTCTTCATCCCAGACTTCAACTACTCTATCTCTTGTTTCCTCAATTTTTTTTATCAAATTTGGTAGATGGTGAATATTATGAGTCCCAAAAATTAAATCTACATGACGGTATTTTTTATATACTTCATCAACTGGTTCATCCTGCTGCATCATACAGCCGCCAATCCCAATAATTAAATCAGGATTTTCTCTTTTGTATCGCTTAAGTTCACCCAATTTACCAAATACTTTCAATTCTGCATTTTCTCTAATAATACAGGTATTTAATAAAATTATATCTGCACTACCTAATTCTTCGGTCTGCTGATAACCCATTTCTTCCAGCATCCCGGCCAGTCTTTCCGAATCATGTTCATTCATCTGACAGCCATAGGTTATTATATTATAAAATTTATTTTCACTCATTATTTCACTCCTGTAGTTAATTAAAACTATTACTTTTCATCAAAATTCTTTAGCTGGTCTAAACTTTCATTTTTACCCATTACAACCAGGCGGTCACCTTCGAGTATTTTATCCCCAGCTCCAGGAGAAATATTTAAATTATCTCCCCTCTTAATTGCCATCACATTAACATTAAACTTCGATCTAAATTCCAGTTCTTTTAAAGTCTTTCCGACCATTTTGTCAGTAGCAATAATCTCTATAACACCGTATTCCGGTGCAAATTCTATATAATCAAGCACATTAGAAGAAATAAGATTATGAGCAATTCGTGCTCCCATATCTCTTTCTGGATAAACAACTCTATCTGCTCCTACTTTGCTTAAAACTTTTCCATGTAAAGTATCTGGAGCTTTCACAATAACATAAGGTACTCCCAGTTCTTTTAATATTAACGTACATAAAATATTAGCAGAAACATTATCTCCAATACTAACAACTGCAACATCAAAATTTCTAACTCCCAGAGTTTTTAATGCTTCTTCATCTGTAGCATCTGTCTCTACTGCATGGGTTACCTTAGTTGAAATTGACTGTACTCTTTCTTCATCTTTATCTATAGCTAAAACATCATAACCATTATCAGCCAGAGTTGTAGCAACACTGGAACCAAAACGGCCTAAACCAATTACAACAAATTGTTTCATTTATTTGTCCTCCTGTCAATAAACTCATTTCAACTATGCTGCTGTTATCCTACCATTACCTTTTCGGTTGGATAATGATAAGTTCCTTTTCTCTGTTTTTCCCCAATTGCTACCGCCAGCGTTAAAGGTCCAACTCGTCCGGCAAACATAGTTATTGTAATTAAGACTCTGCTTATTTTAGACAATTGTCCGGTAATACCGGTCGATAAACCAACTGTACCAAAAGCAGACACAGTTTCAAATAAGGCATCTATAAATGGAAAGTCTTCTATAATCAATAATAATGTTGTAACCAGAATTACCAACCCTGCAGCAAGCATTGTAATAGTGAAAGCTTTGTAGATAATTTGTTTTTCAAATCTGCGATTATAAATTTCCATATCCTCTTTACCGGTAATCATATTTTTCATCGTTACCAGAATAACTCCAAAGGTGGTTGTCTTTATTCCTCCACCGGTTGATCCCGGAGAAGCACCAATAAACATTAAAACAATAATCAAAAATAGTGAAGATTGTTTTAAGGCACCTGTTGGAACTGTATTAAAACCTGCTGTACGGGGAGTAACCGAAAGAAACATTGCTCCCAGAGTTTTATCCAGTAAAGGTAGTCCCTCAAGTGTATTATTATATTCTAAAATAAAAAAGGTAATAAATCCAAAGACTAATAAAGCTAGAGTCATCACAATCACAATTTTAGTCTGTAAAGTAGTCTTTTTAAATTTAATTCTGTTATAGGCTTCCATCATAACTCCAAAACCAATTCCCCCGAGAATTATTAGGGCCATGATGACAAAGTTAATTGTAATATCACCGGTAAAACTTTCTAAACTATTGCCAAAAAGATCAAAACCAGCATTGTTAAAGGCTGAAACCGCGTGAAAAATAGAAAGATAAATTGCTCTCCAGAATGGATAATCCTGACTTAAACGTAAAAATAAAATTGCAGCCGCTGTTCCTTCTATAGCAAAGGTAAAACCTAAAAGATACTGAACCAGTCTTACCATACCGGAAATCTGATACTGATTTAAGTCTTCCTGAATTATTAGCCTCTCTTTAAGACTAATTTTCTTACCGACCACAAATGCAAATAAAGTAGACATCGACATAATCCCGAGTCCACCAATCTGGATTAAGAACATAATTACAGTAGAACCGAAAATAGTAAAAGCTTCTTTTGTATTTACTACAATCAAACCAGTTACACAGGTGGCTGAAGTTGCTGTAAACACTGCATCTACAGCGCCAAGACCCTGACCATCGGTTGTCGCAACTGGCAGCATCAAAAGCAGAGATCCAATCATAATAATTACAAAATAGCCGCTCACCAGATATTGAGCTGGTGTTAAGTTTTTTTTCTTTAAATTCATTTTTTCCACGTCCTTATTCCACTACTAGCTTATTTCTTATTCGAAGTAATTATACTATAATTAATTTTGAAAGTAAAATAAAAACTGGGGTTAAAGCCCCAGCTTTTTAAAAATATTTAAATATAAGTAAGATTAGCCATCATATGGTTCAAACATATCTTTACCTACACCACATTCAGGACATGTCCAATCATCTGGAAGATCTTCAAAAGATGTGCCTGGCTCAATTCCACCTACAGGATCTCCTTCTTCTGGATCATAAATGTACATACAAACTGTGCATTGATACTTCTGCATATTAGTCGCTCCTTCCTAATTATAGTATTTATTTATCTAACTAATTATAAAACAAAAATAGCTCAAATGTCAAGTTTTTACTATTATAGACGTTCAAAATATTCTGGTGAATAAGCAGACTTTAAACCACTCATACTTGCTATCCGCTCAGCAATCAAAGCAGCAATTAACAGCGGAATAGTCAGACTGTAATTATGAGTAAATTCCAGAATGATAAAAGTTGCTGTTAAAGGAGCTCTGATAACTGCACTAATAACTGCTGCCATTCCAATCAAAGCATATAAAGAAGCGGATCCACTGGAAAAAGGAAAATATTGATAAAATAAAGTTCCAATAATAATTCCGGTCAAACTACCAATAAATAAGGAAGGGGAAAATATTCCACCTGACCCACCTGAACCCAGGGTTACAGAAGTAGCAATAATTTTAAATATTAAAAGCAGAAATAAAAAACCAAGATTAAATTCTGTCTGGTTAAATAACGAAACAATTATTCTGTTTCCGGAACCCATAATTTCTGGCAGCTGAAAAGCAATCATTCCCAGCAGCAGTCCTCCCAAAGCAGGTTTAAAAACAATATTTACTTTTAAATTATCAAATAAATTAGATAGTTTACGCAGAGTATAGACAAAAGCCACAGCAAAAAAAGCAGCAAATATACCAATAACTGCCGCTGTCAAAAAGTTATAAGCACTTCCAACCTGACCCAGATTTAAATCTGGAAGAAAAAGTTTTTTACCACTCCAGCGAACAACCATATCCGCAGAAATTGCACTGACAGCAACCAACAGCAGCCGATTTTTTTCTACTTTATTAAATAAAATCTCACTGACAAACATAATTCCACCTAAAGGCGCGTGAAATAAGCCTGCAATTCCAGCGGCAGCTCCACAGCCTAAAAAAGTTTGATAATCAAAAAGCTCTAAATTAAGTTTATAAGCAATTAAATCACCAATTCCAGCTCCAATCTCTACGATTGGACCAATTCGACCACCAGATCCCCCGCTAGAAATCGTAATTGCAGAAGCAAAACCTTCTGTCAATAGATCCCTATATGTTAAATGCCGTTCTTTGCTCTCGATTGAGGTCAAAATAGCAGGAATCCCGTGCCCTTTAGCTGTCATACTTCCATATTTAATTATAAAGCCAACCACAAGTCCTCCCAGGGCTGGTAAAAATAAAAATATTAAGCGGTTATTAATTGTCAGCTCTCCCCCGATACCAATCAGAAAAAAGGTGGAAAAGTCTAAAAGATTATTATAAATTAGAGCAATTAATCCCACTATCAAACCTAATGAAACTGCTATAATTATTTTTGAATATCTGTTAAGATAGTTTTTACTGGCTGACAAAAAATCACCGCCCTAAATAACAATCAAGTTTCAAATAGCATTAGACATCAATAGTCTGAGCTAGTTCTGCGTTTTTAAAGATAAATTCTTTTCTCAAAGAAGCATTTGAACCCATCAGGCGAGTAAAAATATCATCAGCTTCAATTTCATCATCGATTTCAACTTTCTGCAGGACTCTATTTTCTGGATCCATTGTTGTATCCCAGAGCTGCTCAGGATTCATTTCTCCCAGACCCTTGTATCTCTGCAGGGAGAAACTGCTCCCCTCATTTTCTGTTCTATATTTTTCTAATTCCTGATCACTATATAAATAGTGACTTTTACCACGTTTTGTCACCTTATATAAAGGTGGTTTGGCCAGATAAATATGTCCATTATCAATTAGCTCTGGCATGTAACGATAAAACAGAGTCAAAATCAAAGTGGCAATATGAGCGCCATCTACATCAGCATCAGTCATGATTATAATTTTATGATAGCGAAGTTTTTTTAGATTAAAATCTTCCCCAATTCCAGCTCCTAAAGCAGTAATGATTGAAGCAACCTCATTATTATTTAATATTTTGTCCAGTCTGGCTCTTTCTACATTCAGTATCTTTCCTTTAAGCGGCAAGATAGCCTGAAATTTGCGCTCTCTACCCTGTTTGGCAGATCCACCAGCAGAATCACCCTCAACAATAAAAAGTTCACTTTTTTCGGCCTTTTTACTGCTGCAGTCAGCAAGTTTACCAGGCAGAGAATTGGATGACAGAGCAGTTTTTCTTTTTGTCAGCTCTCTTGCTTTTTTAGAAGCTTTACGAGCTCTGACAGCCTGAACAGCCTTATCAATTACTTTTTTAGCTAAATCCGGATTTGTATCAAAATATAAACTTAAATATTCATAGACTTCACTTTCTACTATACTCCGGATTTCACTATTTCCGAGTTTAGACTTAGTCTGCCCTTCAAACTGCGGTTCAGGTAATTTAACATTAATCACCGCTGTAATTCCTTCTCTGACATCTTTACCATTTAAAGAAGAAATCTTTGCTGGCAGCTGATTATTATTTTTGGCAAAGTTGTTGATAGCTCTGGTTAAAGCAGTTTTGAAACCGGTCAGGTGATAACCACCATCAACTGTGTTTATATTATTGGCATAGGAGAAAATTCGCTCATTATAACCGTCATTATATTGAACTGCAATCTCTACTTCATAATCATCAGGTTTTGATTCAAAATATATTATATCTTCATTAATCACATTTCGATCTTTATTTAAAAATTCAACAAAAGCTTTAATGCCACCATCATACTGAAATTCTTCTTCTTCAATTTTTTCTCCCCGCTCATCTTTCAGGATCAGAGTTAAATCTTTATTTAAATAGGCTGATTCCTGCAGTCGATGAGCCAAATTATCGTATTTGAATTCTGTAGCTGTAAAAATTTCTGGATCCGGCTTAAAGCGGATTACCGTACCACTGCGATCAGTGCTCCCAATTTTTTTTAATTTATCAACTGGAATCCCTTTTTTATAGTGCTGCTGATATTTATTACCCTTCCAGTGAGTTGTAATTGTTAATTTAGAAGAGAGAGCATTAACTACTGAAACACCAACTCCATGCAGCCCACCAGAAACCTTGTAACTGTTATTATTAAATTTACCACCAGCATGCAGGGTAGTTAAAACCACCTGGACCGCAGGCAGACCTGTATCTTTGTGAATATCAGCAGGGATTCCACGCCCAAAATCTTCTACTGTAATTTCTTCACCTTCGTGAATAGTGACTTTGATTCGATCACCATTTCCGGCTAAAAATTCATCTATACTGTTATCTACTACTTCCCAGACAAGGTGATGTAATCCCCTAATTCCTGTACTCCCAATATACATCCCCGGTCTTTTACGAACTGCTTCCAGACCTTTAAGCACCTGTATCTGATCAGCATTATAATCTACATTGTCAAAAAGTGTATCCATCGATCTTCACCATCCTCCATTTCATTATTATAACAAAGAGAATCTTAGAATGCCAGTCTATTCAGCTTTAAATTTGCAAAATCTATGATAAAAATGGTATTATAAATAAGCAGAAAACGATTAATTTGAGAGGAGATCGATAATGAAAGAAGAAATTTACCCAATTGCAATTGAAGATAAAATGAAAGATGCTTATTTGAATTATTCCTTAAGTGTAATCATCGGCAGAGCTCTGCCAGATGTTAGAGACGGTTTAAAACCCGTGCATAGAAGAATACTTTTTGCGGCTCGAGAACTGGGGCTGCTTCACAACAGGCCCCACAAAAAGTCAGCCCGTCTGGTTGGTGAGGTTTTAGGTAAGTTCCATCCTCATGGTGATAGTGCTGTTTATGATGCTATGGTCAGAATGGCTCAGGACTTTAACCAGCGCTATCAATTAATTGACGGCCACGGCAACTTTGGTTCGATTGATGGAGATAGTGCTGCTGCTATGCGTTATACAGAGACAAAATTAACAGAAATTGCTGAAGCCCTATTAGATAATATAGATGAAGAAACTGTTAATTTTATCGATAACTTTGACGGCAGCCTCCAGGAACCGGAGGTTTTACCTTCTAAGATACCAAATCTTTTAGTAAATGGCTCCAGCGGTATTGCCGTAGGTATGAGTACCTCTATCCCTCCTCACAACTTAGGAGAGGTTATAGACGCTCTGATTCACCTGCTGGACTATCCTAATGCCCGACTGGATACAATAATTAATAATCATCTACCTGGTCCCGATTTCCCAACCGGTGCTTCAATAGTAGGTAATGATGGTATTAAAGCTGCCTATGAGACTGGTAAGGGGAAAATAACCTTAAGAGCAAAGAGTAAGATTGAAAAAGAAGGCAGACACCAGAATCTAATTATTACTGAAATTCCATATCAGGTTAACAAAGCTAAATTAATTGAAGAAATAGCTGAGCTGGTTAATAAGGGCAAAATTTCTTCTGTTTCTGATTTAAGAGATGAATCTGATAAAAAGGGAATTAGAATTGTAATTGAACTAAAAAGCAGTGCTGATCCAGAATTAACTTTAAACAGATTATATAAATATACTAATTTACAGAACAATTTTCGAATCAATCTTTTAGCACTTAATAATAAAAAACCTGTTGTGATGGGACTTCTAGAAATTTTAAATCACTTTTTAGATTTCCGGAAAGAAGTTATCAAAAATCATACTGAATATAATTTAAATAAATCCGAAAATCGTTATCATATTCTGGAAGGATTAAAACGAGCTATTGATGAACTGGATATAGTAATTCAGGTCATTAGAAATTCTCAATCTAAAAAGGAAGCAAAAGATAAATTAATGGAAGCTCTAGAAATTTCAGAAAAACAGGCACAGTCAATTTTAGAAATGCAGCTGCAGCGGCTTGTTGGAATGGAATTTGAAAAGCTGGAAGCTGAAAGAGAAGAACTTGCTGAAAAAATAAATTATTATAAAAACATTTTAGATAACAAAGCTGAATTAAATAATGTTCTTCGAGAAGAACTAAAAGAAATCAAAAAACGTTTTAATGATCAGCGTAGAACTGATATTATTGCTGATGATAGTAAGGCTGAAATTACTAAAGATGATTTAATTAAAGAAAAAAATGCGGTTCTTTCTCTTTCCTATCGCGGAATTATTAAAAGAAATGATGAATTTAAAAGCTTAAGATCAGCAAAAAATGATTATTTGATCTCAACTGTTGAAGGTTCGTCCCTGGATCAGCTTCTATTCTTTAGCGATCAGGGAGAAGTATATAATTTACAGGTTCATGATATTGAAGAACATCACGGTCTGGCCACAGGTGATAATTTAAGTAAATATCTTCAGATCCCAATGAAAGAAAATATTATTTCACTTAATATTTTAGCTAAAAAAGCCGCCGACACTAAAGATCAATATTATACCTTTGCCACCCAATCAGGCTTAATTAAGAGAAGTAGTGCTGATGAATACAGAACAAATTACAGCCATATTAGAGCAATTAAATTAGATGATGATCAGCTGATTAATGTTGAAAAAACTGACTCTGTTCAGGATTTAGTTGTAGTCAGCAAAAATGGGTATTTGATCAGATTTAGTGGGGATACCTTCTCTACTACAGGACGCAACACTCTGGGCAGTAAGGCAATAAACTTAGGCAAAAATGATCAGGTACTGTACTTTAATACTTTTGATCAGGATAATTTCTTAGTCTCAATTAGCGATGATGGTAGAGCTAATAAAATTAAACTGAGTAATTTTAGAGCTCAAAAAAGAAATGGCAGAGGTATAAGAATTTTCTCCAATACAAATTATAAATTAGCAGGTGCAGTGAAGGCAGTAAAAGATGATAAAATACTAATTGCTGCTAAAAATGGAGAGATTAATGAAATTAAAGTTAATGATATACCTGAAACCTCAGCCGGGGGGAATATGTATCAGGTGACTAAAAATCTTAATTTTGAAAAGATAGTAGCAGTAGAAAAAATTATTGAAACTGAATAAAAATCTAATTTAATATTATATAGGAAAACCTCAGCCAATGATTAAAATGGCTGAGGTTTTATCTTAGCTAATATTTATTTTAAAAACACATGATTCCCTATAGTTACAACCTTTTCTCTGCCAGCAAAGAAGGATGGGTTTCTCGATTTAGCCGGATTATAAAAATACAGGCTTCCCTGACTTGGATCCAGACCGCTTACTGCATCATAAGCAGCTTTAAACGAATCACTATCAGGGGAAAGATTAATCATTCCATTTTCCACAGGAGTAAATTGACCTGATTGATAGACAACTTCTCTAATAGAATTGGGAAAAGAAGGATGATAAACTCTGTTAATAATCACAGCTCCCACTGCAACTTTTCCGTCATAACTCTCACCTCTAGCTTCTGCATTGATAATGCTGGCCAGTATTTCTATTTCATCTGCACTAAAGTTTTTATAACTATGAAAGTCATCACTTCTAACAGCTTCATTTTTGTTATCTCCGCCACCGGAAAGAACAACTAACAAAAACATAAGTCCTAATCCGGTATAAATATCTTCCTTTTCAATAGAAGCTGCTTTAAGCTCAGCAGATGGCATAATATAGGGTAAAAATACTGCATTTAATATCATAATTAAAGCTAGAGATATAATTATCTTTTTAAAATGAATCCTCTGCATAAAATTACTCTCCTTAATCAATTAATTATTATAATTTAGCCTGGTATTAAAGTATTAAGGCCAGTAAAGCTAAACCACCAATTATATAGCCTGTGTTTAGAGACGAAGCGCTATCTTCAGCAGTTTCCTCTGCTGCAGCAGTTCTTTCTGCTTCCAATTCTTCAATTCTGTTTTCAAGTTCTTCTATTCTAGTCATATTTACACTCTGATTGTCTTCCAGTTCTTGCAGCTGCTCGCCGGATAAACCTTCCTCCTGAATAGCAGCTAATTCATCTTCCAGACTGGCAATCTGACTGTCAATTTGATTAACACTTTCCTCTAAACTAGATACTTTTTGAACGTCCTCCTGCATCTCTGAAACTCTAACATTAATATTTGCTATATCTTCATCCTGAATCTGGTTAGTATCTTCTAAACTGTTTAATCTTTCTTCAAAGTTTTTCTGTCTCTCAGCAACAGTAACTAGTTCGTCTCTAAATTCTAAAGATAATTCGCGAATAACATCAACATCTTCTTCTGAAAGACTTTGAGATGCTGTCCCTCCAGCAGTAGTATTTTCTAATACATTGGCAATTATTTCTGCCATTTCATATCTAGTCAAAGGTTCTTCACCGTTAAAGTCTTCCCCGGAATATAAACTTAAATATCCTCTTTCTGCTAAAGTCTGCACACTATCATAAGCCCAGTGATCACGAGGTACATCATCAAATTGTTGTGCAAATGCACCCACACTAAAAATTAAGATTAATAATAAAGTTACCGAAAAAATACTTTTATATTTTAACATTTAATTTTCCTCCTCTAAAATATTTCTGATTTTAATTTGAAATGGATTTCCAGGACCATTTACAGCTTCAAGATTGTCAATGCTTATACTGCCTGGACTGTCTTCTTTTAACTTAAAATGAACAGTCGCAATAACACCATTTGCTTTATTAAAAGGAAATTCTTGATTAAATAAAACTTTTCCTATTTCAGAACGATCTGGTCTGTTAAAGGGCAGTAAATTATTATCACCAACAAAGAAATCACCACGAGAGATATGTGTCAACAATAAATTATCACTGTTATAATTAAGCTCAAAGCTAATATTTTCTGCTTCTGCAATATTAGCAGCAACAATATCAACAGAATAATAATTTTCATCTTGCTGACCCTTAGTTTCTCTAAGTAAAATTAATGGTCTTAATTCTGGTAAACTAATTTCTTCGACAATTGTTTTCTGATAGTTATTTAAACCACTTACTTTTAGGGCAAAGGGTAAAGTTCCATCAACTCTTAAAGCTTCTATCGCCCAATTAATATTAATAATTTCTTCCTGTCTTAAAATACCAAGATTCTTTTTGCTTTTTTCACTGCTTGCAGTCACTAATCCAGGTGGTAAAATCAACTCTGCTTCAACACCATATAGAGATGTTTCTCCAGAATTATTAATTTCAGCCTGAATTCTAAATGGATTTGGCTCTAATCTACCGTCAACTGATTCTACTTCTTCCATCAGAGTGATATTAGCATTTAATTCTGGTGGACCTAAAAATTCAACTCTTCTTTCCACCTCATTAGAATCAGTGTTATCTGCATCAACTATAACCCGATAAGTCATCTCTTCTGGAAGATTGTTTCTATTATCAGCTCTTACATTCCAGGTGATTTGAGAGATATCTTCTGGTGCCATATCACCAAGATTTCTGCTGGCTTCTTCAGCACTAAAATTATCAGGCAGCTCAATTTCTATTGATACATTACGAGCATTGATTTCAGAAGTGTTTTCTAAATAAGCAACAACAGGAAAACTTTGATTGTTTTCATCCAAAGTAACTTCAGCCGGTGATGTAACTCCCAGAGATAAAATTCCAGGAACAATTGTAATTCCACCAAGTCCATACTTTGTAATATAAGTTTTGCTTTCTCCTGGTTCAATCATCTCAGGTACCCAGTACATAGCCATGGCGCTGTCAATCTCATATTCACCTTTACGAATAAATTCCTGCCCTGGATTAAAATCAAAATCCCAGACACCATCAGCCAGACTACCCCAGTCAGAAAAATAAACTCTATCTGGTGTACTTACATCAGGGCCAATAAATGACCCCTGAGAGGTAACCTGCGGATTAGAAACACTATCAAAAGCCTGCCAGAAATCATCAAGCTGTTTATTATAATATAACTTATCAGTTGAAATAGTGTCTTCACCTAATCTAAAAGGTGCTCCATCATTTTCTCCAAGCATTGTGTCCAGCATCACTCTCAAGCCTACTTTTTCTTCCTGATCACCCTCATTGATAACTCTATACTGTATTTGAGCACTATCTGCAAGTCCAGTTGTTGAACTTTTTACTATTGACAGAATTTGTTCAACTACAATATTATCAAAACGAGTTTTAGTAATTATTTGATTATCTTCAACAGTGGGTTCCTGAATTACTTCACCATATTTTGCACCATCACCTGCTCTTCTTTCTGTTGTACCACCAAATACATATTTTTCTTCATTAATCCAGAGTGATGTGTATGAAGTCCAGGGATTTGGTCGACCATAGATTAAAGGCTTATTGTCATCATTTTCTCTTGCCGGAGCTCCACCAGTTGTTTCTACAGCAAATCTTCCCTGTGAATTTTCATTTTGATTTACTACAATTACTATATATTCATTTCCAAAACGAAGATTGTTATGCTCATCTTCGTTCTGGAAAAAATTATTCTGAGCTGCTGTCTTGAAACTAAAAACTAAAATTATAAGCAGCGCAATTATAAGAATCTTTCTGTATTTATACATTAATTATCACTCACCTCCAGAAACAAATTCAACTTCGCCAATATCAACCTCTACCTGAGTATTATCAGATTCATCTATAAAATATCTTACTGAGACTGGAATTCTATAAGGCCTCTGATACTCTTTAAATTCCCAACCGTGTTCAAGAGTTAGCTGTGCTACTCTATCCATAGAATCATGTCCAGAAGTTTCTACAATCTGAATATTATTAACAGTACCTCCAGGTGAAATCTGGACTGTCAACCTAACTGTACCTTCAGAACGGCTACCTACTAAATCTTTGGGGAAAGTTGGAGGCTCAATTAAACCAATTAAATCTCCTGAAGTAGGTGGAGGTGGTGGGTTAACTTCTTTTTCCTCCTGTTCAGTTGAACTTTCCTGAGCAGTTTCTTCTGCTGCAGGCTCTTCTATTTCTTCAGTGGATTCCTCTGGTTCTGCTTCTATATTTTCCTCTGTAATTTCTTCATCTGCTTCAGTATTTTCAGCAGTAGGATCAACCTGTTCTGTTTCAACCTCTTCCTCAGAATCAGCTTCCTGAACAACTTCTACCTCACTTTCACTTTCTTCACTTGCCATCAAATCTTCTTCACTTTCCTCTACACTTTCCTCAGGTGTAGGTTCAGGTTCTGGCTCAGGTTCAACTTCAGCTGCTTCCGGATCTGGCTCAGGTTCCAGTTCATGTTTTTCCACTTGTTCTGCTTCTGACTCAATATCCGTATCCATTTCAGTTTCTTCTATATTTTCGCTTTCGGATTCAGTTTCTACCTCAGCTTCCAATTCAGTTTCTTCTTCAACTACTGGCTCCGGCTCCGGTTCCGGTTCAGAAATTTCTTCTTCTGGTTCTGGTTCAGATTCCGGCGCAGGTTCTTCCTCAACTACCTCTTCTTCAATTTCTTCCAGTTCTTCCTCTGCTGGATCTTCAGTTAATTCTGTCTCCTCTTCAACATTTTCCTCTTCTAAAGGAGCAGGCTGATAGTCGACCATCTGCACATAACCGTAATCATTTAATTCGCTCTCACTCTGAGCGCTCCCATGCAGAAAACCAATTGGAAGAAAATAAAGAATTAAAAGATGTAAAATTATTGAGACACTTATATAAAGCAGTAATTTTCTATCATCATTGTTATTAGGCATAAATTCACCATCCCATTAACTACCTTCTTTATCTGCAGCTAGTGCCAGTCGTGTGATACCCACATTACGCATACCATCCATTAAAGATACTACATTTTCATAACGTGTATTCCTATCAGCACTAATCACAATTGTTAAATTTGTATTTTCATTATTCGCCACTTCTGCTTCCGAAATTATTTGATTTAACCCCAAAGATTGATCTTCATAATAATAATTCCCCTCTGAATCAATCTGTACTATAAAATTCTCTGTATTCTGTTCTGTAGCTGTTACTGCCTTTGGTAGCTGCATTTCAATTCCTTCAGGGGTTGTCCTAAATGTTGTAAAAAGCATAAAAAATACTAAAAGAAAAAAGATAACATCAATCATTGGGATTATATTGATAGTACTTTTTTTCTTAAGAGTAGTTTTGAACATCACTGTCACCTCTATTATTGCTGACAACATCGACAATTTCTACCATACTTAAATTCATCTGATGAGCTTTTCTTTCTACTTTATGAGCAAAATATGAATAAAAGATAGCAGTTGGAATAGCAATTATAAGTCCTAAAGCAGTACTAATTAAAGCAGCTGCAATACCAGAACTTATCTGAGCTGGATTTGCTGCCCCTGCAGCAGTACCTAAAATATTAAAACTGCTAATAATTCCCATTACTGTACCTAAAAGACCCAGCAAAGGAGAAATCATCGCTACAACATCTAAAATCGGAAGATGTCTCTCCATTTTTTTTATTTCATCTTCTCCTACAGCCTGTAAAACCTCACGTAAACGTGATGGGTCTTCACTATTGTGAGCTAATGCTGTTGACAAAAGTTTTGCATTTGTACTTTTTTTGCCTTTTAATTCATTTAAAGCACTTAAAATATCCCCTTCTTCAACAAGAATTTCAATTCTCTTAATTAATCTAAAATTGTTATCATTATTTCTGTAAAAGAAAATTGCTTTTTCAATAATTACAGCCAGACTAAATACCGATGCAATTAAAAGTGGTATAGTCATTGGTCCACCCAGTGTCAATAAATTCCAAATACGATTTAAATCCAATCCTATCACTCCTCTTAAATCTAATAATAATTAATATATTCCACGCTAAGTTTTAATTTCAATATAAAGTATAATAATCCTTTAAATTAATCTTTAGTTCTTTTAAAAATTAGCTTAAATAAAGTCCCCTGTTCATTAGTTTCAACTTCAATTTTTCCCTGATGAGCTTCCATTAATTCTTTGGCAACTGCCAGGCCGATACCTGTACCCTTATTTTGAGAATTTCTTGATTTATCTCCTCTATAAAATCTTTCGAAAATAAATGGTAGATCACTGTCATCAATTCCAATTCCACTATCCTGAATATAAACAATTAAATTATTTTTTTCTGCTGAAGCTTTTATTTCAATTTTCCCATTTTGAATATTATATTTGATTGCATTTTCTATAAAGTTGTTAAAAATTTGAAATAAACTATTGGGGTCACCTTGAAGACAAAGCTCTTCTTTAAGCATTAAATTTAGATTTATATTCTTTTCATTTAAATAATTTTGCTGCTGTTTTATTATTTTTTTAATTATTGGAGTTATATTAACCTGTTTTTCCTCTAAATTAAATATTTTATTTTGAGCTTCAGCAAATTCATTTAATTTATCAATCAAAATGGTCATTCTCTGTGTTTCTTCCTGCATTTCAGTCATGCTCTGCTGATTAAGATCTATTTTCCCATCTTCTATTGCTTCCAGATAACCTTTAATGGTTGTCAGTGGTGTCCTTAATTCATGAGCTAGATCAGAAGTTGATTCCTTTCTGATTTTTTCAAGTTTTAATAGTTTTTTACTCATTAAATTAAAGGCATCTACCAGTTCAGATAATTCGTCATCTCCCTTGCTTGCAACATTCTGCTGATAATTACCTTGAGCTACCTCAAGAGCAGCTTTTTTAATTTTGATTAAAGGCATTGTTACTTTCTTAGATAAAATAAATGATAAGATTATAATTATCAAAATTACAACTAAAGCACTAAATATTATTGATTGATAGATATTTCTTTTAAAATAATTATATAAATCTGAATCGAGCTGGTTTTCAGGGTTAATATCTTTCCAGTACAGGGTCAGCAATTTTTGATCATCCACAATAACTTCTTTATAATTTGTCTGTCCCGGAAGATCAGCAGGAAGCTGCCTGATATTCAGATGGCGATTCTGGTTCATTCCCATTCTTCTCATCATCTGGGACATCTGATTATGCTGAGCAGAAAAATAAATAAATTCACCTCTATTATTCTCAACCCAGATTGGAATTCTATTAGTTCTGCTGAAATTATCAACTACAGCCTGAACACTATCAAAATCATTATTTTGCAAGTGTTCACTGAGTACTGCAGCCAGTTCGCTAATATTTTCCTCTCTCTGTAAATTAATAAAATTATCAAATCTTTCTCCAACAGAAAAATTAATAAAGACTCCAACCAACAATAAAGAAAGAATAACAAGTACTAAAAAAATAACAAATAATTTTTTACCCAGTTTAGACATTAAATATCACCTGTAAACTTATATCCTGCTCCATAAACAGTGACTATATACTGATCTTTTTCTAACTGCATCTTTTTGCGTATATTTTTGATATGAACGTCAATGGTTCTATCAAAACCACTGAATTCCAGACCCATGACCTTATCAGCCAGCTGTTCACGGCTTAAAACCTGACCGGCATTATTAATTAACACCATCAGTATTTTAAATTCGGTACTTGTTAACTGACAATCACTATTATCTTTTTTTACTATCATTTCCTCATGATATATTTTGTATTCCCCGTCATTCAGGATTATAATACCTGCTTTTTCTTGATTTCGGCTGCGTCTTAAGATAGCTTTAGTGCGTACCAGTAGTTCCCTCGGACTAAAAGGTTTGGTAAGGTAATCATCTGCACCATAATTAAAACCTTCGATTTTATTTTGTTCACTACTTTTTGCAGTCAGCATAATGATCGGGATTTCAGAGATCTGCCTTATTTTTTGGCAGACTTTTTCCCCACTTATTTCAGGCAACATTAGATCTAGAATAATTAGATCAAAATAACTATCTTTAAAAAGCTCTAAACCTTCCTGTCCATTAACCGCTTCAGAAATTTCGTAATCCTCTTTTAAATAACTTCTAATTATTTTTCTTATTTTTGCTTCATCTTCAACCACTAATATTTTTTCCACTCTGCCACCTCAAAAATATAATCAAAAATTATTAAACAAGGTTACTAAATAGTCCTAACTACATCTATTATATAACTTAACACCTCTATAACACAAGTTAAAATACGATTAAAAATAAAAAAATCTGCCTGCCAGAATGGCAAACAGATAAAATTTCTATCTAGGTTCTACAATCAATTTGATTGCTGTTCTTTCTTCTCCATCAATTTCGATATCTGTGAAAGCAGGAATACAAATTAAATCAATTCCACTCGGAGCTACAAACCCTCTTGCAATAGCTACTGCTTTTACCCCCTGGTTGAGCGCTCCAGCCCCAACAGCCTGAAGTTCTGCATTACCATTTTCCCTAAGAACACCGGCCAGAGCCCCAGCAACTTTGTTAGGACTAGAATTAGATGATACTTTTAATACTTCCATCTTCGTCTATTACCTCCTTGATTGGATAAAATATTATTTCCCTCTATATAATATATTAGCCATAAATGAAATAAATTCCTGCTTTTTTAGAAAAAAATCATAAATTATTTTTTTTTATTACCATGATTTGGTTAACAGAGTTTGTTTTTTCATCTATTTTGATTAAAACAGCTTCAATTTTTACTTCACCAGTTCCTACCTCATATCTCACTGGCAGAGAATTTATCATTTTTTCTATCATTTTATCAGGCTTCATTCCTAAAATAGAATCTACTGCTCCGGTTAAACCAGCATCCGTAATATATCCACTTCCCTCAGGTAAAATTTGAGCGTCGTTTGTCTGTACATGCGTATGGGTCCCTATAACAGCTGTTATCATCCCGTCTACAGCTCTGGCAAATGCCATTTTTTCTCCTGTAGCTTCTGCATGGAAGTCAACCAAAATAATATCTGAGTCTTTAATTTCAGGATATAATTCCATAAACCTGTGATAGGGAGAATCGTAAGCCTGCATATATATCTGACCAATTAAATTTACAATAGTAATTTTTTTAGACTTAAGTTCTAAAGTCTGCCAGCCCCGACCAGGGTTATTTTTGGGAAAGTTTAAAGGCCGAATTAGATTAGGATCATCATCAATAAACTTAAAAATATCCTTATTATCCCAGGTATGATTACCCATTGTAAAAAAGTCTATACCAGAGCCATATAATTCCGCTGCAACTTTTTTAGTTATTCCAAAACCTCCAGCAGAGTTTTCGCCATTTGCAATCACAAAATCAATATCGTGTTCTGACTTTATTTCATCTAAAAAAATTCTAACAGCACGTCTTCCGGCTCTACCGACAATATCTCCAATAAATAAAATGTTCATTATAAATCTCCCCTATAAATTTAACTTTACTTTCCAAATTTATTATATCATAAATTTATTAAAGGCTCCTCAAAAAAGAGGAGCCCATTAATTTCATAATTAATTATTTTTATTTAGCATAATCCACTACTCTGGTTTCACGAATAATAACAACTTTAATCTGTCCAGGGTAATCGAGATTTTTTTCTATTTTCTTAGTAATATCTCTAACCATTTTGGTACTTTCGATGTCATTAATTTTATCAGGCTCAACAATAACTCTGATTTCTCTTCCAGCCTGAATAGCATAAGCTTTTTCTACACCATTAAAAGACTCACCAATATCCTCTAAATCTTCAAGTCTCTTAATATAAGAATCTAATGTTTCTTTTCTAGCTCCTGGTCTTGCTGCTGAAATTGCATCTGCTGCTGCAACTAAAACTGCCTCTACTGATTTAAATTCAACATCACTATGATGAGCTTCAATTGTATGAATTACTTTTTCACTTTCACCATATTTTCTTGCAGTATCAACACCAAGATTAACATGAGTACCTTCCATATCATGATCAATTGCTTTACCAATATCATGAAGAAGACCACCACGTCTTGCAAGAGTAGCGTCAGCACCCAGTTCAGCAGCCATGATGCTTGCTAAATAGGATACTTCAATAGCATGTTGTAATACATTTTGTCCATAACTTGTTCTGAATTTAAGTCTTCCTAATAACTTGATTAATTCAGGGTTTAAACCATGAACTCCTGTATCAAATGTTGCCTGTTCTCCAATTTCTTTAATATGCTGATCCAATTCTTTTTCAGCCTTTTCGACCATTTCTTCAATTCTGGCTGGATGAATTCGACCATCAACAATTAATTTTTCTAAAGCAATCCTCGCAATTTCACGTCTAATTGGATCAAAACCAGAAATAACAACTGCCTCAGGAGTGTCATCAATAATTAAATCGATACCTGTTAGACTCTCCAAAGTTCTGATATTTCTTCCTTCACGTCCGATAATTCTTCCCTTCATATCATCATTTGGAAGATTAACAACAGAAACAGTTGATTCTGTTACATGATCAGCTGCAGATCTCTGGATTGCAAGTGAAATAATTTCTCTAGCTTTTTTCTCAGATTCTTCCTTTGCCTGAGCTTCTTTTTCTTTAATCATCTTTGCATATTCATGATCCAGCTCAGATTCTACCTTATTTAAAAGATAGTCTTTAGCTTCACTTTCTGAGAAACTAGAAATCATTTCTAATTTTTCTTTCTGTTCTTTTTTAATTTCTTCGATTTCCTCTTCAGCTTTTGCTAAATTTTTATCTCGATCTTTAATACTCTGTTCTTTACGATCCAGATTTTCAGCTTTCCGATCCAGATTTTCCTCTTTTTTCATTAATCTATTTTCTAATTTCTGCAGCTCATCTCTTCTTTTCTGACTTTCTTTATTTGCTTCTTCCCGAATCTGATGAGCTTCTTCTTTAGCTTCAAGAATAGTTTCCTTTTTCTTTGCCTTGGCATCTCTTTCTGCATCTTGGAGTATCTTCTCTGCTTCTTCTTCCGCAGACTGCATACGTGCTTTCGCAATATATTTTCGAATTAAATACCCAATTACAATTCCGAGAGGTAGGGCTATTATAAAATATAACATAGCTCCATTAATAATATTCACCTCCTGTCTAATATTCAATTTTTTAATTTTATATTTACATTTACTAATAATATTTTAACTTTTTTCGCACCTTATGTCAAGAAAAGACTATAATTTGGTATAAAAAGGAAAAAGCCCGCTGAAAGCAGGCTTTTATACTTATTTATCTGTTATCTGATAAATCAAATCATAACTAAATCCTTTATTAGCTAAATAGTTTTTTAATTTATAGCTGGAACTGTCTTCTTCAGTCCGTCTGCGCAGCCATTTTCCCATTAAATATTCAGCCATTTCTAGTTCATCCTGCTCACTTAAATACTGATTTAGAGCGCTATTAATGATTTTCTGATTAACACCCTTGTTTTTTAGCTCTTTATATATCAACTTTCTGCCGCGGGGATGATGTTTTTTTCTTGACCTAATCCACATTTCGGCAAATCGCTCTTCATTTAAATAATCATTTTCTAGAAGAAAATCGACTACTGCTTTAATAACTTCCTCAGTAAAATCTTTTTTTCGCAGGCGATCTTCAATTTCTTTAATTGTTCTTTCTCGGTAGCTCAATAATTTAAAAGCTTTATTGCGTGCTTTAGAAAATGCTTCTTTATCTATTTGATCCATTGGGAATTATTCCTCTTCCTTTTCTTTTCCTTCTTCATTCTTATCTTCATTTTCACCATCTATTAAACCAACTTTAACTCTTATTTTTTTATCAATCTCTTCCATAACTTCTGGATTATCACGCAGAAACTCTTTAGAATTTTCTCTACCCTGACCAAGACGAACATCACCATAGGAATACCAGGAACCAGCTCTATCTACAATTCCGGTTTCTTCTCCTAAATCAATTACACATCCGGGCTGTGAGATTCCTGTACCATACATAATATCAAATTGACAATTTCTAAATGGAGCTGCCACCTTATTTTTAACAACTTTTACTTTAGCTGTACTACCGATTAACTTATCTCCATCTTTGATAGTCTGTGATCTTCTCATTTCAATTCTGACAGAAGAATAAAACTTAAGTGCGCGTCCACCAGGAGTTGTTTCTGGATTACCAAACATTACACCAATTTTCTCTCTAATCTGGTTGATGAATACAACTGCTGCCTTAGATTTACTAATTGCTCCAGATAGTTTACGCATTGCCTGAGACATCAGCCTGGCCTGCAGCCCCATATGAGAGTCTCCCATATCCCCTTCTAATTCTGCCTTCGGTACCAGAGCAGCAACAGAGTCAATAACCACCAGGTCAACAGCATTACTGCGGACAAGTGCTTCTCCAATTTCCAAAGCTTCTTCTCCACTGTCAGGCTGTGAAATTAGTAGATTATCAATATTTACACCTAAATTTTTAGCATATTTAGGGTCAAGTGCGTGTTCAGCGTCAATAAAGGCTGCAATACCATCCATTTTTTGAGCCTCTGCTATTATATGGAGGGCCAATGTTGTTTTACCTGATGATTCATTCCCATATAATTCAATAATTCTTCCTTTAGGGATCCCGCCAATACCTAGAGCCAGATCCAGTGGTAAAGCTCCTGTAGGTATAGCTTCCACATTTAATTTCTGTGAATCTCCCAGCCTCATAATTGAACCTTTACCAAATTGTTTTTCAATTCTCTTAACCGCCTTATCAAGTGCTTTTTCTTTATCACTAGTTGCCAAATTTATCTTCCTCCCCAAATATATTTTAACTGCAATTTTTATCTTTAATTATATTATAGAACAGATGTTTAATGATTGCAAGGATTAATTTCTATTTAATGGAAAATAATTCAATATATTCTGGTCCGCTGGCTTTTAATTCACTTTTATAAAGACTGATACTTTCAATTTTCGCATAAATGTTTAAAAAATGTTCTTCCTGAAATTCCTCTTTTATTTTAAAAGCTTCACCTTTATTGCGTCCCAGAGTTAGATGAGGAATATAGTTCTTCTGATCATCTTCAAAATCATATTTAAGCAGTTCATTTACCAGTCTATCATGCAGTTTACACAAACTATCTTTACCCTGCTTAAGTGCAAGATATAGTACTTTAGCCTGATTTAGATGGGGAAAAGCATCAACTCTATCAAATTGTATATATTCATTTTTTTCCTTAAAATTGATATTTTTTAATACTTCAATTATATCTTCTTTTTCCTTAGTTGATGCTTCACCAATAAATTTGAGAGTTAAATGCCACTTTTTCTTTTCTACCCATTTAAACTGATTTTTATATTCTTCTTTTAAAGAATTCAGCTTTCTTTCAATCAAATCTTTACTGCGTAAATTAATATTAACTGCTATAAAAAGTCTCATTTAGAACACCCTTTAATTAATCTATATTCAATTCGTTTTCTACCCTATCTAGAAGTTCTCTTGCCTGCTGATAATTATCATTAATATGCAGAGCTCTTCTCAACTCAGCTCTTGCTGCTTCTAACATGTCTGCCTGATAATAAGCTCTACCTAAATAATAACGGCTTTCTGCATAATCCTGGTTTTTTTCTACTGCCAGTGAAAAACGAGAAATAGCCCGATAATATTCTTCTCTTTCTAAATGAATTCTTCCTTCACCCAGATAAGCTTCTACATAATCAGGATTGTTTTTTAGGGCCTGACTGTAATAATTTAAAGCTTGATTTAAATTACCATTTTCTTTCTCTACATTTGCCAGCAGATAATATCCATAATAAGAATTATCATTAATTTCTACTGCTTTCTCCAGTGCAGTTTGAGCTTGATTATAATTCTCCAGTTCAATATAACTTTCTCCAAGTCCAATATAATAAGGAGCGAAATCTCTTCTTAGCTTTATTCCCTGGTTAAAAACAGAGACTGCTGAATTATAATTATTCAATTCCTGATATAAATTACCAAGGTTTAAATAAAGTGAAGATTGTGATCCATTTAAGTCCAGAGCAGATTCGTAATATTCTACTGCCTGATTTAATTCTTCCTGTCTTTCTTTAATTTTAGCCAGATTTAAGTAATCAGCTGCAGTGGCCTCTGTCTCAATTATTTCTAAATATAATTCTTCTGCCTGTTCTAATTCTTGATTTTCCAAATAACCATAAGCAAGATCTCTTCTAAAATTTATTTTGTTTAACCCGAGTTCTTCTGCTTTCTGTAAATATATTAGAGCTTCTTCAAAATCGGCACTATCAAATTGATTATTTTTATTTAAATACAGTTCTGCAATTTGCCAGTTTAAATTTCCACTCTGAAAACCTAAGTCATTCATCCTTTCTAAGTAGTCTACTGCTTTAACAGTTTGATATCTCTTAACAGCCGTCATCGTTGAATAATAGAGAACACTAAATTCCATTCCTTCATCCAATTCTTCATTCTCCAGTAGTTTGTTAAATTTTTCTTCAGCCAGGGCAAAATTCCCGGAATTATAATCATTTAAAGCTTCAGAAAAAATGTCACCAGTTGTTTGTGTTTGTTCTTCTTCTGCGACATTTTCTTCCTGAGCCAGAGCAAAACTTGAAACTGAAAACAATAAAGAAATAATAATAATTAGATAAACCATTTTTTTAAGCATTTTAATTTTCCTCGCTTTCCTTTATTAACTTATAAATTTCAAATAACACAATCTGTGAAGCAAAATAACGGTTCATTTTCCGACCATAATTTTTTTGCAACTTTAAAATTTTAATCTTTTCTTTATAAGCTATAGCAACAAACATTGTACCTGCACTTTTGCCATTATGAGCAGCTGGACCTGCAGCTCCAGTAGCTGCAGCAGCAATTTCTGAATCAAAAATTCTTGCAGCATTTTCAACCATTGCTTTAGCACACTCCCGACTCACAACTCCATATCTCTCCAGAAGCTCAGATTCAATTTCTAATATTTCTTTTTTTATTTTTTCATTATAGGCAACTATAGATCCCAAAAAATATTGGGAGCTCCCTGCTCTGGAAGTCAGCCTTTCCGCAATTAGCCCTCCTGTAAATGATTCAGCTGTAGCTATACTTAATTTTTTAGAAATTAACAGGTTGTGAACCTTATCTAATATATCCTCTTGATCTTCTCCATAAATGAAATCACTAAATTGTCTTTTTATTTTTTCCGCTGCTGTTTTTATAATTTTATGTTTTTCTGCAGCAGCTAATTGACTGTTCTGATCAATTTTAAGCCTCAATTTTACTTCGGCTCGACCAGCCTGATAACTAATCTTAAGAGCAGGATCTAATTTTAAATTATCAACTTCTGAAGCCAGGGTTGACTCACCAATTCCTATAAAATTGAATTCTTTAATAAATAATTTGTTTTTACTTTTCTTTTTAAGTTCTTTTAATATTTTATTTTTAAATAAATACTTTAATTCAGAAGGAACTCCAGGTAATAAATAAAAAGTTTTATTTTCTTTCTCCACTTTCAAAGCTGGCGCTGTTCCTTTATCATTATTGATAATTTCTGCTCCCGCAGGAATATATGCCTGAGATAAATTATTGGAAGTCATCTCTGAGCTGTGATTACAGAATATATTTTTTAATTTTTTCTCAATTTTTTTAGAATAAATCAGATTCAAATCCAGTACTTCCGCAAATGCTTCTTTAGTCTGATCATCTTTAGTTGGGCCCAGTCCTCCTGTTATAAAAATTAAATCTGCACTCCGGGAAGCAGTAAAAATCGTTTTTTTAATATTTTCTTTTTCATCTCCACAAATAAAAATGTTTTCAGGCTCAAAACCCAAATTAGCCAGATTCTCAGCTAAAAATTTAGAGTTGCTGTCCTGTACAAGTCCACTAATCAATTCAGATCCAGTTGCTATTATGGCTGTCTTCAATATCTATCCACCTCAAATTTAGTATATCATTTTAAAATAAAAAAATCGACCTATTTAAGGCCGATTGAATTAAAATCTGATTAGAATCATTAAATCAAAGTTATTAATATTTTTAAAATGATTAAAGATGTTAGTCCAGCCAGGATATCATCCATCATAACTCCCCAGCCTGATGGTAAATTCTGTACTTTATCAATCAGCCAGGGTTTTGTGATATCAAATAACCTGAATAAAATAAAACCACCAACTAAAACAGGTAAAGTTGTGGGGAGAGTATAAAATGTAAGCAGCTGTCCTGCCATCTCATCAATTACTATTCTTCCGTCATCTTTGATCCCAGTCTGTCTTTCTTCAAAATTAGCAACTGCAACTCCACCAATAGTGAGAGCTGACAGCAGATATATATTATTCAGTAAAGGAAAAAAGAAGATAAGTAAGACCATTAATAAAGAACCCCAGGTCCCAGGAGCAGCCGGAAGATGACCGCTGTAAAAACCTGTTGCTAAAAAATGATTTATTTTATTAAGCATAACTCTTTCCTCCTGTATTTAGCTTAAGAATAATCGACTTCTGCTCCAGCAAAATAAGTATAGCCGGAATAAATAGTAATAATTACAGTTAACCAGATTAAAGTTTCTGTTAAAAGCACCGGCAGTTCGAAAATTAGTGGATTTATAATTAAAACAACTGCTGTTATCATCTGAATAGTAGTTTTAGTTTTGCCCCAGATATTAGCAGGGATTACTGAACCCTGATCAGCTGCAACTACTCTTAAGCCTGTAACCGCAAGCTCTCTTGCCACAATAATTAATAAAGGCCAGGTAGAAAGAGCACCAATTTCTACAAAAGCAGTAAAAACACCAATAATTAATAATTTATCTGCCAGCGGGTCAAGAATTTTACCCAGCGTAGTAATTAAATTATATTTTCGGGCATAATAACCATCATATTTATCAGTTAAGGCAGCTAAAACAAAAACCACAAGAGCGGCAATACTGGTAGTTAAAGAATTAATTAAAAGTAAATAAATAATAATTGGAACCAGTAAAATTCTGAGTACTGATAGTTTATTTGGTAGATTCATCCTCAATCTCTCCTATTAAATCATAATGGAAGGCTTCTTTTATTACAGCCTGGTAAATTTCTCCTATTTCAAGATTGTGATCTTCAATTGGGAGATAAATCTGATTATCAATTTCCGGTGAATCATAACGAGATCTTGCCAGATAATTTTCCTGATCCTGATCTTCAATTATTACCTCAATCGTACGCCCCACTAACTCTTTATTTTTGGCCAGAGAAATTTCCTGCTGCAGCTGCATAATTTCTTCTTTTCTTTCTGATTTAATCTCTTCAGGGACTCTCTGATCTAAATTATAGGCTGCAGTTCCTTCTTCTCTGGAAAATTCAAAAACACCCAGTCTGTCAAATTCATATTTTTTAACAAATTCTTTTAAATTATTAAAGTCCTGCTCATTTTCTCCCGGAAAACCTGTGATTAGAGAAGTTCTTATTTTTGCATCAGGAATTTTTTTTCTTATCTTATTAATAATATTAGCGATATCTTCTTCATTTCCTTTGCGATTCATTAACTTTCTTATCTTTGCAGAAGAATGCTGAATTGGTAGATCGAAATAATTACAGACTTTTTCCTCTTCCGCAAAAACCTCAATTATTTCATCACTTATAAATTCTGGATAGCTGTATAAAACTCTAATCCACCTAATTCCCTCTACTTCTGCCAAATTTCTTAAAAGTGGAGCCAGGGCAGAACGTCCATAAATATCAACCCCATATTGAGTTGTATCCTGTGCAATAATTATTAACTCCTTAATTCCACTCTCAGCAATTCTTTTAGCTTCTGCTGCAATATCAGCAATTGATCTACTTTTAACTGTACCTCTAATCTGCGGAATGCTGCAGTAAGTACAATTATTATTACAGCCTTCGGCAATCTTTAAATAAGCATAAACATCATTATCTAATTCACGGGGTAGAGAAGAACTATAATCAAAACCTGCTTCTTCTACTCCACCTGTTTCTTTACCTTCCAGACTCTCTCTTATAACTTCGGCAATTTTATCAAAGTTTGAAGTACCAAGCACTGCATCAATCTCCGGAATATCTGCTTCTAATTCCTCACTATAGCGCTGTGTTAAACAGCCAGTAACAATTACCGATTTACAATTATACTGCTTTTTATATTCAAGGGCTGCCAAAATTGTCTCAATCGACTCTTCCTTTGCATCCTGAATAAAACCACAGGTATTAATAATAATTACTTCTGCTTTCTCAAAGCTATCTGTATATTGAAATTCTTTTTCTCCTCTTAAAAAACCATTCATATGCTGACTGTCAACTTCATTTTTAGGACAGCCCAGGGTCATTAAAGAATATCTTATCATTTTTACTCCTTTATAGTGTCATAATTTAAAAATAAAATTATATAATTCCAAATTTTAAGTCTCTATAACTACAAAAAAGCCCGAAAAAGGGCCTGATAACTAAAATGGTCGGGCTATCCGGATTTGAACCGGAGACCTCTACACCCCCAGTGTAGCGCGCTACCAAGCTGCGCCATAGCCCGTTGTCAACAAGAAATATTATATATAAATTAAGTCTTTTTGTCAAATTAATTCTGCTTATTTATTTTATATAGTCCAATTTTTTTAAATATTCCATTGTCTGATCAGGATAATCTGTAACTACAAATACTTCCTGTAAAGATGAACTATTTTTTGCAATTAATTTTATACCACTTCTAGTATTATATTTAAGCTGAATATAGGCAGGGGTGCCACTTCCCTTCCTTCTATTAATTCGGCCCGGAATAATGCTTTTAACAAGCTTAGAAAGCGCTATCTCTTCCAGCAGGGGTAATATATCTTCAATTATTGTATGCTCTTGTTTAACTTTATTGTGCCTGTATTTATTTGCCATTTAGATCACTTCCTCAATTAATTGTAACATTGATAGATTACTGCTGCAAATTAGTGGCTGGACTAGTTAGTTATAATCAATTAAATAAATAAGTATAAAAAAAAGAAAGTCGAAATCGACTTTCTAATAAATTCAATGGAGCTGATGACCAGACTTGAACTGGTAACCTGCTCATTACAAGTGAGCTGCTCTACCAATTGAGCTACATCAGCGTATATTAGATTAAAATGGCAGGGGAGACAGGAATTGAACCTGCAACCAATGGATTTGGAGTCCACTACTCTGCCAGTTGAGCTACTCCCCTATAAAAATGGAGCTGATGACCAGACTTGAACTGGTAACCTGCTCATTACAAGTGAGCTGCTCTACCAATTGAGCTACATCAGCATCTATTAAATTAAAATGGCAGGGGAGACAGGAATTGAACCTGCAACCAATGGATTTGGAGTCCACTACTCTGCCAGTTGAGCTACTCCCCTAAGAAGAAGCCTTTTTCAATCAAGCAATAACTATTATAATAGAGTTAGAGAGTTAGGTCAAGTCCTATTATTATAATTATTCTACTTTAGCTCTATTTAATCCTATATTTCTCAAAAATACTTGGATATCCCCTTATTTACAGCAAATATGAACAGGAATTTTATTGAAAATATTCTAAATATTCCAGCTGTCAATCTTATCAATAGAAACTGTATTATATTACTAAATTCTTTTTTTAATAGCCAGTACCTGTGGAGGCGTTCCGGGTTGATTTAAAAACTCATAATTTAATACATTAAACTTTTTATAATCTAAGGCTGAAGCGAAATCCAGAAGTTCATTTTTTTCTTCCTCTCCTCCAGAATGACCGCTGTAAATAACTAATATCACAATACCATTTTTCTTGAGCAGTTCTATTGATTTTTTTAAAGCACTAATAGTGCTCTCACTCCTGGTTATAATTTCTTTATTACCGCCTGGCAAATAGCCAAGATTGAAAATTGCAGCTGATATTTTTTGAGTTAAATATTGATCTATTTTAGCATGACTGTCCAAAATTAATTCAGCCCGGGCAGATAACTCATTCATTTTTAGTAGTTCTCTGGTCTGATCAATAGCTTTTTCCTGGATATCAAATGCAAAAACTTTACCATCAGCACCCACAAGCTCTGCTAAATATTTAGTATCATGACCATTTCCAGCTGTAGCATCGATAACTAAGTCACCAGCCTCAACATTTTCTTTTAATAATAAATGTGAAAACTCAACCGCATTTAAAAAATCTTTTTGCATAAATAATCACTCTTTCCTGGCCTGATATATATTCAATTCAAGCTTTAAAATTAAGAAAAAACGAAAAAAATATAGCATTTAATACTTAATTTAATTTAAAGGTGAATAATCACCATTAGAATAAATTGACCATCAGCTGCTGTTAATATATACTGTTAATTGTGCTTGTAAAAAAGCTATCTGCCCTCATCGTCTAGGGGTCCAGGACACTAGGTTTTCATCCTAGCGGCAGGGGTTCGAATCCCCTTGAGGGTACCATTTTTAAGAAGTAAGATGTCAGAAGCAAGATAAAGAATTAAGATTTATCCTATCTCCGACTTCCTAACTCTTATTTCTAAATATGGAGGGGTGCCCGAGTGGTTAAAGGGAGCAGACTGTAAATCTGCCGGCGATGCCTACAAAGGTTCAAATCCTTTCCCCTCCACCATTATGAATATTTAAAACACCCGTTTTTTAACGGGTGTTTTTTTTATTATTATTGAATAAAACTGCTCTTTAAAATAATAAACTAATCTCTAAGATTGTTAATTATAATTTCTTCACCTTCATTTAAAAACTCAACTTCTGCTATCTCTCCATCTCCAGCCCAGGGTCCATAGCTTTCTCCAGCCATTTCAGCTGTTATAGCACTTCCATTACCAATTTTGATATATAATCTATCCTCTAATTCAAAGCTCTGCTGATCTCCAGCTTCTAAAATCCCACTAAAAGAATTTTCTCCATCAAGCTCCACAGTTATCCAGACAGTATCACTTGCAGAAATCTCTATATTATTATCTAGAACCACTTCTTCTTGATTTGCTGATTCTTCTTCATCAGCCTCAGTTGCTGAACTGCCTTCTCCATTTACTGAATTAGCAGCCTCGGCTGATGATTGATCTCTGGACTGAATGTTATCATCATTTATTTGAGAATTGTCAGATTGAGCAGAATCCTGCCCTTCAACAGCTGCAGTTTCTTGATCATTAGTTCCCTGGTCATTATCTTCAGTTTCCTGCTGATTATTAAACTCCTCTGAAATAATTATTTCGCTAATCTGATTTTGCTCCTGAGAATCAAGGGCTTCAGGTTCATCAAAATTATTCTGATCAATAATTTCTGTATTTTCTTCTGTAAGCACATCTGAATCAAAAGAATCTAGCAAATTATCACTTTCATTCTCAGATAAATTTAAATCATTATCAGAAATATTTAATGAATTAACAGCACCATTTTCTTCTGCTGCTGGAGTTTCTTCCTCATTTTCAGGAATAGTTTCCAGATCCTCATTTTCTTCAATTTCTAGAAGTTGTGATTCTTCTTCAATATTTTCACTGCTCTGCTGATTTAATAATCGAATCTCTGAATTATTAAAATACTGAAAAGTATAAACAGCGGCTGCTCCCAAAAATAGTATTAATAATATAATAAAAATAATTTTAAAAGGCTTTTTACGGTCATTATTATTTGAACCAGAAGGTACTTTAGTTCCATTTAAATAATCTTTTTGTAAATTACTTTCTTTTTCCTCTTTTATGTTTAATATTTCGTATTTTTTAAGTAAGTCCTGATAATTTAAGCCAACTTCTCTAGCATAGCCCTTAATAAAAACTTTTAAATATACTCTTCCAGGTAGAACATCAAAGTTATTCTCTTCTATTGCTTCTAAATATTTTTTTCGGATTTTTGTTTCTTCCTGTATATCATCAAGGTTTAAGCCCTTTTCTTCTCTTGCCTTTTTAAGCAGTGAACCAAGTTCAAGTTCCATTTCTTCCAATTTATTGTCCCCCTTTAATGGCACAGTAAAATTTATATAAAGATCTCTCATAATTTCAAGCTTATAAAATCACTAATTCTTATTATAACACACTTTTATGATTTATTTAATTGTTTTAGGACATTTTTTTGTTTTTATTAAAATAATTCAAAGTTACTTATAAATTTCAGCTAAAAAATTAAGGACAGCATATATATGCTGTCCTTAATTAAATCAATATTAGATTAAATATTTTTTATTTCTCACCTTTATAATATGGCTCACCTGAAGCTGCCGGTGGGGTTGATTTGCCGAAGAAGCCAGCCAATACAACTAAAGTAAGCACATATGGTATTGCACTAATTAGCTCTGAAGGTATAAAAGGAAAATCTACCCGAACTGCAATTGCTTCTGCAAAACCAAATAACATTGCAGCTCCAAACGCACCAAAAGGATGCCATTTACCAAAAATCATAGCTGCCAGCGCAATAAATCCCCGTCCAGCAGACATTTCTCTAACAAAAGCACTACCATCACCGATTGATAAATGTGCTCCTGCTAATCCAGCCAGAACACCACTAATTAAAACACTGACAAATCTCCATCTATTAACGTTGATACCTAAAGTATCCGCTGCTGCTGGATGTTCACCAATTGATCTAATTCTTAGACCCCAGTGGGTTTTAAAGAAAATAAACCAGACAACAGGGACTAAGATTAAAGCAATATAGGTAATAGGATTAAATCTAACACCTAAGACTCTAAATGCGGGTAATCTATTTACAATTGGTGAAGTTCCTTTTACACCAAATAATACCTGCAGCAAAAAAATCGTAATACCTGAAGCAAAAATGTTAATACCGGTCGCAACAACAATTTGATTAGCCTTAAAGGTTACACAAACAAGTGCTAAAATCGCCGCAAATGAAAGGCCAGCAATCATTGAATATAAAACACCAATCCAGGGATTACCTGTGCTGGCACTACCATAAACTGCTGCAAAAGCACCAATAAGCATCATACCTTCTAAAGCAATATTAACTACACCAGATCTCTCAGAAAAAATACCTCCTAAAGCTGCTAAAATTAAAGGAGTAGCAAAACGAAAACTGGCAAGAATTAAAGATAAAGAAAATATTTGTCTCAAAATATCCATTATTCAACCCCTCCTTTTGCTTTTCTTTTGGCAAGATATACTTTAAAGACCTGGAGGGCTGCAACAAAGAAAATTACTAAAGCCTGAATTAACATTACGATTTCAGACGGAATACCTGAAAACTGCATTTCCAGACCACCCTGTGCTAGAGCTCCAAATAAAAGACCACCTAAAATAACTCCAATTGGATGAGTCTGGCCAATCAAAGCAACCGCAATTCCGGTAAAACCGTATCCAGCATCCATACCATTAATAAAACTTAAATGGGTTCCTAAAACTTCACCAACTCCAGCCAGACCTGCAACAGCACCACTAATAAACATAGCTGTTATAATACCCTTACTGGCATTAATACCACCATATTCTGCGCCATCTGGATTAAATCCAACAGCTCTCATTTCATAACCAAGTGTTGTTTTAAATAATAAATACCATAAAATAACAGCTGCTATAAGAGCTAGAAAAAAGTTTATATGAAGTCTGATTGCTGGCTGAGCAAATAACTCAGCAAAAGGAAGATTAGATAATAGCGGGTAATCCATAATATTTTTAAAGTTAAACATCGATGCAGATTCCATTATTTTTGGAGTAGCAGGACGCCCTGTATCTCTAAAGATGTTAATACCATAATTGATAGTCAGGGCAATAGCAATATGGTTTAACATGATAGTTGCAATAACTTCATGTACATCCATTTTAGCCTTTAATAAACCAGGTAAACCTCCCCAGAGTCCACCAACAAACATTCCTGCTATAATAGCAAAAGGCAGATGGATAAATGTGGGTAAAGAAGTGAAATAAAAACCGACAACTCCTGCCGTAAATCCTCCCATTAAAAGCTGTCCTTCTGCTCCAATATTAAATAAGCCTGCTCTAAAAGGTAGAGCTACAGCCAATCCAGTTAAAATTAATGGGGTCGAGCGCCATAATGTGTTTGCTATCGCTCTAAAACTTCCAAAGGCACCTATATATAAAGCAGAATAGGCGTCTATCGGTGATTTATCAGTTAAATAAATAAATAATGTACCTACAATTAATGCAACAATTATTGATAATAAAGATAATCCCAAATCAATTAATATAGATCTTATTTTGTTTGAATATTTATTCAATGATCTCACCTCCTGTTTCAGCTTTAGAACCTGTCATTAATTTACCAAGTTCTCTTTCATCAGTTTCTGAAGCATTCAAAATATCGACAATTTTCCCTTCAAAAATAACTGCAATTCTATCACTCAAAGATAATACCTCACTTAGTTCTGCAGAAACAAGTAATACTCCTGCTCCTTCATCTCTTCTGTCAATAATCTGTTTATGGATAAATTCAATAGACCCAACATCTACTCCACGAGTAGGTTGAGAAGCAATTAAAAATTCAGGATCATGAGAAAATTCTCTGGCAACAATAAGTTTCTGCTGATTACCACCCGATAAATTTTTAGCCTGTGCTTCCATACCACCACCGCGAACATCATACTTTTCTATTAAATCCTGTGTATACTGTGCTATATTATCATACTTCATAATTCCATTTTTAGAAAATGGTTCTAAATCATGATATCCTAGAATAATATTTTCCTTAAGGTCAAAATCCATAATTAGACCTCGTCTTTGCCTATCCTCTGGTATGTGAGCTACTTTTTCTCTTTTAATCTGTCGGGCATTATAATTACTGACATTCTTATCTCTAAGTTTGATTTTTCCACTTTCAATATCGCGAAGACCAGTTATAGCTTCAATAAGTTCAGATTGACCATTACCTTCTACACCGGCAATACCAAGAATTTCTCCTTTTCTAACTGATAATGATATATCTTTTACTGCCGGAATACCGCGATTATCTTTAACTTTTAAATTTTCAACGCTAAATATTTCTGAGCCAGGTTTAGCTTCAGTTTTTTCTACCTCTAATAAAACCTGCCTACCGACCATTAACTCAGCTACATCTTCCTCACTAACATCTTCTGTTTTTACAGTATCAATACTTTTACCTGAACGTAAAACTGTAATTCTATCAGAAATTTCTTTAACCTCTTTAAGTTTATGAGTAATAAAAATTATAGTTTTACCCTGTTCTTTTAAAGACCTAAATATTTCAAATAATTCATCAATCTCCTGGGGAGTTAAAACAGCAGTTGGTTCATCAAAAATTAAAAGTTCTGCACCTCTATATAAAGTTTTAATAATTTCAACTCGCTGCTGCATCCCAACAGAAATATCCTGTATTTTTGCGCCAGGATCCACAAAAAGTCCATATTTATCAGAAATTTCTTCAACTTCTCTTTTCGCTGTTTTTTGATCTAACATCAGACCACTACGCGGTTCGCTACCAAGAATAATATTCTCAGTCACAGTTAAGGGATCTACTAACATAAAATGCTGATGCACCATTCCAATCCCTAAATCAATTGCATCCTGAGGCCCATTTAAATTTACTTTTTCCCCTTCATAAAACACCTGACCACCATCGGGATCATAAAGTCCATATAAAACATTCATTAAAGTTGTTTTTCCTGCACCATTTTCTCCAACAAGAGCATGGATTTCACCCTCTTCAATTGATAAATTAACATTATCATTTGCTTTTACACCTGGAAATATTTTAGTTATATTCTGCATATCTAAAATATAATTATCTTCCCTGGGCATGATTATTCCTCCCTAAAATATACTAGAAATTAATTAGGCTCTGCTAAAAAAGCAGAGCCCTTTAAATTAAATATAAGTTGTGCTAATAATTAAAGGTTATCAGGTCTGCCAGTTTCTCCCCAATTTTCTACATCAATTTCATCATTGACGATCATTTCTTTAATTTCAGCTATCCGATCAGCGTGAGGAGAAGTAACATTTTCCTTCATCTCTTTAATAGCTTCTAACTCAGCTTCAGTAATAGTTCCATTATCTAAAGCATCCATTACAGGCTGTCCAACTTCAGTCATACTGGTTAGATCAACACCACCATCAGCTAATGTAAAGTATAGATTATTACCACCCTGATAATCATCTTCTACTACAGATTTTACTGTATCAAATACAGCATTATCTACCTTTTTAAGCATACTTGCAATAACATAACCTGGTGCAACATAGTTCTGATTTGAATCCACACCAATTGCATAAATATCTTCTTCTTCAGCTGCCTGGAAAACTCCAGAACCTGTACCGCCAGCAGCGTGATAAATTACATCTGCACCATCATCAATCATACCAAGTGCAATCTCACGACCTCTGGCAGGATCTCCAAAGTCATCAGCATATCTTGTCTGAAATTCAATATCAGGATTAATATATCTTGCACCCTGGTAAAATCCACCTTCAAAACGGTGAATTAATGAAAAGTCTACTCCACCAACAAATCCAACATTACCACTTTCACTGGTTAAGGCTGCTAAAGCACCAGCCAGAAATGAACCTTCCCATTCAGCAAAGTTTAAGGTAACAATATTATCAGGAACATCCTCAAACGCCTGATCTACATGTGCAAATTTAGTCTCTGGATATTCAGCTGCAACAGTTTGTAGACTGTCAGCCATCTGGAAACCTACACCTATTACTAAATCATATCCACGAGAAGCAAAACGACGTAACGCTGTTTGATCTTCAGAAGGATCTGCAGGTTCAATGTAATCAAAAGAAATTCCTAATTCTTTTTCTGCTCGCTGTAAACCGCGGTAAGCTGCATCATTAAAAGAAAGATCTCCAAGACCACCAGTAGAAAGAACAATACCAACTCTAGTGTCCTGTGCAGCTGCAGGAACTGCTGCAAAAACCACCATCATAACAAAGGCAAAAACGATAGTTAAACTAATAACTTTTTTCAAAATAATGACCCCCTCTTATATTTTTTTAATGGTACCAAAATTTGTGAATTACATTTATAATATAACATTTTTATATTATATTTGCAACAAAAAGCATTTCAATCTCAGACAATTATTCCAAGATTAATTATATTAAAAATTTTAAATAAATTATCTGCTCCTTAAAACCTTAAATTGAAATTGATCACTTCGAAAATAATTCTTGGAATACAGAAACAATCTTTCCTGATCATCATAGTGCATCTGTTCTAAAAGTAAGATTGGACTGTATTTCTTTACATTCAATTTTTCCATTAATCTTTCTCTGGCCGTAACCGGAATAATTTTTGTCACCGCATATTTGATTTTAAGGTCATATTTGTTTTCCAGTAAATCAAAAAGTGAATGACTAAAATCGTCATTAATGTCAATTGGGAAGATATTGATGTTTAAATAATCAATACAAAAAACAACAGCCTTGTCATCTGCAGTCCTGATCCGCTGTATTTTTAGTATTTTTTCGTCTTCTTTAATGTTCATTTTTAGAGCAAGATGTTTATCAATCTTTTCTTTCTCAACTTCTAAACCTATTGTTCCGGGTGTGAACCCCTCTTTTTTTATTGTATCAGTTACACTAAAAAGTTCTTCGATTCCCCTTTTGAAACGTGGAATTGGTTTTGAAACAAAGGTTCCCACTCCCTGACTTTTAATAATCTTACCCTCTTTTTCTAAAACTCGGAGGGCTTCTCTTAGACTAGCTCTGCTGACATCAAGTTCTTTAGCAAAAGCTGTCTCAGAGGGTAGTTTATCACCTGCTTCATAAATTTCCTGATCAATTAAGTTTTCAATATGCTCTTTAATTTTTAAATAAAGAGGCCGCTTATCATGTTTTAAGATGTCCAACTCTCTAAATCCCTCCTCCTTTCTTCAGACGTCTTACCTGTCTGACAACTAACTAAATAGTATCACAATTCAAATTTTTTGTCAAGATTTTAACTGTTTTCAGTTTCATCTTTTTGAGCTTCTTCTTCAAATTCACCGTTTAATATTGCTTCTAGATCTTCCTCTTCTACTAAAACTTCTCGCGGCTTACTGCCAGCATAGGGTCCTACAATGCCATCTTCTTCCATAGTATCAATTAATCTTGCCGCTCTGGAATGGCCAATATGCAGCCTTCTCTGCAGCATAGAAATTGAAGCTCTATATTTAACCACAAGTTTTACAGCTTCTTCGTATAACTCATCCTGTTCATCATCAATTGATAGTTCTACCTCTTTGATATCATCTTTTTCAATTTTATATTCTGCTGTAGCCTGTTTTTTAACAAAGGAAGTAATCTCAGTAATTTCCCGATCTGTTAAAAATGCTCCCTGTATCCGCTGCGGTTTCTGCATCCCTACAGGTGCGAAAAGCATATCACCTTTTCCTAATAATTTCTCAGCTCCACCCATATCTAATATGGTACGCGAATCGGTTGCCGAAGATACTGCAAAAGAAATTCTACTTGGAATATTTGCCTTAATCAAACCAGTAATTACATCTACAGATGGCCTCTGAGTTGCTATAATTAAATGAATACCTGCTGCTCTTGACATTTGTGCCAGACGGCAGATATTATCTTCTACTTCATTAGCAGCAACCATCATTAAATCAGATAACTCATCAATAACTACAACTATATAGGGCATCTTATCCTCCGGATCATCTACCTGTTTATTATAGGAATCAATCCCCCGGCTTCCAGTTTCAGAAAAGCGATCATAGCGGTCTTCCATTTCTTCTACCACCAGTTTTAAAACATTTGCAGCTTTTTTAGGATCAGTCACAACCGGAGTAATTAAATGAGGTAAGCCCTGATAGATATTCAATTCAACTTTTTTAGGGTCTACCAGCAGTAATTTAACTTCTTCTGGAGTTGCCCGATAAAGGATACTGCTGATTAAAGTATTAATACAGACACTTTTACCAGAACCAGTTGCTCCTGCCACCAATAAATGAGGCATTTTTGCCAGATTAAAGACTGCAGTATCTCCATCTATTCCTTTACCTAAAGCAAGTGTCAGTTTAGCTTCTGCTTTCTGAAATTCTTCAGAAACAATTACATCTCTAAAAGAGACTGTAATATCATTACCGTGGGGAACTTCAATTCCAACTGCTGCTTTACCAGGAATGGGAGCTTCAATCCTGACATCTTTTGCTGCCAGAGCAAGAGCTATATCATCAGATAAATTTACTATTTTACTGACTTTTACTCCTGTTGCTGGCTGTACTTCATAGCGGGTGATTGTCGGACCATGATTGACATTAATCACTTTCGCTTCTACTCCAAAACTGCTTAAAGTTTCTTCTAATAATTCACTTTTATTTGCCAGTTTAACCTTCTTTTTTCCGGAGTCATTTAATAAAGAAATACCCGGGAGAGTGTAGTCTCCGTGTTTTTCTCCCTGGTCTTTAACATTTTTGGATTGATCCTTAGTAATGTCAAAATCCTCTGTTATTTCTTTGTTATCCTCATTTTTTTCTGTAACATTTTTAATTTGCTTCTTTTTCGTTTCTGCTTGAGTATAATTTTTCTCAGCTTGCTTTTTATTTGTTTTAGAACCTGTCTTTTCAGCTTCTAAATTTTCATAATTATTATTAGCCTCTTTATCTTCTCTGGCTCCAGAAACCACATCATTTTCAGCAGCATTATTTTCTGAAAGTTTTTTCTGTTTCTTAATTTTCTTTTTTTCTTTTCTGGCAGCTCTGCTGTCCTTGATTTTTGCAAAGATATTAAATCTACCAAAAGAAAAACTGCCGAAAAAACTAATGATTTCATCTTTTAAATTTAACAAAGATTCTCTAAATGCTAAAATTTGCTCCTTAGTTTTACTAAAAATATTATGTAAAAATAAATCAAATAATAAAAGAATACCAGTTAATAAAAGTACTGATAGGATAATATAAGCTCCATTAACAGCAAATAATTCTGTCAGAAAATAACTAATAGCTCCTCCAATTATTCCTCCAGCTGCATTCTGAGGTGTATTTAGAAAAAAACTGCCGCCATCATTTAAATTTATAATCGAAATAATTGCAATAAAAGATAATAATAATCCTAAAAATCTGGCTGTTAAACTAATTTTTTTCGATCTAATTAATTGAATTCCCCAGTAAACAAATAAAAGAGGCAGAAGATAGCTGCCACTTCCCACTAAAAAATAATAGGCGTTACTGATATAATTGCCCAATAAACCTGCAGAATTACTAAAAATTGCAAAATAACTGATTGCAGCAAAGGTAATTAAAAAGAGTCCCAGTATTTCATTTTTTCTTTTCTCTAGTTTGGGATCATTTTTTTGCTTACTCATCTCTGCCCCTCCTCCTATGGTAACTATTAATAAAAGTTTTACCAAACTCTGACTAAGTCAGATTAATAAAAATAACTACTGCTGCTATTAGCCAGCAATAATAACTAAAATAATTTAATTTTTTTTCTGCCAGCACTTTCAATAAAATTTTAATCGCAAAATATCCGGAAATAACAGCTGAAAAAAATCCTAAAAACACAATTTTTAGATCCAGATTAAAAGTTCCACTTTCCAACACATTTAAAAACTGTAAAAAACCAGCTCCACCGATTACCGGTATTGACATCAAAAATGAAAATCTGGCTGCTGCTTCTCTATTTAACCCCTGAAATAAAGAGGCTGCAATTGTAGTACCAGAACGTGAAATACCAGGGATAATAGCCCCTCCCTGAGCAAGACCTACCAGTAAAGGCTGCCAGAATTTGAGTTCTTCTACTTCCAGTAAGCCATCATCAATTTTTTCCGTAATATATAAAATTAAACCAGTCACAATCAGCATTAAAGCTGTTAAATATGCATTGGAGAATAGATTTTCAAAAAAATCTTCAAATAAGACTCCAATAACTCCTGTCGGAATTATTGCCAGTAAAATATAAAAAGTTTCTTTCCTTTTTTCTTTTTTAAATAAAATCATATCCTTGATATCCTGCCAGAAAATAATAAAAATCGGGATTAAAGTACCAATATGTAATATAACATTGAATAATACCTGATCTTCCTTAATATTTAAAAAATACTGAGCAATTACTAAATGACCGGAACTGCTGACCGGTATAAATTCTGTCAAACCCTGAATTAAGCCCAAAAAAACTGCCTGAAAACTATTCAATTTTAATTTCCCCTCCTTCTTTTTATTATAGCACACTCTGAAACATATGTTCAAATTTAAAACCAGCTGCTTTTACACAGCTGGTTAATTTAAGCTTAGTTTCTATACTTCCATAATTACAGGTAAAATCATTGGATTTCTTTTTATTTTTTGATATATATAATTATTGAGTGAGTTGCGGATAGTGTTTTTGAGCACTGACCATTCGGTTACATTATTCTCTTCACAGTCTTTAAGCGCATCCTCTACTCTCTTGGTTGCAGCTTCAATTAATTCTTCAGATTCTCTGATATAGACAAATCCCCGGGTAATAATATCTGGGCCAACCAGTATATTACCATGTTTATCAATTGTAACTACAACTATAATAATTCCATCTTCAGATAATAATTTTCTATCCCTTAAAACAATATTACCAACATCACCAATACCCAGTCCATCAATCAAGACATCTCCGGATTGAACATTGTAGTCCTTTTCCACTTTTTCATCACTGAATTTGATTCTGTCACCAACATCAGCAATATAAATATTTTCACGAGGAATACCATTTTTCTCAGCCAGATCGGCATGTTTATATAAATGTCTGTACTCTCCGTGAACAGGAACAAAGTATTTTGGTTTTACCAGATTCAGCATTAACTTTAATTCTTCCTGACTGGCATGACCTGATACATGAACTCCAGAAACATCTTCGTAAATTACATTGGCTCCTCTGCGATAAAGTTTGTTAATAGTTTGACCCACAAATTTCTCATTTCCGGGTATTGCAGAAGCAGATATCATTACAGTATCTCCATCTTTAATGTTAATGTGATAATGATCTCCCCGGGCCATCCTGGTTAGAGCTGCATAGGGCTCTCCCTGACTTCCAGTTGTCAGTAAAGCTACTTTACTGTCAGGTAGGTCCGAACAATCCCTAATATCAACAATCATATCATCAGGAACCTGTAGATAGCCAAGTCTGCGAGCTATATCCACATTGTTGATCATACTGCGGCCTGTAAAAGCAATCTTGCGGTTATATTTAAAGGCTGCATCTACAACCTGTTGAACTCTGTGAATATTTGAAGCAAAGGTTGCAATAATAATTCTTTCTCTGGCACCTCTAAATATTTCATCCACAGTCTCTCCTACAACTTTTTCGGAAAGGGTATAACCTTCGCGTTCAACATTGGTACTATCCGAAAACAGAGCCAGCACACCTTCCTCACTATCTCCTAATTCAGCCAGTTTATGAAAATCAGCAACTTCTCCATCGATTGGAGTCTGATCAAACTTAAAGTCACTGGCATAGACTATAGTACCCAGAGGAGTTTCAATTGCCAGAGCACAGGTATCAGCGATACTGTGATTAACACGCACAAACTCAACTCCAAAATTTCCAACCTGATATTTCTTACCTGAATGAACCACTTTTAATCTGGTATCTTTTAGTAATTTGTGTTCCTTTAAATTTCCTTCTAAAAGCCCCAGAGTTAATTTAGTCCCATAAATTGGAGCGTTAATTTCTTTTAACAGATAAGGTAAACCACCAATATGATCTAAATGACCATGTGTTAAGACAATTCCATTAATTTTATCCTTGTTCTTAATTACATAATCATAATCAGGAATTACCAGGTCTATTCCAAGTAAATCATTTTCTGGAAATTTTACTCCCGAATCAATTATCAACATCTCACCATCAATTTCCAGAACCCACATATTCTTTCCGATTTCTCCGACTCCACCCAGTGTAGTCATTGAAACATTTTTTATTTTATTGTTATCCTTCATTTAAAAAACAAAACACCTCCATAGTATTTTAAAACAAAACTGTCATTCTTTACTTTTTATTTTTTTAAAACAAAATCTTCCTTACTTTCTTTAAAAAATTGAACACAAAAAAATAGCCTAATCCTGCCTGTAAATCAGTAAAAATAAGAAACCCGTTCCAAAGCGTTAATACTATTATACATAGTATTTAAATAAAAAACAAGCAGAATTAAGCATTTATAATTTTTAGACTAAATTATTTTCAATTAAATATTCAGCAATCTGGACTGCATTTAAAGCAGCTCCTTTGCGTAAATTATTAGCAGTCAGCCAGAGATTAAGTCCATTCTCTACAGAATTATCTCTTCTGATTCTCCCTACTAAAACATTATCATTATCTTCTGTATCAATCTGCATTGGATATTTTTCCGCTGCAGGTTGATCTACTACCTCTACATTTTTAGTTTGAGTAAATAATTGCTTAACTGCTTCCACTTTAAAGTCTTTATTTAATTCAATATTTAGTGATTCACCATGACCAAAGATCACAGGTATCCGAACACAGGTAGCAGTTATTGATAAATCAGGATCATGTAAAATTTTATGTGTTTCATTAACCATTTTCATTTCTTCTTTAGTGTAATCATTATCCAGAAAGACATCAATTTGAGGAATTGCATTAAAGGCAATCTGGTGGTTAAAGTTTTCATTTTTTATTTCTTCTTGACTTAAATAGGCTTTAGTCTGGTCAATTAACTCATCAACAGCTTTTTTACCTGCTCCAGAAACTGCCTGATAGGTATTAATCACCAGCCTCTTAAGACCATATTTTTCAGCCAGTGGTTTTAAAAGCATTACCATCTGAATGGTTGAACAGTTGGGATTGGCAATAATCTGCTGATGTTCTTTTAAATCTTCACCATTAACCTCAGGCACAACTAAAGGAGCATCCGGATCCATTCTAAAAGCATTACTGTTATCGATTACTATTCCGCCTGCTTTTTTTACCTGGGGTGCCACCTCCTTGGAAACTCCACTACCTGCAGAAAACAGGGCAATATCTATCCCCTCAAAGGTCCCTTCTTTTACAGATTCCACAGTTAATTCTCTATCTTCAAATTGAATTTTTTTACCTTCAGAACGCTCAGAAGCAATCAGCTTAAGCTGACCAAGAGGAAAATTCCTCTGACTTAATATTTTAAGCATTTCTCTACCTACTAAACCTGTTGCACCTACTACTGCTACATTATACTTTTTCATAAATTTCTTCTCCTTTCTCTACTACAGGGCGTCCAAAGTAATTTGTTCCCCAGACACCAATTATAATTAATACTGCTCCAACTACTTGAAATTTAAAAAATGGCTCATTTCTAAATACAACCCCGGCAATTATAGAAACAACTGTAGTTAAATTTGCAAACACAGCTGATTCTGCAGCGGTAATTTTAGAAAGAGTATAATTCATCATAAAAAAGGCTACCACGGAAGAAAAAATTCCTAAATAACCAACTGTAATTAAAACATCAGTATTTGTAAACAAGTTTAAATAACTGCCAAAGGCAAAATCTTTTCTATAAATTGCTATCAGATTAAAAAGTAAAGCTCCAAAACCCATCATCACATATGTAATCTCTACTGGTTTGAATTCTAAAGAAAGCTGCCTGGATATTATATTATAAAAACCAGCTGCAATAACAGCTACTCCCAGCAAAATTAAACCAAGGAAATTGCCGGCAATCGAACTTGCACCTCTATTTAAAATAATAAAAAAGGCTCCACCTACTGATAAAGCTACAAAGATACTCTGAATAAAAGTAGGTTTTTCATTTAAAAACAAAGCCGCAAGTATGGTAACGGCTATCGGAATTAAAGCAATCATCATCCCGGCCTCAGAAGAGGTTGTATATAACATACCTGTAGTTTCACAGATAAAATAAATACCAGGCTGAAATAAAGCTAAAAGAAATAACTTTTTTAAGTTTTTACCTTTCAAATTGATTTTTATTATACCAGTTAATCTTAAAATACTCAAGCAGAGAAAAGCAATTGCAAAACGAAAACCAAGTAAGTGGAATGGAGACATCAGCTCCAGTCCCTCCTTGGTAAATAAAAACGAAAAGCCAAATATTGAACTAAAAACTAAACCAGCAAGATAAGGAGAATACTTTTTAAATTTAAGCACTTTAACTTCCTCAATTCTTTGGCGGCCAGGGGCCATAATATTGATAAAACTGAGTCTCTACCCCACCATTGTATAATTTTCTTCTTTTACTGGCCTCTTTACCAAAGAGCTTTTCAAATTTAGAATGAGAGGTAATAATATAGTAGGACCAGGTCTCAAGCTTTAAAAACTTTTTCCCCATCTCTCTATATAACTCTTCTACTTCTTCTTTTTCCCCCATCCGTTCTCCATAGGGAGGATTGGTTATTATATATCCATATTTGCGGTTGGTTGAAAAATCTTTAAACTCCTGTTCCTGAAAATGAATAATATCATCTACTCCAGCCTGCTGTGCATGATAACGGGCAATACTAATTACCTCAGGGTCCTGATCATAACCCATAATCAGACGGGGTTCTACATTAATCTTTTTAGCTTTTTTAGCTTCCACCCGGGCCTTAGGCCATTCGAAATCTTGAAATAGCGGCCATTTTTCAGAATTAAACTTTCTTTTTAAGCCAGGAGCCTGATTTTTGGCCATCATGGCTGCCTCAATTAAAATAGTTCCGGAACCACAAAAGGGATCAATTAAAATCCTATCTTTATCCCAGCGGCTGAGATAAACCATACCGGCCGCTATAGTTTCCTGTATTGGTGCGGTAACTGACAGTTCCCTGTAGCCTCTTTTATGAAGTCCAGTTCCAGAACTATCGATAGTCAAAATTGCTCTATCCTTATATAAAGCAAGCTCTATTGGATAAAGCGGGCCATCTTCATTAAACCACTCTATTCCATACTCTTTTTTCATTCTGTCCACAACTGCTTTTTTTGTTACAGATTGACAGGTTGGTACACTGCTTAACTGGGAGTCTATTGATTTAGCACTGACTGGAAATTCTGCATCTTGAGGCAGCCACTGGGGCCAGTCTAAATTTTTAACTCCATCATAAAGTTCATCAAAATCACGAGCCATAAAATCTCCAATCTTAACTAAAACTCTTTCTGCTGTTCTGAGCCAGAGGTTTGCTTCTGCAATCGCCTGCAGATCCCCTAAAAATGTGATCCTGCCATTTTTAACTTCTGTAATTTCATAACCTAAATCATTTATTTCTTTTTTTACCAGGGCTTCCATACCAAAGGTACTGGTTGCCATAATTTCTATTTTATCCAAAAAAATTCTCTCCTTTTATTCTCCGACTACTATTTAGCCTCTAATTAAATTACAATTTAGATATTTAAAATGATAACTGAATAATTAAATTCAAAAAAACTTATTTAAAATTTACTCCAACATTCTTTAAATCTGACTTTACCTGTTCAATATCATCTGGATTAACAGCTCTGGTACCTTCTAAAATAACATTAGTTTTAAAACCGTTTTTTGCACTATCCTGAGCTGTATATTTAACACAGACATCAAAGGCCAGACCCACGATATCTATTTCCTCAATCTCCAATGATTTTAGCAATCCTGCCAGTCCCAGATCTGTGCCATCATTATCCTGAAAAGCAGAATAGCTATCCACTTTTTTATCTGTTCCTTTACGCAGGATATAATCAAAGTTTACTGTCTTAATTTCTGGATTAAATTCTGCTCCTTCAGACTGCTGCACACAGTGATCAGGCCACAATACTGGCCCCAATCCCTGCTGATCACTATATTCAGAAAATGGTTCCTTATTATGATTTGAGGCAAAACTCAAATGAGAATCTGGGTGCCAGTCCTGAGAACCAACAATAATTTTATATTGATCAGATTCCAACAGCTGATTAACTTGATCATTAATTTCTGATGCATTGGGGACTGCTAGTGCTCCCTCTTCGTAAAAATCATTCTGCAGATCAACAACTAATAAGGCTTTTGCCATTTTGATCACCTCTTAATTCTTTTAAGACCAGGATTAATCTAACAGTAAAGTTTAATTTTTTCTTCTATTAAAATAAATTAAACTTGAATTCGGCAAGTAAAAATACCGAATTCAGTTATGATAGTCTTTAAACAGTAAATCTAGTTCAAATTTTTTTGAATAAAAAAAATAGAATCTCCCTTAAGGTTTGTGGTAAAATGTTTTTAGCACAAAAACCATACCAAAACCAAAAAGGAGATTCTGATATGAGTTTACCACAAAACAACAATAAAATAAATAGTTTTAACAAATTAAATATTCCAGCTAAATTTGATAGTGATACAGTGTCCAGTTTCCCAGCTTTTTCTTATCTGGAAGCTGCTAAATCCTGTATAGATTTTAAATCTCTAATCTCAGATAATATTAGCTATCAAAAAGCAGCTAACGCAACTTATCAGCCTGCTGATATCATTGATTTTATGGTTGATGCATCTATTCTAGGCTATTCCCGCTTTTCTCACTATGAAAATCTTAGAGAAGATGCAGGATATTTAAAAATCAAAGATTTTAATGTTCCCAGTGAAAAAGTATGTCGTGATCTTTTAAAAGCTCTTCCTGAAGAAAGTGTAAATGAACTAAGAGAGCTTAACAAGAGCCTTCTTGCAACAATTGCTAAAACACAGCCTGCTAAAGAAGTGATACTCGACTTTGACGATACAGTCTGTACCGTTTTTGGTAATCAGGAAGGTTCTGCAAATGGATATAATCCAAGATATAAGGGCAGACCATCTTTTAAAGAGAAAGTTGGTATCATTTCTAAGACTGATGAACTACTTAACCTGACACTGGAAGAAGGGACTCATCACAGCAACCATGAATTTCTTAGTTTCTTAGAATCCTGTATTGAGACTTTACCTAAAACCTGGTATCTAAAAAGAATCAGAGCAGATAGAGGTTTCTTTGACCAGAAAAACTTTAGATACTGTGAAGATAACGGTATCGAATATGTGATCAAAGCTAAAATGCAAAATGGTGTCAAAAAAATTATTGATTATGTCAATGAAAATCCAGACCAATATCCCTGGGTCAAAATTGATAACACATTTAGTGTTACAGAAATTAGAGTCCCACTAAAAAGCTGGGATAGAGAGCGTAGATTTGTTTTAATCAAAAAATCATTACCAAAAAGCAACAAAAATGGTCAGCTTCTTTTTGAAGAATTCACCTATGAATATCAGGCCATCGTTACTAATGTTGACTATCTAACAGCTGAAGAAATATTTAATGACTACAACCAACGCTGTAATATTGAAAACAAGATTGATGAGCTGAAAGAAGGGTTTGCCTTTGACCAGAACACTCAGATTAACCGCAAATGTAATGAGCTGTATTTACTGATTAAAATGATAGCTTTTAACCTTAATAACTGGTTTAAAAGAACTTTCTTACCTGAAAGTATGCACCACCATGAGATAAACACAATCAGAAGAATATTTTACAAAACAGCAGGTAATATCTGCGGCAGCGGCTGGTACAAACACATCCGCTTTGCTCCAAATAAACTGCTGGAAAAAACAATTAAATATCTTAGAAAAGCACTAACAGATTTTAGAAAGAAGGTGGTCCTAAATTAAAACCACCAGTACAGTTTAGACTAATTTTTAAGCTATGAAAACCATAGTTTAGTTAAGTGCGTCTAAAATCTGGGAGCTGGATAAATTATTTAACTGGTTATCTAAATTAAGACTAAATATTTAATTTTAATAGATTGAAATGATTTTTTAACGGCAAAAATCTAAAAAGAACTACTTTAACTTTTTACTTGCCGAATTCAAGTTAAAATCTTATTTCAAAATCCTTATAATTATCAACTTTTTCATCATTAATTTCAAAATCATCTACCCGGGCAAAGGAAGGTCCTTCTTTCAATTTTAAAATCATCTGTTTGATATTATTTTTTTGACCCTGAATCACCACTTCTACTCTACCATCTGTCAGATTCTTGGCCCATCCCTTTATATCTAAAACAGCTGCCTGCTCACGAATAAAAGCTCTAAATCCTACTCCCTGAACTCTACCTGAGATATAAATATGCTTCTGAACTTTTTCTGCAGCCATTATAAACACCTCCATTTGTTTATATTATACATAGTATTATAATATCTGGCAAATTTCTTTTTTGTTTAAGTAGTGAGAGCCACCTCTTATTATTAGAAATGGCCCTTATCATTTCATTTTTAGCTGATATCTCTTTATCTTACAACTCAAACTTTAATTAACCTAAATACTGATTCACTCTTAAGGCAGCTTTTGCTCCTTCTGCAGCTGAGGTAATGATCTGTTTGTCAATAATGTTGGTTACATCTCCAGCAGCCCAAATTCCTTCAACACCAGTTTCATTTCTATCGTTAATAATAATTTCTTTAGCTTCATTTCTTTCCACTAAATCTTTAACAAAATCACTGTTTGCTATCAGTCCAATTTCAATAAATAAACCGTTAATCTTAAGTTCTTCTGTAGAATCATCTTTAACATTTTTGATTACCACTGATTCTAATTTATCTTCTCCCCTAATCTTGCTGACTTTAGTTGAAGTATGGACAGTAATCTTTTCATTATTCCTTACTCTATCCTGCAGATACTCATCTCCCATCAGTTTATCCTGAATTTCGATTAGATCTACCTGAGAATCAATATTGGCCAGATCAATGGCAGCTTCCAGACCAGAATTCCCACCACCAACTACAGCAGTTGGCTGACCTTTATAGAGGAAAGCATCACAGCTGGCACAATAATGAACCCCCTTGCCACTTAAAACATATTCCTGTTTCAGACCCAGGTGTCTTTTTTGAGCACCAGTGGCTATTATTACTGACTCAGTTACATATTCTTTATTATTATCAGTTTTAATTACCTTTTTTCCATTCTTGCTTCCAATTTCTACAGCTTCTTCTCCAATTGCTGTTTTTATCTCATATTTAGCAATATGATCCCAGAAATCATAAATCAATTGAGCCCCGGTTGTTTCTGCTTTACCAAGATAATTATCAATTTCATTGGTGTTAATTACCTGTCCCCCAATATCCTTTGTTAAAAGCAGCAGATCAATTCCTTTACGGACAGCATATAAAGCTGCATTTAAAGCAGCAGGGCCTGCACCTAAAATGATCAGTTCCCATTCTTTAGTTGAGTGATCTTTTACTTCTCGTCCAATGAGTGGATTAAACTTCCCCTTTTTTTCTAAGTTAATAATGTCATCATAACCACCCAGACTCTGATTATTAATGATAATTTGAGGTACTGTTTTATTTCCGGTTCTTTCCTGCATCACCTCATAATTATCTCCCTGATTAATATCAATCTCAGTAAAACTTAGCCCCTTACTTTTTAAAAAAGCTTTAGCCTTTTTACAGTATGGGCACCAATCTTTAGAATAAACCTCAATCTTTAACTCTTTTGACATAATAAATTCCCCCTATTACTAATCTCATTTGACATAAGTTGTAGTGGATGTTAACATAAATATTGGTTATTAGAAATTATAGAAAAATAACGAAAATACTTTAATGAGGTGAAATTAAATGGCAACAGTTATGGAATATGCGGAAGATCTTGCAAATGCAATTGTTGAATCACAGGAATTTCAGGAATTAAAAGAAAAAGAAGAAATTATGGTTGAAGATGAAGATGCAAAGTCAATGCTTGATAATCTCAATGCTAAATATCAGCAGGTACAGATGATGCAGCAGAATGGTCAGGAAGTTAGTGACGAAAAGAAGCAGGAATTACAGATGATGGAACAAAAAATGAAGCAAAATGATAAAATCTCTGAATTCTACGAAGCTCAAAATCACTTTAATCAGCTGATGAACTCTGTAAATCAGGTAATCACTCAAAAACTTCAGGGTGAGGAAGAAGAAGCTGAGTAATTTCTTATAAAATTCGAAATAATTGAAGCAAAAGAGAACCGCAGTCAGCTGGCTGCGGTTTTTTTCTATTTAATTTAACTTAAATTATTTCCTGCTTTATAGCCAGTAGAAAATGCAATCTGCAAATTATAACCACCTGTCATAGCTCCCAGATCAATTATCTCTCCAGCAAAATATAAATTATTAACTAATTTAGATTCCATGGTTTGAGGATCAATATCTTCAGTACTAACTCCACCTCTGGTTATTATTGCTCTTTTAAAATCTTTTTTAGCCTCAATATTCATTTTTAATTTCTTTAATAAGTATACCAGTTCTTCTCTTTCCTCTGCAGTAATCTGGTTTACTGTTTTATCATAATCTATAGAAGAAAGCTTTAAGATTATTGGAATTAGTTTCTGGGGCAGTAAATCACTCAGACTGTTGCCAAAATACTTATTGCTATATTTATTAAAATCTCGTAAAATTCTCTGATCTAAGGTCTGATAATCAAGGGCTGGTTTTAGATCAATTTCTAATTGATAAGCTTCTGGATTTTGATCTATGTGCATTGAAGCAGAAATAATTATCGGTCCATCCAAATATTTATCTCTAATCTCTAAGTCTCCAAACTCGCTAAAAACTTCTTCGCCCTTTTTTAATAATTTTAAACTAACATATTTCAATTTAAGTCCCTGTGCCTCATAAATCCAGTCTTCTTTTGTTTTTAAACCGCAGAGACCGGGTTCTGGCTCAATTATTTTATGTCCAGTTTCCTGAGCCAGTTTAAATCCACTCCCGTCTGAACCAGTCTGAGGATAAGAACTTCCGCCCGCTGCCAGGATTATCTTTTCTGCTTCAAGCTGGCCCTGATATTTTAATTTTACTCCCCTTACTTTTTGATCCTTAACTAAAATTTCAACTACCTGATCCTGAATTAGTTCAACATTATGTTCAAATAATTCTTTTTGTAATACTTTTAGCACATCCTGAGATCGGTTTGATTTAGGAAAAACTCTATCTCCTCTTTCAATTTTCAAAGGCAGCCCCAGCTCTTCAAAAAAATAATAAAGGCTGTAGGCATCAAACTCCGCCAGTGAACTGTACATAAAATCTGGATTATCAACTATATTTTTGATATGCTGGTTCATATCTGAGTAATTAGTTAAATTACAGCGGCCTTTACCGGTAATCAGTAGCTTTTTACCCAGATTTTTATTTTTTTCAATCAAAAGAACTTGATTCTCATTTATAGCAGCCTCTAGAGCAGCCATCATGCCTGCCGGGCCACCACCAATTACAATAACTTTATTCAAATTAAAACTTCCTTTCTTCAAATCATTTGTTGCAATCTGTTTTAACTTTATAAACTATCTACAGCCTTTTTGATTCTCTTTAATCCCTCTTTTAATCTCTGGCGGGGACAGGCAATATTTAAGCGCATATGCATTGAACCTGCATCTCCAAACCAGCGGCCCGGATTAAGCCCGACCTTTGCTTTTTTATTCATAAATTCTACTAACTGATCATCATTTTCAAAACCCAACTGAGAACAGTCCAGCCAGATTAAATATGTACCCTCTTCTTCTGTCACCTTAATTTGGGGAATATTTTCCTTAATATACTGCTGCAGAAATTTATAGTTTGCTTCTAAATACTTAAGCTGGGCTTGCAGCCATTCTTCACCCTGATTATAAGCTGACTTTAAAGCCAGCAGTCCAAAGGGGCTGTTACCTGTTGCCAAACCCTCTTTTGCCTTTTGATAGGAAACACGAAGTTCTTTAGATTCAATAATAGTATAGGATGTATGAAGACCTGCAATATTAAAAGTTTTGCTGGCTGCCATCAAAGAAATAACTTTTTTACGATAATCTTTAAATTCATCTCTTGCTAAAAGCAGCTTTAAAACTGGTGTGTGCTGATATCCTGGAAAAATCAAATCTAAATGAATTTCATCACTCAAAAGATAAATATCTTCTTTTTTTAATAAGCGCAGCAGCTCAAGCAATTCATTTTCCTGCCAGACACGCCCCACAGGATTATGGGGACTGCAAAAAATCATAGCTTTGACCTGTTTTCCCTGCTGATTGGATTCCTTTATCTGCTGTTCCAAAGCATCTAAATCCATCTGATAGTGATTATTTTTTTTAATCAGCTCATTTTTAAGCAGCTGACAGTTATTATTTTTGACTGCTCCATAAAAAGGTCTGTAGACCGGAGGCTGAACAATTACTGCATCACCAGTCTCTGTAATTGCTTTAAGAGTGAAATTAATAGCCGGTACCACTCCGGTATCAAAAATAAGCCAGTCTTTTTTTATAGCTAAATCAAATCTCCGCTGCAGCCAGTTCTGAACCGCCTGATAAATACTCTGATCGGCAAAACTGTAGCCAAAAATACCTTCTTCGACTTTCTCCTGCATTCTTTTCTTTACTGCCGGAGCTGTCTGCCAGTCAGAATCAGCTACCCACATCGGTAAAATATCCCGGCTGCCAAAAATTTCTTCTCTTTTATCCCATTTAGTTGCCATGGTGTTATTTCTATTTTCTAAGTTTGAGAATTCAAAATTGCTCACTCTATTTCCTCCTTATAAAATAAACTCGTAGAATATTATATTTCATAAACTGCTAATATAGATCTAAATTCAGAAAATCAGAGCTGATATCTATAGATATCAGCCGTCAAAATTGCAAATTTATTGTTTATAATCAGCTAATTTTCGTTTAAAAATAAAGTCATTAATTTAATCATTTCTTGATGATCATTACTACCTCCAAGTTCCCGACTGGAATGCATGGCCAGCAGAGGATTACCAAGATCAATACTTTTTATTCCCAGCTGAGTTGCAGCAATTGGCCCAATAGTTGATCCACCTCTCTTGTCACTGCGGTTGCTGTAAAACTGATAGGGAATGTCATTTTTATCCATCAGATCAATTATAACTCCAGCAGTACTGGCATTAGTAGTATACTTTAAATTAGCATTATATTTAATTACTGGTCCCTGATTTAATAAAGGACGGTTATTCTGATCATATTCCTCACTGAAATTAGGATGAACTGCATGAGCCATATCAGCAGAAAGCAAAAATGACTTTTCTATAATTCTATAATAATCTTCTTTTTTTGCCCCCAGATTATAAATTATTCTTTCAATTAAATCTCCAGCAAAGGGAGAGTCTGCTCCCTGAGGAGTATGACTCCCGATTTCCTCATTATCATAAAAAATAGCCATCTGAGTCCAGTCTCCTGAGTCTGCAGAAATAAGGGCCTTGAGAGCTGAATGAACCATCGACAGGTTATCCTGGCGCCCGGCTGCAATATATTCCTGATTAGGACCTGAAAATTGTGCCTTCTGGGTTGGATATAAATATAATTCTGTTTCCAGAATATCTGCTGATCTACAATCCAGAAACTGAGCAATCAAAGAATCCAGATTAAACTGAGTTTCGGAATCTGAGTTTTGACTCTTTTTCCTTTTTTTGTGCTGTTTGGACTGACTTAAATCCTGAGTTATCAGGGCTCTTAAACCTTTCTTTTTATCAATTTCTCCTTTTTTGTTCACATCTTTATTTAAATGAATTGCCAGATTGGGAATCACAGCCAGATTTTCTTTTAAATCAATCAATTTTTCCTGGAGTTTAAAGGAATTTTCTGATTTGAGAATAACTTTACCGGCTAGCGACAGTTCTCTATCATACCAGGTATTTAAAATTGGACCTCCATAAACCTCAGTGTTAAGAAGATACTGCTCTTCACTTTTAATTATCGGATCTGGTTTAACTTTTAATCCTGGACTGTCAGTATGTGATGAAATAATTCTAAAACCCTGATTCAAAAAATCTGTGCCAGGAATAAAAGCAATCAGAGCCGAATCATTACGGCTTAAAAAATACTTTTCTCCCTTTTTTAAATTCCACTGCTGCCCGGGATCCAGTTCTGTAAAACCAACCTGTTTCAGCTCCCTTTTCAATTCGGAGACTGCATGAAAAGCAGTAGGTGAATTATTAATAAAGCTTAAAAGTTCTTCTGCCTCTCTATTCATTTTATTTCACCCCGGCAATATCAATAATTGCCTTTGCATAAATAGCTGTACTTTTAATCAGATCATCAATCCTGATAAATTCATCTTTTTGGTGGGCTAATTCGGCCTGGCCAGGAAATAGTGGACCAAAGGCCACTCCTTTTTGGACCTTGCGCGCATAAGTTCCTCCACCAATTGCAACCGGCTCACTATCATCACTTGTAAATTCCTGATAGGCAGTCATCAATTTTTTTATAAAAGGATCATCTTTAGCAATATAAAGTGGTTCTGCATCACTCAGTAAATCTAAACTAATTAACTGCTGATCAATATTTTCTTTAATATCATCAACTACTTTTTTAGCACTTGATTTAACCGGATAGCGAATATTAACTATAAATTCTATTTTCTTTTGATCCCCTTTAATAATTCCGGTATTAAAGGTTAAGGCTGTTGGTACATTATCCTGGTCCTTACAGCCAATTGAAGCACCATCATATTCAAGCCCAATTTTTTCTTTATAAAATCTTAAAAATTCTTTAACTCTTGAATTTGCAAATGGCAGTTCAGCTAAGACATTAATTAAATAGGAAATCGCATTTTTACCATCTTCGGGCATACTGCCGTGGGCAGAAACACCATGATAGGATAATTTAATATTATTGTTTTCTATCTCTATTTTTAAGTCATCCTCTTTATAATCAATATCTATCAGCAGCTCCAGCAGCTCTTCTTTTTCCAGTCCGGATAAAACAGCCTCTGCATAATCTGGAACCATATTGGTAGCATTTCCACCTTTAATCTGTTTCAGCTGCAGTCCCTCCTGTTTGTCTCCGCTATCTCTGTCCAGATCTAGTGAAAATTTGAGATCTGCAATCCCTTTTTCTGCATGAATAGCAGGAAAAGTAGCATCCGGGCTAAAAGCCAGCTCAGGCATTTTTTCTTTTTTAAAGTAATGCTTCAGAGAGGCCATACCAGATTCTTCATTTGTCCCCAGAATTAATCTAACCCGTTTATTTAATTTAATTCCAAGTTCCTGAACAATTTTCATTGCATAGAGTGCTGCCACTGCTGGTCCTTTATCATCAATAGTTCCTCTGCCATAAATTTTATCATCATGAATTTCAGCTGCAAAAGGAGGATAGGTCCAATCACTGCCCTCAGGTACTACATCTAAGTGACAGAGCAGTGCCAGTATTTCATCCCCTTCTCCCATTTCGACATGTGCTGCCTGATTATCGATATTTTTGGTTTTAAAGCCCAGCTTCTCAGAAATCTCAAGTGCTTTTTCTAAAGCCAGATATACATTTTCCCCATAGGGATAATCACCATTAGCTTCTGCTTCAACACTTGGTATTTTTACCAGTTCCTGAGTGCTTAAAATTATGTTATCTCTTAAATATTCTGCTCTTTCTATAATTTTATCTTTCATATTTTAGTTTAATAGTTTTAACTATTAAACATTCACCTCCTGATATTAAATTTAATTTCTAAATAACATTCTATCACTTTTATTTATAAATTTAAAATTAATTCTTTAAATTAAATCTCAAATATAATATGATTAAAGAAAAGACGGACTGGGTGATCTAAAATTGAAATTAAATCAAATTGAAAGTTCAACTAAAATTAACCCTCTGGGTAAAGAAATTAAATATGGCTTTAATAATCAGCAGCAGAGGGGAGCGATTCTTTTAATTCATGGTTTTGGAGGAAAAAGCAGCAACTGGGATTATATTGCAAAAGAAATAAATAATAAACTAAATTTAGCTGTCTATGTTCCCCGACTGCCGGGACATGCCACAAATACTACTGACTTTTTAAACAGCAGTGCCGACCAGTGGCTGCGTAAAATTATTGACAGTTATTTATTTTTAAAAAATGATTATCAGGATATTTATCTGGCTGGTCTTTCTATGGGAGGGCTGCTGGCAACACTGCTTGCATCTAATTTTAAGGTTAAAAAATTATCTCTGATAGCTCCGGCATTTTTTGCTTTTAAAAGAAGTATTGCTTTTACTCCCTATTTAAAATATTTTATCAAAAAAGTAAACAATGATTTTAAAATTGATGAAAATAATTTAACTGAGGCAGAAATTGATTATCATAATAATTACAGCTTCAATTATTATCCCGAAGCCCTGGCTGAATTATATAAACTAATGAAAAAAGGTAGAAAAGCAGCAGCTGAAATAACTGCCCCAACCCAGTTAATTTTATCAACAAGTGATCAGCAAGTAGATAGTAAACAGATTGAAAAATTTCTAAATAAAAAAATGGGACAATTTTTAGTAGATCAAAAGATCTATCAAAAATCATCCCATGTAATTATCAATGATCTTGAAAAAGAAAGATGTGCTGAGGATATAATTAACTTTTTCAGTAAATAATTTCAATATTCAACTTCTAACTTATTTAACCGATTGCTATTCAGTCTTAAATTAATTCCTGCAGCTGTTTTAGATATTTTTTAAATTTAGCAGCTGCATTTTCTATAGCATCAGATTTTTCCATATCCACACCAGCTTTTCTTAAGATATTAAGTGGATAATCACTACCACCTGCTTTAAGAAATTCTAAATAATTGGCTGCCGTTTCTGGACCTTCAGACTGTATCTTATCTGCCAGAGCTGCTGCTGCAGAATAACCGGTTGCATATTTATAGACATAAAAATTATAGTAAAAATGAGGAATTCTGGCCCATTCATAATCCAGTTTTTGATCAATAACCAGGACCTCACCAAAATACTTCTGATTTAACTTTCTATACATTGTTTTCATTGCCTGAGAAGTTAAGCTTTCCCCTGATTCCACACTCTCATGGATCATTTTTTCAAATTCAGCAAACATAGTCTGTCTGTAGACAGTGCCCCTGAAACCCTCTAAGAAGTAATTTAGAAGATAAAGTTTCTCTTCTCTACTTTCTGCATTATCCAGCATATAATCTAATAGTAAATTTTCATTTAAAGTTGAGGCAACTTCTGCCACAAAAATTTTATAATCAGCATATAAATAGGGCTGATTTTTATTTGCGTAATAACTGTGCATGGCATGTCCCATTTCGTGGATTAAAGTAAATAAATTACTGATATCCTGAGTATAATTCATTAAAATATAGGGGTGAACACCATAACAGCCGCTTGAATAAGCTCCTGAGCGCTTGCCTTTGTTTTCATAAACATCTATCCAGCCTGAATTAAAACCCTCTTCTACCTTATTAATATAATCTTCTCCCAGAGGTTTTACTGCTTCTTTAATAATATCTTTTGTTTCCTGATACTTAAATTTAAGATCAATCTCTTTGATTAAAGGAGTATAAGTATCATAGATATGGAGTTCATCCAGCTTGAGCATTTCTTTTTTAAGTTTCATATACTGATGCAGTGGTTCTAAATTATCAGAAACAGTGTCAATTAAATTATTATAAACAGCAGTGCTGATATTATCATTATCCAGAGCCGATTCTAAAGCACTATCGTATTTTCTGGCCCGGGCATAAAAGACATCACCCTTAACTGAGCTGTCAAGCACAGCCGCAAATGCATTTTCAAGATCTTCATACTCTCCGTGCATTCCTTCAAAAGCATCCTCACGAACTCTTCTGTTTTCATTTTTTAATAAATCGATATATCTGCCGTGTGTCAGCCGCAGCTCTTCGTTATTTTCATCTTTAATAAGCGGAAATTCCAGATCGGCATTATTCAGCATACTAAAGATATTTTCTGAACTCTGAGTAACTTCTCCAGCTAGGGCCAGAATCTTTTCTTCTTCTGCAGAAAGATAATGTTCTTTCTGTCTTAAAATATTATCAAAAAAGTGGTTAAAAAATTCTAGTTCTTCATTTTCTGATTTATAACTTTCTAATTTCTCTTCTCCCAGCTGAATAATTGCCGGCACCATAAAAGCCGTTGAATTAGAAAGTTTATTATAGACCATCATTGCCTTATTTTTGTAACTTTGATATTTTTCATTCTGAGTATTTTGATCATACTTCATATGAGCGTAAGTATATAATTTTGCAGTTTTTTCTTCAATTTTAATAATTTTATTTAAAGAACTCAGCAGTTTATCAGCACTGTCTGTAAAATCATCTTTTATTTCCTTAATTTTCTTTACTTCTACCAGAACATTATCCAGTTCTGTTTCAAATTTCTGATCATCTTCATAAATATCATTCAAATTCCATTTGTATTTTTCATCAATTTCTTCTCGTTTTTTTAATTCTTTAGACAAAGGAAATCTTCCTTTCTATTTTTTTACTTTTATTATTTTCATGTTTTAAAAGCCATTCTTTTCTCCAGACTCCACCAGAATAATTTTTAATCTTACCATCTGCAGAAATAACTCTATGCGAGGGAATAATAACTGCAATTGGGTTTTTGCTGTTTGCTTTTGCTACTGCTTGAGAAGCCTCAGGTTTACCAACTGCTGCAGCCAATTCTAAATAAGAGTAAGTTTTTCCATAAGGAATTGTTTGTAAAAAATTCCAGACTTTAAGTTCGAAAGGACTGCCATCTAATTGAAATGGAATTTCAAAAGAATTTCTTTTTCCCAGAAAATACTGATTTAACTGATCAAAAATCAAATTATAAATTATGAGTATTTCCGGATCCTCATAAAAGTTCTTCTGACAGTTATTCTTTACTTCTCTTAAATGATCATCAAATTCTATTTTTAATAAAGCTTGATTATTAAAATTTATTTTTAAAATACCGATAGGTGAGGGATAATATGTATGATAGCTGTCCTTAGTCAAAATATTCACCCCTTATATATTTCAAGTCAGATGGAGCTGAAAAACGATCTAAATAATAGGCAGCAAGCAGAATCATTTCTTTTCTGGTCATTATTCTTTCTTTAGAAAAAATTGTGCTTAAATTTTCAGGAATTAAATTCATTTCTTTAGCTTTTTTAAAATATTCTTTGCTTTCCATTTCTAAAACTCGCTGGCTTTCGGCTGCCAACAGTAGTTTCAAAGCATTAATTGTAGTTAATTTCTGGCTGCTGCTTAAAGTCTCAAGGCTGCCGGGCACCCACTCATAAAGATTTTCTGCCTCTTTTTTCTGCATTATTTTTAAAATAGTTGCTGTAAATTCCTTTTCTGTTGGTGGAATATTTAATTTAAAGTTATTATTGTAACCTCCAATTGTAATTCCCCAGGACAACAATTTTTCTAGACTAATTAAAAGTTTTTGTTCCTTGATGATCGGAGATTCTGAAGGATATTTTTCTAGATCAATATTTAACTGAGAGCGAATCTTGTTTAAACTTTGATTATCACGGGTAATTGCAAGCAGCTTTTTATCTTGATTTAAGGCTTCTGAAGCTGCAATAGCTGCCGCTTCAGCTGTATTCATTCCAACTGGTAAAACCCGGGCGCTTGCTGCCGCCAGTGAACTATAACCGCTGCTGCGGCCCACAATCATTAAATTATCATTTTTTCGAGCAATTAAAGATCTTAAAGGAATAGCATAATATTCAGGATTAAATAAAACAAAACCAGGATAATCATGGTCTGCTGCCTGATAATCCAGAGGATAAGAGGCAATTGTTATACTATCAGCGAATATTTTCTGACGAAATAAATCTTTAACTTTTAACTGGTATTCCGTTAAAAAATGTCGACTTTCTCTTCTGTAAAGTTCTTCAGGTAAATCGCTAAGTTCTGCTTTTTCAAATCCCGCTAATTTATTTTGAAAATATTTTAATATCAGTTCGGCCTCTTCAGCTGCCTTATTTTTAGCTTCTAAAATTGAAGACTCAGAAAGTGGATCTACATTAAATAAAAGAAGTGCATTAATATAGGCCTCATAACTGTCGTCATTTTCTATAAAAACTATATTGAGTCCTCTTAAACGCAGATTCTGGTTCCGGGGTTGATAACTCTTACCAAAATTAGAAAATCCCCAGGCGTGATCATCTTTAAAATGACTCTGTTGATATCTATTATTTCTAACTGCTTTTTTTAGCTTTTCCGGTTCTACTTCTGAAAATTTTAAAATTTGAGTAGAAGCCATCCAGCTATTTTTTAAATTCATATCAGCTGTACCAACAAAGAAATCTTCTTCAGCAGCTGCAGCCAGATCACCATCCTGTGAAGCATCAATAAAAATTTCTGCACTAAGCTTATAAAGATTATTCTCTTTTTTTACCTTAATTGATTCAATTTTATTATCTTTACTCTGAACTTCCTGCAGCTCAGCAGAATTGATAATTTTAATATTCTGTTCTCCCTCCAGCATTTCCGTAAATGCAGCTTCTGCTTTTTGAGGAGAAAATGAGATAGATGCACCAATTTTTTGGTGCCATTCCGAAAATAGTCCCTGATTTATATTATTTGAATTACGATCATAATTTAAGTCCAGAAAATTAAGAGCTGCATAAGTCATTAACCCACCCGGCTTTTCTCTGGTCATAACCAAAATTACTTCTTTACCTTCTCTGGCAGCCGCAACAGCAGCTGCAACTCCTTCTGGTTCAGCTGAAAAAACAACTATCTCAGTTTTAAAGCTTTCAGCTGCATAAATTGAAGAACTTATAATTACAAGCAAAAAAATTGTAATTATAATATTTAACAATTTTTTATTTTCTTTTAACATCTCTTTTCTCCTCAATGATTTTTGTCTATTTATTAAAATTCAGCATTTCCAGGAGTACGGGGGAATGAAATGACATCTCTAATATTTTGCATTCCAGAGAGATACATTAAAAGTCTTTCAAAACCCAGCCCGAAACCAGAATGGGGTACTGAACCATATTTTCTAATATCCAGAAACCACTCATATTTTTCTAAATCCATATTCAGTTCTTCCATTCGTTGTTTTAGCTTATCATATCTTTCTTCACGCTGGCTGCCGCCAATAATTTCTCCTACACCAGGTACCAGACAATCAACTGCCGCAACTGTTTTACCGTCATCATTCTGCCGCATATAAAAAGCTTTAATTTCTTTTGGATAATCTTTAACCATAATTGGTTTTTGAAAATGTTCTTCTGTTAAATATCTTTCGTGTTCAGACTGCAGATCAACACCCCAGCTTACTGGATATTCAAAGTCCTGACCACTATTTTCTAAGATTTCTATAGCTTCAGTATAGGTAATTCTACCAAAATCAGCCTCGATAATATTCTCAATCATTTCCCGACGCCCTTCGTCAATCCACTGATTAAAAAAGTCCATTTCTTCTTCCGCAGTTTCCAGAGCAAATTTAAATAAGTTTTTAATAAAGTCCTCCATTAAAGTCATCATTTCGTCCAAATTACAGAAAGCCATCTCTGGTTCAATCATCCAGAACTCTGAAGCGTGGCGGGAGGTGTTAGAATTTTCAGCTCTAAAGGTTGGTCCAAAAGTATAAACATCCCCCAGAGCAGTTGCAAGCAGTTCAGCTTCCAGCTGACCACTTACCGTCAGACCGGTTTCGCGAGCAAAAAAGTCCTCATTGAAATTTATTTCTCCTTTTTCTGTGCGGGGAAGATTATCTAAATCAAGAGTAGTTACTTTAAAAACCTCACCTGCTCCCTCTGCATCACCAGAAGTAATTATTGGTGTATGAATATATTTAAAATCTTTATTATAAAAATAATCATGAACTGCATAAGACATTTTACTGCGGAAGCGGTTAACAACCCCAAATGTATTTGTTCTGGCTCTTAAATGAGCAATTTCTCTTAAAAATTCAAAACTGTGTCTTTTTTTCTGAAGAATAAAGTCTTCTGGAGCCTCTCCAATAATATCGATTTCTTCTGCTTTCATCTCTACATCCTGTTCTCTACCTTCAACTTTATCGATATAGCCTTTAACTTTTATACTGGCACCAGTATTAATCTCGTCCAGTGGATGCTGATCTGGATTTAAGATAACAAGCTGTAAATTTTCAAGAGCACTCCCATCATTAATTTCTATAAAGGCAATATTTTTTGAGACTCTTTTTGTTCTTACCCATCCCATAACAATAATGTCTTTATAGCTATCAATATTATCTTCTAAAATATCCTTAATTTTTTTCTTCTCAAAATAATTCATTTTATTATTTTCCTCCCAATTATGTTATTCTAAACTGCCGCTTAATTAGAATTAATAAATTTTACCGCAGTTAATTTATAATAGAATAATTTCTATTATATTTACTTCTCGTAAGTAGAGCTAAATCCTTTAAGAAATAAATAAAATTTCTCATCAATTTAGTCTAAAAGTATTTAAAAGCCCGGAGTAAAGACCCCGGGCTGTAATAAATTTTTAAAAATTATTTTTCTAATTTCATTGGCTCACCACAACAAACAAGTTCTCCACCGCCAGCTTCCTTTACCTCAACAACATTACCACAGATATCGCAGCGATAAACTTCTCCTTCTTTCTTTACATTCATCTTTTTACCTCCTCATATAATATCATAAAATATAAACAACAATTTTAAAAATCTGTAAATCTATTTACCTGATACTAAATATATTATATGTGAAAAAAGAAGTTTTTGCAATATTTAATTATTGATCTGGTCCAACTTAAATTCATTATGTAAGACATTCAAGGCTTTATTAGCTTCTTCCTTTTTTATTAAACAGGAAATTTTTATTTCAGAAGTAGTTATCATCTCAATATTAATCTCATTTTCACCAAAAGAACAAAACATTCTGGCAGCAATACCAGGTGTTGACTGCATGCCGGCTCCCACAATAGAAATTTTAGCAACATCTTGATCAATAGTATAATTGTTGAATTTAAGTTCCTCTTTAATTTTATTAAGCACCTTAACAGCCAGTTTTTCCTGTTCCTGATTGATAGTAAAGGTTATATCATTTAGTTCATCCCGCTGTAAGTTCTGAATAATCATATCAACATTAACTCCAGCATCGGCAAGTGCTTTAAACATTTTACCAGCTATTCCGGGCTCATCTGGCACTCTCTCAACAGTAATTTTAATTTCTCCTAGATCACTCGCTGCTCCTACTACATTTTTTTTACCTTCCATTTTCTCATCTCCTCTAACAATTGTACCTTCTGTCTTATTAAAACTTGAGGCAATATATAATTCCAGACCAAAATTATTTGCCAGTTCTACAGCCCTGGGATGCAGTACATTGGCACCTAGGTTGGCAAGTTCTAGCATTTCCTGATATGAGATAGAATCCAGTTTGCTTGCTTCTTCTACAATTCTTGGATCGGCTGTATAAACACCGTCTACATCAGAATATATCTCACAGCGATCGGCATTCATAGCTGCCGCTACTGCAACAGTTGTGGTATCAGAACCACCACGACCTAGAGTTGTAAAATCCTGATTATCATTTACCCCCTGAAAACCGGCAACTATAACAATTTTATTTTCAGCAAGTTCTTTTTTTAAGCGTGTTGTATCAACATCTTTAATCATTGCCTGATTGTGTTTTTCATCAGTTTTGATTTTCATCTGACTACCGGTTAAAGAAATCGCCGGATAACCTAAAGCATGAATTGCCATTGTTAAAAGAGCAATTGAAACCTGTTCCCCTGTTGTTAAGAGCATATCTACTTCTCTTGGATCAGGATCATCAGTGATATCTCCCATTAAATCTATTAAATGATCGGTAGTATCTCCCATAGCTGATACTACAACTACCATTTGATTGCCTTCCTCATAACCCTCAATTACTCTGCTGGCAACATTTTTTATTAAATCAGGATTTGCTACTGAACTTCCTCCATATTTTTGTACAATTAATGACAATTGTTTCACCTTCCTATTGTAAATTATAAATTATTAAGCTTCTTTAACCGCTATAATATTATTAACAGTTAATACTCCTTCTAGATCCTCAACTTCTTCTAATAATTCTTCTAAATCTTTTTCCTTTATTTTCTTAGTTAAAATTATCACCGGCAGCAGCGGTGTTTCAGTTAAATTGTCATGTAAAATTAAATCTGCCAAATTTTTTTCTGAAAATATTTTTTTTATTTTATCTATTATTTCCTCATCTTTTTCGAGCTGAAGTCTGACATAAAAAGAACTAAACTTTTCCTGATAATAATCCGATACACTAATATTTTTTATTTCAATATTAAACTCTGATTGGTTTTTATTTTTTATAAATTCAGCTGCCTTTATAAGATCAAGGCTCAACAAATTCACAGAGGCCTGATCTGAGTTTTCTGCTGTAAAGGTAGTTTTAGCATTATAATTTGAAAGTATTTCCACTCCATTACTATTTTCATTAATTGAAGCTAAAAAACTGTCCTGAGGAATCAAATTTGGTCTGACCCCAAGATATAATTCTTTATTTTCTTTTTTGATAGTACAGATCAGTTTTATTTTATAACCAAGTTCTGCTGCATAAATCAAATCATAGCTTGTAATTCCCTTAATTCCTTTAGCATTAATCAGCGCTGGATCTAGAGCTGTATTATAAAATAGATTAGTCAGTATAATTATTTTATTTAAACTATCAACTCCATTTAAATCTAGATCAGTATTTTCTTCTGTATAACTTAACTCCTTTGCCTGTTCTACTGTCTCTTTCATGCTAATAGTATATTTTTCCATCTCTGCTAGAATATAATTAGTAGTAGCATTTAAAATTGCATTTAGCTCTTCCAGCTCATCCAGAGCATAAAAATTATCAATAAGCGTTTTTATAGGCAGAGGAGAAAATGCAGCTGAAAAAAACACCCTGCTTTCAAATCTTTTCTCCATCTTTCTAATTTCCAGATAATTTTCTGCAATTACTTTGAGGTTGGAAGTAATAACAATTTTTTTGTTTTTTAGAGCTCTAAGCAGGTAATCTGAAGACTCCTGTTTTCTACTCAGCTCCAAAATTATATCAACTTCTGGATCTGCTAAAATTTTATTATAGTCTTTTATAAAATCTGTTTTTTTAAATTTTTTTGTAAAAGAAGAGGGTATTTTTTTATCCACAGAATTATTTAAAATATATGTAATCTCCACTTTTTGAGCTGTTAATTTCTCAATTTGATTTATATTTTTCTCAAAGAAATTGAAAAATTTCTGAAAAAGACCTTCCTGATTAGTAATTAGGGCCAGTTTTAGCATTTTAAGATATCTCCTCTTTTAAGATCTGATATAAGCTTTGATTACAGGCTTTCACTTTATAAACAGCTGTATTAATAAAATGGGATTCAAATACAGCTTTCATGTTATCTGCAATTATTTCTGAATTCTCTGCAGTACAGGCTAAAATCGTTGGACCTGCTCCACTTAAAGCTACTCCATAAGCCCCACTATCATAAGCTGCTTTAAGAACCTGATCAAATCCTTTAATTAGTTTTTTTCTAAAAGGTTGATGAAGTTGATCCTCCATTGCAGTTTTCAAGAGATGATATTCCTTATTAATAAAAGCTGCTGTCAGCAGACTGACCCTGCCCAGATTAGAAATAGCACCTGAATAACTAATTTTTTTAGGTAAGACCTGCCGCAGTTTTTCAGTTTTTAATTCAAAGTCGGGAACTACTAAGATAAAATCTAAATCCTGCTCCACATCTATTTTATAATAATTATAGTTATTATTGCAATAAAAATTTATTGTCAGCCCCCCAACTAAAGCTGGAACCACATTATCTGGATGTTTTTCCAGTGCGACAGCAAGTTGGATAAAATCTTTTTCACTAATTAAAGTACCTGAGACCATTGCTGCAGCAGCAAGCCCACCAATTATAGCAGAAGAACTACTTCCCAGTCCTCTAGCAAGGGGAGTGTACATTTCTTCTATTATCTCTGCACCTCTTAAATCCTGATTAATAAAATCAAAGTATTTCTGATAGGCCAAAACTACCAGATTATCTGAATTAGCAATTTTTATAGTTTTATTTTGATTTTTATCAATAACTTTAATTTTTAACTGCTGATCATCTCTCTTTTTGACTTTAAAATTATTGTATAAACTTAAAGCAAGTCCCAGCGTATCATAACCAGGACCAAGATTTGCTGAGGTTGCAGGAACTTTTATTTGAGGCATAATAATTTTCCTTTCCTAATTCTTTTTAAGACCAGTGTGGCCAAAACCGCCTTCTCCTCGCTGGCTCGCACTTAAATTATCGACTTCTTTCCACTTAATAGTGTTTACTTTTTGAATAATTAATTGTGCAATTCTATCATTAAAATTTATATTAAAATCATCTGGACCATGGTTGATCAAAATTACGCCGACTTCACCTCTATAACCAGAATCAATAACTCCATCAGCATTTAAAACAGTAACTCCTTTTTTTAAAGCCAGGCCGCTGCGCGGATAAACAAAAGCAGCATAACCCTTTGGTACCGCTATTTTTAAGCCTGTTTTTATTAATTTATAGGCTCCGCTTTTAATAGTCACCTCTTCTGCCGCATGCAGATCAAGACCAGCATCTTCTCCAAAATGTTGATATCGAGGTAATTCTATATCTTTATTAACTCTTTCTACTTTAATTTCCATTAGCATCATCCTTTATTTTATATTGCAGACCAGTTTGCGAACTAATCTGATAGTTATTATTATAGATTAGATCTTCAATTTTGACAAATTGAAATTCTTCTTTTAACATCGGAATAATTTCAGCCAGTATTTCAACAATATTGTTAGAATCATTATGAAAAAGCAGGATATCGCCTGAACTTATATTTTTATTAACTCGCTCAATAATATATTCTTTCCCGGGATTCATCCAGTCATGAGAATCCAGGCTCCACTGGACAACCTGATATCCCAGTTCTCTTGCAGTTTCAATTACAAGGCTGTTGTACTCTCCATATGGAGGTCTAAACAACTTTATTTCTGATTGAGAATCCTGATAATTGTTAATTATGGACTCCGTCCGCAGCAGCTCGGCCTTAATTTCAGACTTAGTTAAAGTATTGAAATGAGGATGGCTGTAAGAATGATTATATATTTGATGACCTGAAGCTATTATTTTATTAACAAGCTCAGGATTATTTTTGAGCCAGATTCCAGCGAAGAAAAAGGATACTGGTATTTCTTCTCTTTTAAATAATTCCAGCAGAGCTTCTGTTTGATTACTGCCCCAGGCTCCATCAACTGTCAGAGTTATTTTTTGATCATCTCTCTGAACCTGATAAATTGGAACCAGACGGCTGCTGGAGTAATCCTTTAAATAAGCAGCTTCCCCAGCAAAAGTATTAGCAGATAATAAAATAAAAACAATTATAAAAAAATAAGCCAGCTTTGGTTTAAAAAGCTGGAAGGTTTTATTTAAATAATTGGACAAAAAATCACCTCTATTCTACAAAAACATGATCGCCAATTTCGGTTATAACTCTTCTTCCTCTAAAAAAGCTAACTCTGGTAGCAGTTCTTGGATTATAAAAATAGAGAGCACCATTTGTTGGGTCACTGCCATTTAGTGCTTCTCTGGCTGCTCTATAAGCAGTCTGATTCGGAGTTAAATTAATCTGCCCATCACTGACAGCAGAAAACTGTCCACTCTGATAAATAACTTGAGCAAAAGTATCCGGAAACTGCCGACTAAGCACTCTATTAATAATAACTGCAGCTACAGCAACCTGCCCCACATAGGGCTCACCTCTGGATTCTCCATAAATTGCTCTTGCTAAAAGATCAAGTTCCTGCTTACTGACTCTCTGATTTAAAATTTGATGTGAAGTTAAGTTGTGGATCGGTAGTCTAATTTTTTCTCCAGTCCGCAAAAAACTATTTTCTTTGTCATTTAGAGCTAAAATAGTTCCAATTGAAGTGCTGAAATCTCTAGCTAAATCATAAAGTGTATCACCTGGACCAACATAATAGTCTATAATTTTATCTTCCGGTATTTTATCAATATCAGGCGCCTGCTGGCCGGGATTTATGCGAGCTGCATAATGGGTGTTGATCGCAAAAGTTAGCTTATTTTTCTGGGCTTTGTACTCTGTAAATAATTTTTTCTTTCCTTTTTTTTCTGTCTCTCTGTTTTCTTTATTATTCTGTGGGATCACTAGTTCATCCCCCATTCTAATACTTGCTTCATTAGAAATATTATTTTCAGTTTTTAATTGATTTAAATCAACCTCATATTCAGCTGCAATCTCCGAAAGCGTATCTCCCTGCTGGATAACATAGATTAAACTAAGACTGGGAGCAGAATACGCAGCAGTAGAAAATAATAATATGATTAAGAATATCATTAAATTTGGAATGAATATATTTTTATTTTTCATCTTTTTACTCCCCGTTTTTATCTATTTTAGCAAGCAATTCTTCCTGATTAACCTCTGAAACAGGACAGCCCTGAGGTAGAGAATCTAAAAACTTTTGACCATAAGATCTATTTTTAACTCTTCTATCAAATAAAATTATAAACCCTGTATCATTTTTTGATCTAATTAAACGTCCAAATCCCTGTCTGAATTTAATTACAGCCTGCGGTAAAGCCAGATTATAAAAAGGATTTAAACCTTTTTCCTTTAAAAGATTTTCCTTTGCTTTGTAAAGCGGTTCTCCTGGTACTGGAAAAGGTAGTTTAACCATAACCAAATATTTAAGTAAATCCCCCGGCAAATCTACCCCTTCCCAGAAACTTGAAGTTCCAAAAATTATTGTTTTATATTGGCTGCGAAATTCCTGCATTATATAATTACGGGATAATTTTGACTGAGACAAAATTCTAATCCCTTTTTCCTCAAGTTCGGCTTTTAAATTGTTGTAACAGTAGCTTAACATTTTATAAGAAGTAAATAATACCATAGTTGAACCCTGAGCCTTACTTATAATTTCTTTTAAACTGAGTACCAGTTCTTTCAAAAAATTTCTGTTACCCGGATCTGGAAAATCTAAAGGTATCAATAATTCAGCCTGCCTGGAATAATCAAAAGGCGATTCCACCTTTAATTCCTCAGCTTTTTTGATCCCAGTTTCCCGGTAAAAATAGTCAAAAGAATTGGCAGCTGTGATTGTAGCAGAGGTGAAAATGACATTAGTCAATTTTGACCAGATCATATCTGGCAAAAACTTCCCTGCATCAATGGGAGCAGATTTCTGCACAATCTGCTCAGAGCCCCGGTAATAGCTTGACTCCAGCCAGAAGACATAATCATCATCTTCGGATTTTAAGTTAAATTCTACTCGTTTTATTAGATCCTGACAGCGATTGAGGCTGGATTTGATTTTCATTTCGCTTTCCTCAGTTTCTGCTTCCAGACCCAAATATAAATTTTCATAAATAATTTGCAAAAAAGAAAAATCATTTTTTAAATATGCTGCTAAATCTTCTGCAGTCTTATGAAATTCCTTCCATTTAGGATTATTTTTTAAGTTTGCATTAACTGTTATTTTTTTATCTTTATAATCAGAAATCAAATCTTTAAGTTCATTAAAATATTGTGGGATTAAATCTCTAATTTTCTGAGTTGTAGGAATTATTTTTTTATCCAAAATATCTCTTAATCTTTTTTGATCCGAATCAACAGTAAATGCTATATCTTCTCTAATTTCTGAGAGAAGAGACTTTTTGTCTCCGCTCAACCTTTTGAGCCAGTTGTCTAAAAGAGGCTGATATAAGGGATAACCCAGGTGATCAGTAGCAATCTCTCCAATATTGTGAGCCTCATCTATAATTAGATGATTAAAATTGGGGAGAATGCCTCTATCAGCAGATCCCGTATCATCTTTTACCCGGGCGTCAGATAGCAGGAGATGATGATTAACAATTAAAATATCAGCTTTATATATTTTCTTTCTGGCCTGCATAAAAAAACAATTTGAATAAAAAGGACAGGAAGTTTTTAAGCAGAGATCACTTTCTGCAGCAATTTGATTCCAGACTTTATTTTTAAGCTGAAAGTTAATTTCTGTCTTCTCCCCACTTTCAGTATGTTTTTTCCAGTCATTTAATTCATTAAAAATTTTTTCTTCAATTTCTAACTCATCATTCTCAAAGTTTTTATTAAAATTTTTAAATTTACGCAAACAGAGATAATTATTTCTGCCTTTAACTAAAACAGCATTAAAATCAAAATCCAGAACTCGCTGCAGAGTAACAAGATCTTTATTAATTAATTGTTCCTGTAAATTAATTGTATTTGTCGAAACTACTATTCGAGCCTGATTTAAATTATTATAAAAAAGAGCAGGTATTAAATAGGCAAAAGATTTACCGGTGCCGGTTCCTGCCTCAATAAAATCAAATTGATGTTGATTAAAGGAATTAATAATTTTTTCAGCTGTCACCAGCTGTTCTTTTCTTTCTGCAAATCTTTCTAATTCCCGGGCTAATTTCCCCTCTTTTTTAAAATAACTTAAAACTTCCTCTTTATCCAATTTTTTATTCTCTTTTTTACTGCCGGCCTCTACAACTACATAAATTTGATCAGCCTGATTATTTACAATAGCAAAACCAACTTCTCTTGCTGCCATTTTTGCTGCCAGTCTGATATCAGCTGCCGATGGAGTTAAATCTCCTGAAGGATGATTGTGAATTATCATTTCTCCTGCCATTATATTATTGATTACAGCAGGTGCAGAATAACTATTACCTCTGGCCAGCACTTCTATTTCTTCTATAATATTTTTACTATTTAATTGAGCTCTTATAAATATTTCATTACCAGAAGCTGCTTTAATTTCTGTTTCAATTTCTTTACCAACTTCTAATAACATTTCAGCACTAGCAGACAAATTTAGTCCTCCCTTAATTCTTTTAATAAAATAACATCATCATCTTTTTCCTGGTTATCAAACCAGGGTGTCTCCAGAATAAAAATTTTATCTTCTAATTTAGAATGGTTGATTAACCTTTTAAATGCTTCACTCCCAATTTTTCCTTCTCCGATATGAGCATGTTCATCTTTATTTGTACAGCAGTCATATTTAGAATCATTAAGATGAATAACTTTTAAATGTTTCAGACCAATTACCTGATCAAAATCAGTAATTAATTCTTCCAGCCCTTCTGGTTCTGCCAGGTTATACTGAGCAGTAAAAGCATGACAGCTGTCAACACAAACTCCCAGTCTTGATGACTGGTCAACCAGATCAATAATTGCTTTAAGCTGAGTAAATTCTTCTCCGATACTTGTACCCGCTCCTGCAGTGTTTTCTAGAAGAATCATAGTTTCAGTTTCCACTTCAGCTAAAATTTGATTTAATGCTTTGGCAATTTTTTGGATACCTCTTTCTAATCCAGAACCTGTATGGCTGCCTGGATGAAAAATCAGGTATTCAGCTCCGAGCCTGTCACAGCGTTCGTATTCAGACTTAAGAGCTGAAATTGATTTTTCCCATAGTTCAATTTTTGGAGAAGCAAGATTAATCAGGTAAGCAGCATGGACTACAACTGGGTTAATTTTATATTTATTTCTTTCTACCTTAAATTTCTCTACTTCCTCTGCTTCAACCTCACGCATTTTCCAGCCGCGTGGATTTTTAACAAAGATCTGCATAGAATTACAGCCAATATCGGCTGCTCTTTTAAAAGCTTGATCAAGGCCGCCAGCTATCGAAACATGTTTACCTAAAATCATTCTAAAACTCATCTCCAATTATCAATACTATATTTATATCTTTACGTTAGTTCTTAATGAATTTTACTCATTATCTTCTAGTTCTTTTTTGGCATCCTTAAGAGATAAATTGATTCTGTCCTGATTATCTATTTCGATAACTTTTACAGGAATTTCGTCTCCTACTGATACAACATCGCCAACTTCTTTTACATGATGGTCAGCTAATTTAGAAATGTGGACAAGACCTTCTTTGTTCGGCAGAATTTCTACAAAGGCACCAAAATTCATAATTCTTTTTACCTTACCCTGATAAATTTTACCAACTTCTACCTCTTCAGTCAGGCGTTCAATCATTTCTTTTGCCTTCTGTCCACCTTCCTGATCTTCAGTCATAATTTTTACCAGACCATCATCTTCGATGTCAATGTCAGCACCAGTTTCATCAATAATCTTATTAATCATCTTTCCACCAGGACCAATAACAAATCTAATCTTTTCTGGATCAATGTTCATGGTAATAATTGCAGGAGCATTTTCAGATAGTTCTGGACGAGTTTCTGGTATAACATCCAGCATTTTATCCATAATATGCATTCTGCCTTTTTTAGCTTTTTCTAAGGCTTCCTTTAAAACTTCAGAAGATAGACCCTTTAATTTCATATCCATCTGTAAAGCTGTAATACCAGCTTTAGTTCCAGCAACTTTAAAGTCCATATCTCCATGGAAATCTTCAAAACCCTGAATATCAGACAGGACAACAATCTCATCATCTTTTTTCATTAGCCCCATAGCAATACCTGCAACAGGTGCTTTGATTGGCACACCAGCAGCCATTAAGGCTAAACTACTACCACAGATACTTGCCTGTGAGGAAGAACCGTTAGATTCTAATACCTCTGAGACAATTCTAATTGTATATGGAAAATCTTCTTCCGACGGAATAACCGGCAGTAATGCTTTTTCACCCAAAGTACCATGTCCGATCTCTCTTCTTCCAGGTGAACGCATTGGAGATGTTTCACCAACACAGAAAGATGGGAAATTATAGTGATGCATATAGCGTTTGGTCTCATTTTCACCGAGTCCAAATATTGTCTGCTCATCTCTGGCTGATCCTAAAGTTAAGACACTTAAGGCCTGAGTTTCACCTCTGGTGAAAATTCCAGAACCATGTGCTCTTGGTACAAAGTCAACCTCTGCCCAGATAGGTCTGATTTCATCATATTCTCTACCATCAGGACGAACACCATCATCAATAATTAAGCTTTTAACAGACTGTTTAATCATCTTTTCAAAAGCCAGTTCGAGCTGATCGTTGATTTCTTCATCTTCATCAGGATTAATTGTATTTTTTAGTTCTTCTTTTAAGGCATCAAGTCTAGTATTTCTGGCCTTCTTTTCCTGAATCTGAATTGCTTCTTTCATTTTATCTCCAAGAATTTGATCAACCTGAGACTGAATTTCAGAGTCAACAGTTGGAGATTCAAATGGTGCTTTTTCCTTACCTGCTTCTTCTCTAATATCTTCCTGTAGAGAAATAATCTTTTTAATTTCCTCATGAGCAGCATCCATTGCTTCCAGAATTTTTTCTTCACTTACCTCATTTGCACTGGCTTCTACCATCATAATTGCATCTTTGCTTCCTGCTACTACCAGATCAAGATCACTATTTTCTCTTTCTTCTTCATCTGGATTAATAACTATCTCACCCTCAACTAATCCAACTTTTACTCCACCAATTGGTCCAGCAAAAGGTATATCTGATAGTGTTAGTGCAACTGATGCTCCATTTAAGGCCAGTACTTCTGGATCATGATCATCATCTACAGATAAAATAGTAGCAACTATTTGTACATCACGTCTGTAGCCATCCGGAAATAGTGGTCTGATAGAGCGGTCAATTACTCTAGCAGCTAAAGTCGCTTCATCTCTGGGGCGTCCTTCTCTTCTCATAACACTGCCAGGAATTTGGCCGATAGCATAAACTCTTTCCTCATAATTGACCATCAGTGGAAAGTAGTTCATACCTGGTCTTGGATCATCCATAGTTGCTGTGACTAAAACCTGAGAATCTCCACAGCGAACTACTACCGAACCATTGGCCTGCTTGGCCAGTTTACCGGTCTGTAAGTTAAACTCATCACCGGCAAAATCAATTGTCCATTCTTTCATATTTTTTCCTCCTTATTCAAATAAAGAGCGGGGATTGCCCCGCTCTTTTAGTATGCATTATTAACCGCGAATTCCTAATTTAGAAATTAGTTCACGATAACGCAGAACATCATTATTTTTTAAATATCTAAGTAACTTTCTTCTCTGTCCAACCATTTTTAATAATCCTCTTCTTGAATGATGATCATTTTTATGGTCTTTTAAGTGCTCAGTTAAATCAGCGATTCTGGCTGTTAAAAGAGCAATCTGTACTTCAGATGACCCTGTATCGCCTTCTTCTAACTGATATTCCTTAATTATTTCTTGCTTTTTTTCTTTGCTTAACATGTAAAATTCACCTCCTGAATTATTGATTCGCCGTAAGCCAAGAAAACGTCGGAGAGTCGAAATCCTAGCTAACGGTAATTTAAAACTTTCTTTATAATTTTAACATAAAAGTTGGCGTGTGTAAAGAATATCTTGCTGCATCTGGGCAATTAATTCTTCCTTAGTTTTAAAGTCTTTCTCACTTCTAATAAAATCTATCAGATCAACACATAATCTCTGATTATACAGGTCTCCTTTGAAGTCCAAAATAAAGACCTCAAAAGAAATATCCTGATTATTAAAAGTAGGATTATATCCTAAATTAGCTGCACCAACGTATTCTTGCCCCTGATATTGAACTTTAACAGCATAAACTCCTTCAGGAGGTAGGGCATAATTTGTTTCTAAATTTAAATTGGCGGTTGGAAAGCCCAGCTTTCTACCCCTTTTTTTACCATGAATTACCTCACCACAAATTTGATAGGACCTACCAAGTAATTTTTTAGCTTTTTTTATTTTTCCCTTTTTGAGCAGAGTTCTAATCCTGGTACTTGAAATTCTATCATCACTGGCATGAAGTTGAGAAATGATTTTGGCCTGGTAATTATGTAATTTTCCCATTTCCTTTAAAATTTCAACATTACCTTCATTTTTGTAGGCAAAGCGAAAATCATCACCAACAACTATAGTTTTTACCTTAATCTTATCCAGAAGAATATTTCTAATAAATTCTTCCGGTTTAAGTTGTGCAAATTCCTGATTAAATTCCTGCTCAAAATAATAATCTACTCCCATATCTTCCAGAATAGAAATCTTCTGGCTGCGGGAAACTATAGAAGGTGGAGGCGTTTTCCCTACAATTATTTCCAGGGGATGGGGATGGAAAGATAAAACTGCAGCAGGATAATTATTTTTTCTGGCTTCTTTAATCGCCTGATTTATTATCAGCTGATGACCCTTATGCAAACCATCAAAAGCTCCAATTGCCAGACAGGTATTACTGCCTTTAAATTTATTATATTCATTACTTGTTATAACCTGCATATGATTTCCTCCAGAACTAAATAAAAACTTTATGTGGTTGATAAATATGATAATCATCTTCGACCAGATGCTGACTAATTGCTATAAATTTTCCAGATTCAGAAAAAAGCAGAAAATAATCTCCAACATCCAGCTCAATATCTGTTTCGACTAAATTATCTTTAATTAAATAATTTCCATTTTCCGCGCGTTGATATTCTTCATCTTTAATGGTGTAGTGCGGTAAATCAAGAGGTTCATAGGGAGTCTGTAATAAGTCCTTACCTTCTGCTTCAATTTCTTCATAGCTCACTGAATTTTCTAATTTAAATGGACCAGATTTAGTTCGAAGTAAAAAAGTCATTACTCCATTGGTATTTAACTTTTCAGCTATATCTCTGACCAGAGATCGGATATAAGTTCCCCGGGAAACCTCGGCTTTAAAACGAATTATAGGCAACTTAATCTCAAGCAGCTGAATCTCAAAAATTTCAATTTCTCTGCTTTCTCTTTCAACTACAATCCCTCTCCGTGCTAATTGATATAAGCGTTTTCCCTGATAATGAAGAGCAGAATACATTGGTGGAACCTGCTCCTGTTTTCCCTTAAAACTTAAAACCACAGTTTCCACTTCATTTTGAGAGAGCTGATTCCAGTTTAAATCCTCTCTGATAACCTCACCTTCTAAATCAAGTGTATCAGTTCTGGCTCCAAGCTTCATTTCACAAATATATTCTTTACGGCTGTCATCTAAAAAAGGAATAGTTTTTGTAGCCTTGCCAAAACAGACACCAAGAACACCAGCTGCAGCGGGATCCAGAGTGCCTGTATGACCGGCTTTTTTTTCGTCCAGAAGCCAGCGTAATTTTTTTATTAAAGCAAAAGAAGAGATTCCGGGTGGTTTTAAAATATTTGCAGTTCCATCAAACATATTTTTTCGCTGCTTCCACCACAGAATTTATTGCTTCCTGTAGAGTTTTCTCTACTGTTGCTCCAGAAGCTCTGGGGTGACCACCACCATTAAACTCTGCAGCCAGTTTATTTACTTCTGCATAAAAATTAGAACGCAGACTAACTTTGATTTCTTTTTCTTCTTCCTCAGTGAAAAGAATACCGATTTCCACATCCTCAATATCTCTGGCCAGGCCAACCAGACCTTCAGTATAATCTGTTTCTGCTTCGTGCATCATCTGTCGGCTGACATAAAGCCAGGCAATTTTACCATTTTCACTTTTTTCTAAAGTGGACAGAGCCATACCTTTTAAGATTAGAGCTTGATAACTCAAGCTGCCAAAGACTTTTTTGTTGATTTTATAAATATTAACCCCAAAATCCATTAGATCAGCAAGAATTCTCAAGACTCTCGAAGTAGTGTTCTCATAACGCAGAGCTCCAGTATCAGTAATGATTGCTGTACCCAGCGGCTCAGCAACTGCAAGTGGTAATTTTTTATCAATCATTTCAACAGCAAAATTGTAAATGATTTCGCCAACTGCAGCTCGGTCGGCCTGAACAAGATTTATTTTGCCAAAATGAGTGTTATCTGCATGATGATCAATATTAATTATAAATTGGGCTGAATTAATAATTTCTTCATCCAGATCTACCCGTTCTCGGGTGCCGGAGTCCAGAGTTATTAAAATATAATCTTCTGTTTTAAGATCTTCCTTTAATTTTTCAGCATCAGTGTAAAATTCTTCTCCTTTAACCTTCAGAAAAGAAAAAGGAGCCAGAGTATCACGATTAAGATAAGCTCTGACTTTTTTATTTTTCTTTTTTAACAATCGGGTTAAAGCAGTTACTGATCCAATACTGTCTCCGTCTGCACCTACATGGCCGACAATTAAAAAATTATCATTTTCATATAATATCTTAATGATTTCTTTAATTTTTTTCTGCATCAGAGTCAGACTCCTTTATCTCTCCTGTTTCTTTTAGATCTTTTATTATTTCGGAAATATGAACTCCATTTTCTATCGAATCATCATAGCGAAATATAATCTCCGGAGTATGATGAATTTTAACTCTTTCGCCTACAAGTTTGCGAACAAAACCCTGTGCCTGCTGCAGACCAGCCAGAGTTTCTTCCTTTTCTTTATCACTGCCATAAACACTGATAAAAACCTTAGCATGTCTTAAATCACCACTGACTTCAACATCAGTTACAGAGACAAAGCCAATTCGGGGATCCTTCATTTCTCTTAACACAATCTGACTTATTTCTTCTTTTAACAGTTCTCCAACTCGTACTGCACGTTTGTTCTTCATTTTACCTCACCTCTATAAGGTTCTTTTGATCTCCTTATAAGTATAGAATTCAATAATATCGCCAACTTTGACATCATTGTAATTTTCGATTCCAATTCCACACTCATAACCAGACTTTACTTCTCTTACATCATTTTCAAATCTTTTGAGTGAAGAAATTGTTCCTTCGTGAATAACTACTCCATCTCTTATTAAGCGAGCATCATAATTACGATTTACATGACCATCAGTAATATAGGCACCGGCAATGATACCTACATCAGGCACCTTAAAGGTATCTCTAACTTCTGCTCTACCAGTAATTTCTTCTTTAAGTTCTGGATCAAGCAGTCCGGCCATTGCGTCTTTGATATCTTCTAAAGCCTTATAAATAACTCTATAAGTTCTAACATCTACCTTTTCTTTTTCTGCTGCTTTAAGAGCATTATTATCAGGTCTGACATTAAATCCAATAATGATAGCATTAGAAGCACTTGCCAGATTAACATCTGTTTCATTTACCCCACCTACACCGGTGTGAATAACATTAACAGTTACCTCTTCGGTACCTAATCTTTCTAAGGAGGCTCTTAATGCTTCAATTGAACCCTGAACATCAGCTTTTATAATGATATTTAATTCTTTAACTTCACCTTCCTGAATCTGCTTATAAAGGTCATCTAAAGAAACCTTGGCATCAGATTTCAGTTCGGATTGTCTTTTTTCATCCTGTCTATCAGAGGCTACATCTCTAGCCTGGCGCTCATTTTCTAAGACCTGAACAAAATCACCTGCTGCAGGAACCTCATTAAATCCAAGTACCTCAACAGCTGCCGATGGTCCAGCCACATCCAGAGAGTCACCAAATTCATTGAACATTGCTCTAACTCGACCGGATGTTAAACCAGCTAAAATAGGATCTCCTACTTCCAGTGTACCATTTTTAATCAATACAGTAGCTACAGGACCGCGACCCTTATCAAGTTCTGCTTCAATCACAATACCTTCTGCTAATCTGTTAGGATTTGCCTTTAGTTCTTCCATTTCTGAAACCAGGATAATCATTTCTAGAAGCTCTCCAATGTTCTGCTGCTGTAAAGCAGAAACATTAACACAAATTGTATTTCCACCCCAGTCTTCAGGAACTAAACCATACTCAGTTAATTCCTGCTTAACTCTATCAGGTTGTGCATTAGCTTTATCTATCTTATTAATTGCAACAATAATTGGAATACCTGCAGCTTTAGCATGGTTAATTGCTTCTTCTGTTTGAGGCATAATACCATCATCTGCAGCAACTACTAGAATTGCAATATCAGTTAACTGAGCTCCCCGTGCTCTCATAGCTGTAAAAGCCTCATGACCCGGGGTATCAATAAAGGTGATTCTTTTATTATCCACCTCAGCCTGATAGGCACCAATATGCTGAGTAATTCCACCTGCTTCACTCCCGGCAACTCTACTTTCTCTAATTGAATCAAGGAGAGTAGTTTTACCATGGTCAACATGACCCATTACTGTTACTATGGGAGGACGAGTTTCTAAATCTTCTGCTTTATCTTCAATTTCTGGTCCAACTCGTAAAGAAACTTTTTCTTCCTCTTCAGATTTGAATTTAATTTTTATTCCCAGTTCTTCAGATAATAATTCCAGTGTATCTTCATCCAGACTCTGATTTACATTGGCCATAACACCCATATTCATTAATTCAACAATTAAATTATTAGGAGCTTCACCAATTTCCTCAGCAAATTCTTTGACAGTAATTGGAGTTTCTATTTCTACTGCCTCCTGATCTGCTTCAGCTTCATCAGTTTTTGCTTTTGCCTCATTATCAGTCTCAGCAGCTTCTTTTTTCTCTTTGTTTTCAGAATTAGTTTCAACAGTTTCCGCCTTCACTTCTTCCTTTGCCTGCTGACTGTCATCAGCATACATATCCTTTACAAGTTCTGCAGTTTCATCTGTTATTGTACTCATATGACTTGATACCTCAATATCAAGATCATTTAATATTTCAATTACTTCTTTACTATCCATATCCAGCTCATGAGCCAGATTATATACTCTAATTTTTGCCATACTTGCACCTCCAAAATATTCTACTGTTAGTTAATCATGTTTGATCTCCTCCGAAATTTGTTCATAAATTTCATCAGAAATCTCAATCTTTAATGCTTTTTTTAGTGAGTCTTTTTCAACTGCTTTATCCAAACAATCCATATTAGGACAGAGATAAGCACCACGTCCAGGTGTTCTACCTCCTGGATCAACCAAAATATCACCCTTATTATTTACCACTCTTAAAAGTTCAATCTTATCTCTTCTGGCACCACAACCTACACATTTTCTAATAGGACTTCTGCTCTGCAATCTCAATCCTCCTCAAGATTTTTTAATTAATATTTTTATTGCAATTATCTAATTTTAATCAAGCTTTTCAGCTTCTTCAGCATCATTTTTTAAATCTTCTACATCATCAGTCATATTATCAATTAAATTATCATTAGCTTTTTTTACTGTTTTTTCTTTCTCTTCATCTTCAAAATCATCTTCTTTTACTTCTTCAGCAGCTGAATTTGAGCTTTCTAATTCAGCTTCATTTTCATCAAATTGATCTAAACTCTCTGCAAGTTCAGAAGCACTTTCTTTAATTTCTTCAATGTTTTCAGGTTCTTCTTCAATTTCAGATTCTTTTTTAATATCTACTTTCCAGCCGGTTAATTTCGCTGCCAACCTCGCATTTTGACCCTCTTTACCAATTGCCAGAGAAAGCTGGAAATCTGGAACTACAACTTCAGCAATTTTATCAGATTTATTAATCTTAACATTGACAACTTCAGCAGGGTTTAAAGCATTTGCAACAAATTCCTCTGGATCTTCATCCCATTTTACAATATCAATTTTTTCATTATTTAACTGTTCAACAACTGCCTGAACTCTCATTCCCTTGGGACCAACACAGGCACCAACTGGATCAACCTGGTTGTCAGAACTACTTACAGCCATTTTAGAACGCTGACCTGCTTCTCTGGCCACTGCCTTAATTTCAACAAGACCCTGAAAAATTTCTGGAACTTCAATTTCAAAAAGTCTTTTTAAAAGACCCGGGTGAGTTCTGGAAACTAAAATTCGAGGACCTTTATTAGTTGTGCTAACTTCCACAACATAAAGTTTAATTCTTTCTCCAATTTCATATCTTTCTCCAGCTATCTGTTCAGAAGGTGGTAATAGCGCTTCTGTTTTACCCATATCTATTAAAATATTATCATTATGAAAACGCTGAATTGTACCTGTTATCAGTTCATCTTCTTTTTCCTTATAGCGATCAAAGATCACATCTCTTTCTGCCTCTCTAATCCTCTGCATAACAACCTGTTTGGCTGTTTGAGCTGCAATACGACCAAAATTGGCAGGAGTTACTTCGATCTCTACAATATCTCCAATTTCATATTTGCTATCTATATTCTCAGCTTCAGTTAAAGAAATCTCACTATTTTCATTTTCTACCTCTTCTACAACTTCTTTGCGAGAAAACACTTTAACTTCTCCAGCCTCTGCAGAAATTTCAATTCTAACATTATCTTTAGAACCAAAATCCTTTTTATAAGCAGAAACTAAAGCTGTTTCGATGGCCTCTAATAATACATCCTTAGATATTCCTTTATCTTTTTCGATATCATCCAGGGCCTGAATGAATTCTACATTCATATTTTTACCCCCTCATTTTAAATTTCAAAAGTTAAATTAGCTCGTGCTACTAAACTGTAATCAATTGCTATTTCTTCTTCATTTTTTAGATTTAAAATTATTTTTTCTTTTTCAAAATTCTTTAAAATTCCTACAAATTTTTTCTGGCCGTTAATTTTTTTAAAAGTTTTAACTTCAATCAATTCTCCCTTAAAACGTTCAAAATCCTCTTCAGTTTTAAGTGGTCTTTCCAGGCCAGGAGAAGAAACTTCAAGAATATAGCTTTTATCTATTGGATCTTCTTCATCCAGAATAATGCTTAAAGCTCGGCTTACTGTTTCACATTCCTCTATAGTTAGATCTCCATCTTTATTTTCTAAAAAAATACGTAAGACCCAGTCACTGCCTTCTTTTAAAAATTCAACATCAATTAAATTTAAATCTTCACTATGGGCAATAGGAAGCACAAAATCTGTTACTGTTTCAGCAACTTTTCCCAAATAAAACACCCCACTTTCTTAAATATTTAATTTTATTATATAATTTTTTCTTAAACTATAATAAAAGAGTGGGAAGACATCCCCACTCCTAAAGTCAACATAAGTATTTATCAGAACTCTTTCCTTTATAATTCTATCACAGCTTATTTAGACTTGCAAGTTTTTGTTTAACGGTACCGGGCACCTGGAAAATATTGGATTGATAACTAAAGTTAAACTAGCTATATAAATTCCCAATATTTCCCAGGTGCCCGGTACCAGCATCTCAAAGTTAAAACAGAGAAAGTTGATTTCTCTCCGGCATTCCATCCAGAGAACCGTGTTCTCTTAAAATCTCAATAACTGTAGAAGTAAGTGAAGTTCTATTTGATAATTCTTCAATTGAAGTGAAATCAGATTTTTGTCTTTCGATTACAACACTTTCAGCAGCACTTCCTCCCAGCCCCTGCAGACTGATCAGAGGTGCTAAAAGTTTATTATCATCTTTTTTAATAAAACGATTTGTCTCAGATTCATAAATATCAACCGGTAGAAATTCAATCCCTCTCATCATTGCTTCCAGAACAATTCGCAGTACTGTTAAAGTTCCACTTTCTTTTGCAGTCATCTCATTCCCTAAAGCTTCCAATTCCTCGATTTTTTTAACCACTGTTTGTCTACCATTACAGGCCAGCTGAGCATCAAAATCACCAGCTTTAATGGAAAAATAGGATGTATAAAAGGCAGCAGGATGATGAACTTTAAAATAAGCGATTCGATATGCCATAGTTACATAGGCGGCAGCATGTGCTTTTGGAAACATATATTTAATCTTCTTACAAGAATCAATATACCAGTCCGGTACATTATTTTCGCGCATTGCCTGTTCCTCTTCCTCAGTTAAACCTTTACCTTTACGGACATGCTCCATAATCCAGAAAGCTGTGGAAGATTCGACACCTCGCTGTAAGAGGTAGTTCATAATGTCATCCCGAACAGAAATAACTTCGGCCAATTCTGCCTTACCATCTCTAATCAAATTCTGAGCATTGTTCAGCCAGACATCTGTTCCGTGAGATAGTCCACTGATTCGAACCAGTTCAGCAAAAGTAGTTGGTCTGGTATCTCTGAGCATCTGCTGGACAAATGATGTCCCAAACTCAGGAATTCCTAGAGTTCCAATATCAGTTCCCAGTAAATCTGGATCAACCCCCAGAATTTCCGTGCTCGAAAAGATACTCATTGTCTCCGGATCATCCAGAGGAATATCTTTGGGCTCAATTCCTGTCATATCCTGCAGCAGTCTAAGTGAAGTAGGGTCATCATGCCCGAGTAAATCAAGTTTTAAAATTCTACCACTGATAGAATGATAATCAAAGTGGGTTGTTCTGATATCTGTATCCTGATCGTTGGCTGGATGCTGGATCGGACTAAAATCAAAAATACTATTAGATTTTGGAACAATCATCAAACCACCCGGATGCTGACCAGTTGTTCTGCGCACACCTGTACAACCAGCTACCAAACGGTCAATTTCTGCCCTCTTGACCTCCATTCCCTTATCATCAAGATAATTTTTGACAAAACCAAAGGCAGTCCGGTCTGCGATGGTAGAAATAGTACCTGCTTTATAAACATAATCTCTACCAAAAAACTCTTCCGTATACTTATGGATCTTACTCTGATATTCACCGGAAAAGTTTAAATCAATATCCGGTACTTTATCTCCCTTAAAACCCATAAAAACTTCAAAAGGTATATCAAAACCATCTTTGATATAGCCACAGCCACAATCAGGGCAAACTTTATCTGGTAGATCCACCCCGGTTCCAATTGAACCATCAGTAATAAACTCATGTTTAGAACATTCAGGACAGCGATAATGAGGAGGTAGTGGATTAACCTCTGTGATTTCAGTCATTGTAGCCACAAAAGAAGAACCAACTGACCCTCTGGAACCAACAAGATAACCATCTTCAAGAGATTTTTTTACCAGTTTATGAGCTATTAAATAAATAACAGCAAACCCATTTTCAATAATTGAAGATAATTCTTTTTCCAGTCTGTCTATTACAAGCTGTGGTAGTTTTTCTCCATAAAACTGATGGGCCCTCTCATAGGACATTTTACGTATTTCTTCTTCTGCCCCCTCAATCTCTGGAGTAAACAGTCCATCCGGAATCGGCTTTATTTTATCAATCTGAGCTGCTATCTTATTTGGATTATCTACTACAATTTCTTTTGCAGTCTCCTCACCAAAATAAGCAAATTCATCCAGCATCTCCTCAGTAGTTCTATAATATATAGGAGGCTGCTGATCAGCATCATTAAAACCCTGTCCGGTCTGTAAAATTTCTCTAAAGATACTGTCTTTAGAATCTAAAAAATGAGCATCTGTGGTAGCGACCACAGGTTTATCTAATTCCTGACCCAGCTGATAAATCTTTTGGTTGATTTCTTTTAAATCTTCTTTAGAATTAACCTTATCAGGAATTAAGAATTGATTATTACCCAGAGGTTGTAATTCAAGATAATCATAGAGCTTTGCAATTTTTTTAATTTCGCTTCGAGGTCTATTGTTAACAAAAGCTTTATAAATCTGACCTGCCTCACAGGCTGAACCAATAATCAAACCTTCGCGATGCTGTAAAAGTACACTTTTTAAAATTCTGGGTTTTTTATAAAAATTATTTAAATGCGAGATAGAAATCAATTTATAAAGATTTTTTAAACCTTTTTTGTTTTTTGCCAGAATTACAGCGTGAAAAGGTCTTAAATCTTTCCAGTCAATTTTGGAAGTATAGTTATTTATTTGATTTAAATTCTGACAGCCATCCTCTTTTATAATTTCCAGCAGATTTGTCAGAACTTCTGCAGTTGCAGCTGCATCATCTAAAGCTCTATGGTGATTTTCTAAATCAACACCAAAATATTTTGCCAGAGTGTTTAGCTTATGATTTTTACTGTCTTTAACTACAGCCCGGGAAAGCCCCAGAGTATCCAGTACAGTATAATCATCTTTTTCTATCTTTAAATTTTCAAGTGCAGTTCTAATAAAACCGTAGTCAAAATCAGCATTATGAGCAACTAAAACACCTTGACCAGCAAAATCAACAAAATCATTAATTACTGTTTCCAGAGGTGGAGCATCTTTGACCATCCGGTCATTGATACCTGTAATTTCAGTAATTTTAGCCGGTATCTGCACTCCAGGATTAATAAATGATTTGAATTCATCAATTTTTTCTCCACCTTTAAATTTAACAGCACCGATTTCAATTATTTCATGCTGAGATGGATTTAAACCAGTAGTCTCCAGATCAAATACCACAAATTCTGTTTGATCTAAATTTTCCGAATAAGGGTTATGGATTATTGGTTCACCATCATCAACTAAATAAGCTTCAACTCCATAGATGATCTGAACTCCATGTTTCTCTCCCGCAGCATAAGCATCAGGAAATGCCTGAACAACACCGTGATCAGTAATTGCAAGTGCCTTATGACCCCATTCTCCAGCTCTTTTAACTACATCTTTTACATTAATAATCGAATCCATGGCACTCATCTGAGTGTGCAGATGCAGTTCCACTCTTTTTTCTTCTGCCTGATCCTGACGGCCTTCTTTTGCTAAAGGAATTAAATCATTAAAAATAATCCCCCATTCTTTACTATAGGGATCAAAAGCAACCTTACCTCTTATTTTTAGATGCTGACCCTTATTTAAGCTGTCAAGAAAATCATCCTTTTCATCACAGAATGTTTTGGCAGAAATTGAACTCTCATAATCAGTAATTTTCAAGATATATAGATAACTTCCCTTACGGGTCTGGCGAACATCAATATCAAATAAATCAACCTCTACAATTACTGAGGGAATTTCGGTATCCAGCTCTATAAGATCATGAGTTTTTTTACCCCTTATCACTCGACCATAACGGTCTTTACTTTTTATTCTCTTCTTCGAAGATGAGTGAGAGCCTCTATTTGAACTATTTTGAGAGGGAGGAGCAGTTCTTTCTGAACGCTGTTTAAATTTGCTGGGATCTGATTTTTCTTCGATCTCAGGCAAAAAGTCTCCATTGTGCACACTAACCTTTTCTATCTGCTTTAAATATTTACCAATATTGTTTTTCAGAAAATCAATTACTTTTGGTTGTGCCAGTTTCTTTTGTGCCATCTTTGTTTCAACTTTTATTTTTAATTCTTGATTTTCTAAAAACAGCTGAGCTCTTTTCAGCCAGTTATTACTGAAAGAAAAATATACCTCAAAATCTTTAATTATCTGAGGCCAGATTAAAAACAATTCTTCTTTCAGGCTGAGATCAGAAATAATCTGTAATTGGTAAGAACTTAAATCAAAGTTAACTTTCTTCTGAATTTCAGCTTTGACTGCAGTTGAATTAGAATTATCTGTAATACAATAGAGTCTTCTTTCTTTCTGATCACAAATTAAATATTTATATAGATTTTTACTTTCTCTTAAGGTAATTGCTTTTGTCATTAAATACTCCTTCCAGATGAAAAATAAGACTTAAGAGATTTTTGTAAATAACTCTTTGACCTTTGCTGGTAGATTATCCAGCTCAATTTCCATTTTTTCATTATTTTCTCTAGTCATTGCTTCCACAACTCCATTTTCAAGAGAGCGAGAACCAATAGTTAAGCGGAGCGGCACTCCAATTAGTTCGGAATCATTAAACTTAACTCCGGCTCTTTCTTTGCGGTCATCTATTAAAACTTCCCAGCCTTCTGCTTTTAAATTCTGATATATTTCTTCTGATTTTTCCTGAACCGAATCATCATTACCTAAGGGAAGAATAATAATCTGATAGGGAGCAATAGCCTGAGGCCACTTAATTCCATACTGATCATTATTCTGCTCAATTGCTGCAGCAACCAGACGGGTAATCCCTATTCCATAACTTCCCATTACAATTGGCTGAGCTTTTCCATTTTCATCCAGATAATTTGCTCCCATGTTTTCACTGTACTTAGTTCCCAGTTTGAAAATATGACCAACTTCAATTCCATCTTTGATATTTAATTTACCCTGATCACATTTGGGGCATCTTTCTCCCCCTCTAACTGAGCGAAGATCAGTAAAAGCTTCTACTTCAAAATCTCTGCCGCTCTTTACATTTTTAAAATGATAATCTTTTTCATTAGCTCCAACAATGGCTCCCGACATATTTTTCAGTCTCTGATCTGCAACTACCCGGACCTCATCCAGATCAAGCGGACCAATAAATCCAGCAACACTGTTGAAAAGTTCTCCAAATTCTTTATCTTCAGCAGCCCGCAGCTCATTTGCCTGTAGATAATTAGTTAATTTAATTTCATTTAGTTCATCTTCACCAGAAACTAAAGCTAATATTGGTTCTCCATCAGCGACTACTGCTACCGCTTTCATCATTTTAGCAGCTGGAACTTCCAGATATTCTTCCAGTTCACTGATTGTTTTAATCCCTGGAGTATGTATTTTTTCGGCTTCTGCTTCAACTTCAAAGTCAATTTCGGTCTTTTTGGAAGTAGCTCTCTCAACATTTGCTGCATAATCACAGTGACTGCAGAAAGCAATTTCATCTTCTCCTGAATCAGCAAGCACCATAAATTCGTGTGAGTCTTTTCCACCCATAGCACCTGTATCTGCTTCAACTGCTACAGCTTCCAGACCGCACTCATCAAAAATACGTTCATAAGCATCATACATAGCCTGATAACTTTTATCCAATCCCTCATAATCAATATCAAGGCTGTAGGCATCTTTCATAATAAATTCTCGACCTCTCATTACACCAAAACGGGGCCTGATTTCATCTCTGACTTTAGTCTGGATTTGATATAAATTTAATGGTAAATCTTTATAAGATCGAACTTCATCTCTAACTAAATCAGTTACAACTTCCTCATGGGTTGGTCCCAGACAGTATTCGCGTGCCTTGCGATCATTAAACTTAATCATTAAGGGACCAAATTTATCCCAGCGTTTGGAATCCTTCCAAATTTTAGAAGTCTGCATAATCGGCAGCAATAGCTCCTGTGCCTCACTATTATCCATATGTTTTCTGCATATTTTTTCAATCTTTTTAATAACTCTATAACCTAAAGGAAGATAAGAATAAATTCCTGAAGAATGTTTTCTCATCATTCCTGCTCTCAGCATCAGTTTATGGCTGACTACATCAGCCTCAGCTGGGTCTTCTTTTAAAGTTGGTAGATATAATTTTGACATGCGCATCTTATAAATCACTCCTATTTCTAATCTCTAAATATTTATTATTATTTTTATGTTCAACCATCTTCTTTAAAATCAAAGTTTATTTATTTCTTTCATTAATTCCTCTAAAAGCTGATCCTCTTCCACTTTTTTGATAATTTCTCCAGATTTAAAAATTAAACCTGATTCGATTCCTCCTGCAACCCCAATATCAGCCTCTTTAGCTTCTCCTGGACCATTAACTGCACAGCCCATCACAGCTACAGTAATATCCTTATCAATTTTCATTAACTCTTTTTCTACTTTTTCTGCCAGAGAAATTAAATCAATGTTAGTTCGGCCGCAGGTAGGACAGGAAATAATCTCCACTCCTTTTTTTCTGATTTCCAGAGACTTTAAGATCTGCCAGCCTACACGGACTTCCTCAACTGGATCTCCAGTTAAAGAAACCCTTAAGGTATCACCCAGACCCTGGGTTAAAAGCGAAGCAATACCGGCAGTAGATTTAATTGTTCCCCGCCATGGTGTTCCAGATTCAGTAATCCCAATGTGGAAAGGATAATTAACCTTTTCTGCCATTAATTTATAGGCTTCAAGGGTGGTAGAAATTTGACTTGATTTAAGAGAAATTACAATCTGTCTAAAATTATTTTCTTCCAAAACCCTGACATTTCTGAGTGCACTTTCTACCATTGCTTCTGCAGTAGGGCCTCCATATTTTTTTAATAATTCTGCTTCAATTGAACCAGAATTACTGCCAACTCTGATTGGAATATCATTTTCTTTACAGGCTAAAGCAACTTTTTTGATTCTCTCTTCACTGCCGATATTTCCAGGGTTAATTCTTAAAGCATCAACCCCATTTTCAACTGCCATTAATGCCAGCCGATAATCAAAGTGAATATCAGCTACCAGGGGAATTCCAATCCTTTTCTTGATTTCTGATAGAGCCTGAGCTGCATTTTTATCAGGAACTGCAACTCTAATTATCTCACAACCTACTGCTTCCAGTTCTTTGATCTGTTTTACAGTTGCTTCAATATTTTCGGTTTTAGTATTACACATTGACTGTACAGAAACCGGAGCATTTCCTCCTATCGGCTGTTTAGCAAAATTAACAACTTTAGATTTTCTTCTATTATACATAATTCACCTCTGTAAATTATCACTAATCAACTAAGACATTTAATCAAAATGAAGTTGTCTTGAAATCATTTAATTATCAAAAGAAAGTCCGCATTAAATCATTATAAATTATAAAGATCATTAAAATCATTAAAACAGCAAAACCTACAAGATGGACATAACTTTCTTTCTGTGGATCTACAGGCTTACCTCTAATTATTTCTATAAAAATAAATAATAGTCTTCCTCCATCTAAAGCAGGGAAAGGTAATAAATTAATAATTCCTAAATTAATACTTATTATAGCTGTCCAATTTAAAACATTTAAAATTCCGGTTCTTGCAGCCTGACCGATAATCGAAGCAATCATAATCGGACCACCAATATCTTCAGTAGAACTGTCTCTAAACATTTGTACAAATCCCATAATTGTCATCTTAAAAACCTGATAAGTCTGCTGCAGACCCATAGTTATTGAGCTGCCAATAGTTACACTTTCTCTAACTAGCTGGGGATAAATACCAATCACACCCCGTTCACCTTCTTCATTTAGTGCAGGTGTTAAACTGATCGTATTTATTTCTCCATTCCGCTGATAGCGAATTGTTATTTCCTGATTGGGATTAGCTCTAATCAATTCGGACATCTCTTCCCAGCTGTTAATTTCCTGACCATTTATTGCCAGAATCTGGTCCTTAGCTCTTAAACCTGCTTCTGCAGCTGGCTGTTCTGGTATTACTTCACCCAGAATGGCTTCTTCTGTTGTAGAAGTCGGCACACCAAAGATAGCAAAAGCGAAAATGAAAATTAGAGCAGCAAGCAAAAAATTCATAATTGGTCCCATTAAAATAACTGCCAGACGCTTAATAGCAGATTTCTGTGTAAATAAACGTCCATTTTCTTTTGCCTGATCATAAATTTCTCTTTCTTCTTCTGGCATCGACTCATCAGCAGGAAACTCGCCCACCATATTACAAAATCCACCAAGCGGAATTGCTCTAATAGAATATACTGTTTCTCCAGCTTTTTTTGATAGCAATTTTGGACCAAAACCCAAAGCAAATTCGGAAACCATTATATCTGACTTTTTAGCAGTAATATAATGTCCAAATTCATGTATAAAAACTAAAACACCTAAAACAATTATAAATGAAACAATAGTTAAAACCATTCTTTAATAACCTCCACAGCTAATCGACGAGCCTCCTGATCAGAGTTTAAGATAGCCTCTAAATCTGGATCTGAGATGCTTTGATGCTGATCCAGAACCGAAGCAACAACTCGACTCATAGCTAAAAATGGGATTTCTCCCCTTAAAAAACTATAAACTGCTGCTTCATTAGCAGCATTTAAAACTGCAGGGAAAGTTCCTCCTGCTTTACCGGCTGTATAAGCATATTTCAAATTAGGAAATTTATCAGTATCTGCCTGAAAAAATTCTAAAGCTGTAATTTGGTCAAGCTCTAAATTATTACCTGCAGTTTTATTTCTTTCCGGATAAGTTAAACAAAACTGAATTGGTATTTTCATGTCAGCAGGTCCCATTTCAGCCAGTACAGTCCCATCAACCAATCTAATCATTGAATGAACAATGCTCTGAGGATGAACTAGAACTTTAATATTATCATAGGCACAATCAAATAACCAATGAGCTTCAATAACTTCCAACCCCTTATTCATTAAGGAAGCAGAGTCAATTGTTATTTTGCTGCCCATTTCCCAGTTGGGATGATTAAGTGCATCTTCTACAGACACCTGAGTTAATTCCTCCCTGGAATAAGAAAAGAAAGGACCACCAGATGCAGTTAAGATAATCTCATCTAATTCCTGCTTATGCCCTTTTAGAAGTTGAAAAATTGCATTATGTTCACTATCTACAGGCAGCAGCTTAACCCCTTTTTCTTTAACTAATTGGGTTAAGAGTGGACCACCACTGACTAGACTTTCCTTATTTGCCAGAGCAATATCATTTCCTGCTTCCGCAGCTGCCACTGAAGGCTCAAGCCCCGCGAAACCAACAATTGCATTTAGTAAGAGATCAACATCCTCAGCTGCAGCAGTCTTTAAATTATTTTTACCAGCTAACACTTCTGTTTTCTGGTTTTTTAATTTAGACTTTAACTTAGCAGCTGCCTCCTGCTCCACAACAACCACAAATTCAGGCTGATATTTTTTTACCTGTTCAAAAAGAAGATCAATATTCTGATAGACGGTTAAAGCTTTAATCTTCCAATTTTTTAAATTATCTATTACTTCTAAAGTCTGGGTTCCAATTGAGCCTGTAGAACCTAGAATTGTAATTTCTTTCATTTTTTTCACCTCAAAAGCTCCTATTTAAATTATTTTATTCTTTGATGTCAATTAAATCAGAATCAACTATTGCCTTAATAATAACTAAAAAAGTTGGTCCGACAACAAAACCGATGGCACCTAAAATTCTATATCCCGAAAAAAGAGCAATCATTGTTGCCAGTGGATGTAAACCCAGGCTTTTCCCCATAATTTTACCTTCCGAAGCTGAGCGTACAACAGCCAGAAAAACATGTAAAATAAATATAGCAAATGCCTGAGAAAAATCACTAAAGATAATTGACATCACAATCCAGGGATAAAATAGTAGAGCTGGTCCAATAATTGGAATTAAATCCAATACTGCTGCTGTCACTCCGACAATTAAGGCATATTGATTCCCTATTAATCTGGCACCTATCCCGGCAACTACACCACTAATTGAAATTAAGATCAACATAGCCCTAATATAACCAACTGCCGAACGGTTTAATTGAGTAAAAACATTTGCAATTTTCGGCTGCACCTCTTCCGGGAAAATATTAATTAAAAATTCTTTAATGTTATCCCGATCTCTGCTGATAAAAAAAGCAGCAATAAAAGCAATAAAAAGAATCATAAATAAGCTTGGCAGTCTGGTTAGAAATTCTAATATGGAATTAATAACAGAAATTAAGGCATCTCTAATCCCATTATATAATAACTGTAAATTACTGTTAATTGCATCTCGAACAGCATCCGATATTTCCCAGTTTTCCATAAAAGTCTCAAACTGCTGGTTTTGTTGTGAAAACCATTCAATTTGAGAATCTATTGAACGGTAATCTGGTAAGTTTCTAAGTAACTTGTTTAATTCTAAATACCCCTGTGCACCACCAATAATAATAATTGTTACCAGGATTACTATTACTAAAATCAGAACTCCAATTACTGTAAACCCCCGGTGGATAGGAACTTTTTGATCTATATAATCTACAACCGGATTAATTAAGCTTGCAATAACAGCTGCAATAATAAAAGGGGTGAAATATATAAAAACATGCTCTAAAATAACTAAACTCAATAATAAAAATACAAACATTAAAAAATACTTAATATACCATTTGTTAATTGTCATCTAATTCACCCCAGTAATAAAATTATAAAATAATAGGTAAATGGCGCCGTAAAAATAAAACTATCAAAGCGGTCCAATATCCCACCATGACCAGGGATAATCGTTCCCGTATCTTTTACCTTGAAACTTCTTTTAATACATGATTCAAACAAATCTCCCATAATTGCTACAGCTGGAAATAAAAAAGCAAAAATGAAGTAATAGATATTAAAAACTTCTAAAAAAATTGAGACAAATATTATAAAAATTGCTGTTGTAAAAATACCACCAACTGCACCAGCAACAGTTTTATTCGGACTAATGACTGGGGCCATTGCTTTTTTACCAAATTTTTTGCCAACAAAATAAGCACCGGAATCAGTCAACCAGGTGGCAATTAATACCAGCCATAAAGCGCTGGTATTTATAAATATACCTCGATTAATATCTCTTAAAAAAACAGCAAACGAGAGACCTCCTCCAATATAAATAACTGAAAATAATTGGTGACTTAAGTTTTTAATAAATTCCTCTTCCCGATAATTATATAAATTATAAAGATAAAGAATAAAAGTAATAATAAAAAATATAATTCCAGAAGGTAAATAATTATAATTATTGGAAATAAGATAGACATTAAAAACAATTAATACAGCAGATGCTGCAAGTATACTTCCTAATAATTTTGATTTCACTTTAAGCATTCGGCTGTATTCCCTAACAGCAAGAATGGTAATAATACTGACAGTGATAAAAAAGGGCAGTGAACCTGCAAAAACTAAAAATATTAATAATAAAATACCAATAATTGCACTAATAATTCTTTTTTTAAGCACTATAATCACCATCATTTAAGCCGCCAAATCTTCTTTCTCTATTTTTAAATTCTACAATAGCCTGTTTTAAATCTCTTTCCGCAAAATCCGGCCAGAACTTGTCGCTAAAATATAATTCTGCATAAGCGGACTGCCAGAGCAGAAAATTGCTCAATCTCAGATCTCCACCGGTTCTGATCAATAATTCTATATTCTGCAGTTCTTCTTGATATAAATAAGAAGCAAAATCATTTTCTTCAAAATTATTTAATTCAATTTTCTCATTTTTATAATCTTCGGCTATTTTTTTTGCAGCATCAGTAATTTCTGCTCTACCACCATAATTAAAAGCAATATTCAAAGTCAAATTACTATTTTCAGCAGATCTATTTTCTATATATTTAATTTCTTTAATCAAATTGTTAGAAAGATTATCTTTTCTACCAATAAATTGAACCCGAACTCCATTTTCCAGAAGCTCATCTACTTCATTGCGCATTGTTCTTTTCATTAATGTTAAAAGAAAATCAACCTCTGCTTTTGGTCTTTTCCAATTTTCGGTTGAAAAAGCATACACAGTCAATGACTCTACTTTTAAATTTACTGCAGCTTTTACTATTTTTTTAAGAGTTTTAACACCCTCTTTATGGCCTGCACTCCGGCTTTTATTTCTTTTTTCTGCCCAGCGACCATTTCCATCCATAATTATTGCAATGTTTTTGGGAGTATTCATTAAATCATCCCTTCCAATTAATTAATTACCCCCTAAAAAAGGGGGTATAAATTAGCTGTTATATTGAAAAGACCAGGTTATAAGATAATAACTTTTTTCTTTTTCAATCTTTAGTACGCGTTTTGTTCCCTTATTTTTAAGATGACCATTATTTTTAAATGGAGGTTTTATTTTTTTTAGTCTGTAATCAAACTGCTGTACTTCCATAAATTCTAATGTTTTATTCAGTGGAGAAGCTAAAAGTTTAGAAAATTTCATTGCTTAAACTTCCATTATCTCTTCTTCTTTTTTCTCAACGATATTATCAAGTTTACCAATGTACTCATCAGTTAATTCCTGAACATTTTCCAGACCCCGGTGCATATTATCCTCAGAAATTTCTCCCTCATCTTCTAACATTTCAAGTTCTTCGTTAGACTCTCTTCTAATTGCACGAACTGCAATTCTACCTTTTTCCGCTTTTTCATGCAAAATTTTAACAAGCTCTTTTCTTCTTTCCTCTGTTAACTGGGGAATGTTGATCCTAATTACACTACCATCATTACTGGGATTAAGACCTAGATTCTCCTGCATAATAGCTTTTTCAATTGTTTCAATATTATTTTTATCCCAGGGTTCAATTACTATCTGTCTGGCTTCAGGAGCAAAAACTTTAGCCATCTGCTGGATTGGAGTAGCTACTCCATAATTGTTTGCTTTTATATTTTCCACAAGTGAGGGTCTGGCTCTACCAGTTCTAATAGTATTTAAATCTTCTTTAGTTTTTTCAAGTGTCTTTTCCATCTTTTTTTCTGTTTCTTTCATCACTTCTCTAAACATAAATTTGTCCTCCTCAGATCTAATTATTAACTAACAGAAGTTCCAATGTTTTCGCCAAGTAATACTCGTTTAATATTACCTTCTTTTTTAACTGCAAAAACTTTTAAAGGTATTTTGTTGTCCATACAGAGAGAAACAGCTGTAAAGTCCATTACCCTAAGAGAATTATTCAGTAAATCAATGTAAGATAAAGTCTCATGTTTTTGAGCATCCTCATTAACACTGGGATCAGAATCATAAATCCCATCAACATTTTTAGCCATTAAAATAACATCTGCAGATATTTCTGCAGCCCTTAGAGCAGCGGTAGTGTCAGTTGAGAAAAATGGATTTCCTGTGCCTGCAGCAAAGATAACAACTCTTCCTTTTTCTAGATGTCTAATTGCACGACGACGAATATATGGTTCAGCAATCTGACGCATCTCAATTGCTGATTGAACGCGTGTTTCAATCTCAAATTTTTCAATGGAATCCTGTAATGCTAGAGCATTAATTACAGTTGCCAGCATCCCCATATAATCAGCTGTACCGCGGTCCATTCCTTTAGCACTACCAGCAATTCCTCTGAAAATATTACCACCACCAACTACAACTGCCATTTCAACATTTGTAGTTTTAACAACATCACTAATTTCTGCTGCAATTTTTTTAATCATTTCGGGATCAATACCAAAACCGTTATTACCGGCCAGCGCCTCCCCACTAATCTTAAGCAGTATTCTTGAATAAACTGGTTTTTCCGTCATTATATAATTAACCTCCATTAAATATTATTCTTCAATTTTTAGCTAATTCCTTTTTTATAAGCAAATTTACTTAAAAAAAGAGAACACTCTCTCCAGTGCTCTCCTTTTTTAATTATTATTGATTTTTTGTCATAGCAGCAACTTCAGCAGCAAAGTCCTCTTCTTTCTTTTCAATACCTTCACCAATTTCGAAACGTGTAAACTGTTTTACTTCCATATCGTTTTCTGCCAGTATTTCAGCAACAGTTTTATCATCATCTCTAACAAATGGCTGCTCTAAAAGACAGACCTGGGTATAATACTTATTGATCTTACCTTCTACAATTTGATCAAGAATATGCTCAGGCTTACCTTCATTTAACATCTGTTCCTTATAAATTTTCTTTTCTTTTTCTATTGATTCTGAATCTACAGAATCACGGTCTAAAAATTCTGGATTGATTGCAGCAATATGCATTGCTACATCTTTAGCAGCTTGAGCTTTTTCTTCAGTAAATTCATTGGCAAATTCAACTAAAACACCAATTTTTCCACCCATATGGATATAGCCAAATAAATAGCCATCAGTTTCGACTCTCTTAAATCTTCTCAAATTGATATTTTCACCAATATTAGCAATAGCTGCCTTAATAACATCACTAACAGTTTCTTTCTCATCTTTAAACCAGACTTCATTTTCTACAGTTTCAACATCTTCAGCTTCACTCTGCATTAGATGCTCAGAAATATCAGAAACAAGAGACCGGAAGTTGTCATTTTTAGCAACAAAATCAGTCTCAGAGTTAACCTCAACTAGAACACCTTTTTTACGATCATCACTTATATTTAAGCTTACTAATCCCTCAGCAGCAACTCTACCTGCTTTTTTAGCAGCAGCTGCCATACCTTTTTCTCTTAAATGCTCAACAGCAGCTTCAATATCGCCGTCAACCTTATTAAGAGCTTTTTTGCAGTCTAGAACACCTGCACCGGTGCGGGAACGAAGCTCTTTTATATCTTTCATTGTAACTCCCATTTATTAAAAACCTCCTTATAATAACTTATAAAATAATATTAATCATTTTTCTTCACATTTAAACAATATTTATTAATTTATATTAACTATCTAAAGTTAAATATAATTAAAATTTTGCTAGAAAAAAAGCGCTGCAAAGCATAAAAACTTTACCAGCGCTTTTATTAAGTCTTAATTATTCAGCAGTATTTTCTTCAACTTCAGCTTCTTGTTGTTTAGCTTCAGCTTCCTGTTTACCTTGCTTTCCAGCAAGTACTGCGTCAGAAATAACACTGGTAATCAATTTGACAGCTCTAATAGCATCATCATTACCAGGAATGACATAATCTATCAGATCTGGATCACAGTTTGTATCTAAAATTGATACAATTGGGATATCCAATTTTCTAGCTTCAGAAACTGCGATATCTTCTTTTCTTGCATCTGTAATAAAGATTACATCTGGTAAACCATTCATATCTCTAATTCCACCGAGGAATCTCTCAAGCTTATCGTGTTCTTTGTTTAACTCAATAACCTCTTTTTTAGGAAGAACTTCAAAAATCCCTTCTTCTTCCATTTGCTCGATTTCTTCTAAACGATCAATACGTTTTTTGATGGTATTATAATTTGTTAACATACCACCTAACCAACGCTGATTTACATAAGGCATTCCGCATTTTTCAGCTTCTTTTTTAACAGTTTCCTGCGCCTGACGCTTAGTTCCAACGAACAATACATTTTTCCCTTGAGCAGCCTGTTCCTTAACAAAGTTATAAGCTTTATCAATTAACTTAACTGTCTGCTGAAGATCAATGATATAAATTCCATTTCTTTCGGTGAAAATATATTGTTTCATCTTTGGGTTCCATCTCTTAGTCTGATGACCAAAATGAACACCCGATTCGAGGAGTTGTTTCATGTTTACAACTGACATAACTCCTGCACCTCCTTTCTGGTTTTAGCCTCCGACAGCATCAACTCTAAACACAACTGTATAAAATACAGCACCAGCATTTAGATCAACTATCGTGTGTATTTTGCCACAAAAAAGTATACCATAGACTCAGAATTTAATCAAGCTTTTTTGAAAGAATTCTTTTTCTAAAGCAGTTAAAAGACTCCTCAAATAAAGAGAGGAGCCTGTAAAATCAACTTAATCTCTAAAAATTAACCTTTAACCTTTTCTAATTCATCTAATAAATTATCATTAAGAACTTTAATATATGTTCCCTTCATTCCTAAGGAACGAGATTCAATTACCCCAGCACTTTCAAATTTACGTAAAGCATTTACAATAACAGATCTTGTTATACCTACTCTATCTGCTACTTTACTTGCTACTAATAAACCTTCTTCTCCATCTAATTCTTCAAAAATATGTTCGATGGCTTCTAATTCGGAATAAGATAAAGTATCAATCGCTATTTGAACAGCTGCTTTTTTACGGGCTTCTTTTTCTATTCTTTCACTGCGGGAACGTAAAATTTCCATTCCTACAACTGAAGCTCCATATTCTGCTAATACTAAATCTTCATCATCAAATGGTGAACCATAACGAGCTAATACTAAAGTTCCAAGTCTATCTCCTCCACCAATAACTGGAACAATAGTTGTTAATTTATCTTCAAATAAACAATCTTCACCATCAGCAAAAACACACTTGCCATCTTTTTGTTCAATATTAGACTTGGTTTCCCTAATCCTTAGCAAACCTTCATTATATTCCTCCGGAAATGATCCCTGATCAATAACCTTTTCTTCCATAATCTCACATTCAAAATCATCACGAAGACTATAACCTAAAATTTTCCCTTTTTTGCTTGTCACATACACATTACACCTTACAGCCTCTTTTAAAACATAAGCCATATCAGAAAAATCTACTGCATTTCCACCTGTTCTCTGTAATAATCGATTTATTTTTCGACTTTTTTCTAATAAACTACCCATTTCAATCTCCTCCATTTTCTGTTTTGAAATTATAAAATATATTTACTTAAGTCTTTATTTGCTACAACATCCTTTAATTTATCATTAACATAATCTACATCAATTTCAATTTCCTGTTTAGTTAAAGTTGGTGCTTCAAAAGAAAGATCCTCTAATAATTTTTCCATTATTGTATGCAGCCTTCTGGCTCCAATATTTTCAGTCTCTTCGTTAATATCATAAGCGAAACTGGATATTTCTTCTATAGCATCTTCACTAAAGTTAATCGTTATCCCCTCAGTCTCTAATAATGCCTTGTACTGTTTAACCAGAGAGTTCTGAGGCAGTAGAAGTATATCCTTAAAATTATCTCGACTGAGGCTGTCTAAATTGACTCTTAAGGGAAATCTACCCTGGAGTTCTGGTATCAAGTCAGCTGGCGAAGAAACATGAAATGCTCCTGCCGCAATAAATAAAATATGATCGGTTTTTACCGAACCGTGTTTGGTACTTACAGTTGAGCCTTCAACAATTGGTAGAATATCTCTTTGAACACCCTGCCTTGAAACTTCAGGGCCGGATCCTGATTCTCGACCGGCTATCTTATCCATTTCATCTAAAAAGATTATTCCATCTTCTTCAACTGTTTTTATTGCTTCTGACTTAACCTGATCCATGTCAATTAACTTTTGAGCCTCTTCGTCTTTGAGCATTTCTTTAGCCTGAGCAATAGTTACTTTTTTCTTCTGTTTTTTATTTGGAAAAATATTACCCAGCATATCTTTAAAATTAATACCCATTTCTTCAACTCCGGAACCTGAGAAAACATCCATCATTTGAGTATTATTTTCTTCTACTTCAATTTCTATTTTTTGATCATCAAGCTTACCTTCTTTGATTCTCTGGTACATTCTCTTTTTTCTGGCAGCAATTCTATCATCTACATCATCTGATTTTTTATTAATGTCGTCAACCAGATTAGAATAATATTCATCTTTATTTTTCTTTTTGCCGGGAAGCATCCGGTCTACAATTCGTTGAATTGCCTGTTTCTCAGCTTCAATTTCAACCTCTTCCATTTTGGCTTCTTTGACCATTCTAATTGCAGATTCTGTAAGATCTCTAATCATTGATTCTACATCACGACCTACATAACCTACTTCAGTAAACTTAGTCACTTCTATTTTGATAAAAGGAGATCTGGCAATTTTAGCAAGTCTGCGAGCAATCTCAGTTTTACCAACACCAGTAGGCCCAATCATCAGAATATTTTTTGGAATGATCTCATCTTTCATCTCATCTTTAACCAATTTTCTTCTGTACCTGTTTCTGAGGGCAATAGCTACTGATTTTTTAGCTTTTTCCTGTCCGATGATATATTTATCCAACTCAGCAACAATTTCTTTTGGGGTTAATTGATTATCCACCTGTTTCAGACTCACCTCCATTTAACTCCTCTAAAGTAATATTTTCATTAGTATAAATACAAATAGAAGCCGCTATTTTGAGTGCTTCACTGGCGATATCCCCGGCATTCAGGTTTTGACCATGATTTGATAATGCTGTTGCAGCCGCTCTTGCATAAGGGCCACCAGAACCAATAGCAGTAATCTTGCCATCAGGTTCAATCACATCACCATTACCTGAAATAATAAGGATTTCCTCCAGATTTGCAACAATTAGCAAAGCTTCAAGTTTTCTTAAAATTTTATCTGTCCGCCATTCTTTGGCCAGCTCAACTGCTGCCCGCTGCAGACTTCCATGATATTCTTCCAATTTACCCTCGAATTTTTCAAATAGGGTAAAAGCATCTGCAGATGTACCGGCGAATCCAGCTAAAATTTCACCATTATATAATCTTCTGACTTTTTTGGCTGTACTTTTCATAACTGTATTACCCAGGGTTACCTGTCCATCTCCAGCCAGGGCCATACAACCATTATGTTTTACTGCAACTATAGTAGTTGCTTCAAAATCTGTAATTGACAATTTAGAACCTCCTTTACTTATAATCTTATATTTTTAAATTGTCACATGATTCAAAATATTTTAATCTATTTTGTTTATATTACCATGAAAAGATCAAAAATGTCAAGTTAACGCTCTTAATTTCACAATATTTTAACCATATTCTAATCTTTTTACATATTTTAGCGCTTAATTTTATTAGTTATAATTATTATTGTAAGCGCTTTCTTGAGCTGATTTTAAGGGCTTTCTCCAAATTAAAAGTTCCTAAAAATTTGAAGAAAGCCAGATAAATCAAATTTATTCTGCTTTTTCAGTATGTCCACACTCTTTATTGGTACATTTATAGTGTTTTCCTTTAGCTTTAGTTGTTTTCTCAACCATCAGACTGCCGCATTCAGGACATGGTTTTTTAACCGGTTTATTCCAGTTCATAAAGTTACAGTCTGGATAATTACTGCAGCCATAAAAAGTTCTCCCTTTTTTAGAAGTTCTCTCTATGATTTCACCATCTTCACATTCCGGACAGTCAACACCAGTTTTGATCAAATATGGTTTAGTGTTTTTACATTCAGGATAACTGGAGCAGGCCAAAAATTTACCATAACGACCATACTTAACTACCATTGGACTACCACATTTTTCGCAGACTTCATCAGTTTCTTCAACAATCTGGACACTCTCCATATTTTCTCTTGCATCTTCCAGACGCTGATAAAAGGGCTCATAAAAATCCCTCAATATTTTTTTCCAGTCTTCATTTCCTTTTTCTATTTCATCCAGTCTTTTTTCTAAACCTGCTGTAAATTCAACATCGGTTACATCAGGAAAATAATCAGTTAATAGTTCAGTTACAGTTTCGCCAAGTTCTGTCGGCTTAAAATAGCGCCCTTCCTTTTCTACATAATCCCGGGACTCTATTGTAGACAGAGTTGGAGCATAGGTACTCGGGCGTCCTATCCCTTCTTCTTCTAAGGTTTTTACAAGTGTAGCCTCCGAATATCTGGGAGGTGGAGTTGTAAAATGCTGTTCTGGATTTGTTTTTAATAAACTGTATCTATCTCCCTCTTTTAAAACTGGAAGGTCAATATCATCTTCTTTTGCTTTTCCAGTTAAAATTAAATGTCCAGGGAATAAGAGACGAGAACCGCTAACTCTAAACTTGTATTTTTCTCCAGTTTTAAATTGGGCAGAAATACTTTCGTAAAGAGCCGGACTCATCTGACTGGCAACAAATCTTTTCCAGATTAGATCGTATAATTTATATTGATCTTTAGATAAATGTTTTTTCATTTTCTCAGGTGTTCTCTGAGTATCAGTCGGCCTGATAGCCTCATGTGCATCCTGAGCATTAGAATTTTTCTTTGATTTTTTCTTTGAACTTTTTAAAAATTTATCTCCATATTTATTTAAAATATAATCTCTGGCACCATTTTTTGCTTCATTGGAAAGTCTGGTGCTGTCTGTTCTGATATAAGAAATCAGACCAACTGTACCTGAGCTCCCAAGATCTATACCTTCATATAGCTGCTGAGCAATATACATTGTCTTTTTAGCAGTAAAGTTAAGTTTATTAGATGCCCGCTGCTGTAAAGTAGAAGTTGTAAATGGTGACTTAGGATTTCTTCTTCTTTTACGTTTTTTAACTTTAATTATTTCAAAATCCTGATCTTTGATATCAGCAATAACCTGGTCAACTTCTTCTTTACTCTCTAAATTAAATTTCTTATTATTAATTCTATATAAATCTGCCTTTAAATTTTCGTCTTTTTCATTTTTTAAATCAACTTCTAAACTCCAGTATTCTTCCTCGTCAAAATTTCTAATTTCCTCTTCTCTTTCACAGATTATTTTGACAGCAACTGTCTGAACTCTACCCGCACTTAAACCTTTGCGTACTTTTTTCCATAAAAGGGGACTTAAACGATATCCCACCAGACGATCAAGTAACCTCCGTGCCTGCTGGGCATCCACTAGATCCTTATCTATAGTCCGTGGATTTTTAATTGCATTCTGAATTGCAGTTTTAGTTATTTCATTAAATTCTATTCTGTTATTATCCTCATCAGATAATTTTAGGGCATAAGCTAAATGCCAGGAAATAGCTTCTCCTTCTCTATCAGGGTCAGTTGCAAGATATACATCTTCACTTTTTTTAGCTTCTTTTCTTAATTTACTTAAAGTTTTTCCCTTTCCCCGAATAGTTATATAATTTGGTTCAAAATCATTTTCTAAATCTATTCCCAATTTACTTTTAGGTAAATCACGAACATGACCCATTGATGCTTCTACTTTATAATTTCTGCCTAAAAACTTCTTAATTGTCTTTGCCTTTGCAGGCGATTCTACAATTACTAAATTCTTCTTTTTCTTTGCCATTAAATTGATACCTCCAGTAAACCTTTAGTTTACTCTCTGTTGTTTTAAAAGATTGCTGTCAAATTCATTTATTTCAGCTGAAATTGTCAGCATTAATTCTGAATCATCAACAACATCATTAATAATATCCCAGACTAAATCAGCTTTTAAATCATCAACACTTGCAATCTGCATCATTCTATAAATAATAATTTCCAGTTCATCTGCTGATAAAACACCAAGCCCATTCAATTTATAAATTATGGCCTTGATTTCATTACTAAAATAAAAATTTTCTACTTTTGTAAAAACCCTATTATAACCACTCGGCATTTCATAATCAATATAAAAATCACGATCTTCAACGGAAATAACTTCACTAAAAATAACTTCAAATGCTTCACTAATATTTTCAATTGTATAACCCTGGTCTTCTAATTCAATTATAACATCTTCCTGTTTCCGCCAGAGATCCTCATCATTCAGCATTTTATGGATAAGAATACTTAAAATTTCTATAACTTTTTTATTCATATTATTCTGGCATTTCTGCCGATTAGGCCTCCCTATCATAAAAAATCTTTAACTAGTATATTATTATATTGGTTTAAGGAGATTTTGTAAACCCTTAAATTGATATTTTTTACCTTTTAAGCGAATTATAAGATTCATTAACTCTAATTTTACCAGTATTTGATCAACTTTTTCTGTAGTCAAATTACTTAATCTAACTAGATCATTATAATATATTTCAATTTCATGTTGAAAGAGTTTTAGAATTTTAATTTCATCTGAATTAAGCTCGGGATAAACTTTATTGAATAATTCATCTGTTTCTACAAATTCATTCTGTTTTTTATTATTCTGTAAATATCTACTTAAATAATCTATAATATCACTAACCTTTGTAAAAATTGCTGCTCCTTTTTTGAGCAGCCTATTACAGCCAACAGAATTCGGACGATCAATATTTCCTGGTACAGCCATAATATCTTTACCCTGTTCCAGAGCATAATCAACTGTAATCAGAGTACCGCTCTTTTCTCCAGCCTCAACTACTAAAATTAAATCTGAAAGACCACTAATTATTCTATTCCTTCTGGGAAAATTATTAGCCCGGGGAGCAATCTCAGGATTAAATTCTGTTAGCATTAGACCTTTATCCATTATTTTTTGAGATAATAATTTATTTTGAGAGGGGTAAAGGTAATCAAAACCATTCCCTAAAACCGCTGTAGTAATGCCACCATCTGCTGCTAATGCCCCCTGGTGAGCAGTGCTATCAATCCCCCTGGCAAGACCACTAATTATATTTACTCCCATTTTTGCCAGCTCTGAAGCGGTTTTGCTGGTAATTTTTCGTCCATAAAGAGTTGAGTTTCTTGAACCTATAATAGCAACAGCGGGCAGCTGAAAGTTTAAACAGCCTTTATAAAATATAACAGGGGGAGGGTCATAAATTTCTTTTAACCTATCTGGATATTGGTCATTATATAAGGTAAGATAATTAATATCCTCTTTTTTAAAATCAGCAAGAATATCCTGAGGCCTAAATTCTTCTTTATGCTCATTAAATTTTTTTATTTTAAAATCTGTTAAGCCTATATTTTTTAACTGCTGCTTATTTAAAGACCACATTTCTTCTAATTTATTCAATTTGTTTTTCAAATCAATAATTGTTCTGGGACCAAATCCACTCAGCTGATTTAAGAAAATTATCACCATCTCATTAATATCCATAATTTGCCTCCTTAATTTTAATTATATTATATATCCAAATTTTGTTAAAAGCAAATTTAATCTAACATAAATAATAAGCCGGAATTTTATGGCTAATAAAGGAAATGATAATTTATTCTTGAATATATTATTATAGAAGTTATTTCAAATTAGTTTTAACAATAAGGGAGGTAAAATTATTGCTCAAATCTACTAAATATAATACAATCCTCTATTTTTTAAGTATTCTGGCATTTATCATGGGTTTTATTATAGTAATCCCTCTGGTTCTTGCTTTTATCTATCAGGAGGGAAATAGCATCTATCAGGCATTTTACTATACTATTATTATTTCTCTAATTACAGGCACAATTTTAAAACTACCCGAGGAATTAAAGTAATGAGGTTAAATATTTTAGGGGGCTTATTTAATCGGGAAGTCAAGAAAATTTATTTACCAAATCATGCTGTACTACCTGTTACCCTTGATAAGAGCATCATAGATAGTGATGAAATAAATAAATTAACAGGCTTATTTTCTTTCTGGCTATTTTTAATTGTAATTGGAGGTATAATCACTTCTGTTTTTTCTGATCTTGACGGCTGGCAGGCGTTTTCTGGGATGTTTTCAGCAATGGGAAATATCGGACCCTTTTTCTTTTCAGTGGAAAAAATGGCTTCCCTCTCTCCCGTTATTAAAATGACTTATATTATTGGCATGCTGGCTGGAAGATTAGAAATACTGCCGATTATAATTTTATTTACTAAAAAAGCCTGGGAAAAATAAATAATAAATTCAAGCTCTAATAATGGAGGTAAAAAAATGTATATAATTATTGCTGGTGGAGGTATTGCCGGAAGAAACTTAACAAAAAGTTTAGTCCAGAAACATGATGTTATTGTAATAGAAAAAGATCAAAATGTTGCTGAAAAAATATACAGCCGTTATGGTGCAGTAACTGTACTGGGTAGTGCAACTAGAATTGATATTTTGAAAGAAGCTGGTATAGAAAAATGTGATGTTGCAATCGCGGTAATGAGAGATGATGCAGATAATTTATCCTTTTCTCTGCTGGCTAAAAACTTTGGGGTGGAAAAAATTCTGGTAAGAATGAGAGAACCGGAATACGAAAATGCCTATCAGATGGCTGGTGCAACCAATATTGCTGCTACCATGGAGTTAATTGTGGACCGTTTTATTACCGATATTGAAGAACCTGATGTCCGAAAAGTTGCTTCACTTGGAGATGGAAAAGCTGAAGTTTCTATTTTAACTATCCCACCTGAGTCACGAATTTCAGGAATGAAAATCTCGGAAATTGTAAGTCAGAAAAATTTTCCTGAAAACTGTGTAATTGCAGGAATATTTGATAAAAAACAGGATAGATATATTGTGCCCAGAGGTAATAGAGAAATTTTTGCTGGCAATCAGGTCTTTCTGGTAGCTTCTAAAGATGATATGGAAAGAGCAGCCAACTTTTTACTTAATAATGAATAATAATTTATTTAATAATAAATAAAACTGCAAAAAAGCTGAGCCTATTTTATCTGGGCTCAGCTTTTTTGCTTTATAATTAGTATAATTCTATTTTTGCTGATAGAGAAACACTGATATTAACCTTTTGTTCGGCCAGTGGAACTTCCGAAAAATTTCCTTTTTCGGCAGTTCTAGTCATAGTTTGTAAGGCATCACTACCATGAATATTCTGATTTCCTAAATTTATTTCTTTGATCCTATAATTTTCTTTATCTAGATTCTCTGCCATAAAAGAAGCCTTATCTTTAAGAGAGCTTAATGCTCGAGCTGTAACTTCTTCTAAAGCCTGTTCATTGCTTTCCAGGCGATAGTTAATATTGACTACTCTATTGGCACCAGCCTCCAGTAATCGGCCCAATAAGACGGGTAGTTCAGATAAATTAGTAGAAGTAAATTTAATCTGATTGTTAACCTGATAATAAGTAATTCTTTCCTCTCTATCTTCATTATACCTTGTAGAAGGATAAACTCTAAATCCCTGTGTTTCTACATTTTCCAACTCTTCTTCTTCTAAAATTGTCATTAATTCACTTACAATTCTATTATTTTCTTCCACTGCTGCTGCCTGTTCTGTATTTTCGTTTTCAAAGCCAAGCACTACCTCAACAATATCAGGATCATATTCCTGCTGCTGACTAATATTTAAATTAGTAGTAACATAATCTTCTTTTACCTCTTCGGCGGGAACTTCTCTCTCTGCCATTTCTAAAGTTGGAACATTAAAATATAAACCGTTTATCACTAAAACAGATAGTAAAATTAAAGCTATAAAAACTAAAAACATTCCTAAATTTTTATTCACAAAAATCGCCTCCATTTGCTTTTGTTAAATTACCTTTATTAAGATTAATAATTAAGCTCTTAAATATATAATTCTAATAAGATTGGAAAAATCCTTTTTTATTTTTATAATTGAGAAATAAATATTTAATTTTTTTCTCTCAGAGCAAATGAGATATTTTGATAACCTTGATTTTTAAATTCTTCAATTAAAAATATAACTGATTCAAAGTCACTTTTTCGATCTGAATAAATTTTAACTTTTTTATTTTTTTCAGTGTTAATGACAGTAAAAAGCTCATCAATATTCTGACTGCTATATTTTTTTTCATCAAAATAAATTTCATTATTTTGTTTCAAAAATATATTTATCTCTCCCTGAGTTAAACTCTGACCGATGCTGCTGGCAGGAACTGTAATATTATATAAGACTTCCTCACCCTGTAGAGTGGAAGATACCAAAAAGAAAATCAGGAGCAAAAATACTATATCAATCATTGGGGCCAGATTTAAAGTAGAATTCTTTTCTTTAAGCTGATATTTCATTATTTTTCAGCTCCTTGATCTCTTCTCTAAAAAGCCTGCTTTCACTTTCCAGCCTCAAATTATTCATTTGATTGTGGAGTCTTTCTATTTTTGAGTAAAAATAATGATAAAAAGCTGCAGCAGGCAGGGAAATTATTAAACCAGCCGCAGTTGTAAATAGAGCTTCAGAAATACCCAGGGCCATCTGTTCCGGACTACCTCCTACACCTAAAACCTGAAAAGTTTTAATCATACCGCTGACTGTCCCCAGCAGTCCTAAAGTTGGTGAAACCTGAGCAATAAAATTTAGAAAGCCTAAATGTTTCTCAAGTTCAGGTAGTTTATCCACCTCTTCTGCATCCAGATATAAATTAAATTCTTCTCGACTTTTAGGGTTTTTTGCTAACAAACTGTGATAAATATCTGCGGCAATACCTTTTTCATTTTTTAAAATATTATTCTGCTTATTTGCAGGATCAAAATTAATAATCCCCTTTAAATATTTATCCTTATTTATTCTTCTATATTTCAAAAGAAAAATAATACTTCTCTCAATAACTATAAAAATCATTAAAAATGCTGCTAAAAGAAGTGGATAAGCAACAATACCTGCTGTGTCAATAAATTCTGTAATCATAATTTATACCTCCATTTAGTTTAACTTAAAGCGGATGGGAAGATTAACTATTACTTCAACCTTATTACCATCTTTTTCTGCAGCTTTAAATTCCCAGCTAGAAATTGCATTAAGGGCTGATTGATCAAAAGAATTATAACCGGAACTCTGATAAACTTTTAAATTATGGACTTGACCCTCCTCATCTACTCTTAAGGAAACTATAACTTCACCTTCAATATTTCTTCTTCTTAAATTTGAAGGGTATTTTGGCTTTAAATAATTTTTAATACCAGGTTTTTTAATTGAACTTAAATCACTATTTCTTAAGTCATATACTTTATTTTTCTTGATTTTTGGATTATTTTCTTCAGGCTCAGAATTATTACTATTATTTCTTTTTGCTCTCTCTATACTTTTATTATCTTCTTTAGTCTTATTGATTGTACTTTCATTTAAACTTATTTGTTCGAAATTCTGATTGTTTTCAATTTGAGACTTCTTATTTTTTTTCTCTTCTTTTTTCAATCCAGCCAGATATTTTTCTAAATCAAATTTATTTTCTTTATCTCTGGTTTTCTGAACTTTACTTTTTGAATTATCTTTTGCCTTTTCAGATTCTGTATTTTTTAACCAGGATGGTGCCTTATTCTGATCTTTTTTCAATTCTTTCATTTCTTCTGTATCAATTTTTTTTTGATCTTTATCATCTTCTATTTTATTATTCTCAACTTCAACTCGATTTTCCGCTTGAATTATTCTTTTCTCAGATTTTACTTTCTCATTAGTTTGATTTTTTGCTGGTGTAATCGCTTCCATCTCTTTTTCTAAAATATTATTATCTACTTCCTTATTAATTTCATTTTTCTTTTTCAATTTATCCTCTTTCTGCTTTTCTTGAGGTCTTTGTGTTTTTACTACTGTTTTAGGTTGATCATTCTCTTCTGATAATTTTTTAGAAATAGATAATAGTTCTATTTTAACTTCTTCCTTTCTGAGAGGTTTTATATTTTCTGTCAAAAGTTTTAAAGAACTAGCTTCCAGCAAAAAGATAAAGGATAATGATAAGAGAAAAGCTGTAAAATATATTATTTTTTTTTGCTTCATTATCATCCCTTCTTTTGGTTTTTATTTAAAATTTGGTAATTAAATTGAGCATAAAGTTACGGCCGGGCATTGGGTAATTTTCAACAACCTGATAATCCTGGTCAAATAAATTATTAACAGTTAATTTAATTTTATAATCTCTTTTTATCATTTTTATATTTTTGATAAAATTTAAATTACAAACTGTGTAATTTTCTAAATCATCAATTCTTCCTCCAACATGACTCACATTAAATATTAATTTATAGTTTTCTGGTTTATAACTTAAAGAAAGATCATTATAATATTGATCTTTTAATAATTCGTTAGTTTTAACATTTCTACTATCCAGATAAGTATGACTATAACCTAAAATTAAATTATCAGTTATATTATTACTTAAATTAAATTCTAATCCATCTGTTTCTGTTTTCTTAATATTTTTGTAAACAGGATTTGGATAACCAACAATTTCATTTTCTAGTTTACTTTTAAATAATACAGCTTCCATTTTACTATTACTTAGCTCACTTTTAATACCTATTTCATAATTCTTAGATTTTTCAGGTACTAAATCTGGGTTACCCTCTAACCATAATTCATCCCAATACAATTCATCAAAAGTTGGAGCTCGATAAGCTTCTCCATATGAAACAAATAGATTATTATTATTTACACTATATAACAAGCTTATTCTTGGATTAGTTTCTGAACCATAATCTTCATTATTATCATACCTAATTCCAGTATTTATTTTTAGATCATTAAATCCAGTATAACTATTTTCTAAAAAGATAGCTTTATTAGTTGCCTCATAAATTTCGGGCAGCTGTGAACTATCTAATTCATCATTATTAACTTCAAGGCCATAAGTCAAGGTGTTATTATCATAATATAAAGTATTATTTAATTCAAAACCAATTTTTTCTTTTAAATGAGTATTATCAACATAAAAATCAGGATTTTTATAATTAGTTTCCTGATCATTATAATAAATAGAAGTTTTAAGATCATAATTTTCCTTATTTCTTTTATAAGTTAATCTATAATTTTTCATTTCATCTTCTTGATTTGCATTTGGAGATTGCATATTTATTGAGCCCGGAATTTCTTTATCAGAATTATTAGAGATTATATCAAAAATAAATTCATTATATTGATTTAGATTATAATTTATTTTTGTAGAAATATTGTATTGATCTAAACCACTATTATCAGGATTATCTCTAAAACCATCCGAATTTACTGTTTCTGCAGTTATCATTATATCCAAATTATCAAGTATAATACCATAATTAAGTGCTGTTTTATAAGTATTAAAAGATCCTATTCCAAACTCTAAATTTAATCCTTCCATGTCAGAAGCTTTTTTAGTTATAATATTAACTACACCACCTAAAGCATTTGCACCATAAACTGCAGAAGCTGGGCCTTTTAAAACCTCAACTTTTTTTACATTAGAAAGCAAAATTTGACTTAAGTCAACATCTCCAATCATTCTGGTATTAATGGATTGTCCATCTATCAAAATTAATACTTGATTAGAATCGCTTCCCCTAATACTTATAGTTTTACTACCAGCTGGCCCTCCATAATTGGTAATTTGGACTCCTGGAAAAGACGAAATTAACTCTGCCACATTCTGAGCATTACTCTCTTCTATCTCATCCTGATCAATAAGCTCAATACTTACCGGAGTCTCCATAATACTTTCCTCATAACGGCTCGCTGTGACAACAACCTCATCCAATTCCATAACTTCTACCTGCGCACTTACCGGCACCGCGGAAATCAAAAGCGCTGTAAGCATGACTAAAACTGCCTTTTTTAACATTTTAAATTCCTCCTTGTGTTTTGTCTGCTCACAGCCACCTAAGACAAAATAAGGCTATAAAATATAAAAAAACACCCAGGTATCAATTGAGGGTGTCTAAAGACGCATAATAGCCCACAACCATTCCTGTCTCGAAGATGGCTGTCATCTTTTTAGGCAGGTCTCCTGACTTTACAGCTTTACCGATTTACCTTCCCCAGCACCATTGATGAGTGAGTGGTATTAATCGGCCTACTAATTAACAGTGGCGGACCCGTTCAGGAATTTCACCTGATTCCCTATTATCTTCTAATAAATAGAAGCACCTAAAAAGAGAACATTATTTTCTTTTCTAATATTTAATTTCGTGAAATTTGTTTAAAATCCTCTATTTTATTTGTTTTAAACAAAAATAATTTTCTTTTGCATATTTTTAATTTCATCTGATAAAATAGCTAAATCACACACTAAAAGATTAATTATAAATTTCTGAATAAAATATTATAAATATGCAGGAGTTTCTATTTATTTACATAATTATATAATATATTCTAAAAAGGAGGTATTTTAATGGCGCTACACAATAAAATTGGGGAAATCGGGGAAGAAATCGCAGTAAAATATCTAAAGAAAGAAGGTTATTATATTGTAGAACGAAATTATAGAAATAAATTTGGAGAAATAGATATCATTGCCGCTAAAAATGATTATACTATCTTTATTGAAGTAAAAAGTAGAAGTTCCGTAAATTATATCGAACTGGCCCACTCACTCTATTACAAACAGATTCATCATCTGCGTCGGGCTGCTATCTTCTATTTTGCAGAGAAAAATATCCATCTAAGTTCAATTCGTTTTGATTTAATCGCTCTAAAAATTGATCCAGCTGCCAGAAAAATTGATAAGCTTAAGCATTTTAAAAATATTATCAATTAAGCTTTATTTGATTATTTTAAATCTGATAATAACTAATTATAAGATTGAAAGGAGAATAAAATGTATTCCTATTTGTACTCGGCTGTTATTCATGGAGTAAAGGCAGAAATGGTAAAGGTTGAAGTAGATATTTCTAGAGGTTTACCAGGTTTTAATATTGTTGGACTTGCCGGAAAAACTGTTCGAGAATCAGCAAAAAGAGTTCGCTCAGCTATAATAAATTCCGGATTTGAATGGCCTGTTAAAAAGATAACTGTAAATCTTGCTCCTGGTAATATTAATAAATATGGTTCTCATTTTGATTTTGCGATTGCAGCTGTACTACTGGAATGTTCCGGACAAATAAAAATTAAGAATAAAAACAAAAAAATTTTTGCAGGAGAATTAAATTTAAATGGCAATCTCAATCATGTTAAGGGAGTACTCTCAATGCTGCTGGCAGCTGGAGAAAATAATTATCTGGAAGCCATAATTCCTGCTGCTAATCAAGAAGAATCCTTATTAGTAAAAAATTTAAATCCTTATTTAATAAACCATTTAAGAGAGCTTGATAATTTAGAAAATAGTGCTGCAGAAGTTAATAAAAATTTAAATTCAAATGAAAAATCAGTTTTAAATTATCCAGACATTAGCGAAATTAAAGGTCAAAAAAATGCAAAAAAGGCAATAATAACTGCTGCAGCTGGCGGCCACAATTTACTATTGATTGGACCTCCAGGTTGTGGCAAAACAGTACTGGCAGAATCTATAGTTAAACTGCTGGCACCTCTGAATAGGAAAGAATTGCTTGAGACAGCCTCAATTTACAGTATCAATAATAATTTGGAAGAACTTAATCTTAAGAAGAGATATCGTCCTTTTGTGGCTCCTCATCATTCAATCACTTCTGCTGCTTTAATTGGAGGAGGTCACATACCTGTGCCTGGAGAAATTTCTCTGGCTCATAATGGTGTCCTCTTTTTAGATGAGCTACCCGAATTTAAAAATAGTGTGCTGGCAAATCTAAGAGAACCACTGGAAAAAAAGAAAATTAAAATTGTTCGCCAGCAGGGAAGTTATTATTTCCCGGCAAATTTTCAATTTCTGGCTGCAATGAATCCCTGTCCCTGCGGTTTTGCAGGAGTTAAAAATAGGAAATGCAAGTGTTCGGAGCGAGATATTGTTCGGTATCAGCAAAAACTTTCTGGTCCCTTAAAAGATAGAATTGATCTACAAATTGAAGTTTTACCCTTAAAAAAAGATGAAATATTATTAAAAGAATCTGAAGCTGATAATATCAACTATAATCAACAAATAAAAAAAGCCCGCAAAATGCAGGCTGAAAGATATCAAAATACTGAAATCAAAAATAATTCTGAGCTCCAGTTAAAAGATATAGAAAAATACTGTCAGCTAAATAGCAGCTGTGATAAAATCTTAAGTCAGGCCTATCAACGTCTCAAACTAAGTGTCAGAGGCTATATTAGACTGATGCGGGTAGCTCGAACAATTGCTGATCTAAATAGCAATCCTCAGATTAAAGAATCTGATTTAATAGAAGCAGTAGACTTTCGCTGGTATGCAGAAAAATCAGAAATGCTTCTTTAGATATTTAATTAAGGGTACACCCAGGATTAAAACAACTGCTGCTTCACTTAGTCCAATTTGAATAACATTTAGCCAGTAAGGAAGATCAAATAAAATATGCAGATAAATACTGATTAGAAAAGCATTAAATAAAATTGGACTTAAATAAGCAAAAACATTGTCCCTATTTTTATATGTCACATAGGCAGCCAGGAGCGTAACAAGACTGCCACCAACAATATCAACTAAACCAAGGCCTCCTATAATATTGGCCAGCAGTACACCTAAAAATAATGCTGGTATGGCTTCTGGAAATAATATGGGAAGAACTGTTAGAGCTTCGGCAGCTCTAAACTGGATTGGCCCAAAACTTACAGGAGCCAAAAAATATGTAATAACAACATATAAGGCAGTAATTGCGGCTCCTCTGGCTAATTTTTTTGTATCCATTTTTTTATCTCCTTTCTTTAAAAACATTAAGATATAAATATTTAATAAGCAAAATTATTTAATAAAGTGATTTGATTTTTATTATTCCAGAAAGTCTAAAGTTATTCTGGAACTCTACCAAATGATTTGCGGTGAATTGGAGAAGAACCATGTTTTTCTAGAGCTGCTATATGTTCTGCAGTTCCATATCCTTTATTAGACTTAAAATTATACTGTGGAAATTTTTCAGCATATTCAAAAATAATATTATCCCTTGTTACTTTCGCAATTATAGAGGCTGCTGCAATAGCATTAACCTTTGCATCACCATTAACTATTGTATGTTGTTCCACAGTTAGATCCGGAATAACTGCATTACCATCAACCAGTAGAATATCTGGATTATTTTCTAATTCAGGCAGCAGATCTTTAACAGCCCTTTTCATAGCCACAAAGGTAGCTTCCCGGATATTATATTTATCTATTTCACTGCTGGTAGCCTGTCCAATACCTACCCTGGCCTTTTCTCTAATTTGAGAAAATAACTCTTCTCTTTTCTCCCGGGATAGTTTTTTTGAATCATCCAGACCAAAAATTTTTGATTCAGAATCAAGTACAACAGCAGCAGCTACTACTGGTCCAGCAAGAGGTCCTCTACCTGCTTCATCCAGTCCAACTATCATCTGATAACCTTTTGTCTGCAGTTCAGCTTCAATTTTATTCATTTTGTTCCACTTCTCTTGCACAGCTTCCTTTTTAGCAATTTTTCGTTCCAAGCTGGCTGCAATTTTTTGAATCCCTTTACGGGAATCCTGTTTTAAGATTTCAATTATCTCCGGCAGCTGTTTATTTATTTCAAGCTCAGCAGCAAATGATTTAACTTCTTTAATTGTTAGTTGAGAAAACTCCGGTAAATTTAGATTTTCAAGTTTATTCATTTTCCGATTCCACCTTTTGTTCAGCTGCCTCAGCAGGTTTTTCCAGAGTTAGTTCACCCAGCTTACCATCACGAAAATCATTGATTACTATTCCAGCTGCCCGGTTGCGATCTACCTTACCTCCGGTCATTAAACAGCCTCTTTTGCGTCCAATATCAGCAAGAATATCGTAGGGATGGTCTTCTAAAAAATCAAGCTCATAAGTATCTAACAAAATTTCTTCATTTATATTTACAATAAATTGAATTAATTTATAAGCAGCAAGCTCAAAATCAAAAATGTCATTATCAACAGCACCTGTTAATGCTAATTTATAGGCCATATCTTCATTCGAAAATTTAGGCCATAAAATACCTGGTGTATCAAGCAGCCTTATCTTTTTACTAACATTAACCCACTGCCTGCCCCTGGTTACTCCTGGTTTATTTCCAATAGTAGTTATATTAGAACCGGCTAGCAGATTAATCAGAGCAGATTTACCTACATTTGGGATACCAATAATCATTGCCCGCAGCCGGCGGGGGTTTCTTCCCTTTTGTGCCAGTTTAGCAGCAATACGGTCATAAGTATTATTTAATATACTCTTTAATTCACTCACACCTTCACCTGTCAGAGAATTAAGCAGCACTGCATCTTCATCTGTCTCATTTTTAAAGTATTTAATCCACTTTTGATTATATTTCGGGTCAGCCAGGTCCTTTTTATTCAAAACAGTGACTTTAGTCTGATCATTAATTAATTTTCTAAGATCAGGATTCTGACTGCTTAAAGGCACTCTTGCATCAGCAACCTCAATTACAATATCGACTAATTTTAAATCTTCCTTCAAAATTCTCTTTGCTTTGGCCATATGGCCGGGATACCACTGTATCATTATAAAAACTCCTCAAAACTTTTTTCTGAATCATATTTATTTAAATAATAATATATTTAAATATTGAAAAAAGGTGGAGAAAGTCCCCACCTTAGAATCAAATAATTATTTTCTTTCTTCTCTTTTTTCTTTAATTCTAGAAGCCTTACCTCTTCTATCCCGCAGATAATAAAGGCGAGATCTTCTAACATCACCACGGCGTACTACAGTAATTGTATCTAACTTTGAAGTATGTAGTGGGAAAGTTCTTTCCACACCTACACCGTGAGCAACCTTACGAATGGTGAAAGTTTCGCTTAAGCCACCACCATTTCTTCTAATTACAACACCTCTAAATGGCTGCAGTCTTTCTTTTCCACCTTCGGAGATTAAAACTTTAAGATCTAATGTATCTCCAACAGCAAATTCGGGAATATCATCACGAATTTGTTCTTTTTCTATTTCATTGATAATGTTCATCTATAAACCTCCTCTCAAAAAATATTTAAATTTATGCTTCCCACCAGGGATCAGATAATAAACGGTCCATAATTATCGAAGCAGCACTTCTAACTGATAGATGATTAAAATCTCCTCTACCCCAGATTGGAGAGAGCATATAATCACAGTCAGCAATCATTTCTTTAGTTAATCCATAACCTGTTCCATAGATAATCAAAAAGGGACGCTCAACTTGCTGCAGTTTACTGCGCATATTTTTATAAGATATAGTATTAGGATATTCACGGGCATCAGTAGCTATTAACAGGGGCTCTTGACCAGTTTCTTCCTTTATTCTGGCTTTAACTTCCTCTAATTCAGAGGCAATTTTAAGTACAGAAAAGGCCTGATGCCGATTATAAACATAATCTGCACCTCTACCACCTGTCCAGTAATCCCTGACTCTCTCTACCAATTCCTGTTGTGATTTTAAATTGTTTATTATATAATATTTTTTTATATCATAGGTTTTTGCAGCTCTTGCTATATCATGTAAATCATAATTTGTTACAGTTGTTGTAATAACTTCGCCCAGTTTATTATAGATAGGATTATGGACCAATCCAAGATAAACATCTGCCTCAATTTTACTCATCAACTTCACCCTTTAGTTCAAGCTTTATTTCTTTAAGTAATTCTTTTTCTTGATCACTAAGCTTTTTATCTTCCAGCAGATCTTTTCTTCTTAAAAAAGTCCTTCTTAAAGACTCTTTTTTTCGCCAGCGTTCAATTAACTGATGATTACCGCTAAGTAAAACATCAGGAACTTTAAGACCATTATATTTTTGGGGTCTGGTATAATGAGGATGTTCTAAAAGACCATTATAAAATGAGTCCTTTTTAGAAGAATCTTCAGCACCCAAAACACCACTTAAGAGTCTGGATATTGAGTCAACAAGCACCATTGCTGGTAATTCTCCACCGGTAAGTACATAATCGCCAATAGAAATTTCCTGATCTACAATAGTATCTCTTACTCGCTCATCCACACCTTCATAACGGCCACAAATTATTGTTAAACCTTCTTCCTTACTTAAATCTTTCACTAAAGCCTGAGTTAATTCCTCACCCTGAGGACTCATCAAAATTGTTTTTGATTCAGTACCTCTTTTGTTTTGAGTATCCTGCCAGGCCTTAAAGATCGGTTCAGCCTTCATCACCATCCCAGCGCCTCCACCATATGGAGGTTCATCTGTTGTATGATGTTTATCATCAGCAAAATCGCGAATATTAACTGTTTTAATATCTATCAAATCTTTTTCTCTGGCTATTTTTAAAATACTCTCACTAAAAGGTCCCTTAAACATCTCGGGAAAAAGAGTTAAAATATCAAAAAACATAAATTCAGCTCCTAAAGATCTAAGATTCCCGGAATTGGGTCTACAATAATTTTTTGATTTTCAAGATCAATTTTTAGAATCATCTCACGACTGGCAGGCAGCATATATTCTTTGTCCTGGCCTTTAACCAGAAAAATATCTGTGCCTGAAGTATCAACTACATCTATTAATTTTCCCAGATACTTGCCAGATTCTAAATAAACCTCACAGTCTATTAGATCACTGACATAAAAGTTATCTTCTGGAAGCAAATATTTTTCAGACTCATCAATTAAGATCTGATAATTTTTAAGTTCCTCTGCTTCATCAATAGAATTGACAGCAAAAAACTTAATTATTATAAATTGTTTGTGGAATCGAATATATTCAATTTCCAGCTCTTTAAAATCATCATCTCTTTTTAGATAAACAGTATCAATATCTAAAAAGCGCTCAGGGATATCAGTTGTGGCTTTAACTCTAACCTCACCCTTATTTCCCTGAAAACGAGTTATTACTCCAATTTCTAAATAATTATCACTCAATTATTTCACCAGCCTGAAAAATTATTTAATATCAACCTTTACATTTGTTCCTTCTTTAGCTGCTGCAGCATTAACAACGGTTCTAATTGCTTTTGCAATGCGGCCTCTTTTACCAATAACCTTACCCATATCATCATCTGCAACAGAAAGTTCAACAGTAATAGAATTATTATTTTCAACTCTATTAACCGAAACTTCAGAAGGATTGTCTACAATAGATTCGGCAATAAATTTTATCAGTTCTTCCATGGAGAAAACCTCCTTTTAATTACTCATTACCGTGGTACTTAGCCATAACACCTGACTTTTTCAATAAAGTCTTAACTGTATCTGAAGGTTTTGCACCATTATTTAACCACTTGAGTGCTTTTTCTTCGTCAATATTATATGTTTCTGGCTCAGTTGTAGGATCATAAAAACCTAATTCTTCAACAAAGTAGCCCTGAGGAGCTCTCTTTGAATCAGAAACAATAACTCTGTATGATGCATTACGCTTACTTCCAATTCTTTTTAAACGAATCTTAACTGCCATCTATCAAACACCTCCCTCCATTGATAATAAATGTTGTAAATTCTATTTTAATTGAAAAATGGTAGATTAAGGCCTCCACCTTTTTTCATTTTACCATTGTTTAATTGTTTCATCATTTTTTTAGTCTGCCTGAACTGCTTTAGCAGACGATTTACTTCCTGAATACTGGTACCACTACCCTGAGCAATTCTTTTGCGGCGGGAACCATTAATCACTTCTGGATCTCTTCGTTCTTCGGGAGTCATAGAAGAAATAATAGCTTCAATATAATCAAGCTGTTTATCATCAACCTGCATGTTTTTAAGCTGTTTTGCTCCACCAAGTCCAGGTATCATCCCTAAAATATCTTCCATAGGTCCCATATTTCTTACCTGTTCCATCTGCTCCATAAAATCTTCTAAGGTAAATTCATTTTTTCTCAGTTTTTCTTCCAGGGCCTTTGCCTTTTCTTTGTCAATACTTTTTTCTGCCTTTTCGATTAAACTTAAAACATCACCCATCCCTAAAATACGAGAAGCCATTCGGTCTGGATGGAAGGTTTCTAAATCGGCAAGTTTTTCTCCTGTACCAGCAAACTTAATTGGCTTACCTGTGATTGCTTTAATTGATAAAGCAGCACCACCACGGGCATCACCATCCATTTTGGTTAGAACAATTCCATTGATATCAAGACGCTCATCAAAGTTTTTAGCAACATTAACAGCATCCTGTCCGGTCATAGCATCAACAACTAAGAGGATTTCATCTGGATCAACTTCAGATTTAATAGACTCCAGTTCTTCCATCATCTCCTGATCAATATGCAGGCGTCCTGCTGTATCAAGAATAATCGTGTCACAGTTATGAGTAGAAGCATAATTAATACTTCCTTTAGCAATATCAACTGGATCACTGTCTTCTCCCATTGAAAATACAGGTAAGTCTAATCTTTCTCCCAGAACCTGCAGCTGTCTAATAGCTGCCGGACGATAAACATCTGCCGCAACCAAAAGTGGATTTTTACCATCTTTTGATAATTTGCGGGCCAGCTTACCAGCACTGGTAGTCTTACCGGAACCCTGAAGTCCCACCATCATAATAATTGTTGGAGGTTCAGATGAGATTGCAATATCTTCTTTACTGCCACCCATTAGCTCCTGCATTTCTTCGTTCACAATTTTAATAACATGCTGGCCGGGAGTTAAACTTTCCATCACTTCCTTACCAACAGCTCTATCTTCAATTTTAGAAATAAAGTCTTTTACAACTTTATAGTTAACATCTGCTTCTAAAAGGGCCATTTTAACCTCTTTTAAAGCAGCCTTAACATCTTTTTCTGAAAGTTTACCTTTTCCCCGTAACTTATCAAAGGTATCCTGCAGTTTTTCAGCCAGATTGGAAAAAATCATAATATACCTCCTCTAGAGGATCGATTTAATCGATTCCAGTTTTTTGCGTAAATCTTCATTTTGGTCTTCAGCTAAGATACCCTTAGCTGCCATCATATTCTCTAAGTCATTTATATTTTTTCTAATTCTGTTATACTTCTTTAATAAACCTAACTTAGCCTCATAATTTTCTAGACTGTCCTCACTTCTATGCAGATGATCATAGACACCCTGGCGGCTGATACCGATATTATCAGCAATCTCCGACAGAGATAAATCATTATAGAAGTAACTTTTAATAATCTGCTGCTGTTTTTCAGTCAGCATAGATCCATAAAAATCAAACAACATTGTAATTTTAATAGTTTTCTTTAGCACAAAAATCACCTGTAAAGTTAATTTACTTAACACAGGTGCTAGTATATGATATTTTGGAGCTTTTGTCAAGCTGAAATTTCAAAATATCAAGCAATTTCTTAGTAAGATAAAATTGAGCCCAGAAAAAACATAATATCTTTCCAAATTATCTTTTAAAAAGAACTAGAATTCATAACTAAAATTAGCTGCTTTTCCCTCCTGATCAGTGCCTCCTGCACTGCAGTCGGCTGTAAACATCGTATTTACAGAAACAGTTAATTTTAGTTACTCATTAAGTTCTATTAACAAAGCTAATAAGTCACTTCTATTTTGTTTTTTCTGGGCTCAATTCTTTATTTTTAAAATATGTGATAGTTTTGAATTTTAAGCTTGCAAAACTCTCTTTGTTAATATCTGGATTAGAAGTGCATAAACAAATTTGATAAGCTTAATTATAATGCTAAAGTTTTAGCTCATCTATATTAATTATTTATACTTTTCCTTCAGGTTATTAGCAAGCTTTTTTCTGTCTAACTTTCCGCTTTTCATTTTTGGCAGTTCTTTAATAAAATGGATTTTGTCTGGTAAATATTCAGTTTTTAAATTTTCTCGGCAGTATTTATAGACCTCTTTTATCTTTAAATCAGGATTGGATTTAACTATTGCAGCAATTAAAAGTTTATCTTTTAAAAAATCATCTGCAGTAATTACAGCTGCCTCGGCAATTTTTTTATTACTTTTCAATACAGATTCAAGTTTATAAGGGTTCACCTTATTCCCGGCTTTATTTATAATATTATCCTTCCGACCTGATAAGTAAAGATAAGACCCTTTAAAATATCCCAGATCTTTAGCAGAAGCCTCAGGACGATAGGCAGGCGCAAGATAGGGACTTTTAACCCAAACTTCTTTATTTTTAATTTTAATATCTACCCCTGGAAAAGCTCGACCTACAGTCCCTTTATTTTTTAATAATTGATCATAATAAGCGTAGCTAACATAACTTAATTCACTTGCTCCATAAAATTCGCATATTTCTGCCTCGGGAAAATATTTTTTTAACTTTTTTAATGTTTCTAAATCCATTTTCGAACCCGCAGTTACAATACTTTTAACTTTATTCATAGTTTTTGTAATTTCTTTTAATAAGATGCGGTAATGAGCTGGAACCATAAAAAGTGCATTAATTTCTTTATCTTCGATAATCTTTAACCAGTGTTTTGGGAAAATTGACTCAGGAAAAACAACAGTTCCACCAGCAGCAAGTAATTGTAGGATATTATTTAAATTACCAGTATAAACTATAGAACCCGTAATTAATAATTTGCTGTTTTCATTGAAAGAAAATATTTCTTTTTGAATTTCAAAAGCAGATGTCCAACTTTGATGATCTCTCCAGATAACTTTAATTTTTCCTGTACTACCAGAACTGAGAGCACCTAAAAATATATCCTCTTTTTTAGGTTTTAATAATTGACTGGCAGCTTCATTATTTTTCACCATATATTTTAAGTCATCGTTTAAAGTTATCAGCTTACTTTCGATTATTGAAACTGGTTTTACTTTTCTGATTATATTTTTCTCATCCTTCTCTGATAAATCAGCTTCAATTAGAATACTAATTAGATTAGCTCTAGCAGCACCATACAGATAAAGAAGGGCTTTTATTGGGTCTTTTACCTTGATAATTAATTTATCTCCTGCAGAAAACTTTTTGGATAAATTTAAAGAAATACTTCTGATCTTCAGACTCAATTCTCGATAAGTAATTTTTTGATTTCCATTAATTAAAGCAATTTTTTCTGGATTTTTCTCTGCAGACTCTAATACTTTATCATAAATTAACATAAATTCTCCTTAACCAATCTTTTTAATTAATGTTCCAACTCCCTGTCCTCCGGCAGCTCCCATAGCTGCCAGTCCATATTGACCATTAATCTTTTTTAAAGATTGTAATAAATGAAGTAAAATTATAGCTCCAGAAGCTCCATATGGATGACCATAAGCCAGAGCTCCACCTAAAATATTCACTTTAGCAAGATCCAGACCGAGTTCCTGACTGCAGGCCAGTATCTTTACTGCAAAGGCCTCATTGATTTCTACAGCGTCAAGATTAGAAGTGTTTAGTTTATTTTCGGCAAGAATCTCTCTCACAACTGGAACTGGCCCCATTGGTGAGAGATTAGGATCTACACCTCTGTCCCTTCCCATAATGAATTCTGCCTCTGCTTTTAAATTATTCTCTTTTAAAAAAGCCTCTGAGACTAAAACAACAGCAGCAGCTCCATCATGAGTTAAACAGGAATTACCAGCTGTAATTTTCCCCTCTTTTTTAAAAACCGGTTTTAATCTTTTTAAGAGCTTATAGGAAATATTTTTTCTTATGCCTTCGTCTTTATCAATTAATTCGTTTCTAGTATTTTTTACAGAAAGTATTATATCATCCAATAACCCAGTTTGCTGGGCTTCCAAAGCTTTTTGATGGCTCTTAATTGCCCACCTGTCCATTTCTTCTCTACTAATATTATCATATAATTCAGCGACATTTTCTGCCCCAATACCCATATCAGGATCTCCAATTTCTGCAGGCGAAAAAAATGCTCTTTCTAGAAAATCACTTTTTTCTTGAAATCGAGGATCATTTTTATTCAATTTCTTCTTTATTTCAAGACTGGTGCTTTCCAGACCTCCGGCAACTATGATTTCAGACTGACCTGACTTTATTAAGGCTGCTGCCATATTAATTGAACTTAAAGCTGAACCACACTGAAAATCAATAGTCGTAGCTGGAATAGAAAGCGGCCAGCCAGCCTTTAGAAGTGATAAACGGGCAATATTGCCACCAGGGCCAACAGCATTTCCCAGAATAACTTGATTAATATCAGCAGCTTCCAGCTTATATTTTTCTAGTAAAGCATTAAGAACTTCAGCAGTTAAATCTTCTGGCAGCATTTTTTTAAAATGACCGCCTGTTTTCCCAATTGCTGTCCTTAAACCACCTAAAATATAAACTTTTTTCATTTTAATACCTATTTCCTAAGCTTTTATTGATTCTAATTCCAAGATAGGCAGCCAGTACTGCTTTAAATAAATCTCCAGGTATAAAAGGCAGACTACCAGAAAGAAAAGCTTCTTTTAATCCCATCCCGGTTGCCTGACTCAGCCAGATAAAGCCAAGAATGTGAATTACAATAATTCCACCTATAATAACCCCTGCTAAAACCTGCCAGAAATTTTCTTTATTTTTAGTTAAGATACTAATAATTATACCACCAATCAAAAATCCAATTAAATAGCCACCAGAAGGACCAAATATTACGCCCAGACCCGCTCTACCACCAGAAAAAACAGGAACACCTGCAATTCCTAAAAATAAAAAAGTACCAATTGCCAGTGCTGTCTCCTGAGTCGATAATATTACTGCAGCCACCATAATAGCCAGCGACTGAGCTGTAATCGGAACCGGGCTAAATGGTAATGGTATAGTTATATAACTTAAAACACTAATTAAGGCAGTAAACAGTGCCGAATAAGTCAAATTTTTAACACTTATTTTTTTAAACATTTTAATTCTCCTTTATGGTTATTTCGAAATTAACTTTATCATCTACTAATCCCAAAAATCTATTATCATCTATTTCATTTAAATAGATACTTTCACCGGCTCTACTCGGTCTAAAATACTTAATTTTTATTTTTTGAGCAAATTTGTTTCTTTGTGCTAAAAAATCTTCAAAAGTTAGCAAAATTAACATCCCCTGCACTACAGGGTCAGATTTTAAATGAATTGAATTCAAATCTCCACTTAAATCTGCAAAGCTTTCTATTTCTTTTTTACTAAATCTTCTCCAGCTGAAACTTCTTTTTGAATTTAACTCTTTTTTAAAATTTTGGTTTTGTGAATTCTTTAATTTTTGATTTTTAGTCCTAATTAACTTTGAATTTAAAATAAGTAGTATATTATCCTTAAAACTAACTGTTGACTTTAATTTTAAATAAGAAAATTCATCAAATTCTCTTTCAGAAATTATTTCTGAACTTAGAGAAAAATCCATCTTTAAAGATGGATTTTGATTAATAATTAACTCCTGTTGGGCAATGTAATATTCAGATTCAACATCTGCAGCAAGAAGTGACAGGGAATAAACCCCAGCCAGAACTGCCGGAATTTTAGAGCCCCAGTCAAATTTGAGTTCAAATTCTTTCTGCCATTCAGCTAATAATAAACTATCAATAGAGATTTTACTCCTCATTACTGAAAAGTGCCTCAATAAATTCTTCTGGATCAAAATTCTGCAGATCCTCTGCTGCTTCCCCAACCCCAATCAATTTAATTGGAATCTGAAGTTCATTTTTGACTGCAATCACAATACCGCCTTTAGCAGTACCATCGAGTTTGGTTAAAGCAACTCCATCCACATCTACTGCATCATTAAAGAGTTTTGCCTGAGAAATTGCATTTTGTCCGGTTGTGGCATCTAAAACTAAGAGAACTTCAACTCCAGCCTTAATTGCTTCTGCCTCTCTATCAATTACCCTTTTTACCTTTTTAAGCTCTTCCATTAAATTAGTCTGGGTATGCAGACGTCCGGCTGTATCAACAATTAAAAGATCAACACCTTTAGCTCTGGCAGATTGCACTGCATCATAGGCTACTGCGGCTGCATCTGATCCTTCCTGCTGAGAAATCACATTAACCCCCAGACGATCCCCCCAGATCTGCAGCTGTTCAATTGCTCCAGCTCTAAAAGTATCTCCGGCTGCCAGCATAACTTTTTTACCTTCTTCTTTATGGCGTCCAGCAATTTTGGCAATAGTAGTGGTTTTCCCGGCTCCATTAACACCTACAACCATGATTATATTTAAATCATTCTCAAAATTAAAGCCTCCTTCATCATTTTGCAGCAGACTTTTAAGTTCTTTTTGAAAATATTTCATCAGTTCTTCTGGTTCAGTTATTTCTTCTTTTTCAACATCTTCTTTTAATTTCTCAATTAAAGTAAAAGTTGTTTTAACTCCAACATCAGCCTGAATAAGTACTTCTTCCAATTCTTCGAATAATTCATCATCAATATTAGTTCTACCAGTAAAAATATTGCTGACCTTATTTACAAAACCTGCTTTAGTTTTTTTAAGTCCATCTTTTAATCTCTGTAAAAATCCCACTTATAAAGCCTCCTTGATATATTCATCATTAAATTCTTCTGCTTGATCCAATTTTAAAGATACCAGTCTTGATACACCTGATTTTTCCATGGTTACACCATATAGAGAATCAACCTCAGTCATCATATAGCGGCGGTGAGTAATAATAATGAACTGAGCAACTTTTGCATATTTTTTGATAAAACTGGCAAAACGAACAATATTAACATCATCCAGAGGTGCATCAATCTCATCCAACACATAAAAAGGACTTGGTTTAACCTGGATAAAAGCGAAAATTAAGGCAATTGCCGTTAATGCTCTTTCTCCACCTGAAAGCAGCGATAAACTTTTAAGGCTCTTACCCGGCGGTTGAGCATGAATTTCAACTCCAGTTGTTAATAATTCCTCGGGCTCACTTAATTTAAGTTCAGCCTTTCCACCCTGAAACAGAGCTTTAAAAACCTTAGAAAACTCTTCTTTAACCTGATAAAAAGTTTCGGCAAACATTTTTTCCATTGATTCTTCAATATCAGAAATCACTAATTCTATTGAATTTCTGGCATGTTTTAAATCATCCTGCTGTTCATGTAAATAGTCCAATCTTTCCTTTAGCTCAGCAAATTCTTCTACTGCTGCCTCATTGACAGGATGTAAACTATCCATCTTCTTTTTTAATGACTTAATTTTTGACTCAACCTCTGCTTCATCTTCATCCTTAATTTCAATTAAATCACTTTCATCAATCTCTGTTGGCTTTAAGTTGTAGTCTTCCAGCAGTATAGATTTAATATTAGTTAGTTTATCATCTAATTTAGTATATTTTAAGTCAAGCTGATGAAAATCATCTTTAATTTTATTCAGCTGCTGCTGCAGTTCTTTTGCCTTCTTCTCTTTAACTTCAACTTCTTTTTCTAAGTTTTTAACCTTAATAGTTAATTCTTCTTTTTTCTGCTTTAAATCTTCTCCAGCAGACTCCAGTTCTTTTTTCTTCTGCTGCATTTTTACTCTGCGGTCAGATATTCTTTCTAAATCACTGCTTATTTCTTTTATCTCTTCTTCTTTATTATTAATTTCTTTAATTTTAAGTTCTAAACTTCTTTTCGCTTCCTTCAATTTTTCCTGAGCATTATTTCTTTTTTCAGAAATTCTTGCTCCATCAAGCTCCAATTCTTTTAACTGAGGTTCGAGCTCAGTTAAATTTTCTTCTTTAATATTTAAAGCAGCCTTTAAATCATTTATCTCTAAATTTAAACTTTTATTTTTTTCTTTTAATTCATTTATTTTCTTTTCTTTAATTTTAATTAAATCTTTGTTATTTTTTAGGCTGTTATCAAGTTCAGAAAAGTTGTTCTGTCTTAAATCTTTATCTGATTTCAATTCTAACAGAGTTTCTTCGACTCTATTTTTACGATTAATAATATTATTTTCTTCCATTTTTAAAGATTGGACTGCAGATTTTAAAGCTTCCAGTTTTTCTCGTTTCTGGTCCAGCTCTTTTTTATTGGTCTCCAGTTTTTCGACCAGTGCTTTTCCTTTTTGCTGCAGCCTACTTTTTTTAGTTTTAAGATCTTCTATTTTACGACTGCGGCCAATTAAATCTCTGCTGTTGCTGGAACTGCTCCCTCCCGAAATTGCTCCACCAGGATAAACAACATCTCCCTCGGTAGTAACTACTCGGAAATTGCGCTTAATATTTTTAGACATCTGGACAGCATGATTCAGATTATCACTGACCACAATCTGTCCCAGAAGAAAGTTGAATACATTCTCTAAACGATCAGGAAAATCAACAAGGTCAACAGCCAGTCCTATAAACCCTTTCTGCTGAGCCAATTTTTCTAAATAATGATCTCCCAGACGAGAACCATTAACCATATTTAGAGGTAAAAAGGTAGCACGACCCTTTTTATTTTGTTTTAAATATTTTACAGCATCACGGGCAGTCTGATCATCTTCAACAATAATATTCTGCATTTTTGCACCCAGCGCAGTTTCAATAGCCTGTTCAAATTCTGCTTTTACTGATACTATCTCTGCTACAACATCAATTATTCCACTAAATTTTTCTCGCTGTTCTAAGAGGCTGCGCACACCATTATAATAACCTTCATAACTTTCCTGCATTTCTTCCATTAACTGCAGTCGGGAATTATAGTGCTGATAATCTTCTTTTGTTTTTAAAAGTTCATCTTTGCCAGCTTCTAAAGCCTGAGCTTCTTTATCAATATTTTCTTTCAAACTATCTAAATCTGACTCTTTTTGAGTAATCTGCTCTCTAATTTCTGCCAACTCTTTTTTGATTTGAGCTGCTTTTTCTGATTCAACTTTCATTTTATCATCAATTTGATTTTGATCTGCAGATATTTCCTGCAGACGATCATTTGAAATCTCAACTCTTTCTTTTAATCTTTCTAAAGCAGAATTCTCGTCCTGAATTTTTTTCTTATTTGCTTCTATTTCGTTTTCCTTAACTTTTATTTTCTGACTGAGCGATTCTATCTGTTCATTATTCTGATTAATATTCTTTTTTAACTTATCTATTTCAGCCTGAATATTCTGCTGATCAGAATTTATTAATTCAAAATTATCTTCAGCCTGTTTAACTTTTTCCTGCTGCAGCTTACGATCTTTTTTCAAGTCAGTAATTTTCTGAGTTAAATTTTCTTTATTTTCTATGTAATTGTTTTTTCTTTCTTCCATCACATTGAGATTATTATTGATTTCATTAACTTTATTTTGATTCTGAAAATAATTATTACTTACTTCTTCTTTTTCATTTTTAAGAGATTTCAGCTTATCTTTAGAATTATCAAGCTGATAGGAAAGAGCATTATAACTGCTTTCTTTTTCATTTAGTTTTTTCTCTGCAGACTCTCTTTTCTGGCTCAACTGACTAAATTCTTCTGAATGTTCTTTCCACTGTTTATTTAATAAACTGATTTCTAAATCTGAAAGCTGATTTTTATAATCCTTATATTTCTTCGCCTTCTCAGCTGCCTTTGCTAAAGGATCATGTCTTTTTTCCAGCTCATCCACAAGATCATGAATCCTGTTTAAATCATTATTAGTATTATCAAGACGTTTTTCGGCATCTTCTTTCCGCGACTTATGCTTCATAATCCCGGCAGCCTCTTCAAAAAAGAGGCGCATCTTATCTGGCTTGGATTTTATAATAGAATCAATTCTACCCTGTCCTACTATTGAATAACCATCACTTCCCAGACCACTATCCATTAACAGCATTTCTATATCCTTTAAACGACAGGAAGCCCCATTGATCAGATAGTCGCTGCGGCCATCATCACTTACCTGACGTCCCAGAGTGAGCTCTTTACCTTCAACAGGTAAATCACCATTAGAATTATCAAAAAAGAGAGTCACACTGGCTTTCTTTTTGGCATTTAATTCTTCACTTCCCGAAAATATAATATCTGCCATTCTGCTTCCACGCAGGTTTTTAGCACTCTGCTCACCTAAAACCCAGCGGATAGCATCCACAATATTGCTTTTACCACTGCCGTTTGGTCCAACCACAGCGGTTATATTTTCTTCGATTTCTATATCAGTTTTATTAGCAAAGGATTTAAAACCTTTGAGTCTTATTTTTTTTAGAAAAATATTAACCACCAACCTCACAATTAGCCTGAATTTACATTTAAAAACCTACCCTCCCGGATAGGTTTTAAAAAATCGTGATTTATCTCGGTTCTACTAAAAATTTAATAGCTGTTCTTTCTTCTCCATCGATTTCAATTTCAACAAATGCAGGAATCATAATTAAATCCATCCCATTGGGAGCAACATAACCCCGGGATATAGCAATTGCTTTAATAGTCTGATTAACTGCTCCAGCACCTACCGCCTGTAATTCAACCTCTTTTTCATCTCTTAAGACTGCTGCTAAAGCACCGGCAACAGCTTTTGGATCTGATTTTGATGAAACCTTTAATTGTTCCATAAATAATTTAACTCCCCCTCAAAATTAATAATAATATTTTTTTCTATAAAATAGGTGGAGAATCTTCAGGATTATAAAAATATCCTTGAGAATATTTAAACAGCTTGTTAATTAATTCTTGATTAAAAGATTTATTCCTTCTTTATAACAAAAATTAAAGTATATTTTTTAATTTATTTACTTCCTGATCACTTAAATATCTAAATTCGCCTTCTTTAACTCCTTTAAGTGTTAGAAAAGCAAAAGCAATTCTTTTTAAAGAAATAACAGAAAATCCGACAATTTTAACCATTCTTCTCACCTGACGATTCCTGCCTTCGTGAATTACTATCTCAAATTGAGTCTGCTCATCTTTATAATTTACATTTGATATTTTTGCCGGGGCTGTTTTCTGACCATCAATAATCATTCCAGCTTCAAATTTTTCGAACTCTTCCTGACTCAGTTTCCCCTGGACCAGAACTCTATATTTTTTATCTACTTCTTTTTTGGGATGAGTTAATTTATAGGTTAGATCTCCATCATTTGTCATTAACAGCAGACCGGAACTATCATAATCAAGTCTGCCAGCCGGATACAATCTCTGTTTTAAATCGGGAATTAAATCCATTACTGTTGGACGGCCTTCCGGATCCGAGACTGTGGTAATATATCCTTCCGGTTTATTTAATAAAATATACCTTTTTTTCTCTTCACTTATTACTTCACCATCAACTACAATCTCATCTTCTTCCGGATCCACCTTAAATCCCATTTCTTCAACAATTTCTCCATTAACTTTAACTCTACCTTCTGCTATTATTTCTTCTGATTTTCTACGAGAAGCAACCCCTGCATGGGCCATGACTTTCTGCAGTCTCTCCATTTTTTCACCTCAAAATTATAATTATAAATTTTTATTCCGTTTAATTAATATCTATTTAGAATTTTTGTCACTTTCTGCTTCCATTTCTTCCTCTGCTGCTTCTTCTGCAGCTGCTTCTATTTCTTCAGCAAATAATTTTTCTACCCTTTCAATTTCCGGCAGCTCAGCTAAATCTTCAATATCCAGGTATTCTAAAAATTGATCAGTAGTCCCATAGATAATTGGATTACCAATAGTTTCTTTTCTGCCTACTTCTTCTATTAAATCATATTTAGTTAAAGTTGTTAAAGTCCTCTCTACACTAACCCCTCTAATCTCTTCAATTTCAGAGCGCGTTACCGGCTGTCTGTAGGCTATAATAGCCAGTGTTTCCATTGAAGCAGTAGAAAGAGAAGAAACCTTTGTGATGTCAAATAATTGTTCTATCTCAGCTGCAAATTCTTTTTTTGTCTGAAATAAATAACTATCATTATATTCTTTAAGCTGGATACCAAATTCAAGCCCCTGATATTTTTGTTCCAGATAGATAATTATTCGTTCCAGTTTTTCTTCCGAAAAAGCAGTGATTTCTTTAATTACAGTCCGGGGCAGCTTTTTTTTACTGCTAAAAATAAGAGCCTCAACCAGGGCAATCTCCTTTGGTTTTAAATCTTCAAATCCGAGGTTATCAAGTATTTTTTGCTCTTTTTCCCTTCTTTTATTACTGAGATAACTTATCTTATCCTCACTCATCAAATCACCTTTCCATACTGATCCTGATATCAGAAAAATTATTATCCTGGACTACCCTTATTCGTTTACGCTTCATCAACTCTAATAATGCCAGTAAGCTGACCACAATTTCAAGCTGATTATTTTCTTCTTTTATTAAATGAAAAAATGACACTTCGTGGTTAACCTGTCTGATATCTTTTAAAATATCTCTAATTTTATTACTAATGTTAAACTTTTCTTCTTTAAGGTACTCTAATTTAGGATTTTTTAAAACCTCTGTTTCCTCTTCCTTGTCAGCAGTTAAAGCTTTAACCACCAGCTCATAAAGTTTAGATGCTGAAATTTCCAAATCAACCTGCAGCATCTCCGGCATCAGTTCTTCAATATCAACCTTAGCCTGATAGCGGTTCCCGGCCTTCTCTTCCCACTCTTTTAACATTTGAGCAATGTTTTTGAATAATTCATATTCTTTAAGCCGGGTAATTAATTCATGTTCAGTTTCTTCTTCCTCCTGCTCATCATCCACAGGCAGCAGAGCTTTAATTTTAATTTCAATTAGTTCAGCCGCAATAATTAAGAACTCACTTGCCAGATCAATATCAAATTCCCGCATCTGCTCTAAATGTTTAAGATATTGATCAGTGATCTTTGCAAGTGAAACCTCACTGATATTTATTTCATTTTTCTTAACCAGCTGGTATAAAAGTTCCAGCGGACCCTCAAAATCATCAAGTATAAGCTTATAATCCATAACTTAACCTCTTTCTCTTACAGTAATAGTCCGTACATTGTATTTACCAGTGGTCCAATTATACTCCATAAAATTCCTGTGTAGGCAAGTATCAACAGTAAAATCATTCCATAAGGACCTTCCAGTTTACGGATATATTTATCAAATTTAGGTGGTAAAAAACCCATTAAAATCTTAGATCCGTCCAGTGGTGGCACAGGTAAAAGGTTAAAAAAACCTAAACTTAAATTAATAATTACTGCTAACTGAAAGAAAACGAAAAATGTCTGGACAAGGTTACCATAGCCAGCCATCTGCAGCTGGTATAAACTGGAAGAACTAAAAAAGACAATAATTCTTGCTGTCAGTGCGAATAAAGCGGCCAGAAAAAAATTTGCTCCCGGGCCAGCAAGACTGACAAACATCATTCCCTGTCTTGGATTTTTATAATAGTTTGGGTTAATTGGAACCGGTTTAGCCCAGCCAAAACGTCTGGTTAAAATTAAAACCAGACTTCCCATCGGATCCAGATGTGCCAGGGGATTTAAAGTTAACCTTCCCTGAGACTTCGGAGTAGGATCTCCTAATTTATATGATACATAACCATGCATAAATTCATGTAAAGATAAAGAAAATAAAAGTACCGGAATTAGTAATAATAATTCATATATTGTATTCACTATTTCACCTCTTTGTAAAACTGTCTTATTTATATAATCTTTCAAATTTTTATATTATCTCACTTAAATATTTCAAAGCTTCCTCACGACTGTTGAGCTGATCGCGCAGTATCTGATCTCTAATTTCCAATAAATATTTTTTGATTTCTGGACCCTGCTTAATCCCCATATCCATTAAATCATGACCCGAAATTGGAACTTCAATCTCATTTCTAAGCTGCAGGTGCCGAAAAATCTCTTCTGCATACTCCTGCACAAAGTTATTAACGGCAAACATAATTAATTCTTCTGACTGATAAAACTCCAATTCTCTATATCTTAAGGCCGGATCTTTAATTTCAAAAACTGCAGGCTCAATGTTTTCCCAGCTTTTTTGAACAAAAGTCTTTTTTTCTGGAATTGAAAGCGGCCAGGATTTAATTAAGCTTTCTCTACTATTATAAAACAAAATCATTAGTCTGACAAGAAAATGATTAACTTCAAGTTCTTTTTCTCTGCTCAAAGCAAGCATTTTCTCTCCTTTTAAAAACTTAGAATCTCTGCTGCTGTCAAATTTAAAATCATCCTTAATCAGTTTTAATACAGGAATCTGATTCAATAGAATAGCTGAAAATTGAGAAATATCCTTCTGCGCTTTAAATAAATATGACAGCTCAGTAAAAACTCTTTCCAGAGCCAGTTTATGATAATCGTAATTTTTTAGTGATCGCCTGCTTAGTTCAACAGTTTCAGCACTTAGTTTAAAATCTTTTAATATTTGAAAACGAATCCCCCTCAAAATTCTTAAAGGATCATCTCTAAAACTGTAATTATGAAGTACTTTGAGAATTCCACTATTCAAATCATTAAGAGCACCAAAAAAATCATATAAGATTCCTTTACGATCAGGGTGTAAATCAATAACCAGAGTGTTAATTGTAAAATCACGACGAAACAGATCAGAAAAGAGATCAGCTTTTTCTACAAGAGGTAAAGAACCTGGAAAATGATATTTTTCCTCTCTGCAGCTTGCTATATCAATTGAATAGCCATATTTGTTGTGTAAAAATCCGGTAGAAAATTTATTGTTATAATCATATTGATAATCATATTTTTCAGCCAGATGAACAAAGAACTTTTTTAGATCCCCATCCAGCAGGATATCCAAATCTTTATTTAACGGGAGATTAATCAATAAGTCCCGGACCTGGCCACCAACAAGATAAAGATTATATCCTAATTCTGCAGCCTCTGCAGCAAGTTTTAAAAGTAATCTTTTTCTTTCTGCAGGTAGATAGTCCAGTAAGTCTGATTTATAGTGCAGAAATGAAGCCTGCTCATGATTATTTTTCTGATATTTTTTTAATAAATCCAGCCCTTTATCAAGATCAATACTCAAACTTTTATAGGCTGCATCATTATGATAGGGAACATTATGCTGACCTGACTTAACTTTACCAAGAAATTGGATTTTATATTTTAAAAGATTAACACTTTCTTTATTAAAATATACATTATCCTGATCAATTAAATAATTATTTTCTACATAGTAGCTCTGGTCTTCAGCATCAACTTTTAGAGCCACTTTTTTAAAATCAGCTTCTTTTAAATTATTGATTTTTATAATTTTATTCTCATAAGAAAAATATTCTTCCGCCATAGAATTAAGTATTTTATCTAATAATTTTTTTCTTTTTTTCATTATATAGTCACCACTTTAAAAGACTGCCCCAATAGAGGCAGCCTGATTTATAATCTTAATTAATACTATCTAGTTGATTTCGCTCAGATCAATTTCTTTTAAATTTGGATTATCAGCTGCTGACCGGCCTACCTTGGCCAGATCAATCCATTCACCATCAACTTTAACCCTTACTACATCACCTGTAAAATCATTTTTGGTTCCCTCACAGGAACAATTAGATAAAAGCCAGCTGCCAACTCCATAAATATCGACAGGAACCTGTGATGATTCAAAACGATCAATTTTTTCGGGATTAAAGCCTCCGGTTGCTATAATTTTAACTTCCTGACAGAATTTTTTTGCAAGTTCTAAATCTTCAGGTCGTAGATCCCATTCTTTGTAAGCATTATCAAGAGCTTTACGCAAATTAAAAATAAGACGAGCATTAACTCCATTATCAAGTTCTTTTTTACCCAGAGGCTCAACACTTTTATCTCTCAGATCAGAAGAGTTATCCGGTCTTACCCCAAATAATTTATATTTTTTTGCTTGCTTATCTTTACCTGCTTTTAATAATTGCAGGTATTTATCAAACATTGCTTTTAAAACATTTTTACTGGTAGCCACACAATCATTTTTAAAATCTACCAGGGCAATTCTATTAACATTAAGCGGCATTAAACGACAAAACTGCAGCATTGCCTCTGCCGTCTCCCCTAAAAATGATGCTACATAGGAATGACTAATAGTTCCTCCACCTTTACCACCCCACCAGGCTCCCTGTTCGTCAGTGGAAATATAGCGCTGGGTATTGGTGCCGTATTCGTTATTATAAGCATTTACTCCTAAAGAATAGGCATAGCCGTGCATTGCCTGAGATTTATAATGAGTAAATCTGGCTGGAAAAAACAAAATATCCTTTCCTCTTGCAGCTACCATTACCTGATAAACATTAGTAGCTATCCGGGAGGCTTCTGTCAGAGAACCCAGAATTGGAGTTTCCAGAATTGAAAAATCACGATAACGTCCTCTAATTTTAATCACCGGATCAACATTATGAGGATTCCCTTTGTAAAAGGCTTTTTCCCCATCATGACAGGCTTCAACTTCTAAGTTAGAGGAAGTATTAACAAAATTACCCTCCTCATCCTGATAACCTGTAGCTGTTTTTAAAATAGAAAGAGCCTCATCAATTCCGCCTAAAATACAAAATGGCTGGCGTCTGGGAAAAATCTGCATTTCTACTTCAATATTTCCAATATCCTGTTCTTTAAACTGATAACCTTCTTCCGACAACTTAGTTAAAATACCTGCTATGTTGCGAAAATAAACATCTGAATACCAGCCATCTGCCATTCTTTTTCTATCCAATTGGAATAGTTCAGTTTCCAGACGCTCACCATTAAAAATAGTCATAAACTCACCTCAAAATTACCTTATTTAATTATTTCATAAATTAGTTCTTTTTTATCTTTCTTTTCTGCAGTAATTGTAAAAGCTTCCAGCAATTTTTGTTTTGCTTCTTCTAAATCATTACATTCATTATAGTGAAGCACAGCCAGTGTATCTCCTTTACTTACTGGATCAGAAATCTTTTTCTTGATTTCTAAACCCGCAGCAAGGTCAATTACAGACTCTTTATTTTCTCTGCCAGCACCTAAAATCATCGCAGATAGTCCAACATCTAAAGCCTTAATCTCAGATATATAACCATCTTTTTCTGCTTTAACCTCAAAAGTTGCATCCGCAATTGGCAGCAGGGATAAATCTTCAATAACATTTGCATTACCACCCTGAGCAGAAATCATTTCTGAAAACTTAGCCAGAGCTTTTCCATTTTTAAGATTTTCTCTTAAAATCTCTTTGCCTTCTTCTATATCTTTAATTTTCCCAGCAAGCTGCAGCATTCCAGCCCCCAGTTCGATACAGAGTTCTGTTAAATCTTCAGGACCTTCCCCTTTAAGAGTTTTAATTGCTTCTTTAACCTCAAGTGCATTACCAACAGCATTACCCAGAGGCTGATTCATATCAGTAATATAAGCGGTGGTATCCCGACCTACTTCTTTACCAATAGCAACCATTGCTTTTGCCAGTTTTTTAGCCTTTTCAAAATCTTTCATAAAAGCACCATTACCGGTTTTAACATCAAGCACAATTGCATCTGCTCCCCCGGCAAGTTTTTTACTCATGATACTGCTGGCAATCAGTGGAATAGACTCAACTGTAGCAGTTACATCTCTTAAAGTATATAACTTTTTGTCAGCAGGAGTTAAATTTCCAGTCTGTCCAACTACTGCTATTCCATGCTGATTTACATTATCAAAAAATTTATCTCTATCTAAAGATGTATTAAAACTTGGTATAGATTCTAATTTATCAATTGTTCCACCTGTATGACCAAGTCCACGCCCGGACATCTTGGCCACAGGTATCCCTGCTGAAGCGACAAGGGGAGCCAGAACAAGGGTTGTAGTGTCACCTACACCACCTGTGCTGTGTTTATCAACCTTAATTCCCTCAATTGGACTTAAATCTATCATGTCACCTGATTCCGCCATCAGCATAGTTAAATTTGCAGTTTCTTCAGCATCCATACCCTGAAAATAAACTGCCATTGCCCAGGCTGACATCTGATAATCCGGAATTTCTCCTTCAACATAACCATTGATTAAGAATCCCAGTTCTTCTTTATTTAATTTTTGACCTTCTCTTTTTTTATATATTATATCATATGCACGCATTATTAAACCCTCCAGCTAAATATTTTTAATAATACCCCTCATTAATTTAATAAAATCAGGTCTTACCTTTTCCGCTATTTCAACAACTTCTTTATGATCTAGGGGCTGATTTAATACTCCAGCAGCCATATTTGTTACACAGGAAACTCCAACAATTCCAAGTCCCATATGATTGGCCGCAATTACTTCTGGAACAGTTGACATCCCAACTGCATCAGCACCAATAGTCCTTAGATATTTTATTTCTGCTGGTGTTTCATAACTGGGCCCTGATTCAGCAGCATAAACACCTTTACGAGTTAATATTCCATTATCTCGAGCTACATTTTCAGCCACTTCAATCAGTTCTTTATTATAGGCTTCTGACATATCAGGAAAACGCGGACCAAATTCCTCATAATTTTCACCTATTAGTGGATTATCTCCCATTAAATTTATATGATCAGAAATTATCATAAATTCACCGGCACTAAATTCTTCATTAACTCCCCCGGCGGCATTGGTTAAAATCAATTTTTCTATTCCAACCTCTTTCATAATCCTAACAGGCATTACCAGTTCCTGCATGGAATAACCTTCATAATAGTGGGTCCTTCCCTGCATAGCAATAACTTTTTTTCCTTCTAATTCCCCAATAACAAATCTGCCAGCATGACCCTCTACTGTCGAAACAGGAAAATGTTCTAGTTTACCATAATCTATATAAACAGGATTTTCAATTTCCTCTGCCATTACCCCGAGTCCAGAACCTAAAACAAGACCAATCTCCGGCTTATAATCAAGCTGTTCAGAAATAATCTGAGCATTCTTTTTAATATCCTTAATCATAATTTAATCCCTCCAAATTAGTAATTTTTTATTTTTCTCTAAAATCAATCTAAAAAAATTTAGTTAAAACTTCTCCAAAAAACTATCTGATTGTAAATTTATAATTTATAAAAATATATAGCTAAATTATTATATTTTCAAAACAAATTTATAACGAGTTGACTTACAAACTTTTATTAGAGAGAGTTAATGATTATTGAACTTAAATCAGGCCGAAAAAAACGAGGTTTTGAGCTGCCCGTGCCACAGGAGGTGGTAATCGGGCAGGAAACCTGATTTAAGTGAGATATGAATTCTACTTTCTCTTTAAAAGTTTTATGGAAAGAGCTTATAATTTTGTTTTGAAAATAATAAGCTTATCAGTATTGCACTAAATTATAAATTTACCATCACGATAGATCAATTCACCATCAGCATAAATTTCTCCACCGTCTTTCATATCACAGAGCATATCCCAGTGGATTGTAGAGTTGTTTTCTCCTCCAGTTTCTGGATAACTGCGTCCTAAGGCTAAATGAATTGTTCCACCAATTTTCTCATCAAACAGCATATTTCGGGTGAATTCTGTTATTCCCTGATTACAGCCAACTGCAACTTCTCCTACATATCGCGATCCCTCATCTGTATCTAGCAATGAATGTAATAACTCCTCACCTTTAGCCGCAGAAGCATTAATCACCTTACCATTTTTAAATTCCAGTCTTATATCTTCAATTTCTTTACCGCTGTAAATTCCCGGAAAAGAAAATCTAATTATTCCTTCAACACTATCTTCAATTGGCCCGGTAAAAACTTCCCCTCCTGGATAATTTTCCTTACCCTTATCAGCAATCCAGGTTCTACCTTCAACCTTACATTTTAAATCCGTTTCCTGAGAAATAAAATGCAGCTCATTTTTCTGATTTAAAATCTTTGCAATTCTTTCCAGTTCTTTACCGAATTCTGTCCAGTAAGCAACAGGATCCTTTTTGTTAAGATGACAGGCCTGATAAACAAATTCTCTATAATCACCTAAAGACATCCCTGCTTCCTGAGCATCAGCATGAGTAGGAAACTGACAAATATTCCAGTTCAAACTTCCCTCAGCCGCTCTGTTCATCAGAATTTCGCTAATTTCTTTTTGGGCAATTGAATGCTTCTTTATTTTTTCTGGATCAACACCGGCCAGATTTTTAGTATTATTGTGGCCTAAAATCCTTAGAGAGGCATCAACATTTTCCATTAGATGTTTGATAAAAGGAGCACTGTAATTAAGCTGTTCTTCTGAAGCATATTTATAAAAAAGTTCTGCCTGTTCTTCAAATTTAGTTATTACCAGCGGATGTCCACCGTTTTTAAGTACTTCTTTGTAAACTTCTTTAATTAAATCTTTGCTGACATCTTCTCCCTGAATTAAAACCTGATCTCCCTTTTTAACTTCCAGAGAATAGTTAACCAGTAATTCTGCATACTTATTTAATTTAGCATCTGCCATATTTTAACCTTCTTTCTAATTCAATATTTTAAAACTAAAAAATCACCTTACCGTATGTGCCGCCTCCTCCTGACTGGAAGCTGAAATTCTGCTGACGTGCTTTCTTTATTTTTTTAAAAATTCTACTGCTCATACATTCTTTTAATTCGGCAGTAGATAAATTATGAATAACATCCATTTCAGTGCCGCAGTTTTCGAACAATTTAGCGGCAGTTTTTTTCCCAATTCCAGGAATATCTAAAAGTGGTACCTGATAAACATATTCAGGCCGGTGTTCAGGATGTTCTGGATTCCTATTTGCTGCAATTTCTAAAATCCTATCCTTAACTCCTACCACTACTTTTTCTGAGCCGCAGTTTGGACACTGTAGAACAGCTTTTGCTCCAGAAAAAGTTCTGTCACATTTTTCACAATGAGTCCTGTGATATTTTCCTAACTCAGGATTTAAACCATAATTCTTTTTAATACTGCTGCCTGATTCTCTTTTTAAAGCCTGAAGGACTGAATTATAATTCAAACCTTCTAACTCCATAATATTATATTCTCTGGCAATTTTGGGCAGAGAATGAGCATCAGAATTACTCAAAAATGTTTTTGAGCTTAATTCCGGCAGTAGATCAGCCATTTCTGTGTCAGCACTAAGTCCCAGCTCTATGGCTGGTATCTTTTCCCACTCTGCTGGTGTAAAAACTTCTGTATAAGTTTTAAAAGCTCTGCCGTAAAAACTTTTATGAGGAGTAAAGATATGAGCAGGGATCATTATACCACCGTGATAATCCACAATTTTTAAGAGCTCTTTTCCAGTTAATTTTGCAGCCTGAGAACTTAAAGTGATATTGGAAATATAATTTTCCATTGTCCCGCTAAATTCTTTGATCTGCTTTATTTTTGGAAAAAAAGCTAAATAGTGTACCTGACCCCCATTTTCCTCTCTGCTTTCAATTTCTGCCCCAGGTAAAACCAGCAGCTGATCAGAATAGAGTATTCCTCCCTGATCCAACTCTTTCATTTCTCCAGCAGCCAGCATTTGATCTATATCTTTAAGAACCACAGGAGAGGCACAGTCAATAATTCCAATTATATCAAGTCCCTTTTTAAAAGCAGCCTCTTTTAAGATATTGGGAAAATTCAATTTTCTGGAGGCTGTAATTTTAACCGGACTGCCATCACTACCCCCACCTATATGGATATGTAGATCAGCAAAATATTCTTTTTTCATTAAAAATCACCAAGATAGTGCATGACAGCAATTAAAGTTTTACTGTCTTTAATTTTACCAGACTGCATAAGTTCTTTTAATTCTGCTTTAGTTTGGGGTACAACTTCTATATATTCTCCTTCTTCTAAATCTCTCCCCACATATTTTAAGTTTTCTGCCTGATAAATATAAATAGTTTCTGTACTATAGCCTGGTGTAGGAAAAAATTCGAATAACTTGCTGAATTTTTCGGCTGTATACCCAGTTTCCTCTCTTAATTCTCGCCTGGCACATTCCTCAACCTTTTCCTCCAGTTCTAATTTACCAGCTGGAATTTCATAAATCACTTCATCAACAGGATATCTATACTGCCTGATTAATAAAATTTTGCCTTCTTCATTTTCAGCCAGCACAGAAACTCCCCCGCTGTGTTCTACTACTTCCCGGGTAGATTTATGTTTATTAGGAAATTCTACTTCATCTCTATATAGTTTCAAAATATTTCCTTCATATATTGTTTCAGATGCGGTTCTTATTTCCTTTTTAATCTCCATTATAAGCCTCCATTTATGAAACTTTTAAATCAACCACAATTTTGTCAGCAATTCTAGCAATAAATTGAGAATTGGTAGGTTTAACATTTTCATTTATATTATTTTTGAAATATTTTTTTAAAGCTTTTTGATTTCCTCGCTGCCAGGCAACATCAATTGCATGTCTAATTGCTCTTTCAACCCTGCTGGGAGTAGAATCAAATTCATCTGCCACCCGCGGGTATAATTCTTTAGTTACTGCACCCAATAAATCCATATCTTTAATTACCATTTTCACAGCCTGGCGTACATAACGATAACCTTTAATATGTGCCGGAACTCCCAGTTCCTGAATGATTTGAGTTATGTAAGGTATATAATTTCCATTCTCTATCTCTAATTGTGGATCCTGAAAATGTATATTTTCTGAAACTCCCGTATTTTTTTCCATCAGCTGTTTAATTCTCTGCTGCAATTTATCCAGATCAAAAGGTTTCATAATATAATAATGAACTCCTAAATCAATAACTGTCTTCATTATTTTATCATGCCCCATAGCTGTTAAAGCAATTACTTTCATCTCTCCAATTAAATCCTGGGAGTTTAGTTCCTCTAAAACACCAATCCCATCAAGGTGGGGCATTATTAAATCTAAAATTAAAACATCTGGATTTTCATTATTTTTTAAAAATTCAAGAACCTGTTCTCCATCATGTAAAATTTCTACAACATTAAATTTCTCATTCACCTCAAAAAATTCAGCCAGAAGCTGACAGAATTCCTGATTATCATCCACAATTAAAATATCTATAGTCTGTCCCAATATTTTTCCCCCTCTTAGAATAAAATTAGTTATCTATCTTTTAATATATCCATTTCTATAATAATAAAATATTAAATTAACAATATCTCCCTCTATAATATCTCCTATTTTTCTGCCAGAAGCAGCATTTCTTCTGCATGAGCTAAAGTTTTGTCAGTTATTGTTGTCCCACCAATCATTCTGGCAATTTCCTTAACTCTATCGGCTTCATCTAAAGAATAAATCTTCGTAAAAGTCCTGTTTTCTCCTTTTTCCTTTTTAATTAAAAAATGATGATTTGCTGCACTTGCAAGCTGCGGCAGGTGAGTAATACAAATTATCTGTCTATCCTGAGCAATCTGCGTTAATTTTGCAGCCATTTTAGCAGCTGTTTTGCCCCCCACCCCACTGTCAACTTCATCAAAAATTAATGTATCAACCTGATCTAAAGCTGCTGTAATAGTTTTTAAAGACAGCATGATTCTGGATATCTCTCCCCCAGAGGCAATCTTAGATAGAGATTTTAAATCTTCACCTCTATTTGGTGAAATTAAAAATTCTATCTGATCAGTACCATCTGCAGATATTGTTTTTTCTTTAAAATCAACTTTAAATCTAACATCTTCCATAGCTAAATCCTTAAGTTCCTGTTTTAGCTTCACTTCTAAATCTTCAGCATGTTTTTTTCTTTTCTCAGACAATTGCTCCGATTTTTTGGTTAATTTTTTCTTAAAATCATCTTTCTTTTTAGTGAGAGAATTAATTTTATCTTCAACATTTTCTAATTTATTCCGCTTCTGATATAACTCTTCCAGATAAGATAGTACTGTTTCTATATCTTCTCCATATTTTCTCAAAAGAGTATTAATCAGATCAAGTCGATCACTAATTAAAGATATTCTTTCCTCATCATAAGCAAAAGAACTTTCAAAATCACCTAAATCAAAAATAAATTCTTCCAGTCCATAATAAATATCTGCAAATTTTTTATTTAACTCTTTCAATTTTTGATTATAATCCTCAATTTCTGCAAATTTATTCTTTAATACCGAAAGGCGATCCATTATTCCTTTTTCACTGTAGTCATCTCCGCTTAGAGATGTCAGCAGTTCGGATACAACTTTATAAATTTCTTCGCCGTGAGATAAAGTTTTATATTCTTCTTTTAATTCTTCGTATTCTCCTTCTTTAAGAGCAGCTTCCTCAATCTCTTCAATCTGAAAATTAATAACATCCAATTCTCTGGCTCTCTGTGAATCATCAATTTCAATTTCTGACAGTTCTTTTCTTACCTCTGATAATTCCTGATATAATGATTTAATTTCTGATTTTAAGGGGCTAATTTCTTCCCCAATAAAGGCATCAAGAATCATTAGATGAGAACTCTGATCTAAAAGCAGCTGGTGCTCATGCTGACCGTGGATGTCAATTAAATAACGGCTAATTTTTTTAACAATCTTTAAAGTTGCCAGCTGTCCATTAATCAAAGTGCGGTTGCGCCCGTTTTCTCTAATCTCACGGGCAATCAAAATACCATTTTCTTCTTTTTCAATACCTGCTTCATTTAAAATATCATTTATAATTTTCAGTTCCTCAGGCTGAAAAAAAGCAGAAATATATGCTGCTTTTTTTCCACTTCGGATAACATCAGTATTTGCTCTGGCCCCCAGTAATAAATCAAGTGCTCCAATAATTATTGATTTACCTGCACCAGTTTCTCCACTTAAAATATTTAATCCCTGCTTAAAATTAATATTAACCTTATTTATTAAGGCAAAGTTTTTAACCTGTAAGTCACTGAGCATAAGTTTTCCTCCTGTCAATTAAGCAAGATTCATTTTTTCCTTAACAATCGTATAAAAAGTTCTATCAGGTAATTTGATAATTGATAATTCCTTGTCTGCTCCACTGATATAAATTTCATCCCCGGGAATGATTTCATTTTTCTGTCTACCATCAGCACAACCTTTAACAGAACGGCCATCACTATCAACTTTAATTCTAATTTCTTCCTGATCTGAGATTACCATTGGCCGCAGGTGGAGATTATGAGGACAAATTGGAGTTATTAAAATTGCCTGAATTTGACGGGGATTTATTATCGGCCCTCCTGCTGAAAGCGAGTAAGCTGTGGAACCAGTTGGAGTGGCAATAATTAAACCATCTCCTCTAAAATTGTTGACAAGTTCTTTGTTAATATAGAGCTCAATTTTGAGCATTTGAGAATCAGGGTCTCTATTTATAACATAATCATTAAGGGCATAGCTGCTGTTAATCTTCTCTTCCTCTCGATAGTGTTCTGTCTGCAGCATCATTCTTTTTTCTATATTATAATTATTATTATCAATCATCTCCAGCGCTTTTGTCAGCTCATTAGTCTCAACATCAGTTAAAAAACCCAGATGCCCAACATTAATTCCCAGTAAGGGAAGATCACTGCCAATAAAATGATGAGAAGTATGCAAAAAAGTTCCATCACCACCAATTATAATAATATAATCGGCTTCGTTTTTGATGCGCTCATAATCAGCCTCTCTATTTTTTTGCGAAAGCTGTAAAGCAGCATGTTCTTCAATTAGAAATTCTTTATTTCTTTCTTCAAACCATTCAATAGCTCTTTCCGCTACAGTAAAAGCTTCTTTTTTGTCTAAATTTACTATTAATGCAGCTTTATCCATTTTAAGAACCTCCCAGTTCTGAATGAGCAGTATAAACCAGTTTATCAATTTTCTGCTGCCAGCTCTGCCGATCAAATTCAGCAGTTAGCTCAGTAAAACTTAGATGGATTAAATACTCAATATTTTTACTTGCAGCACCGGTTATCGGTGAATAATCAAGGTCAAGTGGCTTAAAACCTTCTTCAAGAAAAAAATCACTTAAACTTTTAATCACATCTTTATGAACAGCTGGATCCTTAACTACCCCATTTTTTCCAACCCGCTCTCGGCCAGCTTCAAATTGTGGTTTAATTAGGGCAACAAAATCTCCATCCTGCTCTATAAATTTTTTGACACCAGGTACGATTAATCGCAGAGAAATAAAAGAAACATCAGTTACAATTAAAGGGACTTTAACCGGAAGTTCGTCTTTTTCTAAATACCGAAAGTTGCATCTTTCAAAGACCTTAACTCGTTCATCCTGTCTTAGTTTCCAGGCCAGCTGTCCATAACCTACATCTATTGCATAAACCTTTTGAGCTTCATGCTGTAAAAGACAATCTGTAAAACCACCTGTGGAGGCTCCGATATCTATTGCTTCTTTTGCATCTGGATCAATATCAAAAACTTTTAAAGCCTTCTCAAGTTTAAAACCTCCCCGACTTACATACGGGTTTTTGTCACCTCTAAACTCAATTTTGGCATCTGGATCTATCTGAGTTCCAGCCTTATCTTCTCGCTGGCCATTAACAAAAACTAACCCGGCCATAATAGCTCTTTTAGCCCGAGAACGACTTTTAAATAATCCCCGTTCAGTTACAACAATATCTAGTCTTTCTTTTCGGGCCATAACCTATTTACCTCCTCTGCTTGAACAAGCAAAGAAAGTGCTTTTTTAAGAATACCTCTGGCGTCCAGCTGATATTCTTTTTTCATTTCTTCCATTCCACCATGGGTTACAAACTCATCCCCAACACCAATTCTTTTTAAATTTTTAAGGGCAATTCCACTATCTGCAGCCAGTTCCAGAACCGCAGAAGAAAAACCACCTGCTAAAACCTGTTCTTCAACTGTTAATATGTTTTTAGAGTTTTTAAGAGCTCGGAGGATCATTTCTTCATCCAGAGGTTTGATAAATCTGGCATCAACTAAAGCAGTCTGATAACCATTGTTATTTAAAATTTCAGCAGCTTTCCGTGCTGGCTCAACAGTCGAACCTACAGCTAAAATTGTTAGATCCATTTCCTTATCAATTTCAATTAATTCCTCAGCCTTTCCAATCTCAATTTCTTTTAAGTCACTGACTTTGTGAGGGATATATTCTCCAGCTGCACTTCCCCTGGGATAGCGCAGAACTGCAGGTCCTTGATAGTTAACAGCAGTAAAAAGCATCTGCTGCAGCTGTTCAGCGTCTCTGACTGCCATCATAACTAAATTGGGCACAGGGCGCAGAAATGAATAATCAAATAATCCCTGATGGGTTTCACCATCATTACCTACAATTCCTGCTCGATCAACAGCTATAGTTAGATCAATATTCTGGATTGCAGCATCATGAATCACCTGATCATAGGCCCTCTGTAAAAAAGTAGAATATATAGCACAAACTGGCTTCATACCGCCTTTGGCCAGTCCAGTACTCATAGTAATAGCATGCTGTTCTGCAATTCCTACATCATAATATCTTTCTGGGTAGGAGCTTGCAAAAATCCCCATTCCCGTTCCTGAAGGCATAGCAGCAGTTATGCCAGCAATCCTTTTATCTACAGCTGCCATTCTTTTTAAAGTTTCTCCAAAAACCTGGCTGTAACTTACTTTTGATTTTATTTTTTTAGAACTACCATCCTCAATATTAAAGGGGCCAACCCCGTGAAATTTATCAGGGTTATTTTCAGCAGGTGGGTAACCTTTACCTTTCCTGGTTATTACATGTAAAAGTACAGGTCCAGCTACTGCTTCTGCCTGTTTAAAATATTTCATAAGTTCAATTATATTGTGACCATCAACAGGACCAAGGTAATTAAATCCAAATTCTTCAAAAAGTACACCCTGAATAAAACTGTATTTTAATGCATCTTTAACTCGATCAACAGTATTGGAGACTGTTTTCCCGAATTTAGGAATTTTATTAATCAAAAATTCTATATCTTCTTTTACTTTTTTTAAGGTAGGATCATTCCTTAAATTAGATAAATAATTAGAAATAGCACCTACATTATCAGAAATTGACATCTCATTATCATTTAAGATCACATTAATATTACTGCCAATATGACCAGCGTGATTTAATGCTTCAAAAGCCATTCCACCAGTTAAAGCACCATCTCCAATAACTGCATAAATATCACCAATTTGATCTAGATTCTCTCGAGCCAGAGAGAGTCCAACGGCAGCAGAAATTGAGGTGCTGCTGTGTCCGGCACCGATAATATCATGAGGAGATTCACTGCACTTGGGATACCCACTCATCCCATCCCTCTGTCGCAAATTAATAAAACAATCTTTACGTCCCGTTAATATTTTATGAGTATATGCCTGGTGTCCTACATCCCAGATTATTTTGTCTGTAGGACTATTTAAATAATGATGTAAGGCAATAGTCAGCTCAACTGTTCCCAGATTAGAAGCTAAATGTCCACCGGTCTGTGAAATGTTTTCTAATAAAAATTCTCTGATTTCCGCAGCCAGTTCTTTCAGCTGAGAACCCTTCAATTTTTTTAAATCATCTATTCCATTTATTTTTGATAAATAATCACTCATTAATTCCACCTCTTTTTTAGAAATCCGTAAATTTTATCATAGATAAGATGAAAAAACTCTAAAAAGCGGCCAACAACGAAAATAATCTCTGTCGATTTTTTCATTCCATAATATTTAAAAAATGCTTTACCCCCAACAGTTAATGCTGAAGCCAGGCCAATTATTATCAAATTAGTCCATAAATTTGAAAAGCCATAATAATTAACTAAATCAATTGCAATTACTGCACTGATAGCTCCACTGACCGTTCCACAAATATCACCAACAATATCACACATTAAACTGGCCACTTTATCACCATTTTTTGCCAGATAAAGAGAAATCTTGGCTCCGAAAATTTTCTTGGCAGCTTTTGCATTAAAAGGTTCAGTTCTGGCAACAGTTGCAGCAACTCCTACCATATCTGCTAAAACACCCACTATAATAATAATTAACAGTATTATTACTGCCATCGGTAATGGTACAAACCGTACCTGTGTCTGTGAAACAGAGGAGACACTTACCGCAATAAAAAAAGTCATTATAGCAATAATAATACTGCTCTTTAAATTATCCAAAAATATTCACCTCAATTAATAAAATAACAGATGGTAATATAATAGATAAATGCTGTGTCATAGGTCCAGCAGGTTTTCCCCGGAAATTCCCGTCTGTCGCCATTCGGGAGATTTCTCTTTAAATTTCCGCTGCAGGGTCTCCCTCTGCAGAGCTGAATTACCACTAAGAACACACTTTAATCCCTATTACACCCCTTCTGGACAGTCTAGAAGTTTTCCTTAACAGCATTTAAACTATCTCCTAGCTTCTTTTGCAGTACAAGTTTCCAGCAGGTTCAACCCAGGGCTGGATCCAGGCACCTGTGTTTTGCTACTGTCTCCAGTACCACTTCAAAGCAGGCTACACTGTTCAACCTTACGGTTAAAACAGGTGAACCTGGCCTTGCTATGTATATAATAACTCGACCAGGCCTCCGCGGGAAAGGGGTCAACGCCCACATGCCGTTGTGGATCGCCCCAAGCCCTTATCTCTCTGCAATGGCCCCCAACTGGGCGTCAGCAGCCATTACAAAGAACTTCATCGATATGCCCGTTGACGGATTTTTAGGCCCGCCTTCAAAGATAGTATGCTGACTAGAATACTGCACCATCTGCATTTTAACTAATTATAACACATTTGTTTAGTCGCTTCAATTAATGCTGTCTTTTAAAAATATAATCAACTAAATCCTTTAAGTTCTGGGCACGAGAACCAAAAATATTTAATTCCTCTTTGGCTTTTTTTGCATGTTTTGAGGCTGCTTTTTTTGCAGATTCAATCCCCATTAATTTAGGATAGGTTGATTTATTTAATTCCTGATCCCTGCCAACAACTTTACCCAATTTTTCTGTATCTCCGGTTAAGTCAAGTAAATCATCAACAATCTGGAAGAGAACCCCTATATTTTCTGCATATGCCAGCAGTGCCTTTTTCTCTTCGGTATTAAAGTCGGAACAATAGAGTCCATTTAAAACAGAAGCTTTAATTAAAGCCCCTGTTTTGGCCCGGTGTACTTTCTTCATTTCTGTTAGAGTTAATTTTTTATTCTCAGCTTCAATGTCCAGAACCTGGCCACCTACCATACCCTGGTAGCCAGAAAATTTAGCTGTATTAGCAATAATTTTAATTTTATTATCTGGTTTAAGTTCCAGTTCTGATAGGACTTCAAAGGCATATGTTAAAAGAGCATCACCCGCCAAAATTGCAGCTGCTTCTCCAAAAACAAGGTGGTTAGTTTTCTTCCCCCGACGCAGATCATCATTATCCATCGCCGGCAGATCATCATGAATTAATGAATAACTATGAATCATTTCCAGAGCTGAACCTGCCTTTAATGCAGCCTGATAATTGCCTCCCAATAATTCTACAGTTAAAAGTGATAAGACAGGTCTAATTCTTTTTCCCCCTGAAAGAAGAGTATATTTCATTGCCTCAGTCAGCTGAGGAGCTATTTCTTCTTTTAAAGTCATCAACTTTTCTAACTGCAATTCCACTTCTTCCGCTTTTACAGCAAGAATTTTTTTAATTTCCTGCAAGTTTAATCCTCCTCAATCTCTGTATCAAAAGGTACTTCTTTAGTAAACTCATTATCTTCTTCCAGCATTAACTCTATTTTCTTTTCTGCCTTATCAAGTTTTTGATGGCAGAATTTAAGCAGTTTCATCCCCTGACTAAATTCAGCAAGAGTCTTATCCAGGGAAAGACCACCTTTTTCAAGATCCTCTACAATTTTTTGCAGTTTTTCTAAAGCTGTTTCAAAATCTAAGTTTTCAGTATCAATTTTTTCAACTTTTTCTTTCTCTTTAGTCATTAATATCACCATCTTTTCTACATGCTTTTACTTCCAAATCGGCCAGACCGTCACTTAAACGTGCCTGCAGCTGATCTCCAGCTTCAATTTGGTTTACCGACATAATTGTTTTTTCTTCCTGATCCTGCAGGATAGAATATCCCCGGTTAAGAGTCTTTAGCGGACTTAAATTATTTAATTTCTGATATAACAGCTGATAGTTGTTTTCCCAGACATTATATTTTTTTTCAATCTGGTGTTTTAATTTCGTCTCCAGACTATCAAGTTCCTGTTCATAATTACGGAAAAGTTCTTCCGGTGAAGCAAAAATCCTTCTTTCAGAAATACTCTGCAGCCTATTCTGCAGTTCTTTAATTTTAGTAGAACTGCTGTTTAATAAACGCTGAGTTAAATTATCAAGCCTATTTAAAATTTCTTCCCTATTGGCAGTTGCCAGTTCTGCTGCAGCTGAAGGAGTTGGAGCTCGCAAATCAGCCACAAAATCAGAAATGGTAAAATCAGTTTCGTGTCCAACTCCGCTAATTACCGGCAATCGCGAATTATAGATCGCCCGGGCCACCTCTTCTTCATTAAAGGGCCAGAGATCTTCAATTGAGCCACCACCCCGGCTGATAATTATTAAATCAATATCATCTCGACTGTTTAAATATTCAATTCCGGCAGTAATTTCTCCTTTAGCAAGATCTCCCTGTACATGAGAGGGAACTATTAGAACCGAAAAATTACCGCTGCGCCTTTTCATTACTGAAAGAATATCTCTAATAGCAGCACCAGTAGGAGAAGTTACAATCCCAATTTTACGGGCTAAAAGTGGAATTTCCTTTTTCTTAGCTTCAGCAAAGAGACCTTCTTTTTCCAGGCGGGCTTTCAGTTTTTCAAAAGCCTCATATAATTTACCTTTGCCCGCTTTTTCCATCTCCCGGGCATAAAATTGATATTCTCCTCGCTGAGCATAAATATCTAAATTACCTCTGGCCTCAACCTGCATTCCTTCTTCTGGCTCAAAATTCAGCGAGGAATTATAACCTTTAAACATAACTGTTTTCAGCTGCGAATTTTTATCCTTTAAGGTAAAATACATATGACCTGAGCTGTGGTGATAAAAATTGGATATTTCACCACTAATCCAGAAATCAGAAAGAAGAGCATCTTCTTTAATTAAAGCTTGAAGATACCCTGTTATTTCTGCTACTGTATAAATCTTTTTTTCTTTTTTTGAAAATAAATCATCCTGATATAAATCTGACATAAAATCAACCACTCTATTTTTTAGATTTCTCTAACAAATAATTCTTCATATTTTCAGCCGCTGTTTTTCCAGCACCCATTGCCTTAATAACTGTAGCAGCTCCGGTAACAACATCTCCTCCAGCATAGACTCCTCTGCGGCTGGTCTGCTGGTCTTCACCGACCTCAATTCCACCCCAGCTTTTAGTTTTTAAATTTTTTGTATTTGAAGTTAGAAGTGGATTTGGATTCTGTCCAATCGCAATAATTACTGTGTCCAGTTCCAGCATCCAGTTTGAACCTTCAATTGGAATTGGACGTCTACGACCAGAATCATCTTTTTCTCCCAGTTTCATCTGCTGACATTCCATCTGAGCAACTCTACCGTCTTCTCCATGGATGGCAACCGGATTATTTAAGAGCTTTAACTCAATTTTTTCTTCCTGAGCATGATGAATCTCTTCACTGCGGGCCGGCATTTGTTCCTCGGCTCTCCGATAAACTATATATACATCCTCTGCTCCCAACCTTTTAGCAGTTCTTGCTGCATCCATTGCCACATTTCCAGCTCCAACAACAGCAACTTTATCTCCAACTACAACCGGGGTTTTGTATTCCGGATATTTAAAAGCCTTCATTAAATTCACTCTGGTCAAAAATTCATTGGCCGAATAAACACCATTTAAATTTTCTCCCGGGATATTTAAAAATCTGGGCAAACCTGCTCCTACACCAATAAACATAGATTCATAACCCTGCTCAAATAATTCTTCAACTGTAATTGACTTTCCAACAACAACATTTAACTGCACGTCAACTCCCAATTCTTTAATAGCTTCAACCTCCTGATCAACTATATCCTTAGGAAGTCTAAATTCTGGGATACCATAGCGCAGAACTCCGCCTGTCTCATGTAGGGCCTCAAAAATTGTTACCTCAAGTCCATATTTAGCCAGGTCAGCTGCTGCAGTCAGCCCGGCCGGACCGGCTCCAATTACTGCAACTTTTCTTCCCTCTAACTCAGACAACTTCATCTTTTCTATTTCTTCAGCACTAGTTTTATCGCTGCCTCTTTCCATATTATAATCTGCAACATAACGCTCCAATCGACCAATTGCTACAGGTTCATTTTTAATCCCCATTACACATACCTTTTCACACTGTTCTTCCTGGGGACAGACACGACCACAGACTGCAGGCAAATTGTTTTTACTTTTAATTATCTGATTGGCTTCTACAACATCACCATCTTTTAAAGCCTGAATAAATTGAGGAATAGGTACATGAACTGGACATCCCTCAACACAGGGTTGATGCTTACAGTGTAAACATCTGTCTGCTTCCACAAGCGCTTCTTGATCACTATATCCAAACGGAACCTCTTTGAAATTCTTAATTCTTTCTTCTGGCTCCTGTTCTTTCATCGGGGTCTTTTTTTTCTGTAAAGACATTAATTATCCTCCTCGACTGCTGTATCATGAACTAAATTTTCTTCATCTTGATAAAAGTTAAGTCTGTTCATTAATTCCTTAAAATCAACCTGATGGGCATCAAATGCCGGCCCATCTACACAGGTGAACTTTCTTTCTCCACCAACAGTTACTCTGCAGGCACCACACATTCCAGTTCCATCAACCATAACTGTATTTAAACTAACAATTGTTTTTATTCCATACTCTTCAGTCATATCAGCAACTGCTTTCATCATCGGTACGGGTCCAATAGCAACTACTAAATCAATATCAGCTTCTTTTTCCAGTAAGTCTTTTAAAATATCTGTCACATAACCATGATGGCCATAACTACCGTCATCAGTAGCAATAAATAATCTGTCACTATACTTCTCCAATTCTTCTTCTAAAATAATTAAATTTTTAGTTCTAGCCCCAGTGATGCTGATAACTTCAGCTCCCTGTTCATAAAATCCTCTAACCTTAGGATATAAAAGAGCTGTTCCTGAGCCTCCCCCCAGGAGTACTACTTTCTGATATCCTTCCAGATCAATATGGTGACCTAAAGGACCAACAATATCCTGAATCTGATCCCCTTTATCCATCTGTCCCAGTAATTTAGTAGAATACCCAACCTCCTGAAAAATAATTGAAATTATCCCGCTTTCACGTTCATAATCAGCGACAGTAAGTGGAATTCTTTCTCCCTTTTCATCTACTCTTAGTATAATAAAATTACCGGGTTTAGTTTTTTTAGCAATCATAGGTGCTTTTACCTTTAATTTTTTAATAGTTGGCGCCAGTACTTCCTTTTCTAAAATCTCGTACATAATTTCCCTCCTGAATTTTTAAAACTAGAGCAAAAAAATCCTGCTTCTATACTTTATTCTTTGCCCGTCCCCTTAATTCCTCCTTGATTCAAGAAATAATTCGGACCGGAGTCAAGTTATTTTTTTCATAAAGTTATCCTGAACTTTAGTTTGTAATAATTTATCTAATTAAGTAAAATATGAAAACAATTTCCTTGACAAATTTAAATTTATAAGTTAAAATATAACTTGTCAGTGCGAAAGTGGCGGAACTGGCAGACGCGCTAGGTTCAGGGTCTAGTGGCCGCAAGGCTGTGAGGGTTCGAATCCCTCCTTTCGCACCATTAAATATAGCAGTGATAAGAGCCTTTTTGAGGGCTCTTTTTTTATTAGTTGAAAATCAGAGTTTAATGCTTCTTGCCTGCAGGATGCCTGCAGAGCAAAATTTTTAATAATATTTTATCTGTATTTATATAGTACAGTTTACTATACATAGAAGCTGAATGCAAAAAGAAAACCAGCTGCTAAAGCTGGTTATTTTTATAACAAAACTTGAATCCCTAGATTAAAGCTTTTTAGTTTCAATCATTTTAAAAATTAATTTTCTATTTCTTTTATGAAATTAGCTATTCTTTTGATCCCTTCTCTGATTCGCTCTTCTCCTAAAGCATAAGAAATTCGGATAAAATTATCCATGCCAAATGCTATACCGGGAACTACAGCCACCTTATTTTTTTTTAAAAGTAAATCACAAAATGAAAGTGAGCCTTCAATCTTCTTCCCTTTAATTTTTTTACCTACAAGTTTTGAAATATCAATAAAGAAATAAAAAGCTCCAGCAGGTTTAATAGCTTCTAAACTCTCAATTTCCGTCAGCAGCTCAGCAGTTAAATCTCTTCTTTTTTGATAAACTTCTCTGCGATCCTTTATTATGTTTTCCAGGTCATCATTGGCCAGAGCCTTTGCACTAGCATACTGAGCAATTGTATTAACATTAGAAGTTGTATGACTCTGGATTTTAGCCATTGAACTGATCCACTCTTTACTGGCAAAACCAAATCCAACCCGCCACCCGGTCATAGAATATGATTTGGACATACCATTGACAATTAATAATCTATCTTTAAGCTCCGGGAACAGTTCAATCATTGATTTAAATTCTCTGCCATCATAAAGTAATTTATCATATATCTCGTCACTGATAATAAATAAATCATTTTTTACTGCTAAATCGAGCAATTCTTTTAATTCTGAAGGAGAATAAAAATGACCATCAGGATTAGAAGGAGAATTAATTATTATGGCTTTTGAATTTTCATTCAAACTCTTTTCCAATTCTTTGGCTCTTAGTTTAAATTTATTTTCAGACTTTGTCGCTATAAAAATAGGAGTACCACCGGCAAGTTTAACTAACTCAGGATATGAGACCCAATATGGTTTTGGGATTAAGACCTCATCTCCCACTTCCAAAATAGCTGATAAACCATTAAAAAGTATCTGTTTACCACCATTACCGACTATAACTTCTTCTGTAGAATACTTATACGAATAGTCTAAAGCAAATTTGTTAACAGCTGCTTCCTTAAGTTCAGGTAGACCAGAAGCAGAAGTATATCCGGTATATCCCTTATCCATAGCTTCTACAGCAGCTTTTTTAATAAAATCTGGTGTAGGAAAATCTGGTTCTCCAGCACCAAAGCTAACCACATCTTCTCCTGCGGCAGTTAGCTCATTTGCTTTAGTACTGACCGCAATTGTTTTAGATTCCTCAATTTTAGCAATTCTTGCTGAATATTTCATCTTCACACCCCATTAACATATTTATTGGTACCAGGTACCGAAATCGTTTTATTGGACCTGGTACCTAAGTTTTTGGTACCTAAGTTTTAAAAAAAAGAAGGCCATAAGCCTTCCTTTTTAAGCAAATTTAGATAATATTCCATTTATAAATGACGGTGAACTGTCATCTGCATACTTTTTGGCAATTTTTACTGCTTCATTGATCGCAACTTTAACTGGAATATCATGTTGAATCTCATAAGCAGCAATTCTTAAAATATTTCTATCAATTGCAGGCATTCTTTCAATATCCCAGTTAATTGCATATTGATCAATCTGTGCATCCAGAAGCTCAAGTTCCATAATTATACCTTCTAAAAGTTCTTCGGCATAGAGATCTTCTTCCAGCACACCTTTTTCAGCAATAAAGTTGCTGTAACTTTTTTTTGAATTTTCAAGATCAAGCTTTTTTCTGATGTCCAGACCATAAAGTATCTGCAACACCCAGACTCTCTGTTTGTGTCTCGAAACTTTTTGCATAAAGAAAATACCTCATTTCTAACTCTATTTAAATCTATCTGGAATGATTCTTATTATAAAATCTTTTAAATCTTCTTCAAAACGCCAGCGCAACCCAAAATAATACCCGATCAAAGTAGTTAAGCAGAGCAGTAAAGTTTTAAAAAATCCAACAGTCAGGATTAAAATCCCGATAATAAGGCCAATTAATGCTCCACAAATTTTTCTGCGATTCAGATATATAAATTGAGATAACTCTTCCTTAAATTGATTTTTATTCATTTTAGAGACCACCTCATTCTACTTTTTCGGGCAGTTTATTTTCTTTTTTAACATCATCAATTCTAATTTGAACCTTTGCTACCTGAATCCCGGTAGTTTGTTTTATATAACTTTTAAGGTCATGCTGTATATTCTCACTAATAGCAGGTAAATCACCCGGTACTGTTAGTTTACCACTTAGAACAATTTTTAGACCTTCTTCCTGCTCCTCTAGTTTAACTTTTATATCATCAAATTTTTCTTTTTCTCTAACTCTATCTTTAATTAAATTTGAAAGAGCAGAAATTGTAATTGTAATATCACCGGATTCTGAACTCAGCAATCTTGTTGACTTGAATTTTCTATCTGTAAAATACGGATAGATCACAAAAAGAGCCATCAACAGAAATACTAAATACACAACTGCTGCCTGCCAGCTGTTATAGCTACTGGAAATTAGATCAGGAATAAAGTTCGCTGATAAAAGTCCAAAACTATATAGAGAAAGAGTTATTGTTAAAACGATAAGAATTAAAGCAATTAAAAAGGAAAATATATTTTGTATAATCTTCATAGCTTAACCTCCAATCATTTTTCAAAGAATAATTTATTCCTTGTCTTCTACTTTCTCTACTTCATTTTTTTCGGGTTCTTCTTTTTCCTCTTCTGGAAAATTAACTCCCTGGACATGAACATTAACAGCCTTAACATTTAAACCTGTCATTCCTTCAATTGCCTGTTTAACATTATCCTGAATTTTCCAGGCTACATCTGGAATGGAATTACCATAATTAATAATTACATATACATCAACTGTTGCGGTTTCATCGCTAACTTCAACTTTAACACCTTTACTTAAGCTTTTTCTACCAAGCATATCAGCAATCCCACCAGCAATTCCACCGCTCATTCCGGCGACTCCATCAATCTCAGTTGCAGCTAGACCAGTAATAATACCTACGACCTCATCAGCAATTTTAATACTTCCTTCATCATTTTCTTCTTCTTTTTCTACTTCCACCTTTTCCGCTTCAATATCTTTGATTTTTTCTTCACTCATAATTTACCCTCCTTTTTATTTAGAAAAAAATCATCTTTTAACATCAGCCAATATTTGATTTTGCTCTGAATACTGACCGACTATTACAGCTCCAATTTTTTCTCCATTATTTTTAATAACTTTTACATAAGTATCATTATCAACCAGTATTTCTTCTTTGTATTCCCCTTCTTTATTTAACTCACCCAGAGAAACAACATTAATACCAGCAACCTTTAATTTATGAGAAGGAACATAACCTTTAAATTCAGCTTCTTCCCCACTCATAACTTTTCCAGCAACTCTACCCTGAGCTAAAGCAGGAGGCCAGATTCCATAAACATTATCATTGTATTCGGCCACATCACCTGCAGCATAAATATTGGGATTTGAAGTCTGCATTTTACTATCAACAATAATACCTCGACTCTGGTCTATTTTAAGATTTTCAGCCAGACCATTATTACAGCGGACTCCAGTTGAAATCAAAACAAGATCTGCTTCAATTTCCTGATCTTCTAAAATAACTTTTTTTACATTTTTCTGTCCTTCAAAGCCTTTAGTGCTGGCATCTGTAATCACTTTAACATTATTTTGTTTAAGTTTTTCTTCCAGCAAATCTCCACCTTTTTTATCAAGCTGCATTGGCAGCAGATACGGTGCAACCTCAAGAACTGTTGTATCCAGACCAGCTTTGGCAAAGTTATAGGCTATCTCAAGTCCCAATAAACCACCGCCAACAACCACAGCTTTTTTTGCTTTTTCCGCTGCTCGATTAATTATCTTTAAATCAGCTGCTGTTCTTAAAGTAAAGATGTTTTCCAGATCCACACCAGAAAACGGAGGTATAAAACAGTGAGAACCATTTGCCAGTAATAATTTATCATAATTATATTCAGCATTTTTACTCTTAATTTTTTTATTTTCAGCATCAATTTCGGTTATTTTTTCACCCAAATGTAAGTCAATATTATTATCTTCAAACCACTGCTGATCATTGATAATAATATCCTCTACCTTGACTTCACCTGATAAACATTCTATCAGACGAGGACGATAATAAAATGGATAGTTTTCATCAGTAAAAATAAAAATCTGATCCTCTGGTTTTCTATTTTTTAAAATTTCTTTTGCTGCAGAAACACCTGCTGCACTAGCTCCAATAATTAAATAGTCCATGTATTCAACCCCCTCCTAAATTTAAAAGAAATATCTAACTATTTACTCTTTCAACATATTCATTACTTCTGCTGTCTATCTTAAGTATATCGCCTTCTTCTATAAATAAAGGGACCTGAACTACAAGACCAGTTTCCATAGTAGCAGGTTTACTACCACCAGAGACAGTATTTCCACGGATATTTGGTTGAGTATCCTCAACTTTTAATTCAACAAAAGTTGGAAGTTCTATATCAATCGGACGCCCCTGATAAACTGCAATGTCCAGCTCCATATTTTCTTTTAAATATTTAACCTTATCCCCAAGCTGTTCTTCGCTTAAATGAAACTGTTCGTATGTATCATTGTCCATAAAAATATAATCGCTACCATCCCAATATAAAAACTGCATTTTCTTTTTTTCAACATGAGCAGTTTCAACTTTTTCCCCTGCCTTAAAAGTTTTATTAATTGTGTAACCTTCTTCAACATTACGTAATTTAGTTCTAACAAATGCACTTCCTCTGCCGGATTTTGAATGCTGAAACTCAATTACCTGATATACTTCTCCATCCAGCTCTATTGTTAAACCTGTATTAAAATCATTTGTTGAAATCATTTTTAAGCACCTCCACTATTTTTTACTGCAGTTCAATTATAGCAGAAATCAGCACTTTAAACAAATTATAAGCCTGTAAGAGACTGTAAGCAGTCAGAATGAAAATTCAAGAAACTTTTTCATCAATCTAATTATAATATAATTAGTTCTTTAGGAGCTGAATTTAAAACTTCACACCCCTCTTCAGTAATTAAAAGATCATCTTCAATTCGAACTCCACCAAGGCCAGAAACATAAATACCCGGTTCATCTGTGACAACCATCCCTGTTTTCAATTTGTCATCAGAGGTATAGGAAACCCTGGGACCTTCATGAATCTCAAGACCGATACCGTGTCCCAGACCATGACCAAAGTTATCTTTATAACCTGCTTCTGCAATTAAATCTCTGGCAATTTTATCTGCTTCGACACAGCTCATACCGGCTTTGATTTCTGCAATAACTTTTTGTTGGGCTCTGAGAACAATCTCATATATTTCTTTTAATTTTTGTGAAGGTTCACCTACTGCTATGGTTCTGGTAATATCAGAATGATATCCCTGAAAAACCGTACCAAAATCAATTGTTACCAGATCTCCCTTTTCAATTTTTTTAGTTGAAGCAACACCATGCGGAAGAGCACCTCTTTTTCCAGATGCTGTAATAAAATCAAAGGCATTTGCTTCTCCACCTTTTCTTTTCATGAAAAATTCAAGTTCAAGGGAAATTTCTTTTTCAGTTTTACCCGGCTCGATAAAATCAAGTAGAAATTGAAATCCCTGATCTGCAATTTCTACCGCCTTTTTAATTTTATTAATCTCATTTTGATCTTTTATCATTCTTAATTTTTCAACCATTGATTCAACAGGATTCAGGGAATCTAATTCCAATTTTTCGTTGAATTTTTGATAGGTTTTAAAATTTAGATCCTGACTTTCAAAACTTAGATTTCTTACATTTTTTCTTTTCAATAGTTCAGCAAAACCATCAATAAAATTACTGCTAATTTCCTCAATCACACAACCGTCTGTCTGTTCTGCTGCCTGTTCAAGATAGCGAAAATCAGTAATAAAAACACTGTCACTCTGGGTTATTAAGAGTTTGCCAGCAGTTCCTGTAAACTGACTTAAATAGCGCACATTTTCCTTTTTGGTAACTAAAAAAGCTTCTATGTCCTTCTCATTTAGTTTTTCTCTGAGCTTATTTATTCTTTTCTCCATTAATATTTCTCCTTTCTAAACAGATCTTTTAAGCCCTCTAATGCTAAAAGATATCCATAAACACCAAGCCCTGTAATCTGACCAACTGCTGCTGCAGCTGTAATTGATTTTTTTCTAAATTCTTCCCGGCGATGAATATTGCTGATATGAACTTCAATAACCGGCAGCCGTACAGAAGCTAAAGCATCTCTTAAAACCACACTGGTATGGGTTAAACCTCCAGGATTAATGATTATTCCTGCTAACCCTTCGTAATTTTGATGTAAAAAATCAACGATTTCCCCTTCATGATTACTCTGAATTATTTCTATATTTAAATTTAATTCCTCTGCTTTTTCTCTTAAATCATTATTTAACATTTCTAAATTTGTGGTTCCATAAATTTCGGGTTCTCTTAGTCCAAGCATATTTAAATTAGGTCCATGAATTACAGCCACTTTTTGCATAAGTATTCCTCCATATATTTTTGAATATTTTTGTGATCAAATCTATCACTTAAATATGTATTACCAATGTCATTAATTAAAACCCACCACATTTTGTTATCACTAATTTTTTTATCATGAGCTATATATGAAGCAAGTACTGCTGCTTCTATATTTTCTGAGGGGAAAAGCTGATATTCAAAATCTTGAATCAAATCAATAATCTGCTCAAAAGCCTTCTGCTTTAGATCTCCAATTTTATGAGATAAAAAAGCTGTAAAAGCAATCCCCATTACAACTGCTTCTCCATGTTTATATTTAAATTTTTCTGCTCCCTCTACCGCATGTCCAAAACTGTGGCCTAAATTTAATTTTTTTCTTAACCCTTTATCTTTAACATCTTCACTTACATAATAATCTTTCATCTGCAGAGAAATTTTGGATATATCCAGCAGAATATTTTTGTCTAACTTAAGTATCCTCTCTTTATTATCTTTTAAAAGTTCAAAGAGAGGGCTCCCTCCTAAAATTGCATATTTAATAACTTCTCCCAGACCGGATTTAATTTCTCTCTTTTCTAAAGTATCCAGCCACTGTAGTTGATAATATACAATTTCTGCCTGATAAAAAGTACCGATCAGATTTTTGGTATCTCTAAAATTAACTGCAGTTTTTCCACCAACACTGCTGTCCAATTGCGAAATCAAAGTTGTCGGCATCTGAATAAGTTTCAGTCCCCTTAAATAAGTTGAGGCAATTAAGCCACCCAGATCCCCAATTGTACCTCCGCCAAAGGCAATAACATAATCAGAGCGGGTAAAATTATTCTCATATAGAATATTATATGCTTTTTCAAGATACTTAAGATCTTTAATCTGCTCTCCAGCTTCCAGCTCTAAACTAACCAATTCAGAATTATCTTCAATTAAAGAAATTATCGGTTCTGCATGATTCCCCATAACAATTTGATCTGCCAGCAAAAAGACTTTGCGGCCTTTTATTCTCTCTAAAATTTTCTTAAAACTGCTTTTTTTAAATGTCTTATCAATCAGCACAGGATAACTAGAATCCTGTGCTTTAATTTCAATCTTTAAATTTTGATCCGGAAGTTCAGCTAAAATCAATTCTGCAATTTCAGCTGCTGAGTGCTGGTCACTATCAAAATGAACTGGGATTTCCTGGTAGTATTTTTTTCTTTCTTCTATAAGAGAATTTATTTTAGCCAGAGGATTATCTACCTCCAGCAGAGGTCTGATTATATCTTCATTTTCATTTCTTCTTAAAACCTCTTCCGGACTAACATCAAGACAAAAGTTCTCTGCTTTTTTCAGCATTAGTTTTCTCAACTCATCATTTAAAATCGCACCACCACCTGGAGCCAAAACCAGCTCCTCATCTGAATCTAAAAGTTCAGCAATAACTTCCTTTTCAATTTTTCTAAAATACTCTTCACCTTTAATTGTAAAAATATCTTCAATACTCATTTTTTCTCTTGCTTCAATTAAATCATCACTATCATAAAAACTTAAATTCTTTTTCTCAGCAATAATTTTGCCAACCGTAGTCTTTCCTGCAGTCATAAATCCTGTTAATACAATTTTCACAAATTTGCCTCCTCAAATACTCCCTACTAAAAGAAAATTCAGGGTTTCCCCTGAATTAAAATTCTCTATAAACTCTAAATGTCCTGCTATTTCTCTAAAATTTCTTCTAATTCCTGTTCAGTTAATGTTTCAAACTCTCTATTGTTTTTATTCTTCTTTTCCCCTCCAATCTCCTCTTTTTTGGTTTCGATTTTTTTATTTTTATCAGTGTAAGAGTCTGTTAACTTATTATGCTGTTTTATTTGTTGATTACTCTGTATGATTTCTGGTGTAATAAAAATAATCAGTTCTGTTTCTATATCAGTATCCTCTGCTGCCGAAAATAATTCCCCCAACAGCGGCAGTTCGGCAAGAATTGGGACTTCTCTAATCGTTTTTAATTCGTCCTTCTTAATTAAACCACCAATTGCTAGAGTCTCTCCATTTTCCAAAATGACTGTGGTTTCAGCACTGCGAGAGTTTACTGCCGGCAAACCATCTGCCAGCACCTGTCCAATACTATTAACTGAAGGTTTTATTTCCAAAAGTACCTGGTTTTCATTTAAAATCTTAGGTAAAAATTCTAAAACAATACCTGCCTCAATATAACTAATTGTAGAAACAGTCTGCTCTGATTCAATTCTTTCTAATTTTACCGGAATCTGATCCCCAATTAAAAGTTTTGCTTTTTTCCGATCCAGAGTCATTAAACTTGGATTTGCCAGAATATTAGATAAACCTTTTTCATTTAAGGCTTTAAGTGTATCCGGCCAGCCAGGTCTTAATTTTTCTATCTTACCAGAGTCATCTTTTATTATTTTTAACTCTGAGAGCTGATTGGGATTTATTCCCAGCTCTTTAATTTTACTTCTGCTAATTTCTTCAACTCTTGCTTTAATCATCACCTGTTTTTGAGGTCGATCTATTTGAACTATTATCCTGTCAATTTTATTTAGATCTTCTTTACTGCCATTGATAATTAATCCTTCACTATTTAAGTCAATAATTTTTATTTCTTCAAAGTTATTATTTAAAATTTCTGCTGCTGCTTCTGAACTTAAATGTTTCAGCTTATAATTTTTGCTGATAATTGTTTTGTTTTTAGCTGCCAGTTTTTCCTCTGTGGAAACATAGATTATTTCATTTTCAAAGCTGTAATCTAAATTAAAACTATCAGTTATTAAGTTTAGCGCCTCCCGAAATCCTATCTCATTAAAAATTACAGTAATTTTGCCTGCTACAGCACTGTCACAGATAAGATTTTTATCAGCTGTATTGGCCAGCATAATTAGTGCAGTTTCCAATTCCACATCTCTTAAATTGATGGAAATTAATTCTTTTTCGACTGGTGTTTCAGCTCTAACAAAAGCAGATAACAAAATAAAAATTATAAGTAAAATTGATATCTGAATAAACTGCTTAATGATTTTCATTATTTTTCTCCTTCCAGAGGTAAATTAATCTTTCCTCTTTTTGATAGCTTATAGTTAAATTATTATTATTAATTTTTTCTATCCTAAAAACATCAATATTTTCTTTTTCTTTTTTTAAAAGAGTTTGATTTTGATACAAAAAAAGAGCAGAAGAACTAGTTTTATTTTTAATTATTCCCAGCAGTTTAAAGGGAAGTCTTATATTTTCAAGTCTCTGACTGCTAGTTGTCATAATTTCTTCTTTTTCTTTATCTTCAGGAACTGGTGGTGCCAGTTTATTTAAAGCTTGCTTCTCAGATTCAGTCATCTTTTTACTATTTTTGGTTTGAGGAATTAAGTTTTCTGCAGTAATATTTTTTTCTAAAAAAATTAGTTCTTCTGTCTTATTCATCTCATTTTCTAACTTCTTTTTATCCTTTTCTTCAGCCGTTTCACTAATCATTTGAGCAGTTTTAAAAGGATCCTTGATTTCTTTAATTAGAGTTATACTTTCTATTTTAGTTTTTTTCTTTCGATTTGCAGCTGAATTATTTTTATTATCAATATCTTCCGTTTGTTTCATCTCTTCTTTTTTTATTTTCTTTTCAGTTTCAAAAAAGAGTTCATTTTGTTTTGACTCTTTTTTTTGACCAAAAATCGAGCTGAATTCTACTTCTGTAGTTTTAATGTAGCTGGAAAATAAAATTAATCCAATGCTTACAAGCAAAAAAACTAACAGTAATTTTTTTCTTTTTTTATTTTTATGCATTTTATATCAGCTCATTTTTTAGTTTGACAAAGAAAAAGAGTGTATCCTTATTTTTTTTGATTTTAAACTCTATAATTTTTAAAGATTCTATACTGTTTTCTAAATAATAGACAAAGTTTAAAATCGAATGGAAGTTACCTTCAAGATTTAGATTTAGTTCAGTTTCTGTACTACTGAAATCGATAAGTATCAAATCATATTTTTGTACTTTTGCTAAAATAGCAGCAGTTTTTTCCTTTATATTTATTAGCTGATTATCACTTTCAGAATTACGCATGCTGATCTTAGTAGAATATTCATTTTTTAAATTATTATTTTGCTGCTTTTGTTCTGAAATTTTATACTGCATAATTTCTTTTTCTTTTATTATTTCTCTACTTTTTAGCCCCTGACTTAATAATAGAAAGAGCAGTAAAAAGATTAAAGAAATTTTGAATATTTTTTTTTGATTAATAATCATTTTTATTCACCTCATTACTGCTCAGTCAGAGTTTCAATTTCAAAATAGTAATTGTCTTTTTGATTAATATTAATTAGATCTACTTCAATAAATTTATGATCGTTTTCTAAAGCCTCAATTAACGCAAAAATATTTTTTTGCTGATTGGTAACTGCCTTTAAATTAATTTTATTATTTTTTAACTGCAGCGAATTATAACTTAAGTTATCTGCATAATCTGTAAGAGAAATTAAAAAAATATACTTATCATTTTTCACTTCACTTTCTTTCTGAGATATTGATGGATCAGTTATTAAAGATCTATATTTCTTTTCTTCCTCTTTTAACAACTTTTGATCAGATTTTAATAGCTCAACCTTATTTTCAGTCAAGATATTGAAAATAGTTAGCAAAACAACCAATAATAAGATTATAATTAAAAGATTATTAACTAAAATCATTAAATGATCAAAGTGTTTTTCTTTGAAAATTATTGACATCTACTGATACTCCAGAGCAAAGAGGCTAAGAAAACAAAATCATCATCTTTTAGTTCTATCAGCTCACCGAGCTTAAGCAAATCACTTTTCCCTTCCAGTACTTCCAGCTCAATTCCTTTATTATTTAGATAGTATTTTTTGTTTTTTTCTAATTCCTGTGCTAACTGTTTTTCTCCAATTGAAGACTGCAGTAGGTCAAGTTTTTTATCTACAGCAGTCAGCAGTGTATAACAATTGTTGATCTTATAATAGAGAAGATAGTTTTTAGTAGTTACAATTTTATTAACTACGGAAAATACAGCTACCGGTAAAGCAGAAACCAGGTAATTATTTTTATATTTTTCCATATTTTCTGTTAGCGGATCCAGAATTTTTTTATCAGCTGCAAAAAACTTAATTTCTCTCTCCTGAGTCTGATCAGATACAATTTCTAAATAATCATAGTAAAACTCTTCTTCAAAATTCTCCTTAACCTCTGCAAATTTACTTAAAATATTATCCTCACTAATCCGATAAGGATTCTTTTCTTCCAGGACAACCGAATGATAAAATAAAGAAGCAGCTGGCAGCAGCACAACATACTGACAGTTAAAATTAAACTTCTTAATTTTTCCAATTGAAGAAAGTTCATTAATTCCATCTACAAAATTAATTTGATTATTTTTTTCTCTAACTACAAGGTTTCTCAATTTGTTTTCATAAGGGATTGTTATAGAATAATAATTATTAAACATTTTACTCACTCCTATATATTATTTTATTAACTATTTTTAAACTTTCCTTCTCCATTGTCATTTCAGCAATATACGGTATTCCAGAATCAATTTCAGCAGTTAAGTAAATAAAATTATCGTCCTCCTTTCCTTTAATCGTTATTTTTATTTCTTCACTTAAATTTATATCTTCATCTAACAGCAAATTTTCTTTTTCAAAAAAATACAACTGATACTGCAGTGCTGACTCAACCGCCTCCTTATTTTGAGCAGCAGAAATTCTATTGTTTAAGATTCTATAATTAAGTTTCTGCTGCTGAATTAAAAGCGGAATAAATAAACCAATTAAGGTAATTAATATCAAATTCATAAATAACACATAGCCATCTTTTTTTTCTATATACATTATTTTACCTACTTTTTTATTATTCGAAACTCCTTAAATTTTAATCAGTCTACTTACAGTGAGCTGTGTTTGACCCTCGACTAAATAAAGAGTTATTTTCAGCAGACCCGGCTCCATAATTCTAAAATTGAGTTCTTCAATTTTATCGATCAGATCCAGATTTTTTCCAAAATCTTTGTTTGCCAGGTCTGAACTACCAATCGAACGTCCCAGAGCATTACTGGCTCCACTCTGATAAAGAGAAAATTTTAACCATTGATAATTCTGATCATAATAAGTGAAAATATTTATTTCCTGTCCGCTAATTACTTCTACCTTCTTTGAGTTCTTTATTTGTGCTGCCATGAAATCAACTGCAAGATAGGCGTCAAGCTGCCAGGCATTCTGTAGGTTAAAAAATTTATTATTTTGATAGAGATTTAAAATCAACTGTAGAAAAATTACAGCTAGCAGAGAAGAAATAGTTATCACCAGCAGCATTTCCAGTAGGGTAAATCCTTTTTCTGATTTTAATTTATCTCTGCAGCAAAGCAAGCATTTCATTTTGGTGCTCCTTATTTCTGCATTTGAAATCTACTTCCACTTTCAATCTATATAAACCATCATACTGAATTCCGTCTTTTTCATATGGGATCACTTCAACTCTTGTCATTTCATAGTCTTTAGGCAGTGATTCTTTTTCAAGTAATTCCAGGTTTTTTATAAAATCGCTGTCACTATCTTCAACTCCCTCTTCAAGCAGATCTTTATTCTTATAGGCTTCTAAAACAGACTCGGTCCAATTAACTGCTGCATTTTTATCTGCTAAAAATGTATGGACTTCCAGTCCAGTTTTTATGGTCCTACTCATTACTGCCAGTACGACACCTGCTAATGAAATTGTAATAATAACTTCCAGTAGAGAAAATCCTGCATTATTTTTCAACTCTAACCCTCCCTAATTGATTGACTGTAATTGAATATTTTTTTGCTCCCGACTGCGCTTTTGCCAGAGCTACTGTTCCCCCTCTTGCTGTTGCAGTATTATTAAATCTAATCCACTCATAATATTCGGCATCTACAATCTTTAAGCTTAATGTTTTATAAAGAATTAAGCTGGAAGAATAGTAACCTTTTTTCTTAATAATTTTCTGTCCCCCTTCTTTAATATAAAAATAGTAGGGGATTTTATTGGAGCCGCTATTTTCTTTAATTGTATAGATTCGAAAGATATAAGTTTGACTATCCAGAATCGCTTTATTTCTAGCCCACCTCAGATCTGCTGCCAGGTGTTCTACTTCCTGCTCAATTAGAAAATCATTTCTTAACTGTGGCCTATAGCTAACTGTAAATAAAATCCCCATAATTGTAATCACCAGCAAGATCTCTATTAAAGTAAAACCTGTATTATGTTTCATTAATCTATAATGTAGGCTCTGTAGTTTCCGGACCAGTTAAAGCTGATTGATCAGTAGAAATATAATAAAATTCATCAGAGTCAGCCTTATAAATTATCATATACTTTTCTGCTCCTGAGTCAGCATCACTCTGATAACTGTAAGCTGCTGCCTCATTTTTAATATTTAATTCATCTAAATCTCCACTGATCGAACTCAAATCACCTTTAGTGCTCTGACCTGGATATTCTCCCTGGTCCAGATAATACATTTCCAGACTCTGCATTATGTTGTGCAGATCAGCTTTAGCTACAGCAGTATCTGCCTTATTTTTAACTCCGCTTAATGCTGGAACTGCCATTGACATTAAAATACCAAGCACTACAATCACAATTAACAGTTCTATTAGCGTAAAACCGGACTTATTTTTGACCAAGTTTTCCCTACAAGTTTCAGATTTTTTTATCATTAATAAATTCCTCTCTGTTTTGTTTTCCATTTACTTTTTAATTGAATTAATAAATAAACTTAATTTTAATCTCATTATTTCAATCCAATTAAAAGTTCTAAATAATTAAATAGATTTGAAACATCGGCATCATTACTGCTGCAGCAAGTAAAGCAACAAAAATTGCAGTTAATGTTATCAAAAAAGGCTCTAAATACTGCAGCATTTTAGCAATTTCATTTTTTAATTTTTTAGAATAATAATCACCTGCTCTCTCCAGCATCGTTTCCATTCGGGCTGTCTCTTCTCCAGTCATTATAAGATAGTAAAAAAGATTTGGGATATATTCACTATCATCAAAACATTCTGTTAAAGAAGCCCCTTTAGAAATATTTAAAGCTGTTTTCTTAATAAAATTTTGATATTGATGGTCACTTACAATATTCTTTAAAAGTTCCAGAGCAGAAATTAATTTTAACCCGCTTTTTAAAAATAAAGATAAGTAAGTAGCTATCTGGGTTAAGATTAAATCCTGATAGATAACTGAAAATAATGGAATCTTTAATAAAAATTTGCTTTTTAAATCATTTCGTTTATTATTCTTGAAAACTAAAAATAATAATATTATTAATAATATTATGAAAATTACAATTAAAATGAAATGATCATTAAAGATTAAACTCAGTTTTAAAAATATTCTTGTTATCAGTGGTAGTTTTCCACTAAATTCTGCAAAAAGATCTATAAATACGGGCAAAATAAATTTGAAAATAAAGGCTGCTGCTAAAAATACGGTAGTGATTACAGTTAGCGGATAAAAAGAAGCTTTTTTTATTTCTTTTTTTAAATCTTCTTTATTACTATAATAATTTTCCAGACTTTTTAAAACTTCAACCAGGGTGCCGCTTTCTTCTCCGGCCCTGACTACTGCAGTAAAGAGATCAGTAAAAACTTTTTCTTCTTTTAACGCTTCGGCCAGGCTTAAACCTGACTCTATATTTCTTATTATTCCACTATATACTTCTTTTTCTTCCTGATTTTTAGTTTGTTTGGAAATAATAATTAAAGAACGATTTAAATTCAAACCTGATTTAAGCATTATCCCTAACTGGGATGCAAAAAATTTTAAATCAAAACTTTTTCTAAACAAAATTGTCATCTCCTCCAGTTATAAGATTAAATCTGAATTACTCTCAAAATTTCTTCTCTGGTTGTAATTCCTTTTTTCATTTTCTTAAGAGCAGAATTGGTAAGTGTCAGCATGCCTGAGGCCAGTGCCTCTTCTTTAAGCTGAGAATAATCTGCCTCCTGACTGATCAGTCTTCTCAACTGATCATTGATCAATAAGATTTCAGCTGCTGGTGTTCGACCTCTGTAGCCATCATCACAATTACTGCAGCCTTCAGCCTGAAAAATATAGTCAATTTTCTCCTGCCTAAAAATATTTTGATCTTCCTGACTGATCTTAATTTTTTCACTACACTCAGGACAGAGCTTTCTTAATAACCTTTGTGCTACGACAGCATTAAGAGTACTGCTGATTAAATAAGGAGGTATTCCCATCTCAATCAACCTGCTAACTGCAGAAATACTGTCAATAGTATGAATAGTACTTAAAACAAGATGACCTGTAACAGCAGCTCTAACTGCTATTTCTGCAGTTTCCTGATCTCTAATTTCTCCAATCATTATAATGTCCGGATCCTGCCTTAAAATTGACCTTAAAATTATTGGGAAAGTTAAGCCCTGAGCCTCATTAATTTCTATCTGATTTAAAAGTTCCAGTTTATATTCCACCGGGTTTTCGACTGTGATAATATTATTTTTTTCTGCGGCCAGCTGATTTAAGATTGAAAATAGAGTAGTTGTCTTCCCACTTCCTGTTGGACCTGAGAGTAATATAATTCCAGAATTAAAATCAAATATTTTTTTAAATCTCTCCAAATTATAGCTATCAAAATTTAATTCTTTAACTTCTAATAATTTTTCATTTCTTAAGAGAAGTCTTAATACAGCTTTTTCGCCATAGATTGTCGGAATAATAGAAGTTCTAATATCATAATCTGTTTCCTGGAATTTAAATTCCATTTTCCCATCCTGCGGTAAATGCCGGACTGTAATATCCATTGATGAAATAATTTTAATCCGGGAAATAACAGCTGCTGCTATTTCTCCAGGTAAACTATAATAACTTTTTAAAATACCATCTATTCTATATCTAACTTTAAAATGATTTTCTTTTTGTTCAAGATGGATATCACTTGCCTTTAAGGAAATTGCCTCAGTTAAAATCTTATTTAGCAGTTTTACTACTGGAGCATCTTCTACTATACTTCTTAAACTATCTAAATCTCTGCTATCTATTTTTTTGAAATCTCCTAAATCTTTTAAAAGTTCCTGCTGGTTAACCTGAAAATAACTGCGGTAAATAAAATTTTCTGCCTCCTTAAATTCATTTTCTGACATCAAATAAAATTTTATTCTGGCTTTGAATTTAAATTTTAGTTTTTCCTCTAAAAATAAATCAGGTGGATAAATGCTGCCAAAAGATATAATTTTTGGATTCTGACTGATTATTAAGATCTGATCTTTTTTTACCTGAGATAAATCCAGAGTTAGAGCACTATTTTTATCCAGTTTAATTTTTGAATTTCGGAACAGTTCAATTTCAAAATAGGAGGACATTGCCTGCAGTAATTCTGCCTCGTTTATGATCTTTTTGCTTTTAATATAATCAATTACTAATTTTGTTTTTTTATTTTTAGCATAAAAGTTTAGTTTTGACCAGACATCTGAAGAAATACTATATCTATTATTTAAATATTCACAAAAATTCTGCATAAAAACACTCTCTTTCTCTAAATTTAATAACTAATAATTCAAGTTTAGTTATTAAAATATTTATAATTATTAACATTTACTGATTAGTTTTTATATTCGCGGCCCAAAGAGATATTCCTGCATAATTTTGTAATTTTTTTCAAAATATATAAAATAATAGCTATGTTATTATAAATAAATGTAAAATAATAGCTATTTTGTTAGTTAATTGAAACACAAATATATTATTATGTTTTTCAGCCCATAAAAAAACAGCTGCAGAAATAATTCCACAGCTGTTTATCTTTAAATATATTATTTTTTTACTAAAACAATTATCTGTTTTTAATTAATTGTTATTCCGTCTTCAATTAAAAGCCAGTATTCAATACTATCCAGTAGAGCATCCCAGGATGCCTGAATAATGTTTGTGGAAACTCCAACAGTTGTCCAGGATTTCTCCAGATCTGCAGTTTCAATTAAAACCCTTACTTTGGCTGCTGTTCCATCATTTCCATTTAAAACACGAACCTTATAATCAATTAATTTAGTTTCAGTTATTTCTGGATAAAATGAAACCAGAGCTTTACGAAAACAGTTATCTAAAGCATTAACAGGCCCATCACCATCAGCAGCAATATGGACTTTCTTGCTGTTGACTGTCATTTTGACAACAGCCTCAGAATAAGTCTGATCGCCTCGATTAACACTGTTAGTTCTGAAATCTTCAATTTCAAAAAAAGAACTGTAATCTTTAAACTCTCTAAAAGCTAAAAGTATAAGTGAAGCTTCTGCTCCTTCAAATTGATAACCCTCATTTTCTAAGGCTTTAACTTTTTTAATTAATTTTTTTATCATCTGATCAGAGAAATCATCTAAATTAAAACCAATCTCCTTTAATTTATAGCGCAGATTAGACTTTCCAGCCAACTCTGATACCAGAACCCGACGCTCATTACCGACCAGTTCGGGTTCAATATGCTCATAAGTGTGTGGATTTTTACGGACTGCACTGACATGAATTCCACCCTTATGGGTAAAAGCACTTTTGCCAACATAAGGCTTATTATTAATTGGAATTAGATTAGCTGTTTCAGTTACAAAGAAATATAAAGGTTTGAGCTGTTTAAGCTGTTGATCTGAAACTACTTTTTCTCCATACTTTAACTGTAAAGCTGGAATAACACTGCATAAGTCAGCATTTCCACAGCGCTCACCCAGACCTCCTACTGTCCCCTGAACCTGAACAGCACCCTCTTCGTAGGCAGCAAGAGAATTAGCAACAGCAAGATTACCATCATTATGAGCGTGAATCCCGAGAGGAGTCTTTGTCTCTGCTTTTATTTCCTGCATAATTTTAGTCACCTGAGAAGGCAGCATTCCCCCATTAGTATCACATAAAATCAGGAGTTCAGCTCCCGCTGCAGCAGCTGCTTTTATAGTTTTTAGTGCATATTCAGGATTATTTGCATAGCCATCAAAAAAATGTTCAGCATCAAAGAAGACATTTAGCCCTTTTGACTTTAAAAATGAAACTGTATCTTTGATCATTTCAATGTTTTCAGCTAAAGGGATCTGCAGGGCATCCGTAACATGAAGATCCCAGCTTTTGGCAAAAATAGTTACATAATCCACTCCTGCTTCAACCAATTTTAGGATATTGGGATCCTCTGCAGCTTTAATGTTGGCTCTTCTGGTTGAACTGAAAGCCGTAATTTCGGCATGCTCCAGGTTCATGTTTTGAACTTCTCTAAAATAGGCTTCATCTTTTGGGTTGGAACCAGGCCAGCCTCCTTCAATGAAATCAATACCAAAACGATCTAATTGTCTGGTGATTCTTAATTTATCATCAAGTGATAAAGAAATTCCTTCTCCCTGAGAACCATCTCTTAAAGTCGTATCATAAAGTGTTAATCCCACTAGTCATCACTACTCACCTTCCTCTTTGCTTTTGAGATTTTGAACCAGATAATCCCCAACTTCATCTGTGCTTAAATCTCCACCCTGATCTGCAGTAACCATATTATTCTCTAAAGCATCTTTAACAGCTGCTTTCACCTTTGGTGTCAGATTCCCATAACCAAGTTCTCTGAGCATCATTCCAGCCGCTAAAACAGCTGCCAGTGGATTAGCAATGTTCTGACCGGCAATATCAGGTGCACTTCCATGAACAGGTTCAAACATTGAAATACTATCCGGATTAATATTACCAGAAACAGCCATTCCCATTCCACCCTGAATTTCTGCACCGAGATCAGTAATAATATCACCAAAGATGTTACAGGTAACAATTACATCAAAGATTTCTGGATTACGAACCATTTTCATTGTAATTGCATCAACTAAAAAGTGATTCTGCTCTACATCAGGATAATTTTTACCCATTTCCTTAAAGGAACGCTGCCATAGATTATGTGCATAAGTTAGAACATTACTTTTATCACAGACTGTTAGTTTAGGTTCTCTCCCAAATTCCTGAGCATATTCAAAGGCATATTTAATTACCCTGTCCACCCCTTTACGGGTAGAAATCATTTCCTGAGTTGCTACTTCATCCGGTGTATCTTTCTTAAGAAAACCGCCAATACCGGCATAAATCCCCTCAGTGTTTTCTCTAACAACAGTAAAGTCAATATCTTTAATTCCCTTTCCCTTTAGAGGAGAAAATTCTTCCTTATATAATTTAATCGGCCTTAAATTTACATACTGGTCAAAATAAAAGCGGAGCTTAAGTAAAATTCCTTTCTCTAGAACACCAGGTTCTACTCGCGGGTCACCGACAGCGCCAAGATATATTGAATTAAAGGTTTCCAGCTTATTTAAAACATCTTCTGGTAGAATATCACCTGTTTTTAAATATCTCTCCGCACCCAGATCAAATTTTTCAAATTTAAGTCCCAGGTTATAAGCACCATCTAAGTATTCTAAAACCTTGATTCCCTGACGGGTAACTTCTTCTCCAATTCCATCGCCTGGTATATATGCTATATTACTCATCTATACCAGCTCCTTTTTTACATGTTCAATCAGGCCGCCGTCTTTAATAATCTCCTGCATAAAGGGAGGAAAGGGTGCTGCCTGATAAGTTTTGCCAGTCCTTAAATTTTTAACCTGACCTTTGTCAATATCTACTTCTAACTCGTCTCCGGTTTCTGTTGCCTGAACAGCTTCCGGACATTCCAAAATTGGCAGACCAATATTAATTGAGTTGCGGTAGAAAATTCGAGCAAAACTTTCTGCTACTACACAGGAAACTCCGGCATATTTAATTGCTAAAGGTGCATGTTCCCGGGATGAACCGGAACCAAAGTTTTTACCTCCAACAATAATATCACCCTCATTTACCTCATCGGCAAAATTCTGATCTATATCTTCCATACAGTGGGCCGCTAAATTTTCCGGATCTGATGAGTTCAGATAACGGGCCGGAATTATTACATCTGTATCAACATTATCTCCATATTTAAATACTTTACCTTTAAACACCATTATTTAACCTCCTCTGGACCAGCAATATAACCTTTAATTGCAGATGCTGCTGCTACAGCTGGACTTGCAAGATATACTTCACTTCCGGGAGAACCCATCCGCCCAACAAAATTACGATTGGTTGTAGAGATCGCTTTTTCGCCTTCAGCTAAAATACCCATATGTCCACCTAAACAGGGTCCACAGGTAGGTGTAGAAACTGCTACTCCTGCATCAATAAAGATATCAAATAAACCTTCATTCATTGCCTGTTTGTAAACCGCCTGAGAACCAGGGAAGACAAGACAGCGCACATTTCCGTTTACTTTCTGACCTTTTAAAATCTCAGCAGCTACTCTTAAATCTTCAATTCGGCCATTAGTACAGGAACCGATAACTGACTGCTGAATCTCAATCTTCTCATTAATTTCATCAAGACCTTTAGTGTTTTCTGGCAGACTTGGAAAAGCAACCTGCGGTTCAATCTGGCTGACATCAATTTCTATAACCTGCTCATATTCTGCATCAGAATCTGCATTACGCACTGTATAATCTCTCTGAGTTCTTCCTTTGAGATATTCCTCTGTTTTTTCGTCTGCTGCAATCAGACCAGCTTTTCCGCCAGCTTCGATTGCCATATTGGACATTGTCATTCGACCTTCCATAGACAGGTTGTCAATCGCTTCTCCTGTAAATTCCATAGCTTTATATAGGGCTCCATCAACACCAATTTTACCAATTGTGTAGAGAATTAAATCCTTACCACTGACATGAGGTTTAAGTTCTCCTTTATAAACAAATTTAATTGTCGGAGGTACTTTAAACCAGGCTTTACCTGTGGCCATCGCTGCTGCCATATCAGTACTTCCAACCCCGGTCCCCAGAGCACCTAGAGCTCCATAAGTACAGGTGTGAGAGTCAGCACCAATAATAATTTCTCCCGGCAGGGTTAAACCTTTTTCGGGTAATATAACATGTTCAATCCCCATCTGACCGACTTCAAAAAAGTTTGTAATTTCGTGTTTTCTGGCAAATTTTCTAATCATATTTACCTGTTCTGCTGCCTTAATATCTTTATTTGGGGCAAAATGATCAGGTACAATTGCAATTCTTTCCTTATCAAAAACCCTATCAACACCAATTTTATTAAATTCTTCAACTGCTACTGGAGTTGTAATATCATTACCTAATACCATATCAACTCTGGCATTTACTATATCTCCAGGTTTTAACTCATCCTGAACCGAATGAGCAGCAAGAATTTTTTCTATCATTGTCATTCCCATTTACTTAAATCACTCCTCTTAAAATCCTTATAATATTATAGATGTTTGAAAATATTTATTAAACAGCCCGAGCAAACTCAGGCTGCATTAAATTTACTTATTATTCATATAGACAAGATATTTATTAATTGCTTCAATATAAGCGGCTGCACTAGCTTCAGTAATATCAGTTTGAGAAGAATGACCTGTAAAAATTTTGCCGTCAATTTCAGCAGCAATAAAAGCTTCTCCCAGAGCATCCTTACCTTCAGTAACTGCATCAATTTTATAGGACATTAATTTGATGTCCTCCATACCAGTCAGTTCGTTGATAGTCTGGAAAATAGCATCTACTGGGCCATCACCATTACAGGCTGCAGACTGTATTATTTCTCCTTCTTTTTTCAATCTAACAGTAGCTGTAGGTAATAATCCTTTACCTGTAAGAACTGATATATATTCCAACTCATATATTTTCTCGTAATCATACAATTCATTATCAAGTAAAGCAATAATATCGGCATTACTGATATTTTTCTTTTTATCTGCCAGCCCCTTGAAGCGTTTAAAGAAGCTCTCAAAGCTTTCCTCGTCAAGTTCATAGTCATATTTATCCAGAAAGTCCTTGAGGGCATGGCGGCCAGAATGCTTACCTAAAACCAATTTATTATGATCAAGGCCAATTGTTTTGGCATCCATAATCTCATAGGTAGTTCTTTCCTTAATCACACCATCCTGATGAATTCCTGCCTCATGAGCAAAAGCATTGGCCCCTACAATAGCTTTATTTGCCTGTAGAGATATACCGGTAGAATTGGCAACTAACTTGGATAAACGGGCAATCTGGGTTGTGTCCTGTGTTATATCCAGATTATAATAATCCTGTCTGGTATATAAAGCCATTACAATTTCTTCTAGAGCAGCGTTTCCTGCTCGCTCACCGATACCATTAACAGAAACCTCAACCTGGGTGGCACCATTTTCGATAGCTGCCAGAGAATTAGCAACTGCCAACCCCAGGTCATTGTGGCAGTGGACACTGATTTCTGCCTGATCAATGTTTGGAGTCTTTTCTTTTACATCTTTGATCATCTGACCAAATTCGGAAGGTACGGAATAACCAACTGTGTCCGGAATATTGATTACCTTAGCTCCTGCCTCAATTACTGCTTCAAAAAGTCTAGCCAGAAAATCTATATCACTGCGGGAAGCATCCTCTGCCGAAAATTCAATATTATCTGTATACTGAGCTGCATGTTTTACTGCTTCTACTGCATTATTTAAAACCTCATCTTCTGTCATCTGCAGTTTATATTCTAAATGAATTGGTGAAGAAGCAATAAAAACATGAATCCGTGGGTTTTCTGCATCCCTTACTGCTTCCCAGGCTCGATCAATATCACCTTTGCGGCATCTGGCTAAAGCTGCAACTTCAACTCCACTTACATTTTCAGACACCATTTTCACTGCATTAAAATCCCCATCTGAAGAAATTGGAAATCCAGCTTCAATAACATTAACCTTCATTTTGGCCAGCTGTTTGGCAATCGCCAATTTTTCTTCAGGAATTAAAGTCACTCCTGGAGACTGTTCACCATCTCTTAAAGTTGTATCAAATATTTTAACACTTGCCATTATCTTTCACCACCTTTATTCTGTCCGGGATAACTACTCAATCCAGGACATCATCTTCCTTAACTTGCGTCCTACCTCTTCTATCTGAGAATTTTCGTCTTTTTCGGTTAAAGAATTAAATACTGGCCGATTTGCCTGATTTTCTAAAATCCACTCTCTGGTAAATTTACCAGTCTGAATATCTTCCAGTACTGCCTGCATATTTTCTTTTACATGCTCATCAATAATTCTGGGACCAGAAACTAAATCTCCATATTGAGCTGTATCAGAGATCGAATCACGCATCGTAGAAATTCCACCTTCAAACATCAGGTCAACAATTAATTTTAATTCATTTAAAACTTCAAAGTAAGCAATTTCTGGCTGATATCCTGCTTCAACTAGAGTTTCAAATCCTGCTTTAACTAAAGCTGTGGTACCACCACATAAGACCGCCTGCTCACCGAAAAGATCAGTTTCTGTTTCTTCTTTAAATGTAGTCTCGATAACTCCGGCGTGAGTACAGCCAATTCCTTTAGCATAAGCTAAACCTAAGTCATAAGCTTTACCTGTATAATCCTGATATACTGCCAGTAATCCGGGAACACCCTTCCCATCTTCATAGAGTCTGCGTACTAAATGTCCCGGTGACTTGGGAGCAACCATAAAGACATCAACATTTTTTTGTGGTACAATCTGATCATAGTGGATATTAAGACCGTGTGAAAAAACTAAAGCATTTCCAGCTTCTAAATTTGGTTCAATATCATTTTTAAAGACTGAAGCCTGTTTAATATCTGGAATTAAAATCTGAATCAAATCTGCCTTTGCTGCTGCTTCTGCAGTTGTCAGCACTTCAAAGCCGTCTTCTTCTGCTATTGGCCAGCTGGAACTTTCTTTTCTTAAACCGACTACTACATTAAGTCCACTGTCCTTTAAATTCTGTGCCTGAGCATGTCCCTGACTACCATATCCAATTACCGCAACTACCTTGTCTTCTAAGTACTTTAAATCTGCATCTTTATCGTAATATATTTCCATTCCTATCTTCTCCTTTTATGTTCTTATATTTTTAAAATTAATTGATAATAAAATTAACAGAAACTTTTTGGAAGTAAGACTTTTCAGTATCATTCTAATTTCTGAGCTCTGACGCACTCGATGTGCTAATGCTGAGCTATACTTGCGTTATTAAAGAGAGCTCAGTGCTACCTCCTACATCTTACTTACTTGCCTGGCCTCTACTTAAGGCCACTGTTCCTGTTCTGACAAATTCTGCAATACCGAAATCCCTCAATAGTTCTGTTAGAGCTTCCAATTTATCCTCAGTTCCGGTGGCTTCAATCATTAAACTATCAGGTGCCACATCAACAATTTGAGCTCTAAATGTATCAGCAATCTGAATGATTTCCGAGCGCTGTTTACGGGTGCACTTAACCCTGATTAAAATTAAATCTCTTTCCACGATTGAATTTTTATCCAGCTCGGTTATTTTTAAAACATTAATCAATTTATGCAGCTGTTTGGTAACCTGCTCCAATACTTTTTCGTCACCTTTAACTACAATTGTCATCCGGGAAATCTCTGGATTTTCAGTTTTACCAACATTTAAACTTTCAATATTAAAATTCCGCCGACTAAAGAGTCCGGCAATTCTGGTTAAAACACCGGGCTTGTTAAGTACGGAAACTGATAAAATATGTGTCATAAATTATCCTCCTATCATATCTTTTAAGCCGGCACCTGCTGGTACCATGGGATAGACATTTTCTTCTTCCGGAATGTGAACATCCAGGATAGCTGGTCCATTGTGCTCCATTGCTTCTTTAAGTGCAGTATCAAGTTCTGATTTCTGATCAATACTTTTAGACCAGATACCATAAGCATCTCCCATTTTAACAAAGTCTGGAGCCGGGATCTTTGTTGAAGAATACCTCTTGTCAAAGAAAAATTCCTGCCACTGCCTGACCATTCCTAAATATTTATTATTAAAAATAATAATTTTAACAGGAATATTATAGGCTTGAGCTGTACCCAGTTCCTGAATATTCATCTGAATACTTCCATCTCCAGCTATCAGCACAACCTTTTCCTCCGGCTGTCCAATCTGAGCCCCAATTGCCGCCGGCAGTCCATACCCCATTGTTCCTAAACCACCTGAAGTAATAAATTGGCGTGGTTTTTTATACTTATGGAACTGTGCAGCCCACATCTGATGCTGGCCAACTTCAGTCACTATTGTGGCATCTCCTTTTGTGTACTTATCAATTTCTTCCATAATATACTGAGGTTTAATTGTTTCTGACTCATCAGCTTCATATTGAAGAGGATATTTTTCTTTCAGTTCTTTTATTCTCTGCTGCCATTCCCCATTTTCTTTTTCTTTTATATAAGGAAGTAGTTCTTTTAAAACTTTTTTAACATCCCCTACAATCGGAACCTCAACATCAAGATTTTTACCTATTTCTGCAGGATCAATATCAATCTGAATAATATCTGCCTGAGCGGCAAACTCATCTAACTTTCCTGTTACTCGATCATCAAAACGGGCTCCAACTGCAATTAACAGATCAGTCTCTAAGGTTGCCTTATTGGCATATTGAGTTCCATGCATTCCCAACATTTCTAGGGCCAGATCCTGATCTTCAGGATAAATACCTAAAGCCATTAAAGTTGTGGTAATCGGGATTTTTGCTTTTTCCACCATTTGTCTGATTTCTGACTGTGCACCTGAAATTACTGCTCCACCACCGACATATAGAAGCGGTTTTTTAGCCTCATTAATTGCCTTTGCTGCTTTATTAATCTGCAATTTGTGACCTTCAAAAGTAGGCCTATAGCCGGGTAAGTTAACTTGATCAGGATAATCAAATTCTGCCACTGCCTGAGTTACATCCTTTGCCAGGTCAATAAGTACTGGTCCCGGTCTACCTGTACGGGCAATATAGAATGCTTCTTTAATAGTTCTAGCAAGATCTTTAATATCTGTAACCAGAAAGTTATGCTTGGTAACTGGCAAAGAAATACCCGTAATATCAGCTTCCTGAAAAGCATCTTTACCAATCAGAGAACTTGAAACCTGTCCTGTAAAAGCAACTAAAGGAATAGAATCCATCTGAGCATTAGCAAGTCCAGTAACCAGGTTAGTTCCACCAGGTCCAGAAGTAGCAATACAAACTCCTACTTTACCACTACTGCGGGCATAACCATCAGCCGCATGAATAACCCCCTGCTCGTGTCTTCCCAAATAATGCTTCATCTTTGAATTATACAGAGCATCATATAGATTGATTACAGCTCCTCCAGGATAGCCAAAAACAACATCAACATTTTCTTTTTTCAGTGATTCAATAATTATTTCTCCACCATTTAATTTTGGCATAGATTCACCTCCGCTATGATTTTGAAAAATAAAAGCTTAGAAATATAAATAGATACAAAAATAGCCCTGAATACAATTATCCAGGGCAGAAAGTTATCTAAGAACCTAAATTGAGAAATAATCGTCTGAAAATTCAACAAACTTCCTATTTAATAGGCATATCGGTTAAATTATCAGTTGTTCTGCAGTTTATTAAGAACAACTTACAAAACTGCTATCTTCTCTTCTCAATTTATAAAATTCTTAAATGAAGCCGACCCTTCTCTACTACTTACTATACTCATAACTTCATTTAATATTCTATTTATATTTTTACTATACTAAATTCTAGTACTTTTATCAATCATTTTTGCAAAATAACTTTAATTAATTAGTTATTTATTACATTTTAAAGCAATTTTACTTTTAATCAAGTACTGCTCCTTTAGAAGCTGAGCCAACTAATTTAGCATAACGCTTTAAATAACCACTGGCCTCAGGTACAAAGGGCTTAACTTTTTCCATTCTGGCTGCTAATTCTGCTGCTGTTAATTCTACTTCCAGAATAAATTTATCCATATCAATGTGAATAATATCTCCCTCTTCTAAGGCTGCTATTGGGCCACCTGCTGCTGCTTCAGGAGAAACATGACCAATTGCTGCTCCTCTGGTTGCACCGGAAAAACGACCATCAGTGATTAGCGCTACACTGTCATCAAGTCCCATTCCTGCCAGAGCAGAAGTTGGAGCCAGCATTTCTCTCATTCCAGGTCCACCTTTTGGCCCTTCGTTTTTAATAACTACCACATCTCCGGGCTCGATCTCTCCCTTATTAATGGCTGCAATTGATTCTTCTTCACTGTTGAAAATTCTGGCCGGTCCGCGGTGCTCCATCATCCTGGGATCAACTGCTGCTCTTTTTACAACTGAGCCATCAGGAGCTAAATTACCCTTTAAAATCGCAAGTCCACCCCGTTCATGATAGGGGTTATCTAAAGGACGAATAATCTCATAGTCCACAAAATTAATTGACTTTAAATTTTCTTTCAGCGACTTTCCTGTAACTGTAACAGTGTCTAAATTTATTAAATCACCTTTAACCAGTTCCTTAATTACTGCATGAATACCACCAGCTGCGTTTAAATTTTCCATGTGATTTTTACCGGCTGGAGTTAAAGAACAGATATGTGGAACCTGATCACTAATCTGATTGAATTTCTCCAGAGGAAGATCTATTCCGGCTTCATGAGCAATCGCTGGTAAATGCAGAGCTGTATTAGTAGAACAGCCCAGAGACATATCAACAGTTATTGCATTCTCAAAAGTTTTTTCAGTTAAGATATCAGAGGGACGAATATCATTTTCGACCAGCCTCATCACTGCTTTTCCAGCTGCTTTGGCCAGCCTGATTCGATCAGCTTTTACTGCTGGAATAGTTCCATTTCCCGGCAGGGCCAGTCCCAAAACCTCTGCTAAAGAATTCATAGAATTAGCTGTAAACATTCCAGCACAGGAGCCTACTCCTGGACAGGCTGAACGAGCAATCTGATCCAGTTCTTGCTCATCCATTTCTCCAGATGTTACAGAACCAACTGCTTCAAATACATTGTGCAGATCAATTGCCTCACCACAGTGGCTTCCGGCATCCATTGGACCACCACTGATCACAATCGCTGGAATATCAAGTCTGGCTGCTGCCATCATCATTCCGGGCACAATCTTATCACAGTTTGGTATTAAAACCAGTCCATCCAGCTGATGCCCATTAACTACTGCCTCAACCGAATCAGCAATAATTTCTCTACTGGCCAGAGAATAATGCATCCCACTGTGGCCCATAGCAATTCCGTCACAGACACCAATAGTACCAAAACTCATTGCTGTACCCCCGGCTGCTGTAATTCCATGTTCAACTCCATCTCTAATTCTATCCAGATGTTTATGGCCGGGAATAATATCACTTGCTGAATTGGCAATCCCTATTAAAGGTTTATTAATATCATCATCATCAAGGCCCAGCGCATAAAGCAGAGATCTGTGAGGGGCTCTTTCGATACCTTTTTTAATCTTATCACTTCTCATTTTATTCCTCCTTATACTGCTAGCTGCTTATTGAAAAGTTTAACTATATTTAATTATAAATTTTTTATCTAGATTATTGTTAAAAAATAATTATATACAGAGTCAGCAGTTTATAATTAATTGGAATATATTTCTTTCCCGGTTGAATTGGCAATTTCTCTAAATTTAGCAATTAAGTCTGTTGTTTTAGCTCCAACCTCACCATCTCCAACCTTACGGCTGTCTACTTCAACTACTGGAATAACTTCAGCTGCAGTTCCACTGAGGAAACATTCATCGGCATTAAAAATATCGTGTCTTGTAAACAGCTCTTCTCTGACTTCTAATCCCATTTCTGCTGCTATTTCAAGTACTACCTCTCTTTTAGTTCCCTTCAGAATCCCTGCATACTTTGGAGGTGTATAGAGAGTATCATCATCAATTATAAAGATGTTATCTCCTGTACACTCTGCCACATAACCATCACTATTTAGAATAATAGCTTCCGGGGCATTCTGCATATTGGCCTCAATCCGGGCCATAATATTATTTAAATAATTTAAAGATTTAATTCTGGGATTAACCATCTCCGGGCCATTGCGCCGGGTTGGTACAGTTACCAGCTTTAATCCTGTTTCATAAAGTTCTTCTGGATAAAGCTGAATAGCGCTGGCAATAATTACAATTGTCGGCTTTGGACACTTGCGGGGATCCAGTCCTAAATCTCCTTCTCCTCTGGAAACTACCACTCTTATGTAAGCATCTCTCAACTCATTGGCTCTGATAGTCTCTAAAATCGCAGTTTCCATTTCTTCTTTGTTTAGAGGAATATCAAGCATGATTGTTTTTGCTGATTCATATAATCGTTCAATATGCTCTTCCAACATAAAAACCCGGCCATTGTAGGCTCTAATTCCTTCAAAAATACCATCGCCATAGAGATATCCATGGTCAAAAACTGAAACTTTCGCCTGATCTTCCGGGACAATTTCTCCGTTTAAATAAATATTTCTACTCACTACTATGTCCTCCTTGAATTAATTTGAATTTTAAATAAAGTATAAACTTTTTTACTATAGAGATAGCATTTTATTTAATATTTATTGCTTATAAATTATATAGTTTAATAGTTAAAATGTCAAGCTTTAGGACAAGAAAAAAGCTCCCAAAGATTGGAAGCTTTTTCTAAATACTAATCATTAGATTTTAATTAATTAAAATTTATTTTTTAGATACCAATTTTGTATTTCTTTTTTTACAAGCTTTAAACTCTGATCTTCGCCAGCCTGATCAATAAATCTATAATCTAAACCTGGAAGTATTTTAAAAGTAAAGTTATTTCTTTTAGCAAATTTATTTGCTAAATACTCTACTCCTTCTGGTGGAGTAAGTTTACTTTCTTCACCAATGAGATATAAAACTGGAATTTCTAAGTTTTTTAAATAAGGTTCAGACTCATAATCTAAAAGACTGGCAAAATGCTTATAAGTAAGATTTAACCACTTAGCATCTGGAACTGGATACTCCCTAATAATATCAAATTTCGCAGCAAGCTCTTTTTGAGTATCTATTTTTACCCTATTGAAAAATTTACCTTCATTTACTGGATCCTTAATTTTTTTAGCCAATAAAATTTTCAGTTCTTTTTCTAGTGAATAACCACCAGCTGATAAAGAAATCAAATGAGTTATTTCTGGTATTTCAGCTGCAATTTGAGGAGCAATTCTACCGCCTTCTAATCTACCAGCTAAGATAATATTTTTTAAATCATTATGATAAATAGAATTTAGGACATAATTTATCACAAACTTAGTATCTTTAATTCTACGCTTTAGATTATTTGTTTGAGCAAAAAGTTCTTGGTCTTTAAAAGCATATTTTTCTATTAATAATAAATCGGTATTTGACGGTAGATAATTTTCCCATGTTTCAAGGTTAGTATAAGGTCTCCTAGCAGCTCCCTCCAGAGCAATAAACAAATTTTTATTTAACTTATTTGGAGTCCTGCTACCTAAATGATAGGTTAGTTTTTCAGATTTTAAATTAACTGTTTCTTCTGATCTAAAACTTATTTGCCTTTCTCCAGCAGCTGTCTTAAAAGTAAATGCTAAACTAAAAATTATTATTAAAATAGCTATTTTTTTAAACATAAAATTATCCTTTCTCAGTTATCTTTATTTTTTGATCAACATATTCTATTTGATAAACTTTTTGATAAAAATTTAATTGATGTCCTAAAAAGGCTGAAGTAACTATTTTATCATTTTTAATATTTTCTGCTTTCAAAAAATTATTTTCTTCAAAGTTACGGAAATAGCCCTTTTTTATTTCATTAGTAAAATATTGCTTATATTTTTGGGGAAGTACTAAAATATTATCAGCAGGATTTTTAGCTAAATACAATTCTACTTTTGCTAAAAATTCTTTATCTTTATTAAGATCAAATTGTTTTTCTTTTGCAAAAATAATTATCTGATATTTTCCTGAAGAATGAAATTTAACAAAAAAATCTCTATCTGATATTTTTTTAAACTTTTGCGACTTATTTTTTAATTTATTAGTAAATGATAAGGCAGCCAACTTTGAGTGATTGATATTTTTCTTGATAGTCAGAGAAGAATCTATAAGACCTACTTGATCTTCTTTATAAGTATGGCCAATCATAAAATTTATTTCTTCTTTTTTATCGTGAAGATATACTGTACTATAACCCACAGTTTTAGGCAAAAATTTATTTGACCAGTTATATTGTTTTCTATATTCTATAATCTCAATTTGATTATCAAACTCATCTTTTAAAACTTTTTTTACTTCTCTTTTCGGAATTGTAAGCATAAAAAAAGTTATTGCTCCAACTAAAATTACTAAGATTAATAAAGCAGCTATGATTTTCATTTTATTATTTTCTCCTATTATCTTTTTTACTGCTGATGTTCCATAAATTGATCATTAAGAAAGTCATATTTTAAAAATCTAATCTTTAGCTCCTCATTTTGGTTAATTATACTGTCATAAATTTCAACTTCAAAACAATTTTGATCCCAAATTAAATAGGAGTCTATAAAATCAATATCTAAATTCTTATTGTATTTTTTTTGATATAATCGTTTAATTAATTCTTCGGTTTTAAGACCTAAGCTAATATCTAAATTACTACCTTTATTTAATAAATATAAATAATGTTTTTCCCTAAATTCTCCTCTAACTTCTTGTATTTTTGAGCCGTGATAGCGCCCTACATCTTCATGCATAGCTTTTTGATCAATATAACTTATCCGATAAGAGCTTAAGTGTGGTAAAAAAGCACTAAATATACCTCTGTCTAGTACTTCTAGGTCTTGAATTTCATTTTCTTTAAAAATTTTATTTTTTTCAAACTCACCAAAATAAGATTTTTTTATTTGTGACTTAAAATATTTTTTATATAGTTTAGGAATAAATATAATTTGATCAGCTTGATTTTTAGCTAAATATAATTCTAATTCTTTAAATATTTTTTTAGTTTTTTCAAATGAAAATTCATTCATATCTAAAAAAATAATTATTTGATATTTTTTGTAAGTAGGATCATAATTAACAAAAAAGTCTCTATTTGATATTTCTTTAAATTTTTTAGCTTTAGTTTTCAACTTATTAATAAAAATCAAAGCTTCTTGCTCTGATTTATTTACTTTTTCTACTAAACTTTGAAAATTATCTTTAGTTGGAATATATTTAGCTTTTTTATAATTATGTCTAATTAGATAATTTATATTTTTTTCTTTGTTATGTAAGCGAATTTCATAAAAATAAGCCTTGATATAACAAAGAATTTAATGATATAAAAAGGGCTTCACCCCAATCTTGTCGAATTTAATAGTAGCACCCAAAAAACTCGAAAGAAGGTGAAGCCCTATTAATAATATTCGACAAGAGTG
>NZ_QLME01000002.1 GCF_003259895.1 Halanaerobium saccharolyticum | reverse complement strand
TGTCAAGGGCAATGCGGTCATCCAACCATTAAAATTTACTCAAAATTTAATTTCTAACTTCAATATCACTTTTTCATAGATTTTTAGACAGTACCGGATTTGCTCTAATCTCTTCAGGACAATTTACTTCAATTAACTTTATAAACTATTATTAATGCTGAGCCAAAAATTAAGCTACAAATTTAAGAATCCTGACTGCCATCACAATCATGACATGGCTTTTTCCGGGAGTCCTCACCATCTTGCCGAGTTCTACCCTTTTTCATTTTTTTACCACATTTGGGACAGTGACCGGGACGGACTAATCTATAATCTCCACCTGCAAATTTAATCGCTTTTCCACAGGTTAAGGCTTCTGCCGCCTTCTGACGAGCTGAAGTCAGTACCCGCTGAAAAGTAGGTCTGGATACATTCATAACCTCTGCAGCTTCGGCCTGTTTTAAACCTTCAACATCCTTTAAGCGCAGGGCCTCCACTTCTTCCATAGTCATCTCTACTGTTTCCAGCTGATGCCCGGGGACTCCCGCCGGCTTAAAAAACCTGATTTCTGGTAATTTCTCTATTATTCGATCTTTGGTTGGACGTGCCATAATCTCCACTCCTGTTACATTTATTTAAAGTTAAGTAAAATACTTTGATATATTTATTATAACAGATTAGGGAGAAAAGAACAAAATCATAATTTCTTTTCAGCAACCATTCCCAGAATAGCCACAGCATCTTTGGGGCCGGAATAAGGAGGTGCATAGGCAAGGTCAACCTGGAAAAGCTCATCTGCTGTCATACGATTATAAACTGCTGTTGCCAGAACATCAATTCTTTTATCAGAGCCATCACCACCAATTACTTCTGCTCCCACTATAACACCATTTTCTTTATCAAAAATACCTCTGAGATGAATAGAGTCTGTTCCGGGATAGTAGCTGGCATGATTGTGGGCCTTAATTTTAACTGCTACTGCATCAATACCTTCTTCTTTAGCTTCTTTTAATCCTAAACCAGTTTTAGCAGCTGTGAGATCAAAAATCTTGGTGATTCCAGTTTTTAAAATTCCATAATGCTCTGCCTCTCCCCCAGCAGCATTTTCGCCGGCAGTCCTTCCCTGTTTATTAGCAGTTGAACCAAGCGGAACCCAGACATCTTTATTTGTCAACAGATCTGTTGATTCAGCACAGTCACCGGCAGCATAAATATCTTTAACATTAGTCTCTAATTTTTCATTGACTTTAATTGCCCCTGTCTCACCAACTTCGATTCCAGCCTCCTGGGCCAGTTTCGAGTTAGGTTTAACTCCAATTGAAAGCAGTGCCAGATCAGCTTCAACTTCTCTACCAGAAGCTGTTACAATTTTTTCTACCCTGCCTGAACCTTCAAAATGGTCTATACCATCATCTAAAATTAAATTAACACCCTTTTCTTTTAAATGTTCAGCTACAAGATCAGCCATTTCTTTACTAAATGGTGGTAAAACCTGGTCTTCAAGTTCAACAACTGTAAGCTCCAACCCTAATTTACTAAAAGCCTCTGCCATTTCCAGGCCAATCAGACCGGCACCAATAATTACAACCTTTTGCGTTTCCTGTCTACTGACAGCTACTTTAATCTGATCAGCACTTTCTACTGATCTCAGTGTAAATATGTTTTCTAAATCAAGTCCAGCAAATGGCGGCTTAATTGCTGAAGCACCAGTACTAATAATTAATTTATCAAACTGATATTCTCCATTTTCTCCACTATTAAGGTTTTTATAATAAAGTTTTTTATCATCTTTATTAATTTTAGTTACTTCATGCTGCAGACGTACTTCTACATTATATTTTTCCTTAAAATCCTGAGCCGTATTCATTACAACTTTATCCCGAGTTGGAGTTACTCCTGAAATATAATAAGGAAGTCCACAGCCCGCATAGGAAATATCTGTATCTTTTTCAAAAACTACTATTTCTGCATCTTTATCTGTTCGTCTTGCCTTGGCAGCTGCACTTGTACCTGCTGCTACAGCACCTATAACTGCAATTTTCATTTTAAATTCCCCCAGTTGAAAAATATTATAAGTAATTTCTGCTCTAAATATATTATTCTAGATTTATCGGTTACTTCCTTGTCCTAAAATTGGTTCTCATTATTAATTAACAAATTCAGATTAAAATATAAATTTTAGGCCCCCCAGAATTACTATACTCACAGCCATAATAGAGCGAAAATTTTAAATTATATTTCTTCAGAAAATTTCTTGACGGAAGCTATTTCTTATGCTATTATATTTATTGCAGTCAACAAAACTGTATAAAAATTTGCCCTCATCGTCTAGGGGTCTAGGACACTAGGTTTTCATCCTAGCGGCAGGGGTTCGAATCCCCTTGAGGGTACCATTTTGAGATTAAGACAGCCAATCGGCTGTCTTTTTTTTGTGCGTTTATGTTTATTTATGTGTATTTATGTACACGCACCGTGAACCTATCGGTTTTTGTCGATTTCCTAACAGCTAATTAATTATATGTTATAATCTATAATAAATATTCTTAATTTAAAATTTATTCAATTTTAATAAATTTGTCTTAATTTTTAACTTCTGATATAATTCATTTAGCAGTTGATAATAAGGAGTTTTTAAAAATGTACTTAATCTATAATCTATTACTTTTTATAATTTTAATATTTTACTCACCAATTTTAATATATAAAAAAATCACCAATACAAACAAAAAAAACATCAAAGAGATGTTTGGTTTTTATTCTAAAGATATAAAAAAATTAGCAAAAAATAATAAGGTGATCTGGATCCATGCAGTTTCTGTTGGTGAAACTGTTGCCGCAAGCCCAATTGTAAAAGAGTTAAAAAAAGAATTACCTGAACATAAAGTAATTTTCTCAACCACTACTTACACCGGACAAAATATGGCTCACAAAATCATTGATGACGCTGACGCTGTTGTTTATTTTCCTTTTGACTTACCCTTTGCGGTTAGGAAAGCTTTAAAAGCGATTAATCCTGAGCTCATCATGATCATCGAAACAGAGCTCTGGCCAAATTTTATCAAAATAGCAAAAAATAAGGGTCATAAAATTATCTATGCAAATGGTAGAATTAGCGACAGCAGCTTTAAAAAATATAAATATTTAGGTTCAATTTTGCCTGATATGCTTAATAATATTGACTGTCTGGCAATGCAGTCGGTACAGGATAAAGAAAGAGTGATAGAACTTGGCGCTAATGCAGAAAAAGTACTTAACTTAGGTAACACCAAATTTGATCAGAACTATTCTTCAATTTCTGAAAGTAAAAAAGAAGATTATAGAAACAAATTTAAAATTAATGAAGATAATTTAGTTTTTGTCGCCGGGAGCACCCATGATGATGAGGAAAAACATCTAATTCAAATTTATAAAGATTTAAAAGAGAATTTTCCAGGTTTATATTTTATCATTGCTCCCCGTGATATTGAAAGAGCAGCAGAAATTGAAAGTCTTTTCCAAAAAAATAATATCGATCCCATAAAAAAATCAGAGCTTAAAAATCAAAACCCTGATAAAATTGATGCTCTTATTTTAAATACGATTGGAGAACTCGCACAAATATATAGTATAGCTGATCTGGTTTTTGTCGGAGGCAGCATGATGGGAAAAGGTGGACATAATATTTTAGAACCTGCAGCCCAGGGAAAACTAGTATTTTTTGGTCCTGATATGTCTAATTTTAAAGACAGCAGAGATCTTTTACTTAAAAATGATGCAGGAATACAGGTCAATAGCTGGCAGAGTTTAAAAGAACAACTTCTATATTATTTAAATCATTTAAATGATTTAAATAGTAAAGGTGAAAAGGCCAGAAAAGTAATTCTGAATAATAGAGGTGCATCTAAAAGAATTCTTGAGCATACTTTAAAAGTACTCAAGCAGAAGCAAAATAATTAGTTTGTTTTCCTGCTTCTCACATCACCAGAAAATACTATGTAAAATGATCTAATTATATTAACTATTATTTGCGCTTTTTCTATTTTTTTTAATTAAATATAAGTTGCGCAGATAAATAAAAGAACCGGTTGACTGTCCTACAATAAAGACCGGGTCCCGCCGATGAATTGCATAAACTAATAAAGTAAGACTTCCTGCAATACTAAAATACCAGAAAGCATTTGGGACTATACTTTTTTTGGCTCTTTCTGACGCAATCCACTGAATAACAAAACGTAAGGTGAACATTGCCTGACCAACAAAACCAATTATTATCCATATCATAAATTAATCCCTCTTTATATTATAATTAATAATTCTTTTTTTCATCCACAGCATAACCAGAGTATCAAATAATCCTCTCCACATCCTATTATTAATCCCATACTTAGACTGACCATACTTGCGGGGATAATGGTCAACCGGAACCTGCTTCACATTATATCCATTAATTCTGGCTAAAGTAGGATAAAATCTGTGCATGCCTTTAAAAGGATAAAATTCTTTATGAATCTCATTTTTGAAAATTTTTAAAGGACAGCCGGTATCAGTAATCTTTTCACCAGTAATAAAATTTCGAACCCCATTACCAACTACTGAAGATAATTTCTTTATCAGACCATCATTCCGATTTGTCCTCATCCCTATTACCATATCATAATCTTTTAAAAAGGGAATCAGTTTTGGAATGTCAGCCGGACTAACCTGGAGATCAGCATCTAAAGTTATTATATATTTTCCTTCCGCTTCTTTAAAACCAGCTAAAAATGCAGCAGTCTGTCCATTATTTTCAGTAAAATGTATTGCTGAAAGTTTATCTGTTTTTTTCTGCAATAAATCAATTTTTTTACTGCTGCCATCCTGACTTCCATCATCAACATAAATTATTTGATAATTATATTTATCCTCCTTTAATTCATTCATTATACTATCTGTTAGAGGAGACAAATTTTTGATTTCATTATAAATGGGTACCACTATTGAAAAATCATATTTATAATTCTGCATTTCCACCACCCTTAATTTATATACGCCTATAAAGTTGATGTTTATTTCTATTTAACTAAATGATAAACCAGATTATATCCATTTGAATGGTATATAACTTCTTTCTGAATGAAAATATCTCTGGCTCTTTTAAAATCTTCTTCACTGATTAAAATAACAGCTTTTTGCTTTTCTTGAAGATAATTAATAAGTCTGTCTTCATTACCCAGGTCCTTAATAAAAAAGTCTGTATAAACTGCCAGAGTTTCCGGCTGTCCATATCTGAAAGCAGCAATATTTTCAATATTTTTTTGTTCTCTAAGATTTTTTAATTCTTCAGAAATTGGTCTTTTACTATAATTCTGACTTGCTGTGGGAACTATTACAAGGCTTAAATTAAGAGAAAAAAACAGCATCAAAGCCGGTAGAAGATAAATCAGAGATAAATATTTGTTTTTAAAATATAAAACCGCGGCTGCCAATAAAATAAAAACAGCTGCTATAATTGTTGGCTTTAATAAATTTCTAAGATTATAACCTTCAATATTTTCGGGAACAAAAAAACTGCCAGCTATAATTACTATTATGGTTAACAGAACTGGAATAACTATAAATTTCTTATTATCCTGATTGACTATAATCTGCTGACATAAATATGCAATCAAAATTGCAGCTGCCGGATAGATTGGAAGCAGATAAAATACCAATTTACCACTAAAAAAAGAAAATAAAAGCAGAGGCCAGAAAAACCAGCTTAATATAAATTTAAGTTCTTGATTAATATTTCTGTAATATTTAATTATGTAAAAAAAACTTGAAATTAATAAAAATGTCCAGGGTAAAAGAGTTAGTGGAAGTGTAGTAAAATAATAATAAAATGGTTCACTATGAGCAAAAGAATTAACCGCTCTCCCAAAAGTCTGCAGAACTACCAATTGATAAATATATTCTTTACCACCAAAAATAAAGGCAGGTATTAACCATAATAAAATTACAGATAAGAAAATAATTGCTCCCTGAATCAATTTGATTTCTTTTAATTTTTCTAGCTTATTATCCCAGATAAGAAATCCAAGAATAGTTATTAAAGGAATCAAAAATCCAGCAGGTCCCTTAATAGCAGTTGCAAAACCAATAAATAAATAAGTTAGAAAATATAAATAGTCTTTTTGATTTTGATATGCTTTAAAAAAAGTAAATAAAGCAGCTGTTATAAAAACCATCATCAATAAATCCATTCTGACAAATATAGATAAACTAAAAAATAATACAGTCGTGGCCAGAATTATACCGGCTAAAAAAGCATATTTTTCTTCTAAAAAAGATCTAGCGAAATAAAAAGTCAGTAATATGATTATTACAGCAGAAATAATACTGGGACTAACCATTGCCGCAGCAGAATACTCACCAAAAATCTTTTTATTTAAAATTAAAAACCAGAAATAAAAGGGAGGTTTATCTGTATAATTTCTACCACCAAGATGTGGAACAAAATAATCTCCACTATTTTCCATCTCTCTGGCAACCTCTGTATATCTTAACTCATCACGATAGTGAAGATCTCGATCCAGAGTTGAGGGAACAAATAAAATAATACTAAAAGCAATTAATATTAGCAGATAAATATAAGTATTCCTTACATCTTTATTAAGTAAAGACATACAAATTCCTCCTTTCTTTAAATTACCATTTCTAATTAAAAGTAATTAATAAATTTTTTTAAGCCAGTTAACTTCCCTTTCTAAAGCTTCTTTAAAGGTAACCTGAGGAGAATAGTCCAGCAGCTTTTCTGCCTTACTAATATCTGCAGCAGTATGTTTAACATCACCCTTAACTTTGTTTGAATAAATGATTTTTGGAGCACTGCCAATTATTTGTTCCATTAATTCAAGACTCTGATTCAATTTAACAGTATTAGTCCCCCCGATATTAATAATTTCTCCAGCCGGAGCTTTTTGAGCTGCAAGAATATTAGCACGGGCAATATCACCTACATAAGTAAAATTTCGGCTTTGCTCACCATCACCAAAAACGTTAATGCTTTCTCCCTGCAAAAAAGCCTTAATAAATATATGAAAAGCCATATCAGGTCTCTGGCCTTCACCAAAAACAGTAAAATATCTTAATGATACTGTGGGTACCTTAAAATTTTTATAATATAAATAGCAGAGATTTTCTCCAGCAAGTTTTGAAACACCATAAGGTGAAACCGGCTGCAGCCTCTGTTCTTCTGTCATAGGCATCTGATCTGTGTTACCATAAACTGAAGATGAAGAAGCATAAACAAATTTCTTTAATCTTTTACTTTCTTTTGCAGCTTCTAAAAGTTTTTGAGTCAAGAGAATGTTATTTTGATTGTAAATTTTAAAGTCTTCTCCCCAGCTGGAACGCACACCTGCCTGGGCTGCCTGGTGATAAATATAATCTACACCTTTTATTAACTCTTCTAGATCTGTTTTTAAAAGATCTTTTTCAATAAAAGTAAATTTAGGATCATTTAAAATTTCTTTTATGTTGTTTTCTTTTAATTCTCTGGCATAATAATCTGTAAAACAATCTATACCTATGACTTCTTCGCCCTCTGCCAGTAACTTTTTAGCTAAATTTGATCCAATAAAACCTGCTGATCCTGTTATTAAATGTTTCACCTATAAACACCCCTGTATTTTATTATCTATTATCAACTTAAAAAGTAATCTTCTATTTTATTAATCATCAATTCAAAAGTATAATTGTTTTCAAAAATATTTTTTGCTTTTTTTCCCATTTCTTCTTTATTTTTACTTTTAATCATTCGAAAAATATTGTCTGCTAATTCATTTCTATTTCTTGGAGAAAGATAACCTGTCTCTCCATCTATAACTAATTCATCTATACTTGGAATTTCTACAGCTACAATTGGCTTACCTGCTGCCATTGTTTCTAAAACAATCCAAGGACATCCTTCATATAATGCAGTATGAACAACAAAATCAATTTGTTTCAAAATTGATGGTATATCCTTACGAAAACCTGTAAAAATAACTTTATCATTCAAGTTTAATTTATTCACAATATCTTTATATTCATTAATCTTATTCCCTTTTCCAACAATCAAAACCTTAAATTTTGTGAATTCTTTCTTTAAAACACTAACTGCATATAACAAATCTTGTTGTGCTTTCTGATTCCCAAGTCTTCCAATATTAGCTATTAATACTTCATCATCTTTAATATTAAATTCTTTCCTTAAATTTGAATCTGCTTTTGATTCCAAAAAGTCTGACTTTTTTACTCCATTATAAATCAACTTTATATTACTGTTCGAAATAACATTTTCCGGAAGTTTCTCAAAGCTTTTTTCTAATGTTGTTTTAGAAATCGCCATAAAATCGGTTATACACTTGTTTAAAAAAATTCTATTATAAAAATGATTATTTATTGGCTTGGCTAAAGCTCTTCTATAGATAATTCTTTCAACTCCAGCCAAATATCCAGCCACAGATCCAATTTTAAAATGTGAAGATTGACAAAAAAACATTATATCTATTTTTTCTTTTTTAAAATATCTACTTAGTTTGAATATTCTTATTGGATTTAAAAAAGTACCACTATTTATCTTTTTTATAAAATCAACATCAAGTCCAGCTGATTGACATCTCTTATGGAAAGGTGTATTTTTTACAGCTAGTATTTTAACATTATAGCCTCGTTTCAGTAATTCTTTTGCAGTTTTATAATGCCAACCCTCAACTCCTCCCCAAATAATACCTGTGTTTAAAAATAATATCTTTTTCATTTTTTTACTCCCCAATTATTTCTATAGAATTAAGTATCTTTTCTCCTCGATCTTTCCACTTCATTGAGCTATAATCATTTATGATCTTTTTAGAAATATTATTATATAATTTATTATCTTCCATTAAAATATCAATTTTATCAGCCAAATCAATATAATCGTTTGGTCTATATAATAGTCCATATTTATTATTAAGTATTTCTTTAACAGTTGGTATATTTGTTCCAATCACAGGAATTCCATGTGAAAAATAATTAAAAATTTTCATCGGAGAAGTTAAATATCTATTAAAAAATATGTCTTCTAAAGGTACTAAACCAATCATAACATTTCTTAAAACATCGTCTATTTCTTTTCTATTAATCCAACCAGTTATTTCAATTCTATCTTCAACATTATAATTTTCAGCAATTTTTTTGCATTTTTTTATTTTTTCTTTATTTGTTCCTCCAATAATAATTAGCTTTGACTTTTGATTTTTTATTTTTGAAAGAGCTTTGAACATATCTTTTAAATTTTTTCTATCTCCAAGTGCTCCAATGTAAGCCAAATTGTAGTTGGTTTTTTTATAATTATAAATATTTTTAATACCGGTTCTTGCAATAATATACTTCTGATTTGGTAAATAATTATTATATAAATCTTTCAAAGTTTCATGATGACAAATTATACCATTAAAATAAGGTAAAAATAATTTTTGATATAACTTTTTTTTGTAATGTTTTTCTTCTTTTAAAGATAGATCTAAATAAAAATTATGCGCTTCATAAAATATTTTTATATCATATTTCTTTTTCAGCATTAATAAAAAAGGGAAAAACCCTATTTTTCTCGTTATTATAACATCTAATTCTTTATTTTTAGCTTTATTTTTTAGATAATTATAGGTATTCCAATAAAATTTTGTTGTCTTACTTAATATTGATTTGTCTTTTATATATTTTATATTAAAATTGTTAAGTGGTTTTAAACCAAAGTAGTTATTTAAAACTTCATCTTGTTGCCTTTGACCTGTTACTATTAATTCAATATCATTTTGGGGATTTGCCTGTGCTATTCCATAATTAGCAAACGTCGTAAAACTTATACCAGCAGATTGACTTGGCCATTTTTCACCAAACACATATTTTATATACACTTTGAATCTCTCCTATTTACTACTTAATATCAATAAATTCTTCAAACTTAATAATATACTTACTTTTTATAAACATAATCGATCCTAATAATACAATTATAAATCCAACTTCATCTCCATACATAGTGACATCAAATATATTCTGGATCATTTGTCCAGCAAAAATACCCATAAATGAAAGATTATAAAAATCTATGTTTTTTCGGTAATCTTTTACTGTGTACTTAAACACAACATAAATTATATATATTAATGAAATCAAACCTAATATTCCCTGCTCTACTGCTGTATTTAAAAACAGATTATGTAAATGCTTGTAATTATTTGTTAGCCTCGGAAATTTATAATGATCAAAAATATTTCTAGAGTTGTTTAAACCTATTCCAGTAAGGAAATTATCTTTAAAAACTTTCAGTCCAGCCGGATACATCAATAATCTTTGCTGAACATTGTTGCTTTCGAAATCAACTATCTTATTTATTCTTACTAAAAAAGAAGTGGGCATAAACACTGATATCAGGATTAACAATATTATTAATATAATAAAATTTTTCTTTCTAGTAATAATAGTCATTATAAATAAACCAAATAACAATCCCAATAGAGCACCTCTAGATGCACTAGCAAATAAACTTGATACAGAAATAACTATACCTATAAAACCTATTAATTTAACACTCTTCTTTTTTGAATTCAATAGAATTCCATAATTAAATAGCGCAAAAATCATCATAGAAGATCCTAGACGATTTGCATTATGTGTAAAACCACTTACCCTATTAATATTTAAAACCAAATATTCATATAAAGAAAACAAAGCTCCAATCAAACTCGAGATCCAGTATAACTTTAATACATTTAAAATATCTTTTTTTTCTTTCAAAGTATTTACTATAACAAAGAAAAGTAAAAAATATTTTAAATATGGACTAACAAAGAATTCAACAACAGATTTTTTATTATAAGCAAAAAAATATGAGATCAATATTGATAAGGTAAATAAAAAAATACCTTTCGATAAATCATCATCCCAAAATTTTAATGTTTTATAACGAATTATATAAAATATAAACAGCAAAAATAATATTACTGAAACAGTATTTAACCCACCTAAAGAAATTGGAATAACAAAAGCTAACAAGTAAATTAAAGTCTTTAAAATAAATAAATATTTTTCTTGACTAATCGCAAACATAAAACTTCCCCTTTAAAAATAATTTTAATTTATTAATCATTAAATCAATTGAAAATTTATTTTCAATTATATTTCTTCCATTATTACCCATTTTATTCTTTAAATTATAATCACTTTGCATTAAATTAAAAATTTTTTCTTTTATATCTTCAACATCTTCAGCTTTAGCAAGATAACCAGACTTACCATCAACAACTATCTCCGAAATATTACTAACATCCGTACTAACAACAGGTATTCCTGCTGCCATTGCTTCTGCAATTACAAAACCAAAACCTTCCCATCTTGCAGTATGTACTAAAAAATCAAGTCCTGGTAAAAGATTATACACATCATCTCTAAAACCAGTAAAAATTATATAATCATCCAATTCTTTTTCTTTAACCAAATTTTTTAATTCTTTTTTTCTTTCTCCATCACCAATTATTAAAACAACAAAATCATTTCTTTCTTGCTTTAATAATTCTACAGCTTCAATTAAAAATTCATGCCCTTTTTGATAACTGAGGCGTCCAATATTTCCTATGATCTTCTTATTATCAGCAATTCCAAATTCCTGGCTTATATCAACCGGATTTTCTAATGCTTTATCTACCTTGTCTAAATCAATCCCGTTATAAATTAACTCAATTTTATCTTCATTTAACCAATGTGATGTATTCCTTAATATTGTTTCTTTTGTAGCTTTAGAATTAGCAATAACATCTGTCACACACTGAGTTAACAAATATTTATTATAAAATCTATCTTTAATCGGGATTGCACTACCACGCCTATAAATTATTCTATCCAAACTAGCTAATTTACCGGTAATCCCACCAAATTTCAAATCCTGAGACATATTTAAAAACAATATATCAATATCTTTTTCTTTCAAAAAATTTTTGAATCTGAAAACTTTAAACAAGTTTAAAACTGTTATTCCGCTTTTAACTTTAACTTCTTTAGTTTTAATTCCTGCTTTTTCTGCTCTCTTAAATAATTCCGTATCACTTCCTGTAGCAATATAAACATTAAATTCTGGATCTTCATTTAGAATTTTAGCAGTTGTAAAAGTCCATTTTTCGCCACCACCCCAAACAGGGCAGGTATTTAAAAATACTATGTTTTTCATAAATTCCCATCTCCAAATTTATTTAGTTCCCATAGTTTAACACTTTTAAGAAACTGATAATATGCTGATAATATAGATAAAATCAGCCCCTGACTTCCAAGCAAAAATCCTCTTTTTAATACATATTTTTTTATAAATTCTAAAAAAGGTCTACTTAAAATATAAGTAATTCCAACTGTTTTGCCAGCACTATATTTCTTCTCAGCATCAAGAGTAGTATATTGATTCATTTTAGCTACATAACTTGTTAAATCTTTATACGTATAATGAATAAAGTCATTCTTCAACCTATCAATTCTTCCATGTATTTGAGGTGACTCGTGTACCAAACCCTTGTATTTATATTTGCTTCTAAATAATCTTAAAGTATAATCAGGATACCAGCCGCAGTATTTAATCCATTTACCTAAAAAATAATTTTTGCGGGAGATTTCATAACCTTCTGCCTCAGGCTTATTTAAAACATCTTTTATTTCATCTCTTAATTCCTCAGTAACTCTCTCATCAGCATCAATCACAAAGACCCATTCTGTTTCAATTTTATCCAGACCAAAATTTCTTTGAGAGGCAAAATCATTAAATTCATTTTTATAAAAATCTACTTTATCGTACTGTTGGCAAATTTCCTCTGTTCGATCATCACTATAAGAATCAACTACAACAACCCTCTCGATCCAGTTAATGCTGTCCAGGCAGTCAGCTATATTATCTTCCTCATTATAAGTTAATACTAAAGCTGTAAGGTTTTTCATCATATCATTCCCCCATTTTCAATTCTTTCGACCACTATCTCAGGGCTCAGCTCCCGCATGCACTTAAAATGTTCAAGAGGACATTCGTGCTCACCACAGGGACGACACTCCAGGCCGGAATTTTTAATCACAATATTCTTGCCGCTTCCTCTGGGAGCATACTTTTTTTCATCAGAAGGTCCAAATATAGCAGCTGTATTAGTTCCAACTGCAGCAGCCACATGAACCGGTCCTGTATCACCACTAATTACTAAAATGGCTTTTTTTAAAACAGCAGCTAGTTCTAATAAAGAAGTTTTACCGCTTAGATTATAGATCATCTTTTTATTCTCAATTTTATTCAGAATATAACTTACTCTTTCAGTATCAGAAGGACCACCGACAAAAAGAATTTTATATCCTTTCTCCATCAGCTGGTTGGCAATTTCTGCAAAATATTCTTCCGGCCAGCGTTTTGTTTTCCAGCTGCCTCCTGTATTTAAAACAACAAACTCATCTTTCAGCCCGATCTTTTTCAGCTTTCTTTCTGCATTCTGCTGATAAGCTTGGTCAACACTTAAGACTGGAAAAACATCTTCTTCAGAGTTGAGTTCTTTTTTCTTGCCATTAAAATAATTTTTCAGCAGTCGACTCTGCTGCATTTGATTTAAAAATTCAAGGTAAAATTCTATCATATGAGAAGATATATTTTTTTCAACTTCCTCATCTAAAAATAATCCTCTACCCTTACCTCCATAACCTATACTTTTATCAGCCGAAATTAGTTTTAAAAGCAGAGCAGTTCTCCAGTTTCCCTGAATATTAATTCCCAGTTGATAATTATTCATTTTCAGCTTTTTAGCAAACTTATAAGACCGGGCAGCAGTCCAATCTTTATTATAGCTGTAAACATGATCTAAATTGGGATTAGCTCTCATAATTTCTGCGAAATTACTATTTGCCACCAGATCAATCCTGGCCTCAGGAAAAAGCTGCCTTAAGCCTGCAAAAAATGGATGCGCAAATAATAAATCTCCCAAATACAAAAGATCCACCACTATTATTCTTTTGATAGTTTCCATAATAACCATTCCCTGTATAAAATAGACTATCTAACTTTGAGATAAGAGTTGAACAGGTTAAATTAATGTTAAAAGAAATTAATTGATTTTCATATTAGCTGAATGTTTTAGGCTAACAGTACAAATTATGTTTAGATATATTTTAATCATATATTTGCTAAAAAGAAAATCAAGCTGATGACTTAGTATCTTTTTTTAATACAACTTGAAGAATAAACTATCTAAATTAAGCCAAAAAACAGGACGTTTTTTGCTGACCGTGCCACAGGAGGTGGCAATCGGGAAGGAAGCTAAATTTAAATAGTTTATGAATCTTAGTTGTGATTTAAAAGATAATTTGGAAGAAGATTTATTTTCTTTTTAGCAAATACTTATATCTATAATCATATTTTAAAATTTGTGCTGTTAGCCTAAAACTACTCCACTTAATCATTTAATTTCTTTTTAGCTATCCTGAGCACCTGTTCAACACTTATCGACTTCATACACTGCATCTTCCGGCTGCAGTGCCTGTCCCAGCAGCGAATACATTCTAAACTATTATCCTGAATCACAGTATGCCCCTCACCAAAGGGACCATTAGTTTCTGGGTCAGTAGGTCCCATTAAAGCTACTACAGGTGTCCCTACTGCTGCTGCAAGATGAGTAGGTCCAGTATCCCCACCAATATATAAATCTGCTCGATTATAGACCTCGGCTAATTCCTGCAGATCAGTTTTTCCAGCCAGATTGCTATAACTCTCTTCATTAATAGCTATAAAATTATCAATAGCTTCTTTATCATCTCTGCTTCCAGTAAATATAACATAATAACCGTTTTTAATAAGTTCATTAGCCAGACTAAAATAACGTTCCAAAAACCAATTTTTAGACTCCCAATTTGTAAAGGGGTTGATGATAATATTTTTTTTATTAGTAACAATTTTATTTTCTTCAAAGAGCCGGCTTACTCTACTTTTAATAATCGGAGTCATTTTAAGTCCATAATTTATTTTATTCATCTCAGCAGCAAGAGCTCCAGCAAAATGAAGATATTTCTTTATTCTATGAACTTTGTTTTCTGGAACATCTATTTCTGCCTGATAAAATAAAGTGCTCAACTCTCTTCCGTCAGCTGGTCCCATACGCAAATCAGGATTAACCAAAAAGGAACTTATAGAGCTCTTAAAAAGACCCTGTAAATCTAAACCAATATCATAATTTTCAGCCCTCAGATCTTTAAAAAATGAAAAAAATGACTTAAGACCTTTGATAACATCTTTTTTTATTAATTCTTTCCAGTGATCACGAGGTAGAATAATCACATTATCTAAATACGGATTCAAATCAACCAGGGGATAAGACTGCTCTTCAACAAGCCAGTCAATCTGAGCCTCTGGATATTTCTGGCGTAAAGCATAAGCAGTAGGTAAAGAATGGATTACATCCCCAATAGCACTCAATCTCACAATTAATATTTTTTCTACATCATTATCCACCATTATAATCTTCTCCCTGCTCTAACAGCACATCAACCAGCTGCAGCTGTTTTCTAACTGAACCACGATTTTGATCAATTAATTCAGCCGCTTTTTCTGCTCTCTGCTTTCGATACTGGTCATTGGCCAGCAGCTGATATGTTTTTTCAAAAAAATCATCAGCATTTTCTATTTCAAAGGCTACTTCATTTTCTAAAAGAAAATCTCTTTCCTCTTTAAAATTATACATACTCTGACCAAATAACACAACTTTTGCTCTGGCAGCAGCCTCAATTACATTATGACCACCCCGATCAATTAGAGAACCGCCAATGAAAACTAAATCAGCATAAAAATAAAGTTGAGCCAGCTCCCCCATAGTGTCAATAATAATTACATCTGTATCCTCTGCCAGCTGAATCTCATTTCTTTTAAGTTCCGAATAGAGCACCGCTGCAGTTCCCTTTTCCCTACAGAGATCTAAAAGGTCTTCCCTGCGTTCAACATAGCGGGGAGCAAGTAAAACCTTCAGCTTCTCAAAATCTGGTTTAAGCTGCTGGTAAAGATCTATAATCATCTCTTCTTCACCCTGATGAGTACTTCCGGCAACCAGTACTTTTGTCTGATCCTTAATTTGGAAAAGTTTTCGTTTTTGAAAATATTCTTCTTTGGTTGGTAGGTTCAAATCAATATCATATTTTAAATTTCCATTGATACAGACATGATCTTCTGCTGCTCCAAGATCCTTAATTTTCTCCGCCGCTTCCTGATGCTGCATACTAAATATATCAACTCGCTCTAACATATCTTCCAAAAGTGAGCCAAGATATTTATACTGTCCAAAAGAATCATCACTGATTCGGCCGCTGGCCAGCATAATCTGTGCACCCTGTTTATCCAGGGCTCTGATTAAATTGGGCCAGAGTTCAGTCTCAATCATAATAAATAGATCAGGCTGAAAAATCTTAACTGACTTTTTGACAACCCAGTTTAAATCAAAGGGTAGATAAATAATTAAGTCAGCACCCTTAATTTTCTTTTTAGCCAGATTCTTACCGCTGGCGGTCATTGTAGAAAAAATGATTCTTGCTTCCGGATGCTTTTCCCTGATCTCAGCCGTTAATTTTTGAGCTGCAAGAGTTTCTCCTGCAGAAGCAGCCTGAATCCAGATCACCTGTGGTGCTGGAAATAGAAGATCTAAATTTTGATCATAAAAAGCAAAACGCTCTCTTAAATTAAGTTTTTCTCCACTCTTTTTGCTCTTAAAATAATAATAGGGAAGTAAAAAAACTGTCAGAATAGACAATAATGAATTATAAACAAAGTACATATTTCTCCCCCTCCATGATACTAAAAAATTTATTACTCAAAATTTAACTGTATGTCTTCCAGCGTTTATGAAGCCACATCCAATCAGCAGGCTCTTTTTTGATTTCTGCTTCGGTCAGCTCAAGCAGAGACTGCAGTTCTGCTTTCAGTTCTGTTTCCGGAGCATCTTTATCAATTTTCCGCGGTGGATAGCATTTAAGTTCATGTTTAAGCCAGCCCTGGCGGTGAAAAAAGGCCGGGACAATTAAAGCTCCTGTTCTCTGAGCAAATTTCACAGCACCAGGAAATGTTAACGCAGGCCGTTCAAAAAAATCAAGTTCCCAGCCATCCTTTCTCGCATGCTGATCTCCTAAAATAGCTAAAATTTCATTAGCCTTTAGAACTTTAAATGCTTTTCTAATTGATAAACCCTTGGGAATAATTCCGACTCCAACATTATTTCGTATTTCATTTATCTTCTCATCAAAAAGAGAATTGTTTTGTTCCTGAGCAATTGAATGAACCCTATAACCTTTAATTGCTAAAACAGCTCCCATCAGTTCCCAGTTGCCAAGATGGGCTGTATATATAATAACTCCTCTTTCTTCTTTTAAAGCCTGATCAAGATATTCTAAACCCTCAAAATCAACCATTTTATCTATATCTTCCTCAGTAAAACTATCTTCCATTAAAAATTCTGTAAAATCATAGCCCAGATTTTGATAAACTTTTTTTATTAGTTTTTTCGATTCTTGATCACTGACCTTTAGGGCTCGCTTTAAATTTAAACGAGAGTGTTCCCGCCGCCCCGGTGTAATAAAATAAGCTAAAAAAGCAATTAACTTTCCCAAATAACGACCGGCCTGATCAGGAAGTTTTTTTAAAACAAATCTGAAAATATTATATAAAAAAATACTGAGTTTATCCTTCATTTTTAACCTCTTTTAACTTTCATAATTTCAAAATAAAATTTATTTCTAAAAAACTTTTGCGCGCAATAAGTCCTGGAAATTGAGCATAGCTACCGGCTTCTGATCTTCTACAACAGGTAAATCATTAATTTCTTTGGCCTCCATAATCTGTAAGGCCTCTGCTGCCAGTCTGTCCGGTGCAATAGAAATTGGATCGACAGTCATGTAGTCTTTAACCGGACGATCAATAAAATCTGATGATTTTTCTAAAAGTCGGCGGATATCACCATCAGTGATTATTCCCTTCAGCTTACCTTCCTGATCAACAATAGAGGTTGAACCCATCCGGCTTTTGGTCATTTTAAATAAGGCTTCCCTGACTGAAGTCTCAATCTTTACCACCGGGTTCTGCTCTCTGATTTTAATTACATCTCTAACTTTGGTCAGCAGTTTTCTCCCCAGAGAACCTCCAGGATGATAAAGCGCAAAATCTTCGGGGGTAAAACCATGGTAAGTTGAGAGTGCAATTGCCAGGGCATCTCCCAGTGCAATAGCAGCAGTTGTACTGGCAGTAGGTGCCAGGTTATGAGGACAGGCCTCTGTAATTACATCTGCCTTCAAAATTAAATCGGCATGTTCAGCCAGGGTTGAATCACCATTACCTGTCAGAGCAATTAGAGTTACCCCAATTCTCCTCAAAGAAGGGATTAAGGAAATCACCTCATCTGTTTCCCCACTATTGGAAACAGCAATTACTACATCACCTTCTCGAATCATCCCCAGATCACCGTGTAAGCCTTCTCCTGCATGGACAAAAAAGGCTGAAGTACCCGTGCTGGAAAATGTTGCAGCCAGCTTTTTGGCCACCAGTCCTGTTTTGCCAACTCCAGTGAAAACGACTCTCCCTTTTGCATCAATAATCAGTTCCATTGCCCGTTTAAAGCTGCCGTCCAATTCTTCTTTTAATTTTAAGACTGCCTCTGCCTCTATCTGCAGGGCATTTTTTGCTTCTTCAATTCCTGTTCTTAATTTATCATCTCTACTGGTTTTTGTCATTTTATTCACCCGTATTTAATAATTTATTTCCTCACAGTTTTTCATCGCTGAATCAATTGCCAGACCCTGCTTTAAAATTCCTTCCAGCTGTTCTAAGGGAATCATATTGGCACCATCACTTTTAGCAACAGCGGGATTATCGTGAACTTCCATAAATAAAGAATCAATCCCGGCCGCCAGTGCAGCCCTCATTAAATAAGGGACATATTCTTTTTCTCCACCTGATTTATCTCCAGCGCCTCCGGGAAGCTGGACAGCGTGAGTGGCATCAAAAACAACCGGATAACCAGTTTTGCGCATCCGGGGCAGTGAACGCATATCTACCACTAAATTATTATAACCAAAAGAAACTCCTCTTTCGGTCAGCAGAATCCGCTCATTACCTGTGCTCTCAATTTTATTTACAACCTGGTCAATATCCCAGGGAGCTAAAAACTGTCCTTTTTTAACATTGATTATACTGCCTGTTTTACCTGCTGCGGTCAGCATATCTGTCTGTCTGGACAAAAAGGCAGGAATCTGCATGATATCTAAAACTTCAGCCGCTGCTGCTGCCTGCTCTGGTAAATGAATATCCGAAATCACAGCTAAGTCAAATTCTTTTTTAACCTTCTCTAAAATTCTTAAACCCGCTTCCAGTCCCGGTCCCCGGTAGGATTCTATAGAAGAACGGTTGGCCTTATCAAAAGAAGCCTTAAAAACATAGGGAATTCCCAGCTTTTCTGTAATCTTTTTGATTCCTTCTGCAATTCTCAGCACTCTATCTTCTTCTTCAATTGCACAGGGACCTGCTAAAAGTACAAATGGTCTTTCCTGATCACCAAATATAATATCATCATTTAATTTGACCTTTTTTTGCATTATTTACCTCCATCTCAAATTTAAATTTCTCTTAAACCAGGTTTTTTGCTAATCAATAGTAAAAAGAACAAATATCTGACTGAATCAAAATTAACTATCAAATCTTCTGGCCTTAATCTCTGCTTCAACCAGCTCAATATCTTCTCTGCGGTCAACCCCGATTAACTTCGACTCTGTTTCCAGAACCTTTATCTGAAAACCATTCTCCAGGGCCCTCAGCTGTTCTAAAGACTCCGCCTTTTCTAAAGGAGTCTGCTCCATCCCGGCATACTGCAGCAGAAAGTCTTTACGGTAAACATAAAGTCCAATATGCTGATAATAATTCTGAGCCTCTGGTTCAGCACTTCGATAATAGGGAACTGGCGAGCGAGAAAAATATAAAGCATAGTCATTTTGATCAGTGATAACCTTAACCAGATCTGGATTTTTTGCTTCCTCAGCTGTAATTTTTCTTTTTAAAGTACTCATTTTAAGCTCAGCTTCTTTGGCAAAAGGTTTTAAAGCCCGGGCAATACTCTCTGCTTTAATTAGAGGTTCATCCCCCTGAATATTCACAATTAAATCAGCTTCAATTTCAGCAGCAGCCTCAGCAATTCTATCAGTTCCACTCTGATGCTGGGCTGAAGTCATAATTGCACTGCCACCTGCTTTTTCGACCTGATTTTTAATCCTCACATCATCTGTAGCAACATAAACCGCATCTATTAATTCACATTTTTCTGCTGCTTTCAGCACCCGCACAATCATTGGTTGACCCATAATTTCCGCCAGCGCTTTCCCCGGAAAACGGCTAGAAGCATAACGGGCAGGAATCACGGCAGCAGTTTTTAGTTTAGACATTCAAAATCCACCTCAAATCCTTATTTTGCTTTCCCGTGTTTAATTCCATCTTTAACAATCTCCAGTAATTTTTCCCTGTTCTCAATCACCAGAGAAATTTTAAGATAATAAAAAGGTAATTCTCCAATCATCTCTGCAAACTCAAATAATTTAACAGCGTCTTTTTCTGTGGTCAAAATCAGATCTGCCTGTGAGTCAGAATACTGATCAAGCAGAGTCAACAAATCCTCTTTTTGGTAATTGTAATGATCTTTAAAGATCCTATAACTTACCAATTTTGCTCCAGCACTTTCTATACTTTTTTTGAAAGCTTCAGGACTTCCAATTCCAGAAAAAGCAAAAACCTTTTTCTCCTTTAAAAAGTCAAGAGATTCTTTTTCCTGAGAAGCTACAGAAACACAATTATCTAATCTGGTTTCTGCTCTGAAGATACCTTTATTGGAAGGACTGAGAGTATTTAAAGATTTTTTCAGCTCCTTAACACGGCTTAAATCAACATTTTCACTTCTATTTAATAGAAAAAGATCGGCTCTTTTTAAAGCAGCAAAAGGTTCTCTTAATAACCCTGCTGGCAGCACTCGATTATTAGAAAAGGGTTCTTCGGCATCAATTAAAACTATGTCCAAATTTCTCTTTAATTGATAGTGCTGAAATCCATCATCAAGCAAAATTAATTCTGCCCCCCGGTCTTCTGCAAGTTTTGTACCCTGATATCTGTTGGCAGAACGGATAAAAATCAGCTGATCATTACTGCGGGCCAGCATAAAAAGTTCATCTCCGGCCTCTGCGGCATCGGCATAGAGCTGATTATCATCTTTAATCAAAAATGGCTCTTCTACATCTGTGGCAGCTCCATAACCGCGGCTGATAATAGCTGTCTTATATTCCGATTTTAATGCTTCCGCTAAAAAAGCTGTAAAAGGGGTTTTCCCGGTTCCTCCGGTAGTAATATTACCAATACTGATTACCGGTACCTCGGCTTCTTTTTTCTTTAAAATATTATTTTGATATAAGACTGATCTAATCTTAGCCAGCTGTGAATAAACAAGTGAAAGCAGAAATAAAATGAAACGGATTACAGCTGCCATTTTGCCCTTTTTTGAACCATCTATTATTTTTTCTAAATACCTCTGCAGTTTATCCATATATTTAATACCACCATTACTTTTTGACTATTTCGGCTGTTCTCTGACTATTTCAGCTGCTTTTAAATTAACTGCTTCCATTTTTTCTTTTAATATTTCCTGTTTTGCTTCCATTTCCAGATCAGCCTCAAAAGAAAAGGGCTCACCGAAAACCAGAGCAGTTTTGCTAAAAGGAAGCGGCAGCAGATACTGATCCCAGCTGTTAAAATTCTTTTTCCAGCGGGCATCTACCCCTATTGGAACCAGCATTGAACCGGCCTTCTCCTGCAGGAAAATAATTCCTGGTTTAATCTGATAGATTGGTCCGGTTGGGCCATCCGGAGTTAAGGCAGTACTGGCCCCTGTTTTTAACTTGCGATAGAGAGCCAGCAGTGAACGACTTGCACCTCTGCTGCTGGAGCCGCGAACTGTTTTCCAGCCCAGTTTATGCAGAATCTCGGTCATATAACTACCATCCCGGCTTAAACTGGTCAGCGCATAAATTCCCAGGTCTCTTAAAAAATAGGCGGGAACCCAGCTTTTACCGTGCCAGCTGGAAAAAACCAGAGAATCCCCTGCTTCCAGGGCCTTCTTTACCGGCTCCCAACCTGCAACTTCCAGCCGATAACTCTGATTTGTTAATTTAATCAGGTTATAGGCAAAAGGAGGAATCATCTTATCTTTTAAAACTTTTTTTCCTGCTGACAATCGTCTCCCTCCTTCTTTATTTGAGCATTACTTATTATTTGTTTGAGCATTATTTATTAAGCATTGGGGTCTTCAATAAACTGACCCTGATACAGGGAAGCATATTTCCCCTGTTTTGCAAGCAGTTCCTGATGACTTCCCATTTCCATAATCTCACCCTGTTCTACGACCACAATCTTATCTGCATTTTTGATAGTAGAAAGTCGATGGGCAATAATAAAGGTTGTCCTATTTTCCATTAAATGTTCTAAGGCTTCCTGAACCAGAGCTTCAGACTCCGAGTCAAGCGAAGAAGTAGCCTCATCTAAAATCAAAATCCTTGGATTTTTAAGAATAGCTCTGGCAATAGAAATCCGCTGTTTCTGACCACCGGAGAGACCAACTCCTCTTTCTCCAACCATTGTATCATAGCCGTCAGGAAAATTCATAATAAACTCATGCGCATTTGCTGCCTGAGCTGCCTTTTTGATAGCATCTTCATCAGCATCTAAGTCACCATAAGCTATATTATCTCTTAAAGAACCACTGAATAAAATTGTTTCCTGGGGTACTATTCCAATAAAATCACGCAGGCTGTCTATTTTTAAATCCTTGAGATCATGACCATCAAGGCGCATCCGTCCTTCAATCGGATCAAAAAAGCGGGGGATTAAATCCACCATTGTTGTTTTACCAGCCCCACTGTGCCCTACCAGGGCTACAACCTCACCCGGTTCAGCAGTTAAATTGATATTTTTTAAGACTACTTCATCTCTATTATAGGCAAAGGTGACTTTATCGTAGACCACCTCACCTTCTACCTCTTCTAACTCAATTTTATTCTCATCATCTTCCCGCAGCTCACTTTCGGTGTCCATAATCTCAAAAACTCGCTCGGCAGAAGCAAATAAATTCTGCAGTCTTTTGCTTAATTTGGTAAGTGAGCGCAGGGGCTCACTGATAGTTAAAAGCAGAGTGAAAAAGGCAATCAGCTCAGAAGCTGTCATCCTCCCCTGCATTACCTCATAGCCTCCATACCAGAGAATGGCTGTAAAAGAAATTGCAGCCAGGAACTCTACCAGCGGAGTTAAAATAGCACCATACTGAGTTTTTTTCATCTTGGCCCTAAAATTGGCCTGGTTTTCACTGCTAAAACGGTCAAACTCATATTCTTCCCGACCAAAAGATTTAACAACCCTGACTGCCGAAAGTGTCTCCTGCAGTACATCTGAGACATCTGCAATTTTAATCTGTACCCTGCGGCTGACCTTTTTAAGTTTATAATTGAACTTTGTTATTACATAGGTAATAAAAGGTAAAATTATAATCAAAAAGATTGTAAGTCGATAGTTTAAATAAATAAGATAAATAATTCCTCCAATCAGAGTAAATACTTTATCTATGGTTCCCACAGTAGTATTAATTATCGAGCTTTCCAGCTGCTGTACATCATTGGTCACTCTTGAGAGAATATCTCCAGTTTTATTTTTACTGTAAAAACTCAGCGACAGGTTGTGGAGATGAGAATAAAGGTCATCCCGGATGTCTCTAATTGACTTCTGGGAAACATAAGAAACGAGATAGGTTTTTCCGTAGTAAGAAACTCCTTTGAGAAAATAGACCACAATCATCATTCCTGCAACCAGAGATAACTGAATCATCCCTTCTCGACCCATATGAATATCTGAGATAATTGTTTCCAGAAGTCCCTGAAAAACCCTGACGAAAAAAACTGTTAAAAAGGCATGAACCAGCATGGAGATTACTCCCCCTGCCAGCCTGCCTTTATATGGTAAAACATATTTAAATACTCTTTTTAATAAATCAAATTGGTTGTTATCTTTTGCTGAGTCCATAGTAGTGAATCCCCATTCCTGAGATTTCGTGATCAACATCTAAACCAGGGATACCGAGTTTTCCATAGAGAGCTACTGCTAAATGAGGCTCCTTACTTACGATTCCAATTTTAATTCCTGCACCTGAGATTCCGGAAAGAGGTTTGTCAAAGTCAATCATTGCTCTCTCCACACAGCGGGTTAAAATACGCTGGTCCTGAACGGATTCGGTAATTACATCACCTTTGATTGCCGCCCCCAGACAGTTGCGTAAAACTTTATCTTTTAACTTAGAGCCTTTACCTCCTGCTCTAGTAATTACTGCCTTATAGCCTTCATTTTTATAGGCATCAATAATCTTGCCGTCATATTCGTCATTAACCATAGAAAGCAGTACAGCCACCTTCCCGATTGACTGTCCACCATCAATTTCTGTAAAATCATCAATTGTAAAATCTGATAAATTCATCAAATCACCTCTTAGTCTTATTTTCTTACTTATGTCCTTTTAAAAAAGGCTTGAAAACGCCTAAACTTTACCTGCCACTATCGCTATTCAACAAAACTAATTGATCTCCTCTTTTAGTTCTGGAAAAATAGCTTTAATAAATTCCTTATAACCTTCAATAATTCTGGGTGAAGGTCTGTTAACTAAATCCTGATCCACTAAATATAAACGGTCATTTTTAAAAGCAGAAATTTCTCTGAAAATATCACGCTGGCGAAGTTCAGCCAGAGTTAAACCATCTGGGGTACTGTGGGCACTGCTGATATAAACTTCCGGATCAGCAGCAATCAGACTTTCCAGATTGTAAGTTGGCCAGCTTCCCTCTGCTTCTCGCGCAATATTATAACCACCAGCAGCCTGGATTAAACTATCAATAAAAGTTCCTTTACCTGCTGTGTATAAAGGATCTGACCAAATTTCGTAAAAAACTTTTTTTCGATCATTGTTTTTTAGTTTCTGATCAACTAAATCTTTGAGCCGCTGAAATTCTGCCTGCATTTCCGAAGTTATTTCATTTCCTGTCCTGCCGGCAGAAGTCAAATAAGCAATATCTTCAATCATATCTATTGTATCATTAATTGAAGCAGGTTTAAAACCAATATTTTTAATACCCAATTCTGTTAGCCTATTTAAGCTTTCAACTTTAGTTACAGACGCAGCAATCACCAGATCTGGTTCTAAAGCAACTATTTTTTCTAGATTGGGCTCATCAATTCTTCCTATATCTTCTTTAGACAGAGCTTCTTCCGGATAATCACAGGCAGAACTTACTGCCACCAGTTTATCTTCAAGACCGAGAGCATAAATCACTTCGGTTATACCCGGGGCCAGCGAAATAATCCTTTCGACTTCTTTTTCAATTGTAATCTCTCTGCCCAGATCATCAGTATAATGAATCGGAAAATTCTGAGCTAATAAGGGAGTTGAAACCGCAAAAATAAAAAATATCAGCAAAAAAAAATATTAACTTCTTATTTTTCATTAATATCTACCCCATCTCTACTTGACTATCTCATCTCTGGCTGGAATTGGAATTGGTGCAACTTTATGACTGTTTTTAGAGGCCAGTTTTTGAATTTTCTCTTTAACCTCAGGCTCAGCCTCACCTGTCAGAATATATTTATCCAGTTCCTGATAACTAAATCCCATCTCTGATTCATCTGTCTGTCCTGCCCAGAGTCCGGCAGAAGGTTTTTTCTCAATAATTTCAGCTGGGATTTCAAGCACCTTTGCCAGTTCCTTGACCTCATGTTTGACCAGAGAACCCAGGGGAGCAAGGTCTATTCCACCATCACCATGTTTGGTAAAATAGCCAATCTTTAACTCACTTCGGTTGTCTGTACCGACAACCAGATAATTTTTGGCCTGAGCATAATAATACAGAGCTGTCATCCGCAGACGGGGTTTAATATTTGCTGCAGCCAGTTTTCCGCCTTCAATTCCACTTTCCTTTAAATTAGCTAAAAAATGGTCATAAATTTCACTTAAGTCATTTTCAACTACCTGCAGTCCAAATTTATTGGCTGCCATAAGTGCATCTTCTCGATCCTGGGTGCTGGAATGACAGGGCATAATTACTGCCAGTACATCTTCCCCAAATGCCAGCTGTGAGAGCCGGGCGGTAACAGAAGAGTCAATTCCTCCACTCAAACCAACAACTGCTCCTTTTAAGCCTGCATTTTGAACCTCTGTCTGCAGCCAGCTGACTAAATTATCTTTAATTTTTGTATAATCATTTTCTCTAATAATATTTTTATCCATTACTCTTCCCTCCAGGGATATTCTCCTGCAATCATATCTTGAAAATCACCTTCGATTGCTGTAATTCTCCAGATTCCATCAATCTCTTCAACCACCAGCTGATCCACAACCTGATTACTGTAACGACCTTCCCGATCTCTATAGTTAAAGTCATAGGAAGCTCTAAATCTATATTTATCTCCTGTGGTGGAAAGTTCTACAACTTCCAGGTTTTCAAGGCTGTAAACTTCGTTAACTTCTTCACCCTGTTCTAGACCACCACCATAGGCCTGCTGCATTTTTTCTATAACATGGGTTTCAGAAATCATCCTTTCCATCTCACCCAGGTCAAAGGTTACAGCTTCATTTGCCAGATTAATATTTTTGGTTGCAATTCCTTCATAAAAATAGTTGACAACCTCTGCGGCTGAATGGTCAGGCGTAATTGTAGTCGGCGAACCCGAACTCAGACCCCAGATAAATCCTCCACCTATAATTGCAAAAAAGAGGATAACCTTCCAGCTCTGGCGGAAAAAAAGCTTAATATTTTCATTTCTTCTTTTCTTTTTTACTATCTTGCTGTCAACTATATTTTCCCGTTCTAAAAAAGGTTCTAATTTAAAGTCGTTTTCTCCCACACTTTTTTTAAGATCTTCTACAGCAAAATTTAAGTCCGGACGTTCTGACTGCTCTTTAGCCAGCATTTTCATGATCAACTCATTTAAACTATCGCTCAACTCCGGTACTAAAGCTTTAATGTTCAAAATTTTTTCGCTCTGGATTTTATTTAAAACTTTTGCATTATCCCGGTCACTAAAAATTGTTTCCCCACTCAAAAAATAATAAAAGACCGCTGCAGTGTTAAACATATAGGATTTTAGATTCCATTCCTCACCTGCAATTAACTCAGGCGGCATAAAATAGTCTGCCAGCGGTATTTCCAGCTCAAACTCCTTATAATTTCTCTTGCTGCGCAGCATTTCTTCGGGCATCAAATAAACATTTTGATCCTCATCGATCCAGAAGTTGGCTGCATTGATTCCGGCTGGAAAGAGTTTGCGTATCAGTTCAACATCTTCCAGCAGTTCCAGTATTTCCGTAAATTCTTTGATGATTTCTTGAGAGTTAGCTGAATTTTTATTTAAATACTCTGCTAACGGCTGTAAATTTTCACTACCCCGATAGAGCAGATAATATTCCCCATTTTCTCTAACAACATCCTGATAAGAAATTATCTTTGCAGGGAGTTCTGCTGGTAAATTTTCTATTGCAGTTCTTACTCTTTTTACAATATCAAGCTGTACCCTTGAACGAGGTACAACATCTTTAAACAATTTTTCTTTATGCAATTTTTTTTCTTCCTGTCCTTGATTACTCATAGCAATTCCCCCGGCCTTAATTAAATTAGAATAAGCAAAGTTATCCACCCAGAATTACTGCGGGTGGATAAACTTCTCTACTTATTATAATTATAACAAATAATTATTAAAAATAGATGAAAATAAGCTGACATCCATTTAAAATAATTTCTTTTAAATTAGTTATCTCAATTAGAGAATCAGATCATCTTTATGATCTGCAGCGTTCTCGAATTCTTCCTTCTTCTCCTGATAACCATCACGTCCAAAAATACCATAGGTATAGTTTTTACCAAGTTCAACTCCAGGCTGATTAAAGGTGTTGATATTTAGTAATTCACCTGTCACAGCTGTCTGGAATTCAAAGAAATAGAATAACTGACCCAGGGTAAACTCATTAACTTCCGGTACCTTAACAGTCTGGTTCATTCTCTCTCTTTTATTTAAAGCCAGCTCTGTCGCCCACTTTTCGGTATTAATTAACTCCGCAAAGCTGTTGCCGCCTAAATAACCCAGGCCATTTAAATCCTCATAAGCTGCAGGGATCTCAAGTTCTTCAGCAAAATTTTCTACTTCAAGGAAGGTAATAATTTTATCAAAAGGACCTTCCATATAAAGCTGTGCCTGTGAATGCTGATCGGTGGCACCTAAAGCTTTGATTGGGGTTGGACCTACATTTACCGTATTGCCCTGCAGATCAACTTCTTTACCCAGAGATTCTGCCCATAACTGTCTGTACCAGTCAGCTACATCACGCAGGCGGTCAGAATAAGGCATCATTACAGACATCACCTTACCTTTTTTATAGGCCAGATACTGAATTAAACCATTAACTAAAGCAGGGTTTTCCCAGAAATCACTTTCACGGCAGATTTGATCCATATAAGCTGCACCTGCGAGCAGTTGATCGATATCTACTCCTGTCATTGCAGCCGACAGAAGGCCTACCGGTGTTAAAACAGAGAATCTTCCTCCTACATTATCCGGAATAAAGAATTTCTTCATTCCCTCCCGCTTAGCAATTTCTATTAAGTAGCCAGAGTCCTTACTTGTGGTAGCAATAAAATGCTCTCCGACATTTTCTTCCCCAACAGCATCGGCCACAAATTTACGGGCCACTAAGAACTGACTCATTGTCTCAGGTGTGCTTCCTGATTTAGAAATCACATTAAAAAGAGTCTTTTCAGGATCAAGTTTATCCAGCAGAGCCTTAACTCCTTCTGGATCAACATTATCACTTACAAAAAGACGTGGATAACCATTCCGTTCTTCTTTAAATAAATTATAGTGGGGGTGGTTGATTGCAGTCTGAACGGCAATATTACCGAGTGCAGATCCTCCAATTCCCAGAACCACAAAATTATCAAATTTGTCCTTTAATTCTTCCGCAGTTTGCTTCAGCTCTTCCACAACTTCCTTCTGTTTATATGGAAGTTCCATAAAGCCCATCTTACCCTCAGCCTCTGCCTCAAGAATATTCTGATGTGCCTCCATTGCTTTATCCTTTGCTTCCTCTAATTCTTCTACTGTTATTCCATGTTCCTGACCAATCATTTCCGCAAAAACATTGTTAATATCCAGTTTTAGTCTTAACTCATCCTGTGACTTAACTTTTTTCTCTGCAGACATCGTAATTCCTCCTTATATTCTTATATTGCTGCCTAGATTAATAATACTATCACAAGTATATATTTTTCAGCACAATTTTGCAAGATTTTTTATGTGCACCTACCGTTTACCGAACCAATTTTTTCCAAATTATTTTTATAAAATCCTTCCAAAAATAAAATTCCCCACCGTTTAAAGTGAGGATTGGAATTATCTAATTTTTTGCATTGGAATTTGAAGATTTTCCTGAAGAGTTACCATTACTCTTGTCTTTTGCTTTTGAATTATTGGAATTACCTTTACCTTTATTATCTTTATTTTGATCTTTATCTGCTGCTTTATTGGGGTTCCCATTTTCTAAAGCATTTTCGGAAGCTGAATTTCCCTTTTCAGATTTAGCGATTTTTCTCTGCTCTCTTCCCTCTTCTCTGGCTTCTTTTCTATATTCTGCTGCCAGCTGTTTTAATTCAGAAGTCTGAATCTCTCCGTTTTCTTCAATAATAGCAGCTATCTGCTCAGAAAAGGCATCTGTTTGTTCTCCAGATAGATCTTCACGGCTCAACTTGCGCAGCTCCAGAGCGGTCTGGAAAGCCAAGTGACCGGAGTTTTCCTGATTCTGATAACTATTGATCATTTCTAAAGCCTTTTCCTCGTCATAACCATTTACTGTGCTCTCTTCTAAATTATTTAAGATCACAAAGCCCTGTCCCAGATCAATTTCTTTGTTTAATACTTTGTCAACAACTGAAGTTATGCTGTCCATACTTAAATTTTCCTCATATGAGCTCAATTTTTTCTCTAAGGTTATTTTTTCAACAGTTGAAAGCATTTCATTTTCTTCTAAAGCAGCCAAGTACTCTTCCACAGTTGCATAATCTGCTGCTAAAATTTCTTCTAATTCTGTAGAAATTTGATCGGTTTCCTCTTCTACTGCTGTTTCTTCATCCTGAGCCAGTGTTAAGGCAGGTACAAAGGCAAAAAGCATTACTGTTATGATCAATAAGATACTTAATTTCTTCTTCATTTTTTTATTACCCCCTTTTTCTATTCTATGTTTAATTATAATACAATTGGGGTTTTTAAACAAGCTCTTAAGGTTCATTTTGAGAATAATATCGCATTTTTTAAATATAATTTACAAAATTGTTATCTGCTTTACTTTTTTTCTGCTGTTTTAATCATATGATTACTACAAAGATACCCCATGAGGGTATTATCAGGGAGGGAAAATAATGTACACACTTTATTACATTGCAGGTATTGCAGTCTTAATTTCATTTTTTGCAGATCGCGAAAAAACTATTAAAGGCTTAAAGATTGGCTGGAAGAAATTTTCTAAAATTCTGGGTACCTATCTTAAGTTATTGATTATTTTGTCATTTATTTTATTAATTTCGGATCAGTTTATCATTAATTATCTCGGGGGACAGGCTCCCTTTGTCGGTCTTATTATGGGGCTGATCATCGGCTCTATTACTATGATGCCCGGTTTTATTGCCTATCCACTGGCAGGAATTTTAGTTTCCAGGGGAGTTAATTACATGGTTGTTGCTGCCTTTATTACAACTTTAATGCTTGTTGGAGTTGCGACTTATCCGGTAGAAAAAGAATATTTCGGAATTAAAGCAACTATCTGGCGTAATATTGCCGGCTTTATCATTTCGGCCTTAATCGCTGTTGCTACAGGAGTCTTATACGGAGAGGTGTTAGTCTAATGGCTAAAAACAAAAAGAAAATAAACAGGTGGAATTATCTTATATTTACAGTTTTTGTGGCCTTTATTATCGGATCATATTTTTTAAATTTTGATCTCGGAGCCAGAATCGGTTCTAATTTTATGATTTTTGCCCGGGATATGATTTCAATTTTACCACCAGCTTTTATTCTGATCGGTTTATTTGATGTCTGGGTCAGCAGAGAAAGTATCGAAAATAACTTCGGCCATACTTCCGGCTTTAAAAAATACATTTATGCAATTTTGCTGGCAGCTACTACTGTTGGGGGAACCTTTGTTGCCTTCCCGGTAGCAAATACTTTATACCATAAGGGAGCAAATTATTCTTCCATCTTTACCTATGTTACCGCTGCCTCACTGGTGATGATTCCGATGAGCATTATGGAAGCTTCAATACTTGGAATTAAGTTTACTGCAATCAGAATCGGGGTTTCACTACCACTGGTAATTATCAGTTCAATTATTTTAGGTAATTTCTTCACCAGAATTGGTTATAAAATACCAAAAGCGGAATAGTGTGCAGCTACCGTTTACAGGCCCATTTATTTCCAAATATAATATTAAAAAAGCAGCAGTCAGGAGGTTTTAACTTTCCTCAAAACTGCTGCTTTTATTATTTATGCAATTTTAATCATTTCCAACAATTTACAAGTACCTGGTACAGATGTTTTACTCCAGGTAGGTATTCCAGAAGAACGGCTGCCAGCCTGCCTGGAAGTTTTTAAGTTCTGTTCTCCTAATATGCAGGCGGCTGTAATCTAAAATGTTAAAGTAAGGGACAGAATCCCAGAGTTCAGCCTGCATTCTTTCGACAATCTCATATCTCTTCTCCTGATCGACCTCTTTCAGCATTTCTGCAAAAATCTGATCCATCTGTCTTGAGTCTTCACTATCCCAGTTGCTGATCCATTTATTGGTCCCGGTCCAGCCTTCATGAATCTGAGGATCGGGGACTACTTTTATAAATGGGGAAAGGTGCATATGCCATCCTTCCTCCCTAGATCTTCTCTCTACTACAGTTGGACGGTCAAATAACTGCAGCTCAACCTCAATTCCAATCTTTTCTAACTGATCCTGAATTGCAATTGCTCCCTGTCTTTCCATCTGATTATCCTGACCACTTAAAATAACAAGCGGCTGACCATCATAACCTGCCCGATCAAGCAGCTCTTTAGCCTTTTCCGGATCATAAACTCCGTAAATACCTTCACCTGCATCAGGAACATGCCAGGGGTTCCCATCTTCATGCAGAGCCGGTTCCAGACGCCAGAACTGTTGATCACCAATCATTGCATAACCCAGCTCTTCAAAATCTAGAGCATAGGCAATTGCCCGACGTGCATACTTATTATCAAATGGTGGTTCTGCATTATTGAAAATCAGCATTGACATCCGGTCAGGATAAATGATTTCATTTTTTATATTCTGATCCATCTCAAAAATCTGATACTGATCTCTCGGAACCTCTTCCGCAAAGTGGAACTGTCCTGTTTGAACTCCAGAAACTCTAACCTGAGCATCAGGTATAAAGTTAAAAACTATTTTATCTAAATATGGAATTCGCTCACCTGCAAAAAATGATCCTTCTCGTGAACTAGGGGTATAATCTTCAAAACGAGTCAGGGTCAGTTTTTGATCAGGTACCCATTCCTCATACTTATAGGGTCCAGTACCAACATGCCTGTCAATAACATCACTACCAAATTCTTCTACAACTTCCTCTGCTCTCACCACAAACTTCTGATTGGAAACCGGTGAAGCCAGAATATTTAAAAATGGAGCATAGGCTTCTTCAAAAGTAAAACGAACATTGAATTGATCAATTTTTTCCACCTGATCAAAATATGGAGCAACCAGCTGGCCGCCATTATTCAGCTCCAGCCATCTTCTAAAGGAAGCAACCACATCGTCAGCATCCATAGTCTGACCATTATGCATCATTACATTTTCTCTTAACTTAACTTCATAAACTAAACCATCTTCTCCTACCTGATAGCTTTCTGCCAGGTGGGGCACTAAGTTTAAATTCTCATCGAATTCAAAAAGGCCCTCATAAACATGGTTCATCATCGCTGTAATCATCGAATCAGTAGAATTGTCACTATCAAGATGTGCTACTGACATCTGAAGTGCAGCATTAAGTGTACCACCATAACGGTCCTCTTCCTGAGCCAGCACACTGCCGCTTAACAATAGTGAAAAAACTAATACCAGCACAACAATTGAAGTAATCTTTATTTCTTTTCTCATTTTTCCACCTCTTTATTTTTGGAATGTATTTTTTAAATGCGGATCCAACAAATCGCGCAGACCATCTCCCAATAAATTTAAAGACAGCACTGCAAGTACAATCATAATTCCTGGTGCTAATATCATCCAGGGTGCAACTACCATATATGTCCTGGCATCTGTAACCATGGCTCCCAAACTTGGAGCAGGTGGCATAATACCGACCCCCAAAAAACTGAGTGCCGCCTCATCCAGAATGGCTAAAGCAAAATTAAAAGTAGCCTGAACCATAATCGGAGATGCCGAATTTTTAAGAATATACTTAACTATAATTCTTGAATCTTTAGCTCCTGCTGCCCGAGCTGAATCTACATAATCCAGATCCTTAATTGAAATTACCGAGCTGCGAACAATCCTTGCCATTTTTGGAAAATAGGCAAAAGATAAAGCCAGAATAATATTCAATTTTCCTGCTCCCCAGATAGCAGCAAGTGAAATCGCAATAATTATACCTGGAAAAGCCATCATTGCATCCAAAATACGCATAACCACCCTGTCAATTTGCGAATAATATCCGGCTGCCACCCCAACAACACCGCCAAAAATTACGGTCAGGAGCACAACTGCCAGTCCAACCTGCATCGAGGTCCGAATACCATAAAGAATACGGGTAAAGATATCTCGCCCAAATTGATCTGTTCCCAGCAGATGTTCCCTGGAAGGAGGCTGCAGTCTGTTGCGGGCATTGTTCCTTACAGGGCTATAATCTGTAAGTACCGGAGCAAATAGACTTAAAAATACTAAAAAAATTAAGATGATTATCGATGCTGTAATATACGGATGCTCATATTTTTTATATCTTTTTAAAAAAAGCAATTTATTACCCCTTAATTATAACGAATTTTTGGGTTTAAAAAAGCATAACTTAAATCCACAAATAAATTTAAAATTATATAAATTACTGCCACAAAAATAATCGAAGCCTGAATTACAGGGATATCACGGCGCATAATTGCATTGATTGCCATAAAACCAGTACCTGGTATCACAAAAATTGTTTCTACAATCCAGGTTCCTCCAAGCAGCACTGCAAAGTTATGACCAATTACTGTAATCACCGGCATCATAGAATTTTTAAGTGCGTGTTTAAAAACTATACTTTTAGTTGACAGGCCTTTACTTTTTGCGGTTCTAATATAATCCTGTTTAAGTGTGTCCAGCATAGCACTTCGGGTCATCCGGGCTATCAAACCAGCCTGCATAAAAGCCAGTGTTACCGCCGGCAAAATTATATATCTTAAAGTTCCAAATCCAGCTTCTGCAAAGGGCTCATAGCCGCTTACCGGAAACCAACCCAGTCTTACGGAAAAAAGATACATCAGCATTAAAGCCAGCCAGAAACTGGGAATCGAAATTCCGAAAAGTGAAAGAGTAATTGAAAACTGATCTAAAAATTTTCTGTGTTTAACTGCTGCCAGAATTCCCAGCAGCATACCACCAGCAATCCCTAAAATCTCAGCCAGAATAGCAATTAAAAATGTTGGCCGCAGCCGCTTGATTAAAACTTCTGCCACCGGGGCATTTAAATAAAGTGAGTCACCAAAATCACCCCTCATTATATTAGCCAGCCATCTAAAAAATCTCACAATGAGCGGCTGATCAAGTCCTAAAGTTTGTTCCAGTCTTGCTACCTCTGACTCTGTAGCCATATTACCGAGAATAACTCTGACCGGATCTCCAGGCATTAAATTTGTAATAAAAAAGGCAATTACAGCTACAATAAATATTATTGGAATCAAAAGTAGTATTCTTTTTATTATATAATTCCGCATTTTTTCACTTCCTGATTATGACATCTCTATATCTTTTAACTAATATTATCACAACAAACTTTTTATATCAATTAAGTAAATTTACAAATTATAAATTTACTATTACTTTCTCCTACCGGGAACCACCCGATTTATGTCGTCTTTTGTCAAAAATGCTCTTAAATCACGAAAAACCACCGGATTAACGGTGGCTTTCGACAATTGTTGACATAAATCGGGTGGTTAACGGTACCTGGATTAATTGGAAAAAGCTTTTGCTATTTTCGCACCAACTACTGCATTATTTCTAACCAGAGCAATATTGGTTTCTAAACTCTGGCCATCTGTAATTTCTTTAATTCTATCCAGTAAGAAGGGAGTCAATTTTTTACCGCTAATTCCCTGCTCTTCTGCTTCTGCTAATGCCTGCTCAATCTTTTCGTTGATTACAGAGTATTCAATTTCATCTGCTTCTGGAACAGGATTGGCAATTAAAACTCCACCTTCTAATCCAAGTTCCCACTTTGCTTTTAAAATATCTGCTGTATGCTCCGGACTCTCCAATTTATAGTCACAGTTAAATCCGCTGTGACGGCTGTAAAATGCCGGCAGTTCTTCTGTCTGATAACCCAGAACAGGAACTCCAAAGCTTTCCAATTTTTCCAGGGTCAAACCAAGATCAAGTATTGATTTAGCTCCTGCTGCAATTACAGCAACTGAAGTCTTTTTTAATTCCTCTAAATCAGCAGAAACATCAAAACTTTTTTCGGCTCCCCGGTGTACTCCTCCAACTCCACCGGTCACAAAAATCTTAATTCCAGCCAGGTCAGCTGCAATCATTGTCCCGGCAACAGTAGTTGCACCATGCTTTTTCTCGGCCAGAACTACCGGTAGATCACGGCGGCTGACTTTGATTACTTCGTCTGATTCACCTAAAAACTCAACTTCTTTTTTAGTTAAACCAATTTTTATTTTACCGTCAATAATTCCAATTGTAGCTGGAACCGCACCATTGTCTCTAATAATATCTTCAATTTCCAATGCTGTTTCTATATTTTGTGGATAGGGCATCCCGTGAGCTATAATTGTAGATTCTAAGGCCACAACCGGTTTGCCAGCTGCAAGTGCCTCTTTAACCTCATCTTTAATTTCTAAATATTTTTCTAAGTTTTTCATTATATTACCTCCATATTGTAGTTTATTTTAGTTCAGCCAGATCAGGATTACATGTCAGTTCCGATTTTACCGTCAGAGCAGATGCCTTAATCCCCAGTTCAATTGCTTCTGCGACAGAATATTTATTCATAATTCCTGCTGCTAGACCGGCTGTAAGTGCATCTCCAGCCCCAGTTGTTTCGACAATTTCTTCACTGTTAATTTCTACTGCATTAAAGTGTTTTAATTTTACTTTACCGTCCTGACGGCTGATATAATAAGCACCATCTTTACCCGCACTAATCACAAGTTCCGGCAGATATTGATTCTTTTCGTAATAATTCTTAATCCGATCAATTCTATCAACAATCTCTAATTTTTGAGCTTTCTCAGTTTCTTCAATTTTTACAATATCCATTGCTACTTCGATTTCATCCAGATTCCCTCTTAGATAATCAAGAGATTCTAACTTACCCTTTAATTTAAGCGCTTTTTCGACTGAAACTGCATCAGCAATTTTTGTCATTTTCTTTTCTGAACAGAGCTCAACTAAAAAGTTAATAGTACTCTGCTCTAAATTTGTATCAAAAATAATCATAGCTGAAGTTTCAATGATTTTTCTCTTTTCCTGCAGATAATTACGGTCAATTTCTTTTAAAATCCGCATATCATTTACAGCTCCGATTAAATCTCCATTTTGATCAAGGTGGGCAAGATAAACTCCAGTTTTATACTCCTGAGCTGAGGTGATTTTAAAATGTGAAATATCAACCCCTACATCTTTTGTTTCTTCTTTTAATTTTTGACCAAAGTGATCACTGCTGATTGTGGTCAGTAAAACTACTTCCTGACCCAGAAGCGCCAGATCTTCTGCAATATTTCTCCCAACACCACCAGAACTTTCTTCTATCCAGCCCGGGCTGGAACTTCCTTTGATATAATTGGGACTGTAACCCTTGATATCAAGATTAGCCCCTCCCACAACAACAACCTTTTTTTCGGGAGCAGTAATATATCCCCGGCCCAGAAGATAGCCCTTGCTGCTCAAGTGATGAATATAAGTACCTACAGCCGATTCAGAAATAGCAAGCTGATCTGCTATTTCTTCTCTGCTGACTGTGGCATCTTTTTTGATTAGTTCCAGAACTTCCTTCTCCCTTTCAGTTAACTTATCTATTGCCAGCACCTCCATTTTTAAATATTTATTTAAGTAACTAAATTTTAGTTTAAATTAAGTATAACAGATTATTTTGATTTTGTAAATCTTTTTTTAAATTTTCTCTTTAAAACTACAAAAAACCGCCCACTAGGGGCGGCATTTAAATACTTAGATTAAATTATATGTTTTTTTACTCTACAACTTCAATTGATTTGGAACCTTCCCAGTGATCATGTAAATTACAGAATGCATATACATTTAAATCACAGGATTCCTCTAACTTAAGTGTTAGAGTAGCTTCTGCTTTCATATCAGGTGTAAAATCTACTCTTGCCAGACTTGCATAATTAGCATAGAGATCAAAATATTGAATATAGTGATCTGGTCCCATTGGATGAGTGATTTCCTTACCAAAAGTAACAGTTACCTCAAAATATTCGCCTTTTTGAACTTTATCAGGACATTGAATATAAGGAACATGTTTTTTCTCCAAGGCTGTCTTGTCTTCACCAGTGTTTTCTAACTTTTTAAGATCATAGTAACCCATTAAAAATTCCTCCTTATAGTTTTGTTGTTTATTTAATTAACTAAATCAACTTCCTAAATTGAAAGTGATTTAAAAAATCCAATTTAATTACTCAGCAACTATTTGTTTGGTAAACTTTCGGAATTTCGACTTAGGCTCTCCACAAACAGGACATTTATCCGGTAGATCATCAACAACTGTATGTCCACAAACCTGACAGATACTAACATATTCTAATTCAATATCTTCGCCATTATCAACATGTTCTTTAGCATCTCTGAAAAGTTTAGCATGAATCTGCTCAGCTTCTAAAGAATAGTGGAATGAACGTACTGCATCCGATTCTCCCTGATCTTTAGCAACTAAACTATAGGAAGGATACATCTGCTCAATTTCGCCTTCTTCACCTGCAATAGCACCAACAAGATTTTCGGAAGTTGTTCCATAGCCAAATTCTCCTCCACCGGCAACTAAAAAGCCTCCGTCAACATTTCCATGTGCTTCAAAGTGATTTCCAGCATGAACCTGTTCAGCATTTGCAATCGCTTTAAAAAGTAGAGCTACATTTTCGAAGCCTTCCTCTTTTGCTTTTCTGCCCCAGGCTATGTAGCGCTGATAAGCCATACTTTCTCCAGCATATGCGGAACGTAAATTTTGAGCCGTCTGATCATTTTTTACCATTTTTACATACCTCCAATTATTAATAATAATTCCTGTTAATAGTATAGCATCCTAAAATAAGTTCTGTCAAGAACAATTACTGATAAATTTCAGTAAAACAGAATACTTCCACTTAATATATTATTTCTATCTAAAAATCAATTTTCCTGCTTTAAAATTTAAAATAGTTAAATTTTAACTTAATTTTAATGTTTTATTAGTAATTTTTTTCATTCGCTAAACCAGGTCAAAAAGAAAAAACTTACAAATAACGGATTTCAATAATGATTTTTCCTCTGGCATGATGGGTTTCACTTAACTCATGAGCATCTTTAACTCCCTGTACTGAAAATGGAAAGACTGATCCTACAACTGGTTTTAGAGTTTCATTTTCCATCATTTCAGCCAGTTCAGCAAGTTCTTCTCCATCAGGTATTAACCAGTGTAATTTAGCTGTTACACCAAGCTCATTGGCTTTTTTGTGATCAGGTTCTTCAACAATCGAAACCAGCATTCCACCTTCCTTTAAAATATTGAGGCTTTTATCCTGGATTTCTCCTCCAAGAGTATCAATAACTAGATCATAATCCTCAAGGATCTGAGAAAAGTCATCTTTAGTATAATCAATGACTTCATCAGCGCCCAGGGACTTTAAAAACTCTACATTTTTTGTGCTGCCTGTGGTTGCAACATAGGCACCCAGACTCTTAGCTATTTGAATCCCAAAACTACCAACACCACCAGCACCAGCATGAATCAATACTTTGCGGTCTGAGTCTAGTTCACCAACATTTACCAGGCATTGATAAGCAGTTAGCCCGGCAAGAGGAACTGCAGCTGCTTCTTTAAAATCAATGTTATCTGGCATTCTGGCTACTAAATCCTCTCTGGCAGTCGTATATTCAGCATAGGCACCTCTATTTGTAAGTTCAGGTCGAACAAAAACCCGATCTCCTTTCTCAAAAGCACTTACATCTTTTCCAACTTCTGCAACTGTCCCACTTACATCCCAGCCTAACACAATGGGAAAATCAAAGCTCAGTTTTTCCTTTAGATAACCATATCTTAATTTCCAGTCAATTGGATTAACTGCTGCAGCATGTTCTTCAATTAAAACTTCATCAGCTTCAGGTTCCGGTTTTGCTAACTCTTCTTCTGTTAATTCTTCTTTATCACCATATTGATTAATAACAATTGCTTTCATTAATTAACACCTTCTTTTAGTTATTTATAGTACTTTACTTTTAAAACTTTTTAGTTTTATGAGAGTGATTATTATTATCAAGTTAAAATTATCATATCTACTATCTAATGTCAATATTTTAATTGTTGGTCAAATAGCAGCAGATTGATTTTTTAAAAATGAAAAAAACCGACCAGATTTGACTCCAGTCGGATGAAAAGAAACTCAAAATTCATTTTTATTTAATTGATACTAAACAAAATTTATTTTTTATTTCTCAGTCTCGTTTTTTCATCTAAAATCTTTTTGCGCAGACGAATTGCCTCCGGTGTGATTTCTACCAGTTCATCATCTTCTATAAACTCCAGTGCCTGCTCTAAGGTGAACTTTTTGGCAGGTGCCAGGTTAATAGAATCGTCAGAACCAGAAGCTCTAACATTTGTCAGCTTCTTGTTTTTACAGGCATTAACTGTCAGGTCATTATCACGGTTGTGTAAACCAATGATCATTCCTTCATAAACTTTGGTTCCAGGTTCAATAAACATCTGGCCTCTATCTTCCAGATTAGAAAGTGCATAACCCATGGCAGTTCCTTCCTGATTGGAAATCAAAACACCATTTTTACGTTTTGGAACCTCACCTTTAAAGGGTTCATATTTTTCGAATGAACGGATCAGAGTACCTTCCCCACTGGTATCATTGATAAATTCACTTCTAAAACCAATTAAGCCTCTAGTTGGTACCAGATATTCTAAATGTACATAATCACCTTCGGGCATCATAGACTGCATAATTCCCTTCCGCTGATTCAATTTATTAATTACAGTTCCAGAATATTTCTCCGGCAGCTCAACCATTACTTTTTCAATCGGCTCATGTTTTTTACCGTCAATTTCTTTCATTAAAACCTCGGGCTTGGAAACAGAAACCTCATAACCCTCACGCCTCATATTTTCTAACAAAATTGAAAGGTGCAGCTCACCACGACCGGAAACTTTAAAAGCTTCGGTATTCTCGGCTTTTTCAACCCGCAGCCCAACATTTACTTCTAATTCTCTTTCCAGACGTGCTTTAAGATGACGGGTTGTCAGGTAGTCACCATCAAGACCGGCAAATGGTGAATCATTGACCAGAAAATACATGGCCAGAGTTGGCTCGGCGATTTCGATCATTGGCAGTGGATCAACTTTACCTACCTCACAGACTGTTTCTCCAATCGAGATATCCGGTAAACCGGCAATCGATACAATTTCTCCACTGTGAGTTTCCTCAACCGCATTCTGTTTTAAACCTTCGTATACAGATAGTTTAGTAATTTTACCCTTTTTAGTAGAACCATCACGCTTGTAAACTTCTACCTGCTGTCCATCTTTGAGTGTTCCTTTATAAACTCGACCAATACCCATTCTTCCAAGATAATCATCATAAGCAAGGTCATAAATTTGCATCTGCAGTGGCTCATTATCTAAATCTGGATAACTGTCAACACTCTCAATAATTGTTTCAAAAAGCGGATCCAGGTTTTCACTCTCATGATCCAGCTCAAAAAATGCTTTTCCTTCCACTGCAATTCCATAAATTACAGGGAATTCTAACTGATTATCATCTGCAGAAAGCTCGATAAAAAGATCAATGATCTCATCATGTACCTCTTCTGCCCGCTGATTATTTTTATCAATTTTATTAATAAAGACAATCGGTTTAATGCCTTTTTCTAAAGATTTTTTAAGGACAAATCTGGTCTGGGGCATTGGACCCTCAGTTGCATCTACAATTAAAATTGCAGAATCCACGGCTTTAATAACCCGTTCTACCTCGGAAGAAAAATCCGCATGACCTGGAGTATCAACAATGTTAATTTTAACTCCATTGTGCTCAATAGCACAGTTTTTGGAATAAATTGTAATTCCACGTTCGCGTTCAAGGTCATTGCTGTCCATTATACAGTCTACAACTTCTTCGTTTTCTCTAAAAACTCCACTCTGATTTAAAAAAGCATCAACAAGGGTTGATTTACCAGCATCAACATGGGCAATAACCGCTAAATTTATTATTTCTCTTTTATCCACACTAAAAACCCTTTCCCTTATAAAGTTAAATTTAACTTCCTTATTTTCTATACTTATTCATATTCACTAACGTTCAACCAAAAAAATATAAAACTTTTGTCTATAATAATGCAGTAATATAAAAATATTACAATTTTTCTATTATAATCAAAAAAGCCCTGACCACTTAAAAAAGCAATCAGGGCTTTCAATTCTATTATAAAACTTTTATTTGCTTTATAACTTAACGATATTAGCAGCTTGTGGGCCGCGATCGCCTTCTACGATTTCAAATTCTACTTCCTGACCTTCTTCAAGGTTTTTGAAACCATCTTCTTCAATAGCTGAGAAGTGTGCGAACACGTCGTCTCCATCTTCTCTTTCAATAAATCCAAAACCTTTTTTCCCATCAAACCACTTAACTGTTCCTGTGTAAATCATTAAATTATTCCTCCTATTATTAACGATGGAAGTGTTACTTGTTTTTTGTTTTCCATCTTTTACAGTTTAGCATTATAAAATGCTTCTGTCAACCATTATTTTTAAAAAACATTAATTTTCTCTTTTATAGACCGGTGTTTAGCCGCTCAAACACATTTTGTATTCTAAATTACAATTTTGAATCCGATTTTAACTTCGATTAATATAAAGCAATTTGTTTAGAAAAGCTCTGTCCAAATTAATGAACAGAGCCTTAAATTCATAAAACTTTTATTTGCTTTATAATTTAACGATGTTAGCAGCTTGTGGGCCGCGGTCGCCTTCTACGATTTCAAATTCTACTTCTTGACCTTCGTCAAGGTTTTTGAAACCTTCTTCTTCAATAGCTGAGAAGTGTGCGAACACGTCGTCTCCGTCTTCTCTTTCAATAAAGCCAAAACCTTTTTTCCCATCAAACCACTTAACTGTTCCTGTGTAAATCATTAAATAAATTCCTCCTAGTTTTTAACGATGGAACTCTTACTTGTTTTTTCTCCATCTCCCATAGTATAGCATTCTGATATCTCACTGTCAAGGATTATTTAAAATTATTTTAGTATTTCTCTCTTTTATTCTTTATTTCTGCTTGTTTTTAACTTATCTATAGAGAGTAGAGCTGTACTCTGATTGACTTCAGCGATGATTTTAAACTAAAAAATTCAGTAGTTTATTATCTCTATTTTTCTTATTTCTACCGATCCAGATTAAATGTCCCCAGAAATCATCAGAGTATATTTCTGAGTTTTTTATATTCTCTGCCGCATATTCTGCATGCTCAAAAGAAACTGATTTATCATATTTACTGTGCATAATTAGAGTAGGAACATCTATTTTCTGCAGCACCTCTTTTTCGGTCTGATGCTCAAAATCATAGATAAATCCCTCATCTGAACCATAACGATTAATCATTTTAACTAATTCTGTTGTATCGCTGTTATCCATTCTAGCCATCACTTCACTTTTGGGCAGGGTAGAAAATCGTGGCAAAAATATTCTCGCAAAAAAATCGGGAAAGTTATTGGCAATTTTACGCAGCAAAAACCAGGTTATTCTCTGGAATTCAGGGTTAAAAATAATTTTCCCTACATTATATTCTAAATCTTTTTTAGTTACCCAGGCCCTGGCAGCTGCAGACTCTAGAACCAACTTTTTAACTCTCGCTGGATAATTTGCTGCCAGATAAATAGCAGTTGGTCCCCCTGCAGAAACACCGATTAAATTGACTTTATCAATATCTAGCTGATAATTAATAAATTTAAAGACCAACCACAGCAGAAATTAATCTTGCTGTCAGCTGAGCTGCTTTTTGACTATCAACTGCTTTTTCACTGTTATTAATTGTCAGCGAAACGGCATAAATATCAGCATTCTCTGTTTTCTGAAGTAGATGGGTAAATTGCAGCACCCCTGGTTCTGAGCCACCTTTGTAACCGGCTAAATAATAGTTATTTTTATCAACCAGGCCAGAATTAATTTTAATTTCTGGAGCATCTTTTAACTCATAGATCAATCCAGCTAATTCTTCAGTACTAAAATACCATTCCAGATCTTCAATCAAAACTGGTTCATTTCCGACTGAAATATTTTCAAGATTGCGTCCGGAAAGTTCAGCCAGGACATCTCTTTTTTCCTCCAGATTTGAATTTAAGTATTCCTGACGCAGCTGATTATCATCAGAAAATTTTAGAATAAAAAACTCTCTGGTCTTTAAAAATGGAAGATTGAGGTCATCCAGACCAGTCTCTAATTTTTCTCTACCTAGATAATCTATTAAATGATCTGCAGCTGTATTATCACTCTGAGAAATCATTAAATTGCTTAAAGTTCTCAAAGTCAATGGTGTACCGGAAGGCCAGTCCTGTAAAATACCAGAAGCTAGAGACTTATTTTTCTCCTCTAACTCAACTACCTCACTCCAATTTTTATCAGCTGCCTCAAGTTGATCATACAATTTCTTTAACACATGTAATTTGAAGGTCGATCCAACAGCTAATTTTTTCTGATCATGATAACTAAATACTTTTTCCTGATTATTTTTAATTACCGAAATTGAAAGTTGACCAGGAAGTTCTTTTAGATCTGCTAGAATAGCATCCAGATTATCTTCTGCCAGAGTGTAATTACCAAACCAGAGTCCAATTATCTTGTCTTTTTCGTTTAAACTTATCTGGGCCGGAGCAGTTCCCCTTTCAAACTGCAGACTATATCCAGATTCATTTTTTTCTACCGCTTGGACCGCCCCCAGAGCACCACCATACTGATTGACAATTGCTTCTATCTGATTTAAAGAAACCTGTTCCAAAAAAGAAGCAGCAAAAAGTGATTCCAGATTATCTGCTTCCACTCTGAAAATATCTTTTAAGACTTCCTCTTCCGAAACTGCCAGAACTGTCGTAGAAATAAATAAGGAAAAAATCAGAATTGCAACTAATAAATAAACCCTCATCTTATCTCACCTCAAATATTAATTTTGGCTATCAATTCCTTTTATTTAATTATACATTTTTTATTTGTCTGGATCCAGTTTTAATTATTGTTAGTAAGTTCTAAAACCTTCTTTAATGGCTGTCCTGTTTTTATATCAGGCACCGTACATTTTTCATAATTTGCACTTCCATCTGAATTTAAACCCATAGCAATAGGAAATCTAATTAAGAGTCCACTATTGGGTAACATATAAAAAATAGGATCAAAGCCTACTCCATCTCCACCTGTTTTTTCTCCAACTAGTGCAGCCCAATTGGTTGACTTGCAAAACATAGCAAAGCTTTCAGCAGCAGAAAAATTATCTTCATCAGTTAAAACATAGATTTTGCCATTGTAATTGGCTAAATTTTTAGGTTCAATTTTTACTATTTCTTGACTAAAATATTTAAAGCTTTTTTTAACCTCTGGCGGGTAACTGGGCTTTTTGGGTAGTTTACTTATTGAAAATAATTGATCCACCCTGGCCTTGATAAAGGGCATTGAATATTTACCACCCTTATAAGTAGAATATCTTTTGAATTTAATAGTTTCATTAGTCAAAGGTCCTACAATATTTTCCATCCAGTAAAAATCAGAACCTCCGGAATTCCCCCTGAGATCTATAATTAAAAATGAATAATCCTTTATTTTTTTATAAAAGTTAAATAGCTCCTTCTTATCTTTTTTTACCCTATCCTGACTAAAACTTGGAAGTTTAAGATAAGCAATTTTGTTTTCCTGCATAATTTCCAATTTTAACTCTCGTGAATTTTCTTTAACTGATTTCGTTTTTTGTTTATTTGTCTGGGAACTTTTAATCTTATCCAGCCAGGCTGAATACAATTTTTTCAACCGCAAGAAAAAACTCCCCAGGGCTTTGGGCTGAACTAATCATAGATTCAAATTCACTCCTGTGCTCTAACCAATTATAACCTGTTTGCCTTTCCTGAATCTTAAAAAAAGGATAGTTTTGCTGATCACCTCACGGCATCAGCCTTAAAGAGTATGACATAAGATAATTAAATATTTATTTTGCTTCCCAGTGATTATCGTCAATATTCATTTCCACAACTTTGGCTTTAAAACTGCTGTTTTTAGGGCTGCAGGCATAAACTCCAACTTTTATTTCTTCAAAATCCTGATGCAGGTGGGTAATCCGCATCTGTGACCATTTACTGCCGTCAAAAGAGTTTTCAATTAAAAAATCATTCCCTCTTTTACTAACTCTGTACCAGAGTGAGTTAACTTCTGAGCCTATATCTTCTGTTGCCCAGTCAGAATAGCCAAGATTAGTAACTACAGAACCCAGCCTGCTGATTTCTTGATTTTCATATTCGGTAGAGATTTTAATCCAATTTTCACTGTCAATTCTCACCATTATACCACACTGATCATATTTAGTTTGCGGTTCAAATTTAAATTTTGCTGAAAAAGAAAAGTCATCACTAAAATTAGTAAGCAGAGCGTGACCATTATCATTTTCAAAACTGTAGTGAGTTCTCTGCCAGAAATCTGTTTGCGGTTCTGTTTCAATCACCAGTTCATTTTCAAAATAATATTTTTTAGGCTCATTTAACCAGTAAAAATCATTAAAAATACTTTTATCTAATTTTATTTTTCTCATTGTTTTAGCCTCCAGTTTAAGTTCTTATTAAAATATTTAGCCATAAATTTAAAATCTCCTTTTAGGTATAATTTCCTAGCTAATAAAAAGACCCTATTGTTTAAATAGGGCTTTTTTAACTTTGATCAAATTATAGCACTGCCAAATAAAAGTGTTAAGACAAAAAGGATAAGGAATAAAACAAAAAGAAATTTTGCGATTGATTGAGTAGTGCCTGCTACACCTCTAAAACCAAAAATACCTGCAATAATTGAAATCACAAAAAATATAATGGCATATTGTAACATTTTTATTTCCTCCTTTTATCTTTCATTATAATAGTCTAATTTTATTATAATATTTAAATATCTAAAAAATCTCTAACTTTTGTAAAATTATATTTTATTTCAATCTTTTTTCAATTTTATTAAGGGTATGTAAATAAATAAGGATTTGGTAATTATGTATAATACACTACAATTTAATTTATAAACTTTATTCTTTAAAATAAGAAATTATCTCTTCAATATTTTCTTTATCGGTAAAATCCACCGGGTTATCAAAAGCAGCCAGCATTCCTTTTTCTTCTGCTGTCATTTCTTCGCCTTTTTTCTTTTTACTATTTAGTTTCCACTTCATAATACTCATTAATACTTTATCCTTAAATCCTAATTTGCTGTAATCAAAGCCGCCCCGGAGATAGAAAAATTTAAAACATTTCTGTTCTTCAGGACTAAAGTTTTTATTTTTTACTTCTTCAATAATTTCTTTTTTTGCCGGAGAAGCTCCTGTTGCAAAAACAGCAGTTTTTTTAGCTTCCAGGTGTTTGATATTTTCTTTAATAAAATCTGCACCATTGATCCCAACAGCATAAAGACTGCCGCCAAAGATATAGCCATCATATTCTTTTAGCTTATCTTCTGTTATCTCTTCCCCTGAAATAATATCTGCTTCCAATTCTTCAGCCAGCCATTTTGCGTATTTTTTGACAAAACCAGTTTTAGACCAGTAGACAATCAGAGTTTTCATTTCCCTAACCTCTTTTCTTAATAAATGTATTTATTATCTTTATATTTCTATAATTAACCTTTGCTTTTCTTTTTCCTGCTTCAATGAAAGATTATTATATATTAAAAAAAAGAGCCTGCCAAATATAAGTTAATTTTGACAGCCTCAAAATTTAAATTGATGCCTTTATACAATATTAAGTTTTTAGTACTTCCACTACTTCTATTTATTTTCCATAATATTTTCGTGAATAATACTCATGAATTCCTCAAACTCTTTGAAATATTTTGCAGTAGAAAACTCAATTTCCGAACTCACATTACCACCACTATAAACCCTAAAACTACCATTTAAAAGACAGATATCCAATTCTACACTATCAATTTTATTATAATAAGTCTTTTTCAACCTGTAACCAAGTAAATTATCATTTATTTCTCTAAAACCCTCTTCTAAAAAAAGAATCCCATAAGTAGTTGCAATAATTACTTTAGCTGGTTCATATGGTTTTGTGGAAGAATCACTACCTCCGCTAACTTCTTCTCTTTCTATAAAAATAACATCGATGATATCTTTATTTTCTACAAATAAGGTATCATCTTTCAAAACCTTTTTCAGCATATAATGAGCCTCATAACCAGCAGAAAAAATATCCATTATCTTTTTATCTACTCTTTCTTTAAGGTTTTCCATATAATCTTCCATATTATCTCTCCTCCAATTGTAATATTTTAAATTCAAAAAGCCTAAAGCAAACCTCTAATCATTTGTGTAATCACTTAAGTAAAGTATATTATAATTATTATATATTGTAAAATAATTTTTCTCTTCCATAAAAAGTTCAATTACTCCTGAAGAACAAAAAAGACCAGAATCAATCTGGCCTTTTTAAGGAGGGTTTATCAAGAAAAAAATTTATATAAATTTGAATTAGCTCTATTTATTTAATTTTCTTCGATCATTGCCTGTTTTATATTACTTACAAATTCACCGGCGTTGTCCAACATTTCTGCCTCTGTATTCCCTGTCTGAATAGCTTTTATCAGAGCACTTCCAATAATAATTCCATCCGGATAATCAATTATTTTTTTTACTTTTTCCGGGCCATCAATCCCAAAGCCAAGTCCCAGCGGTAAATCTCCGGCAGTTTTGCGGACCCGCTGAAGGTAGTTTTCCAGACCAGGATACACTCCCTGCTTATCATCACCTGTAGTTCCCAGATGGGCAACACAGTAAAGAAAACCTGAACTTTTAGCGGTTATTTCTTTTAAGCGCTGATCTGAGGTATTGGGAGTTACCAGCATGATCTGAGAAATCCCGTAATCAGCCAGATGCTCTGAAAGTTCTGCTTTCTCATCAACCGGCAGATCCGGAATAATTACACCTGAGATTCCAGCCTCAGAAATATCTCGGGCAAATTCTTTTTCGCCGTAATTTAAAACTGAATTATAATAGCCCATTAAAACCAGCGGTACCTCAACCTGATCCTGGATTTGATTAACCTTTGCAATCAGCTTCTTTAAAGTTGTGCCTGCCTTTAAAGCTCTTTGAGAAGCCTCCTGAATCACCGGGCCATCAGCCAGCGGATCAGAAAAGGGAATCCCCAGTTCAATAATATCTACACCTTCAGCCTGCAGTTTATATATCAGTTTCTCGGTCATCTCCAGACTGGGATCACCACCACTGATATAAGTGACTAAAGGGTTTTTGTTCTCAAATTGTGCTGTTATTTTATTCATCTTTTTCTGCCTCCCTGATCTTCTTAAAATTATTAATATCTTTATCTCCCCGACCGGAAAGATTAACCACTATTATCTGATCCTGATCAAGTTCTGGAGCAAGTTTTTCTAAGTATGAGAGGGCATGAGAACTCTCCAGAGCAGGGATGATACCTTCTTTTTCACTTAATAGTTTAAAAGCTGCTACAGCTTCCATATCAGTTGCTGACTGGTAATCTACCCGTTCAATGGTTTTTAAATAACTGTGTTCCGGGCCAACCCCCGGATAATCAAGCCCGGCAGATATTGAATAGGCCGGGATAATCTGACCACCGTCATCCTGCAGCAGATAGGATTTGCTGCCGTGTAAAACTCCAACCCGACCGGCAGTTAAAGTAGCTGCATGCTGGCCGCTGTCTATTCCCTTCCCGGAAGCTTCAATCCCGACTAACTTCACTTCTTTATCTTCAACAAAAGGATAAAAAATTCCCATCGCATTACTGCCGCCTCCAACACAGGCTAAAATATAGTCCGGTAATCTGCCTTCTTTTTCTTTAATCTGCCTTTTTGTTTCATCACCAATTATTCGCTGAAAATCCCGAACCATTTCCGGATAAGGATGGGGACCAACTACAGAACCAATAATGTAGTGGGTATCTTCAACATTTGTTACCCAGTCACGAATTGCTTCGTTTGTAGCATCTTTTAAAGTCTGAGTTCCACTGGTCACCGGGATAACCTCTGCCCCCAGCATTTCCATCTTATAGACATTAAGTGCCTGCCGCTCTATATCTTCAGCACCCATATAGATTTCGCAGTCTAAGTTGAAGCGGGCTGCTACTGTTGCTGTTGCCACTCCGTGCTGTCCGGCACCAGTCTCAGCAATAATTCTCTTTTTACCCATTTTTTTGGCCAGCAGAATCTGACCTAATGTATTATTAATTTTATGAGCTCCGGTGTGATTTAAATCCTCACGTTTTAAGTAAATTTTTGCTCCTCCGTAGTGTTTAGTCAGCTGTTCAGCATAATATAAAGAAGTCGGTCTGCCGCTGTAATCAGCAAGCAGTGACTTTAATTGATTAATAAATTTTGGATCATCCTTCAGCTCTAAATATACTTCTTCCAGCTCGTCCAGAGCCGGCATTAGAGTTTCCGGGACAAAACGTCCCCCAAATTCTTCAAAATAACCTCTGCTCATCTTCTCTACTCCTTTCATTTTTTGAAAATTATTGATTTCGATTTATAGTTTCGAATCAGGTTTTTATTTTTAAATCGGTAGTTCTCTGACTTGCTATACTTCGATTTATCAAAATTTAAATAAATTTTAATTTGATTTTGGTTTCATTTTTTGGCTTAAAACTTTTTATTTTCTCCACTGTCCTTTTAACCAGCCTGTGATTTTTCTTCCCTGGCTCATTTTCTACCTGGCTGTTAATATCAACTGCCAGCGGGTTCAATTTTTTAAGAGCCGCCTCAATATTATCTACTCCCAGACCCCCGGCCAATATATATGGAAGCTTAAGTGCACTGATTAAGGACCAGTCAAAACTCTCTCCTGTACCACCACTCTGACTGCCGATTTTTGTATCAAATAAGAGATAATCTGCACTTTCCCTATATTTTTTAAGCTCATCCAGGTCTTTTTCTCCGGCAATTGAGATGGCTTTAATACTTTTTAAGGCTGTACTGTCAAGCAGCTCCGGCTCCTCACTGCCATGAAACTGAATATAATCAAATAGTCCGCTTTTTTCGATTTCTGCCACTTCTTCTGGTTCAGGGTTTACCACAACCGCTACCCGGTTAATAAATGGTGGTAAATTATGAGTCAGTTCTCTCACTTTTTCCAGACTGATCTGTCGAGGACTTTTTGCCAGAATAAAGCCCAAGGCGTCAACACCTATATTAACTGCATATACAATATCTTCTCTCCGGGTCATTCCACAGAGCTTGATCATAGTTCTATTTTTTAACAAATTATCCACCTCCGAATATTTAAATAAATCATCTTCTTTCTGAGAGCCCTGTGTCTTTAGATTAGCCCCAGCTCCTTAACTTTTGCTGCTGGAGATTCTGCTCTCATTAAAGTCTCCCCAATCAGAACTCCATCTACTCCAATTTCTCTTAAAAAATCTATATCTGCTTTAGTTTTAATTCCACTTTCAGCAATCAGGTAATGATTATCACGCTGGCCCAGCTTCTCCAGTTCAGCATTCAAATCAGCTGTTGTTTTCAGATCAACACTGAAATCATTTAAATCACGATTATTGATTCCAATTATCTCTGCTTTGGTTTTTAAAACCCGACTCAATTCTTCCTGGCTGTGCACCTCAACTACAGCCTCCAGATTTAACTCTCTGGACAGAGCCAGAAAACTCTCCAGCTGCCGGTCATCTAATATTGCAGCTATTAAAAGAATTACATCAGCTCCGAGAAAAAAACTCTCATAAATCTGTAAAGGATCAATAATAAATTCTTTGCGCAAAATTGGCAGTTCAGTCAGCTTTCTCATTTCTTTTAAAATCTGACTGCTGCCCTGAAAAAATTTATGGTCAGTTAGAATTGAAATCCCTGCCGCCCCTGCCTGCTCATAAGCCTCAAGCTGAGCGGCCGGGTTAAAATCAGGCTGGATTAAACCTTTACTCGGGGAAGCTTTTTTGATTTCTGCCAGCAGTGAAATTTTATCTGCTGCCAGTCTTTCTTTCAAAGAATTTCTCTGCTGTTTCAGTTCTTCAACTTCTTTTATTTTATGCTCTACAATTTTATCTAAAATCATTAAGACACCGCCCTGGAACTATTATCAGATGAATTGCTGCATTGAATAAGCTCTTCCAGTTTCTGCATCGCTTTTCCGCTGTCAATCAGTTCGGCTGCCATTTTAACACCTTCCTGCAGACTATCCACCCTGTTTTCTACCAGGAAAGCTGCTGCTGAATTAAGTAAAATAACATCTCTTTTGGGACCTTTTTTACCTTTTAAAATATCCAGAGTTATTTGCTTATTTTCTTCTGGTACTCCCCCTAAAATAGACTCCAGAGGTGCGGACTCAAGGCCGGCATCTTCCGCGCTAAAATTATATTCTTTGACTTCTCCATCTTTTAAATACGCTGTTTTATTTTCTCCAACCAGAGACAGCTCGTCAACTCCCCCGGCTCCGTGGACAACCATTGCTGATTTTAAGCCTAAGTTTTTGAGCACATAGGCCAGAGGCATCACCAATTCTTCTTTATAAACTCCCAGCACCTGATAATCAGCCTTTGCCGGATTGGTCAGCGGTCCTAAAATATTGAATATCGTTCTTAAGCCGAGCTCTTTTCGCGGGCCAATCGCATATTTCATTGCCTGATGAAAATGGGGAGCAAAAAGAAAGGAAATCCCAATCTGATCCAGACATTTCCCCGCTGCCTCAGGACTTAAATCAATTTTTACCCCCAGAGCTTCCAGCAGATCAGCACTGCCGCTTTTTGAAGAAACGGAACGGTTCCCGTGTTTGGCAACATTTAAACCACCAGCTGCCATAACAAGAGCAGTAGTTGTAGAAATATTAAAAGTTCCTTTTTCATCTCCTCCGGTGCCACAGCTGTCGATCAAATTCCGGGCCTCAGTTTTAACCTCTGCTGCCTTATTTCTCATCACACTGGCCGCTCCGGTTATCTCATCTATTGTTTCACCTTTCATCCGCAGTCCAACCAGGAATCCCGCCAGCTGACTGTCTGTTGTTTTACCCTCCATTACCATTGACATTGCTTCTTCCATTTCTGCCAGAGTTAAATCTTTTCCACTCACTACTTTATCTAAATGTTTGTTAAACATACTCTCTCCTCCTCTAAAATTTCTACTCATCTCAGCTAGTCTTTTTTAAAAATAATTTCAATTGAATTTCAAATATATTTACTAAGACTTTAATCAAAATTACAGCTCCAGAAAATTCTTGATCAGCTCTCTTCCAACTTCAGTCAGAATTGATTCCGGATGAAATTGGACTCCATAAACTGAATAGTTTTTATGTTTCAGGGCCATGATTTCACCTTGATCACTTTCTGCCAGCACCTCAAGTTCTGAACCTAAACTTTCCCGATCAACTATCAATGAATGATAGCGGGTAGCAGCAAAACCATCGTCAATCCCGGCAAAAAGACTGTCATCTCTAACTTTTCTGACTGCAGCCACCTTGCCGTGCACAATTCTATCCGCCTCAACTACCCTGGAACCAAAAACCTCACCAATACACTGATGACCAAGACAGACACCCAGAATATCAATTTTATCCTTAAAATATTCGATTAGTTCCTTAGAAATCCCTGCATCATCCGGACGGCCGGGACCAGGGGAAATAATTATTTTATCAGGTGCCATAATTTCCACATCATCAAGACTCAATTTATCATTACGCATTACCTTTACCTGATCAAACTCCTCCAGCAGATGCACCAAATTATAGGTAAAGGAATCATAATTATCAATTACTAAAATCACGGATACCATCCTCTCTTACCACTTCTAGAGCCTCAAATAAAGCCCGCCCTTTGTTAAGTGTCTCCTGATATTCTTTAACCGGATCAGAATCAGCAACAATTCCAGCACCAACCTGTAGGTTAAGCCTGCCCTCAACTAAAGAAAAGGTTCTGATTGTGATACAGCTGTCTAAATTACCATTAAAACTCAAATATGCTACTGTACCTGCATACACTCCACGCGCTTCTTTTTCCAGTCCATCAATCAGTTCAATCGCCTTTATTTTAGGAGCACCGGAAACCGTGCCGGCCGGAAAAACCGCCTTTAAAACATCCAGGCTGTCCAGACCTTCTTTCAGATCAGCTTCCACCTGAGAAACAATGTGCATTACCCGGGAATAAAACTCAACTTCCATTAATTCTGTGACCTCAACACTGCCGGGAGCTGCAATTCTGCTCAAATCATTGCGGCCCAGATCCAGAAGCATTGTATGTTCTGCCTTTTCTTTTTCGTCATTTAAGAGATCCATTTTTAATTTCTGATCTTCTTTATTATCTTTGCCTCTGCGTCTGGTTCCAGCCAGCGGTCTGGTCATTACTCTCTGATCTCTAACTCTAACCAGTACCTCAGGCGAAGAACCAATGATTCTTATCTCGGGAAAATTAAGATAGAAAGAATAGGGAGAAGGATTAACCGATCTTAAGGCCCTATAAATCTTAAAAGGAGGCAGATCATTTTTTATTGAAAATTTCTGGGAGAGTACAATTTGAAAAATATCTCCAGCCCTAATATGTTCTTTCGCCTTTTTTACCATCTTTTGATATTCTTTTTTTGTAGTATTTGACTTTAACTTTTTATCCTGTTTTGAATCTAAATTAACTGCTGCTGGCTTTAATTCTGAATTATTATTTTCAATTTCAGCTTTAATTTTTTTGATTTCCTCTTTAGCCTGCAGATAAATATCTTCTTTTTCCTTCCGGCTTAAGTCTGATTCTATTTTAAGGTTATTAATAATCTTGACCGTATTATGCAGATGATCATAGGCGATTATAATTTTACTCATCACCAGCAGACTCAGGGGGGTATTATCCTTCTTTAATCCTTTATCTGCCTCCAGATGATAAATATCCTCCCATTTTTCTATCATCTCATAGTTAAAATAGCCGACAAAACCGCCAGAAAACGGAGGCAGCTTTTCATTTTCATAAACATTAAGTTCAGCCAGCTGCTGCTGCAGATAAGGAACTATCTTCTCACCCTCTAACTTTTCTTTTTTCCCCTCTTTAATCACTTCTAAATAATTATCATAATTTTTAAGAACAGTCGCTGGCTTTAAGCCGATAAAAGAATAGCGGTCATTTTCTGAGCTCTCTAAAAGATAGGTATAATCTTCATCAAGAGCTAATTTTTTATATAAAGAGATTGGAGTTTCAATATCTGCAATAAACTCATCGTAAATCGGAATCAGATTATATTCTGCTGTTAATTCTAAAAATTCATTTTTGCCTTTCATCTCTCTCCTCCTTTAACTTATTTCAGTTTTCTGCCCTGAAACCAGAAAACGGCCAGAGCTTGGTTAAAAGCCTGACCGTAGTTATTAGTAAGAGATTTTTAGTTATAATTTGAACTATAGTTCAAATTATTCTTTTACTAAAACAAAAAAGCCACATTTATATAAATAGATATAAATCTGGCCCGTTAATTACATATTTGCTCTGCTAATCTCATCTCTAACTCTTCTCTACTAATCTGGGCTCTTCTCATCTCGAATTTTTTTAATTATAACTGAATTTTTTAAATAAGTCAAGAAAATAATTTTGATTTTACTACAAATATCTTAGTTTCATTAGTAAAATAGCATTTAAATTAACCCAGAGAAACATCTAAAAACATCATAACTGCAAACCCCAACATCAAACCTGTGGTAGCCAGATGACTGTTACCTTCTGAGTTAGCTTCTGGTATTAACTCTTCTCCTACCACAAAAATCATTGCGCCTGCAGCAAAAGCTAAAGCATAAGGAAGTATAGGTCTCATATAATAAACACCTGCAGCTCCTAAAACTCCTGCTACTGGTTCAACAGCTCCTGAAAACTGACCGTACATAAAACTCTTTTTTGCAGAGAGGCCCTCTCTTTTTAAAGGAATAGATACAGCTGCTCCTTCAGGAAAATTCTGCAGTCCAATTCCCACTGCCAGTGCAACAGCACCAGCAATAGTAGCAGACGGGATACCTGCTGCAGCTGCCCCAAAAGCTACTCCGACCGCCAGTCCTTCCGGAAAATTATGTAAAGTAACTGCTAGAACCAACAAAACACTCCTCTGCCAGTTAGTTTTAATTCCCTCAGGTTCACTTTTAGCTAAAGCGGGATGCAAATGAGGCAGAACCATATCAACCAGACGTAAAAATATTCCTCCCATTAAAAAACCTATTACAGCGGGAATCCAACCTGCTACTCCCTGATTTTCGGAAATTTCTATTGCAGGAGCAAGTAAAGACCAGAAACTGGCTGCTATCATTATTCCAGCAGCAAACCCGAGCATACTATCAAGAAGTCTCCGATCAACATCTTTAAAAAAGAAAACCACTCCGGCCCCCAGAGCTGTGACAAACCAGGTAAATAATGTTGCCAGTAAAGCCTGGGTTATGGGTGACAAATCAATCAAAAAATCAATAATCATTTTATAGCCTCCTACTTCATGTTTTATAATAATTGATACTTTTAAAATTAATCATAATTCTTTGCTTATCTTATATCATACAATAAATTAACGACAGTTTAAAGCAAAGTATATTTTAAACTTAAAAAATTATTAAATGTAAAATGACAACATTGTTTTCCCATCTTTTTTGTTATTATATTATTTAGATTAAGATCATTTTAAGAAAATACTCAGTATTAAACTTAATCCGAAAGTTCTAAAACTTAAAATACATTAATTTAAAATTATAAAGGAGGAATTGTTTATGAAAACCTTAGTAACCGGTGCAACTGGAAAACTTGGTTCTAAAGTAATGAATTTTTTAATGGAAGCAGTCCCGGCTGAACAGCTGGCCGTAAGTGTCCGTGATCCAGCCAGAGCTGAAGATCTAAAAAACAGAGGAGTTGATGTGCGCCAGGGAGATTTTGAGAAGCCCGAGACTTTAAGCACAGCCTTTAAAAATGTAGACAAAATCCTGATTATATCGACCACTGGTGATAACGAGACAAGAATTAGGGAACATCAAAATGCGGTTCAGGCCGCAGCAGAAGTTGGGGTTGATTTTATTGCCTATACCAGCCTGGCAGATGCCGAAAATAGTTCTTTATTTCTGGCTCCTGTCCACAGAAAAACTGAGAAAGCTATAAAAGCTACAGGAATTCCCTATTCCTTTTTACGTAATAACTGGTATCTGCGTAATGAACTCCCCAGTATTAAAGCAGCCATCTCAGGTCAACCCTGGGTAACCGCTGCTAAAGATGGAAAGGTTGGCTGGGCCCTGCAAAAAGATTATGCAGAAGCTGCAGCTAAAGTATTATCAGAATCAGGCCATGAAAATACTGTTTATGAGCTTTCCGCTCAACCCCTTACTCAGGCAGAACTGGTATCAGCCGCAGAAGAAGTAATCGGCCAGGAAATTCCAATTAAAAGAGTGAATGATGAAGAATATAAACAGATAATGAAAAAAAGTGGAATGCCCGAATCTTCTCTACCGATGTTAGCTGCTATCCAACGCGGAATTAGAGAGGGAGCACTTAATGTAAAAAGTAATGATTTCGAAAAACTACTGGGACGCCCTGCAACCCCGATCAAACAGGCTTTAGAAGAATTACTGCAGGAAGCAGATTTAATTTAATTCAGATTAAAAATATCCAGATCAAAATTAAGGGTTCGGCTTTTTAGCTGGATCCTTATCTATATTAATAATTAATTTCACAAAAGTCTTCCATTATTCAACCCCCAAAATATCCATATATAGTAATTATTATCAATTATCAATCCTATCATATAACAAATTGATAATAATTAAAAGTAAGAGGACATATAGAAATAATTTAAATCAAATTTCAGGCAAAAATCTCAGATAAATATACTTCCAATACCGCTCTTTTTATAAAATGGAAGCTCTTTCATTAACCTGGCATTTCTGATATAATTTAGCTGAAAGGCAGGTGGAGATTTTGAAAAAATATTTTGAAGTTGATGAATGGAAAGTTATTGAAAATAGTTTTGATAAAAATTACAACAGAGTTACAGAAAGTGTAATGAGTCTGGGTAATGGTCATATGGGTTTGCGCGGAAATTTTGCCGAAAGCTACAGCGGTGACAGCCTGCAGGGAACATATATTGCCGGTGTTTACTATCCAGATAAAACTATTGTTGGCTGGTGGAAAAATGGATATCCAGAGTATTTTGCAAAAATTGCTAATGCTGCTAATTTTATTGGGATTGATTTAAAAATAGATGGACAGAAAATTGACCTGGCAGAGGTTGATTTCAGTAATTTTAAAAGGGTTTTAAATATGAAAGAAGCTTATTTAGAGAGATCTTTTACTCTGGAGCTGGAAGATAATCGGGTTGAAGTAACAGAAACTCGGTTTTTGAGTCAGCAGGATAAGGAACTGGCTGCTCTAAAATACAGTCTACAGGCACTTGATCAGACAGCAAAAATCGAATTAATTCCCTATCTAGATGGTGATGTTAAAAATGAAGATGCCAATTATGATGAATTTTTCTGGAAGGGGCTGAAAAAAGAAAACAAACCGGGTAAAGCAATGCTTTCAATGAAAACCAGAAAATCAGATTTTGTTGTTTCTACAGCTATGAACTGGAAATTAAATAAAGAAGAACGGGAAGTTAAGTTATTAACCGGACCTGGAGACGAAAACTATGTAGGAAATAAAATTATATTTGAAGCTGCTCCAGACGAAAAAATAGAATTAAATAAATATCTAGCAGTCTGTACCAGCCGTGATTATGAGGCTGATCAGGTTAGTGAAAAAGCAAAATCAAAAGCTGCGGAAGCTGCCTTCCAGGGTTATGATCAATTATTTACTGAACATACAGAGGCCTGGGCTAAAATCTGGCAGGAAAGTGATATTAAAATTGAAGGTGACCCGGAAGCACAGCAGGGAATCCGTTTTAATATCTTTCATTTAAATCAGACTTATACCGGCCATGATCCCCGTCTAAATATTGGGCCCAAAGGATTTACAGGCGAAAAATATGGTGGTTTGACTTACTGGGATACAGAAGCTTACTGCCTTCCTTTTTATCTGTCTACCCACAGTCAGGATGTTGCTCGCAATCTATTATTATATAGATACCGCCACCTGGAAAAAGCTGTGGAAAATGCAGATAAACTGGGAGTTGATGGTGCTCTCTATCCAATGGTAACAATTAATGGAGAGGAATGCCACAACGAATGGGAAATCACTTTTGAGGAAATCCACCGTAATGGAGCGATTGCCCATGCCATAAAAGATTATGTTGACTATACTGGAGATCAGGACTATATTAAAGAATATGGTATTCCGGTGCTGGCTCAAATCTCCCGCTTCTGGGCTGATAGAGCTCACTTTAATCCGCGGAAGGAAAAATATATGATCCTGGGAGTAACCGGTCCTAACGAATATGAAAACAATGTTAATAATAACTGGTATACCAACCGGATAGCGGTCTGGACTCTCAACTATACCCTGGAAAATTTAGAAAATATTAAGGAAAATGATCCAGATAAATATAAAGAGTGGATTTCTGAACTGGAAATTGAAGACTCTGAGCTGGAATTATGGCAGGAGATGACCGAAAAAATGTACTATCCTTATCTGGAAGAGTATGATATCTATGCTCAGCAGGATGGCTATCTGGATAAGGAACAAAAACTGGTCTCTGACCTTAAAGAAGAAGATATTCCTCTCCATAAAAATTGGTCCTGGGATAGAATTTTACGTTCCCCCTATATTAAACAGGCAGATGTAATGCAGGGAATCTATTACTTTAAAGAAGACTTTGATCAGGAAAGTATTGCCCGCCACTATGATTTTTACGAACCGCGGACAGTACATGAATCTTCACTTTCCCCCTGTATTTATTCTCTCCTGGCAGCTGATTTAGAAAGAGAAGAAAAAGCTTATCAATTATATCTAAGGACGGCTCGACTGGACCTGGATAATTACAATACTGATACTGATGATGGTCTGCATATTACAAGTATGGCAGGAACCTGGATGTCAATTATTAAAGGTTTTGCCGGCTTTAAAGTTAAAGACGGTCAGGTAGAATTTAGACCATTCTTACCAGCAGCCTGGAGTGGATTTAACTTTATGATTAACTTTAGAGGCCGCAGAATTAAAGTTGAGGTCAGCCAGAATGAATCTGTCTTCTCACTGAAAGCAGGTAAAGACTTAACAATCAAAGTTTATGATCAGGAATATGAGTTAAGCCAAACCGAAGAGCTTGTTGTTGAAAAATAATTAACAGCTGGCTTAATTGATTAGTTTTAGAAAAATTATGCTAAAATAGAGGCTCCAGCAGGATTAATTATCCAGCTGGAGCCTTTTTGAAATTATAGTTCTTCGATTGTAGCTTTGTTCCCTACAAAAATAATCGCCCACTTCTTTAGGTCTTTTCGATCTTTAAATTCTTCAGCTTTAGAATAACTGAGATGCTGATTTTTAGCTTCTTCTAATTTTTCTTGAATCAGTTTTTTACCCTCTGAATCAAAGTCTTTTTTCTTAATATATTTTTCATCAAAACTAATATAATCTCTATTTGATAAAGAAGCAAGTGCATTCTCTATTTTCTCGATAAAATTATTAATTTTACCATTTTTTAATATCTCAACCGCTGCTGCTTCAATTTCAATTGAATCAAAAGAAGAATTTTCATCTAAAAGACTTGTAAAATAATCAAAATATATTTCTTTAACAGCATAATTAGGAACTCTAAAGTAAATAAAGCCATCTTCTTCTCGATCAATTGTTAAAAAACCGAGATAAAATAATAATGAAAGAAAGTCTTTACGGCTAAAATCACTTTTAAGATTAAATTCCCCAGTTATTTTACCCATCTGTTCATTTCCAGCTTATCTGCATATTTACTAAATAAATACCCATTATAATATTCATGCAATCTGGATAAAATATGATCTCTCTGAGATTTGGGAATAATCTCTGATAATAATGGTTTGATTTCTTCTGCTGTAAAACCAAATGCCTGATTAAAGTTTGGATCTGTAGTTAAATTTGATTCAATGTTAAAACCACTTGTCATACTATCTAAAGCTATGGGGCTAACGCCAGTTACAAACATTCTTGAAATAATTCCGTCAGCAGTTGCTTCTTTTAAGGCTTCAAAAAATATTCTAACAGATCCGGCCTGGCCTACTATTTTTTGAAATTCAGATGGAATTTTTATCATTTATTAACACCACCTTAAAGACTGAATTGCTTTCTCCAAAAATTATATTTCTTCTTTTATCAATTCCTTAAACTCTTTTAAACTCCCCTGCCAGGCCACAGGATAGTCACTGTCTTCTCTTTCTATTAGTTTGTCAGAAATAATTAAGGTTTTTATCCCCAGTTCAGAAGCCACTGCATCTTCTTTTAAATCATTACCGATCATCAGACAGTTATCAGGCTCTGCATCTATTTTTTCTAAAATCTCACGGTAATAATTTGGATTTGGTTTGGCATAGCTCATATTTTCATAGTGGGTTAAAAGTTCAAAATCCTCAGCCTCAATTCCAATCCAGCTCAACCTGGCTGCTACAGCCTCTTTTGGGAAAAGTGGATTTGTTGCCAGCACCAATTTTTTGCCCTGATTTTTTAAATGCTTAATAATCTCTGCCGGGGTTTCCCGATCAAGCTCAAAATACTTATCCAGGGCAGTAAATTTAGTCTGATAAAATTGATCAAAACGTTCTTTTATTTTTTCAGCCTCGGCCTGGTTTTTAATCTCCATTTTTTCCATAAAAGCTTCCATAAAAGCTTCCTGATTACTGCGGCTGCCGTCATTTCTGATCATTTTTTCGGTAGAAGCCATTAAAAGTTTAACAAACTCTTTCTGGTCAGCACATAAGTCTTCAAAATCAGCAGAAAGAGCACCAAAATAATATTTTAAAAATTCTTCAGCTTCAATACTTAATAAAGTACCATCCAGATCAAAAAGAAAAACATCTTTATCTTTAAACAAAAGATTACCTCCTATATTTTCTGCTCTCAATTTCTTTTCTTAATCAAAGTTGATTTGAGACAGACAAATGCCTTTATTTGTGATTATTTAAAACTTTTCCATCAGTGGTAAAAAGTTAGTTTCGTCAACTAAAATATCAACAAATTCTTTTAAATATTTGCGGTCCAGTTCATCAAAACGTGCCTTTTGAGGACTGTCTATATCTAAAACTGCAATTACTTCTCCTCCGACAATTACAGGCAGCACAATTTCGGAACGGGAATCAGGATCACAGGCAATATGTCCCGGAAATTCTGTTACATCTTCCACCAGCATTATCTTGCGCTGTGAGTAAGCTGTTCCACAGACTCCTTTATCCTCATCTATCCTCACACAGGCTGTTTTGCCCTGAAAAGGACCTAAAACCAGCTGATCGTTTTTCCAGATATAAAATCCTGCCCAGTTAAGATCATCCATTAAATCAAATAATAAAGCTGAACTATTAGCCAGATTGGCAAGCCAGTCTCCCTCCGGTTCAATTAAGGCCTTCAGGGCCTGGTTCATTTCTTTAAGTCTTTCTTCTTTCTTACTCATAATACTCATTCCTTTCTAGTTTATCACTTGTTTATTTTCTATTGGCTTTCCTTAAACAATTAATGATTAAAATTTTAAGATATTTCCTGCTTAAATTACAAGCTTAAAATTAACGTTCTAAATATTTAAGAATAAGGGTACTAAAACAGGTACCAGTGTAGAAAGTACAGCTCCACTGACAAAAGCAGGAATTACCACTGCCTCCCCTCCAGCCTCTTTAACCAGAGGTAGGGTAACATCCATAGTAGTTGCACCCCCGGGAGCAATCACTGCCAGATTACCAAAATACTTTGCAACTAAAGGCAGGATCATTACTGTCAGCAGTTCACGAAAAACATTAGTTAAAAAAGCAAGTGAACCCAATTCTGCACTATGTAATTTAGAAATTAAAACCCCGGAGAGACTGTACCAGCCAAAACCTGCTCCTACTGCAGCTGATTCTCCGGCTGCAAAACCAAAAATCCCACCGGTTAAAACTGTTCCCAGAATGGAGCCAAAAGCTATTAAAATAGGAATCAGAATTAACTTCCAACCCATAATTTTTAAATCTTTAATAATTTCGCGGCTGGCGCCAATATCAATTCCAACCCCAAAAAGCAGTACTACCAGAGAATAATTAGTCAGCGAATCCAGCCAGACTAATTCCTGTCCATTAAGCAGAAAGAAACCTATTAAAATACCAATTATAACTGAAGCAAAAATTAAAATACTCATTGTATTGTCGGCTTTCTGAGTATTCTCAGTTTCAGGATTTTCAATTTCTGCTTCTGTTTCCGGGCCAGCCCCTAAAAGCAAATTATTCAAGTTAAAAATCTTTACAAAAATTATTACAGCCAGCAGACTAAAAATAATACTGACTGCTGCAAAAACAAAGGCCTGAAAGCCAATTTCTCCAAGTTGAAGTACAATCTGATTATTACTGCCCAGGCCGGCACCCATGGCCAGCAGAAGAAACACCAGCCCCACTTTTGTAATCGAATCTGCAAATTTAACAAAATGATTTTTCTCATCCAGTTTAAAGCCCAGTAAAATACCTGTAAATAAAAAGAAAATTATCAGATAAAAGTCCAAAAATATCCCTCCAGAACTACTCTATATAATTTTTAGTCACATATTGAGAAGTCATTGCTCTCAGCATAGCACTATAGTTAATTTTAAAAGTTAAAATATCTCCAACTTCCAGATCCCCGGCAGCATCTGTGACATCGGTTATTAAATGATCACTGCTGGCTCCAAGAACCTCTACTCCCTCCAGTTCCGGATAAAGTCCGTGATAGTCTATATCCTGTTTGCCGACTGCCAGAATCGCCCGCCTCCGCAGACCTTTATCTTCAATAATCTGGCCTCTGCCCTGACCCTCAAATGCCATTTCTCCCTCCGGATTTGAAGGCTTTTCTTTGAGCTCAACAATCTCTGCCTGCAGCCGGAAATTATAATGATGATAGTCGTCTATTAGACTTTGATTGATAATATCAGTGCCCAGTAAAATTGCCTCACCAACTCTTAAATTACTGATCTCCCGGGCCAGCTGTTGATCTTTTAAGAGCCTGATAGTTGCAGTGTTACCTGCCGAGAGGATTTCAAGCTCCCGACCCAGCTTAGCTTCTAATTTCTTTTTTAAATTAATAAGATGCTGAGTGTTTTTTTGATCGGGGATTATTCCGGCAAAACAGCCGAGATTAGTTCCGATGCCTTTAAGTCTAACTCCGGGCAGGGATTCAATTTTTTGAGCCAGCCCCTCTAAATTATCAGCTAAAATTCCCTCCCGTCGGTCACCAATATCCACCATAATTATTAAATCAATCACCTTTGCAGCTGCTTCTGCTGCTTTAGAAATCAGTTCTGCTGTTTTTGCTTCAGTGACTAAAGAAGCATCAATATAGGGAACAATCTCCTTGATTTCTGAAAGCATTGGAATTCTAAGCATCAATACCTCATCCCGATATCCAGCTTCTCTAAATTTTTTTATATTTTCAATCCGGGAATCAGCTATACTCTGGATTCCGGACTCCTGATAGGCTTTGAAAATCCTCAAATCTCCGGCAAAACCTTTGACTACCGCTGTTAATTTAATGTTTTCTAATTCCAGTTCCTGTCTTAATTTTTTCGCATTTTCTGATATATTATTTAAATAAATATCCAGCTGTGGAAAACTCAATTTAGCTCCTCCTAAAATTTTAATTGAAAAAAGTTTTAGATTAAGCAGTCCCAAAAATTAAATTATAAAAACTCTATTTGATTTATTTCTAAACTATAACTATATTATACTCTACTATTATTAATTCTTCAATTAACTGACTTTTCCTCCAAAAAAAATAACCCGACCGGATGGTCGGGGAAATAGATACTATTAAAATTTATTCGATATCAATTGTACGTTTTTTAACAGGAGTTTTTTCTTCTTTTGGCAGATGAACTTTTAAGACTCCATCCTCATATTCTGCCTTAATCTCATCCTGATTTACGTTTTCAAGATAGAAACTGCGAGCATATCTACCCTGTCTTCTCTCACGACGGATATAGTCTTCTTTCTTTTCTTCTTTTTCTTCCTGATGTTCGGCAGAAATTGTTAGATAATCATCATTAATTTCAAGATTAATATCTTCCTTTTTCATACCTGGCATTTCAGCTTCAATGGTATATTCGTCATCACTTTCTTTAATATCAGCTCTAAAGCTGCGTCCGGCAAAATCCATCACATCACCAAAGAAATCAGACACCAGGTTGTTAAATGGATCCTCATCTCTTTCAGTGACATCACTCCGACTGCGGTTCCTAAATGGGACTAAATCAAACATAAAACCACCTCCGAATTTAGTTAATATTATTTTTTCATCTTTATTTTCTACTTATATTATAAAACTAAAGTCAGAGAAGGTCAAAAAAGAAAATCCAGTAATTTTAGTTTTAATTTGTCTTTAGATAAGATTAACTCTTTCAAACTCGGTTATTCTTAAATTTAAACGGTTATTTCTTTAGCTCTGATAAATGTCTTCTGAACCTGAAAATTTTGATCAAAAAGCACCAGATCTGCCTGATAGCCCGGTTTTAGTCTGCCCAGCTTATGGTCTAAATTCAACTTGCGGGCTGGATTTAGAGTCACCATTTTAAATATTTCCGGCAGAGATAATTCTGTTACTTCCATTAAATTTCTAACCGCCTGATCCAAGGTTAAAACACTGCCTGCAAGTACACCAGATTCAAGTCTGGCAGCCCCATTCTTAACTATAACTTTCTGACCACCCAATTCATATTCGCCTTCTTTAAGACCGGTGGCCTCCATTCCATCAGATACTAAAATTACCTTATCAATACCTTTAGCCTGAATGGTAAAACGATCAACTGCCTGATGATGATGAATTAGATCAACTATCAACTCAACTGTAGCCTCAGAATCAAAAGCAGCTCCAACAAGTCCCGGCTTTCTGTGATGCAGTCCTGTCATCGCATTATATAAGTGGGTAAAATGATCCATTCCGGCCTGATAGGCCTGCTGGAAATCTTGATAACCCGCTGCTGAATGACCGGCCGAAGCTGTAATATTATTCTGATGCAGCTCCTTAATTAACTCTAAAGCCCCCTCTACCTCAGGTGCCAGAGTTACAATTTCTACTACATCATAATAATCTCTTAAAAGCTCTGGCTCAGGAGCAGCCAGTTCTTCACTATTCTGGGCTCCAATGTACTCAGGACTGATAAATGGGCCTTCAACATGGGTTCCCAGAACCCGGGCCCCGCTGGTACCATTTTGCTTGGCCTGACGAATATTCTCCAGGGCAGCATGAATATCAGCTGCAGCCATCGTCATCGTAGTTGGCAGAAAAGAAGTTATCCCATGTGCAGCTAAAATTTCACTGATTTTATTTAGAGCTTCAGGTGAAGCATCCATGGTATCAAATCCACCTCCACCATGGATGTGAGTATCAATCATTCCTGGAGCCAGATAACCACCTTCAGCATCAATAACTTCCATTTCTGCTTCAGCTTCCAGCTTATAGGAAGCGACCTTTTCTATCTCTGCACTTTCTTCATTCAAAACTAGAGAACCATTATTTATAACTTTATTTTCGAGAATTATATTCGCATTTTTTATTAATTTCTTCATTTTTTTCACCTCTGCTTATAATTTATCTTAATTGAGGCTGAACTTAAAGAAAATTGATTACATTTTTCCCTGTTACATTTTCTCCTGATTGAGATAAATTATAATTAACTTATTTATTCTTCATCTTCATCAGTTTTTGTATCCGCTTCCTCAGCTTCAGTATCAATATCTGTATAATTTTCGGCTTCAAGTTCGGCAAATTCTTCTAATTTTTCTTTAACTGCAGAGTGAATTTCTTCTGCATCCTGTTTTAACATAATCTCTAATGCCTGATCAATTTCTTCAATACTGTAAAGGTTAAATTTGCCCTCTTCTACTGCATCAAGTACTTCCTGATCCAGCATTAAATTATCCAGGTTGCGGCGGGGAATAATTACACCCTGTTCTCCGGTAAGACCTTTGGCCTGACAGACCTTAAAGAATCCTTCTATCTTTTCATTTACTCCACCAATCGGCTGTACAACACCTTTTTGATTCATCGAACCTGTAATTGCAATATCCTGACGAACAGGAATCTCAGCCAGTGATGAAAGTAAAGCTACTACTTCAGCACAGGTAGCACTATCTCCATCAACTCCACCATAACTCTGCTCAAAGGCAATAGAAGCTGTTAAACTTAAAGGAGCATCGTGGGCATATTTACCACCTAAATAACCGGTTAAAATCATGACACCCTTACTGTGAATCCGGCCGCTCATCTTCGCCTCCCGCTCAATATTAATTACTCCTTCTTTACCTAAATAACTGCGGGCTGTGATTCGTGCCGGGCGACCAAATGTATAGTTACCTGCCTGATAAACCGAAAGTCCATTAATCTGTCCTATTTCTTCACCACTGACATCAAGTAGGAGATGATCACGGTCAATCTGCTCCTGAATTTTTTCTTCCAGTAAGTTGGAGCGTCTTTCTTTTTCATCAATCGCTTTTTTAACAGAACTGGCACTGACAACATCTTCATCAAAGCTCTCAGACCAGACATCTGATTCAATTAGAATTTCTATAATTTCGTTAAATTTAGTTGAAAGTTTTTCTCGATCTTCTGTCAGTCGGGAGCTGAAATCAATCATTGCTGCTACCGCTCCTGCACTAAATTCTTTTAAACCTTCTCTATTAATTACCGAAGAGACAAAATCAGCGAATTTATTTATATTTCCCTTGTTTCTTTCCATCTCTGTATCAAAATCAGCCTTAATTTTGAATAACTCGGAAAACTCTTCATCAAAATTATAGAGCAGATAATAAATATAAGGTGAGCCAATCATAATTACCTTCAGATCAAGCTCAACTTCCTCCGGTTTGAGAGTAATAATCGGTATCCTTCTGTACTGTTCCCCTATATTCTCAACTGTAATCTCCTGGTTAATCAGAGCTCGTTTTAAAGTTTCCCAGCAGAATGGATTTGTCAGCAGATCTTTAGCCTGAACTATTAAAAACCCACCATCTGCTTTATGCAGGGAACCACTCTTAATCATTGTAAAATTGGTAGTAATTGTACCAAACTGGCTCTTACCTTCGATCTTACCAAAAAGATTATAATAAGTGGGATTTTTTTCGTAAATCACCGGAGCCCCTTCAGTTTTACTGTTATTTACAAAAAGATTTATTTGATAGCGAATAAAGAAATTCCCATCATCCTGCTGCTGCATTGCCATTAATGGATTCTGCGGCTGCTGCTCATTATTCCGGAATTTGTCAATATTATCTACAATGTCTTCCTGAACCTCTTCTAAATAATCAACTATTTCCTGACTGTCCTCATATTTATCCTGCAGATGACAGATGATTGGCTGGACAACGGAAATCCCTATCTTTTTTTCCAGGGCAGCCAGTTCATCCTGAGCTTCCTCTTTAATAGAGCGAATCTTCCTCATTACCTGAGAAATTTCGTTCTGTATTTCCTGGCTCTCACTGCGAATCTTTTTCTTCTTCTCTTCATCCATATCCTGAAAATCATCGCGTGAGATCGGATCACCATTCTCATCAATCGGAACAGGCACCATACCCTGAGAGGAGTTCTGCACCATAAAGCCTCTCTCCCGGGCAGATTCTTCAAATTCCTGCATCACCTTATTTGATTTAGGCTGATATTGATTTAAAATCTCTTTTCTCTCCTGCTCATATTCTTCCCCTTCAAAGGCCCGGGGGATCTCTTCCTGCAGTTCCTCTACAATTTTTTCCATATCATCTTTTAAGTCTTTACCCATTCCAGCCTGTACCCGCATTACTCGCGGTTTTTCCGGCTCAGAAAAATTAAAGACATATAATATATCTTTTGGCTGTTCCATTTCAGCCGCTTTTTCTTCTGTCATATTTTCAGCATAAGTTGATTTTCCAGTTCCTGATTCTCCTGCCATAAAAATATTATACCCTTTTTTACCAACTCTCATTCCAAAATCGAGAGAGTCAGCAGCTCTATTTTGACCGATTATTTCTTCATCAATTGCTGAAAGTTCTTTTGTTGTTTTAAAATCCAGTTCTTTTTCATCAAAATTGTAATCTAAATTAGAAATATCAATTTTATATTTTTCCATTCTACACACTCCTTTTAGTTCCAATTAATGAAATTGAATTTTATTATCCCAGAAAATTCTGATATATGTCTTACTATATATCATTCGACAAAAAGTAAATATTTCCTGCCTCTAAATATACTGCTTATTGATTTAGATTAGGAAAAAAATACTAATAACAGTTGAAAACATTTGCTAATTAATATAAAATGAAATTAGAGTATGTTATTTTTTTAACAATATCACTGGAGGTTAAAAAATGGGGAAAGAAATTAATTCTATTCCGGACATAATAATCAGCCGACTGCCGGTATATTATCAACATCTAAAAAGACTGCAGGATTCTACTAAAGAATATATATCATCTGAAGAACTGGCAGAACTAACAGGGTTCAGCAGTTCTTTGATTCGCAAAGACTTAAGTTATTTTGGTACTTTTGGTCGTAAAAGTTATGGTTATGATGTTTTCTGTCTATTTCAGCAGTTAAGTATTATTATGGGATTTAATTATAAGAAAAAAATCATCATCATTGGGGCGGGTCATCTGGGCCAGGCATTAGCTTACAATAAAGGATATAGAGAACGAGGATATCAACTGGTTTCAATTTTTGATAAAAACCCTAAATTAATTGGTCTGGTAATCAATGACATCGAAATTCAGAGTATTAATAATCTGGAAGAATTTATGGAAAATAATAAGATCAATGTGGCAGCTTTAACAGTTCCCGGGGGTGCTGCTCAAAAAATAGCCGACCGCCTGACAGCGGCCGGAATCAAAGCAATCTGGGATTTTACAGAAGTTCCCTTACAGGTGCCAGATGATGTTTTACTGGAAGAACAGTTAATTAATGAGGGGCTCTGTAAATTATCAGTTAAAATGAATCAAATTCGGATTAATAATTCTGAGACTACAGAAGACTTGAATTGTGGGAAAAAATAAATTTACCACTTCCTTTTTCTGCTCTCAGTTTATCATCAAAGATTAACTTTCCGCGTCTAAAAGTCATGACCGGATAACCTTTAACTGTAAAATCATTATAAGGACTGTATCCGGCTGCAGAATGTAAGTTTTCTGCAGTTAATTTTTTTTCTAAATTTGGATCAAAAATGGTCAGATCAGCATCGGTCCCCAACTCCAGGGAACCCTTTTCTGGATAAAGACCGAATATTTTAGCCGGATTGACCGAGATCATCTCTACCAGTTCTCTAATTGTTATCCTATTATTTCTGACTCCTGAACTATAAAGCAGAGGCAGCATTGTTTCGGTTCCGGGAATTCCGGGCAGGATTTCCAGGCTGGAATCAGACTGCATTTTTTGTGCCCTGCTAAAAGCACAGTGATCAGTTGCCACTACCTGAAACTCACCTGTGCTGAGTCCCTGCCACAATTTTTGATTATCATATTTATTTCTCAGCGGTGGGGTCATAAAATAAAACTGAGCCTCTTCTCTCTTTAAATATGAGTTATCAAGCAGTAAATAATGAGGAGTAGTTTCCGCATAAATTTGTGCTTTTCTGGATCTTAACTCTCTAACCGCTTCTAAACCTTCTGCCGATGATAAATGGACTATATACAGCGGCATATCTGCTTTCAGGGCCTCCCCTCCCATATCTTTAACAGCTAAAGCTTCTGCAATCCCCGGTCTAATAGCTGGATGGAACTCTGGAGCTATTAAATTTCGTTTGCTGTAAACTTCTTTTAAATCCTGAATCAGAGAGTCATCTTCTGCATGAACCTGAGGCAGAATTTTGAGTTCTTTGAGCCGCTTAAAAAGTTCGGACCACTGATCCCGTTCTATCATATAACCGACATCTTTATAAGTTGTAAAAAGTTTGATACTTGCCAGCCCTAACTCTTTTAAATCAGCTAAGTTTTGGGAAATTTTTTTGTTAAAATCCTGTACAACCTGATGAAAATTATAATCTATTATTGAATCTCGGGCCTCTTCTTTTCGCTCAGCGACCGAGCGTTTAAAATTTCCGTCTCCGGGAAAATCAATATAATCAATTACTGTTGTAACTCCACCGGCTGCTGCTGCTACACTTCCCTGATAAAAATCATCTGCAGTTACAGTTCCTCGGGAGTACAGCAAATAGTGGGTATGGGCATCAATAATCCCCGGAAAGATATATTTTCCTTCCAGATCTATAACTTTAAATTCACCTTTTGATTCCTCTTCTTTAAAAAAACCTCGTTTTTCTTCTGCAGCTATTTTTTCACCTTCAATTAAAAGATCAGATTTTCTGATACCTTTATCATCAACTACCTTCGCATTTTTAAGTAGAATCTTTCTCATCGTCCTTCACCTCTCTACTATACTATTTCTGCTATTGGGGCTTCAATTCCTGCACCAAATATTTGAAAGTTAAAATTGTCAACTGCTTTACTTGTTTCCACTTTTCCCTGGTGCAGCAGAGTGATGTAGTCAGCTAATATTTTGATCTGTCTTCGATCATGGCTGACCATGACAACTGTCATCTCATCTGTTACTAAATCAGCAAAATGAGAGTTAAAAAAATGGATGCTTTCTTCATCAAGGTTTGTTGTCGCTTCATCTACAAATAAAACTTCTGGCTCAGTAATTAAAGCTCTGGCAATTGAAGTTTTCTGTCTTTCTCCACCCGAAAGAGTATGAGCAGACTGATGCAGTAGGTTTTCAATTTCAAGCTTTTTAGCTATTTCTTTAACTTTCCTATCTATTAATTTTGGGCTGCAGTCACGAAGCTTTAAGGGAAGAGCAATGTTATAATACACATTACCTCGATATAAATATGGATCCTGCCAGATTACAGAAAATTTACGCCTCAGTTTTAAATTCTGTTCTTCTTTATTAATTTTCTGGTCTTTATAATAAAGCTGACCACTGTAATCCTGATCAACCAGACTTAAAATATTTAAAAGAGTTGTCTTTCCACTTCCATTACCACCAATTATAAAGTTAAATTTATTTTTTAAGACTACAAAATTATCAATATCTAAAATTTTCCTGTCTCCACATATTTTTTTAATATTTTTTAATTCAATAATTTTATCGTCTTGCATAATTTTTCCCCTCCTGCAGATAATAAGTGACTAAATTTATTAAAAATGATAATGACAGGAGTATGATACCTAAAGCTAAAGCAAAAGCAAAACGACCTTTGTTGGTTTCAAGTGACATTGCTGTGGTAATAGTCCGGGTAACTCCCTTAATATTACCTCCAATCATCATTGAAACTCCAATCTCACCCAGCACTCTGCCAAAACCTGCTATTACAGCCCCTATAATTCCATATCTAGCCTCTAAAATCAAAAGTTTAAACTTTTGTCTGCGGCTGGCTCCCATTGACACAGCCGTTTTGTATAGTTTTTCATCCATTGAAAAAATTACATTTCTGATCAAGGCAGTAATCAAAGGTATGATTAAAAGCACCTGACCAAATATAATTCCTGTTGGAGTAAAAAGTAGATCTAATTCTCCCATAATTCCCCGTCGGGAAATAAGTGAATATACAAAAATCCCGACTACAACTGTGGGCAGGCTTAAAAGTGTATTTAAAATAATATTAATAAACTTTTTTGTTTTAAATTTATTGCGGGCAATTAGTACTGCCAGAGGGATAGAAATAATTGAAGCAATAAAAGTTGAAGATAGAGAAATTTTAAGAGAAGTTGTTACCACCTGAATAACTTCGGAATCTAAAGTTATGATTAACTCAAAAGCCCTAAATATTGCATCAGTATAATAGTCCACATTTTTCCTCCTGTAAAATACAATTTAAACAGTCAGCTGCAGAATAAAATCAGCTCTGCAGCCAACTATCAATCTAATCTTTTTTAAAAATTATTCTTTCAGATTTTCTGCTTCTATTGCAGATGGGTAAAATAGCTGCTCATCATAACGCTGATAATTATTAATCATGTTTTGACCCTGCTGTGAAGTTAGATATCCAGTTAAAGCCATGGCCAGTTGATAGTTAACATGGCTGTGATAGGCAGGATTAATTGGGATAATCCCATAAGGATTAAACAAAGCCGGATCTCCACTATTAACTATTTCCAGCTCAATATCTCCACTATAAGCTAAATATGTTCCCCGATCAGCCAGAATATAGGCCTGACGTTCATTTGCCATATTTATACTGGGGCCCATTCCCTGACCACTTTCTAAATACCAGCTTCCATCGGGTGTAATTCCGGCATTATCCCAGAGAGATAATTCTTTTTTATTTGTACCTGAATCATCACCCCGGGAAACAAACTCTGCTCCTTTTGACTCAATCTTCTGGAAAGCTTCGACTGCAGTTTCTGTTTCTCTAATTCCGGCTGGATCAGCAGGTGGTCCTAAAATTACAAAATCATTATACATCACATCTCTTCTGTTCACTCCATAGCCATTTGCTACAAATTCATTTTCTGCCTCTCTGGCGTGAACAAAAATTATATCTGCATCTCCATTCCGCCCCAGTTCTATAGCCGCCCCGGTTCCGACTGCTACAACATCCACCCGCACATCAAATTTTTCTTCAAAAGGCGGCAGTAATTGATCCAGTAAGCCTGAGTTTTCAGTACTGGTGGTGGTAGCCATTGTTAAAACTTCCTGGCCGGCTGCAGCTGAACTGAAAACCAGTGTAAAAATAAATATTGTAAAAATAATCTTTTTAATTGACATATTAATCCCCCTCATGCATTATGATGCATTATGATCAATCTCTTCTTTCTATTTTCTGATTTTAATTAAACTTTAAGCCAGATCTGTTAAAAAGTATGCTCAAAAAAATAAACTTCCGGCAGACACCGGAAGTTTTAAGGTGGATTAACACTAATGCAATCCATTTGATCACTCCTTTCCATCCGGGAGGCCTAAACGTTTCCCTTTAGACCCTATCGGTGCAGCAAGCATTACCTAAAAGTTTTAGCTTAAATGCACTCGGAGTTGTGTGACAATTCTTACATTAATGATATCCATATTTATGATTTTTGTCAAGCAGATTAAACTTTAAAACTTTAATTCTCTATATTTCTTGAACCGTTGACAGACTCCCCGCCTATTAACATGAGTGAGGCTTTCCTGGCTAAATTCGGTAATTTTGTTTAAATCTTAATAAAGATAAACTCTGGCTTCATAGGGTCTTAAACTGCTCTTCAGCTCAAAATCAGCTTCTTTTTGATAGTTATTTAAAATTAATTCTGCCTGCTTGATCTCCAGCTGATCATTTAAATCATAGTCAGCATCATTTTCACTGAAGTTTAAAAGCACAAGCAGATTATTTTGCTCTCCCTGACGCTGATAGGCATAAATGTTTTGATCAGCTTCTAATAAAATATCATATTTACCATAGGCAAAAACCGGATATTTTTTGCGCAGAGAAATCATTTTTTGATAATATTTAAATACCGAATCATCTGAACTCAGATCTTTTTCTACATTAATCTCCGGATAATTGCTGTTCATTTTTAACCAGGGTTCGGATTCAGAAAAACCGGCATATTTGCTGTCATTCCAGTGCATAGGAGTACGAGCATTATCCCGGGTCCTATAATTGGCAATCTCTAATATTTCCTTTTGTGTCAGCTGATCCTTTTCCTGCAGTTCTTTGATATAACCTCTGGTTTCAATATCATCAAAATCAGTTAAAGAATCAAAACTGATATTGGTCATCCCAATTTCTTCTCCCTGATAAATAAAGGGTGTTCCTCTTAAAGTATGAAGCATTGTTCCCAGCATCTTGGCTGACTCTTTGCGATATTTACCATCATCACCATAACGAGAAACAATTCTCGGCTGGTCATGATTGCAGAAGTAGAGGCTGGTCCAGCCATTATTTTCCTGCAGCTTATACTGCCACTCACTCATTAAATCTTTAAGTTCTGTCAGATCCCAGTCTGTAATTTTATCCCAGCCTTCTTTGCGGTCAAATTCAAGATGTTCAAAGGGAATAACCATCGAAAATTCTTCTCTTTCCTCTTTCACAAATTTTATCGCTTCTTCCTTATCAACAAAAGGAGTTTCTCCAACTGTCATTGCCTCATATTTATTAAAAGTATTAGCAGCCATTTCTTTGATAAACTCATGGACCCGGGGACCATTGGCAAAGTATTCATGGCCAGCAAGCCCTTCTTTTTTCCCATCAGGGAACCGCTGATCTTTAGAAATCAGATTAATTACATCAAGTCTAAAACCATCTACCCCTTTTTCCAGCCACCAGTTGATCATCTCATAAATTTCTTCCCTGACTTTAGGATTTTCCCAATTTAAATCAGGCTGTTTTGGTGAAAACAGGTGGAGATAATATTGATCTGTTTTCTGATCATATTTCCAGGCAGAACCACCGAAAAATGCCTTCCAGTTGTTTGGTGGACCACCATTTTTGCCGTCTCTCCAGATATAATAATCACGATAAGGGTTATCTTTACTCTGACGAGATTCTTTAAACCACTGATGCTCATCTGAGCTGTGGTTTAAAACTAAATCCATAATTAATTTTATATTCCGCTGATGCAGCAGTTCCATCAGCTCTTCTAAATCTTCCACAGTTCCAAATTCATCCATTATGGCCTGATAGTCACTAATATCATAACCATTGTCATCATTGGGAGATTTGTAGACTGGATTTAACCAGACTGCATCCACTCCCAGCTGATCTAAATGATCTATTTTTTCAATAATACCTCTTAAATCTCCAATTCCGTCATTGTTGCTGTCTTTAAAACTGCGGGGATAAACCTGATAAACCACAGCTTCCTTCCACCATTTTTTATTCATTTTTAAACCTCCACTTATAATTATTTAAGCTGCTTTTTCTGCAGCTTTATCTGTTACTTTTTTAATCAAATTATTGATTGTTAAAAATAAAATAAATAAAATCGTTATAAAAATAGGAATTATCTCCAGAGAAATATTACGGGCCAGCACCCCCGCCAGTCCGGGAAGCAATGCTCCACCCAGTCCTGCAGCTGAAATCTGAATTCCAATTGTATTTGTTGTATGTTCCTTCCCAACACGATAGGAAGTACTGGAAATTAAAGCCGGAAAAATCGGGGCAATGGCAATTCCGGTTATCGCAATCCCGAGCAGTGACAGCCACTGTGATAAATTGACAGCAACTAAGATACTTCCCAGTAAACCCAGAGCAGCTGCATATTTAGCAATTTTTCGACTCAAAAATTTGTAGGCTAAAAATCCAGCTAAGATTCTGCCTACTGTAAAGGAGCCCCAGTAAGTACTAACCCAGAATCCAGCCAGAGCTGTACTGATACCTCTGGATTCTGTAAATAAAGTGTAGGTCCAGTGGCCAATTGCCATTTCTATTCCTGTATAAATAAAAAACAGGAGAATACTCATTAAGGCAGGCAGATGGGTTAAAGTCTGGATCAACTTCATTTCCTGCTCCTGTTCTTTATTTTTATCAGTCCCGGCAGTCTTTTTATTTTTTGGATCTTTCCAGAGAGAAAGGGTTAAAACAAAGACTAAAGCAAGTATTAGCTGAGCCGTACCGACAATCAGATAACCAGTTCTCCAGCTATTAGAATATTTAATCCCATTGGCCATAATAATCGGACCCATTGTAATTCCTACCCCAAAACTGGCATGAAGCCACTGCATTAAACCTTCGTTAAAATGTTTCTCAACATAGGTATTTAAGCCAGCATCAATTGCTCCCGCTCCCATCCCGGCCAGAACAGCCAGCAGCGGCAAAAGCCACCAGAATGGAGCCAGCGTATATCCTATCAGAGCCAGTCCGGTTGCCAGACAGCTGAGGGCCAGCAGAACTGCCACCCCAATCTTTTTGATAAAAAAGCCATTAAAAAAACTGGAAAGCAAATAACCTGTAGTTGAGCCAATTAAGATAATTCCCAGGGCATCAAGGGGCAGAGAAAAACTACTTCTCATTTCCGGCCAGGCAACACCCAGCAGTCCATCCGGCAGCCCCAGGGAAATAAAAGCAATATAAATTAACGCAATCAATAAATATTTCTTTTTTTGTTTATTCATAATTACACCTTTTCTCTGCTTAAATTTTTTTAAAATATCAAATATAATTAAATTCTTTTGCTTAAACAATCTTGCTTAAGCAGTCTCTCTTTTAATTAATTTTAACTCTAACTCTTTCTGATAAATCTCATTTAATTCACCATTAATTGCTTTTAATAAAACTTCAATTGATAGGTGCCCGAGCTGATACATCGGCTGCCAGATAGTTGTTAACTTTAAGTACTTAGCAAGTTCGATATTATCATATCCAACTACCGCTATATCGTCGGGAGCAGTTAAAAATTTTTCTTCCATTGCCTGCAGAACTCCAATTGCCTGATTATCAGAAGCAGCAAACACAGCGGAAGGCCATTTCGGCTCAGGCAGTTCTAATATCTCCTGCATTGACTGGTAACCATCTTCTGTATGAAAATCTCCAAACTTAAGCAGATCTGGATTTAAACTGAGATTATTTTTTGCTAGTATATTTTTTACACCTTTTAAACGATTGATTCCATGCTGACTTTCTTTAATGCCATTGACAAAAGAAATATTTTGATGTCCCTGCTCAATTAAATACTCAACAGCCATTTCCGCACCTTTTACATCATCTAAATGAATAGAATGAAAATCCGGGCTATCTTCATCAGCTAAAACAACCGGAATATCTTCTTTTAATAAAGTCTGGTAGTCGTGTTCACAAATATCCATCGTCACTGCTGCAATTCCATCAACCTTTTTGCTGTGAACAATGTCTAAAATTTTATCCATCATCTGCTGATCTTTATCTATTTTATATAAAACTAAATCTATTTTTTCCTCTTCTAAAGCATCCTGAATACCTTTTAATACCTCAACAAAGAAGTGATCAATAAATGTCGGCACAATAACGCCAACTGCATTTGCTTTCTGACTGGCCAGATTCTGAGCAACTTTATTGGGCCTGTAATTTAATTCTTTCATAACCTTGAGAACCTTATCTCTGGTTTCATCCTTAACTTTACTGCTGTTGTTTAAAACTCTAGAGACAGTTCCAATCCCAACACCGGCTTTTTCTGCCACATCATAAATATTTACTTTATCTTTTGCCATAATTATTAATTATCCTTTCACTGATCCCCTCATAACTCCACTTATAATTTTCTTCTGAGCAACAATATAGACCAGAAGCATCGGAAGTAAAGCAAGTATATAGGAAGCAAAAGCTAAGCTATAGTTGGTGCTAAACTGTGACTGAAAAACATGTTGAACTAAAGGTAATGTCATATTAGAACGATCACTGATCATCAGCAGTGGTAACAAAAAGTCGTTCCAGGCTTTTAAGGCAGTCAGGATTGCTATTGTAGCATTAATCGGTTTTAAAACCGGAAAAATAATTCTCCAGAAAATCTGCCAGACATTAGCACCATCTATAATTGCTGCTTCTTCTATACTCCGGGGTAAAGATTTTATGTAACCTACATAGATAAAAACATTTAAAGGTAACGCGTATACAATATATAATAATATAAGTCCACTAAGATTATCAAGGCTTAACATTGCCATTTCCTTAACAATCGGCAGCATAATTAGCGGAAAAGGTATAAACATAGCACTAATAAAATAATAATATAGAAATTTAAAATACTTTTTATCCATATTTCTGGCTATTGCATAGGAAACCATCGAATTAACCCCAAGTACTACGATAACCGTTGGAATAGTGACATAAGCACTATTCATTAGACTCTGAAAATAATTAGTCATTTCTATAGCTTTTAGATAATTAGAAATTTGAAATGAATCAGGGATTGCAAGTATTGATTCTGCTAACTGCTGCGGATTTTTTAGAGATACTATAAATGCCATATATAAAGGTATTATAATAATAAATGATCCTAAAAGCAACAGTCCAGTTGCCCACCAGTTTGTTTTTCCCTTCATTAATAACTCACCTCACGTTTTTGCAGTACTTTTATCTGAAAAAACGAAACAGCCAGGACAACTAATAAAAAGATTACAGCATTAGCAGTCTGATATGCAAATTCTCCGCCCATAAATCCACCGTTATAAATTAGTAAAGTTATCGATTCAGTTGCCCGGCCAGGACCACCTTCAGTTAAGGCCATTATGTGATCAAAAACCATTAAAAATCCCCGCATAGAAATTACAATATTGATTGTAAAGAAAGGAGCGATTAAAGGAAAAGTAATATGTTTAAATTGATCCCATTTTCCGGCACCATCTATTTTAGCAACTTCATATAATTCGTCCGGAACAGTCTGTAAACCAGATAAATAAAGCAGAGTATTAAAACCGCTTGAATTCCAGACAGCAAGAATCACAACTCCAATCCAGGCTAAATCCATATTTCCCAGAATATTTTTACTCAGTATCTCGATTCCCAGACCACGTCCTATTTCCGGTATAATAAAGGTAAAAATATGATTAAATATATAACCAACAACTAAAATACTTAACATATAGGGCACGAAATAAATTGCTCTAAAGGTATTTTTAAGCTTTATTTTCGAATTTAAACCTAAGGCAATTAAAAGACTTAAAATGTTAACTAAAATTGTTGAAACAATAGCAAATTTAAAGGTGAAAATATAAGCATCAAGTGCTCGACCATCACTGAACAGATTAGTGAAGTTTTTAAACCCAACAAAACTATAATCTCCAAAACCTACATAATCTGTAAAACTATAAAATATCCCCTGCAGAGCCGGAAGTGTATGAAAAACAAAAAATAATATAAAAGCTGGAATTGTCATCCAGTAAAATGCAGATGAAGTTTTTTTCATCACTATTTCCTCCCACTTAAAGTTAGAAGCCCCTCTCAATTGTGAGAAGAGGCTCCTTTATTTAATTCCAGTAACTTTGTCTTATCTTGACTGTACTTTATTCCATTCAGAATCAAGCTCTTCTAAAAATTCTTCTACATTTCCTTCGTGTAAGAAACCCTGAATCAGGTTTGGAACCTGCATTCCTGAAGGGTAATAATGATCAGGGAAAGGAGCAATATTTCCGGTTTCAAAATATTCCTTTAAGTCAACTACTGTTGGGTCTTCTTGAAAAACATTTTCCACTGATGAGAAAGTCATCTGCTGGTCAATATAAAATTGTGCATTTTCCTCTTCCAGTAAGAATTTAATAAATTTTTCAGCTGCTTCCGGGTGATCAGTGTTTTTGTTCATTGTTAGAACAGTATCCACTCCAGAAACCAGCATATTTTCAGCTGCATCATTAACTGCAGACAGGGCAAAGGCTCCTAAATTTAAATCAGGATTTGATTCTAAAATAGGATTTATGGCCCAGACTCCCTGAATATACATAAATGATTCACCATTGGCAAAAGCCTGATTACCCTGACTATAACCAAAACCAAAAACATCATCCTGACCGTAATCTAACAATTCATAAATTCTTTCTGCCACCTTTTTATAATTCTCTTTAAATGTAACTTCATTGTCTTTTCTTCTTTGAATAAAGTTTTCTCCCTGTAAATTTGCAGCCAGTGAATTCCAGGGAACCATAATGGTCCAGGCATCTTTAAATGTCAGATAAAAAGGTGTTCCATCATTTTCCTGAATAGTTTCAGCTGTTTCAATAAATTCATCCCAGGTCTGGGGTATATCAAGTCCTAATTCATCAAATTTGTCTTTGTTATATAAAACTGTATTTGCATTTGCTGTAAATGGAATCCCGTAATTGGAATTTCCTTCATGTAAATCCTGCAGCATTTCTCTATAGGCTGTCTGAGTACTTGTTAAGTAAGATGCATCATCAAAATTTTCCAGAATCCCGGCATCTGCTATCTGACCATAAGTAAAATTACCACCAAGACCCATAATATCAGGTATATTATTTCTGGTTAACCTTGATTTTAAAACTGTTTCTGCATCAGGAACATGATTCTGCTCAATATTGATATCCGGATTTTCTTTTTCAAACTTTTCAATTAACCTGTCAAAAGTTTCTACAGCTTCCCTCTTGTTCTGAAAAAACTCCAGCTCAACCTCCTGAGCAAAACCCACCGCACTGAGACCAAAAACCATTACTACTACCAGTAAAACTGAAATAATTGATCGTAAATATTTCATTTAATAAATCCCCCTCTAAATTTTATTATAATTGGAACCGCTTCCAATTAAATTAAAAATAAAATGGAATCGCTTCCAAAAATAATTATAGCAATAGAATTTAAAAAAGTCAAACAATTTAATTAATTTTTTCAGATTCTTTCTCACTATAATTAACTATTATCAATCTCTTTAATGATTTTGGCCGGATTACCACCAACAAACACATTTGCAGGTACATCTTTAGTTACAACTGCTCCAGCACCAACTACAGAATTGTCACCAATAGTTACACCGGGTTGGACTATCACTCCTCCACCAATCCAGACATTATCTCCGATTACTATGGGAAAACCGAGTTCTCTGCCTGAATTCCTTTCCTTCTCTTCTACCGGATGGGTTGCAGTATAAAGTTGAACTGCTGGCCCCAGCATTACATTATCTCCGATGATAATTGTATTAACATCAAGAAATACACAGTTATGATTAGCATAAAAATTTTCTCCAACTGTAATATTATAGCCATAATCACAATAAAAATTAGGTTCAATATAGGGATTCTTTTCTGTTTTTAATAATTTTTGTAGAATTAACTTCTTTTTTTCTTCAGCACTAGGTGCCAGATTATTATACTTATAACAAAGATTTTTAGCCTTTTTTCTTTCTTCCATAAGCTCTTCATTCTGGGGATTATACATCTCTCCCGCTAACATAATTTCTTTTTCGCTTTTCATATTTATTTCCACCTCATATATTTAATATTTCTATATGGAATCACTTCCATCAAAAATTATAACAGTCCAATTTTAGGAAGTCAAAGAATTCTGCTAATCCTATACAGAAAGTTATTTCAGATTATGAAAAAGTGCTAATATAAAAATAAAAACCCGGAGCAAAACTGCCCCGGGATCTTAATTTTTCTCTTTGATTTTAATAACCGCCCATCATGTAATAATCCATCAAGGCGTTATTTTTAAGTCTGTCATGTTTCTGATCAGCTTCAGATTGTTCATTAGCCTTAACAAGATCCTTGTGAGTGCGCTTGTGCTTAAAAATAGTTTTCATTAGTAATGCCCCCTTAATAATTTTGTTAGGGAACATACTCGCTGCACATCTACTTTGTTCCAGAAAATAAGTCCACCGACCTAATAATAACTCCGCTACTCACTCTCTGTCGGTTCAATTAGATTATACTACTTTAAAATCACTTTGGCAAGAGTTTTATGTGAATTTTTTCAAAATTATTTCTTTTGTTCTTTAACATGATAATGTACTAATTTAATAAGCTCTTTGCAGGATTTAACAGGTTTAAAAAGAAGTATTAAAATATTAAGTACTTTTAATTTTTTTACTGGAGAGAGGTTGGAAAATGAAAAGAATAGTTTTAATAATTCTATTAGGCTGTCTATTGGTCAGCATTTATAATACATTTATTTTTGCTCAAGCAGAAAATGAAGATTTATTTAATCAAAACATCGATTTTGAACAGGGAACTTTAAAAGCAGAAGTGCTGGAAGTAGAAACTGAGGGATTTAAGGAAGGCAGAATAAAATACAGCCAGGATTTGCAAATTGAAATTTTTTCTGAGCCATATTCTGGCGAAATAAGAGAAATCGAAAATAATATTATGAGAAACAGCATTTATGGTGAAAACCTGCTGGAAGAGGGAGATAGAATTCTTCTGGCGGCATTTTATGAAAACGGAGAACTTGTTGATGTGCAGTTTCAGGATCTGCTGCGGGAAAGAGGATTAATTTATCTGGGAGCACTTACCCTGGTTCTACTTTTAATCATTGCCAAAAGGCAGGGGGTTCGAACTATCACTGCTCTTCTTTTAACCATGGGAATCATCTTCTTTTATTTGATTCCCCAGATTGCAGAAGGGGCGGCTCCGATTCAGACAGCAGTTTTAACATCTCTGGTTTTAATTGTGATTATTCAGGGAATAATCGGTGGTTTTAGAATAAAATCACTGGCTGCGATTATTGGGACTGCAGCTGGCGTCATTTGTGCCGGAGTCCTGGCTTATGTTTTTGGGCAGCTGGTTGAACTGAGTGGTTTAAGCAGTGAAGAGGCCCGGCTTCTATTAGGATCAGAACTCAATTTTGATCCTGAGGGAATTCTTTTTGCAGGAATTATTATCGGCAGCCTGGGAGCTGTAACTGATGTAGCAATGTCTATTGCCTCAGTTGCCGAAACCACCTGGAAAAACAGCAAAAAGTTATCTATCAGCAGATTATATAAAATAGGTCTGCAGGTAGGGAGAGATATTATTGGCACTATGTCCAACACTCTTATTTTAGCTTATGCTGGCAGTTCCCTATCCCTATTTATTCTTTTTTATCACTTCAGCGAGGGTTGGGTTGAACTAATAAATATGGACTTAGTAGCTACAGAAATCATTAGAGGTCTGGCTGGTACAGTTGGTTTAATAATTACAATTCCAATCACAGCCTTTTCGGCTGCCGTTTTGTATAACAAACTTGATTCTGAATAAAAATCAAAGGGGTGAGCTTATGCAAGAAAATAAACCTGGTCTTAAAATCGCTAACCTGATCTTTTTACTCCTCACAATCTTTGTTAACTTTCTGGCAAATTATCTACCGATTAATGGAATTTCCAGTGGAGCAGTATCTGATTTATACCAAAATCCCTTTACTCCGGCAGGATTTACCTTTTCAATCTGGGGAATAATTTATCTTTTTTTAACCATTTTTATTATTTATCAGTTTACAGGAAAAAGTGAAATTATAAAGAGATTTTCAACTGGCCCCTATTTTATTATAGCTTCTTTAGCCAATATGAGCTGGCTTTATCTGTGGCATCATCAGAGGCTTTATCTTTCTATGCTGGTTATTTTAATTTTACCTTTATCACTATTTCAGATTTTTAAAAGGCTGCATAATTATCAAAATTATTCTCTGACTGAATACCTGGGACTTAAATTTCCATTCAGTATTTATACTGCCTGGGTTACAGTAGCTTTTATTGCAAACCTGATGGCCGTTCTGGTTTATTTTAAATCTGATTGGCCGGCAAATTTTCTCAATATCGCAGCAATTATTGGAATTCTGCTGGGGCTTACAATTGCAGTTAAAATTCTGGATAAATACAAAAATATCGCCTTTGGACTGGTAGTTGTCTGGGCCTATATTGGAATTATCGGAGCCCAGCTCAGTTATCAGACGCCTGGGATGGCAGTAATAATCACTGCCGGAATTTCTATCCTGATCATTCTATTTAAATCAATCTCCGAAATCAACTTTTCTAATTAGTTTAAATTATTTAAATTGCCATCTGAAAATGATTTGAAAATTTGTTGAAATAAATTATATTCAATTTTAAATAACTGCAGCTAAAATTAAAGATCTGTTGCCAGAGAAGAGGTTTCATCCATTAATTCTGAATGAACCTTGATATCTAAAACCGGAGTCCCATCAACTGCATCCAGTCCGTAAACAAAGAGTTTATTATCTTCTTTTTTTAATAATTTAACTGTGGTAACTCCAATAGGATTGGGGCGTCTGGGACTCCGGGAAGAAAAAACACCTCTTCTGGGTCCCACCCGCCATTCGGAGATCAAATCATAACCTTCTGTCTGATGCAGATAATAAACTATCTGTAGATATTCGTAATCCTCTATTTTATAAAGGCCATCTTTATATTGAGCTTCAATTTCAATAATACTTTCATTATTTTTCATCTCTTCCGGACCTGCCGGCTTTTTAAATTTACTTTTAACTTTTCCGATTGCAGTAAATTTTATCATTTTAGCTCTCCTCTCTGTTAAGTCAAAAATTTTAAACAAATAATTTTTCTGCTGCCTCTTTTTTTAAGAGATCATAAACTTTCTGCAGTCCCATATTTTCTTTCTCAGCGATTTTCTTAGACTCTTCATATTCCGGAGAATATTTAATTAATTCCCCTTCATAATAACCGGCCTTAATAGTTACCTTTCCCAGGGAAGAATTCAGATCAAAATACCTGCGTTCCAGACAGCTGCGGTTAACTTCCTGATTTCTGATACCTAGAGTAGTAGTTTCTCTAAAAATAATCTCTTCCAGCTCTTTTTGTTTCTCTGCAGCTGTAAGTACAGTCAATTTTTGAGCCGGTCTATTCTTTTTCATCATAATATTTGTGAGATAGACATCCTTAGCGCCTGCCTCAAGCAGTTTCGGAAAAAGATAAGAATAAATTTCTCCACTCATATCATCAATATTTGTTTCTAAAATTAAGAGCTTTTCTTTACTTTTTTTTTTAGCCTGATAAACCCGCAGTAGATTTGTAATTTCAAAATCCTTTTTGCCAGCACCATAAGCGATTTTATCTATTTCAACTTCCGGCATCTCAATAAATTCTTCAGCCAGAGTTTTAATGATAGCAGCTCCGGTAGGAGTAACCAGTTCTCCCCTAACTCCTGTTGAATAAACGAGTACACCTTTTAAAATTTCAATTGTTGCCGGTGCCGGAATTGGAATTCTACCGTGGGCAGCATCCACAAATCCGGTGCCTAAAGGTACAGCCGAAGCATAAATGTGATCGGGATTAAGCAGCTCAACTAAAATAGCTGTCCCTACAATATCTACTATTGAGTCAACTGCTCCTACTTCGTGAAAATGAACCTCAGCAATTGACTTATTATGGACTTTTGCCTCAGCCTCTGCTACTTTTGCAAAAATATCAATACTCAAAGCTTTTACTTTCTGGCTGAGCTGGCTCTGATTGATTAATTCCTGAATATCATTAAAATTGCGGTGAACATGGTCACTGCTGTGGCTGTGCAAAACAGCTCCCTGAGGCCGGTGATCATGGTTATGCTGGTGCTGATCTTGAGCCTGGTGCTGATGATCTCCACAGCCGTGTTCAGCCTGAGAGTGTTTATGTTCACCAGCGCCATGATCGTGGTCACCATGGTTACCGTGATTGCCGCAGCCATTACAGCCAGCCTGATGCTGGTGTCCATGAGAGTCTTGACTCTGATCATGGTCATCATGATGTCCAGAATGATGCGCCTCAGCAGCTTTGTCATTTCCAGTCGAGACATGATCAGGATGGGTCTCATCCTCTAAAACAACTTTAAAATCAGTGGCAGTAATTCCATTTTTCTGGACAGTAGAAATCTCAATCTCATAACCGGCAAGATTTAACTTTTTTAATTCTTCTAAAAATCTATCCTGATCAACTCCCAGATCAAGTAAAGATGCAATTGTCATATCTCCACTGATTCCGGATAGTAAATCAAAGTATAATATATTTTCCATCTTATCCTTCCTCTCTTGCTTTTTCTATCTGTAAGTTAATTGTACTGGCCAGATAGGCAGCACCAAATCCATTATCAATATTAACCACTCCAATTCCGCTGGCACAGCTGTTGAGCATGGTCAGTAGAGCAGAAACTCCACCAAAATTGGCTCCATAACCAACACTGGTTGGAACAGCAATTACTGGTTTGTCGACTAAACCGCCGACTACACTGGCCAGAGCACCTTCCATTCCAGCTACTGTTATAATTACCTGAGCCTCATTAAATTTATCCAGATTGCCCAGCAGACGGTGAATCCCGGCTACTCCAACATCATAGAGGCGTTCAACAGAATTGCCCAGTGCTTCAGCAGTTACTACAGCTTCCTCTGCAACCGGAATATCCGAAGTACCACCACTGACAACCAGAATTTTGCTCTTAGTTTTCTCCAGTTTCTGTTTTTCTATAAAAATCATCTGCGGCCGCTCATGATAAACCGCCTCAGGTGCAATTTCTTTAATTCGCTCATAGACTTCTTTGCTGGCTCTGCTGGCCAGTATATTATTCTCGTGTTTCAACATTTCTTTAACTATACCTTCAATTTCGGCTAAAGATTTCCCCTCGCAGTAAATTACCTCAGGATAACCATTGCGCAGACTGCGGTGATTATCTACTTTAGCAAAACCAAGATCTTTAAAAGGCAGATCCTTTAAAAAAGCAGCGGCAGCATCTACCTCCACTTCTCCATTTTTAACTTTTTCTAAGATTGCTGTAACATCTTCTTTATTCATCTTTTCCCTCCAGGATTTCTTTATTCATACTTCCACTTTTATAGGCCGACAGATCCAGGGTTACATATTGAAATCCTAATTTCTGTAATTTATCAGACAGCTTATCCATTAAATTTAAGTCCAGAATTTTTTCTCTGTCAGCTTCTGATAATTCAATCCGGGCCAGATTGTTGTGGTCTCGAACCCTGAACTGCTTAAATCCATTTCGCCGCAGCAGTTCCTCTGCAATCTCGATTTTTTCAAGTCTCTCTGCTGTAATTGGATTGTTATAAGAAACCCGGGTAGCCAGACAGGATAATGTAGGCTTATCCCAGGTCACCAGCCCTAGATCTTTTGAGAGCATTCTAATTTCTTTTTTTGTCAGCTGTGCTGCAAGCAGTGGGCTTTTAACTCCCAGTTCCTGTAAAGCCTTGCGTCCCGGGCGATAATCACCTGTGTCATCAAGATTAGAACCCTCGACCACTGTTTTACCAGCAGCATAATCAATAATCTGATTAAAAATTACCTTTTTGCAGTGATAACAGCGCTCAGCCGTGTTTTCTATTGCTTTTTCCAGTTCTGCAAGCTCAACTTCTATTTGCTGATGTTCAAAATTTAATTCCTGCACCAGTTCTTCAACTTCCCTGATTTCTCTATCCGGTACAAAGGGAGTGTTGACCGTTACTGCTTCAAATTTGGCTCCGGCTTTTTGAGCTGCAGCAGTTAAAAAGGTGCTGTCAACTCCTCCCGAAAAGGCAATCACAAAAGGTTCAAGCTCCTTTAAGTTATCTAATAATAAGCTGTATTTATCATCTGTGGTTACTGTAGACATTAAAATACCTCCTGCTTGTTTATTTAAAATTACTAATGAGTAGGTGGTACAAGTGACTTTTTATCATAACCAATTAAATCTTTACGTCCGGCCATCTTTAAAGCTTTACGCACTATTTGCTGATTTTCCTTTTTGTGATACTGCAGTAAGGCCCTCTGCATTTTTTTAGCTTCGACAGATTTAGCTACATATACTTCTTCCATTGTCCGGGGATCATAGCCGCTGTAATACATTGCAGTAGCCATTGTTCCTGGAGTTGGATAAAAATCCTGCACCTGATCTGGATGATGATTAATATCTCTTAAATATTCTGCCAGTTCTACTGCATCTTCCAGCCTACTTCCAGGATGGCTGGAAATAAAGTAGGGAATTAAATACTGTTCTAAACCAATTTCTTGATTAACCTGATAAAAGGCCTTTCTAAATTTATCAAAAACTTCTATTCCGGGCTTACCCATATAGCCCAAAACTTTATCTGAAACATGTTCTGGTGCCACTTTAAGCTGACCACTTACATGATGAGCTGCCAGTTCTTTTAAATATTTACGGCTCCCCTCATCTTCTAAAAGATAATCAAAGCGGATACCGGAGCGAACAAAAACCTTTTCTACCTCCGGCAGTTTCCTTAATTCTCTCAAAATCTCAAAGTATTCTTCGTGATCCACCTCTAACTTACTGCAGGGATCAGGAAACATACATTCTTTGCCCTTACACATTCCCCGCGAAAGCTGATCTGTACAGGATGGCTTGCGAAAATTAGCAGTTGGTCCCCCCACATCATGGATATAACCTTTAAAATCATCCAGAGCAATTATCTGCTTAGCCTCTTCCACCAGTGATTCTTTACTGCGGGCTGTCATCATTTTACCCTGATGAAAAGATATGGCACAAAATGAACAGGCACCAAAACAGCCGCGAGAACTGACAAGACTAAATTTAACTTCTTTAATCGCCGGAACCCCTCCATCTCTTTCGTAAACAGGGTGATAATCCCGCTGATAGGGCAGGGTATATATATGATCCAGTTCTTCCTGACTTAAGGGCTCAACAGGTGGATTCTGAACTAAATAACGATTTCCATGCTGCTGTACCAGCTGCTGACCTCTGATTGGATCCTGTTCTAGATATTCAATTTTATAGGCATAAGCGTACTGCTTTTTACTGCTTTTTACTTCCTCATAGGAGGGAAGCAGTTCATAATCATATAGAGATTCCAGCTCATCAGCAATAAAGGCTGTGCCTGGCAGATAATTAATATATTTAATCTCCAGTCCAGCTTCTAAATTTTCTGCAATTTTTAAAATCTGTTTTTCTCCCATTCCATAAACTAAAAGATCAGCTCTGCTGTCAAAAAGAAGGGAGCGACGAACACTGTCATCCCAGTAGTCATAGTAGGCGAAACGGCGCAGACTGGCCTCAATCCCACCAATAATTATTGGAATCTCCCCATAGGCTTCCCGCAGACGATTACTGTAAACTATAGTCGCCCGATCCGGACGGTGACCACTCTCTCCCCCTGGAGAATAATTATCATAACTGCGGCGGTGTTTGGAAACTGAATAATGGTTAACCATAGAATCCATATTACCTGCAGTTACCAGAAATCCAAACTTCGGTTTACCCAGCTTTTTAAAGTCTGCTGTTGATCTCCAGTCAGGTTGAGCAATTATTCCTACTTTAAAACCGGCATCTTCTAAGACCCGGGCAATAATCGCTGTACCAAAAGAAGGGTGATCCACATAGGCATCACCGCTGACAATAATAAAATCAAGTTCTTCCCAGCCTCTTTTTCGCATATCATCTTTTGAGATTACCATAAACTGATCTCTCGGGTTTTCTAATTTTTCTTCATTATCTTTCTGCTTTAAATCCTGCTTTTTCTTTTCCATTTAATTTATCAGTAACTCCTTTATTATTCTTGAGTTCAAAAAAATATTTTTAAAATTTTATAGTTTTGTATTTTAAATTAAAGACTAAAATTTTGTCGCTCTTTTCTCTAAGCAATCTACTCCTTATTATAGCAGAAAAATACTTTTAAATCGAATTTAGGGACAAATGATTAATTTCACATCTTTTAATTGGTTTTTAACTGCTTATTAAATAATAAATCCCCTGAGAATTTCAGCTGCCTGTTAAAGCAACTTAAAAGGCTCAGGGGAAATAACGTTATTTCATTTTTACAACTAAATTATTTTCCAATTCGAATTTCTGAGTAAATTACGATGCCAGATTTGCAAATAGGAAAATGCTGATCATATAGATTAGATAAAAAGCTGCAGCTGCAGTAGCAATTTTATTAAAAATCTTCATTTTGCTACCGGATGTGCTCCCGGCTTTAATTTCTTCAACACTCGGCATTACCTCAGGCAGACCTTTTCTTTTTGCATCATATTTATTTAAGAAAACTGTTAAAACTATGGTCAGCACAAAAGCTGTAGTTAATAGAATAACTACAGAATCAATTCCTAAAGCATAGAGGATTAAAGTAAAAATTGTAACTCCAGCAGCTGTTAAAGCAAAAGGAATCTGTGAACTTACATGATCAATATGATCAGAACCGGCAAAGATTGAAGACATGACAGTGGTGTCAGAAATTGGAGACACATGATCTCCAAAAATAGCTCCTCCAAATAAGATTCCCATCAGCACCGGTACAATACTAAATCCTACTAATTCATAACCTGTAGAAACAGCAATCGGTGTTAAAATAGCCATTGTACCCCAGGAAGTTCCGGTAGTAAAAGAAATAAACATTGCTGCTAAAAAGATAATTATCGGCAGGGCTCTACCGGGCAGACCAATGTTCATTAAAATATTTACAACATAGTCTGCTGTCCCGACCTGATCAGTCGCATAGCCAATAGTCCAGGCTAAAATTATAATCGCAGCTGCAATAATCATAGTTTTAAAACCATCAATTATCGCATCACTGGCTTCACTTAAGCTCATCGTTTTATAAGTCAGAGCTCCAACAAGGGCAAAAAAGACAAAGGCAAAGGAACCATAAAGCAGGGCCAGTGCTATATCAGTCTCCTGAAAAGCCTGAGCAATACTAACTCCGGCCTGATAGCCTTCACCAAGCCACCACATAGAAAATACACTGACAACTAATAATGAAATAATCGGTAAAAAGAAGTTTATCAATTTTGGATTTCTCTGACTCTGCTCACCTACATCAGTACTAATATCTGATAAAGCCTCTGCTCCATCCTTCATTAACTTACCTTCTTTACGAGCCCGCCATTCTGCGTCAAGCATTGGCCCATAATATCTCTGAGTTATAGAGACAAAGCCAACCATAAAAAAGGCCAGAAGACAGTAGAAATTCCAGGGAATTGAGCGTAAAAATACTGCATACGGTGTAACTCCAATCTGCTCGGCTGTTATTCCGGCAGCAGTAAAACCTGCAGCAATCATCGAGACCTGATAACCAATCCAGTTAGAAACTGGACCAAAAGTTGTGACCGGAGCAGTTGTGGAATCCAGGATATAGGAATGAGCTTCTCTGGATGTTTTATTTTTGATACTTACATCCCGGGTTGCATTTCCGGTTACAATTGTACTGGTATAAGAATCGATAAAGATAAACATTCCAATCATCCAGGTTAAAATCTGAGAATCTCTTGAAGTTCTGACGGCATTACCCATCCAGCTTTCCAGGGCTAGCACACTTCCTGACTTGTAAATCAAGGCTGCCCCTGCTCCCATCAGCATAATCAAAATCAAAAATTTAGCATTCCAGGGATCATTAACTGTATTAACAATCCAGCGCAAAGATAATGAAGTTGCCGAAATCGGATTCCAGCTGCTGATAATCAAGGCTGCAGACCAGACTCCAGCAAATAAAGAAATAAGTACTTCCCTGGTATACATTGCCAGCAAAATAGCCAGCAGGGGTGGGATTATGGACAAAAAACCAACTGTTTCTCCACTAATAATAATTACCTCCTCTTGTTATTTTATTACTTCAATTGATTAAATTACAGCTTGATTTTATCTAATTTTTTGATAATTGTAAAGTAGATCCACTATTTTAATGATATAAGTTAAAAAAACCCTCTACTGAAAAATCAATAGAGGGTAGTTTTGCTTTTATATTTTCGACACTTTTCGACTTATATCGGGTGGTACCCGGTACCAGTGCATTTTACTCAGCTACTATTCTTCCTTCTGTTTCTGGAGCTACAGGAGCATTAGCTTCAATGTATTCCATTAATACTTCTTCCAAGCCTCCAGCTTCTTTAACTATTGGAGCATCTGCAAACATTGAATATCCGTCTCCTCCAGCTTTCATAAAGTCATTTGTAGTTACAGTATACATTGCATCTGGATCAAGTTTTTCTCCGCCAACCCAGACCTGCTGGACTCTATTTCCAGGTTCAGCATCACCATCAAAGGTAAACTTAATTCCGGAAACCTGTGGGAAAAGCCCTTCAGTTGCAGGGTATTCGGAAACACCATGTTCTAAAGCAGCTCTTAAGTCAGCACCACTTAATTCTATAGCCATGGTTGTATTTCCAAAGGGCAGTACTGTAATAACTTCACCCTGAGTAATCTCACCCTGATCAATAGAAGCTCTGATTCCTCCACCATTAGTAATGGCAGCATCAGTATCTAATTTACTCCGCATTGCATCAGTTATTAAATTCCCAAGATTAGTTTCACCGGTGCGAACATTACCTCTGGCTCCATTTAATTCGACAGCAGTTCTTCCAACTACCTGAGAGGTAATTGTCTCATTGGCTCTATTAACTCTTTCTACAACTTTTGAAATCATATAATCTTTTTCAACATCCATAGTATCTTCTCTAGGAATTAAATTAGGACTAATATTTGAAACCTCACCATTTTCGACTGTCAGATCTACATAACCAAGATATTTAGAATATTCTCCCGCCATCACAATCATTGTATCGTTAACCATCATGCCTTCTTCTATTACATTATGACTGTGACCGTCAACAATCAGATCAATACCGGAAACTTCTTCTGCAACCATAGTACTTGTATATTCACTACCTTCACTAATTCCTAAGTGAGATAGGGCAACAACTACATCTACCTGATCTCTTAATTCGCTGACAGCATTTTCAGCAGCAGTAACTGGATTTCCAAATACTAAACCCTCAACATTTTTAGGATGAGTTTTATAAGCTGTCTCTGGAGTTACCAGGCCAAAAACACCTACTGTTAAGCCATCAAACTCTTTAATCATATAATCCTGAGTATATGGAATTTCTTCTCCATCTTCTTTGCTCAAATTAGCAGCCAGAAATGGAAAATTACTCATATAGTCTAATTCTTCCAGTCTCTCCTGACCATAATTAAAATCATGGTTTCCTAAGGTTAAAGCATCCAGGTCCATTAAATCTAAAATATGGCTGATAGCTTCTCCTTCATTTATATTAGCAATTGTCTGCCCGTGGAAAGTATCCCCTGCATCCAGAAACATCACATTTGCTTTTTCTCTTCTACCTTCATCAATTAAGGTTGCCATTTTAGCATAACCCATACTACCTGCATAATCATCTTCTTCTACCCGGGAATGAACATCATTTACATGATAAATCCTCAGTTCAGCCTCTTGTCCCAGAATGGTAAAAGATAAAGTCATCACTAAAATCAGAGTTAAAAAAGCAATCGATAATTTTTTGAATTTCACAAATTCCACCTCCATAATTTTTTTGAAAATTATTTCTGTTCTTATAATATATAATTTGCGATAAAGTGACAGTTTCCTGCTTAACAAAATAAAGTTTTTCAAACTTTTATAATTTAAATTTTTAGCAGCTGATATTTCCAGATAAACAAAATCATTTATTTCCTGCAGCCTAAAAAAACCTTTCTAAAGATGTTATACTATAATTAGTTAAATGGATTTCAAACAAATTTTGTGCTTTAATTTTAAATAACCCAGGAGGAGGAAAATATATGAATACTGATTTAACAGCTGTTGAAGGAATAAAACTTGGTCATGCCGATGATCAGAAAGCAGGCACAGGCTGTACAGTGGTTTTAGCTGAAGCAAATTTTACAATTGGAGCAGATGTCCGTGGTGGAGCACCTGGAAGCAGAGAATTTGCTCTAACTGACAGCCGGGCTGCAGTTGATAAAGCTAATGCTGTCTTTTTAACCGGAGGCAGTGCCTATGGGCTTGATGCTGCAGGAGGAGTTATGCAGTATTTAAAAGAAAAAAATATCGGTTTTCAAACCGGAGGTGGAGTTGTACCCATTGTCCCGGCAGCTGTCATTTATGATCTAGAATACAAAAGTAATGACTCTCCCGATCAAAAAATGGCCTATCAGGCCTGTCAAAATGCCAGCAGCTCTGCTCAAACAGCCGAAAGTATCGGTGCAGCAGCAGGATCCACCTGTGGAAAACTGATGGGAATAGAAAATGCAAGTAAGACAGGACTCGGTCATGCTGCCCGCAAAAGTGGTGAGCTTATCGTTTCAGCTCTGGCAGTAGTCAACGCTTTTGGTGATCTTAAAGACCCTGAGAGTGGTAAAATTATTGCTGGAGCTCGGGATCAGGAGGGTAATTTTGTTAATACTGAGGAAACTATCATTAAGCAGCCGGAAATAAATCTTGGCTTTTTACGACAAAATACAACTTTAATTGTGGTAGCAACTAATGCTGTTTTAAATAAATCAGAAGCAAATCGGGTTTCAATGATGGCTCACAGCGGACTGAGCCGCACAATTTATCCTGTGCACACACTTTTAGATGGAGACAGTGTTTTTACTTTAGCCTCCAGTCAGGTTCAGGCTGACATTAACCAGGTGGGCGTTCTAGCTGCGCGAGTAGTTAAAGAAGCAATTTTAAATTCTGCTTTAAAAAACTAATTTTTTCTTCATCATAACCTGACAGCTGCTAAATCGTTTTAAAAATTTGAAATAAGTTGAGAAATTTAATATACTATAAAATGTGGCTTAAAAATCTGCCCACTTTATTTACTTAAAGTGTTAAATTTTCACGATTTAGAATCAGAAAATAGAGGAGGAAATTATGTTAAATAACAAAGAAAATCTTAGTTTAACCGATCGATTTTTAAATCGAATCGAAAGAACAGGAAATAAACTGCCACATCCAGTTATATTATTCTTTATTTTATCTGCATTTGTATTAATCTTATCCTGGATTATCAGTTTATTCGAAATAGCTGTAACCCATCCGGGTACAGGAGAAACGATTAGAGCTGTCAACCTATTATCTAAATCTGGTATCCGCAGGATTTTCACTGAAGCAGTTAGTAATTTTACCGGTTTTGCTCCACTGGGTGTAGTACTGGTAGCAATGTTAGGTGTTGGAATCGCAGAAAAGTCAGGTTTAATTTCTGCTGTTCTGAAAAAAACAGTTTTGAGTGCACCAGATAAATACATTACAGCTGTTGTAATCTTTGCAGGTATCATGTCAAATATAGCTTCTGATGCTGGTTATGTTGTACTGGTGCCTTTAGGTGCGGTAATCTTTGCTGCCAAAGGCAGGCATCCACTTGTTGGTCTGGCTGCTGCTTTTGCCGGGGTTTCTGGAGGTTTTAGTGCCAATTTACTTCTTTCAACTCTGGATCCACTGCTGGCCGGACTTTCTCAGGAAGCAGCTCAACTTATTGACTCAGGTTATACAATTCCACCAACAGTAAATTATTATTTTATGGTGGCTTCAACCTTTTTAGTTACAATAATTGGTACCTGGGTAACTGAAAAAATTATTGCTCCCCGCTTTGGAGAATATGAAGGTGAACACGAAGAAGAATTGGAAGAAATTACGGCTGAAGAAAATGCCGGAATTAAATCAGCCTTGATCTGGCTGGGAGTTACTCTGGCAGTTATTTTATTAATGACTGTTCCTCAAAATGGAATTTTGCGAAGTGATGCAGGTAATTTGATTATGGGTGGAACTCCCTTTGTTGGCGGTATGGTACCCTTAATTGCTATCTTCTTTTTTGTTCCCGGTCTGGCTTATGGTAAAAAGACCGGTTCAATTAAAAATAGTGATGATATTGCTCAGTATTTAGATTCAACCATGGCCGGAATGGGAGGATATATTACTCTTGCTTTTGCAGCCGGTCAGTTTGTAGCCTACTTTAACTGGTCAAAGCTGGGAACTATTCTGGCAATTGGTGGGGCAGAATTTCTGCAGTCAATTAATTTTACCGGTTTACCATTAATTATCCTATTTATTGTAGTGGCTGGATTTATTAATCTCTTTATTGGTAGTGCCTCTGCTAAATGGGCAATCATGGCCCCGGTATTTGTACCAATGTTAATGCAGCTTGGTTATTCACCCGAATTTGCTCAGATGGCTTACAGGATAGGTGATTCTACAACAAATATCATTACACCTTTAATGCCCTATTTTGCAATCATTATCGCTTTTGCCAAAAAATATGATGAAGATATAGGAATCGGCACTTTAATATCTACGATGGTTCCCTATTCAATTGCCTTTATGATCGGCTGGACTATTTTACTAGTTATCTGGTTTATCTTCAATTTACCTATTGGACCGGGTGGAGTTTTATTTTACTAATGCTGACTTTAAATTTAATAAATAGATTTATGCATAAAAAAACGGCCTATTCAAATAGGCCGTTTTCTTAATTTATACTGGATTTCAAAAATATTTTCAATTATTTTGAGGCTCGATACTTAAAATCAAATTATATTTTTAATACTTAACTCTTTTACCGGTTACAATAAAGATAGTTTCTTCACCAATATTAGTTGCGTGATCTCCTACCCGCTCTAATGCTTTAGCTAAATTGATGTGTTGAACTATCTGCTTTACTTTTTCCTTATCTTCTTTCTGGCTAATGATTTTAATAGCTTTGGAATAAATATCTTCATAAAGATTATCTGCTTTCTCGTCCATTCGGCAGGCTGCTTCTGCAAGATCCGAATTTTTGGTAGAAAATGACTCTAATACTACATCCAGCATATCAGTGACAATATCAGCGAGTTCTGGAATCATAACTAAGGGTTTCATAATTCCATCATGTTTTAATTCAAGTAAAATCTCAGCTATGTTAGTTGCCTGATCTCCTATTCTTTCTAAGTCATTTGCAATTTTAATCATTGCAATACTAAACCAGGTATCAGCTGCCAGGGGTTGATCCAGGGTTAACAAGCGCGAAACTTCCTCTTCTATAGTAATTAAATAGTTATCCAGCACATCATCTCTTTCAATAATCTCGTGAGCTTTCTCAACATTCAAATCATCCATTGCTTTAATTACATTCTGCAGCATTTCCTCTGCAACTTCACTCATATCACTGAGATCACTAAGAAGCTGTTCACGCTTTTTTTCATACACCTGTTCCATTGGACTCACTCTCCTCTTTTAAATTTAATAAAGTTAAGTTTATTGATAAATTAATTAATTAGCTTATATTAAAATATTCTTGACAGAGTACTAAAATCCTTCCTATTTTATAATTTAATTTAAGCAAAAATTTCTTGAGCTGTCTTTTCTATATGTTTTACAGCATAGCGAATATCTTCTAAACTTAAATCTAAGTGAGTAACAGCACGCAGTTTACCTTCCAGTCTGCTAACTCTAATTCCTTTTTTCAGCAGTTCATCTGCAAATAAGTCTGTCTTTCCCTCTGCTACAGAAAAGAGAACTATATTAGTTTCTACAGTATCGGGATTAATTTCTAAACCTTCCTGATCAGCAATAGTTTCTGCCAGCATTTTAGCATGTTTGTGATCTTCTTTTAGACGGGCAACATTGTGCTCTAAGGCAAAAATACCACCAGCTGCAATAATTCCTGCCTGCCTCATGGCTCCACCCAATCTCTGTTTCCAGAAACGAGCTTTTTCTATAAATTCTGCTGAACCAGCCAGAACTGAACCAACCGGAGCTCCCAGGCCCTTACTTAAGTCAATCCAGATCGAATCAAAATACTGTCCGTATTCTGCCGGATCAACTTCTGCCTCAACGGCAGCATTTAACATCCGGGCACCGTCCATATGCATTTTTAGCTCATTTTCTACCGCAACTTCTGCTATTTCTTTAATTCTCTGCAGGGGCCAGATTCGACCTCCACCTAAATTGGTTGTCTGTTCAATAGAAATAACTTTTGTCTGGGGACTGTGATAATCCTTCTCTCTAATTGCGCTTTCAACCTGTTCGGCAGTAAAAATTCCACCCTCACCAGCCAGCGGCCTAATTGAAGCTCCAGAAATAACAGCCAGAGCAGCACTCTCATAGTGGATGGGATGTGCTGTCTGATCCATTATTATTTCATCTCCCTGATCCGTATGGACAGCAAAAGATATTTGATTTGCCATTAAGCCAGAAGGTAAATAAATTGCATCATCTTTGCCCAGCATCTCTGCAGTCATCCGGCAGAGACGATTAACACTTGGATCTTCCCCCAGCTGCTCATCCCCGACCTCTGCCTCAGCCATAAATCTTCTCATATCCTGAGAAGGCTTTGTCCCCGTATCACTAAATAAATCAACTTTAATTTCCATTTTTAAATTCCCCCAATTTGAATTCTATTGTTTTATGTTCTTTTTTAAAAAAAACAGAGACTAAGTAAATGAACTAAAATGAAATCCACAATAAATCATTAGCTATAGCTGCCTGATATTATCCAATCTTGATTGGTAATATAAGATAATTTAAAATAAAAATGATATTAACAAATAGAAAATTAAGCCTCCACTCACAGTATAAAATATGCTCTTTGTCTTATATGCAACCAGCAGCGTCGGGAAAAAAGCAATTAGAGAAGTATTTTCCAGACTTAAATAAAGACTTCCATTTTTAAGCAGTATTGATGGCGCCAGTAAGGCTGCCAGTACAGCCGCAGGAATAAAGCTCAGCCAGAGCACAACCTTTTCGGGCAGCTCTTTTTTACCCAGCAGAGCCAGAGGCAGTACTCTGGGAATGAAGGTTACTATCACCATCCCGACAATCATCAGCATAAACTTAACTATTTCCATCGATATACACCCCTAAAAAAGCAGCCAGGACTGTAGCCAGAATGATATTCCAGCTGCCATTAATCGTCAGAGCAAAGAAAAGTGATGCAAAGGCGGAAAAAACGGCAACAATTATTTCACTTCGGGAACTGATCTGCATAACCAGCAGAACTACAAACATTGCCGGCAAAACAAAATCAAGTGCTCCTCCACTACCCAAATCAATAAATTCAGTTAAAAAAGCCCCTACAGCAGAGCTAAACACCCAGCCCAGATAAGCTGTAAAACCCAGGCCGAGAAAATATCGCTGCTTATTCTTCTGGCTCTCTATTTTACTCATGGCAACCGCAAAAGACTCATCAGTTATTAAAAAACCTAAAAATGGATAATAATAAAGTGGCAGATTTCTTAAATGAAGGCTTAAAGAAGCTGATAACAAAAGATGGCGTAAATTTACCAGAAATGTCATGACAACTATGGCGGCCACCGCGGCCCCGGCAGCTATCATTTCAATTGAAACCAGCTGGGCAGAACCTGCAAATACAAAAATTGACATAGCTGTAGTCTGCAGGGGAGTTAACCCTTTATTTACCGCCAGCATTCCATAAGCAATACCAATCGGCAGATATCCCAAAATGATTGGCAGGGCATCTTTGACTCCACTTTTTAAACTTGGATCATTTAACCTTGCAGTCAACTTTTTCTTATTAACTATCTTTTCTTCTCTCTGCTGCATAAATTCGATCTACTCCTTTAAAAGTCAAATCATTTTCTGGAAAAAATTGGTTCCGTAAACGGTAGGGGCACGTTAGTCCAGCTGTCTGGGATCAAGGGCATCTCTTAAGGCATCACCGAGGAGGTTAAAACTCAAGACTGTAATAATAATTGCCAGCCCCGGAAAAATTGACATCCAGGGTGCCTGGATTAAATATTCCTGACCTCGATTTAGCATGGTTCCCCAGGCGGCAGTTGGCGGCTGAATCCCGAGTCCTAAAAAACTCAACCCAGCAACAACCAGAATGGAAATCCCAATTCTTAAAGTTCCCAGTACTATTAATGATGAAATTGAATTTGGTAAGATATGATTATATAAAATCCTGAGGTCACTTGCTCCCAGAGCCTTAGCTGAAGCTACATATTCTTTTTCCTTAATTTGAAAAACTATGGAACGAGTTAAGCGGGAAAAATTAATTAAACCGGTCACCCCAACAGCAATTATGATGTTAAAAATTCCTGTTCCCAGAGCTGAAATAATAGCTAAAGCCAGCAAAATAAAGGGAATTGAGTTCCATATTTCTACCAGCCGCATAATTAACATATCTGCTTTGCCTCCATAATAACCGGCAATTAAACCCAGGCTGACACCAAGACTGGCATTTACTAAAACAGCAGAAAAACCAACTCCCAGAGCAATTCTGGCCCCATAAAGAACTCGCGAAAACATATCTCTGCCAAAATCATCTGTGCCAAACCAGTGCTCTAATGAAGGTGCTGAATAGGTCATATTAGCATAATCTATTTCAGTCGGAGAATATGGGGCAATAAATGGTGCCATAAAAGCCGCATAAAAAATCAAGGCCAGCATAAAAACTGCAATTTTACCTCCATAACCCTTATTAAATTCTTTAAACATTTTTGCATAAAGAGCATTTTCCTTAAATTTAAGAAAAATATTGTCTTTAAATAACAATAACAAAAGGAAAACAATTAACATTGCAGAAAAAACTGTAGCAAATTTGTATTCCAGACTGCTCCAGACTTTTTCCTCTAGCACCCAGTTTTGAAAACTGATATATATTTGGATTAATAATAGTATAATTAAAATAATTTTCTTTTTCAAATTTCAACACCTCATTTCACTGCTATTTATAGCTGATCCTTGGATTAATAAAAACATAAATAATATCAACCAGCAGATTGACCAGAACAAATAGAATCGACAGGATTAAAATTGAGCCAAAAACTAACGGCTGATCCCTGGCTTCAACAGCACTAACTGCCAGCCTTCCTACACCCGGCCAGGCAAAAACTGATTCGATTAAAATTGCTCCTCCAAACATCATAGCCAGCTGATTACCAATATTGGTAATGATCGGAATCAGAGCATTGCGAAAGGCATGTTTTAAGATAATAACATTTTCAGCAACTCCCTTGGAACGTGCTGTGACCAGATAGTCTTCTTTCATTATATCAAGCATCGAAGATCTGGTTATCCGGCTGGTAGAGGCAATCATTACTGTACTTAAAGCGAAAGCTGGTAGAATCAAATGCCTCAGACCACTTAAAGTCCAGATCCGTCCTCCATAGCCCGAAGAAGGGAAAAACGGAAAATAAACTGAAAATAAGTAAATAAAAATAATACCTGTAAAAAAGGCCGGAACTGAAATACCAATAGTAGCAATAAACATACTTAAAAGATCAAATAAAGAATTCTTTTTCACCGCAGCAATTACCCCTGTCGGGATTGCCACTAACACTGCAATGACCAGTGAAAGTAATCCTAGTTCAATTGTAGCAGTCATTCTCCTGCCAATGATATTTATTACTTGATCCCCATAATAAATTGAATCAAGTTCCCCTGTTATAAAATTTTTAAGCATTAAAAAATATCTGACATGAAAAGGTTCATTAAAACCAAATTTTTCATTTAAAGCTTCTATGGCTGCCGGAGTTGCATTTGTTCCCAGCATGATAGCTGCTGGATTACCAGGTACCAGCTGCATAATTCCAAATAAAATTAATGAAACACCGATCACAACCGGGATTAACCAGAGCAATCTTTTAATTATATAAGCAAACAACTTGTTCACCTCTTTCTAAAAAGACTATGCAGATAGTTTGAACTATCTGCATAGTAGTTTAAGATAATTTATCTTTTAATATCTGTAAAACACTTTCTCAATTAATCCGCCTCAACTATTCCTTATAAACATTAGCTGTTGGAGTAACCAGGGGAATTAAAAGTGAATTACCAGGTTCAAGTTCTCTTACATTATCCTGCATTACATAGATCTGAGTTGAATGAGCAAGAGGATGGAATACAAGATCTTCAATTAAAACCTTTCTTAAAACATTATTATATAGTTCCTCTCGTCTCTCCTGGTTTGAGATCGATCTTGCTTCTTCTAACCACTGATCTACCTCTTGATCAGAATAAAAAGCTCTATTTAAAGCTCCACCTTCCTCAGGAGATTTAAAGAATCTATATAACCAGTAATCAGGATCGGGATCTGAGACAAAGCGCAAGAAGAACATACCGATTTCTCCACGACCCAGCATATCCCACATTGTTCCAAACTCCATTGCCTGAACTTCTGCATTAAGACCTGATTGATTTAAAGCGGTAACCATTGCTTCTGCAGTCTTAACCTGATTAGGTCGGCTGTTGGAGACATAAATTTGAGCTGTATAATCTTCTGGAATTACCCCATCTGTTTTCAATTCTTCAAACTTTTGAGCTGCTGCTTCGGGAGCAAAACCAACTGCATTTTCTCTTAAATATTCTCGATCTTCCGGCCAGATTGTTGGCGGCAGCATTGAATATGCTCTTTCCCCTAAGATACCAAAAACTTGAGGAATAATTTGATCAAATGGTACTGCCTGCACTACAGCTTCTCTAAATTTACGCTCCTGAGTTGGCTCCATCTCAAAATTGAAACCTAAGAAGTTAATACCTGCACCAGCAGCTGATTTAACCTGATAATCAGGATTGTCGGTAAATGAATCCAGCTGACCTACATCAAGGTTTACACCAAAATCAATACCTCCACTGCGCAGTTCCATTGCCTGAGTTGCAGATTCAGGAATTGATCTGATAACTAATTCTTTAATATTAGGCACCTTATTCCAGTGATCCTCAAAAGCAGATAGAACTATCTGATTACCGGCATCCCATTCTTCTAACTTAAAGGGACCAGCACCAATAGGATTTCTACCTAATTCTTCGTCTCCAACTTCTTCAGCGTATTCTTTAGGAAGAATACCAAAGGTCATTCCCAGAATAAAGGGTGAATAAGGTTCACTTAAAGTAAACTTAATTGTATAATCATCAATTACTTCTATTGATTCAATAGATTCGATTTTAGCTCTTAAACCAGAACCATATTCGGGATCTAAAATACGCTGATAGGTATACTCTACATCTTCAGCAGTTAATTCCTGACCATTGTGGAACATTACACCTTCTCTTAATTCAAATGTATATTCCATCTCATCTTCCGAAATTGTCCAGTCACTTGCAATTCCAGGTACAATCCTATTTGACTCTCCATATTCTACCAGACCATCAAAAATTAAGGAAGCTACTCTCTCATTAACAGAAATTGTTGTTTCTCCGGGGTCAAGGTTGCTTACCTCATCCTCAATCGCCATTACAAATTGCTCAGTCTCCTGAGCCTGAACACCAGAAAACACTGAAACCATAAATAAAGAAATTAATAATAAAACTAAAATCTTATTTTTCATTATCCTTCCTCCTCAAAATACTCATCTCATTATTTGCTTATTTTCTAGCCTGATCAACATAATCAACAAAGTCTTTAAATAATTTTAACTGAATTGGATCTCTGGCTGCCATCATCTCCGGATGCCACTGGACACCAACAAGATAAGGATAGTCAGGATCTTCAACTCCCTCTACAAATCCATCCGGGGCCACCGCAGATACTTTTAAACCATCACCAACTTTATCAACCGCCTGATGGTGATAGGAATTTACAGCAACTTCATCTCCAGCAAAAATTTCAGCCAGGCGGGTATTTTCCTGAATATCAACCTGGTGAGTTTTATAATATTTGGGAACCATCAGCGCCATATGCGGTATTTTACTGTCAGCATTGTTTCCACAGACATCAACCTTTAAAGAACCACCATAGTGAATATTTATCAGCTGAAATCCACGGCAGATTCCTAAAATTGGCTTTTTCATTTCCATTGCCATCTGCAGAATTTTGAGCTCCCAGCGGTCACGTTCAGGTGAGATATTGCCCAGATATTTTTGCGGATAAGAATTATATAAAGCCGGATCAATATCACTTCCTCCAGGTAAAACAACACCATCAACCTCATTCAGGAATTCCTTAATATATTGATCATCATCTCGTCTTGCTTCAATATAGGGCATAATCAAAGGTATAGCACCTGCCATGCTCAAAGCTTCAGAATAGTCCTGAGTTACCAGAGAAAAGTCTACTCCCTCCAGTTCATACTGTTCTCCCATTTTTTCTGTAGGTATTTTAAAAGATATAATTAGAATTTTCGGGTACATAATTTGCCTCCATCCAAATCGGTATTTATTGAATATCCATATCTTAATCAAATTTTAGATGGACATTTTATATGAGAAATTATATCAATCTTTAGTAAAATTGTCAACTTTGAATTTTACCACCTGTAAAGACTAATCAGGAAATTATCTGAATAAAAATATCTATCTGTCCACCACAGACCCATCCGATTTCAGCAGCTTCTTTCCGGGTTAAAGTAAGTTTCAATTTTTCAGATTTCCCATTTTCAATTAAATCCAGGGCCTTTTCGATCACTGTTTTTTCGTCCTGACCGCCGCCAATACTGCCGAAAGTCTCACCTTCCTCGGTGATTAACATTTCGGTTCCTGTATTACGGGGGGACGAACTCTTAGCCTGGATAATAAAGGCTCTGGCCAACTTAAGATTTTCTTTTTTTAGTTTAATGATTTTTTTTAAGATATCTTTCTTCACTACTTATCCCTCCTGACGGCAATGATCTCTGCCGCAATCGCCACAGCTATCTCTGCCGGTGTTTCACTGCCAATGTCCAGTCCTATTGGAGCATGAACTGCTTCCAATTTTGATTCCTTTATTCCATCATCACGCAGCTGATTATAAACAGTTTCTATTTTACGGGAGCTGCCGATCATACCCAGATAAGCTGCCTCAGAATTAATTACATTTTTCAGAACCTGATAATCATGCTGATGACCCCTGGTTACAATTACTAAATAATCATTTTCTTTAATTTTAGCATCGGCAAAATAATCTTCATAATCTAAAAGCAGCAGCTGGTCAGCTGTCGGAAATTTGTCATAATTTAAAAATTCCTCCCGGTCATCTACAACTGTAATTGTAAAATCCAGAAGGCTGCAAATTTTAACCAGTGGCTCAGCTATATGTCCAGCCCCAAATACTGTCAGATGCGGCTGATCAACTACTGGCTCCAGAAAAATCTCCAGCCTGTTATCCTGATCCAGATGGATTGATTTAAGCTGAGAATCTAAATTTTTATTTTCTCTTAATTCTAAAATTTCTTTTTTAAAATCTTGATTTAATAAAAACTGCTCCAGCTCATTTTCCAGCTGTTCAGAGGAAAAATCAATTATTCCATCCTCGTCAAACAAAAACATTTCCCCCAGCAAATTTTGCGATATTTCCTCACTATCAATATTTGTTAAAACTGCTGTCAGTATTTTTTTATTCCCCTCTAATTCGTCAAAAACTTTTTTGAAGAAATCTTCCACTTCTGCCACGTCCCTTCCTATTAAGAGTTTAAATTGCTCGCTGATATTTCATAAATATTTAAAGGATATTCTAAATAAAATTATGATTACTGTTTTAAAACCCTGCTTTTCTGAAAGGTTAGTGAAAAAACAGCACTATCTTTATTAATTGCAATTTCATAAGCTCTGCTTAAATTTTCAGCTGTCATAACCTCTTCCACCGGGCCAGCAGCAATTATTTTACCTGTTTTAATAATAATTACCCGATCTGAATATTGGTAGGCCAGATTTGGATCATGCAGTGCTGTAATCACTGTTTTATGCTTTGAACTGAGTTCTCTCATAATTTGTAAAATTAGATGAGTATTTTTAAAATCAAGATGAGAATTTGGTTCATCTAAAAAGAAAATACTACTTTTCTGCATTATTGCTCTCGCTATTAAAACAAGCTGTCTTTCTCCCCCCGAAATTTTATTAAAGCTTTTATTTTTCAATTCAAGTATTTCTAATTCAGCCAGAATATCTTCTGCTCTTTGATAGGCATCGGCTCCCGGCTGCTCAGCAAAAGAGAGCCAGGGATTAATTCCCATTAAAACCATATCCAGAACCTGGTAGTCAAATATATTTTTGCTTTCCTGAGGCACAACAGCTATTTTTTGGGAAATTTCTTTTTTAGTCATCTTTTTTATATTTTCTCCGTCGAGTAGTATTTTTCCTGCATCAGGAGTTAACAATCCCTGCATACACTGAAAAAAAGTTGTTTTCCCCGAACCATTTGCTCCCAGAATTGAGATGAATTCTCCTTTTTCTGCCCGGAAATTAATGTTTTTTAATACTTTTTGATCTGCATAAGAAAAGGACAAATTATTACTTTGTAACATTAACTCCACCCACTTTCTTTTTTAGTAATTAATAAATAGGCAAAAAATGGAGCCCCAATTAAAGCAGTAATAATACTGATTGGTATTTCTGCGCCACTTATAGTTCTTGCCAGATTATCCATCAACAACAGAGAAAATCCACCTAAAAGAGCCGATGCTGGCAGATAATACTTATAGTTACTGCCAACTATAAACCTTGTTATATGTGGAATTACCAGACCAATCCAGCTCACCTGACCGGCAGCTGCAGTTGCTGCAGCAACCATAATAGTCGAGAAAATAATCACTATTAACTTTATTTTTTCAGTATCAACCCCAAGAGCTGCTGCTTCTTTTTCCCCCAGAGAAAAAATATTGAGCTGCCATCGCAAAAATAATATAATTGCCAGCGAAACAATTACCACCGGTAAGAGTAAGTAAAACTCCTGCCAGCCGCTGCGGGAAAAACCTCCCATCAGATAAAAAACTATCCCCGGTAGATTCTGCATTGGATCTGCCAGATATTTAAGAAGTGAAATCAGAGCATTAGCAAGCGAGGAAACAACAATTCCAGCCAGAACCATGAACATTGTATTTTTACCATCTGCCAGCTGGCTGAGCCAGTAAGTTAATGCTACTGCAGCTGTACCGGTAATAAAAGCAATTAAATAAACATAAAACATTGAACCACTGCTGTATAAGAGGCCAAGTGCTACTCCCAGTCCTGCTCCTGCCGAAACCCCGAGAATATCCGGTGAAACCAGCGGATTGCGAAAAATATTCTGGTAGGCCGCTCCGCTGATTGAAAGAGCAGCCCCCACCAGTACAACGATTAAAATTCTGGGAAGGCGAATATAATAAAGAACAGACCAATCCGGATTATTTTCAACTGCCTGTAGATCTCCCTGAAATATATCAGACAGAATTAAACCCAGATCATTCAGGCCGAGTTCATAATTACCAATCAGCATTGAGATTACAATTAGAGTTATTAAAAGTATCCCGCTTATTATTATTTTCTTAACAGCAGTTATTCCGCTCATTTACTAAAATTCTCCTCCCAGTTCTTCAAAACTCTTTCCGTATAGAGTCTGATAAAAATCATTAACTTCTTTTTGATAATTAAGATCCTGGTATTCAGATGAATAGGTTTTTTGTGCCAGCCATAACTGAGCAATAAAAGTTGAGGGTGAGGGAAAATCCCAGGGCTCTAATCTTGAAGGAACTCGATAGATTACATTATTTTTAAAAGCTTTTACATTCTGATATTTATCTTCCTGAGTCAGATTTTCTAAATCACCATTAAAAAACTGGGAAACAATTATCAGCTCCGGATTCCATTCTAAAATATTTTCTGCAGAAACTGTGATAAAACCTGATTTCAATTTAGCTGCTGGATTAATTCCACCTGCATTTTCAATTAGGGCAGTCTGCATCATTCCTGCTCCCACAGAATCAGTAAACTCTGAATTGGCAAAATATATTTTTTTCTTTTCCGCTTCAGGCAGGGCGGCTGTTCTTTCTGTCAAACTATCAATTTTATCATAGGCTGCCAGTACTTTTGCCGCCTTCTCTTCTTTATTTAAAACTTCTCCTAAAAGTTCAGTTGTTTCCCTAATTTGCTCCAGACTCTCAGGATTGATAACCAAAGCGGTCACACCCTGTTCTTCTAATTTTTCTGCCGTTTCCACTGCATCCCGATGTGGATATAAAATAACTAAATCTGGATCAACACTCATGGTAGTCTCTAAATTAATTCCATTTCGTTTCGAACCTACCTGTGGCAGGTCTGCCAGTTCTGGCTGCAGATTGACAAATAACGGCTGTTTATCGGTTTTGATAGAGACACCAACAAGTTTATCTCCTGCATTTAAGGCAAGCACAAACTGTGTTGCCGACTTATATGTCGTGACAACTCTATTTACTTCTTCCGGAACAGTTATTTCCCGACCTATCATATCAGTAAAATTACGGGCTGCATCTATTTTTACAGTTGGAACTAAAAGCAAAAAGATACTCAGACTCAAAATTAATAGACCTATTTTTAAAGTTCTTTTTTTCTTTTTCCTGTTTAACATTAAATCACTCCTATCCGTTATGTTTAACCTCATATAACGATTATATTATATCATAAAAATTCAATTAATTTAGATATTATTTCAATCGCTGCTTAAATTCCTGGTTAAAATATTTCTCTTCTAATTCTGAAAGGCTCTGGCTAGCCTCTTTTCGAAATGCAGAAAACTTTTTAGTTAGAATTCTTCCCTTTACAGTCAATTCTGAGCCTCCACCACTGCTGCCCCCCACTTTTTTATCCAATAACTTAAAGCCTAGCCTTTTTTCCAATTTTCTAATCAGTTTCCAGGCCTGACTGTAGGACATATTTATTTTAGCTGCCGCCTGTCTTAATGAACCAAGCTGATCAATCAGTTCTAAAATTTGACAGGGGCCATCACCAAAAATCCGTTCATCTTCTTCCAGCCACAATTTATAATTTAAGCGCATATTTTCTCCTTTCATGAAATATTAGATTTTCTCTGGCTTTTAAAAAGCAGTTATTTTTGTTTTCAATTTTATTTTAGTTCAAAATTATTACTCCGATACTTTTGATAGTCTTCTTTAAAATCCAAATCCACGGTAATTTCTCGATAATCACAGGAATAATGATGTATTCTATCCGGCATTAAATCAAACAGGTTACGCAGACCCGCTTTACCCTCAAGCTTTAAAACAATTTCTCTAAATTTATTTTTTATGATTACCGGGTGGCCTTTTTGACCCTGATACTGAGGCAGAAAAATTTCTGCTTCCAGTTCTAAATATTTTTGATAAAATTCACGGTATATCTCAGGACCAATAAAAGGTTTATCAGCCAGGGTAAAAAGCAGATGTTGATTGCCTGCTGGCAGCTGGGTTAATGCTTTTTTGATTGAAGACATCATCCCCTTTTGATAATCATCATTTCCTACAATTTTTAAAATACCACTTTTTAATTCAGTTCTGTATTTACCAAGTAAGTACTTTTTAATTTTTTCTTTTTCTGCGCCGACAACGATTTTTAGCTCTTCGTCCACAATTTCTGCCGCCAGCAAATTATCCACAGTTTTCCCCAGAATGGTATTCTCTGCTTTCCAGTCTAAAAGCTGCTTAAGTTCGCCCATTCTTGCTGCCTCTCCGGCCGCCAGAACTACTGCTGTCAGCATATTAAGACTCCACCGGAACCCAGACAGAATAACCTTTTTCAGCCGTACCCATTACTTTAAACTGACCATTTGCCTCAGCATCAGTTTTTACTCTATCTTCAATATTTCCTGTGTAATCATAATACTCAGTCTCTGCTTTTCCTGAATTAACCGTCTTTTCTATAATATCTCCATTTTCATGTTTAGTAATCATCATAACCAGCCCACTACCGGGGTGATCCTGATCACCACTGCGAATATAGGAATAAGTATTTTCGTCATTGGACTCACTCTCATAGGCGTCTCCATAAGCAAATTTTTTGCGGGCTTCAATTAAATTATCGATTACCTCTTTTAAACCAAAATGATGATAATCCTTCCAGAACACTTTCGGAACTCCATCTCTGCGCATTAAAATATAGCAGTAAGCCTGCAGCTTTCGCTGGGCCACAGCTTCGGTAGGGTATTCACTAGCTTCATCTCTTTCTGTATCATGGTTTTCAATAAATGTTATGGCCCGATGTTTATAATCCTTTCTGTTAACCAGACCTTTTTCTCCCAGCCAGCGCATATCCAAATCACCACGCATCAGCTCTATAAATCTTTCTCTTAAGGGAAAATCGAAAACATGCAATTTGGGATGATTTATTGATTCTAAATAATCCACTAAAGTATCAACATCATTTATCCAGGCTTCTCCAATATAAAATAATTCTTTCTCTGAAGACTGATCAGTCTCTTCTATAAAATCATAAATCATGGAATTATCTACATGTTTACTGGCATCAAAGCGAAAACCATCAAAACCAATCTCGTTAATTATCCATTTTCCCCAGCTGATGGTATCTTCACGTACTGATTGATTTTGATAATCAAGATTGGCCCCCATTAAATAATCATCAGCAAACGAATCATCCCATTCTTTGGTATCAAACAGCATTTTTCCTGCTTCTTCAGTTAAATCGTTCCAGTCTGTGCCATCAAAACAATTCCAGTCTAACTTTAAAGAACTGTACTTATTTCCCCGGCCGGGAAAAGTGAATTTTGTCCAGACTTCCGCCTCAGAACAATCTTTCAACTTTACTTTTTCTTTTTCGTCAGCCCCCATCCGGTGATCTAAAACAGCATCATATAATAATTTTAAATCATATTTATGTAGTTCCTCTACAGCCTGCTGCAGTTCTTCTTTAGTTCCATATTTTGTTCTTTTAGAACCTTTTTGCTCAAACTCCCCCAGGTCCCAGAGATCATAGGTTCCATAGCCCACATCAGCAGCTCCTGCTGCTCCTTTATTAGCAGGAGGAAACCAGAGTAAATCAAAACCCGCCTCTGCAATTTCTGCTGCCCGCTCAGCCAGCAGCTGCCATAAATTGGACTCTTCCGGATATTCTTCTGCATATTTGTCAGTGTTCATCTCCCAGTAAAAGGTCTGTAAAATAACAGGATTCTCCAATGTTAATCCTCCTTTAAAACTAGTAATTAGCTCAAATATTATCTGTTTGAATTATCTAATAATTCCAGTTAAAAACTACTCCTTATTAATTATTTTATCATAAATTGAAGCCTTTTTACATTAATTTCAATTGAAAAAAGAAAAAATCTCCTCTGTAGGAGATTTCGACATAATCTGACAGGTTCACGGTGCATGAACATAAATGAACATAAATGAACAAAAACATTCATAAACAAATAAAAACCCCGCCCAAGACCCTGGACGGGGTAAGTTGTCTCAGTTTATACAGTTTTAAACTCTATAACTTCACAACGTTTTCAGCTTGTGGACCGCGGTCGCCTTCAACGATTTCGAATTCTACTTCCTGATCGTCTTCAAGTGTTTTGAAACCTTCGTCCTCAATAGCTGAGAAGTGTACAAATACATCATCGCCATCTTCTCTTTCAATAAAACCATAACCTTTTTTCGCGTCAAACCATTTTACTTTACCTGTGTAAATCATATTAATTCATTCCCCCTAGGAATAATTCTATATTTGGGGTTCGTTCAGTTAAAACTTCACCCATCGATAGTGATTATACCATAAGAAAAAAACCATTTCAAGGGTTTGTTTCTGACAATTTATTTCGTATTCAAAATATTTTATTCTAAATTTCTGTAGAACTTAACCATATCTCTGCCTGCACCTTTAGCAATATAAAGGGCCGTATCTGCCTGTTTAATTAGTCTTTCAGCAGAATATTTACCATCCTGATTAACGGCTACCCCTATCGAAACAGTTATTTTTAATTTTTCACCTTCAAAATCAACTTCCAGATCCCGTATTTTATTCATTAAACGGCTGATTACTCTGGATAAAATACTTTTGTCCACTACATTAAAATAAATCACAAATTCTTCCCCACCATAGCGAGCGACAATGTCATTTTCTCTGATCTCTGACTGCAAAACTTCTGATAACTCTCTTAAAACCTGATCTCCAGCCTGATGACCGTACTGATCATTAAAGTCTTTAAAGTTATCAATATCCATTATTGCGACTGAGTACTTTTCGCCATCTTTTTGCTGCAGCTGACTGTGAAAATAAGAATGATTATAAAGGTTGGTCAGTCCATCAGTAACCGATAGTCTTTTTACCTTATGATGGTTTAAAGCATTTCTGATGCTGACCCGGATCTGATTGGCAAGAGTCCTGATAAACTTTTTCTGATTTTCATTAATTAGCTGCTGGTACTTGGACTGCATTGCATAAAGAATTCCTTGATAATCATTTAAATTAATGGGAATTGCAATTAAAGTCTCAATATTTTCAAAAACATCGACCTCATTTTCTATCAATATTTGGTCTGAAGCTGCAATATCTTTATAGTGACCTTTTAAATAGAAATACAATTCACTTTCTGCTTCTACATTAATATTTTTCAGCATTTTTAGCTTGTTATCTTCCTGTTTAAAAATCACTGCAGCTGACATACCCATTGTCCCCACAATTATATCGAGTATCCGCTCATAAAGCAGATCTAAATCCAGGGTTGAATAGAGAAAATCGGAAGTCTGCTCCAGAGTTGAAAGGCTGGCTAAGTTTCGTTCCAGACTCTCATATAGAATTGCTTTTTTTAAATAATTGGGTATCTGCTCTATAAAAAGATGATTTTTCTTAATATCATAAAGATCAACTTCATTACTTAAAATTATCAATAAAGCTTCTACTTCTTTGTCCAGTGGAATTAAGAATGCATTTTTAAAACCAAGTATATTTTCCCTGCTGCTGATTTTTGTGGGCCGTTCCTGCCAGAATTCTTTAAATACATCATAGGCTTTTGCTCCCAGGTTATCATCCAGATAAATTTTGGTTAAATTTTCAGCTTCCTCAATAATAATTCCACCACTATAATCCTGCTCATCAAAAATCATTTTAAAAAGAATGGCAGCTGTTTCTTCAACTTTATGATTACCGGTTGCCTGATTGGCTCTACTCATTTTATCATTAATCATTTCCAGCTCAGAAACTACTTTTTTAGATAGATGAAATAAGTGTTCTGTTTTCACATCCGGTTTCTCCGTATCAAATTTTATCTTTTTATGTACAACTTCATTCTTTTCGCTCAAATAGAGCACTGTAGTTGTAATATTTAAATATTCAAATCGATCATCTATAATTCCATATTCTCCACCCGAACAAAAACCAGCTTTGGGAGAAGGAATGACTTTAATTTCCTCACTCAAACTGAAATTCAGGCTTTTTAAATATCGGTTTCTACCGGTACAGGAATAAATAAAGGAAAACTCAGGATGAAAGTCAAGATTTTTCTGCAGCCGCATCGAATTAGAAAGAATTTTATTTAAACTACCATAAGAAATTTTAACCTGGTCACCAGTTTTCAATTCACCCGAAAACTTAATTCCATTCCCAACCACCTCAGTCGCAGAACGAGCGTTTTGAAAACCTCTATTTAAAAGCAGTGGGAATTCAGCTGCAGCTACAGTAGGTAATTTATCTTTAATATCCTCTCCTAGAAATTCCGAATAAACCTGAAAGATATTTCTGCCATCAAGCTCATAAACTACCTGGTCTTCGGCTTTAGTAATTTCCATTTCCCGACTGATACTGTCCCAGCCCATACTGTAATTCCATTTAGCCTGCAGCTGACTGCCGTTAAGAATCAGAGCCAGACTGCCCCTTTTGATTATTCCACTTTTGTCAAAGAGATAACACTGGTCATTTTCTCCACCAGGATTGGCCTGTCCCCCGGCAATTAGAGGTACAGTCTCTAATTTGTTAAGTTCTTCAACCAGCTGATCTCCATTGGTATATTTTTTATCAGAAAAAATTATAATTGCTTTAGTGTCAACTTCTATTTCTGTCATTATTTTTTTAGCATTTTCCCTGCTGCTTAATTCACTTTTCAGCAGTTTAAAACTGCTTTTCTCAAAAAGCAGTGCTGCTGCAGTTATCTTTTTTGCCTTAACTTCATTTTCAAAAATTACCTCTTCTGCACTGACTCCAATTAAAGTGGAAAAGGGTAGATAATGATTAAAGGCAGATATTATTTTTCTGTTCACCGTTTCAGATTTAGCTGAAAAAATCTGTACTACCTGAGCAGGTGAATCTTTAAGTGTTTTAAAAAAATTAACCAGCTCATTTAAACTCTGAGATTGTATTGTTTCTACCTGCAACTTTTACACCCTTCCACCGAATAGTCTTTAACTTTTTGAAATTATTACTGTATTACAAAAATTGCCTACACTTAATTCATTTCTCTCTTTATTTACAAGTTCCTGCAAATTAGGAAAAAAATAAAGGACTATCATTATGATAGTCCTTAAGCAATAGTCAATAGTTATAATTAAAAAAAATTTTAATTTATAACATTTTATTTGAAACTATTTTTCATTATATTTAAAAGTTCTGCGATCTTTAAATTCTTCTTTTTTTCCTTTATTCCATTCAGAAATCGGGGATAGGTAGCCAACAACTCGAGAATAAACCTCACATTTTTGTTTTTTAGCCATTTTTTATACCTCCTTTCGCTTCTATTTTAATTTTTCCAAAAAGAAATTAAATCAGATAATCTTTATCTATTAAAATTCACTGTCTCCTTTTCTGCATTGAAAATAGACAGCTGCCAGCAGCACTGCCGGCTTTAAAATTAATCTCTAATTTGAACATTGTTAAGATGTTTTTCTGCAGTCAACCTGAATTGCTCCAGTTTTGATGGTGCAAAACTTCTCCGATTTGTTAGCCCAGGATCGAGAGTATTAACCGGTCTAAAATTTTGAATAAAATATTTCTCTGCCCCTTTAATCTGGATAGCAATTTTTTCTATTTCCTCAATATCATGCAATCCCGGAACTACAGTGGTTCTAAATTCATAATCCACATCAGAATTGATAATCAGCTCAACTGATCTTTTAATTTCTGAAATCAACCCGGCTGGAGCCAGCTGTTTGTAATTAGGCCAGCTAAATTTGAGATCAACTGCCAGATAATCTATTAAATCTGCCTCCATTAACTTCTGTAGTTTTGAAGAACTACTGCCATTAGTATCCAATTTGATTAACAAATTATAATCATTTTTGATTTTAAAGAGAAAATCTTTTAAATCAGACTGCAGCAGTGGTTCTCCTCCGGTGATAGTTACTCCATCCAGCAGATTTTGCCGCTGCTCCAGAAAACCGAAAAAATATGATTCCGGCATCAATTCTTTTCCAGAGGGAAGTTTCAGCGGAATCAGCTGACTGTTGTGACAGTATGGACAATAAAAATTGCAGCCCTGGGTAAAGACAACGGCAGAAATCTGATCGGGAAAATCGATAACTGAAGTCTTTTGCAGTCCAGCCATCCGCATCTACTCCACTTCACTTTCTGAATTGTTTTTTTCACTAAAAGCAAAACTTACCTCAACTGTTTCTGGCTCAGCCTCTGCTTCTGCCTCACATTTTGGACAGTACTCATGCTCTCCCGGCAGATAACCATGAACCGGACAGATGCTGAAGGATGGAGTCAGGGTATAATAAGGAAGTTTAAAATTTTCAGCAATTCTTTTAACCAGCTTTTTAGTGGCTTTAATGGAGTCTATTTTTTCTCCCAGAAATCCATGAAGTACCGTACCCCCAGTATAAAGTGACTGAAGTTCATCCTGCAGCTCTAAAGCTGTAAATATATCATCAGTTAAGCCCACCGGCAGCTGAGTTGAATTAGTATAATAGGGATCTGCATCTTCTTTTACTACCCGCTCCTGATTGGCAGCAATTATCTGATTACCAAACTTTTCTCTGTCCAGGCGGGCAAAACGATAGGCTGTACTTTCAGCCGGAGTTGCTTCCAGATTATACAGATTATCTGTTTCTTCCTGATACTGCTGCAGGCGCTTTCTCATTTTTTTCATTACTTCTTCTGCAAACTCCTGGCCTGCCGAAGTTGAGATATCCTTACCCATAAAATTGAGGAGAGCCTCATTCATTCCGTTGAGACCAATTGTATTAAAGTGATTTTTCCAGTACTGATCAAAACGCTTTTTTATATCTTTTAAATAAAATTTTGCGTAGGGATATAATCCCTGCTCAGTTAGGGTTTCCAAAACTTTGCGCTTAACTTCTAAACTTTCTTTTGCCTGATCCATCAGATAATAGACCCTCTCCATAAATTCTTCTTTAGTCTGAGCCTGATAACCGATCCGGGGCATGTTTAAAGTTACCACGCCTATGCTGCCTGTCATCGGGTTAGCCCCAAATAAGCCTCCTCCTCTTTTGCGGAGCTCTTTGTTATTAAGACGCAACCGACAGCACATACTCCTTGCATCTTCAGGATCCATATCCGAATTGACGAAATTGGAATTATGAACAACCACATTATTTTTTAATGTAAATAAATGATTTTTACTATTAACATGAATGTCAACAGTTGATATTTCTTTTTTTATATTTGTTAAACTTTTTATTTCTACATAATTATTTGTTTCTTTAATTTTATTTACAAATAAATATATTCCATCTGTATCTTTTTTTACTCTAAATATATCCTTCTCCTTATATTGACGGAAGTCTTTACCAAATTCGTTTAATGACTGTTTTTTTGTTATGATCTTATCTCCTAAATTAGGTTTGTTGCTATCTTTTGCTATTAACCTGCAGGCTTTTCTTGTTATTGAAAATCCAATTTTATCTTTAAAAATTTTTATATTTTTTTCTCCATGAATTCTAATCTCCCCATACTTTTTCCTTGAAGACTTATAATATGCTGCTATTCCAAGAAACATTAAAAGTTCTAATACCTGTTGTAATAACTTTCTATTTTTAAGAGTAAGAGTAATAATAGGATTCCCACTATTATTTATTGAAATAGATCCATCAGTATCAAATAGTCCTCTTAATAATGCTCCAATTTCTTCATCATTTCTTTTATATATAATTTGGGGTATTTCTTTTTCATCTCCTCTTCCAAATTTTAATCCTATATGTTTCAAAAATTTTTTTAAAATTTTTGAATTTACAGTTACATCCAGACAAGTCTTACTGCTTCCAGCTTTTGAAATTGAACTATCTAAATCAAATTTATCATTGATAGTCTTTACAAAAAAATCTATAATTTCACTATCATTACTGGTTAAACGAATAGAGTTTTTAGTCTTTGATAAATAGCCATCTCCTAACAATTGACCAACCATTTCAAATATGTCTTTATCTAGTTTTTGAGGTATCCTTATATCTTTCAATGTAGTTTGAAATCTATTGGGTTCATAATTAAATTTTTTAATTATTTTCCTTTCTCTATTTCTAATTCTTAAACAATAAAAATCATCAATCTCATTTTTATTTAATTTTTCAAATCTTATCTTTTTTCCTGATTTATCAATTATATCAAAAAGATGATGATTCTCATATGATAGTATAAACCCATTTTCAAAAACAATTTGTTTACCATATTCCTGCAATTTATCATTAAGTGTTAAGTCTTCAGCCTTTTTTAAACCATTATCTGTAGGAAATTTATGATTCTTAGAACATTCAATTTTCTGTTGTTTTTCTGTAATTATTTTAATATATTCTTTATGATTATTTTTAAATAAATTAGTTATGCTATAAAAATTACCATCATCACCTAAAACTTTATCTTTACTGATATTAATATTTTTTAATTGTTTGGATCCTTTATCAGTTATGATAAATGTATCTTCACTCAAACAAAAATATGGTATCCCGAATTTTGCTGTCATTTCCCAGACCGGATCCAGTTTTTCATTTTCCCACTCAAAGTCCTCAGTTATGTTGTAAGTAGGAATCGGAAAAGAAAACATTCTGCCCTTGGCATCACCCTCCATCATCAATTCAGCAAAGGCTTGGTTAAGCATATCCATCTCCTGCTGAAATTCTCCATAGCATTTTTCCTGATACTGGCCACCAATTATAACCGCCTGATCTTTTAAATAATTGGGAATCTCGAGGTCCATGGTGATATTTGTAAAAGGACTCTGAAATCCAACTCGGGTCGGCACATTCATATTAAATAAAAATTCCTGCACTGCCTGCTTAACTTCTTCGTAATCTAGGTTATCATAGGCAATAAATGGTGCCAGATAGGTGTCAAAATTGGAAAAAGCCATTGCGCCTGAAGCCTCTCCCTGTAATGTATACATGAAATTTACAATTTGTCCAAGTGCTGTCTTTAAATGTTTTGGGGGAGCACTTTCAATTTTGGTTGGAACTCCTCTAAAACCAGTCCGCAGTAACTCCTCTAAATCCCACCCACAGCAGTAAACACTCAAGTTACCCAGATCATGAATATGTAAATCACCACTGCTGTGCAGTTTGGCAGTTTCTTCCGGATAAATTTCCTGCAGCCAGTATTGACCTGTAACCTCAGAGGCAATATAATTATTTAAGCCCTGGAGCGAATAACTCATATTGGAGTTTTCATTTACCTTCCAGTCACTGCGGTCTAAATAATCGTCCATAATGTTAACCGCATCTGCAAATAATTTTTTGCTATCCCGAAGTTTGCTGTGCTGTTCCCGATAGAGAATATAAGCCTTTGCAATTTCGGCATATCCTTTTTCAATTAAAACTTTCTCGACTAAGTCCTGAATCTGTTCAACCTCTACAGTTCCACCATTTTTAAAAAAGATTTTCAGATAAGATAAAACCTCAGCTGTTATTTCTTCTGCCACCTCATCATTTTCCTGGTCAACTGCCTCAGCAGCTCTTGCTACCGCGCTTTTGATCTTTTCTGCTTTAAATTCAACTTTTTTACCATCTCTTTTTTTTACATAATCTAAAGTCATTTCCTACCTCCTGTTTTCGAACTAATGTTTGCTTATGCTAACTTATTTCTCGATTCATTTAAATAATCCTGCTTTAAAAAATAGAATTTAGAAAAACTGCTAATAAAATGAGCAATAAAAAATCCCCTTCGCTTGCTGCTCACGAAAGGGATTAATAATTAAAGTTAGTTGTCAGAATTTTATTTAAAATCAGCTCGTTATACTTAAGCCAGAATAAGCTACAGTCTCCTCCAATTTAGCTAAAGGCTTTTAAAAAAATTACTGCTGCCAGCAGTTAAATAAATCAAACTTAAATAAAATCTGCTCTAACACCCCCTCATGACCCGTGAGTTGCTGGTGTTTATAAATAAAGGCAGGTCTTCCGGCTCAGTTCAGTTAATAATCAGCCTTCCCAGTTTCCCAGTGGCAATTTTGATTATCTTTAAACCTTACGGCGGCGGGACCGCAGAGGTTTTTCACCTCTTTCCCGTTTTAATTCAGCTGGCTATCTTTACTGTTCACGCAAAAACAGCAGCTAAAACCCTTATTCAAAACTATTCAATTTTTTCTCATCAACTTTAGTTTACATTATTAAAAGTTAAAAAACAAATAGACTTTTGCTTCTCACCGATTCTAACTGCCAGTTATCTTAAATATACCTGATTTTTTAAACGCAGAAATAAATAAATTATTTATATTTTTATAGCTCAATTAAATCATCAACCTTTTTGATATCCAGACCCGGATTTTCAGAAATCATAATTTTGGGACCAGAAAAATTAATTCCACCCTGAACCGGATCATTTTTTAAGAGTTCCGGTGCATCAAGATCAACCCGGCTGATATTTTTTTTCGCTGCTGCCAGATGAGCAGCTGCAGTTACAGAAACTTTTGCTTCCAGCATACTTCCCAGCATAACCTCTACTCCATAGGCTTCAGCCAGTGCATTGATTTTTAAAGCATTATAAATTCCTCCACATTTCATCAATTTAATATTCAGCAAATCACAGGCACCCATTTCTAAGAGTGTTATACAGTCTCCAGCTGTAAATAAACTTTCATCTGCCATAATTGGAGTTAAAACATTCTCCCGAACAAACTTTAAACCTCTTATGTCTGCAGCTTTAACAGGCTGCTCAACAAATTCTATTCCCAGATTTTCAGCTTCAAGTTTTCTGATAATCCGGACAGCTTCTTTGGCTTCCCAACCCTGGTTAGCATCAAGTCTAATTTCTACTTCAGGCCCTACAGCCTCTCTAATTGTTCTGATTCTTTTTAAATCAAGCTGACTGTTTTTGCCTACCTTAAGTTTTAAGCTTTTATAGCCTTCACTCAGCGCCTGAAGTGCATCTTTTTTCATCTCCTGAGGAGAGTTAACACTAATTGTTAAATCAGTATAAAGCTGATTACTGTAACCACCTAACAGTCTGTAAAGAGGGATTTGGTAATATCTGGCATATAAATCATAAACAGCCATCTCTACTGCTGCTTTAGCGCTATAGTTGTTTACAGCTGAAGCTTCAATCAAATAATGAAGTTTTTCCAGATTTTCTATTTCTTCTCCAAGAAGCAACTCTCTAATTTTACCAGAAGTTAGAGCTATAATACTTTCAGCAGTGTCACCAGTAATTACAGCGGTTGAAGGTGCTTCGCCGAAGCCTCTGATTCCTGCTTCACCTTCAATTATTACTATAACTTCTTCTGCTGTATCAGCCGATCTAACTGCGGTTTTAAAAGTTTTTTTTAAAGGAACATTAAGTTTATATAATTTAAGATCAGTAATTTTCATTTCATTTCCTCCCAACTAAGGTTAAATATATAACCTGAAAATTATAATAAGAATTTTCTACCCAGCTTTAATGACTCCAGATATGTCTGGGCACCATTTTTAAAAAGCTGCTCGAGCTCCATAATAAATACTCCCCGGGCCTCAACGCTCTGCAGTTTATCATTTTTTAGCTTCCCATAACCAGCAGCAGCATGAATAACATAATCTTTCTTTCCTCTGCGTCCCAGATAAATCATCACATGGCCCTCCAGATAAAGGGGATCCCCTGCTTCCAATTCTGCCATAATTTTTTTTCGCTCTTTTGTTGAGCCAGACAATTTAAAATCAGTACCTGCTGCAATTTTTTCCTGGGGAAAACCTGTATCTCTGGGCAGTTCAATTCCTACTGTTCTATAAATATCCATTACAAAACGCGAGCAATCCCTTCTCTGCCAGATTCCTCCCCAGCCATATCTTTCACCAAGCATTTTAAAAGCCTGCCTGATTAAGTTTTTTCTGCTGTAAGTTAAAAAACCATGATTTAAATCCCTGCTAAAAGCAATAATCTCTCTCCTGAAATAAAGTCTGGAATTGTTATCCTTTGCTGGCAGTACAATGTGATAAGCTGCTTCCGCATCTTTAAGTTCTTCCCTCTCCTTATAAACCGGATTATTCAGCCAGAAATCATTTAGAAGAGCTATTCTATCGCCCATCTGAAAAACTCGTCGCTCAGATTTATTTGAACAATAATAACTCTCTGTTTCAACCCAGCTTCCTGTAACCATTAAAAAATCATTTGTTTCCTGATAACTAATGGCCTGGGTTCTACTCTCAGCAAAGGCAATATCTTCTGTTTTAATCCACCCCTGAAAAAGTTTTGCCTGAATAAATGACCATTTTTGATTAATACTCTTATGTAAAATTAAAACCGGAGTCCCTAGAGATAAAGCTGTTAACTGAAAGCTATCCTGTTCCGGAGAATTGACATTTGTAATACAAGAATCTGCAGCTGGATAAGCTCTTAAATTTGATCTTTTGATTAAAACTCCAGCAGAAATCTTCTGACTGGAGCTTTTATTTTTCTGTAACTTTTCGAGATTAAGTCCTTTTATTATTTCAGTTTTTTTGGCTCTGGACAGCTTCTTTAATTCTAAATTGTAATAATCTGAATTTAAGAGTTTATTTGTTTCTGAACAAAAAGATATTTTTTCATATATTTCTTCTGTACTTAAATATTCAGGAAATTTCTTTAAATTACAATAATATTCTTCCTTCTCCAGAGCTTTGGCTCTTTTAAAAGCAAGCTGATTAAATCTTTTTATAGCTGCAGCGGACATCAACTCTGCTGCAGAATCATTTTCAAGCCAGTACTTATAATTAAGCATTTCCTTTTTTACTGCTGGAGCCAACTTGATAAATTCGGTTTTTCCCATCGACAATCTCCCTTCATCATTAATGATTTTTCATTTTTGGATCAAGTGCATCTCTCAGGCCATCTCCAAATAAGTTAAAAGCCAGCACAGTGTAGGCAATTGCCAGCCCCGGAAATAAAGAGTACCAGGGTTTTGTGCGCAGATACTGGAGACCATTATTAATAATCGAACCCCAGCTTGGAGTTGGTTCCTGTGCTCCCAGTCCTAAAAAACTTAGAGAGGCTTCAGCCATTATTGCAGAAGCAACCCCCATTGTAAATGTAATAATGATTGGAGCCAGACAATTGGGGAGTATATGTTTATACATAATAATAAAATCATTATTCCCCAGAGCTCTGGCAGCTTCAACATATTCTTTTTCTCGATGCTGCATAAATTCGCTCCTGATAATCCGGGCTGTCCTTGTCCACCAGACTGCTCCCAGGGCCAGAAACACATTATAAAGTCCCGGGCCCAGAGCAACCATAATCGCAATTGTCAGCAGCAGACTGGGGAAACTCATTACAATATCAACCAGCCTCATTATCAGCATATCTACTTTGCCACCATAATATCCAGCCAGAGACCCCATAACAGTACCGATTGAAATAGAAACCAATTGAACAATTACTCCCACACTAATAGAAATCCTGGAACCATAAATTATCCTGCTTAATAAATCTCGACCATAATAATCTGTTCCCAGCCAGTATTCAGCAGATGGTTCTTTAAGTATAGCTCCTAGATTTATCTCATTTGGATCATAGGGAGCCAACAATGGTGCAAAAATAGCCACCAGAATAAAAATGCCAACCATGATTAAACCTAAAAGAGCTGCCCTATTATTTTTAAGTCTTCTCCAGGTATCATACCACAAACCTCTATGTTTTAAACTTTTATTGTTTTTCGGCAATGACTTTAACATCAAAATCCTCCTTTAAATCAATCATAACTGATTCTTGGATCAAGCATTACATAAAAAATATCAACAATTAAATTGACAAAAACAAATATTAAAGCACCTACCCAGACACAGCCAGCAATCACCTGAAAATCACGCTTTTTTATCGCAGTAACTAAATAACGGCCAAAACCGGGCCAGGCAAAAATCGTCTCGGTCAATACTGAACCATTTAATAATGAGGCAAAATTCATTCCGACAACAGTAACTATAGGTATCATGGCGTTTCTCAGGCCATGTTTTAAAATAACAACATTTTCTTTTAGACCTTTAGAGCGTGCTGTTCTGATATAGTCTTCACTAATCACTTCCAGCATTATAGAACGAGTATAACGAGCCAGAAAAGCTGCGAATCTACTGCCAAGCGTAATTGCTGGTAAAATTAAATGTTTCAAATTAAAACTTCCTTCTCCCATCCCGGAAACTGGAGTCCAGCCGAGAGTCATCGAAAAGAAATAAATCAAAAGCATCCCAAACCAGAAGACTGGAGTAGAAATAAAAAACAAAGCAAAGGTCATTGCCAGGTGATCAATCCAGGTGTTTTTAAAGACAGCAGAGATTACACCAATTGCAATTCCCATAATAGTAGACACTATAATTGCAGCTAAGGCAAGTTTAAAGGTATTGGGAAGTTTCTGTTTTAAGGCTTCAGTAACCTCCACTCTAGATATGTAAGAACGACCAAGGTCACCTTTTAAGGTTCGTGTTAAATAACTAAAAAACTGACTGTACCAGGGTGCATCAAGGTTTAACTCAGCCCGCAAGCGCTGAATAATATCATCCTCAGCATGCTGGCCCAGCATAGTTAAAACAGGATCTCCAGGCACCAGATACATCAGAACAAAGGTTAAAAATAGAACCCCTAAGAGAACCGGAATTATTAATAATAATCTGCGGATAATGTATTGTGTCACTAAATTGCCTCCTTTAAAATGAAAATAGCTGTCCCGTAATAAAAGAGATACGGGCACAGCTATCTAAATTACCAGGTCAATTTGACTATTCCTGATATTCAGCCTTTAAATCTTGATCTATCCACCAGGTTAATAGCTTATCAGCACTGTACATTTGATGATAAAGATCTCCTTTAATCCAGGGCTGTTTTACATAAGAAGTACTTGTATGGTATAGATAAATATATGGATCCCCTACTTCTTCTGCTATTCTAATTATCTCTTTTGATAATTCTATTCTTTGATTACTATCAGTAGTCACTACCATCTCTTCTAAAATAGAATTGATTTCTTCATTATTAAATGGAATTCTATCTGTTGTATAAAGTGCATTTAAGAAATTATATGGATCTGCATAATCAGCCCACCAGGATAAATAATAGGCAGGAGCATTACCATTTTTAACAGTATTATAGAAAACACTCCAGTCATTTTTAATTAAGTTAACCTTAATTCCTACTCTTCCCAATAAGGCCTGTAAAACGCCTCCAACTCTAACAGACGTTCTACCATCACTGACCCAGATATCAAGTTCAAAACCATCAGCATAACCTGCTTCTGCCAATAGTTCTTTTGCTTTCTCAGTATTTCCCTTAATTTCAACATCTGTTCCACCGGGCATTCCCTCTGGAATTGCATCATTAGCTGCTACATAATGTGGAAATAGAGAATGAGTAATTGCCTCACTGTCAATCGCATAATCAATTGCGTCCCTAACTTTGGGATTATCCAGCGGCTCAAAATCACTATTTAAGGCAAGATAATATGTGGAAAGATCAGCTATAGTTGTTATATAATCTGACCACTCTTCATCATTTAACCAGCGCTCTCTTTCCTCATTTGGAATAACAGTTCGGTCCAGATTACCAGCCTCAAACTCAGCAATGTCAGTCAGCGGCTGTGGAATAACCCTATAGACTACCCGATCTACATAAGGCCTACCAGCCCAATAATTTTCATTTGCTTCCATAATTAGTTTATCATCATGTTCCCATTCTACAAATTTAAATGGACCTGTACCTACAGGATTTTGACTAAAATCTTCCCCATGTTCATCTACTAGATCCTCATTAACTATTAAACCGTAGGGAAGGGTAAGATGGGTTAAAAATAAGCCAAAAGGTTTTTCTAACTCAAATCTAACAGTATAATCATCAATAACTTGAACACCACTCAAACTATCACTTTCTCCAGCAAGTGCAGCCTCAGTTCCTTTAATCATCGGAAAAACCCAGGTTCCAGGTGATGCTACTTCTGGATCATAAAGTCTATCAAAAGTATATTTAACATCCTGAGCTGTAAATTCTGTTCCATCATGGAACTCTACTCCACTTTTTAAATGAAAAGTAAAAACCTGGTTATTATCAGTTACTTCCCAGGATTCTGCCAGAGCAGGTACTACCTTATTTGAATAAAAATCAAATCTAACCAGACCATCATAAAATTTAACGGCCATTTCTCCAGCATCAAAACCAGAGGCATAAGCGGGATCTAGAGTATCCCAGTCAGTATCATTACTCAGATAAAGAGTCCCCCCATATTCAGCTTCTTCAGCCATCAAAACCGGACTCAACAACAAAAACACCAATAGAAAGAATATTGCCAAAATTTTCGTTTTAAACATTAAATTTTCTCCCTTCTTTTTTGAAATCAGGTTGAAAAATTAAATAATTATTTCTCAACCTGACCCTAGTATAGTTTTTAAAAGCTGAAATGTCAATATTAAGAAGCAATATTTTACTGTATAGCGGTATTTTTCTTTTTAATTATTACAGAGCCAAAGTAAAATAAGGCTGCTGTAATGATAATCACCGCTCCTGATGGCAGATCATAATAATAAGAAAAAGTTAAACCGCTGAAAGAAAAAATAAGTCCAAAAATAATTGCCAGTCCCATAATTTTTTTCAGGTCATCTGTATATAAGCGGGCTGCTGCAGGAGGTGCGGTTAAGAGAGCAATGACCAGCACTATCCCGACAACTCTAATTAAAATTACTATTGCCAGAGCAATCATCACAAATAAGAAATTTTCTAAAAGACTTGACTTAACACCAAGTACTCTCAAAAATTCCTCATCAAATAAATAGGCTTTCCAGTAATTAAAAAGACTGCTGATAGCTAAAATCATAAATACAGTTAAAGCTGCCATCAGCCAGACATCCATTCTGCGAACTGTTAAGATATCCCCAAATAAATATGAGGAAATATCAGGTGGATAACCCGGGGTAAAACCGATAAATAATACTCCCAGGGCCATTCCTAAAGACCAGAACATTCCAATCAAAGTATCAGAACCGGTCCCGATTTTGCGGCGAATAGAAGCAATTGCCAGAGATGCTGCAACCGCAAAGCCAAAAGCTCCATAAATGGGTTCAATATTTAGCAGATATCCCAGTCCAATTCCGCCAAAGGAAGTATGGGCAATACCCCCACTTAACATTACCAGCTTTTTCTCAACAATAATTGTGCCAATCAAACCACAGGCAGTGCTGGCCAGGATCGCTGCAAAAAAAGCATTCTGCATAAATTGATAATTTAAAATTGCATCAATCATTATTTTCCTCCTCTCCATGAGGGGCAAATACATGGTGAGGATGGCCGTGAGCAATTAAATCTACCGGACAGCCAAAAACCTGTTCTGTTGTCTCCTGATCAAGACGTTTATCACCATGGTGATAAAGTTTTTCGTTTAAACAGGCCAGAGTATCAAAATAAGAAGACACTGCAGCCATATCATGAGTTGCCACAATAATTGTTCTGTCCTGATTTAAATTCTTTAATAATTCATAAATTTGGGAAGTAGAACTGGCATCGACATTTGCGGTCGGCTCATCCAGAAGCAGAATCTCAGGTTCTACGGCCAGACCTCGGGCAATTAAAACCCGCTGCAGCTGGCCACCAGAAAGTTTACCAATCTGCCTATCTTTCAGATGAAGCAGATTAAGCTGATCTAAAACTGCCTCAGCTTTTTTTAAATCTTCTTTTTGATACTGATGAAAAAATCTAACTCTGCCTCCCAGCCTTGCCATCAAAACAACATCCAGAACACTGATGGGAAAGTCACGGTCAAAATTAGAAATTTGAGGTACATATCCAATCCTATCAACCATCTGATTATGAGGATGGCCAAAGACATTGATCTCTCCTGCTTCAGGCTCAATTAAACCCAGGATAACTTTTAAGAGTGTGGTTTTCCCACCACCATTAGGGCCAATAATCCCCAAAAAGGCTCCCTCTGCAATCTGAATGCTTACATTTTTTAAAGCAGGTATCTTACCATATTTAACTGAAACATCTTTCAATTCAACTGCATAAGTCACTACTAATCATCTCTTTCTGCAAGCTCAGCTGCCATTTTCTCTGCCATTACTCTTAAGTTGTCGAGGTAATTTGAGGCTAAAGGATTAAGCTGCACGATCTCTCCCCCGAGTTCTTCGGCAACTGCTCTGGTTCTGCTGCTGTCAATTTTTGCCTGATAAAAAACATTCTTTATTCTCTGCTGACGAGCATATTCTATAATTTCCTGCAGCTGGCGGGGACCAGGTTCTTTACCCCCTGCTTCTATTGCCAGCATTTCTAAACCATAATGTTCGGTAAAATATCCAAATGAAGGATGATAAACAAGTATTTCCTGACCCTGATATTCAGCTAATAATTCCTGATTTTTCTGATCAACTGCATCCATTTTTTCTAAATACTGCTCAGCATTTTCTTTAAATTCTGCTTCATATTCAGGCAGGATTTCTATTAACTCATCTCGCATTATCTCCACCATCAGACTAGCTCTAGCTGGAGAAAGCCAGATATGAGGATCTCTGCCTCCCTCATGCCTGTGTCCGTGATCATCATTTTCCTCTTTCTGATGCTCAACTTCCTCGTCTTGATGCTCATCCTCTTCTCCCAAATAACGGTGGGGATACTCAGATTCAATTTCTTCAAATAATTTTACCACTTTGAGTCCTGACATTTCTTCTGCCCGGGGTAAAATATTCTGCACATCTGCCGGTACTCCCATCGAAAAATAAATGCTGGCTTCATTAAAGGCCCGCATTTCGGCAGGTGAGGGAGCATAATTAGCAGGACTAAATCCCTGAGGGATCATTTCTACAACCTCTACTTTCTCACCAGCAACTGCTTCTACCATTTCCAGCTGAGGAACAATTGTTACAGCAACTGTTGCTTCAGCCGCAGCTGCCGAAAAAGACCCTGCCAGAACTAGGGTTAGTATTAGAAAAAACAAAAATAATCCTTTGGTCAAATACATCAAAATCACCTCTCTATATTTTTAAATAATATTTCTCAACAGCAGCTGAAGTACTCCAAAAATACCACCAAACCAGCCGTACTGCTTTAAGTGGGCAAAATATTTGCCGGCAAAACTGTCAAAAACTTCTTCTATCTCTACCGGATTCATTTTTCTAACTTCAGCAGCTGTTAATTCTTTTAATTCCAGACTTTTAAGCAGAGCTTCCGAATTAGCTTTAAAGCTGTCAACACCGGCTTCTACAAATAAGGCCAGCAGATATTCCAGACCTTCCCTATCCATTTCCTGCTCCAGAGTCTCAGCTAACTTTGTAATCTCTTCTTCACTTTTATTAAGCAACAGCCTATTTACTTCTTCACTTTTTAGTAATGAAGCTAAATTGGTTTTAAGTTCTGCCAATAATTCAGCATCAAACAAATCTGGATCAATTAACTGTATTTCCTGCAATAAACTTTTCAATTCCTGGTTAATTATTTTTAAATCAACTGTCTGCAGCAGCTGCAAAATTTCTTTTTTCATATTCTCTGCAGTAAATAAGTCTTTTACTAAAAGCAGGAGTTTCAATTTTTGCTCCAGGTTAAGCTGCTGTTTAATAAATTCTGCCGCTGCTTCAGCCTTTAGTTCAATATTTAACGAGAGCAGCTGCTGTTTTTCTTCTTTAAATATCAGATCAATCAACCTGGCCAGCGGCTGATCACTTAGATAAAGAACCTCGGTTAAAAGTTCAGACCCCTGCTTGGTGCTGACAAAGTTCTTTAATATCCGATTCAGCTTTAGATTTTCTCCTGTCAGCAGATCTCTAGACTGCAGTTTATCCAGCAGATTATAATAAAATCCTTCTAGTTGGTCTCTGTGCTCAACAAAATATTCATTTTGCAGTTTATTGAAAACCCGCTCGACTATTGAATCCACAAATTGATCCAGATCAGCCATATAGATAGCGCCAGAGATTAGGGTGTTTTTCAACATCCCTCCCTCTTTTTCTTTCTCATTTTCTATAATCTCATCTTTTTTGAAATTGATTAAACGAGCAATATTCTCCTGCTGCTCAAAAAACAGATTTAAAGACTGATCAAGATAGTAATCAGAATCCTGCTGCAATAATTTTAAAAGATAATTCTTTAAATCAAATTCAAATTCCTTTTCCAAAAGCTGTGGTGCCAGAAATTTAAAGAAAGGATAAAGCTCTTTATTTTTAAGAAGCTGTTTCAGCTGGCTGGAGTTTAGATTTATTTTATATTCGCCATTGACAAAAGCGGCCAGCTGTTCCATCTGGAATCCCGAAACAATACGAGTCTCCAGCTCCGGCAGAGAGTTTTCTTCCTGACTCAAATACTTTGTCGCTGCAGCTCCAAAATCAAAGGAAGCCAGTTTTTGAGTCAGTAAAGTATCCAGCTGCGGCTCTAAAGTATCAATCAGAGCTTTAAAATCATCTGCCTCCAGTTCCGATAAAAGCTGGTCCACTTTATTAAACAAAAACTCTGCCAGTATTTCATTTTTATCTCTCAGCTGTTCAAACAGCTGCTGGTAATCACTGTCCTTAAAATATTCCAGTGTTCTTGCCTTTATTTCCGAACGATTATTTTCTATAATCTCTGCTGCTGAATTAGCTTTGAGCAGTTCTTTTTCCACAAATTTACCCATGGAATCGGCAAAACGGCTTCTATTTTTGGCAACAACTCCCGGTGTAAAGGGAATTCGGGCTCCCAAAATATTTTTCTGCTGGTAGGGATGAAAAATCATCCAGATTGCCAGCACATTGGTCAGCCAGCCTACTCCACCATATAAAATTGCAGAGCTTAAATAATCAACCCAGACCGGTGAAGCATTAAAAATTGCCGTTTCAGCCCCGCTGAGTGAAAATATAATCCCGGCAGCCGCTCCCAGTAAGGCCCCTAAATAGGTGATCGGTTTTAATTCCTGGCCCATAAAATCTTCGATGGCAGCCTGGACTTCCTGATCAGAAAGCTGATGTAAATTAGCCGAAGCCGCCTCCGCCACTTTGCCTTCCAGAAGCTGAGGTAAATTATTATAAAAGAAAGCAGTAATTGATTCAGTTAAGTCTGCAACAGCCTCCGGATCATCCTGAAATAAAGTATAGAAAGACTTAATCTCTTTAGCTGCCAGCTCTCCCTGCTGTTGATTGAGATAACTTGCTATTCCCTTTTTAAATTGAGGTCTGGAATTATCTAGCTCTTTATTTAAAAGGTTAAAGAAATTCTGATTAAGATAAGCTGCTGTCTCTGCTGTTAGTAAGTCCTGATCTGATAGCAGTCGGTATACTTCAGCGGCAATCTTATCTTTTTTAAGCACCAGTTTTTCCCGGCTGAGCAGATCCTCCAGCTTTAACTCCATTAAATAATCTATCAAAATCTCTATTGAATCAGCATCACCGCTAATTTTTTCCAGAGAACTAAAAATTAGTTCGACAATTTTATCTGTCAGCATTTCCTCTGCAAAAATTTCTTCTGAAAAAAGTTCAATTATCTTTTGATCTTCATACTGCTGATAAAATCCAGCTAATGACTTTTCCAGATTTTTTATAATTTTCTCCAGCTCAATTTTCGGCAGCAATTTAGCTATTTTAATTTCCTTAATTTTTGCTGTCAGCTCAGCAGCCAGTTTTTGGTTATCAGAATTTAATTCTGCTTCTAAATAATTTTTAAGATGAGTCACCGGCAGACCATATTCCTCTATCTTTTCCTGATATTTGTTATAGATTCCCTGACGGCTCATTGCCTTAAAACCTGTACTTGCTTCAATTTCTTCTTCAACTGCCTCCAGAATCAGATCATTTAGCTCAGTTTCGGCTGACTCCAGAGAATCCAATAAATCTGATTCAGCAGTAGAAATCAGCTCAGACAATTCCTGCTTTAAATCTGCTTCCAGTTCTTCTGTAAAAAAATCTTCGATCAGCAGCTGGGAATTATCCAGTTCAATTTTTAAGTTTACAAGTATTTCTTTTACCAGATCATGCAGATCTACTCTGGATAAAATTTCCTCCAGTTCACTGCTGTCTTTGATCAAATCAGAAAGCTTAAGTTCTTTAAGCTCATTTAATATATTCTGACTAATTTTTTCTAAATTAAAAAGCTGACTGATTTCTGCCTTAAAAGCTTCTTTGCCGGGCTTATCTAAATCCTGATAATTATCTCTAAAATACTGAGCAGATTCTTTAACCAACTTTTTCAGCTGTGACTGACTTTCTTTATTTAAAAGCTCAGTTAAGCTTTTAGACTTCAGCTGCTCATAAAATCTGAGAATTAAATTTTCACCACTTTCTGCAGCTTCTGCTTTAATTATTACTTTACTGAAAACTTCCTGCAGCAGTTTCTGCTGCCCGGACTCCGAAATTAGTTGACTTAACTCCTGCTCCTTCAGCTCTCTGCTGCCTGCTGCCAGAAACTCAACTCCTGTCTCAGCAGCAGCTGAACTTAGAAGTTCAAAATTTTCTTTCCAGCCGGGAAGCTCTCCCAGTTTGAAATCACCAGTGCGCTGTTCAAGATAGATATTCAAAAAATCATCCAGGCTCTGATTAAAATTCTGCTTAAATTCAGGCCGGGAAAACTCCTCTTCTAAGGTATGATGATTAACCAAATCTCTTTCTACCAGGGCAGAAATACTGTCAATAAATTCATCTTTAGTCTTAATTACCACTCCCCCAAGTGGCCCGTACTCTTTGAAAATCATTTTTAGTGCCAGATTATTGGTTAAATAGCCGGTTACCGCTCCTGTGCCTGCTGCTGAAATAATTGCTAATAGATCTAGAACCATTTTTTTCTCTTAAAATAAATTAATTGGATTACAGCAATCACCAGCATCAAAAACATTACAGCAGGATAGGCAAGTTCATGTTCTAACTCCGGCATATAGGCAAAATTCATTCCATAAACTCCGGCAATAAAAGTCAGGGGGATAAAAATGGTAGAGATAACTGTTAAAAACTGCATTACTTCGTTCATCTTGTTGCTCTTATTGGAAAGATAAATATCCAGCATACTTGACAGCATGTCCCGGCTGACGTCAATCTCATCCATCAGCTGTCCAATATGATCATAAACATCACGCAGATAATAATCTGTTTCTTTTTTTACCAGTGGTGATTCTACCCGATAAAGGTTGCCAAAAATTGTATTTAAAGGCCAGATAGTCTTGCGCAAAAAAACTACTTCCTGTTTTAAATCCTGAATAGTCTCTAAAGTATCAGGCCCTGTTTTAGCTGCAACAACTAAATCATCCAGCTCCTCTAAAACCTCTTCGTTCCTTTCTAAAATGTGAAAATAATTATCTACTATTGAATCCAGTAAGGCATAAAATAAATAATCAGCTTTCTTTTTTCTAATCTGTCCCTTATTTTCCTCAATTCTGACTCGAACCGGATTAAAGTCATCACCCCGGGCTTCCTGAAAAGTAATAACTGTATTCTCCAGCAAAATTAAACTCACCTGTTCTGACTGAATGTATTCTCCCTGATAGCTCAGCATATCCAGGATTGTAATAATGTAGTCCTCAAACTCTTCCTTTTTAGGACGCTGGCGGGTATTTGTAATATCTTCTAAAGTAAGAGGATGTAAATCAATTGATTTTCCAACCTCTTTAACCAATTCCACGTCGTGAATTCCGGTAATATTAATCCAGTTGACATAATCTGCTTCCAGTAATTCTAAAGAAAAATCTTCCACAGTTTTTTTCTCAACAAAATTTTCATTAAACTGTATTAATTCAATTTCGGCATCTACTTCTGTCTCAATCCCGTGTAAAGTTCCAGGAGTATGCCCGATTTCACTTGACTTAACTCGCGAAAATTTTCTCATTCCGTCCCTCCTTCATCAAAATATCTGTTTTTAAACATTTTTGCTCAGAAAAATAATTTTTTAAACTTATTTTAATTAGTAATTATTTTTAATATCCACATTTTGTGGATAACTTGTTGGTAACTATGGGTTTTAATCCACAATTTTTGTTGATTAATTGTTAACAACTGTGGATAAAACACCTGTTTTGTGAGTAACTTGTGGATAACTATCGAATTAAATCTACTTATCCACTTAACTTTTAATTTTAAGAAAAGATAAAAATTTATCCACAATTTGCGGATCAAAAACTTTTTTCCGATAGTGATTGAATTCTCTAACTATTTCTTTCTCTGCCAGGGCTCCAAAATAATACTTATCTCTGGAAAAAGAAAAAAATAGATTTGATTTAAGTTTACTGTAAAAATTAATGACTGCAAAAAGCCTGCTTAAATATGGAATCTTTTCCCCTTTTAGTCCTTCGGGCCAGCCGCTGCCGTCAAAATGTTCATGGTGAGAATAAATGAGATCACAAATTCCCGCCAGATCCTGATAAGAAGCAGCAAAATTAGCAGAGATCAACACATGTTTTTGATATTCGTGCCACTCTTCTGCTGTTAAACTATCTCCCTTTTTGAGAATGTTTTTATCCAGTGCTAATTTACCCAGATCATGGTGTCTGGCCAGATGCAGCAGCTTATCTTTTTCTTTTTCATTTAATTCAAAATAAGCAGCAGCTTTTTTGGTTATTTTAACAAGCTCTTCATACTGCCTTAATTCATTATCATTATTTTCCTCGAGATACTTCATTAATGAGCAGTAGAAACTGCTATCCTGACTTGATTTATATCTATGAAAATTTATTTTTGAAACCCCATCATTAAAGAAATCATGACTGCTTATTTTATTATTTACTTTATTTAGAGAGACTGCAGCGATATCTATATAAATTCCCTTAATATTAATTTGAGCAATTTCTTTTTTAATAAAATTAAGGGTTCTTTCTACTTCTAAACTGCTCTGGTTTTTTAAAATTACAGCAAAATGATCTGCACAGAGATGGGCTGCAACTTTATTGTGGTTCGAAATTTGAGCCAGAACAGAGGCAATTTCTTTTAAAATTTGATCTCCTTTTTGATAACTAAAAAACTTATTTAGCAGCTGAAAATTTTCAACATTGAGCAGTATTAAAGACAGATCATCTTTTTGATTTTGATTAAGCTCAGTAAATAATTGGTTGAAGTATTCTTTATTGTAAAGCCCGGTCAGTCTATCGTGTCTTTTAATATAATCTAACCGCTGCTGTTTAGCCTCCATATCAGTTATATCATAGGAAGCTCCAACAATTTCTTCGACTCTGCCATTTCGAACAACCGGGTATAATGTTGTCTGCCAGTACTTTTGCCCAGCAGGAAATTTCAATTTCTCCGTATAATTAATTCGCTCTTTTTTTCTTAGACATCTGAGGTAGTTTTTCTCCAATTTTTCTGCAACTTCTTCGCCAAAAATTTCAGCAGTCCTTTTTCCCTGAATTTCGGCATTGCTCAGGGCTGTTAAACGCTGATGAGTAGCATTAATTCTCTTATAGTAAAAATTTTCGTCACAATCTACTGCCAGCAAAAAAATTGCATCATGAGTGTGATCAATAATTGTCCGATAATCATTCAACTTTTTTTCTCTTTTTCTGGATTCTTCATTTTTGCGTTTCTGCTTCAAAATAGTCAATAATAGCAGATTACTGAAAGTAGAATAACTTTCCCTCTTATTTAAAATGGCAGTCAGATTGCTGACATTTCTAGAATCAAGTTCAAGCTCACTACCAGGCTCATTTAAAAGGATTAAACTTGAGCGGGGAAATTCTTTTTCTGCCAGCATTACTAAATCCAGTCCAGAAAACACTTTACCCATTGCATTTTCAACTATTATTATATCTACATCGGAATTTTGATAAAGATAATTAACTGCCTGGCGGTTATTATCAAATTCTTTAACCAGTTCAAAATCAAAATCAGCAATTTTTCTTTTTGCTCGATTAAGGTGAGATTTCATTTTGTTTTTTTCTATTAGATCATTTATAATAATCACTATTTTGAGCACTGCTGTTCTCTCCTATATTTAAATTAATCGATATTTTTTCCCGGCTGATAACGCATGTTTTATTCTATATCTTTTAGTATATCAATTCAGTTAAATAATAGCAATCACCAGTAGGTACCAGGTACTTAAATCGTTTTCTAGTGCCAGGCACCAAATTTGATTAAACAAATCTATTGTAGTATTATTAATTTAGGAGTAGATTATGACTTTTAAAGGAGAGGATTATGTATAACAGTAGAATTTTCGAATTATTATTTACCCTTTTTAAAAGTATGAGTGTGATAGTAACTTTTGCATATATTTTAAGTCGTCTCAGTAGTGTAAAGCACATTTTTGCTGATAATTTTAATAGATATGAAAAAATATTTTTAACTATCTTTTTTGCAATCTTATCAATTCTGGGAACATTTCTGGGAATTTTTATTATGGATGCCTATGCCAATATTAGAGCTATCGGTGCACTGATGGGAGGAATTTTAGGTGGCCCGCTTGTCGGACTTACAGCTGGTTTGATTGCAGGTCTCCACCGTTTTTCTCTGGGTGGTTTTACAGCTTTAGCCTGTGCCATAGGTACAACAAGCAGTGGACTAATTGGGGGGCTTTTTTATAAAAAGTACCGCAATAATGAGATGGATTTTAAAAATGGATTTTTAATTGGAGTTTTTGCCTTAACTGTGGAAATGATCATCGTGGTTCTTTTCAGCCGCCCTCTGGCACAGGCAGTAGAATTAGTTAAAATCATTGCCATCCCAATGATTTTAAGCAACAGTCTGGGGATAGCAATTTTTATCAGCATTTTGAATAAAGTTAAGGAAGATAATCAAAAAATTAGAGCTTTACAGGCAGAAAAAGTACTTTCTATAGCTGACCGCTCCTTACCGCTATTACAAGATGGGCTTGACCAGGAAGCTGCTGCAGAGATTATTAAGATGATCAAAAAGGAAAGTCAGGTTGATTCTGTTTCCATAACTAATAAAGAAACGGTTCTTGCTTTTACCGGTACCGGAGAAGATCATCATCTTGCTGGTGAAGAAATCAAAACTGAAGCCAGCCGCCGAGCCATCGAGGAAAAAAAATCTATCCTGATTGATAATAAAAAGGAAATTAACTGTAATCATCAAGGATGTCAGTTAACTGATGCTGTAATTACTCCTTTGAAAATTGAAAATAGTGTTTATGGACTGCTCAAATTATATCGCTGTAATCAAAAAATAACTGTGCTGGATATTAAACTTGCAGAAGGAATTTCCAACCTGCTGGCAACTCAAATTAAGCTGGCCAAATTATCAAAACAGGCTGAACTTAAGAGTGAAGCTGAATTAAAAGCTCTCCAGGCTCAGGTTAATCCACATTTTCTTTTCAACTCACTTAATGCAATTGCTGCTTCCTGCAGAACTCAGCCCGGGCAGGCCCGGGAACTGCTGATAAAACTGGCAGGAATCTTCCGCCGAACTCTAAAAAGAAATGTTTATCAAATAACTTTAGGGGAAGAAATTGAATTCTGTCAGGATTATTTAAGTATTGAAAAAGCAAGACTGGACAAAAGACTGCAGGTTAAATGGAAAATCCCAACTGAATTAAAAGATACTATTATTCCACCATTTATTATTCAACCTTTAGTTGAAAATTCTATTAAACATGGAATTTACCCTCAGGAAAAAGGAGGCCAGATTATTGTCAGTGCTCAAAAAACAGGTGATCAGCTCCAGATCAGTATTGAAGATAATGGGCCGGGAATAACTGAAGCAAAAATTGCTGAGATTGAAAATGGAAATAATGATCGCATAGGAATCAATAATATAAAAGAGAGATTACATTCTGTTTACGGCAGTAATGCAGACTTCAAAATTAAATCTGCTGCCGGTAAGGGTACTCAAAATATAATCAGCATTCCCTCCGAGTTTCTTTTTGAAAGGAGAAAAGCAAACTGATGATCAAAACAATGATTGTCGAAGATGAAAAATTGGCCAGAGATGAATTGAAATTTCTAATTGAAGAAGATCCCGACTTTGAAGTTCTTTACGAAATAGCAGATGGCAAAAAGGCGTTTGAATTTTTACAGAAAAATAAAATTGACTTGCTTTTTTTAGATATTCAGATCCCGGGTAAAAGCGGAATCGAAATAGCCCGGATTTTAAAACAGCAAAAAACTGCTCCCTATATTATTTTCACTACCGCCTATGATGAATATGCTGTAGAGGCTTTTCGGCTTTCTGCTGTTGATTATTTATTAAAACCAATCAGTGACCAGCGCCTGGAAGAAAGTTTAGAACGGGCAAAAAAAGAAATCAAAAAGAGCCCTGATTTTAATCAGCAGCTGGAAAATTTATTTGCAAATCTCAATAGTTCAAAGCAAAAAGAATGCCTAAATAAAATTGCAGTGATGGAAAAAGATTATTATCTGATGCTCAATTTTGAGGATATTTACTATTTTTCCACAAAAGAAAAGAAGGTCTGGGCTCACTGCCACAAAAAATCTTATATGACTCAGTTTCAGCTTAAGGAATTAGAAAAGATGCTGCCCGAACAATTTTTTCGGATTCATAAAAGCTATATTGTTAATTTGAGACATATTAAAGCAGTTATCCCCTGGTTTAAAGGTAAATATCAGGTGTTAATGGAAGATTTTTCGGAACATAAAATTCCGGTCAGTCGTTTAAGGGTTGACCAGATAAATAAACTCTTAAATCTCAAATAATGCAATTGAGTATAATATTTTTACAATTCAGTTAAAAATCCTTTGATAACCTCTGAATACATGTATAATTAAATTGTAATAAAAATTTATTAGGGGGTTATATTTAATGACATCTTTTCTTATTTCTTTAGCTGTATTAATTATTGGTTATTTTACTTATGGAAAAATTGTGGACAAAATTTTTGATTCAGAGTTTGAACGGGAAACTCCTGCAATTTCGATGGAAGACGGGGTGGACTACATAGCAATGGACTGGAAAAAAGCATTTTTAATCCAGTTTTTGAACATTGCCGGTTTAGGACCTATTTTTGGTGCAATCGCCGGTGCTTTATGGGGACCAAGTGCTTTTCTCTGGATAGTTCTTGGTACAATTTTTGCCGGTGGTGTCCACGATTATCTTTCCGGAATGCTTTCTATCCGCTCTGGAGGAGCTTCTATCTCTGAGATTATCGGAGAAAATCTTGGTGGAACCATCAGACAGATTATGAGAGTATTTAGTATTGTGCTTTTAGTTTTAGTGGGTACTGTTTTTATGACTGGCCCTGCTATGCTGCTGGCTAACTTGACACCAGGCTTTATGGGAGTTAATATCTGGTTAATTATTATTCTGGGCTACTATTTTATTGCTACTTTCTTACCAGTCGATCAAATAATCGGTAAATTATATCCAATCTTTGGCGGAGCACTTTTAATTATGGCCTTAGGTGTTGGTGGAGGATTGATTTTTGGAGATTACAATATTCCAAATATTGCTTTAAACAATCTGCACCCCGGTGAATTACCAATGTGGCCTTTATTATTTGTAACAATCGCCTGTGGTGCAATCAGTGGTTTCCACTCAACCCAGTCACCTATTATGGCCCGCTGTACAACCAATGAAAAAGAAGGACGTAAAATTTTCTATGGTGCAATGGTAGCTGAAGGTATTGTTGCTTTAATCTGGGCAGCTGCAGCTATGACATTCTTCCAGGGAACTGGCGGTTTAAATGGTGCACTGAGCTCACTTGGTGGACCGGCGGGTGTCGTCCACGAGATTACAGGTACAATGATGGGAGCAGTTGGTGGAGTTCTGGCAATGTTAGGTGTAATTGCGGCTCCAATCACTTCCGGAGATACTGCTTTTAGAAGTGTGCGTTTAACTTTATCTGATATCTTCGGTTTAGAGCAGAAATCAATTAAAAATAGACTAATGCTGGCTGTTCCAATTTTTATTGTTGGTGGAGCCCTATCTCAGATTAACTTTGATGCTTTATGGCGCTATTTTGCCTGGTCAAATCAGACAGTGGCCATGGTTGTTTTATGGGCCGGTGCAGTCTGGCTTGCCAAACACGGTAAAAATCACTGGATTGCTTCAATTCCAGCCTTCTTTATGACCGGTGTTTCTTCTACTTATATCCTTTATGCACCAGAAGGTTTCCAATTACCTTATACCTTCTCAGTAACTGCAGGAATTATTATCGCAGTTATAACTATGGGAATCTATATTGCCAAGATTAACAGCACTCACTTTGAGGAAGAAGTTATGGTTCAGGAACAGGCAGTGTAAATATAACTGGTATAACTGGTACCGGGTACTTGGAAAATGTTGGAATTGAATTCTGTTCAGTAAAATAAAAAATATTTATTAGATAATAAAACCGGATTCCCTCTAATCTTAACCAGGAATCCGGTTTTTATTTCACTTTTCTCATCTTTTCTTTTTAAGTAACGTTCACACTATTTTAATCTATCATAACCAAGCATTATTCCCAGCATAAAAGCTTCCTCATCTGTATAGTCTTTTAGATTATTTTTATCAATTTCCTTAATTACATCGACACAGTTCTGATCACCAAAATAATAAAGTTAGAATAAATCCGAACTCCACTCACTAAGTCTTTCAGCAGTTAATTCTTCCTGATTTGTGTTATCTATTGCTAAACCTATTAATTTCCCATCTACTACTGCTCTTGAGTCGTTAAAGTCATAACTCTCAACAGGATATTGACCCACAAATTCTGCACCACTATCTTTTACTGCTTCATAAATGATTCCAATAGCATCTATAAAGGTATCCGGATACATATCCTGATCTCCCGTACCAATAAAGGCAACTTTTTTACTACTTAAGTCTACCTCTTTAACTACATCTACAAAATCTGCCCAGTCATCCTGAAGTTCACCAAAACCCCAGGTTGAAGAAGCAAAAATCAAATTATCATAACTTTCAAGATCTTCTTTAGCAGCTGAATTAACATTATAAATATCAATATCATAATCTTTAAATTCTGCTGCCAGACTCATAACCAATTCCTCAGTATCTCCTGTAGTACTACCATAAAAGACTCCAATTTTACTCATTATAATCTTCCTTTCTGATTTAGTTTTATAAATTTACAACTGTATTTTCATTAGAATATATCTGCACTATTTTATACACAAATTGCTCTTCTTTCCAGCTTTTTATAAATAGCAGACCAGCTGCGGCGGGCATAAATAACGCTGACCCCACTCTCTTTGGCTGCATTTTTAACTTTTCGCATTACTGCGTGATTTATGTAATCGGTCATCACCAGCACAAAGTCTGTATCAGCCGGGATTTCAAAATTTCGAAACTTAGCTTTTTTTCTTCCACTAAGGTGGGTAACCTCTTCAAAGCCTAAATCTCTGACATTATCTCTAATCGATCCTAAATTATCTGCTCCAACTATCATTAAAGACATTCTACTCTCCTCCTTATTATTAAATGAAAACAATTCTCATTATCAATCAAAAATAAAAAATATATTTATTCTTCTTTTTTCTCTTCTCCACAGCAGTTATCACTGCCACAGCCACACTCTTTGCATCCATGTCCCTCTACTGCAAATCGTCTGAGAGAAGTTCCTGCAGCTAAAATTACTGTCATTAAAAATAAAACACTTAATTGGATTATCATTGATAACTTCCTTTCTCTTTTTATTTATAGGTACCAGGTACAAATAGGCCTATTTGTACCTGGTACCTATATGTTTTATATATTAATCATCTTTTATAATCTCATCAAAATCATATTCTTTTCCACCAGATACCGGGCAGCCGCTATCACTACAGCCAGCACAGGGACTGTCTGTACCCTTAATTCCACCATAAACTTTTTTTCCTATATAATAAAGACTTCCCAGTCCTAAAAACCCTAAGAATAAATATTCCATAATAACCTCCTTAAGCTATCCAGCTTAAATTCAGTTCTAAATTAAACACCAATTCCGAGCAGCATACCACCCTGATAAATAACAAAGGCTGTTATCCAGGCTAAGACAAAAAGGTATGAAGCTGTGATTAAAGTCCACTTCCAGCTCTGAGTTTCAGATTTAATCGCTCCCAGAGTTGCAATACACGGTGTATATAAAAGTACCATTGTCAGGAAGGAATAAGCTGCCAGAGGAGTAAAATTGGCCAGTAAAGCAGTTCTTAATCCACCTTCTCCTGCTGCATAAACAACTCCTAAAGTTCCAACAACTACTTCCTTTGCCAGAATACCAAAGACCAGTGAGGCTGCTGCCTGCCAGCTGCCAAATCCTAATGGAGCAAAAATTGGAGCTACCAGCTGACCAAACTGACCGATAAAGCTTTCTGCAGATGCATATTCTACCCCTAAAGGCAGATTAGCTAAAACCCAGATTAAAACAACAACTGAGAAAATAATTGTTCCCGCTTTTTTGAGGAAGGCTCCTACTTTTTCCCACATATGAATAATTACACCTTTTAAAGTCGGGAAACGATAGGGAGGCAGTTCCATTACAAAGTGAGAACGCTCACCTTTAAATAATATTTTGTTGAAAATACCGGCCATAATTACTGCCATCACAATCCCCATTAGATAAAGTGAGAAAACTACAGTACTTGCATGGCTGGAAAATAAGGCACCGGCAAAGACAACATAAACTGGTAATCTTGCAGAACAGGACATCAGTGGATTAATTAAGATTGAAATAATGCGGTCTCGCTTACTGTCTAAAGTTCTGGTCGCCATAACTCCCGGAACATTACAGCCAAAACCAACAATCATAGGAATAAATGACTTACCGTGCAGTCCTAACTTGCTCATTACCTTATCCATTACATAAGCGGCTCTGGACATATAACCACTGTCTTCTAAAACACCGATTGCCAGGAATAGCAAAAAGATATTTGGTATAAAGACCAGTACCGAACCTACACCACCAATAATTCCGTCAGTTATAAAGGAAGAGATCAAGGGCGAAACTCCTATTTCTAAAAGCTGTGTTCCAATCCAGCCGCCGGCTATTTCAAAGAAGGTTTCGATATAACCAATCAGCGGATCACCAAGAGTAAAAGTAAATTTAAAAATTGCCCACATAACTGCCATAAAAATTGGAATACCAAGATATTTATTAGTCACAACTGCATCAATTTTGTCAGAAACATTTTCGGGTTCTTCGTCTGCTGTCGGTCTCTGAACACTTTCGGCTATAACTTTATTTATAAATTCATATTTTTTATCAATAATAACATTATCAAAATCATCTTCAGCCTTAAGTTCTCTCTCTGCAATTAAACTCTTAATCTTTTTAGCCTTTGAGGCTCCAACTTCTCTTTCCAGTAATTTTACAGCTTCGGGGTCATGCTCAATTAACTTGACTGCTGCCCAGCGCTGATTGATCTGCTGAGAAAAGTCATACTGCTTAAGCATTTCTACTACTTCACTAATCAAATCTTCAATGTCACTGCCGTAATTAATTTTTAAGGAAGCTTCTGATAAATCTCTATTTTGAACAGTCTGTTCTAAAAGATTATCAATTCCTCTACCCCGGCTGGCTACAGTTTCTACTACAGGTGTTCCCAGCAGCTGACTTAATTTATTTTTATCAATTTTAATTCCTTTTTTCTCAGCCTCATCAGCCATATTTAAAACTGCAATTAAGTCTACTCCCATTTCTAATAACTGAACTGTAAAATAGAGATTCCGATCCAGGTTAGCAGAGTTGATAATATTTAAGACTACATCATAATCACCAGCTGTCAGAAAATCCCGGGCTACAACTTCATCTTCCGAATATGCTCCCAGAGAATATGTACCGGGAAGATCAATTACTTCCAGTGAATAATCCTGATAAAATGCACGACCTGTTTTCTTTTCTACTGTTACTCCAGGCCAGTTTCCGACATGCTGTCTGGAACCTGTCAATTCATTGAACATCGTTGTTTTACCAGAGTTTGGATTCCCCGCCAATGCAACTTTAAGCTCTGTATTTTTTCTTTCCCTTTTATTTAAAGCCATTAATTTTCACACCCTTTGTTATCTACTATTACTTTATGTGCCATTCCTCTACCTAGTGCAATTCTATTATCACCCAGTCCAACAATTAATGGTCCACCAGAACTTCTGTGAATCTTAACTGTTTTCCCGCTTACAAATCCCATATCGGTTAGTTTTCCTCTGGCTGTTCTTCCACCGACAATTTCTTTAATACATGCTGTCTCTCCCTGTCTTAACATTGCTAAAGGCATCAATTTTAAACCTCCTTTACCAGAATCTCTGCCGCTTCATCCTGGCGTAAACTCAAACTATAACCTCTAACTTTAATTTCGATTGGATCTCCCATTGGTGCTTTTCCTTTAACTTCAACCCTGGCACCTCTATTTAAACCCATATCCATCAATTTTCTTTTTAGACGACCCTTAGACTCAATTTTTAGTACTTCAGCTTTCGACCCAACACTCATACTATCTAACATAAATTCTTTAGCTGCCATTTTTTCTTCCTCCTCGTTCTCCATAAATTTAAAAGCACAATTTTGCTCTTCTATATAATTATTTTCGATTAGATAATCAACCATTTTTTCGAAACTTTGCTGACTTAAGACATGTTCAATACTGCAGGCATCCTGGTCAGCAGTCTCCGGCTCAACACCGAGAGTCTTGTGTAAAAAAAGATATAAAATCTGATGTTTACAGTTGACTTTTTCGGCCGCCTGAACACCACTTTGAGTTAATTTGATCGGACCATACTTCTGCTGTTTAATTAGCCCCTGCTCATTTAGTTTTTTTAAGCCCTGATTAACAGAAGAAGCTGCAATTCCCAGTGAATTTGCGATATCTGTTACCCGGGCCGAGCCATTCTCCTTGATTAAATTAAAGATAGCTTCCAGATAATCCTCCATTGATTCTGACAGAGTAATTTTAGCTTCCAAAGTAATTCCCCCAACTTTTAGGTTAACCTAAAAATAATATAAAAAAATAATTTATTTCAATATTTAAATGAAAATGGTTCTCAACTTCAATTAAAATTATATATAACTATCTTGTTTTTGTCAAGATATTTTTTAAAAAAATTGTTAATCAAGCCTGTTATAATAGTAATCAATAATCATTATTAATAAGGCACAACTCTTTATTCTATTAATTCATCAAAATCTCTCTGGCCTGCATAAATTCTGCGTCTTCTCTATCATGAGAAACTAAAATAGTTGTGACTCCGACTTTTTTTATGATTTCATTTAATTCTCGTCTAATCTTGTCCTTTAACTCAGCATCCAGATTGCTAAATGGTTCATCTAAGAGCAGCAGTTCTGGTCCCGGAGCTAAAGTTCTGGCCAGAGCAATCCGCTGCTGCTGTCCACCTGATAATTGATGGGGATAGCGTTTTTCAAAACCCTCTAAATTTACCAGTTTTAAAAGCTCCTTGACCCGAGACTTCCTCTTATCTTTACTTAAATGATCAATTCCAAAAACAATATTTTTTTCCACACTTAAATGGGGAAAAAGTGCATAATCCTGAAAAACCATTCCCACTTCTCTTTTTTCTGCTGCTCTAAATTTATGATCTCCAGCCACAGTCTGACCTGCAATTGAAATTTCTCCGCTGTCAGGTATTTCCAGACCAGCAGTTAAACGCAGAACCGTACTTTTACCACTGCCGCTGGCGCCAACTAAAGCTACAACCTCTCCCTTTTTTACTTTCAGGTTGAAATTATCAACTATATTACCTTCTTTTTTATTATAGGCAAAAGTTAAATTTTTAATTTCTAACTGCATTATTTTTTCCTCCTTCGGTGATGAGTAATTAAATAGATAGCAGCTGTTGAAAAGAAAATTAGAACCAGAGATAGATCGGCTGCTCTATAAATCATCTCATCAGAAGCATATTCAAAAGCTTTTGTCGCCAGAGTATCAAAGTTAAAGGGTCTTAAAATCATGGTCAGCGGTAGTTCTTTCATTATCTCTATAAAAACAAGTAAAAAACCACTCATCAAGGCCGGTTTCAGCATCGGCAGATCAATCTTAAAAAATGTTTCTGTAACTCCTTTACCCAGAGTTCTGGAAGCTTCAAAATAACTTTCACCAATTTTTTCATAACCGCTGTTAACCGAATTAAAAGCAATTCCCATAAAACGCACTGCATAGGCAAAAATTAACATAACTAAGGTACTGCTTAAAACAACGTTTGCTTCTATTCCAAATCCCATCTGCAGAAAAGATAAGACACCATCAAGCTGCAGCATAAAAAGCAAAACTCCAACTGCAATTACAGCCCCAGGAATAGAATAGCCAAGAATGGTAATCCGTGCTAAAAGATTGGAGACAAAATTGGAACTCATCCGGGCTGTTGTTGCAATTATCACTGCACCTGTCAAAATTAGAACCGCTGCCCCTCCTCCGGTTAAAAAGGAAGTGAAAGCAAAATGCAGAGTTTCCATTAACCCTCCACCCCTGCTTAAAAAACTCCAGTATAAAAGTTGAGCCGTGGGAAGTAAAAACCCGAAAAAGAAAACTCCATAGGTGAAAATTTGAGCCATGATTTTTCTGCCGCCCTCCAGTTTTCTTCTGCTCACCGGTCTAATGTTAGAAGTAGAATAGCTGTACTTTCTACCTCCCCGCAGCAGTTTTTCTATAAATAAAACTACAAAAATCACCAGCATGGCCATTACTGCCAGCCTCACTGATGTTGGTAAATCTCCCATTCCAAACCAGCTTTTAAAAATTGCTGTGGTAAAGGTACTGATCCCAAAATATTTTACAACACCATAATCATTTAAAACCTCCATCATCACCAGACTGCTGCCGGCAACTACTGCTCCGCGGGAAAGAGGTAAAATGATCTTAAAAAAGATAGTGCTGTCACTTTTCCCCAGCAGCCTTGAACTTTCCAGTAAAGAAGCTGACTGTCTGGATAAAAAGGCTTTAGTCATTAAAAAAACATAGGGAAAAAGAAAAATTGTATAGATAAAGATGGCACCTCTGATGTTCATGAAATCAAAATACTGCTGTGAAAGCTGCAGCTGAAAATTATTCCTCAAAAATGTCTGCAAAGGTCCGGTATAACTAAACATTCCCTGGTAAACATAGGCGCCTATATAGGGTGGGATGGCCAGAGGCAAAATTAACCCCCAGCTTAAAAAATCACGTCCCGGAAAATTATAAGCAGCTATTATCCAGGCTAAACCTGCTCCCAAAAAAGCAGTCAGCAGGCCGGTAGCAAGTACTAATATCAGAGAGTTTTGAAAGTAGTTAATAAGCAGATAATCTCTTACATGCTCCCAGTTCTCACCTGCTTCTCCAAATAAATTAATAATAATATTTAAATTTGGAATTAAAAGCAGAATTATTATCCCGGCTGTCAGCAGAAACCAGCCTGGAGAAGCTTTTTTTAGCGTTTTTAATAGCTGCATTTTTACACCAACCTCATTAATAAAATCACTTTTTAGAAATCAATTATAAATTGAAAGTTAAAATCGCCAGTCTTTGTTTTACTGCCAGCCAACACGGTTAAAGATTCTTACCGCTGTCTCATTGTGGATTCCAAGTTCTGTCAGATTAATATTCTGTGTTTCAAAATCTCCCCAGGACTGCAGAAGTTCAGAGGCCTCTACTTCTGGATTAACCGGATATTCGTAATTTGCAGAAGCAAAGAATTTCTGTGCTGAAGCTGAACTTAGATATTCTAAGAGCTTAACAGCATTTTCCTTATTGGGAGCATTTTTGACAACACCGGCTCCACTTACATTAATATGGGTCCCATTTTCACCATCAGGGAAATGGATTCCAACATTTTCTGCTACTTCAACTTCAGCCGGATTATCAGAATTAATCATTTTACCTAAATAATAGGTGTTCATAATTGCCAGATCACCCTCACCTGCTGCAACAGCTGTTGCCTGAGCTCGGTCATTACCCTGAGGCTTACGGGCCATATTGTCAACAACACCGGCTGCCCATTCTTCAGCCCACTCTTCTCCATGAATTGAAACTAAAGAAGCTAAAAGTGACTGATTATAAATATTTTCGGAAGATCTTACTACAATTTTATCCTCCCATTTATCTGAAGTTAAATCTCCATAACCTGCTAAATTTTCTGGATCAACTCGATCTTTAGAATAAACTATGACTCTACCTCTCATTGTTAAGCCATACCAGTAATTATCTTCATCTCTTAAATTTGCTGGTACATTTTGATTAAGTGTTTCAGTACTAACTGACTGCAGGATATCTCTTTCCTTTGCTCTATGTAACCTACCTGCATCGGCAGTAATTAAAACATCAGCGGGAGAATTTTCCCCTTCTCTGGCAATTCTTTCGATTAACTGATCAGAATCACCCTTAAGCACATTAACCTCAATTCCTGTTTCTTCTGTAAAACGATTCAAAATCTCCTCATCAGTATCATAATGACGATTTGTATATAAGTTTACTTCTTCTGCTGCTACTGCAGCTGTCCCCAGACCAATAAAAATGCTAATTAAAATTGTTGCTATAATTAATTTTTTCACCTTAATTCCTCCTTGATCTTATTTTGTTTGAAAATGATTCTCAACTTCAGACGATTTTAATTATAACTAAACCTATCGTTGTTGTCAAGATTATTTGCAAAAAAATATAGCTATGATCCCTGTTATGTTAGTAATTAGTAATTGTTACTGATAGTTCCGGTGTTATTTGAAGTTATATTTCCCAATTGACTGCAGTCTATAATTAGTCAAATTTAATTTTTCTTTTTAATCTTTTTCTAATCTTTATTTAAAGTTTTTTTAATAATCCACTGATATTATATAATTGTAGCAAAGAGATAGAGATTTGTTATCCCCTTTTTGAAGCTGTTGCAGAGGACAGCTTTAAGCATAGATAAAAGTAATAGATACTTTTCTCCTTGTTTTAACCGCCTTTTTCCCGAGGCGGTTTTTTTCATTTTTAAAATAAAAATTCCCCATCCTTATTAATGGCTGAGTAGGGTCCATTAATCAGGAATGGAGAATGATTAGGGAAATCTATATTAATCCAGTCAGACTGAATTTTTTTAATGTCTAAAGTGTCTCTTACCGGTAAAGACCATTGCAATTCCGAGTTCATTACAGGCTTCTATAACCTGATCATCACGGATTGAACCACCGGGCTGAATAATTGCTTTAATGCCCAGCTCTGCTGCCTTTTCTACAGCATCCGGGAAAGGAAAAAATGCATCTGAGGCCACAACTCCGCCTTCCTGACGGCCTTCAGCTTTACGTCCGGCAATAATCATCGAATCAACTCGACTCATCTGCCCGGCACCAACACCAACTACCATCTCATCTTTAGCCATTACAATCGCATTTGATTTAACATGTTTTACTACCTTCCAGGAAAATAGTAAATCTTCAATCTGCTCTTCAGTTGGAGCTTTTTCGGTTACTACTTCCAGATCTTCAGCAGTAGTTTGAGCTAAATCTCTGTCCTGTACTAAAAGTCCACCTGTTACCTTTTTCATGCTGTAACCTGGCTTTTCCCGATTAATAGAAAGCTCTCCGGTTTTTAGAATACGCATTTTATCAGAACGTTCTTTTAAGATTTCTAAAGCTTCAGCCTCATAATCCGGAGCAATTACCACCTCAATAAATTTATCCTGATCTGCAATTTCTTTAGCTGTGGCTGCATCAATTTTTCTATTGGCTGCCACAATTGAGCCAAAGGCAGATAAGGGATCACCTGCATGAGCATTAACAAAAGCCTCTTTCAAATTATCTGCAGTCGCAATTCCACAGGGATTGGCATGTTTGATTACTGCTGCTGTCGGTTTAGCTTCAAATTCTTTAACCAGCTCTAAAGCTCCATCTGTATCATTGATGTTATTATAAGACATTCCCTTACCGTGCAGCTGTTCGGCAGTAGAAATAGATGGTTCATTCTGTTCAGCCTCTAAGTAAAAAGCTGCCTTTTGATGCGGATTTTCTCCATAGCGGAGATCTTCTCTTTTATCATAGCGGTCAAGTAATGTCTCAGGCAGTTCTTTTTTCTCCTCATCAGCCAGCACAATTTCTCCTAAGTACTTCTGTATTCTCTGATCATACTCTGCAGTATGGTGGAAGGCCTTATAGGCAAGCTTTAGCTTCTGAGTTTTAGTTAAGCCGCCATTACCAACCTTCATTTCAGCTAGAAGCTCGTCATAATCAGCCGGATCAACGACAACTGCCACATCATTGTTGTTTTTGGCAGCAGAACGAATCATTGTCGGTCCCCCGATATCAATATTTTCTATTGCTTCTGCTAGAGTTACATCATCTCTGGCAATTGTTTCGGCAAAGGGATATAAGTTGCAGACTACAAGATCAATTGGCTCAATATCCTGAGCTGCAATTTCTTCTAAATGCTGCTCATTATCTCTAACTGCTAAAATTCCGCCGTGAACTGCAGGATGCAGAGTCTTAACCCGGCCATCCATCATTTCTGGAAAATTAGTTACCTGATCAATCTCCGTGACCTCGATATCATTTTCTTTCAGCATTCGACCTGTACCACCAGTTGAAATTATTTCTACTCCAAATTCTTTTAAACTCTCTGCAAAATCTACAATACCTTCCTTATTTGAAACACTGATTAATGCTCTTTTAATTTTAGACAAAGTTATTTTTCCTCCTTTAGAATTTTAACTTTCCGTCCTTCAATCTTAATTCTACCTTCTGCAATTAGTTTGACTGCCTCAGGATAAATTTTATGTTCTTTTTTTAAAATTCTGGCTGCCAGATCATCAGCGGTGTCATCTGCTTTAACTTCCACCACTGCCTGTTTGATAATTGGACCGGTATCCATACCTTGATCCACAAAATGAACGGTGCAGCCGCTGTATTTAACCCCATAATCTACAGCCTGTTTTTGAGCATCTAAGCCTTTAAAAGCAGGTAAGAGTGAAGGATGAATATTGATAATCTGATTTTTAAATTCTTGCACAAAAAGTGGTGATAAGATCCGCATATACCCTGCCAGAACTACAAGTTCAACTCCGGCATTTTTTAGAAGTCCAATCAGTTCTTCTTCGTAATCAGCTTTTGTTTCAAAATGATCTGGATTAATAAACAGGTGCTCTATATCTTCGTGTTCTGCTCTTTTTAAAGCACCAGCATCCTGAGTATCACTGATTAAAAGTTTTATTACTGCCGGAATGGCTCCACTTTTTATATTGTCAATAATAGATTGAAAATTTGAGCCTCTGCCTGAGGCAAAAACAGCTATTTTAAGCATTTTTACACCTTCTTTATTTTATTTCGAGAGATGTGTCTGCAGCTCCTGCTTTTATTTCACCAATCAGGCAGGCTTTTTCTCCCATTTTCTCAAGTTCTTTAAGTATTTCATCTTTATCAGCTTTATCTATGACTAAGGTCATTCCGATTCCCATATTAAAGGTTCTGTACATTTCTTTTTCTGCAATCTCTCCTGCTTCCTGAATCAGCTCAAAGATTTGCTGTGGCTGCCAGCTGTCTTTTTTGATTTCAGCTTTTAAACCTTCTGGCAGAATGCGAGGTAAGTTTTCTATTAAACCACCACCGGTGATATGGGCAATTCCTTTGATTTCATATTTTTCAAGCAGAGACAGCACAGTTTTTACATAAATTTTGGTTGGGCGGAGCAGTTCTTCTCCTAGATTCTTTTCCAGCCCTTTAACTTCTGCAGTGTAGTCAAAACCTGCTTTATCAAAAAGTGCTGCTCGAGCCAGGGTAAAACCATTGCTGTGCAGACCATCTGATTTAAGTCCAATAACTAAGTCGCCTTCTTTAATCTCAGCTCCGGTGATAATTTGATCCTGATCCACAATACCAACTGCAAAACCCGCCAGATCATATTCTCCCGGCTGATAAAAACCTGCCATTTCTGCAGTCTCTCCACCAATTAAAGCTGCTCCAGCCTGTTTACAGCCGGCAGCGATTCCTTTTACAATCTCCGCTGTTTTTTCCGGCTCCAGTTTTCCAGCTGCCAGATAGTCAAGAAAAAACAAGGGTTGTGCTCCCTGAGCTAATATATCATTTACTGACATGGCAACTAAATCAATGCCAATTGTATTGTGAAGATCCAGTTTAAAGGCAAGTTTGAGTTTTGTTCCAACTCCATCTGTACCTGAAACTAAAACCGGATTCTGATAATTGCTTAAGTCAGGCTTAAAAAGACCACCAAAACCACCCAGTCCGGTCATTACTTCCGGACCAAAAGTAGACTGCACATCATTTTTAATCAGTTCAACTGCCTGATTGCCGGCATCAATATCGACTCCGGCTTTTTTGTAATCTAGTCCCACAGTTATTCCTCCTCACTTAAGTAGCGGCTGTCTATCGGATAATCTCCATCAAAACAGGCTGTACAGAATCCGAGCTCCACTTCAGTCTTAATTGATTGGAGCATCCCCTGCTTGCTCAAGTAATGAAGGCTGTCAGCTCCGATGCGTTCACTTATTTCCTCTACAGAATTACTGCTGGCAATAAGTTCCTGACGGCGTGAGGTATCAAGTCCAAAATAGCAGGGATGTTCAACAGGTGGTGAAGAAATAGCCATATGCACTTCTTTGGCTCCCGCTTCTTTGATCCGCCCAATAATCTGCTTGCTGGTTGTCCCTCTGACAATTGAATCATCTATTAAAATCACTTTTTTATCTTTAATAATTTCTTTAATTGGTGATAGTTTTAATCTGACTTTTAAATCTCTAATCTCCTGAGTCGGCTGAATAAAAGTCCTCCCCATATATCGGTTCCTTAAAATACCCTGAGCATAGGGGATTCCAGATTCTTCGGCAAAACCTAAGGCTGCTGCAATTCCCGAATCAGGTACAGGCACCACAATATCAGCTTCAACATCCATCTCCCGGGCCAGCTGTTTCCCCATTTCTTTGCGGGCCAGCAGTACATTCTGGCCGGAAATATTACTGTCAGGACGGGCAAAATATATATATTCAAAAACACAGAGACTGGTCTCATTTTCACCTGTATAGCGCCTGCTGTTAATTCCATCTTCATCAATTACAACAACCTCACCAGGGTTAACATCCCGCACAAATTCAGCTCCAATAATATCAAATGCACAGCTTTCTGAGGCCACAATGTAGCTGTTATCCAATTTCCCAATCGAAAGTGGTCTAAAACCGCGAGGATCCCGAATAGCAACCAGCTCATCTTTGGTCATTGCCACCAGCGAAAATCCACCTTTTAACTGATGTAGGCTCTGGATTAAAGCTTCTACAATATCATCTTCAAAGGATCGGGCTACCAGGTGAGCAATAACCTCAGTATCTAAAGTAGAATGAAAAATCGAACCATTGCTTTCTAAATTGTTTCTGAGTTCTGCTCCATTGGCCAGATTACCATTATGGGCCAGAGCCAGATCACCTTTCATACTGTTGATTAAAATTGGCTGGGCATTGGCAAGCTTGCTGGAACCACTGGTAGAATAACGGACATGGCCGATTGCCATCTCACCTTTTAAATTCCGAATATCTTCTTTTTCAAAAGCACTCTCTACCAGCCCCATACTCTTATGCAGATTGAATTCTCCCTGATAATTGGCACAAATACCTGCGCTTTCCTGGCCTCTATGCTGCAGGGCAATCAGCCCCAGATAGGTTAGTTCTGCCGCACTGCTTTCACCATCAGCATTAAAAATGCCAAAAACTCCACATTCTTCGCTCATTTTATCTTCATTTAGCTCAGCCTGAGTTAACTCTACCTCATTTGAACCCGGCTGAACTTTATTTGCTTCTTTAGAGAAATTACAGCTTTCTCTCATTAATTTTCCTCCCTTTAATACTAAAAAATAATTTAAAATCAATTTTGCTCCCTGATCCAACTACCGCCAGGCTGGAAATAAGCTTCTATAAAGTTATGCTTATATTTATTTTTTAAAGAAATATATATTTAACGACTCTATAGTTTTATTCTAATTCAACTTAATTCTTGTGATAGTTATCCTTCTAACCCATCCGGACAGGATGGAATAAGCTAATCAGGTATAAATATTATTAAATGAAATCTATTTTATTCTAAACAGAGTATATCGAAAGACCAGGAATTTTAAATAATGAATCTTGATGATAATGAGTATTAAATTGGACTGAAGGACACGAAGTCCTGAACTGACCGCACAGCAGGAGGCTGTGATCGGGAAGGTAGTCCAATTTAAGGCGAAATTAGAATTTTAGATTCATTTTAAAATTACTATGGAAAGAGATATATTCTGTTTTAATAAAATAGAATCCTTATTAATTATTAGCTGATTAGCTTATTTCCAGTCCTGGCCGGTAATCCGCTTATACATTTCATGATAAGCTTCTTCAACATCACCAAGATCACGGCGGAAACGGTCCTTATCCAGTTTTTCTTTAGATTCACTATCCCAGAAGCGGCAGGTATCAGGAGTAATTTCATCAGCAAGGATAATTTCTCCCTCTGCTGTTTTTCCAAACTCCAGTTTAAAGTCAACAAGGTCTACATTCCGCTCTTTTAGAAATTTAACTAAAATATCATTAATTTTATGACCGAGTGCAATCAGTCTTTCCAGCTCTTCGCGGCCGGCCAGTCCTAAAAGCTCAATATGAGAAACATTGATTAGAGGGTCTCCCAGTTCATCATCTTTATAGTAAAATTCAATAACCGGCTGCTCAAGCGGAGTCCCTTCTTCCATCCCAACTCTTTTGGCCAGACTGCCGGCTGCAACATTGCGCATTACAACTTCCAGCGGTATTATCTCTACTTTTTTAACAAGAGAATCACGCTCATTCAATTCCTCTATTAAATGAGTTTTGATACCCTTTGCTTCTAAAAGCTTAAAAAAGAAATTGCTGATTTTATTATTAATCTTACCCTTTTCTGCAATCTGACCTTTTTTTTGACCGTCAAAGGCAGTTGCATCATCTTTAAAGTGCACAATTACCTGATCATCCTGATCTGTACTAAAAATCTGCTTGGCCTTTCCCTCATAGAGCATTTCTTTTTTTTCCATCTTTTATAAAACCTCCGTTTTGAGATCATAATCAAATTTTTGCTGCCAGTTTTTAACTATCTTCTCTGTTTTCTCCGCGGCAATACCTGTATACTTTTCCGGTTTTAAAATTAATTCTTTCTGACGCTCGGCAAAGTTTTCCCAGTATCCCTGCAGCTCCCTGCTCTGAGCCACCAGTTCTTTTAAAGAAAGATCAGTCTCCTGAGCTTTTAAGGTCAGCTTCCGTACTGCCTCATGGGCATCTGGATGACCGGCGGCTGCTAAGATAATATATAAAGGTTCAGCTACAATCATTTTTTTATTCTGTTCAAAGTTTTTCTTAATATTTTCCTGATCTACTGCCATCTTGGAACTAACTCTGGTCAATCTGGCTGCTGCAGAAAGTAAAGCAGTTATCAGCTCCGGAATAAAGCGGGAAGAAGCTGAATTGGTCAGGTCCCGCTGGTGTTCAGATAACTGGTCCATATAAACTGTAGTCATCTGAGGCATAAAAGCCTTCCATAAACTTTTTACATTTTCGTAGTTAATCGGATTCCGCTTGTGGGGCATGGTTGAAGAACCAACCTGATCTTTGCCAAAATGCTCACCAATTTCTGCAATTTCAGATCGCTGCAGCTGGCGCATATCATCAGCAAAGGCTGCCAGCACACCAAAGGTTGAAACAAGAGAGTGAATAAAATCTGTCATCGGCTCAGCCTGAACTATCTGAGTTGAATGCTCTCCTGGCTTTAAGCCCAGTTCAGCCAGGACTTCCTTTTCAAACTCTTCCGGATCTTCAAAAAAGATACCGCTGGCATTATAAGCTCCAACTGCTCCTGCAAATTTACCGACAAGTTTATCTGCTTTGGCTTCAACTTCTTCTATTCTTTCTCCCAGACGGGCTACATATTCAGCGATAGTGAAACCAAAAGTAACCGGTACTGCATGCTGACCGTGGGTTCTTCCAATCTGGACTCTATCCTTTTCTCGCAGGGCAATCTCTGCCCAGCTTTTATGTAATTCTTTTAATTTAGGTATAATTAATTCTGCAGCTGCCTTCTGATAGCGAAGTGAATTGGCTGTATCTACAATATCATAAGAAGTAGCTGTGAAGTGGATATAGGGGCGGCATTCTTTACTGACCTTTTTTTGAATACAGTTAACTAAGGCTCTGATATTATGTTTGGTTTTCGCTTCTTCTTCGTAAACCTCTTCTGTAGTTAATTCTTCAATCGCTTTTTTAACTTCAGCGGGAGTCTGCTCTGGAGCCATTCCTCTTCTGGCCAGCACCTTAACTAAGGCCAGCTCTACCTCTGCCTGAAAAGTAATTGTTGCATTTTCGGAAAGGTATTTTCCAATCTCATCAAAATCCTTTTTTCTCCTTGAATAACGGTGATCAAGCGGACTTATATTAGCAAAAATATCTCTATTCTGCAAATTTTTCGCTCCTCTCAAGGTATTCTGCATATCCCATATCTTCTACTTTTTCGGCTGCAGCCAGTACTTTTTCTTTCATTTCTCTACGATATTCTTTCTGTTTTTTATTTAACTCTTCGTCGCTGCGGGCTAAAATTTGTACTGCCAGTAAAGCGGCATTTTTGGCCCCATTAATAGCAACTGTGGCCACTGGAACTCCAGGCGGCATCTGAACTATGGAATAAAGTGAATCAAGCCCACTCAATTTTGAAGTTTTAACTGGAACTCCAATTACAGGTACAGTTGTCACTGCTGCCACCATACCCGGAAGATGGGCTGCACCTCCAGCTCCAGCTATAATCACATCTAAGCCTTTTTCTTCTGCAGTTTCCGCATAATTATATAGTCTATCAGGTGTCCTGTGGGCTGAAACAACTGTCAGCTCATATTCCACCTCAAATTGATCTAAAATTTCTGCTGCCTCTTTCATTACCGGCAGATCAGAATCACTACCCATAATAATTCCTACTTTAGGCTTCATCAAATTTGACCTCCCTAATTTTATTTAAACTTCACCCTTAATTTCAATTAACTGACTGGCTTTTAAAGCTCTCTCAGCTGCTTTATCCAGACTGTCTGCCGTAACTGTTAAATGCCCCATTTTACGACCGGGTCTGGAAATCTGCTTCTGATAAATATGAACTTTTACTCCTTCTACTGCAAGTGCTGGATCAAGTCCGATTATCTCGGCTTTTCCTTTTTCTCCACTGCCCAGAATATTGCGCATTACTGCTGGTCTCAGCAGAGTAGTATCTCCCAGCGGCAGAGCTGTAATTGCTCTCACATGCTGTTCAAACTGAGAGGTTACACAGCTTTCAATTGTATAATGGCCTGAATTATGGGGTCTGGGTGCAATTTCGTTGACTAAAAGCTCATCAGCTTCTGTTACAAACATTTCCACACAAAAAATTCCTATCCCTGCAAAAACTTCAAGTACTTCTTTAGCAAATTCTTCCGCTTTTTTCTCTAATTCTGAAGAAATCTCAGCTGGAACTTTTGTTTCGTACAGTATATTATCCCGATGATCGTTTTCTCCGATTGGATAAACTTTCATTTCTTTACTTAATCCACGGGCTGCAATAATTGAAATTTCTTTTTTAAAGGGAATATATTTTTCCACCATCAGTGGTGCTTTACTTGATCCCAGTTCCTGAAAAGCTCTATCTACCTCAGCCTGACTGTCAATTAACACATTCCCCTTACCATCATAACCTCCTGTACAGCTTTTTAACATCAGTGGATAGCCAAATTCTTGAGCAGCTTCTTTAATATCAGCTGAATCTGTAACCTTTTTAAAGTCTGGAACGGCAATCTGCTCTTCTATTAAGATGTTTTTTTGATGAAATTTATTTTGAATAATCTCCAGACTGTGAGCTGTTGGATAAATCTTATAATCTTCAGCTTCTAATTCTTTTAAAACTTCAACCTCAATATGTTCAAACTCATAAGTAATTAAATCCGATTTTTGAGCAAGTTTTCTAATTGCCTCTCTATCATCAAAATCAGCCACAAGGTGCTGATCAGCAATGCTGTCTGCCGGACATGACTTTGTCGGATCTAAAATTGTAACATAAAAGCCCATTTTTTTGGCTTCTAAAATCATCATCTTACCCAGCTGACCACCACCGATAATTCCAAGCTTCTGTCTGGTCTTATCTTTAAATTTCAAATTATAACCTCCCGGTTAAATTTATTTTTTCAGTGCTTTCTGTCCTATATCATTTCTAATCTGAAAATCTTCAAAATCAATTTTTTCTACTCCTGTATAGGCCTTATCAATTACTTCTTGAAAGCTCTCTCCCATTGCTGTGACTGCCAGGACCCGACCGCCATCTGTCAGGAGTTTTCCATTTTCTAACCTGGTTCCCGCCTGAAAAACAATTATATCTGCAGCTGCCTCAGCTGCTTTAATTCCGGTGATTTCTTTGCCCTTTTCGTAGTCTACCGGATAACCTCCAGAAGCCATTACCACACAGAGAGCTTTTTTATCTTTCCATTTAATTTCAATCTGATCTAAATTCCCTTCAATTACAGCTTCCATTACATCTACCAGATCTGTTTCTAATAAAGGTAATACTACCTGTGCTTCGGGATCCCCAAAGCGTACATTATATTCTAAAACCTTAGCTTTTCCATCTTTAATCATCAAACCAAAATAGATAATACCCTTAAATTCTAAACCCTCACTCTGCAGAGCCTGCAGTGTTGGTTCCATAATTTCAGTTTTAAAATCTGCCTTAATCTGCTCGGTCACAACTGGAGCCGGTGCATAAGCTCCCATCCCACCAGTATTAGGCCCTTTGCCCCCATCATAGGCAGGTTTGTGATCCTGGGAGGCAATCATGGGCACTATAGTCTGACCATCACAGAAAGCAAGAATGGTTGCTTCTTCACCTTCTAAAAATTCTTCAATCACAACTTTGGCTCCTGCTGCTCCAAATTTTTCATCCTTCATAATTATCTCAACCGCTTCTACTGCCTCCGCCTCTGTCTGAGCAACAATAACACCTTTACCTGCTGCCAGGCCTGAGGCCTTAACTACAATTGGAGCTCCTTTTTGTTTTAGATACTCTACTGCTTTGGCTGCTTCTGTAAAGCTCTCATATTCTGCAGTTGGAATCTGGTATTTCTGCATTAACTCTTTGGAAAATGCTTTTGAACTCTCAAGCCTAGCAGCACTCTGTCTGGGACCAAATACTTTAAGCCCGTGTTTTTCAAATAGATCGACAATTCCAGCTGCTAAAGGTGCCTCAGGGCCAACTACTGTAATATCAATTTTTTCTTTCAAGGCAAATTCTAATAGTGCCTCCTGATTACTTTCATCAAAATCAAGATTTTGACCATATTCTGCAGTACCCGGATTCCCTACTGCAATATATAATTCCCCTACTCTACTGCTCTGAGCCAATTTCCAGGCAAGTACATTTTCTCTTCCACCACTACCGATGAGAAGAATGTTCATTCTATCCACTCCCACTTTAATTTATTGGTACCAGGTACACGAAATCGTTTTTGGTACCAGGTACCTAAACGTAAAAATAAGTAAATTCCTCCAAAAAATAAAAATAGCCCAGGTAGGAAGGCTCTACATTCAATGAGTAGAACCTCCCCGCCTGGGCTTTTATCCCTTCGGTGTAATATATCAATATCTGTACCGCTCGGACCAGCCAGCACTCATAAGATAAAGTCTGCTTAAATATAAATCAAACAGAGTTATCCCTTTAATACTGCGGAAACCTAGGTACACTTCCCTCATAGTCGAACAATTTACGGTGTTCGGTAGAGACTTGTGGGCCATATTCCCACCATTATATGAGGTACAAATTCAATTTTTAATTTACAATTTAATCTTAACAGATGGTATTTTTAAAGTCAAGCAGCTTTTAAATGTCTAATTATTCAGAAATAAATTTATTTGATTAGACTGCGATGCCTACTAAAAAAAGACCTAAAGTTAAATTGACTTTAAATAAGATATCAGTTGAAGTTTTTTAATGTTTTAATTAATATCACGCTATAATCTGCAGAATCAATAATGTACTCAGGCCAAGATAAATTGAAACTCCAGTAATATCAGTAATTGTAGTTAAAAAAGGGCCTGTCATTAAAGCTGGATCTTTACCCAATTTTTTAATAAAAAACGGCATTGTTCCACCGACAACTCCGGCAACTAATACATTTACAGCTAAGGCTGTACCGGCAACAATTGAAAGTAAAATATTTTTCTGAAGAAAATAGGCAACTGCTCCGAATATAGCTCCTAAAACTATCCCATTAAATATTCCAATCTTGATTTCTTTTTTAAAAGCTCTAAAAAAATCTCCAATTTGTACCTCTCCTAGAGCCAGGCTTCTAATCGAAACAGAAAGAGCCTGAATCCCTACATTGCCCCCCATATCCGTTATCATAGGCAAAAAGGCAGCAAGTATTGCAACCTGAGCAATTGTAGCTTCAAAACTGCTAATTACTGCAACAGCTCCTAAATTCAAAAAGATATTAAAAGCCATCCAGGGTAATCTTAATTTAATTGATTCTTTTGGATGAGTAAAAAAAGATTCTTCCCCCCTCACTCCAGAAAATTCCAAAAAACCATCTGTTAATTCATCTGATAGAATTTCAACCGCTTTTTCCATACTTAAAATACCAACTAAAATATTTCTATCATCTAAAATTGGAAGCTGCTTTAAACGCCTCGATTTTAATCTTTGAGCTGATTCCAGGGCAGAATCAGACATTTTAGCCGCAAAAACTTCCTTCTTCATAATCTCATCAACTACTGTTTTTCTGTCATTAAATAATAAATCTCTAAAGGAAACAACTCCTTTTAATTCTATTTCGTCATTAACTATATAAATATAATCTTTATGTTCTATACTTTTGCTGCTATTTTTTATCTCACTAATTATTTCCTCAATCAATTTACCTTTTTTAAAGTAAAGAAAATCATTTTCCGCATAGGAACCAATCATTTCTTCAGAATAAGAAATCAAATCATTAATTTCTTTTCTTTGTTCTTCATTTAAAGCTGATAGAACTAACTTTCTCTTTTCCTTTTCCAGATGTTTTAAAATATCAACAGCATCATCAACTTTCATTAGAGCAATAAGATCGATCATCTTATTTTCTTCCATCATTATTAAAAGCTCTGCTGAATATTCTTCAGGGAAATTGATCAGAATTTTTAATACATAATTAGTATCCAGCATTTCTAAATATTCAAAAACAATTTTAGTTGAGAAATTTTTCAAAAGCCTTGTTAATCTCAAAACAGGCAGGTTTTTAGAATGAATAACTGCTTCTTTTAAATTTTTCTTCTCCAGAGCACTTCGTGTCTTTTCTAAATTTCTCTGTAAATATTCTTTATCTAATAACATTTTTCCCTCCAATCAAATTAATGGACTATAATCATCATTCTCAGTCATACCGCTAAAATTATTATAAATATCTTTTAAAAGCTTGATCCCTCTTTTTATCTGCTCTTCATCTACAGCTGCAAAACTGAGCCTAAAATAATTAGAATATCGCTTATTTATACTAAAAAGATAACCAGGAGAAAAAAGCAACTCTTTTTGAGCAGCTATTTCATATAGTTCTCTTGCATCCAGATTTTGTGGTATATTGAGCCAAAAATAAAGTCCACCTTTGACCTTAAAGGTTATTTTTACTTCCTCCGGCAAATGAAGATTTATTTGCTCCTGCATCAGTTTATATCTTTTTTGAAACAAGCTTCTCTGTAAACTGATATGTTTATCTAATAATCCTTCTCGAAGATAATAATCAAAAGCTCTCTGGGTAAGACCTCCACTGGAAATATCAGTTGCATATTTTGCTTCCAGCACTTCCGGCAGAAGTTTTTCCGGTAAAACTATAAAAGCTAGCCTTAAACCAGGCATAAATACTTTCGAAAAACTTTTAATGTAGATTACCCTTCCCTGTTTATCAAATTCTTTTAAATTATTTACCGGCTTCTGCTCATAATATAAATCAGATAAAATATCATCCTCTATAATATAAAAATCATATTTTTCTGCCAGCTCCAGCAGCCGCAGTTGTTTTTTTCGACTCCAGCTAACACCGGTTGGATTCTGGAAATTCTGCATGGTAAAGAAAAACTTTATTTTATTTTTCTGCAGATAGGATTCCATTTCTTCCAGGTTAGCTCCATCCTGCTCCATCTTAATACTTTTCATCTCTGCCCTGCGGGAATTAAAGGCCTGCAGCGCCCCAAAATAAGTCGGGTCCTCTACTATAATTTGATCCCTATAATCTAAAAGTATCTTACTTATGATATCTATTGCCTGCTGAGCGCCCGATACAACCTGAATCTGTTTTAAAGAAGATTCAATTCCTCGCTGAGCAAAATATTTTCTGATTGATTTCCGCAGAGGTAAAAACCCCTGACTTTTTTGATAGCTAAAAGCTTCACCCTGATCTCTATCCAAAACTTGATTAATTGCATATTTAAAATCTGAAACTGGAAATAAATCAGTACTGGGAACAGCACTGGCAAAGTTAATACTTTCTGCCAGTTTAATCTGCCCGTGTTTTAGCATATCTTCTCTATCTGCTGCCTGAATTAAATTTTTCTCTGGCGCTACAAAGCTGCCACTTCCAACTTTTTTATAAATTAATTCTTCCTCAGCAAGCATATCATAGGCTTTGACCACTGTAGCCGGATTTACCCCCACTTCTGCTGCCAGTTTTCTAATTGGAGGCAGTTTAGTATCAGCTTCAATCTCATTTTTTATTTTTTTCTTTAATTTTTTATAAAGTTGTAAATAAAGAGCAGAATCACTATCTTCTTTTATATTTATCTCTAACATCTTCTCACCCCGTTAAATTGTATTAGTATAAAATAATCAATTTATGATTGTATTAATAATTTGACATTTTGTATCGCTTTATTTTATAATTGTATTAGTTTTTTAAGCTTAAATACAGTTTACATAAGTTTATTGTATCATTACAATTAAAATTAAGCAATCAGAAGGAGAGATAATTATGTCAGAAAAATATCGTTTAAACAGGAATTTAGCCCAGATGTTAAAAGGTGGGATCATTATGGATGTCACTACAGCAGAAGAAGCAAAAATTGCCGAAGAAGCAGGTGCAGTAGCAGTTATGGCTTTAGAAAAAGTTCCAGCTGATATTAGAAAAGATGGCGGAATTGCCAGAATGTCTGATCCAAAAATGATCAAAAAAATTGTAAATACTGTTTCCATCCCGGTAATGGCCAAAGTTAGAATTGGTCATTTTGTAGAGGCACAAATTTTAGAAGCACTCGAAATAGACTATATTGATGAAAGTGAGGTTTTAACACCTGCTGATGAATCTTTTCATATTGATAAGAGAAAATTTGAGATCCCCTTTGTCTGTGGAGCTACCAATCTGGGTGAAGCTCTGAGAAGAATTGGAGAAGGGGCAGCTATGATTAGAACAAAGGGAGAAGCTGGCACCGGGAATGTGGTAGAGGCGGTTCGTCATATGCGAAAAATCAATTCCCAGATTAATAATTTAACCAGTTTAGGTAGTGAAGAACTGATGACTGCAGCTAAAGATATACAGGCTCCTTTTCAACTTGTGGAATATGTAGCAGAACACGGCAAACTGCCGGTTGTTAATTTTGCTGCTGGAGGAATTGCTACACCTGCTGATGCTGCCCTAATGATGCAGCTGGGCTGTGATGGGGTTTTTGTTGGTTCTGGAATTTTCCGCTCCGGTAATCCAGCTAAAAGAGCAGAAGCAATTGTTAGAGCAACGACTCATTATCAGGATCCTGAAATTATTGCAGAAGTCTCCGAAGACCTGGGTAAAGCAATGTCCGGTATTGATGTCAATGGTCTTACTGATGCTGAAAAAATGGCTGATCGGGGCTGGTAAAATGATAATTACTGTGGGTGTTCTTGCTCTTCAGGGAGGAGTAGCTGAGCATTTAGATCATTTAAATCAGATTAAAAACGTACGGGCTCTGGCTGTTAAAAAGCCAGAAGAGTTAAATAGCTGTTCCGGTTTAATTATCCCCGGTGGTGAGAGCACAACAATGAGAAAATTAATCAAAGACTATAATTTTAAGGAAGCAATCATTAAATTTAATCAGCAGCAGAAAGTTATCTGGGGAAGCTGTGCGGGCTTAATCCTGCTGGCAGCTGAAGTTGAAGGAGAAAAAGAAGATCAGTTAGGGCTTCTGGATATCAAAGTTAAGCGAAATGCCTTTGGCAGCCAGCTAAATAGCTTTATTGAAAAAAATATGATTCCAAAAATTTCTGATTCAGTCCAGGAACTTGTTTTTATCAGAGCTCCTTTAATTACAGAAGTAGGAAAAGATATTGAGATACTCTATCAAAAGGAAGATCAAATTGCAGCTGTAGAAAGTAGAAACTTAATTGGCACCTCTTTTCACCCTGAACTCACAGACAATAATGCTTTTCATCAGTATTTTGTAAATAAAATCAGAAATAAAATTAGCTGAAATAACTGTATACGATTATATAAACTCCAATTTCCTTGCTTTCTCATTTTTTAGAAACTATAATTTACTCATAATTAACACATACCTAACACGAGGAGGAAATTATTATGAGTAGTAGAGTAATGAAAAGCAAGTTTATGCAAACAATTTTGATGACATTAACACTGGTGGGTTTATTTAGCGGTCTGGCTTTTGCCCAGGATGGACAGGCAGCAGCCAATGCAATCGCTATTGACACCATCTGGACTTTAATTGCAGCTTTTCTGGTCTTTTTTATGCAGGCTGGATTTGCTATGGTTGAAGCTGGTTTTACCAGAGCCAAAAATGCTGGTAATATTATTATGAAAAACATGATGGACTTTGCCTCAGGTTCTTTAGTTTACTGGGCTGTCGGTTTTGCCTTTATGTTTGGGCCCGGTAACAGTTTTATTGGAACTACAGGCTATTTTCTGCAGGATACATTTGCTAATTTAGGACTTGATATTCCGATTGCAGCCTTTTTTATCTTCCAGACAGTTTTTGCAGCAACAGCAGCAACAATTGTCTCCGGAGCCATGGCAGAAAGAACTAATTTTTCCGGTTACTTAGCCTACAGCGTCGTAATTACCGCATTTATATATCCTGTTGTTGGACACTGGATCTGGGGTGGCGGCTGGTTAGCCGAGATGGGTATTGTAGATTTTGCCGGTTCAACTGTTGTGCACTCTGTTGGCGGCTGGGCTGCTTTAGCTGGTGCCATTGTTTTAGGTCCCAGAATTGGTAAATATAATGAAGACGGCAGTGCCAATGCTCTGCCCGGACATAACCTTTTAATGGCAGCACTTGGTGTTTTCATTCTCTGGTTTGGCTGGTTTGGATTTAACCCCGGTTCTACTGTAGCCGGTACAGATTTATCCATCGCTACGATTGCTGTAACAACCAATCTGGCAGCAGCTGCAGGAGCAGTAATGGCCATGATAGTCAGCTGGATTAAATATGGTAAGGCAGATGTTAGTATGACTTTAAACGGTGCTTTAGCGGGTCTGGTTGGAATCACAGCCGGTACAGCCAGTGTAGGTAATCTCTCCGCTGTTCTAATTGGAGGTATTGCAGGAATTATAGTTATTTATTCGGTTGAGTTTTTTGATAGATTACAGATTGATGATCCTGTTGGTGCTGTTTCTGTGCACGGTGTCTGTGGAGCCTTTGGTACAATTGCAGTTGGATTTTTTGCCACAGAAGGTGGACTTCTTTTTGGAGGCGGAATTAGTTTATTAATCACTCAAATTATCGGAGTAGCAGCTGTTTTTGTCTGGGCATTTGGACTTGGATTTGCCCTCTTTAAGGTAATCGATGCAGTTATTGGACTCAGAGTCTCCGAAGAAGATGAGATTGAAGGTCTTGACTATTCAGAACATGGTGCCGATTCCTATCCAGATTTTATGGTAAATGTTAAGGCTGAAAAATAAGTTGAATTCTAAAATCCAAAACAGAGGTGTTGATATATTATGAAAAAAATAGAAGCTATTATTCGTCCTGATAAAACTGATAGAGTTATTGACTGCTTAGAAGAAATTGGAGTTAGTGGACTAAATATCAAAGAGATCAAAGGATATGGTTCACAGAAAGGTCAAACTGAAATGTACCGCGGTGTCAGCTATAGAGTCAGGCTGAGGAAAAAAATTAAAGTTGAAACAATTGTAGAATATACTAAAGTCGATCAGATTATTGAAGCAATTAAAGAAGCAGTACAGACCGGTGAAGTTGGAGATGGTAAAATATTTGTCTCTGATGTAGAGAATGCCGTCAGAATTAGAACTGGTGAAGAAGGTACAGATGCACTTTAACAAAATATATAAATAAAAAAATAATAACAATGAACCCTGCCGCTTAGATAACGGCAGGGTTTTTTATTTTCAGAAGTCTACGAATACTAAAGAGCTGCCTTCATTTTTTTAAGAAAGTCCTGATAGATCTTCCAATCAAAATCAAGCTGATGTTCAAAAAAATAATTATAAGCATCTACGAATTCTTTAAAATCTGTATTTCCAGCCCTCTCCCCAATTCCAGTAATGGTAGAACTAATATAGTCAACTTCTGCTCTACAGGCAGCCAGGGAATTTGCTACTGCCATTCCAAAATCATTATGAGCATGAAATTCTATTTCCATTCCTGTTTTGTACCGAATTTCTTTCAACTTATTAACGGTAGAAAAGGGATCCAAAATACCAACTGTATCTGCATAGCGAAACCTTTCAGCCCCAGCTTTTTCTGCTGTTTTGAGATATTCAAAAAGAAAATCTTTTTCAGCTCTAGATGCGTCTTCGGCGCCAATAGATACCAGACAGCCAGCATCCTTTGCATATTTTATTGCTTCAGTCATTTCAGCTAAAAGTTTAGATTTTTCTTTTTTTAATTTAACTTTCAGCTGGATATTAGAAACCGGAGCAGAAAGATGAATATTTTTAGCACCACAGGTTAAAGATAAATCAATATCTTCTATCTTCATTCTATTCCAGAGTAATATTTCTGCTCCAAGATTTAAATCAATAATTTTTTTAATCACTGCTCGTTCTTCTTTCCCAATAACGGGAATTCCGACTTCAATTATATCTATTTTTAAAAGATCTATTTTTTGAGCCAGCACTATTTTTTCTATCTCAGAAAAAACAACTCCAGGAGTTTGTTCACCATCCCGGAGTGTTGTATCTACAAATTTTATTTTTTCCATCTCATAAACAAATCCTTTCTAAGTTAGAGTTCCACTCACATTAGAATACGCTTTAATCTTTTTATTTTAATTTCAACTCTAATATTATTAAGGGCAGCGAAAAAGTGATGATTAAAACAACAGCCAGTGCTATTGACTGACTCAGGTCCTTTTGGGCCATTATATAAATAGCAGTTGAAAGAGTCTGAGTTTTGCCCGATAAATTACCAGCAAACATCATTGTGGCTCCAAACTCACCTGCTGCCCGGAGACAGGCCATAATTATCCCTGTAAGTAAGGGTTTAATACTTAATGGCAGATAAATTTTAAATAGAATATCCTTTTCTTCAGCTCCAAAAACCATTGCTGCTTCTTTAACCTCTTCGTCAATTGCTTCAAAACCACTTTTTAATGATTGAGTAAAGAGGGGAAGCATTACAAAAACCTGGACGATGATCAGAGCAGTAAAAGTAAAAGGCAAATTTAGATTCATTGTATTAATAATATCACTTAAGATACCACGATTACCAAAGGTAAGTAAAAGAGCCAGTCCGGCCACAGTCGGCGGCATAACAAGCGGTAGTTTAATAAACATATTAACTACTTTGTTAATCTTACTTCCATTCTGACTGACCACATAACTGAATGGAACCCCAACTAAAACTGTAATCATAATCGATATTAGAATAGAAAGAATTGATACTTTTATTGCCTGTAAAGTATTTATGTTGTTTACCGTAGTAAGCAGACCCTCAATCGAGGTACTTAAAAATAACGATGCTATAATTAATATTACAAAGATTACATTTATACCTGCTAAAAAGAACAAAATTATCTGGGTTAAATCCAGATCAAGGTTATTACGAAAGTAGTCTAAAAAGCTATTCTCCAGAATAATATCCGGAGAAATAGCTTCTGTATTCTGTTTGGGATTTATATTATTTTCCATTTTAATCACTACCTACTTTTGTAAATCCATATTTATCTAAAATTTTACCTCCTGCATCAGAATAGATATATTCAATAAAATTTAGAGCTTCTTTTTTATTGTGAGAAGAATTTAAGACCGCTATTGGATAAGATGCAGTAACATTATAATTATCTTCTATCTCTATAACTTTCAATTTTTCTGCTGTTTTTGGTGTTATATCAGTTTGATAAACTATACCTGCATCAACTTCACCTAAATAAACTTTATTAACTACACTTTTTACATCAACTTCTTTAGATACTACATTATTCATAAACTTTTCTTTAAAATCTTTATCTAACTGAGAGTTGTTTTTTTCTTTGTTCAGCATCTGAATCGTATAAGATCCTACAGGAACTGATTCATCAGCTATTACTAATTTAACTTTTTCTAATGCAAGTTCACTAAACTTATCAATACCGCTTTCTTTATTAACAGCAGCTATAAGTTTGTTTTCAGCAAATATTTTTGGATCTTCTACCAGCTTTGAATCCTTAAGTTGATCCATATATTTGATATTTGCAGAAGCAAATACATCGGCCCCAACCCCCATTATTAGCTGACTGTATAGGGCCTGGCTTCCGGCAAAATTGCATTCCACTTCAACTCCGCTCTTAACTTCATATTCTTCAGCAAGTTCTGTAAACATTTCTGTTAAACTGGCCGCAGCCATCACTCTTATTTTGCTTTCTGCAGCTTTGACTGGAAAATTAAAAATAGCTGTGACCACTAAGATAAGCATAAATAAACAACAAATACTATTATTCTTTAGTTTTATCATCATAATAAATCAACCTGTATTTGCAGAATACATTTTTCCCAGTGCAAATCTAACTGCTGACTCAATCTTATCATAGACCATTATCGCCTTAATATTGTGCCGCAAAAGTTTTCTTCTGGGAACAGTGCCAATTCTGACAGAGAGAACAGCTTCACAATCAGAAATAGTATTAATAATACTGCCTATCCGATCTTCTTGATCATTACATTCTTTATCGATACAGTACTGCTTAACATTTCTCTTTTCTACAAATTTAATAGAACTCCCTTTAACCTGATAAATATAGAAATCTTCAGCATGTCCAAAATGAAGGTTTACTATTTCTCCATCCTGTGATGCTGCAGCAAAAAGTCTTTCTTCTTTCTCCAGATAGTAACTTCCCTCAAGTATCTGATGGGGCTGTCTCGCCTGAGTTTCAGTTTCCAGAATATCCTCTTCCTCTTTAAACTCCAGCGATCTATCTTTATTTAAACAGCCAACTGCATCAGAACGACACTGCTGGCAGTGATACATCTGCTTTAAATCCTCTTCACATTTATTCCGCAAATAATCAAGTTCAACCTTACTGGTCAGGGGATTATTTTCGAATGGTGTATTTTCTACTGGAATCAGCGGCATAATATTGGTCATAAAAGCTCCAGCTTTTTTTACTGTTCTTACGACTTCTTCGATATGATAATTATTTATTCCCTTGATCAAAACAATATTGACTTTACAGAGTACACCATTTTGCGACAGGTATTTTAAGCCAGACAGCTGATTTTTAAGTAGAAGCTGAGCTCCCTCAACTCCTGTCAAGGTTTTGCCCTGATAGTTTACTCTTTCATATATCTTTGCCCCAATCAAAGGATCAACAGCATTAATTGTTATGGTCACATGGCTAACTCCAAGTCTAACAACTTCCTCCTGATATTCCGGCAAACTTAAACCATTTGTCGAAAGGCAGAAAGTTAGATCAGGATCTTCAGCTTTAATTAGCTCTAAAGATTCCCTGGCTGCTTCAAAACTTGCCAGAGCATCTCCCGGACCAGCAACTCCAACTACACTTAAATTATCTACTTTATTTTTGACCATTTTAAATCTGGCTAATGCTTCCTGAGGTGACAGCAATTTACTTGTTACCCCGGGTCTGGTCTCATGTAAGCAGTCATATTTACGGTTGCAGTAATTACAGCTGATATTGCATTTTGAGGCTACCGGAATATGCATTCTGGCGTAATTATGGGCAAACTTACTGTAACAGGGATGAGTTTTTGTTTTTAAATTCATTATTCCTCACCTACTTTCAACTCTGCAGCATCTTTTGCGGCTGCTGCACCTTTATTAGCCTGATAAAACTCTTTATATAAATCTTCTCGATAATTATCATGTTTTAGGGCCAGAATCTGATTAGTTATCTGATCAAGAAAGTTATTAGACCCCTGATAGCCAATATTTTGCTGACGAGACGCCCCGACTCTGTCATGAATTGGAAAGCCAACTCTAATTAAAGGGATTCCATCTTTTTCTTCTATAAAAGCACCATCGGAATTACCAATCATAATATTTATGTTATATTCATTAACATAGTTTCTAATCTCCTCAAAATCGGTATCACTAAAGATTAAATTTTGGTCTCTACTGTCTGCTGTAAGTTCTTCCAACTTCCTCTGAAAAATATCCAGATCGGTACCGGTAGCCATAATCACAGGAGAAATTCCATTTTCCTGACAGATAGAGCTGACTGCATAAATCATCTCCGGATCACCAAACACAGCTGCTCTGCCTTCACTGTTATATTTATGAGAGTCAATCATTGTATCGATCAGTCTACCTCTTGCTTCCTTTAAACTTAAAGGTATCTTCTTACCGGATATTTCTGCCAGAATATTTATCAGCTGATCTGTATTCTTAAGCCCGATTGGAATTGGCAGTCTATAAGCAGGAATCCCAAATTTATCTTTAAGATAAACAGCTGTTGAGAGGCTGCTGTCAACAAGAGTTCCAAATTCAATTGTAAAGGCAGCATCCCCCATTTTTTTAATTTCGGAGATTTTAGTTCCACCCGGCGGTATTTTACTATAATCTTTTGTAAAAGGAGCAGCCAGAGTTTTTGATATATCAGGTAAAATTGTATATTCAAGTTCAAATAAATCCAAAATTCTCTTGATTTCTCTGACCTCTGCCGGACTTAAATTTGCTGCAGCCACATTTAGCTTAGAACTTTTAGCGCCAGAACTTTCCGCAAGCTGCTCAACAATTTTCCGTAATGTTAAATAATATCCTTCAAATTGAGATCCTCCATAGCCCGGAGTTGGTACTGTGATAATAGAAATATCTTCAACATCATTTGCTTTTTTAAAATCAGCTGCTATTCTATTTATATCTTCGCCAATAGTTTCTGCCAGACAGGTAGTTACAACACCTATAACTTTAGGTGAATATAACTTAATCAGATTTTTTAAACCCTGTCTTAAATTTTTTTCTCCTCCATAAACAGTACCCTGCTCATCGATTGAAGAAGAAGCTATGTCTATCGGTTCTTCATAATGTGTTGACATATGTCTTCTCATATAAGTGCTGCACCCCTGAGAACCATGCATTAAAAGCATACTCTCTTCTATTCCCTTAAAAGCAATAGCAGCCCCTATCGGCATACACATTTTACAGGGATTAACATCTAATCTTTTTAAATTACCCATCTATATCACTCCTGATCGTTTTCCAGATTGGACTGTTAATTGTTAAATCAAGTTCTTCAGCCAGATTAACAACCCCTTCAAAACCTACCAGTGGATGTTTACGCTCATGATTATGATCAAAAAAAGCAATACCCATTTTATAGGCCAGGGCCCTGTCTTTTACTCCACCAACTAAAACATCTGCTCCTTTTTCTCGCATAAAGGCCTCCAGTTCAGATGGGTTAGCATCATCTAAAATGATAGTTCCTGGATCAGTAAGATCTTTTAACTTTTCATAATCAGACTCTTTTCCGTTTTGAGTGCCTACCATAACAGTCTTAATTCCCAGATCATTGAACTGTTTTACAAGAGAAATCGCCTTAAAAGCACCACCAACATAAATTGCTGCCTTTTTCCCGGACAGATAGTTTTTATATATTCTTAACTTTGCTTCAGTATCAGGCAGCCTGCGGGCAATTAATCTTTCAACTTTATTGATTATTATCTGATCACCTAAATGTTGAGCAATCTGGCGCAGAGAATCCAGGCTGTCCTGTAAACCTAAAAATGAAATTTCTAAGAAGGGAATTTCAAACTTCTTTTTCATTCTTTTAGCCAGATATTTCATTGAACCAGCACACTGAACAATATTTAAATCAGCAGTAGGTGCTTTACGAATATCTTCTATACTTGAGTCGCCGGTAAATCTGGCTGCAAGTTCTATTCCAACATCATTCAAATAATTTTCTATTATCCAGCCTTCACCTGCCAGATTGTAATCTCCCAGAAGATTTATTTTTCTAATGTACCTCCTGTTTTCCGCCTGTTCTTTCATTTTCTTATTTTTAAAATCCTCTATAGCTCTTCCTGCCTGAAGAGAATTAATCTGACTTAACTTTTTCTGCAAGATCCTGATTTTTTCTTTTGTATTTAAATTACTATAATCTTCATTTAGTTGACTTAGCGCCTTAATTTCATTTCTGCTATCTACGGCCATTTTTTTGTTCTCTACTCCAATACTTTCGGCCTTAAAGTCACTCATTAAAGTTAATAATGCCTCACAGGCAGCTTTATATCCCTTGGATTTTGTACCGGCAAAACCTGAAGATTCTACAGGAATAACTCTAATCCCATATTTGGCTTCTGCTTTTCTGGCTGCAGCTTTTAAATCATCTCCAATAACTCCAACTACACAGGTTGAATAAATAAAAATCACTTCCGGCTTATACTGCTCTGCTTCCATTAGTTCTTCTATAACAAGCTCCAGTTTTGCTTCCCCACCAAAAACAATATCTTTTTCTCTTAAATCAGTAGAAAAACTGCTGCGGAAAATATCGGCTCCAGAAGTCAAACTGCCTCTGATATCCCAGGTATAACTGGCACAGCCAATTGGTCCATGTACAAGATGATAAGCATCTTTGACTGGATTCAAAACAACTCGAGCCCCTGAATATACACAGGCTCTCTGACTAACTGCACCTGCCAGACTCTGCTGATCACATTTAATATTTTCTTTGTTATCTCCTTTAGTCATAATAAAGTCTTCTCTTTCAGAAAGTGCTTTACTACTGCTTGAATTCTGCATATATTTCACCTCCAGAATGAAAAATAACCCATCTGTTTAAAGCAAGTTATCATTACCTAACACTACTCTCTACTGATGACACTCCTAAAAAAACAGATGGGTTAAATATCTAAACTTCAGTTATAATAAAAATTGTTTATAAACCGAAATTATAATTTAATTATACTTTAAAAAATAGATGTTTTTTACAGCACAAACTCTATCAATTCAAAGTCTGTATCTCTATCTTTTCTATCAAGTAAAGCTCCACTAATTTTTTCAACCAGCAAAATTGCTCCCTTATAGCCAATAGTTGGCAAATAAGAATGGACACTGCGGTCAAGTATAGGAAATCCAACTCTGACCAGTGGGACATCTTCCTGTTTGGCAACCAATTTACCATAGGAATTACCAAGTAATAAATCTACCTGATCATTTTTAATCCACTGATGAAGCTGGAATAAGTCACCTCCGGCGGTTAAGTTATATTTCCAGTCCGCACTTTCCATCATTTCTGCAACTGTTTCTTCAAACTTCTTATCTGGAGTCCCTGTTAAGATATGAACTGGTTTCATTCCCAGACTTAAAACAAATTCAGTCAGAGAAATTACTATATCAGGATCACCATAAACAGCTACTTTTTTGCCGTGGAACTGATGATGTGTATCTGCAATAATATCCACCAGCTGGCCTCTTTCTTTTTCAATTTCTGCTGGCACCTCTTTTCCAGTCAGCTTCATCAGCTGCATTAAAAACTCATCTGTTGCCTTAATGCCGACCGGTGATTTTAGAGTATAAGGTTTTACATCATGCTTTTTTTCCAGCTCAAAAGCAGGATCTGAAGCAGCAAATTCTCCCAGAGCTATAGTGGCCTGCGAATTACCAGTATCTTTTAATTCTGGAATTGTAACTCCTCCTTCTGGATACATATCATAGCTGCCATCCAGAGGTGTATCAAGTACATCACTCTGATCCGGAAATAAAATATAGTCGATACCCATAGCTTCTAGTATTCTCTTAATCTCGCGGATATCTCCGGGGTCAACAAACCCAGGTATTAAATTTATTTTGTTATTTGTCTTAGCATCTTCATTTTTTTCCGAAACCTGTTTAATCACGGCTTTAACCATATTTGAAAATCCTGTAATATGGGAGCCAACATAACTTGGAGTACTGGCATGGATAATTGTTTTTCCTGCCGGAACATCAAATCCATTAATAATTGAGCCAATATCATCACCAATTGTTTCTGACAAACAGGTTGTGTTAATGGCTACAACTTCAGGATCATAAACAGCAAATATATTTTTCAGTGCGGTTTCTAAGTTAGCCCGGCCGCCAAATACTGAGGCCCCTTCTGTAAACGAACTGGAAGAAGCAACAACAGGTTCTCTAAAATGTTTGGTCAAATGCATTCTATGATAAGAACAGCACCCCTGTGATCCGTGACTGTGCGGCAGAGCTCCATGAATGCCTAAAGCTGCATACATCGCACCGATTGGCTGACAGGTTTTAACCGGATTGATAACAAGTGAGTTTCTCTCTTTATATTCTTTTGGCACTAAATCCTGCATTAGCGAACACCTCCAATTGTTCCTGCAAGTTCAACATTGTCTTTCCAGGGAGGATTAATATAACTCCAGCTGGGGTTAAGGATACCGGCTGCAATATCTTCTGCAAACTGTAGATGCCCTTTAAAACCTGCATAAGGACCACTGTAATCATAACTGTGCAGCTGTTTTGAGAAAATACCCATTTTATGAGAAGTATATTTATCCTTAATTCCAGAACAGAAAATATCAGGCTCTAAAGCTTCGGTTAACTTAATATGTTCGTGGTGATTTAAATCATCAATAACAATACTTCCATCTTCCATTTCTTTGATCATGCCTTCATAATAATCAAGGGGCATCTTCTGCTGCAGTTCCTCTTTTTTAGCTTTGGAAATTCTCATGTTATATTTCTTATCATCTTTTGTAACTTCCAGTTCTGGAATATTCCGGTCATCAGCTGTCATTTCAATATCAGGGATAACTTCTCTGCCCTCATAATCATCACGGTGACCAAATTCATATCCAGCTACTACTGTTTCAATTCCAATCCTCTTAAATACATTCTGATAGTGGTGAGCTCTGGAACCGCCAACAAAAAGAAAAGCAGTTTTACCTTCAAAAAGTTCCTGGTACCGGTTAAGTGGACCCTCTATCTGAGCCAGCTCTTCTGCTATTACCTTCTCTGTTCTTTCCTTAAGCTCTGGATCTCCAAAATATTCAGCCATATTGCGAAGTGCTTTAATAGTGGCATCCACACCTAAAAAATTAACCTTTAACCAGGGTATACCATATTTTTCTTCAAACATTTCTGCAATGTAGTTAATTGAACGGTGACACTGAACCAGATTAAGATCAGCTTCGTGTGAATATTTTATCTGATCTGCTGTACCATTCCCGGAAAAAGAAGCCACAATATCATAACCAATTTTTTCTAAGATCCTCTCTATTTCGAAAGCATCTCCCCCAATGTTATATTCCCCCATCAGATTAATTGGATATTTATGATCCAGCTCTTTATCTTCTATACCAACCAGATTAGCCATAATTTCATTGTTGGCGATATGATGGCCGGCTGACTGACTTACCCCTTTATAACCTTCACAGTTAAAGGCCATAACTGTAATTCCATACTCTTCTTCTGCCTTCTTAGCGATATTGTTAATATCATCACCAATCAAACCAACAGGACAGGTAGCTGTAATCATAATCGTTGAAGGATTAAAAATCTCTACTGCTTCTTTGATTGCTTCTTTTAATTTTCTTTCTCCTCCGAAAACAACATCCGAGTCCTGCATATCGGTGGAAAAAGTGTAATTAATAAAGTTTTTACCACCCTCTGCTGCTACTCCCTGATGTCTTCTCATCCCCCAGGCATAATAACTACAACCTATAGGTCCATGAACAAGCTGAACTACATCTTTTAATGGTCCCAGCACAACACCACGACAGCCTGCATATGCACAACCACGATTAGTAATAATCCCTGGAATAGTTCGTGTATTAGCCTTTATTTTATGTTTATCCTTTTTCTTATCTTTGACCAGAATATGCTCTTTTCTATTTTTCATTGATTTAGCAGGATATGACTGCAAAACATCATCTAAAACATCTTCAATTCCTGCATTATTATTATTTTTCATTATCTTCACCTCTTTTCTATACTGCTGCTTTACCGCTTTCACCTGTTCTTACTCTATAGGCATCTTCAATTGGTAAAACAAAAATTTTACCATCACCCGGATTACCTGTCTCATTAACATTCATTATTGTCTCAACTACCTTTTTAGCATCTTCATCTTTCACTACCGTAATTACCATTCTCTTTGGTATTAAACGGTGTCCTTCTGTAATTGACTCTGTAACTTCTCTGGATTTAATTATCTCTTCTTCTCCCTCAAGTATTTTTTCTATAAGCTCATAATTAACCTTCTTTTTTCCCCTGCCGGTGACCTTAACACAGGTTAGAGAATTAAAGCCCTGAACGGCCAGAGCTTTTTTAGTCTGGTTAATTTTATTCATTCTGATTACAGCCATGATCTCTTTCATATCTTTCACCTCCGCGAAAATTTAAATAATTGACATATCTTTTCTTTCCCCAACTTCCAATTAATAACCTTATAAACCCTGACTGTTTGAGCTGATGGTATATGCTTCCTCCACATCGCTGACAAAAATTTTACCATCTCCATAGCTTCCTTCTTTACCACTTCTAACAGTTTTCATGATTATTTTAACTACATCTTCTTTATCTTCATCTTCTAAAACCATCATTAAGAGTTCTTTTGGTAATTCATCATAGTGTATATTACCAACTTTAACTCCCCGCTGTTTACCTCTTCCTGCAACATCCATTTTAGTCACTGCCGGAAAACCAGCCTCTTTAAGTTCCGAAAGAACTGTTGAACTTTTTTCCGGTCTGATAATCGCCTGTAATAATTTCACTTATATCATTCCCTTCTCGCTCTATTAATCTTCTACTCTTTTATTCTCTGCTGATTTAGTAATTTTTAAAATAGTTAAATTCAAATAAAAATTGACCCAAGCAGCTTCTAGAACTACACTTCTAGAATACCAAAGTCCATCATTAACTGCTCTAACTCATCCTGTTCCATTGGATCTGGAATTACAAAGGTCTCATTTTCATCAATTGCCTGAGCTAGATCTCTATATTCCTGAGCCTGATCTGATTCTGGGTCATAGGCAATAACAACTTTTCTGTTGATCTCAGCTCTCTGAACTATATTATCTCTGGGTACAAAGTGAATTAACTGGCTGCCGAGTTTTTTGGCAAATGATTCTAATAGTTCTAATTCACCATCAACCTGACGACTGTTGCAGATAATTCCTCCCAGTCTTACACCTCCGGATTCTGCATATCTTTTAATACCTTTACAGATATTGTTTGCCGCATAAAGGGCCATCAGCTCTCCACTTGCTACAATATATATTTCCTGTGCCTTGCCCTCTCTGATCGGCATCGCAAATCCACCACAAACAACATCACCCAAAACATCATAAAATACATAGTCAAGTTCATCTGTATAGGCCCCTAAACTCTCCAGCATATTAATAGAAGTTATAATTCCCCGACCTGCACATCCCACACCAGGTTCTGGTCCACCAGATTCTACACAGCGAATATTTTCGAAGTCCTTACCTCTCTTTAAAATATCATCCAGTTCAATATCCTGTCCTTCTTCTCTTAAAGTATCAAGAACTGTCTGCTGATCCATTCCTCCCAGTAACATTCTGGTAGAATCAGCTTTTGGATCACATCCAACCACCATTATTTCCTTGCCCATCTCTGCCAGTGACGAAGTCAAATTCTGAGTTGTAGTTGATTTCCCAATACCACCTTTTCCATAAATCGCTACCTGTCTCAAATCTTCTTTCATTTTTTCTCCTCCTAGAGTTTGATATTATATTATAGATATTCGAAATTTGATTCCGAATATTTATAACCTTATTTAATTATAAATTTAAATCACTGTAGAGAATGAGTATAGATTTAATTTTTACTCATTTATGTTAGGTTTTAAATTTATTAACTAAAGTATAACACTAAATTTGCTATTTTCAAGTGTATAATTGTATATATGGTAAATATATAACATGAATATGTCATTTATATCTGGATACAAAAAAACCTGGATTAGCAAAAACTGCCATCCAGGTTAAATATCTTTTAATTCTGTTTCTGTTAAAGCTCTTTTTAACTTAATAGATTTTCTTTTGATCTTTTTTAATTTCAATTCAGCTTCTTTAAGGCTTAAATCGATACCGAATTCTTTATATTTTGCTATCACTGCCTTTTTCCCGGAGTGTTTCCCGATTATAATTTCTCTCCTTAACCCAACTTCTGCCGGAGAAAATGCCTCATATGTAGTTGGGTTTTTTAAGATACCATCCACGTGAATACCAGATTCGTGCTTAAAAATACCTTTTCCTATTATCGCTTTATTATCAGCCGGGAAATCATTTAGATGCTCTGCCATTAACTGACTTAACTCAAAAAGTTTTTCTGTTTTATATTCCCTATCTAAAACTTCAAGTTTTTTTAAGATCATCATGATTTCTTCCAGCGCCGTTCTGCTATAAAGGTTTTTGCTGAAACCATTAATACTGGCACAGATTCCGCTGGCACCAGCATTATAAGCTGCCAGTGATGCTGCAGCTGCTGTCTGAAAAATATTGCTGCAGTTTACTTCCAGTTTAATATCAGCTGTCCTGATAATATCTTCTATCCTCTTTTTAAACTTAAGGGGTTCAATTACAGTTTCTGCTTCCTGATAAGACAATCTATTAACACCCAGTTTTTTGCAGAAAGCTGTAACTTCTAATATCTGATTTAAATTAACTGCTGAAGCATTTTGAATTTCTACTATTATCTCTAACCCCTTAGTTTTTGCATAGTGAATACTTCTTTTCAAATCATTTAACAATTTATCTGCCGTTTTATTATATTTATTTGACCTGAAATTTAAATTTTTTAGTGAAATAGAGATAACTACAAGATCAACTCCTGCCTGCAGAGATTTTCTCAAATCAGAAATTAAGGGTCTGTTCCAGCTGCGGAATTTGAGATCAATTTCTTCTTTTATTTTGTCTTTTCCACTGGTCATTTCTATAAACTTAATTTTATCTGTCAAAACTGGAGAACCTATTTCAACTTCTTTTAATCCCATTTTACCCATCATTTTAATCATTTTTAAGCGCTGTAAATTACTATTACTTAAATCAAGCAGATCAAAATCTCTAAATGTGATATCTATTAGCTTAACTTTTTTCACAATAAACACGTCCTCAGTAAGAAAAAGACCCCAGGCTGTAAAAGCTGGGATCTTTTCTGAATTTACATATGGAATTTATGGATTCAATATTGAATGAATTATTAAATTACTGTACTTCTATACTTTCATTGACAATATTTCCATCTTCAATCTTCCAGATACCAATTGCTCCCATACTGTCTCCAACATCATTAAAGAGTACCGGTCCAGAAGCACCTTCATACCGTATTTTTTCTCCGGCTGCAATTAAGTCTTTAGCTTTATTCCACTCATTAATATTAACTACCATTCCATCTTCAGCTAATACTTCTCCAAGGGCATCTCTAATAGCCGGCCCTTCTGTACTACCAGCTTTCTCAATAGCTAATGCTAAAACAAAGGTAGCATCAAAACTGGTATCAATATATGGTTTGGGTGGAATCTCGCCAAACTCTTCTTCATACAGCTTGGTAAATAATTCAGGACCTTTCCCACCGGGCATAGAAGTTGGAGCTGTACCGCGCATTCCTTCCAGATACTGCTCGACACCTTCTGTGATTTCCGGGGCTTTTAAGCCGTCAGTAAAGATGAATTCTTCAAAGAAACCATTTTCTAAAGCCTGTCTGATAATTGTAATTCCACCATCATCAGTATAGGCAATTAATAATAGGGCATCAGGATTTCCTTCAGCAGCTTCCATCAGCTCACTTCTATAAGAAACCTTATTTGGTTCAAAAGCAATGGAGGCAGTTACTTCGCCTCCTCTTTCTTCAAATTGTTCAATTACAGCGTCATTTAAGCCCTGACCATAATCATTATTTACATAAATTATTGCCAGTGAATCATGATTTAAGTCTGCTGCCAGATTACCGGCAACTACTCCCTGTAAACTATCAGAAGGTACTGTTCTAAATACATAGCCATTATCATCTAATGTAGTCAGTACCGGGGAAGTAGACGATGGTGAGATCAATACTACCTCAGCTGGAACCGTCACACTTTCAGCAACAGGGATTGTAACACCACTGGATAAAGCTCCTACTATGGCATTAATACCATTTACAGAAACTAACTTCTGGGCTCCATCAACTCCAGCCTGGGGATTTGTCTGGGTATCAACATTAACTAACTCCAGCTCCTTACCACCAAGCAGACCGCCCTGTTCGTTAATAATTTTTTGAGCTAACAATGTTCCATTACGGGTAAACTGACCATAAGAAGCCAGCCCACCTGTAAGCGGCATTAAAGTACCAATTTTAACAGTGTCCTGAGCAAAGGCACCACTAACAGTCAAAGACAGAAACAACATCACCAGCATTGTAATCAAAATTTTCTTTTTAAACATTATTTTTTCCTCCTCTTATTCTCGCTACTTATTATATTTAAAAATACTCAACTAAGAGTAAAATTAAAACTATAAATCCTTCTCGGTTAATTCTAACTACTAATTTCATTTTACTTTTGAAATCATTCCCTGATTATCAAAAACCATAGTATTATTTATCTATCAGCTGTTGAAACACTGCTGTATTTCTTTTCTCCAAATAGACCCTCAGGTCGATTCAAGAGTATTATTTCTAAAAATACACCAATTAAAATCACCCTGATAGCAGCAGCCTGAGTTGTATAGGCAGCCGGCAGCATTCCTGTTAAAAATTCAGTTCCGGTCCAGATTCCCCAGGTCAAAAAAGCACCTACGATTGAACCAAAGTTATTGGCACTACCACCGATGATCAGCATTATCCAGACTAGAAATGTAGCCTGCATTGGCTTAAAAGCCTCTGGTGAAATAAAGGAAGTAAAATGGGCATAAAGTCCACCACCAACCCCCATCATAAAAGCTCCTAAAACAAAAGCTTCCATTCGATAACGAACTACATTCTTCCCCACAGCCTTAACTACCTCTTCGTCTTCTCTAATCGCTCTTAAAATTCTGCCCCAGGGAGAATTAATCCCTTTTTCACTGAGATAATAAAAAAGAGCGATAACCAAAACTACAATCATTAGAAAAAACAAATTATAGTTTGAACCAAAGCTTCCAGCTAAAGGTTTGGGAATAGCGGAAATACCTCTAACACCATTAGTCAACCAGGCTTCATTTTTAATTACCAGTCTGATTATCTCAGCAATACCAATTGTTGCAATTCCAAGATAATCTTCCCGCAGACGAATCGTTGGGATCCCTACCAGAAAAGCCAGCAGTGAGGATATTATACCTGCTGCCAGCAGGCCTATTATAAAAGGCATTCCAAATCCACCTAGATGATCAGGAGAAGGCCCCTTGGTCATAATTGCTGATGTATAAGCACCCACCGCCCAGAATCCTGCAATTCCTATATTGAAAAGTCCTGCAAAACCCCGCTGCATATTTAAAGCCAGGGTCATAACTGCATAAATACCGGCAAAGATTAAAAAGAAAACCAGATAAGAAAAAACACCTGCAAAAGTCATCTATTTACACCTTCTTTCCCATTAAACCAGAAGGTTTAATAATTAACATTAGAATCATAATCGTAAATGCAACTGCCGGTTTGTAAGCTGCAGAAATAATTAGAGTTGACATTTCCTGTGAGATACCAATTACCAGTCCACCAAACATTGCACCATAAGGACTGCCAATTCCTCCCAGAATAACCGCTGCAAATAGGGGTAAGAGTAAATTCCAGCCCATTACCGGTGTCAGGTGGGTATCAAAAGCAAGCAGGATACCTGCAGCTGCTGTGAGCACACCACTCATTGCCCAGGTCCAGATGATTACTCTTTCGGTATTAATCCCTGTTATCTGAGCCAGGTCAATGTTATCTGACATTGCCCGCATTGCCTTGCCTAATTTTGTTTTACTCAAAAATAGATGAACAGCAATTACCAGTGTCAAAGCCAGAACTAGAATTATGATCTGATTTTCTTTAATTCGTAATAATCCGTCACCTAAAACGATCGGCATCTGGATAGCTTTCTCATAAAATTTATTCTGCGGCCCCCAGAATAATAAAACTAAATTTCTGATTATCAAGGCGGCTCCAACAGAAGAAATCATTACAATTACCGAATCTCTTTTCTTTAAATGTCTGTATAAGATAAGGTTTAAAAGTATTGCTGCACCTGCAGTTAAAGCTGCTGCTAAAACAAAAGCCAGCCAGAAAGGCAGGCCCAGCTGTACTTTAAATAAAAAAGCAAAATAAGCACCGAGTGTCATTAAATCACCATGAGCAAAATGTCCAAACTTCAAAATTCCATAAATCAGTGATAATCCAATTGCACCCAGCGCTATAATTGATCCGAGTATTACTCCGTTCAAAAATAACTGTAAGGCCATAGACTTATCCTCCCAAAAAGAGCTGCGCTACTTCTTTATTCTCAAGTAAGCCTCTCCCACTATCTTCGTATTTTTTTTCTCCTGCTGCCAGAACATATCCTCTGTCTGACATAGCTAAAGCTTTTTTTGCATTTTGTTCTACCATTAAAATTGAAACTCCTGTTTTGTTTATTTCTTCTACTTTCTCTAAGATTAAATCAATAAACATTGGTGCCAGCCCGGCTGTTGGTTCATCTAACAGCAGCAGTTTGGGCTCCATTACCAGGGCCCTGCCAAAGGCCACCATCTGCCGTTGGCCACCACTTAAAGTACCTGCTTTTTTCTTTCTCTTCTCTACTAATGGTGGAAATAAATTATAAATTAAATCAAACCTGTCGCTAAGATTTTTCCTGGACACATAGGCCCCCAGTTCCAGATTTTCTGCCACAGTTAAAGTCGGGAAGATATTATCAGTTTGCGGGACAAAGGAAAGTCCTTTTTTTATCATCTGATCAGTTGCAGCTTTTGTTAAATCACTGCCCAGATAATTAATTTCTCCTCCCATAATATCAACAAGAGAAAAAATTGATTTTAAAAGAGTGGACTTTCCGGAACCGTTGGGCCCAACAATGGAAACTATTTCTCCCTGCTCAACATTAAGAGTAATCCCATGGATTATTTCTATTTCACCATAGCCGGAATATATATCATTAATTCTTAACAATCGAACCACCCCTTAAGCTGTTTTTTCTCCCAGATAAGCTTCTAAGACCCGGGGATTCCTCTTGATTTCAGCCGGAGTTCCTTCAACTAAATGCTTACCATCATTCATTACAATAACCCGGTCACAGATATTCATAATTAAATCCATGTTATGCTCGATTAAAAGTATAGTCTTTCCTCTTTCTTTTAATTTAAGAATATTTTCTGCTATTTTATTCAATAAGGTGGGGTTGACCCCGGCACCTGGCTCATCCAGCATAATTAATTCTGGATCTGCCATTAATGCTCTACCAAGTTCAAGCAGTTTTTTCTGCCCACCTGATAGGTTAACAGCCATCTCGTCAGCCAGATGAGTCAGCTCCAGAAACTCTAAAGTTTCATAAGCTTTTGCTTCAACTATCTCTTCTTCTTTACTTACTTTGGCCGAATTAAACCAGCTGTTCCAGAGATTTTCTCCACTCTGACCTGAAGGAACAAGCATTAAGTTTTCCATTACTGTCATCTTTTTTAAAGTTTTAGGAATCTGAAAAGTTCTGGCCAGACCAAGACGTGCAATCTGATGAGGAGCAAAGTTGTTTACTTTTTGCTCTGAAAAATAAACCTCTCCCTGATCGAGATCTAAAGAACCGGCAATTAAATTAAACATAGTTGTTTTTCCGGCTCCATTTGGACCAATCAGTCCAGTTATCGTATTTTCTTCTACCTCAAAAGAACATTCATCTACTGCCCTAAATCCACTAAATTCCTTGACTGCGCTTTTTACTTTTAACATAAAACATCTCTCCTTTCTACTCAGCTACTCAATTTGTGTTAGCTTTATGTTAATTTGTTTTAATACTAATCCTTTTTCTGGCAGGTGTCAAGTAGTCCAGTTACAATTAAGTTTTTAATCCCCTTATCCAGGAATACATCGCTTTTTAGTATCCATTTTATTCTTTTTAAATAAATTATTGGATTTGTTTAGCCAGTTTAGATTGACTTATCTATCAGCATTATTATATAATTTAAGCAATAGAAAGGTGGGAAAAGATAATGAAAATTAATAAATTGTTAGATAAAAACTTAATTAATCTTGATCTAAATACCAGTAATAAAGAAGATGCTTTAAAGGAAATGATCCATTTATTAAAAAAAGAAGATAAAATCCAGGCAGAAGATAAATTTCTGGCAAAAATAATTGTTCGAGAAAAAGAGAGCAGTACCGGTTTTGGAAGAGGAATTGCAGTCCCCCACGGTAAAAGCGAAACAGTTAACGAATTATCCCTGGCTATTGGCAGGTCAAAAGCAGGAATTGAATATCACAGTCTGGATGGAAAAAAAGTAAAACTGATATTTATGGTAGCTGATTATCCAGATTATTCTCCAGAATACTTAAAATTAGTTTCAACTCTGGTCAGCTGGCTGCGAGAGGATGATTTCAGGGAAAGTTTACTTGAAGCAGAAGGAAAAACAGAATTTATAGAACTTTTTAGAGAAAAAGAAAGATCTACTCAATAACAGCAGATCTTTCAACAGAACTTAAACATAAAAATAATATCTATTCTTTTATACCCTGAGTAGCAATTCCTTTTACGAAAAACTTTTGGGCCAATAAAAATACAATTAGAGTCGGAATTACCACCATGATAGTTCCTGCCATAATAATTCCCCAGTCCCGTTCTGAAGAACTGGCAAAAAGCATTTTTACTCCCTGCTGAGCTAGCTTTTTTTGATCATCATTAATAATAATCAACGGCCAGAGATAGGCATTCCACATCACTAAAAAGTTAACTACGGCCAATCCAGCAAGATTAGCTCCTGATAAGGGTAAGAGAATTTGAAATAAAAATCGAAAAGGTCCACAGCCATCTATTTGAGCAGATTCCATAATAGACTTAGGAATAGTCAAAAAATGCTGCCTCATCAAAAAAGTTGTAGTGGCACTTGCAAGAAACGGTAAAACCAGACCTGAAAAAGAATTTCCCAGTCCCAATCTACTTATAAACTCAAACAAGGGTACTACCCGCACCTGCATCGGCAGCATTAAAGTAAATAAGACTGCAAAAAACAAAAACTTTTTGTATTTGAACTCAAAATGCGAAAATGCATAACCACTCAAAACTCCCAGCCCTAATTTCCCTAACATCACCACAGAAGAAGCCAGAATACTGTTAACTAAAATTTTATCAAGACTGACTAAATTCCAGGCCTTAATATAATTATCAAAATATAATCTATCAGGTAAAAATGATGGTGGATAAGAAAATATCTGGGCTCTGGGCTGCATACTGACACTGATGCCAAAAATAATCGGCATTAAGACAATGAAAGAAATGATTATCAAGACCAGATGTAGTGCTATTTTTTTATAAGTACTATAGGGACCTCTATTTAAATCAAACATATTTAATCACCTTTCTCTTATTGATAATGTACATTATTTGAGCCATATTTAAAATGAAAAATAGTCACTATAATCACCAGAGTTAATAAGATTACGGATTGCGCTGCTGCAATTCCCGGCCTGAAATTAATAAACATTTCCCGATATAATTTATAAATCACAATATTTGTAGAATCAGCGGGTCCACCCTGAGTCATAATATCTACAATCCCAAAGCTTTCAAATACACTGAAAATAATATTCATGATAATTAAATAAAAAGTTGTGGGAGATAATAAGGGAATTGTAATATCTTTAAATATAGTTATAGCTCCTGCCCCATCAATCTCTGCAGACTCATAAACACTATCCGGTATTGCCTGCAGGCCTGCCAGAAAAAATATTATATTAAAGCCCATATTCTTCCAGACAGTTGCTATAATAATAGCCAGAAATGCAAAAAAACTATTCGTTAACCAGTTAACCTGAATATTAAAAGCAAGATCTAATAAATAATTAACCTGGCCTGCTACCGGATTCAGCAAAAAGACCCAGAGAGAACCGGCTACAGTTGGAGAAATAGCATAAGGAATGAAAAATATAACTCTGTAAAATTTTATTCCTTTTAGATTCTGGTTCAAAATAACCGCCAGCAGCAGAGAAAATACCAGCCCAATAGTAATGGTGAAGATAATAAATAATGTTGATCTCAACAAACTATTAAGATAAGCTGGGTCCTGAAATAAATTTATATAATTCTGGATTCCTACAAAAATTCTTTTACGTCCAAATGGCGCCTGTTTAAATAAGCTTAAAAACACTGAATTAATACTGGGCCAGTATAAAAACAATAACAAAACAATAAATGTGGGGGAAAGAAGTAGATATGGAACAAGTGAATGGGATCGATAATTTAATTTTTGCAAAAAATACACCTCCAATAATAATGTCCCTCCCTGAAATTCAGGAAGGGACAGCTGTCAATAATCAACTATATAAATTCTTATTCATTAAGTTGATTATATTCTTTAAGTGATTTATTTACTCTCTCTGCTGCCTCATCCATTGCCGCTTGCGGAGTCATATTTCCTTCCAATGTTTTTTCAACTGATTCTTCCACAATTTGTCTAACTTCAGGGAAAGTACCGATTAATGCTCCCTGGGTTGAAACTGCCTTTTTACTCAGTAGTAACTGTAAAAAGGCTGTTAGATAATTTGGGTTTTCAGCAAAAAACTTATTATTCATTTCTCTTTCAACTGCCGCTTTGGTTACCGGGAAGTAGCCTGTATTTTCAAACCAGTAAACCTGCTGTTCCTCTTCTGAAAGCCACTTTAAGAATTCCCAGGTAGCTTTCAATTCTTCTTCAGGATGGTCAGCAATTGTCCAGAGACTTGCACCACCAATAATCACTCCACCGCGATTAGCAGCTGCTGGTCTTGGTAAAAATCCGGTTCCCAATTCAAAACCTGCTGCCTCAGCATTTTCTGTAAACCCGGCCACTGAAGAAGTAGATTCTATTAACATTGCTGCTCTTCCGGAAGAAAATGCTTGATTTGCTCCATCCCAGCCTCGTCCTGGATTAAGCATAATTCCTTCATCAACCATTTCTTTCCACAGTTTAACAAAACGAACTGCTGCTTCTTCGTTTAGATTAGATGCTGTTGCTCTAGCACTACGCCCATTATCATTGTTAACCAGAGTTGCATCCTGGTTTGCAACCATCTGTTCTACAAACCAGCCCACTATTCCCAGGGTGAATCCATAGCGTTCAACTGTACCATCGTCATTTTTAATTGTTAATTTTCGTGCATACTCTTTTAGTTCTGCAAAAGTCTGAGGAGGTCTATTAGGATCTAAGCCCGCTTCTTCAAAAGCATCTCTATCATAATATAAAATTGGTGTAGATGAGTTAAAAGGCATAGAATTCAATTTGCCGTCAATTGTGTAGTAATTTGAAACCGGAACTAAAAATTTGTCCCAGTCAAAACTATTATCTCCCGCTACCTCTTTGCCCAGATCCTCTATCGGCATAATTATGCCGCTGTCCAGCATCATCTGAGTTCCAATTTCGTAAATCTGAATAATATGTGGTGCAGTTCCGGTCTGAACTGCTGACTGAGTTTTAGTCAAAGTATCATTATAAGAACCTGTATACTGAGCTTTAACTTCAACTTGATCCTGGCTACCATTAAACTCTTCGACTAACGTGTTAACTACTTCGAGATTATGTCCTCCCATTGCGTGCCAGAAATCAATTGTAACTTCTTCTGCCGCTGCCGAAAAACTCACAATAAAACAAAGACTTACCAGAACTAACAAAACAGTTTTTTTCATAAATATTTTTCACTCCCTTTTGATTTGATGAAAATAGAAATCTACTAAAATGATTTTCTCTAACAGTAATATTAGCATTACAAAGTTAATTCTAAATTTCCAGAAGGTTAAATTTAGGTAAATAAAAAAAGAGATCTACTGTATATGAACAGCAAATCTCTTACTTGTACTTGCAATTATTATTGTATCTTATTAAAAAATATGTCAGCACAACTCTATTAGACTATACTACTACCTGCATAAAATCCATCTCTAATTGCTCCTCCGACTTTTGCAACCTGATTATTATCTCCTATTACACGAGTCTTTAAATTAAACTTATCTTTAATTTTATCTGCCAGCTTATTATTTGATTTCATACCAAAAGCAGTTATAATAGTATCTGCCTTAATTTTATCAATACTTTCATCTGCCTTTTCAATTTTAACCTGGTTTTCAGAAAAAGCCATAACTCTGGTATCAGTTAAAATCTTAACATTATTTTCAGCAAGTTTTCTCATTAATGAAGCCTTGTTTATAAATAACATTTCCGGAGCAAGCTCTGACTGCATTTCAACAATCGTAACATTTTTATTTTCTTCTGCTGCAAGTTCCAGAGCATTATCACATCCAGAAAGACCTCCACCACAAATTACAATATCATTTCCTTTTATCTGCCCTTTATCCTGATGAGCAGTTAGAACATTAATTACATTTGAATTTTCAATTCCTTCTATTTCAACCTCAATTGGAACAGCTCCTGCAGCAACTATAATTTTATCAGCTTCAGATAATATAGGGCTATCACTAGTAATTTCATTATTTAAATTAAGCTTAATATCAAGTTGCTCAAGCTGTAATTCATACCAATCAATAAGCTCTTTTAGCTGTTTCTTGAATTCTGGAGTAGCTGCTGCCGCAAGTTGACCACCTATCTGATCTTCCTTTTCATAAATATTTACCTGATGACCACTTAAAGCAGCTGTGCGTGCAGCTTCCAATCCAGCAGGACCTGCACCAATAATAACTACATTTTGGGGAGCATCCGTTTTCTTAATTTCAAATCTTTTTTCCTCACAGGCCTGAGAGTTAACAGCACAGCTCAATTTAGTTAATCTTCCAGCAATTCGTCCAATACATTCCTGATTACATCTAATACAGGGTCTTACTTCTTCTCTTTTATTCTCAGCTAATTTATTGGCCAGCTCAGGCTCAGCAATTAAAGGTCTTCCAAACATTACAAAATCAGCATTTCCTGACTCCAGTAAATTAACAGCAGTCTCTGGAGTATGATTACCAGAGTTCAGTATCGGGATATCTACAGCTTCACGTGCAGGCTCACAAACATAATCCATGCAGGCATCACCGAGATAAGCAGGTGGAAAAATATAATCTATTGTTTCATAACAGCCTGCATCAATGTCAATTGCATCAATTCCTTCAGCTTCTAAAAGTTTTATTAGTTTCATACTTTCTTCCAGAGTTCGACCACCTTCAAAACGATGATCAAGAGAAATTCTAAATAAAATTGGCATTTCTTCACCAACTGCTTCTCTGATTGACCTTATAATTTCACGCGGAAAACGCGCTCGTTTTTCTGGACTTCCGCCATATTCATCAGTTCTTTTGTTCCAGACAGGAGACATAAATTGATCAATTAAGTACCCGGCATGACCATGAATTTCTATAGCATCAAAACCAGCATCTTTTACAATTTTAGCAGAATGAGCAAATTTATCCATCATTTCCTGAATATCATCATAACTCATAGGTCTACAGTCAACATCGGGATTAAAAGTTGATGGAATAGCAGAAGCAGACATTGGAGGCTCACCATGCATATTTGGAAAAGCATTTCTGCCTGTTCCACAGCTCAATTGAGCAGTTATTTTACAGTCATAACGATGCACAGCTTCACATAAAGTTGTTAGTTGAGGAATAACATGTGATTTTTCTAGTACTCCTTCCAGCGATCCCTGAGCCATCTCTTTCGAAATAAACTGACAGCCCATTATAATCATTCCTGTGCCACCTTTAGCTCTGGCTTCAAAATAATCAATTTCATCATCAGCAATTGTACCATCAATACGTGCAGAATTAGTACCCATTGGTGACATAACTATTCTATTTTTCACTTCCATATTTCCAATTTTAAAGGGTGAAAACAAAACATCATAATTCATTTTATTACCTCCTGCTTAATTTTGTGATATATATAATTTATATTTATTATATTTTATTGTGATAAACTTAACAATATCTAAAATAATGAATTATCTTCACTTAATTGTTCATTATGCACAACTATGATAAAATAATTACCAACTCATTTTAAACAGGAGGTAACATTTATGAAAATGCTTGATATAGTTGATCTGTTAGAGAATCACATAATAAATCATAGACTAAATACTAATCCAGAAATTATAGGAATTCAAAATATAAACAGCTGTAAAGAAAATCAATATTCTAATTTATTAAATTTCACAAAAGAAAATTTAACTTCAGGCAGCCTGGATAGTGATAATCTGCTGGTAGAAAAAAACAAAATAGACTTTGCAGAGTTAGAAAAATCAGAAGTGAAAAATTTAATCATTATAAAAAAAGGCTCACTAAATAACTGCCTAAATATTTTAGAAGCAAAAATAAATGAAACAAACTATCTTTCTTATATCAGAAAAAGATTTTTTGAAATAGTAGTTAAAAATGGTGACATTTCCTCACTCCTCAAAGAGGCATATGATTTTCTGGGAAATCCTATTCTAGTAGCAGATGCAAATTATAGAACTTTAGGTTATTATCCAGAGCAAAAAATAGGAGATCCAGTCTGGGATAATATGTACCAGGATGGCTTTGTTAATCAAAAACATATGATAATGTTTGATGTTGATCAAACACTTGAAAAACTTTTGAATTCTGATCAAGTAATTTATCTTGACTGGGGCTTTGCTGAGGAAATACCTCGTCTTTCGGCAAAAATATCTGATAAACACGAGTTATACGGAACCTTTGGAGTTCTAGAAGTTAACAAAAAAATTAAAAATAGAGATTATATGATAGTAAATGCTTTATCAGAAGCTCTACTGGCCTTAGTTAAACAAATTCAACAGCCAACAGATAAACTTTATGTTATAAAACAATCATTACTTGCAAATCTACTGGATAATGGAATCAATTCTCAACAGATCCTAAAAAAATCAGTTGATACTGCCCGGGTTAATATTAATGGACCTTATTATATTTTAAGTGTCCCAATTTCAAAAAATAATTTATCCACAAATAAGCTCAAGCAATTACATAAAAAGCTTTCAGCTTTAATAAATAATATACAAATTTTGACTCATAACAATAACCTGGTTATTTTCATTCATGGAAGGAATATAGAAGCTAAATTGAATCAGGCTACAAAGATATTAAAAGAAAAGAAGTTAAAAACAGGAGTGAGTAATAAATTCAATATGCTGAGTGAAAGTTATTTTTATTATCAACAAACTAAGTTTGTCTTTAATTTTTTTCAAGATAAAAACAGATTTATTTATAACTTTAATGAATTTGGTGAAAGGTTTTTTATTAATAAATTAATTAAAACAGAAAACAACAAAAAATTTATTCACCCCGGAGTAAGCAGGATCCTAAAATATGATAAAGAAAATGAAACCGAATTCGCTTTTACATTATATCAGTATTTGCTTTCTTTTAAAGACAATAATTATACTGCAAAAAAGCTGAATATCCACCGGAACACTTTAAGTTATAGATTGAAAAAAGCAGAAAAAATTATGCAGTATAACTTAGAGGATCACCAGCAGTGCAGATATTTAAAACTCTCTTTTGACTTTGTCTTTTCTTCTCCGGTATAAAATTAATATCCCTGTATACTATTATAATCAACCTTAAAACTATTCACATTTACTCCTTATTGGACTATAATGAAGATATAGAAATATTCAGAATATTAATCTAAGGAGGGGTTGAAATGAAAAAAGTTGAAGCTTTTATCCGATCTGATAAGCTAAATGAATTAGTCACAAAATTAAATTCTATGGGCCTAAAGGAATTAAATATTCTGGAAGCAAAAAACTTTAACAAAGATTTAATTAAGTTAGCAGATAGTGATCTAAAAATTGAATTTACCCCGATGATAAAGATAGAATTCGTTATTAATTATACCGAAGTTGATAAATACGTAGAAGCAATTAAAAACACAGTCCAGACAGGTGAGAGTGGGGACGGTAAGATTTATGTCAGTGATATAGAAAACTCTGTTAAAATAAGCACTGGCGAAGAAGGACTAAAAGCTATAGCTTAAAATTAGCATTTAAAAAACCCTGCTGTTTAAACAGCAGGGTCCTTATTTTATATAAGTGGTATTTATATATGTATATGTTGGCTTAAGATACTAATTCCATTGTATCTCTGGCAATTACTAATTCTTCATTGGTAGGAATTATCATTGCTTTAACATTAGAATCAGCCGTCGAAATAAATACTTCTTTACCGCGGCAGTCATTAGCTTCATGATCAACCTTAACACCTAAATATTCAAGTCCATCTAAAACTCCTGTCCGGGTCTCTTTAGAATTTTCTCCGATTCCAGCAGTAAATACAATTGCATCAACTCCACCCATTGCGGAGGTATAGGCACCAATATATTTTTTAACTCTATAGTTAAAATGTTCAATTATAATTTCTGCCTGGTGATTTCCTTCAGCTGCTGCAGCTTCAACATCACGAAAATCACTGCTGATACCGGAAACCCCTAAAAGTCCACTTTCTTTATTTAAAATATGATCCATTTCAGATGCAGAAATATCTTCTTTGTCCATAACAAAGGGAATTATCGCGGGATCAATATCTCCACAGCGAGTTCCCATTACCAGACCTTCTAAAGGAGTCAGTCCCATACTGGTATCAACTGATTTACCATTTTCAACCGCTGTTACACTAGCACCATTACCTAAGTGACAGGTAATAATTTTAAGTTCGGATAATGGCTGGTCCATCATCTGAGCAGCTCTTTTTGCAACATAACCATGAGAGGTGCCGTGGAAACCATATCTTCTTATACTATATTTTTTATAATATTCATATGGCAGAGCATAAATATAGGCTTTCTCAGGCATACTCTGATGAAAAGCAGTATCAAAGACACCAACCTGTGGTTTGTCAGGCATTAATTCTTTACAAACCTTAATCCCCATAATATTGGGAGGATTGTGAAGAGGAGCTAAATCTGCAACTTCCTCCAGCTTTTTAATTGCTGCAGCATCGATAACTGTGGACTCGGAAAAGGCCTCACCACCATGGACAATTCGATGACCGATAGCTTCTACTTCATCCATATTCTTTAGTACTCCGTGATCTTCTGATAATAGTGTTTCTAATAATAATTCAATTCCCACCTTGTGTGTAGGAATATCTTTCTCAATCACAATTTCTTCTCCACTTCCATTTTCATATTCTAAAAATGAATTTTCGATTCCGATTCGCTGAATCAAACCTTTAGCCAGCACACTTTCTGTTTCCATATTAAATAACTGATACTTTAAAGATGAACTACCACTATTAATAACAAGTATTTTCATTTTTTCCCCCTATAAGTTTAATTTGACGTTATCATTTTATTTCATTTCAATAATTTCTTCTAACCAACTATAACGGAGCTCCCAGACTGCTGCTCCTTTTATCTCAGAGTTGAATTCGTCATTCTCTGCTTCAAAAAGTTTTTGCCAGCTCTGTTTTATCTTATTTTTCAAAACCGGATAATGAGGAGAAAGCATAACCTCTGAATCATCAGCTATTCCCCGTTTTTTTAAGATCTCCTGGTGTTTATTTGCATCTTTTTGATTATCAGCAAGATAGCTGAGCTTTAAAATCTGATTCCATTTCTTTTTATCAAAGAATATTATTTTATCTTCAGGAACTTTTAATTTAATTAAAAAACCACCGCCACCACTCAAGGCAGTCTCTGGATCAGCTGCAGCCCAGAATGGATATTCAGCAGCTTCAGGTTTTTCAACTATTTTTTCAGCTTCTTTAACAAAAAAATTATATGCTTTTAAAAATATTTTAGCTTCCGAACCATACTTCTGTTTAATATATCTTTTCTTTACCTTCAGTCTCTTCTTTTTAAGTAACAGTTCTTTAACCTTTTGGCTCTGCTGAGTCCAGATTTCAATCTCTGTACTCATAATCAACCACCCATTCCTCATTAAGTTCCCAGCTTATTGCAACTTTTTTGTCTGAAAGCTTGATATCTGAATCAAAAAGTCTTTCCCAGCTTGAAGTCATTTCCTGTTTCAACCTCGGGTAAAAATTTTGCAGATAAATATCCGATTCAACATTGATATTATACTTTTTAAGTTTTTCTTTAAACCTTTTTCTATCTTCTTTATTTTTGGGAAGGTAAAGATAATTAACTATATAATCCCACTTCAGTATATCAAAAACCATAATTTTATTTCTGGGAATTTCTAGCTCAAAAAAGACCATTCCTTCCGCTGCTGGAAGTTTAAGCTCTTCTTCTGTGCTGAGCCAGATAGGATATCTTAATTCTTCTCTGATTTCCATCCTTTTAGCTGCCTGATTTCGCAGCCATTTATAAACATCAAGATAAATATCAGCACAATCATCAAGCTTTTTCCTTATATATCTCTCTTTTACTCTATAAAGACCTTTTTCTTTAAGTATTTTAAGAACATTTTTATGCTGTCTGGTCCAGACTCTAAGCTTTGGATCTCCATTTTCATTTTTGGTTGTTTCCATGCTATCACCCGACTTTGTTTTTGGAAAGCTTAATTAGAAAAGAACTCTTTTATCTCCATTCTTTTTAATTAATCTATCATTCTCAAATTTCTCCAGCAGTGCTAAAGCATATTTTCTGCTGCTCTCAATTAAATCTCTAAATTCACCCAGTTCTATTTCTGAATTTTCTTTTAGATAATCCTGCAATAGTTTTCTCGACCTATCTATAGCCTGACTGTGAATTAAGATCTGATTATTTAATCTGATTAGATGCTCATTAAAAATCAAATAATTAATAATTGAATTAAATTTTTCTTCTTTTTGCTGATCAATATTCAGTTCCTCCTTAAGGTCTTCTTGACCTGGCGGAGAATATAAATTGTTTTTGAACTCCTCAACAATTTTATTTTTTAGTTCTTTTTCTGCTTCAGTAAAATTAATCTCAAAATCAAAAAGCGCGACAGTATTTTCTTTTTCTTTAATTATATTTTTCGAAACTAAAATCTTAATGATTTGATTAAACTCCTGATTATCAAAATTAAATTTAATTTTTGACCTCAGCTCTTCTTTACTGATTCCAGGCTCCAGGTGATTATCTTGATGATAGGAAGTAACAAAATCAAGTATCTGCTCTTCAACTTCTGCAAATTTATCAATATGAATCCATAAACTGTTTTTAGCTTCTTTTAGACAGATTATTCTTCCGGCAGTTTTTAATTGCTTAAGAATATTTTTAAGCTCAGTTTCTTTAAGTGATGATTTTTTTAATAAATACTCCAGAGAGGCTGATTCATACTTTTTAGAGTTAATAAAGATTTCTATTTTTTCTTCCCAGTCTCCTGCTTCGATTTTTTGAAGTATTTTAGTTATCTGTTGTTCATTTCTTTTTCGCGGCGGTGGATCAACAATTATTATCTGACCACCACCAATTAAATCCATTGGTGAATGTCTTCTGATTACAAATTTTTCTCCCAAATAGGCTGCAATCTCTCCTTCCAGAGTAAACTGAACATAAGCTTCTTCTCCAGGAAAAAGTTCTTTCTTATCATAAATATAGACTCTACCAATGATTTCTTTGGCTCCAATATGAAATCTTATCTGATCGCCATTTTTAAGGACAAAATTTAAGTCTTTCAGCATTTTCATTTTTGCCTCAAAATATTTTGTCTTAAAAAGTGAATTGATTTTTGCCAGCACATCTCCCCGCTGCAGCTCATCTTTATCAATACCTGAAATATTAATCCCTACTCTCTGACCGGGATATACTTTTTGAACCTGATCATTGTGAACCTGCAGACTCCTAACTCTAATTTTTTTTGACTGAGAGTAAAGTTCAAGCTCATCTTCTACCTCAATAACTCCTCTAAAAAGAGTTCCAGTTACTATTGTTCCAAACCCTTTAAGCGTAAAGACTCTATCAATTGGGAAATACGTATTATTTTCATTTTTTTTAGTACTAATTTTTTCAATAATTTTATTTAGTTCTAATTTTAAAGAATCTATCCCCTCTTTTTCTACAGCAGAAATAGGAATAATCTCTGCATTTTCTAAAAAAGAACCTTTCAGTTTTTCCCGGGTATCTTCTATCACCAGCTCCTGCCATTCTTCCTCTACTTTGTCACTTTTAGATAAAGCAACAACTCCGTGTTTAACCCCAAGCAGATCAAGAATTGCCAGATGTTCTTTTGACTGGGGCATCATCCCTTCATCTGCAGCAACTACTAGAATAGCAAGATCAACTCCAGCGGCTCCGGCCAGCATGTTTTTTATAAATTTTTCGTGTCCGGGTACATCAATAATCCCTACCTGATGCTGATTTGAAAGTTCAAATGAGGTAAATCCAAGCTCGATCGAGATTCCGCGTTCTTTTTCCTGCTGTAATCTATCTGTATCGGCACCGGTAAGAGCCTTGATCAAAGTAGTTTTTCCGTGATCAATATGGCCGGCTGTACCAATAATAATATTTTTATCATTCATCAGACTTCCTCCCTCAGAACCTGATTAATCTCTGCAGCCAGTAATTTAATTTCAGCTGGTTGTACTGTCTTCAGATCAATTATTAATTTCTGGTTTTTAATTCTGCTGAAGATAGGCATCTCAGCCTGACGCAATTTATAAGCTAACTCTTCTGAAGAAATTAGCTCAGAATCAATTGTCAGAACATATGTTTTTATTTCTGTCAAAGGATAACTGCCTCCACCAATTCGAGCTGTATCTTTTTCAATTTTTAAAGTAAAATTATCATATTCATCTAAATAACTGAATAATTTTTCAGCCCGCTGCATAACTTTTTCAGCTGATTCTGTAAGCATTTTTAGAGTTGGAATTTTATCTACAGCATCATCAAAATTACGATATAATTTGAGTGTAGCCTCCAGAGCTGCCAGTGTAAATTTATCAACTCTCAAAGCCCTCAACAAAGGGTGATGTTCCAGTTTTTTAATATATTTCTTTTTACCAACAATTATCCCGGCCTGAGGACCACCAAGTAGTTTATCTCCACTGAATGTTACCAGATCGATACCTGCATCTATACTTTCTTTAACTGTAGGTTCATATGGCAATCCATAAGACTGCAAATCAAAAATAATACCACTGCCCAAATCTTCTATCACCGGAATGTCTCTCTGGTGTGCGTCATTAACCAGATCTTCTGCCTCCACAGTAGCTGTAAAACCCTGTATTCTATAATTGCTGGTATGAACTTTTAAAAAGGCACCAGTTTCTTCTGTAACTGCATTCAAATAGTCTTTTAAGTAAACTTTATTAGTTGAACCAACTTCGACTAATCTAGCTCCACTCTGCTCCATAACTTCTGGAACTCTAAAAGAGCCACCTATTTCTACAAGTTCCCCTCGAGAAATTACTACTTCTTTATCTTCTGCTATAGCAGCTAATACCAGAGTTACCGCTGCTGCATTATTATTAACTACCAGAGAAGCCTCAGCTCCTGTTAATTTCTTAATAATATCCTGGACTGAAGAATAGCGATCTCCTCTTTCTCCAGTATCTCTATTAATTTCTAAAGTTGAATAGTGAAGAGCCACATTATTAACAGCTTCTGCAGCACTATCTGCAAGCAGAGAACGGCCAAGATTGGTATGTATAACAACACCTGTGGCATTTATGGCAGGAGACATTTCTGGTCGATAAATATTTTTTAAGTAAATTTTTACTGAATCTAAAATTTTTTCTGCTTTTAATGATTCTTGATCAAAATTAGTCTCTGAAAAATCATCTGCTAAAATCTTAGTTCTTAAATTATCAGTTACATATCTTATCCCTTCTAATAAATCTGCCCTGGAATAATCATTTTTAATTTTTTCTGATTTATTTTCGGATAATATGTCATTTACAGCAGGTATTAACTTTAAAAGCTCTTCTTTACCCATAATTACCTCCCTAAATTAATGGCTTTTATTTTTCTAAAAAAAAATGCACCTACAAAGATTATATAATCTAAATAGATGCCTAAAAGTTAGTAATATTTATATGGCGGGAATGTATGGGAATCGAACCCACCACAGACAGGTCTACCTGCCTGCCACTGGATTTGAAGTCCAGGATGTTCACCTTGAACATAAACACTCCCCTGTTTATTATGATTAATATAATTGTATCATTTTGTTATTTAATTTACAAGATTTCTTTTTGTATACTATAGTTTAAATTGTTCTACAATAGCTGATAAATTTTGGGCCATAATTGTCAGGTTTTCTGCTGATTTTACAATTTCCTCAGTTACTCTACTTTGTTCCTCACTGCTGGCTGAAACCTCTTCTGAATTTGCTGCAGTTTCATTACTCACTCGAGAAATATCCTCCATATAATCATTTACTTCCTGACTTTCTACTTTAATTTCTTCAAGATTATGATCTACTTTTTCAATTAAAGAATTTAAACTCTCTACTGCCTTATCAATTTTATTAAAAGAATCTCCTGTATCCTGAATAGAATCAATACTATGCTCTACCACTTTTTCAGTATTATTCATTTTGTTATTAGCATCTTTAACAGCAAATTGAATATCTTTAATTAAAACTGAGATATTTTCAGTAGCATTTTCCGATTCTTCAGCTAAATTTCTGATTTCATCTGCTACTACACTAAATCCTCTTCCGGCTTCTCCAGCTCTTGCTGCTTCAATTGCAGCATTTAAAGCTAAGAGATTTGTCTGAGAAGCAATATCATTAATCAGGTTAATTATTTCTTCAATTTCCCCAGAAAGCTCTCCCAATTTGTTTATTTTAGCTGCAGCCTGATCAGAATTATCTTTTACACTTTCAATATCATTTACTGTTTGATTAAGCTTCGTCCGACCTACTTTAATATTATTTGCTACCTCAAAAGCATTATTCTGCATTTGACCAGAAATTTGATTCACTTTATTAATTCTCTGGCCAAGATTATTGATATTATCTTTACTATCCTGAATTACAGCAGTCTGTTTTTCTGCACCAGATGCAACATTATGAATTGACCTACTTACTTCATCTGCTGAAGCCGAAACTTCTTGACTTGAAGCTGATAGTTCTTCACTGGCAGCTGATAATTCACCTGATATATCTGCTGCACTGCCTATAATTTCTTTTAAATGGCTCTGCATAACGGAAAAACTTTTTGTAAGTTTTCCAAGTTCATCTTTTCTTTTTAAAAGAGCTTCCGGTATTTTTTGACTTAAGTTGCCCTTAGAAATCTCACCACTTTGTTCAACTATCCTGTCTAAAGCTTTTATAACATTATTTGAACTTAAAAATAGAATTAGACTAATTAAAATAAAGAGAATTGCAGAAATATATATTATATCATTTCTTGCTTGATCTACTGTTGAATAAATTTCTTCCATCGAAAAGGCCAGATTTAAAACTCCAATCTGTTCTCCTCCGATTTCAACAGGTACAAATACCTCATTTATTTTGATCTGTTGATTATTGTAATTATAACTTCTTTCTTCAAAATGATTTTGTCCTGTTTTTACAGCCGCTTTAATTAGCCCTGAATCTCTAAGAACTCCAACTTTTTCTTGTCTACTGTCTGCTTCGTTTACCAGATCATTATTAATAAAAGCAGCATAAACTATCTGGTCATTTTTTTCTAGCTTTTCCACTAAAGTCTGATAGCTAAAACTATCAGTTAATTCCCTTACGTTATTAGCTGTTATTCCTACCTGGAGAAAAGTACCATCGTCATTTCTTAAATAACCATATTTATTATAATTATCAGATTCAGTGTCTTTACGAATATCTTCCATTAGAATTTTTTTATCGGAAATCATAAAATCATTAACAGGATGATCAATTTCTGCAGTCCAGCCCACATAATCATCTACAGTTGAATAAATGATTTCACCTTCTGAATTATACCAGGAAATCTCCTGGACCATTGTCTGTTCCATGATTTCTCTTAGCTGCTCATTACTGAGATTATCTCTATTTAAAGTTACCACATTTGCTGCAGCTTCTATTTTCTCTTCCAGCATTCTATCAATTGTCTTAAGTGAATTACTGTTATCAGCAACCTGCATTTCTACTTGTTCAGCCAGGTTTAGACTGTTATTATACTGTTCTTCAAATAAGTTTTCTTGTAAAAGACTTGTTGCCAGAAACCCAATTCCACTGACTCCAATTAAAATTAAAACAATTGGTATTATAATAAACTTAACTTTAAAAGATAAATTATTAAGTAATTTCATTATTATGCTCTCCAGTTAGTATACTTTTATATACTGCAATTTTTAAAAACTCCAGATAATTAAATAAAGCTGGTAAAGATTTGATTTAAAGAGCCCATTTCAAGTTTTAATTTGAAACAGGCTCTTTTCTTATAACTTTATACTTAAAAAATACATATTAACAAATTACTAAAATTAAATTTGAGTAATCAGTTATTCAATAAAACCTGCTTCTTTCAATTCTTTTCTTGCTGCTTCTTCGTCTTCTTCTGCAATTAAGATCACCGGACCAGTGCAGCCCATTCCCGTTTCAGCATAAATATCTTTTTTCCAGAGGGATTCTTTAGCTGCATCAATTTCTAAAATATCAATACCCGCTATTTCCTCTCCAGTAACCTTTTTAGCAGGTGCTTCTACTTTTTCTGCCTGTACAGCCGAGCTGCTGCTTTTAAGTTCAGTAATTATATCTTTTAAACCAGCACTATTGGCAGCTTTCACTTCAGCCTTAGTTATTTCTAATAAATCACCTTTACTGACCTCTGCCATAAATTTAATAGCATTGGCAATTACAGGTGCTCCAGAAGCACGGGAAATTATTCCAATCAACTTGTCATAACCCTCTCCAACTCCAGGACCATAACCATAACCAACAGCTTCATACTGGCCACCTGTATTAAAGGCAGAAAATACTTTCATCAACATATTACCGGTCAGAGTATCTGTAACCATCACATCTGGAGTTCCTAATAGAAGATCATTACCTCTCATTACAGAACCACCATCAGCTCTTACAGAGGTCGCAAAATCAAAATCATAACCACTTTTCTTTAACTTCTGCAGATTTTTCTCGACCAGCCTTGCACCTTCAACATTTAAAATACCTACAGTCGGCTTTTCAATCCCTAAAGATTTAGCAGCCGCAATTCCATAGATAGTATTTTTTAGCATTGAGGGAACTCGATCTGTATCAGTTGTACCTGTTGTTGTAGCAATCAGCATTTCTTTTCCTCTACCAGGAGTAACTACTCTACCAACTGTAGAAACACCTAAAGGAAAATTATAATGAAGAGTCACAGCTGCATCAATTTCATTCTTTTCAAGTTTCTGATCCATAATTGAATGTGCATCTGCCAGGCAGTCACATTTATCATCTTCACAGCCGATTAATTCTACTTCTAAATCATTATATTTGTTACGTGCAATCTCTGCAGCCTTTTTTAACTCATCTATTCCGTGTTCACTATCCAGTAAAGTTAAGCCAATTTTCTTTTTATCACCAAACTGGCCGGATTCAATTGCCGCTGCAACTTCATTAAACACTCCAGCAACTCTTTCTTTTACACTATCTGTCATTTTATCCACCTCACTCGGTTTCGCCGAGAAGATTATCTGCCATCTGGCGCATAGCACCGGCGATCATATTTTTGATTTCTGTATCACTTACACTGCTTTCCTGTTTTTTAACTCCAGAGTTCTTTTCAATTACAAAAGAAACTCCGTCAAAAAGGTTAGTCATTCTGCCCAGGAAAAGACTTCCCTTACCAATAATCATTGCCTTTTCAATCTGACCATCTCTCATCATCTTTGCCGCCGGACCAATAAAGGGCACTCCAGAAGGAATATGACCCTGAGTTGGTGCAAATCCAGGCATTCCATGTTCTTTAACAAAGTTCATAAGTTCTTTTCTTTCTAAATCTCCCCGCTTAACTCCTAAAGCAGCAATCATTTTATAGTTTGATTCTGGTACATCGCCTGCACCAGCAGGTTTTGTAACTTCGGGGTTCTGCATTTCAACAGAATACTTATCAATATCTTTAATCCCTAAATCATTTTCATCTAGAGGATCAGTTACCAGAGAGCTGATTACAGCCTGAGGAGAAGACCCTGTTCCTACCTTATGACGGCCAATAATATCAGTTCTAATAACTGGACTGGCTCCATCATTTTTTGAGATTAAAACTGCAAATCCACCCAGTGTGTCCTCTAAAACAGGCATTTCTTTTTTGATATGATCTTTACCATTCATCCCGAGTTTTGCCACAGATCCACCGGCAACAACTACAACATTATCATAGATACCTGCTTTAACTAAAGCAGCAGCATTAACAACCGCATGAGCTGGAGCTGCACAGAAACTTCTAACATCTGAACCATTTGCATTAACACAACCAGCCATTTCTGCGATAGCTTTGGCAAAGTTGCCTCCACCACGCTGATTAATATCACCACAGGCCTCTTCGGAACACTCTAAAACATAATCAATATCTGCTAAATCAAGATCATTTTTAAAAGCCATATTTTTGAGAGACAATACAGCCGAAGCTTTAGCAACCAGGTTTTCCAAAATAGTATGTGCATTAAGATTCACATCACTCTCATGAGCTTTCTTTACACAACCTATTAATGTTTCGCCCAAGTAAAGTGGTTCAGCATGTTTATCTAGTAGAGCTTCAAGTTCAGATTTTTCTTCACCTTCTCCAAGTTCAATCTCCATCTCTTTTAAAATTGAATGTTCTGCAACTTTTGGCTCGATTTCTGAAATAAAATCACTGCTCAGCTTTACTAAATCAAAAACATCAACATGTTTGAGCAGAACATAAAACTCATCTTCCGGCATTATTTCTCCAAAGTCACCATATCTATTACCCTCAACAAAGTTTTGCTCTTCATACCAGGGTTGTTCGATATTTTTTAATTCATCAGGTAAAATATTTCCTATATATGCCTGATTGGGAGCATACGAAACAACTTCTTCAAAAGATCTTAAATAATCATCTAATTTTTTTAAATATTCATCATCAGGATTCTTGGCTCTGGTTGTCGTTTGAGTAGAACCACCCTCTTTTAATATATTGGGAGTATGTACCAGAATATATCCTGAAGCTTTAATTACTGGAAAATCCAATAAGCTCACCTCCAAATTTTTTGAATAATTTCTCCACCCAAATTAAATTGGGCAGAGAAATTATTATCAGCTTAACTATTCAACTATGCTCTTGCTTCTAATTCTTTTCTAATATCTTCTACTTCCAGATCTTCACCGCTTAAATGCTCTACCTTTTCTCCGTCTTCATAGAAAACAATTGAAGGCAGACCTAAAACCTGCTGACCAATAGCAAGTCTTCTGTTTCCTTTAATGTCTAACTTTGCAAATTTAAAGTCATCTGCAAATTCTTCAGCTAATTCTTTGACATCAGGCATAATTTCCATGCAGACATCACAACTTTCACTCCAGAAATCAACTACAACCTTACCTTTGCTGTTAAGTACTTCTTCCTCAAAATTATCTTTGTTAAGTTCAATCATTTTTATTCCTCCTTAAATTTTTTAAATTAATTCTTTAATCTTTTCTTTTTCTGGTTTAACAAGCTTAGAAGCTACCTCACCGGACTCAATCTTGAGTAGAGTTGGGATTTCTTCTACATCATATCTGTCAGAAATAAGTCTATTTTTATAGGTATCAATCTTGATGAATTTATAACCTTTATCTTCAAGCTCCATACCTTCGAGCTGACTGATTAGATCCATGCTCTCCTGATCAGTAACACTCCAGAAAGCTACCAGAGCCGGCTTATCAGAATTAACAACATGATTATGCCAGTACTCTTCTTCTTCAATATAGCCCTGGGCCAATACCGCAGCAGTTGCTCCATCACCAGCAGCTGTTATTACCTGACGCACAACCTTATCTCTTACATCTCCAACTGCATAAACTCCAGGTTGATTTGTTTCCATCTGCTTTGTTGTTTTAACATAACCATGCTCTGTTAAATCAACAACTCCTTCCAGGAAGTCAGTACTGGGTACCCTGCCGACAAAGAAGAAAACACCATTACAATCAAGTTCGGTTTTTTCACCATTTTTGATGTTTTTAACTACAGCTTTTTCAACTAGGCCTTCACCTTTGATTTCTTCTAAAACTGAATTCCAGACAAATTCAATTTTATCATTTTCCATTGCTTTTTCCTGAAGAATCTTTTCAGCATCCATTACACCTTCATCATGGATTACTATCATTGTAATTTTATTGACAAATTTGCTCAAATAAATTGATTCTTCAACAGCAGAGTTTCCATTACCAACTACAACAATATCTAAATCTGTAAATAGATCTGCATCACAGGTTGCACAGTAAGAAACACCCTTACCTTTAAATTCTTCTTCACCTTTAATTCCTAATTTTCTAGGCTCAGCCCCTGTTGCAATAACAACACTTTTAGCCCTATACTCTTCACCCTTTTTAGTGGTAATAACTTTCTCAAAACCATTAACCTCAAGCGACTTAACTTCTCCTCTTTCAAATTCCGTACCAAACTTTTCTGCATGTGTACGGAAATTTTCCATTAGCTCAGAAGCTGTAGTCTCAGGTACACCTGGGTAATTTTCCATGTCGTGATAGGTACCAGGCTGGCCACCAGTTTTTCTTTTTGTTTCCAAAACTAAAGTATTAAGTCTTGACCTTGAACTATAGATGGCAGAAGCCATACCAGCAGGTCCTCCACCCAGAACAATTAAATCATAATTTGCGCTCATATTTTTCCTCCTAAAATAACTTGACTTTTTAAAAAGATTTAAGTTTATAACTTTATATTTAGAAATATATTTGTTGAAAAATATATGGTACTGCCTTCTTGCATTTTTTTAAAAGCTGTTGTATCCTTAATAAATAAAGAATATTTAGCTTTTAAAATTTTTAAAGGATGTGTAATAAACATGATTGACTTTGATAATAAAGACATTAAGAAAAAGCGAACCCTTAAAATTTTTATTGAAGCAACTCGCAAGTTGATTGAAGAAAAGGGCATTGAGAAAGTAACAATCCGTGGAGTTGCTAAAAAAGCCGGTTATAATAGTGCTACAATCTACAATTATTTTGATAACTGCAACCAGCTGATATTTTTTGCCTCACTTGATTTTCTGGGTGAATACAGCCAGGCAATGCCGGAATACATAGCAGATGCTGAAGATGAAATAGAGAAATTCATAAAAATGTGGGAGTGCTTCTGTAAATATTCATTCGAAAACCCAAAAATTTATTATGCTATTTTTTCAGATAATATTGGAGATCATCCAGAAATTTTAATGAAAAAATACTTTGATCTCTTTCCTGAAAAATTAGGCACTCCACCTACTGATCTACTGCCAATGCTTTTAGATCCTGATCTCTCTCACCGTGCTGCTATCGCTTCTAAACCATTAATCGAAAATGATTTTCTTCAGGAAAAAAAAGCTCGTCAGATGGATAACATGATTACCTATATTTACCACGGTATGTTAACCTTAATGGTGAATGAGAGAATTGAATACACAAGTGATCAGGCCCTAGAAATTATCAGCAGCCAAATACGAACAATTTTAGAAAATGCCATCTGCTGTCATCAAAAATGATTGGAAATAAACCCGGCTAATAAGCCGGGATTTTTTATTTCCAATCTATTAATAATTTTACTCTAAGCATCTTCGACTGCCGCTAATTCTTCTTTATCCATATGATCTACTGAAACATTTGCTACTTTATCAATATCAACAATACCCTCTACTGCTGCATCAGCTTTTAAGGCTTTCATCATGGCTAGCATGGCAAAAAGCATAATGAAGGCAAAGGGAAAAGCAGCTACGATTGATCCGGTCTGCAGCATACCTAAACCTCCGGATAACATCAGTGCAATAGCAAGGCCTGACTGAATTACTCCCCAGGTTATCTTTAATTTTGCTGAGGGATTTTGATTACCCTTATCAGATAACATACCCAGGACAAAGGTAGCTGAATCTGCTGAAGTAATAAAGAAAGTTATTAACAGCACTACTGCGATAATGGAAATCAAACCACCACCAGGATAATACTGCATCACTTCAAAAAATGCAGTCTCTGTTACAGCAATAGCCTCTTCAGCAACTCCCATTCCGGTTTCAATCCCCATAGTACCCAAAATGGAAAACCAGACAAAAGAAGCAAGTGTTGGAGCAAATAATACACCACCAATAAATTCTCTAATTGTTCTACCTCTAGAAATTCTGGCAATGAAAGTGGCAACAAAAGGTGCCCAGGCTATCCACCAGGCCCAGTAAAATATGGTCCAGGCTCCATACCAGCTATCTTTACCAATTTTAAAGCTATCTCGAACTATATTTGAAAAATACATTCCAAAGGCATTAGTGAAATTATTAATGATTAAAACAGTGGGACCGATAACTAAACAGAGCAGCATGATAACTCCTGCAAGTGAAATATTGGCGTTAGATAAATATTTAATCCCTTTATCAACACCGGTTATTGCAGAAATCATAAATAATATCGTAATAATTCCAATAACTAATAAACGTATTAAATCAGTTTCTGGAACTCCAAATAAGAAATTAAGACCACTAGTTACCTGTAGTGTCGCCAGTCCCAGCGAAGTTGCAACACCTGCTACAGTTGCAAAAATCGCTAAAATATCAATAGTTTTTCCAATTGTCCCTCTGGCCTTAGCTTCTCCGATTAGTGGAATAAACACACTGCTTATTTGTGCAGGTTTATCATGTCTAAACTGCATATAGGCTAAAGCCAGTGCTAAAACTCCATAAGCAGACCAGGGATGAAGTCCCCAGTGTAAAAATGAAGTTTTTAAAGCAAAATCTGCAGCAGCCGCAGTTCCTCCCTCAATAGCTAAAGGATTAACAAAGTGATTTAATGGTTCTGCAACTCCCCAGAATACAAGTCCTACTCCCATACCTGCACTAAACAACATTGCAAACCAGGAAATAGTGCTAAATTCTGGATCTTCATCAGGCTTACCGAGCTTTATTTTTCCATAACGACTCAGGGCCACCCAGACACAGAAAATTACAAATAAGGTCATCGTAATTAAATAAAACCAGGCGAAATTATTTGTCAAATAATTGAACAAATTATTAGCAACTCCACTGAAACTTGCTGGCATTGCTATTCCCCAGAGAACAATTGCAAAAACCACCACCAGAGAAATCACAAACACTTCTTTGCCTCTTTCTTTAATTATATTACCATGTGCGTCTTTACGTTCTTCCATCTACTTCACCCCTTATAGAATGTGTTATATTTTTCACTTAAATCTCAGTTAAAGACCCCTACCCCACCTATAAAGGAGGGGTAGAGGTTTAATATTTAGATTTCTACATCAAAGACTTTTTGCTCTTCAATCTCAGTTGTTAGAGCGTCTAAAGCTACTCCCACTCTGTGATATCTTAACTCCCACTGTTCTTCTTTACTTGTAGAAGGATCACCTAATGGATAAGGGATAGAAATAGTTGGAACCATTCTATTAGCACCAACAGTTTTTGCTACAGGAATCAAGTTTGCCATTTGAACAACTGTAAAACCAGCTTTTTCAATTTCTTTCACCATTGTTGCACCGCAACGTGTACAGGTACCTCAAGTGGATGTTAAAATAACTGCTTGAACATTGGCATCTTGTAATTCTTGGGCTATTTCCTTACCCATTCTGGCAGCCTCTTTCTGAGTAGTACCAGTTCCTACTGTTGAATAGAAATAGTCATGTAATTTACCAATTCTACCTTCTTTTTCATATTTGCGCATTGCATCAACGGGAACTACAACGTTAGGATCAGCATCAGCTGCAGCAGGGTCATAACCAGCATGAATAGTTTTAAAAGCTAAATCTTCTCTGTTGTCTAGTTTATCCATAGCACTTATATCATATTTACCCCATCTTGTAGCAGAAGCCGACTGTATTTTATCTGGATTATCAACAGGTACAATACCACCTGAAGTCACTAAAGCAATAGTTGTTTTACTTAAATCCTCAATTGCTGGAGCAATTTCTACCAGATCTAATTCAGGTATGGGTAGTTCACTTTCAAATTCTTCACCATTAATCTTTTTCAACAGCATATCAATTGCTCTCTCATATGCTGGAGTCTCATCTTCTAAGAAATATTGATGTCTAATACCACGTTTATAATAACCTTCTTTTTCTGCAGGTAATAATTTTTCTCCATTCAGAATCTTATTACCAAAATCAGTTATTTTTTTAACATCATCTCTCATTTTTGCAGCACTGTGTCCACCCGGGAAGATATAAATATCCTTCTTAAAGACTTCAACACCGGGGTTCTCAATATTCATCGATGAAATTACAGGTACATCAAACTCTTCTTTTACTGCTTTACCAATTTCACCACAGGCCATACCATAACGTCCAGCCTGAAAAGCGGGTCCAGCAAAGAAGATATCAAAATCTACATCTTTTAAGAAATCAAGAATAGTTTCTACAGCTTCCTCAGTCCTACTACCCATAAAATTATCTCCACAAATCACAGTATGAGTAACTTCTGCATCAAGTAACTGATTATAAAGCATTGCTGCTCCAACCTTTTCTTCTCTTATTTCAGGAGCATGATCTGCAACATCTTCTCCACCTATCTGACCAAAAAATTGGTTTAAATATACAACTGCTTTTTTCATTTATTCCACCTCCCCGGTTTAAAATTCTTTCATTGTTTTTGGAGACCAACCAGCAATTCGATCTCCACAGAACATTGCATTATTTTCCATAATAATTGAACCGTCTTCTTTAACTGAAGAACCGAGGACTTCGTCATCTTCCCAGCCTCCAGAAAGTCCATCTCTGGCAAGTGCTTCTAATTCACCAATTACCTCATCCATAGGAGGTAATTCAATTAGTTCAGATACATTACCTGTAGAAACAAGTGCATCTGCTTTTGGATCTAAAGTTACTAATGGCTGTGAGCCACCATCTCTTCCTGTTGCTTCATTGCTGACACCAACTGTTTTAACACCGGCATCCTCTAAAGCAACCAGACAGCCAATGTAATCAGCATCTGGATTTCCGTATCCTTCTTCTGTTACTATTGCTGCATCAACTCCAAGAGATTTAGCCATTTGAGCCACAAACTGTGCTGAACGCTCTTTCTGCTCAAGCGCAACATTTAAGTTTGACATAATCACACCAACAAAATTAATTGTCTTACCGTGTTCTTGATAAAGTCTTCTAATCAATGGGAAATTCTGAAAATCATAAGTCGCCCATTTTGAAGAACAGGGCATAAAGCTGCCGGAAATCATTGCTCCATCCAGAATCTCATTAGGATGCATAAAAGTTGGAAGCATTCTATTTGTATCCCAACCATAGTTTAGGTCATTATAACCTTTTTCTTCCATCTGAGATTGTGGCTGCATTACAATTGCAACGCTAGGAAGTTCGTCTAACTCTTTAGATCTTTTGGTTAAAGGTTCCAGCTCATATGTATCTTTATCTTCTGGCTCTAAATCTTTAACTGCCTCACCTAAATATTCTGCAAGTCTCATTCCGGCCCATCTCAAGGCATGATTTTTTTTCTGCTGTTCTCGCTGCTCAAATTCTTCATCAGTATCAGCAACTAAAACAACATTTTTTAAAGAGGAAAAATGTGTATATTTTGCACCTTCTCCTCCCATGTCAATAAGTCCGTCCTGGAAACCACCCCAGTGTTTACCTACAACTAAAACACTCATATCTTTTAAGCAGCGAGTTTCACCTTCACCAGCCTGCATGAGTTTTCCAGTTACACCAGGAAAAACAGGTCCTCCCCCTACGCGGAAGCGGGGTTCAATTGCTTCTTTAACTGGTACCAGACGAACCATATCTCCAGGCTTAACTATTCTCAAGTCTGCCTCAGTAATATGATTATCTTTAAAAACCACTTCTAATGCTTCTTCTTTATTGATAGTCAGTATTCCATCATTAAAAGCAGTTTTGGCACCGAACTCAATATCTTTTACATAAAAATTTCCGAGTTCAAGTTTCACCGCGGTCCACCCCTTTCTTAGTAATTAATTCACAATCTTACTCAGAATATGCTTTTACTTATATTCTGAATACTTCTCGCGATAGGTTTTTACCTCTTCTACAATAGCATCTACATCTAATACCATTTCCATCATACTGATTTGATCATCATAAACCTGATCATCAATTTCAGATTTGATTTCTGGTTCCACGACATGATAACACGCGAGTCCCAACGGAACTCCTGCTAATGGTCCTGCAAAGGTTGGATCACCATTTGTTACAGTTTCACAGGCTAATCCAGAAGCTTCTGCTTCTGCACCACCTAAGATAACAACAAGGTTCTCCGCACCGTGTTTATCAGCAAGATCTTTTATTCTCTGCTGATTTTCCAGGTCCATAGCTCCTGCGCTTGTTCAGACAAAGCACTCAGTTGTAGTAAATACAACTTCATCTGCACCAGTTGTTTCAATACATTCTTCAATAGCTGGTCCAGGGATACCATCACGATCGCCTAAAATAGCAATCTTTTTACCTTCTAACATGAGTAACACCTCCTTGATATTTTTATTTTCATCATTTTCGCAATATTATAATACCACAATCATGATTATATGTCAATCATGATTGTGATTTTTTTTACTACTTTTTTTATAATTTTCTGTATTAATATTTAATAAATGGACTTTTCTTATTAAGTACTAAACATTTAATTACTCCTATTATAAAAATAAATCCTCTTAAATTAGAATTGATCCTTCTAACCTAAGAGGGTAAATAATTAATAATTCAATTCCAGTTTATCTTAATTCCTTTTTCACCTTGATGAGCTTTTGCAATTACTGCCACATCAAGTCCTGCTGCATAAAGGTCAATTAATAAGTCAGCTGTATCTGCTTCTGCCACTGAAATTAAAAGTCCTCCTGAAGTCTAAGGATCATGCATTAAGTCGTAAAGTATCTGATCTCTCTGTCCACTGTCCACTTTCGCTGACAAATTCCTGATAATTGTCTCTATTTTTATAAGCACCAGCTTCTTTTACTTTATCTTAGAAAAGTTTAACTCTCTCTTTCTAGATTAAATTACAACAGCTTCTTCTCTGTTCAAACTATCAGCAATCTCAAACATATTACTTATTTCTCCTACTTCTACTTCTTCCTGTAGTCCATAATAGTCAACACAGGTTCCACAGAGAAGTATTTCAACCCCTTTATCCTCAAGCTCTTTTAAATAAGAAGTAACATCTTTTTTGACAGCTAATTTAACTCCAGAATTTAAAAAAATAATTTTTTTAGGCAGAGGATCTAACTCTTTAATAGTAGAAATAAAGCCTTTAATTAAGATTTGACCCAATTCTCGTTCTCCATCTCCCATAGTATCTGCTGGAATTAAATAAATTTTAGCTCCTTTACTTTCTGATTTTGATTCATCGTTTTCGCTGTTACTACTTTTTGATTTTTTAAACATGACTCTAAATTCAGTTTCCGATTCTTCTACAACTGAAACTTCAGCTTCCATTTTATTGCCTAATTTAGTTAAATTCGAAGCAGCAGTCTGATTATCAACAATTACTAATACTTCTTGATTAGAAGTTATAGCTTTTTTGGCAAGTACAACTGGTTTAGGACATGCTAAACCTTTAGCGTCAATTTCTTTCATTATCATTACCTCCAATTTTTTAAATAAATCATACTCTTTATTATTCTCTATATTCTAAGTCTAATTCTTCACATATTTTTTTAGCAGCAACATAAGCCATCTCACCAGTAAAATCTACACATTGTTTAATATGATCTTTAGAACCAAGTTTGTAATCTTTAGTTAGAACTCTACAGCAGAGAGAACCATGTTCATCCCTAAAATAATCATGTAATTCAGCTGAAAGTTCCATTGTCTTATTTACTTTTTTACTTCCCGCCTGCCTTCTGCCAAAAAAGTATCCTAGCATCATCTGGGCACCAATGACTGCTCCACAGCTGCAGCCAGAATTACCCATGCCAACAGGAAAAGCAGAAGCCATTGCTATTACATCATCAGGAAGATCTAGAGCAAATTCTTCAATAAAAGTCTTGATTATCGATTCCGAGCAGTAAAAATCACCATTTCGATAATAGTTCTCGGCTTTTTCTTTAATATTGCTGAGATTAATTGTATTGTCTGCAAAATCTTTCTGCATCTCACTATAATCCGGGCCAAAAATTATTGACTTTAATTTGTTTATCATTAATATCCCTCTATTCTTAGATTATACATCCACACTATTAATTTTATCAATAATAATATTTAATTCCAGTTTTATCTAACCACCTTTAGTCTTTAAACCTGCTGAAAGCATAAATAAAGTGGAGCGAAAAAACTAAAAATATTGTAATTGTAAGATAAGGTAAACCTAAAATAGTAAGTTCATGATATCTAAATAAAATATATAAAAGTACAATATTCCAGACAATCAAGATGATATAAGTAAATAATTTTTTAGTTTGAAATAATTTATAAACAAAAAATATAAAAAATAAAATCAATAAATTTTGAAATACCTTCAAATTAAAATTACTAAAAAGTACCTTGTTCACATAATAACTTCTGGTTACTAAACTCCGGTTTATTCCTTGATAATTAGCAGCCAGCTTAGTTAAAATTAAGCTAGCTGCTAAGCAGATATATGATGTTAATAATAGTATACTTTTAAAAGTTATTTTCATTTTGATTACTCTTTAACAACTGGCTGCTTATTTTCGCTCCATTCAAACCAGCCGCCATCATATACTGAAACATTATCCCAACCTAAAGCTAGAGCATAAAACCAAACTTCTGAAGCTCTCCAACCAGTTCCACAATAAAAATTATTTTGATTTTCTGCTTCTACACTCTGTTCCAGCCATCTGGACTCCATAAAAGTATAACTAATCATTGTATTATCAGGATTACGATAATCACTCATATCATAGGCATTTTTACCACCATAGCCATAAATGGCACCTTTAATTCTACCGGCTTTGGGAATATAATCATAACCTGTAGTTTCACCCCTGAATTCTTCTGGACTTCTAACATCTATAAAATCTGAATTTGGGTTATCATAAGCTTTTTTTGCTTCTTTTAAATCAATAATATATTCTGGATTTTCTACTTTTTTAGCCCCAAAATCTACTGGCTCAACTTCAACTTTTTCTGTTTCCAGTTCATAACCAGCGGCATTCCAGGCCTTAAGATTTCCATCTAAAATTCTAACATCGTTAACACCAGCATATTTTAATATTGAAGCGAGTCGAGCTGCAGGTGTAGTATCTGCCACACTATAAACAACAACTGTCTGCTCTTTATTTATTCCATGTTGGCCGAGTGATTTAATAATTTCTTCATCACTTTTTCTATTCCAGATAGGCCCTTCTTCGATGGCATCAGTATTGATATGGACACTACCTGGTATATGTCCTTTCAGATATTCAGATTGATCTCCCCAGGAAGCTTCTAAGACAAAAACCTGGTCGGCTTTAATTTTTTCATTTAGCCAGACTGGTGGAACAAGCATTTCAAAATTTTCCATTTGAGCTAAGTTATCATATTCTTTCAAGTCAACTTCGATTTGAGAAGATTTATAACCCAACTCGTTTAATTTATCCACTAATGTATCTGAATTATCTCCGTAAACATACAGTTCTTTATTTTTAACTATGTTAAACCTATTAAGTTCATTCTTAATTGCCTGATTAGTTTCTAAGTTTTCCAGCCACTTTGTAGAAAACAAGACAGCTCCGGGAATATGTCCTCCTACTTTTCCATCAATTGCCCAACCATTATAGGAATATGAAGATCTAGAATCAATCAATATCATATCTTCAGATTCAACTATTTCACTAGTTTGATATTCTGCTAAAATATTTCCTGATACTAAACATAAAGTTAGTAATATAAAACAGAAAACAAGTATTGTTTTTTTCATTCAAAACATCTCCCATTTAGATTATTTATTCAAAAATTTTTTTGAAGTTTTCTCCCTTGATTTGGTATATATCTTCATATTCTATTTCACTATCATTACAAATTTCCTTAACTTTTTCTAAATCTTGAGCATTAATTCTTCCAGATAAACCGCAGGAAGAACTAATCTGCCTGGGAACTGGAATGATTTTTACATTTATTTCACTATTTTTTAACTCACGTTCAAATTCTAAAGCCAGATGAGTTGAATAAAAAGTAAATATTATGTTATACTCTTTCAAAATTTTTGCTCCTTTATCATAAATTTAATCTCTTAAAACTACAAATAATTATAACTAAAAAAGTTAATATCTTGAGTTTTGCATCATCTTACTTATCTTACTTAGTCAATATCTTTTGAGATTAAAGCTGCCCCAATAGCACCAGCAAACTGAGAATCTGAGTAACTAAAGACTTCTGTCTGCAGCTTTTTACTAAGTTCACTTCTGATAACTTCACTTTGAGCCAGCCCCCCTGTAAAAAGAACATCCTCTTGGAAAGTGATTTTACTCAACAAAATATTGATTCTATTTATAATCGAATCAATAATCCCCCCAGCTATTTCACTTTTGCTGACACCAGCAGCTAAGAGAGAAATTATTTCTGATTCTGCAAAAACAGCACACATACTGCTAATCTTAGCTTTTTTCTCATTTTTTATTATATTGTCTAGATTATCAATTTGTTCTTCCAGAGAATTAATTGTCATCTCTAAAAATTTACCTGTCCCGGCAGCACATTTATCATTCATCACAAAATCAATGACATCACCATAATCATTTAAAGATATTACTTTGCTATCCTGACCACCTATATCAATAATAGTTCTAATATTATTGTTTAGATAATATCCGCCTTTACCGTGGCAAGTTATTTCTGTCACAGTTTTATCAGCAAATTGCTGGGAAACTCGTCCATAGCCAGTAGCTACAACTCCTTCTATGTCTTTAGCTTTCAAATCATTAGCTTCTAATAAGTAATTAAGCGTCTGCTCTCCGCTTCTTTGAGGATTCCAGCCTGTAGGTAATAGTTTTTTATCTACAATCTGATCTTTAAAAAGAACTCCCTTACAGCCAACTGAACCAATATCAATACCAATATAATACATTTTGTAGCTCCTTTACAGCATTTCTAAAAAGGCAGTTAAGCGAGTTCCCAATTGACCCTTATCTGATTCCGAATAATCAGTTTCAATATTGATATAAGGAGTATTACATTCTTTCAGCTCGTCTTTAATTCTTTTTGTCTCAACATTATAAGTATGGCAGGCCTGCAAAATCATGTCTACAACTCCATCAACCTGGTACTCTTCTACCAATCTTTTTATTAGCTCCACCCGGTTATCATTAGGACTCATACAGGAACAAGGAGTATTTAAATATTTTTCTGCAATTGCATCGATTGGATTTTTGTCCTGATCTACATTCTCTTCATTAGGTTTTAAGCCAGTACAGTTTTCCAAACAAACTACTGAACCGCCATTATTTTCAATTGCTTCAATAACTTTTAGTGTAGCAGCACCCATTGGGCAGCCAGTAACTAAAATTCTCGGTGCATTTTCGCTGATTCTTTTTTCTCCCTGATTATACTTAGCTAAAACTTTTTCAGTAATTGCTTTTGTCCTCTTATTTGCAATTTCTTTATCAAAGGTATAGTTAGATCTATTTAAAACTTTAAAAATTTCAGTTCCATAAATCGGAGCAGGATTCAATTTTGCCAGTTCATAAAATTCTTTTAAGGTATTTCTTTCCTCATTTTTGATTTTTATTTCTTTTTCTAAACGCTCTTCAGTAATTTCTGTCCCAAATTTTTCTTCTAATCTTTCCTTTAATAATACTACTTCATTTTTCCAAAAATCAAAATCAGCTTCTCGATGAGATGATTGAGGCAGCTGCATAACATGAACAGGAGTAACTTCGTCTAAGTATTCATACATTTTTTTCTTGCCATCACAAGTTGTTTCACCAACAATAATATCTGCAAAATGAAAATAGGGACATTTATCAGTAATTGCAAAACCATAGCTTGATTTGATCAGAGGACATAAATTTCTGGGTAAATCTTTTTCTGCCTCATCAATAGTGTCATTGCTGGTGCTACAAAGAGTTACCGGCACTGCATCAGCAGCACTTATCACCTCATATGGAGTAAAAACACAATAGGTACCTACAACATTTTTACCTTCTTTTTCTACCAGATTTTTCATTGCAACTGGACCGTGTCCTTTTAACTCTCCATCTAGATCGTTGAATATTTTTTCTATACTCTGCATAATTATTCCCTCCAATTTTTTTACCTTTAAAAGCAATATTCTGAGCTTAACAGTCTAAAATCTAAAAAAATAAACGAGCTAGTTAAATATGACTTAATCATTTCAAAAATAAATCTAAATCATATCTGCGTAATTTATCACCATAATTATTATTATAAGTTACACCCACATCAGTAATCTTATTAGTTTTTAGTTTCTTTTCAATCAGTTTCTTGTTCTGATTATTCTCCACCGGAGTAACTGTTGAACAGAGACCTGCTACCATCTGTCTAAATATATTTAAAGTAATACCAATTCCTACTTCATTCTGATCAAAACCACTTTTTCTGGCTCCTGCACAAAGAAGTGAAAAACTAATGTTATCAGTTTCGTAAGGATAAGCAGTACATTCAGAACAAATTGCCTGATTACCCATCATTTTAAAAGCTGAATAGGGGCCACAATTGTAAGTATAACCTTGAACTAATCTCATTGCATTAAATGGATTAGTAATAATTATTACAATCTCGGGTTTTAAACTAAATGCTTCTAAAGGTTTAACTTGAACACCATAAACACTATGATTACAGATTGTTATTTTATCTGTAGCTTCTTTAGCAGTAGCTAAATCCTGATACAAACCACAACCATCATAATATGCTCCTGATTTATATCCCTCATCTATATCTACTATTCCTAAAGCTCTAGCTCCTGCAAAACAACCAAAATTATCAAAATTAGACTTAATATCCTTTCCATTTGATGCTTCTTTTACCATTCGGCAGTAGGACATTTTTTTCTTAGAATGAGTAGCAGCAGCTTTATCAAATTCATTTTCGTTATAAATAAATTTCACTCCAACTATTTTTCGTTTAACTTCTAAAACAGAATTTACTCGTGCTGTAAGCTCTGAATAATCTATATTATTTACCATTAAGTCAAACCCCTTCTAAGTCATTTTATGTTATACTAGCAATTGAAACATACCCTTTTAGTTTTTCATTTAAAGAATCGAAAACTTTTTTCTATACTCTGCAAAAATTATTTTTCTCAGTAAAATTATTTTTTTATTACTAACAGCTTTTTTGTTCTACTTCAACAGTCATATTCCCATTCTTATAGTTTTGATAAAAAAAGCTGCTGTATTTAATAAAAACAAATAAAACTATAACAATTGCCAGCAGTTCAGTTAATCTTGCTGGATATTTAAGCCAGTTCAATGCTGGATTAGTGCCCCAAAATTTCACGGCCATTTTTAGACCGATTGCACTTATAACATAGGGAAAAGTAAAAGCTGAAAAACTAGGGTAAAACCCAACTTTAAGCATTTTCGGCAAATAAATTGTTACCCCGATTAACATAATTAAGGTCAAGATAGTAAGTAAACCAGGCATAAGAATATTTTTTTCAGGAAATGAGCTCAGATAACCTGCCAGACAGAGTCCAGCTGGAGCTGTAAAAATAGCAATGGTTGGCAGAGCAGGATCTTTTATTCCTTTAACCCAGAAAACACGATAAATAACTACTGGTAAAAGTACCAGATAAGCAGCAAAACCAAAATAAAAAATCCCCTGACCCAATTTCAAATTATTGAAAGCAGGTGCAGTTACACTGGCAACCACTAATCCTACATAAACAATAAAATAACTGGCAAACACCTGTTGAATTTTAAAATTAAAGATAAAACGAATTGTAAACCAGATAACCCAAACTGTATGTAGGATAATAGCGGAATACCAGATAGAAGAAGCCAAATTTGGAGTTATACTTAATAAATAAGTAGCAAGAATCATTAAAGCCATGAAAAAAGTAGGAGTAACACTTGCTATAACTGGATTTCTTAAATCAGGTCCAAGACTATCCCTGGCTATTAAGAAACGTCCAATTAAAAATAATGCAGTTAAAACTGATAAAATTCCCGCCAGATACCGGTAATAGATATTATAATCTGCTACTAAATTACCTAATCCCGCCAGTCCAAGCATCAGGCCGGCAATCGGAATAGGAGTTTTTTTAATTAAACTCTGCATAATAAGATTCTCCTTCTAAAATTCTATTTGTTTTAAAATTATTCAACTATTCCATCTTCAATAAATCTCTGCATTACCCAGGCTGCAACTTCACCGGAAATTTGAATACAGTGAGCTGCTCTTTCTGGGCTGCCAAAATCATCAAAATCTTTAGTCAGGACTCGACAGCAAGTTGAACCATAAGTTTCTTTTATGTAATCATGTAAAGCTGCATTTGCAGGAAAACACTTTTCTGGCATTTCTGCTCCTGGCTCAGTTCTACCATATTTTAAACCAAGAGCCATAACTCCACCACTGACTGCCCCACATAAACATTTTGATTTACCAATTCCAATTGGGAAACCAGAAGCTAATTTAACAATTTCTGGATCCACCTCTTCACCTAATAATTCATTAATTGCTGTCAAAACCGCTTCAGAACAATAGAATTCTCCTCTACGAAAATAGCCTTCAGCCCGTTCTCTTGCCTCATTAACTAATTCCTGTTGTTTGTTATTCATTAATAATCTCTCCTTAATATTTAAATTGTTTATTTAAAATAATTTTTGTTTATAAACATAATCTTAAATTTCTATTTTTCCTTATCCTTCATTACAACTGTTCAATTTTTTCTCTGGCTAAAAACGGATTTTCTTCATCAACTGCAATTAATGGAATTTCAATCTCTTTTGCTTTCAAGATTTTTTTTATTACTTCAATAAATATCCCAGCTTCATTAATTATTTTCAAACTCATCAGTTCATCCGGTTTAAGATCAGCTACCTCACCTTGCCAGCAGGCAGAGCAGGTTTTATTAACCCCACAGCTCGGACTGCCGTCAATACCAATTAAAGCTTTAATTTCATAACCAACTGCCCGATAATCAATTATCTGATCTAAATATGGCTGAAAAATTTCTCGACAGTGTCTCCTATAATAGGGGGTATCAAACTGTTCTTTTACATGTCCCCAACGCTTAATTCCATATAAAGTCAATTCAGGACAGGGGAGCTGAATAATTCCGAATTTTTTCTCTAACAATAAAGATAATATTTTCTGGATTTCTTCCTGTTTTTTAACAAGACCAGCTACTTTAGAATTGCTGTTTAGAAGACAATGTGCAACCAAAACAAGTTTTTTGCTTCTTTCCATTAATTGTCACCCGCATAAACTTTTTTTGGAGCCCCGAAACGGCTCCTAATCTTAGCTGATAAACGCCTGATTACAAAAGCTACAAATAAACAACTGGCAACTTTATCTACCAGATTCCCGGTGATTCGGGAAATAAAAGCAGCTTCAAAAATATTCTGAGTAGAATTCAACAACCAGGCAAAAACAAAGTCAATTCCACCTCCGGTTACTCCCCCAAATAACCAGACTACAATTGGAGTTCCAATTAAGGGTGCTACAATAGCCAGGATCAATCCAGTTAGCAAGGCAATCCAATAATCAAAACCATAACGTCTAGCAATAAGTCCAACTACAATTCCAATTACAATATTAACTAGAGCAAAGGGGATATTAGCTGGATTTGTGATCATGCCCTGAATCAAATTAGTTAATCCTCCGGCCATTGCTCCATAAACAGGTCCCAGTACTGCTGCTACAAAAATAGTTCCTACTGTATCAAGAAAAAGCAAAGGGATTTTGAGCATTGCTACTGTTGTACCTAAAACAAGATTAACTACAATTCCTAAAGCGGCCATAGTAAGTGCTAACGATTTATTATTCATTTTTACCTCCAAATTTCAATTCTAATATTATAATCATTTCAATTTATAAAATTTAAATCTATTTTACTTAAATATTTTTGATTATAATTTAAATTCACCCAGAAACTAATTAAATATCCAATCTATTAATATAGATCATTATAGTCTGAGTCAAAATATAATCATGATTATTCTTTATTTCACAATTATTATAGCACAAATTATTTTATATATAAAGCATTTTTATAATATTTATAATTTTTTATTATATTTCTTGATTAATCATTTAATTAAGTCTATAATGAAATCAATAAATTTCGTATCACAATTTAAATTTGAAGCTAATATAACAAAAGGAGGGAACATATTTATGGGAAAAATATATCTTGATAATGCAGCTACAAGCAGAAATAAACCGGAGACAGTTAAAAAAGCAATACTAAACTATTATGAAAATATTGGCTGCAGCCCTGGGCGCGGTGGTTATGAGGACTCTCTTCAAGCAGGACGGTTGATTATTGAAGCACGAAAGACAATAGCTGACCTTTTTAATATTGATGATTTAAAACAAATTATCTTTACACACAATATAACCTATGCCTTAAATATTGGAATTAAAGGTATTTTAAAAAAAAGAGATCATGTCATAACTTCAACTATGGAACATAATTCTGTTTTAAGACCTTTAAATAGCCTTGAAAAAAAAGGAATTATTAATGTTGATTACATAAAATGTGATGAAAAAGGAAGGTTAGATCCAGAAAAAGTTGAAGCAGCTATTAATAAAAATACTAAACTAATCATCTTAACACATGCTTCAAATGTAAGCGGTGCCCTTATGCCTGTTAAGGAAGTCGGAGAAGTTGCAAGTAAAAATAATATTTATTTTATGATCGACACTGCCCAGACTGCCGGAATTTATGATATTAACTTTAAAAGATTAAAAGTAGATTTTCTGGCATTTACGGGTCATAAGGCACTAATGGGACCTACCGGCACTGGTGGTTTTGCAGTGAGCAAAAAAATGGCTGCAGAGATGGAACCCTTAATTGAAGGGGGAACTGGCAGCAAGTCTGATCAAGAAGAACAGCCAGACTTTCTACCAGATAAATTTGAAAGTGGAACAATGAATACTATGGGAATAAGCGGTCTAAAAGCAGGCATAGAGTTTATTAAAAAAATAGGTATTAAAAAAATAAGAGAACATGAACATCAGTTAGGGAAAGTCTTTTTAGAAGGTCTAAATAAAATAGCTGAAATAAAAATAATTGGCCCTGGTAACCTTAGAGAACAAATACCAACATTTTCTATAACAGGCGGCGCAAAAGATTTAGGTCAATTAAGTTTTGAATTAGATGATAAATATAATATTATGACAAGATCCGGGCTACACTGTGCACCTTTTGCTCATAAAACATTAGGTACCTATCCAGAAGGAAGTCTGCGCTTCAGCATTGGCTATTTTAATACTCTTCCGGAAATAGAATTTACTTTAGATGTTCTAAAAAATATTTTATAAAATATTTTTAGCAGCTTCAATAAAAGAATTTATTAAAAAATCATCATGACGGTTTTTATTATAGGATAAATAAAATTTACGCTCATATGCAGCGTCTGCAACTTTTATTTCAGTAACTCCTCTACAAATAGCAGCTTTTTTAGCTGCTATTTCTGAAATAAAAGAAATTCCCAGTCCGGATTCAACACCAGAAATTATTGCCTCGGTACTTCCCAGCTGACTTATAACATTAAAATCATCTAATTTTAAATCAGCTTCTTTAAATGCTGAAATGGTAGCCTTTCTAGTTCCAGATCCTTCCTCCCTTAGCAAAAAGTTTTGATTTTGAAGATCAGCTAAAAATATTTTTTCTTTATTATTTAAAGAATGATTTAATGGTGCTATCAAACTCAAATTGTCACTACAAAGCTCAACTGATTTAAATTTATTATTTTGAGGTTTATATCCAACTACTATCAAATCAACCTCACTATTTTCCAATAAATTAATCATCGATCTGCTGTCACCAACTGAAACTTCTGTTTTTAAAACTTCAATATTATTATTTAAGGCTGAAATTATATCTGGTAATAAATATACAGAAGGAATAGTGCTGGAAGCTATTTTTAGATTCTTTGTCTGTATATTTTTTTTGCCTTCAACCCTCTGTTTTAAATACTCCCATCTTTTAACAATCTTTTTGCCTTCCTGATATACAATTTTCCCAGCAGGACTAAGTTTTATCTGACTATTTTCCTTATAAAATAATTCTGTGTCAAAAAATTCTTCAAGGGACTTAATCTGCATACTTACTGCTGGTTGGCTCAATTCAAACTTTTCGGCTGTTAGTGAGTAACTTTCCAAATCAACTAAAGTTATAAAAATTTTAATTCTCTCTATTTTCATTTTATCATTCCTTTTTTTGTTTTTAGGTACCAGGTACCAGAAATCGTTTTAGGTACCTGGTACCTGTGAATTTATTCCAAAAATTCAGGCTCAAAAACTAGAACTAAAGCTGGAAGTATCAGCAAAGCCCCAATTAAACAGGTAGCAATAGATACTGTTACTAGAAAAGCAAAGAATTTAACCGGTAAAAATCCAGAAACAAAAAGTACCGAAAATCCAACTATTACCGAAAGAGCGTTAAAAGTGATTCCCCGGCCTGAAGTTGTAAGAGTTTCGAGAAGTGCTTCTTCTTGATCTAGATTTCTTCTTTCCTCCCGGTAGCGCCAGAGAAAGTGAATTGTATAATCAACTCCGACCCCGATCATTATCGAAGAAAGCATAGTGGTAATCATATCGAGTTTAATATTTAAAAAGCCCATCAGCGAAAACAATGAAACTAAAGCTGTTACCAGCGGAACTGCAGCATAAAAACCAGCTGTAAAAGATTTAAATAACAGCATAACTACAGCTGCAACCAGAATTATTGAAAGAAAAAGACTGACCACCTGACCCCGGACAACAGCATTCACCAGTTCAGACAGCAGATCCCCAAATCCACCTATCAGAGGAAAGGTATTCTTTTCGTAATTTTGGGCTTCATTTTCAATTTTATCTAACACTCCCCTGATTTGATCAGTGCTGTTAGTTTTTATGCGGACTGTTATCAGAGCGTTTTCTTCCCTAAAATCAATTATTTTATCAAGGTCACCTGACATCGAAAAAAGAAGTAAATACTGAGATAAAGCAGAGTCGGCTTCTGGAATTCTTTCAAATTCTTGCTGGCCGTTATGGAGTTCTCTATTCATAGTCCTGATAATTGTGGAAACTGCATTTACTTCTCCTACATTCTCAAATTCTTCAATTGCCAGCTCAAAATCACTGATTTTCTGCATCATTTTAGACTGAGTAATATTACCTCTGGCAACTACAGAAATAGTATTTGCTCCACCAAAATTCTGATTAACTATCTCTGTTGCCCGCACAATCTCAGATTCTTCTTCATAAAAGTTAATTGGATTAGTGTCAACCTGCAGCCTCAGCATTCCAGCAGCAAGTGCCAGAATAATTAAACCACTAAAAATCAGAATCGTTTTAGCTTTTCTACCAACTAGATCTGCGATTTTAAACAATATCCGGTCTATAATTCCTTTTCTGCTAATTCCTTGATTATTTTCAGCACCGGACTTATATTTTTTCAGGGGAGTCTTAACTTTCAGCAGAGATAAAATCGCGGGAATAAATAAAAGACTGGCTAAAAGCGCAAAAGTAATTCCGGCACCTGCCAGCACTCCCAGTTCTCGAGCCGGGACAATAATATGACTGGAAAGGGAGAGCAGACCAACAACAGTTGTAATTCCTGCAGCAATTACAGGAGCTCCCAGCTTTAAAACAGAATTTCTGCTCAGCTGAACTGAATTTTTCTGCTCAACTGCCAGCTCCTGATAAGCTGCAATGATATGGATTCCATAATCATTGGTCACAGCAATTAAAATTACCGGTAAAATAACCGTCATCAGCTGAAACTTCCAGCCCAGGAGAGGAAGCAGAGATAAAGAAAAAATTATTGACATTACAACAACTGTAAATGGTAAAATAACACCGCGCAGCTGTTTGAAACAGAAAAAAAGAAAAATTAACATAATAACTAATCCCAGCGGCATTAAAAGCCTCATATCGTGCTGCATAATTTCTGCATTTAAGGCTCTTATGATTGGCAGACCAGACTTTAATATACTTTCTTCAGCTGAAAACTCTTCGTCTGCCTCTGCCAGAATAGCATTGATTTTTTGCTTAATTTCTGCATCATCAAAGTCTTCAGCCAGAATCACAGCAATATTGACCGCCTTAAAGTTTCGGGAAAAAACCGACCCCATTACCAGTTCACTTTCTGCAAGCCGCTCCCGCAAACTTTCTTTTTCAGTTTCATCTGCGGGAATAGTGTTGACAGCACTTTCTATCAGCAGTTCATCTTCTCTACCCTCAATAATATTTACTGTAAAGGGACTGTTTACCTTATCAACTTCGGCCAGTTTTTCTAACTCGTCAGAAATAAAGCGTAATTTTCTCAGCAGTTCAGCCTCCAGCACATCTTCTGCCTCTACTGTCAGCATAACCATTTCTGTACCACCAAAAATATTTTCAATCTCTTCTATTTTAGTTCTAGAAGGCATCGACTCCGGAATCTGACTTTTAATTGCTGTATCTACCTCTATCACCTGTAAATTATATAGTGAAAAAAGTGTAATTACAATAAAAATCAAAATTACTGGAAGCGGATGTTTAACTGCCAGAGAAGAAATTTTTTCTATTGTTTTTTGCAGCATTCAGATCAGCTCCTGTGCTAAAAGTATTTACTTAAAGAAAGATAAAGAAGTTCCTGACTTAACTGATTTAAACTGCTTTCCTTTTTCTGGTTAAGCTTAAGAACCGCTCCAGTTTCTAAATCAAGGCCTTCATTTAAAGAAAAGATAAGGCTGGGTCTGACTACAGACATTCCTTTTTTGAGGTCAGAGATCAAATTAAGCTCCCAGTTATGAAAATATCCAAAAGGTTTTTCGGCCCTCAAAATTAGCAGCTGATTTGCTTTCGCCTGGACAGGAGGCAGCTGCTGATAATAATACTGACCCAGAAGATAAAGATTATTCTCAAATTTATAATCCAGACCGATGATTATTTCATTTGTATTTTCCAGCCTGGAATCCTGATAATCACTGTAGACAACCTCGGAAAAAAGCCCTATATTTTTACTGCTGAAATCTCCCTTAAAATCAAATCCAATTTTATTAACTTCCGGATAAAAATTTCTTCCCGCTGGAACCGACTGCAGACTATTGCCGCTGAAAACAGAAGCAGCAAAATCATAACCCTGCCAACGTCTGCGGATCAGCTGGACTGCAGATTGGAGCTCATCAATTTCTGCATGCTGAGTTAAAACTCCTGTCAGCTGCCAATTAAAATTAGGATAATAGTCGGCTCTGATCCCATCAACTGACTCCCTGCTTTCAAAAGGGTCAATTGCACCCTGATCAATTGGATTAAAATAATTAAGTGGATTAATATTATAGGAACTTCCCCAGCTAAAGTTCTGTCTTCCCAGCCTCCAGTCAACCCTGTCTGTATAATAATTTAAATAGGCTTCTTTAAATTCAAAATCAATTTCCCTTTCTTTTTGGTCCTGCTGATAATAGCTTTCTAAAGTTAAAGCGCCTTCTAAATAATAGTTTAAATTCGCACTCAAATCCTGCTGAAAGTCCAATTCCAGCAGGCTCTGATCCTGCCACCGTTCCGCTTCCTGTTCATAAATTACAGAAGTGCTCAATTCTCCGCTGGAGGAAGCTGCACTCAGATTAAATGTAAGGATAAGGCTTAAAATTAAAGTCAAAACTGGAATAGAAAGCAAATTATTTAGTTTGTTTTTTGGAATAATATTTTTCATTATTGCTTACCTCCTCTAAATTCTACAGACTAATTAACTTACTGGCGCTGGAGATAACGAGTTGTAAAAATATTAGGGTCGAGGTCTGGATCAAAATCTACTTCTAAAAGTTTTAGAATTGTTCTGCTTCCCCTTTGAACATTTTCTACCTCTATTCGGCGGGCCAGACGGTTACCATCAATTTCATCAAAGCTGCTTAGAGTAATAATCTTTAATAACTCTTCCTGCTGATCATAATAATCTATTTTCTCTGCCAGCCAGAGATCTTTTCTGACCCACATTTTACCATAGCTGTAGTCAATATCCGGATCAGTAATTTCCAGATGCAGTTCAATTGTTTCTTCAGTTTCTGATGTGATTTCTGCCTGATAATTATCTCTAAAATTAGCTCCACTAAAAATGCTGAGATCATTATAAGTTAAATCTGAGCCCACAAAATCACCATTTTTCTGGCTTCCCGAAATTTTCCGGACTGAACCCAGTGCCGGTAAATATAGATACATATCTTCCTGATTATTAGACTGATCATCCAGAAGCAAAAAGGCGGTGCCGCTGATATCAGCAGGTTCAGTAAACTGCATTAGAGATCTCTCAACTTCTCCTTCAAGTCGATAATTATTAAGTTCTCTGCTTCTCATATCACCAGAACTGCTGTATAATTCCATTTCCATCTTCATCTGATGACTGTTAGCCTGCCTGGAAGCTTCTACCTTTTCTAAAACCTGATCTCCATCTAATTCCTGAGCCAGACTGAATTGTGATATTAAAAAGAATAATATAAATAAGAAAATAGTAATTTTTTTAAGCATTTTTTTTGCCTCCTTCTTAATTGGCCTTAATATTTTCCCAGAAAAAGCTGATATGCCTTTGGGTAGCAGTTTTTAACTCCTCAAAACTATCCAGTTCAAAAAGTAGAAAGCGCAATCTGTAATAAATTAAATTCCCGACAAATTCTTCCGCTGTAAATTCTGGGTCTAAATAGCTTTTAATTTTTCCTTCTTCCTGCAGGTGGACAAAAAAAGCAGAGATTCTCTTAATGTTTGTCTCCATTCTACTCTGCAGTCTTTTTTTAACTATTGGATTATTATTTTCTTTAAGCATCATCTTTAAAAGTTTGACCTTCTTTTGATTCTGCATCTCTTTAATTACAATGCTGCCAAAATAATTGAGGAGTCCAAGTGGATCAACATCTGCTGCCATAAATTTAGCCTGAAATTCTGCTGATTCCAAATTCAGGGGTGCTAGATAATTAAAGAGGTCTGAAAAAATTTCCTCTTTGCCGCTGAAATGATTATAAATTGAGCTGCCCTTAATTCCAACTGCTTTAGCTATCTCCCGCATTGAAGTTCCATGGTAGCCATTTTCTGCAAATAATTCTAATGCCTCATTTAATATTTTTTCTCTAGTAGAAACCACTTCTTCACCTCCAGTTTAAAATCTTAGCTAATTATTAATTTATACCTATCATCTATCATACTTTAATTATAACTAACGATTGTTAGTTTGTCAATAAAAAAAGACAGTCTCACAAAAAAAGAAACTGCCACTTGATTTAAAATAACTGCTATGTACTGCATTTAAAACCTAATCAGCTGAAATTTATGTCAATAAATATTTTTACTAAAAGTGGATCAAACTGAATCCCGGAACTTACTGTTAACTCTTCGATAATTTCCTGATCACTCATTGCCTTTTTGTAACTTCGTCCATATTTCATTACATCATAGGCGTCAACCACGGCAATTATCCTGGCTGCCAGAGGTATATCTTCTCCTTTTAAAGCCAGAGGATAACCACTCCCATCCCACCACTCATGATGAGTTAGTATTCCTTCCGCTATATCGACCATATCTAAAGAAGTGTAGGCAATTTGAAAACCTGTGACCGGATGTTCTTTGATCTGCTGCCACTCACTTTCATTTAAAGGACCATCATTGAATAAAATATCATTAGAAATAACTATTTTTCCCAGGTCATGAAGCTCAGCCAGCAGCATCAGATCCTCCAGCTCGTCTTTTTCAAGCTCTAGTTCTTCTCCCAGTAACAAAGCGGGTATTTTTAAACGCTGGCTGTGCAAATATGTATTATAATCAGCTTCCTTAATCATCTTTTTCAAGAGACTGGAATAACTGTAATCAAAATTTATGTTTTTAGCATAACTCAAACTCTCCATTTGTCTTTTCCATCCTCCTGTCTTTAATAAAATTACTCCCCGACATTTCTTTTGCTTTTTTCTTTAATTCTGCAGCCCGGTCACTAATTTCTAGATGATTTTCTAACTTTCCATCACTATTCGAAACTATCGCAATTGAAATTGAAGTCAGAGGAGTATTAACTATCTGATGCTGCCGATCAAGACAAACTATATATCCCCTTAGTAAATCCTTGTTTTTAAAAAAATTAATAATTCCTCTGTCAAATTTCTCTATAATCAACTCTGCCAGATATTCATCATCTACAGCAGCAGTGATAATTACAAAATCATCTCCGCCAATATGTCCAACAAATGTATCTGTCATCATTTTTTGAGCACAGTTATTAAGTACTTCCGCAGTGTAATTAATAACCTCATCTCCTTTATGATAACCATAGCTGTCATTATAGGCTTTAAAATTATCAAGATCCAGATAAAGAACAGAAAACTTTTCTCCAATTTTTATCTTTTCTTTAATTTCGGACTCAATGGTTAAGTTACCCGGCAAACCAGTTAAAGGATTAGCATTTCTGGCAGTTTTAATCTTTAATTCTGAAACTTCTATTAATAAGTCTTTAATCGACATAATGCCGTAGTATTTATTGTTTTTAGTAATTATAATTGAATCATAAATTTTTTCCTGTGAACGCCTCATCGCTATTTTTGACACTTTAAGAACTGACTCATCAAAATCTATAATCAGCGGCTTACTATCCATAACTGCTTTTACATTTTTCTGCATATAAAGATTATAGCCAAATCTGCTGCCCAGGCGATAAAAAAGCTTATCTCTCATAACCAGACCGGCTGCCTTTTCAGCCTCTAGAACTACTATACTTTGAATATTTTTCAGATTAAAAATATCCACCAGATTTTTAGTTCGGACTGAAATTGGCACTGTCACTCCTCTATTTTCTCTACAAATATCCCCAATTTTAACTGGTTTCATTTATCTCACCTCCTTATATTTTCTTAAATAAATCATATCACCCTATTATTACGATAGTGTAAATTAGAAATTAACAGTCTGTAAATAATCTCCTGAAAATGTTAAACGCTTTTTAGAAATTAACTCCTATAAACAATATAATTATAAGTAGAAGAAATTTTGTATTGATAAATCACAAAAACCTGGAGGTAATAGATATGAAAAAGAAAGTGTTTTTTATAATCATAATTCTAATTCTCACTTTATCAGTGTCAGTACAGGCTCAAATTAGAGTTGGAGAATTTCCACAAAATGTAGAAACGGAATTCGTTCGGCAACCAGAAGCTATTAAAGTTGAAAGCTGGCTGGAAAATCTTGATGTTCCCTGGGAACTAGTTTTTCTGCCGGAAAGTAATCGAGCCTTAATTACCGAAAGAGATGGCAGAGTTCTGCTGGTTGAAGACGGCTCACTGCAGGATCAAAGTTACCTGGACTTAGACATTGATTCTCGGGGAGAGGGCGGTTTAATGGGAATGGCACATCACCCCGATTTTCCGGAAACCCCATATATTTATCTGATGTATACCTACACCAGCAGTAACGGTGAACTATATAACAGAGTTTCCAGATTTACTGATCAGGGTGATCAGGCAGTTGAAGAAGAAATTATCATCGATCAGATTCCAGCAGGAAACAACCATAATGGAGGCCGCATTGCTTTTGGACCCGATGAAATGCTCTATATTACAACTGGAGAAACCTTTACCCGTGAAATCGCTCAGGATTTAGACAATCTGGGAGGAAAAATTCTGCGCCTGACAGCTGCAGGAAATATTCCGGATGATAATCCATTTGGAAACTCCCCTGTCTACAGTTTGGGTCACCGCAATCCCCAGGGAATTGACTGGCATTCAGAAACAGAAGATCTCTTTATTTCTGACCATGGCCCTTCCGGTGAAGAAGGTTTAAGAGCAAAGGATCGAATCAAAGTTGTTGAAGCAGGAAGCAATTTTGGCTGGCCGGACAAAATTGGTTATTTTGAAGATGGAGAATATGCCAATCCACTCATTATGTGGGAAAACACTGTGCCACCTTCTGGAATGACTTTTTATCACGGAGATTTATATGTCGGAACTTTAGGCAGTGAGTCTCTAGTTAGAATTGGAATTAGCAGAGATAATGATAATTTTGAAGTTGATAAAATAGAACATCTATTCCGTGATGCCAATGGTTCTATTTACGGCAGGATTAGAACTGCTGTGGTTGGCCCGGATGGTTATCTTTACTTTCTAACTAATAATCGAGATGGCAGAGGTCGTCCACGCGAGAATGATGATAAGATTTTGAGATTTAAGATAGAATAAAAAATTCAGAGAATTATTTATGTTCAGGTGGATGCCAGTTTGAATATATTAAACCTCCAATTACTGCTGTTATTGGTGCAACAAGTACTAAACCAAAACTTCCAACTACAGTATTTAAAAATTCAGCTGAGACATATCTTAAGTTCATTATATTCATAGTTGGTGTCCCCTGAGCCATTAATACCAACAAAAGTGTTGTATAGCTTCCAGAGTACGCAAGTAACAGAGTAGTAGTCATAGTTCCAATTACAGCTCTACCGATATTAAAACCTGATTTGATATGCGGCCAGATTTTTATTGTTGGTCTATTCAACTTAATCTCAGCCATTGAAGCAGCTATATCCATTGCAATATCCATTACTGCTCCAGAACTGGCAATAAAAATACCTGCTAGAAATATTGAAGTCAGTTCCAGATGTTCATAACCTGAATAGAGTAAGGTTTCAGAAAATTCTTTAACACTTCCTTCAATTTTCATTAATTTACCAAAATAAAGAGCAAAAAAAGCAGTTAACGCTACTCCTGACATTGAACCCAGATAAGCAACTATTCCTCTTAGCGATATTCCTCCAATTAAAAATATGATCACAAAAGTTATCACACTTACTATAATAAAAGCAATTATTACAGGATTCCAGCCACCTAAAAATGCAGGCAGTAAAACTCTCCAGACCACAACACCTGTAAAAACAAAAGAAAGTGCAGCTTTTAAACCGGTAAGTCCAGCAAATATAATTAGTAATAAGGCAAAAATTAAAAGCAGTATTAATTCTATTTCTATTCGATAATGATCAACCGCTGTAGCACTAGAAATTCTATCATTTTCATCTTTTCTAAGTGTTATTAAAGCTTGATCTCCACTCTCAAAAACAGTGTCCAACTGCATTGCACCAGATAGATAATTTACAACCTTTATATTTTCTCCTTCATAAGATCCTGTTTCGATTTTTGCTTTAAAATATTGTTCTCCTGTCTTAACAATTCCAGATTGATGTAAATTAGAATTATCCACAGCTATAACACTTGCTTTTACCCGTACAGTATTATCGGCAGCTGCTATTTTAGGGGTGTCAGCTGAAGCTCCTAATATTAATTGTTTTAGGGGCAGAAAAAGTAATAAAACTATTGATATTATAACCAAAAGTACTAATATTAAATCGCCAGTTTCTAGATAATGTGATTTTTTAAAATCATTCCAACTAAATTTCATAACAATTCCCCCATTCTGATTAAAATAATAAGTATCCCGTATTAATAAAATACGGGATACTAAAAAAACATTCTAAATTATATTTTTTCTCTAATTTAATTAATTTATTAGATTGGCTGCCTGAACTAATTTATGATAAATATCAATATTATCATAATAACCATTAAAAAGTTCATGGTTTTTGCCCTGAGCATAGATTGGTGCCGGAACACCTGTATGACTATAACTTGTCCAGCTTAATCCTGCTCGATTATTTAAAATATGGGTTAAAGTAACAGTCAATGGCTCATAACCGCCATAAAGAATATATGATTCTTCGTCGTCTGATCTTTCTTTTTCCTCTTCTATAGTTCTGACAAATGCTCTTTCTAATAGTTCCTGTTCTCGTTCACTAAAGTTAGACAAGCCAAAATACTTTTCTATTTCAGTTTCAAGATCAGCAATATCTGCTGTTGCCTGGTCTACTGTATTTTTATAAGGCTTAAGTACATTATGATCAAACCACTCAAAGGATACAGTTTGGCCTGAAAATATTTCAAATGCCGAATCATAACCTGTTCCCGACCAGCCTAAAGTAAGTCCACCACACTCGTGGTCTCCAGTTACAACAATTAAAGTCTCATCTGGATGCTGATTATAAAATTTAACTGCCTCCAAAATTGCTTTATCAAAAGCTATCGTATCATATATATTAGTCACAGCATCATTAGCATGACCAGCCCAATCAATTTTCCCACCTTCTACCATCATAAAAAATCCATTGGCATTATCCAGAACTTCAATACCTTTACGGGTAAAGTCCGCTAAGTCTAAATCATCTTCCTGGCGATCTATCTCATATTCAAAAGCTCCACTCGCAAAACCGGCTTGATATGCAAAAACTGGCTTTGATTCTCCTTTTTTTAAACTTAAGAATTGAGCTGGATCTTTATCTGCATTGATAGTTAGCCAACCTTTTTCCATCATCAGCTCCGGAATAGTTAATTGTCCCTCTGGAGTTTTATCAACTCTAGGTTTACCACCGGCTATATAATCAAAACCAGAATCTGCCATCTGCTGACCAATTTTATAATATTCGCCTCGATCTGGAATATGGGCATAATAAGAGGCCGGGGTAGCATGATCAATAGTAACAGAAGAAACTATTCCTACCTTTTTCCCATTTTCTTTAGCCAATTCCGCAATAGTCTTAACAGCTTTACTTTCTGAATTTACTCCCACATATCCAATATTTGTCTTAATTCCTGAAGACATCGATGTCGCTGCAGCCGCAAAATCTATCTGCTGCATAGGTTGTCTGCATTCCCTGAGCCGGAAAAGTGGTGAAATTAAGTCTGTTCTGTCCAATTTCACCTTTCCTGGCAGACATAAAAGCCTCAGCAGCACTAATTTGAGAGTTAGCCATTCCATCACCAATAAACATAAATACGTATTTTGCCCCATCATCTGCAAAAGCAATAACAGCCGTAGATAAAATTAGTCCGATCATCAACACCGAAGTAAATAAAACTAATCTTTTTGTAAACTTCATTTAATTAATCTCCTCCTTAATATTTTATTGCAGATATATGTAATGACTTTTTAAAGTCTTTTTTTACTAAAAGAGGAATTACTCACAGCTGAATGCTTAACTTTTCACTTCTCATCTGTATTATAAACTATAATTATGAAGCTTAAGTTACAAAAAGATTAATTAAATGTAAAATTATTAGCTTTCATAAATAATTTTCTTAACTGATTAATCGGGTGGTTAGAAGAAAATATGAAGGCAGCTAGTTTTAAAATCTAGAATAACACAATAGGAGTGGTTTTAGACTGTAAAAATTAGTTAGAATTTAATCTTGATCTGAAATGTGATAAAATTAAAAAAGAGGAAATGATTTTAAGGGGGAATAAATGATGAAGTCTCAACTCAAAAAAGCAGTAGTTAATCATCAACAGGAAGAATTTGAAAAATATCTCAAAGAGTTAGAAACTGATAACAGTTTTTTTCTGGCCTCACTGATTGAAGATTTATTGCCGTTAATGCTGATGGAATGCAGCCTGCGTTATGGATCTTTTCATTTTGTTAAAATGAGTCTTTTTCTGAGGGAACTTTCACAGAAGAAATATTTTTCCAGAGAAGCAGAACTGGAGATTGCCAGGGTTGTGCTACTTGGATTATCCGAAAGACATTTTATTAATCTTGAAGCAGACAGCAACGGTTATAAGGAAAAAGAAGTTAACCAGAGGACTTATAGTAAACTGGGCGAGGAAATAAATAATGGAAACTCCCATAATGCATTTTATTATGCGCTTGGAATTCTGGAACATCAACCTGAGCAGCTAAAAGAATATCTTATAAACCTTGGTATGGAAAGAATTCCGGATAGTCTGGGCCACAGTGTAAGCTGTTTTTTCCCAGTTATGAGAGATTTAGTTAATCATCACAAAGATGTTTCAGCAACCGGTGTTTTAAGTTATATAATGTATCTCTGCCGCTACAGCTACCAGGGTAAATATAATTCTGATCAGCAAAAACGCCAAAAACCTTCTCAGGAAGAGTTAGAGGAATTAGGGCTAAAAGCCACCTCCGGCAGCGGCATAGTTAATCTGCACCATATGATAACCAATTATACCTTCTTTATGCTGGAAGACAGCTCATTTTATCAGCAGCTTCCACCCTACAGTATTCTAGAAAATTACTTTGGCAGTAAAAAAATTGAGCAAAAACGACTGGAACTTGCTGAAAACAATCAAGAAAAAACTCAAATCGCAGAAAATTATCAGCAGTTTAAAGATAATTTTTCTCTGAAAAGTTATCAGAAGGAACTGGATTTTCTCTTCTATAATCTTGCTGAGAATTATAAAGAAACTGTCAGTCATCTGCATCAACTGTTTGCTGAATATTATAATCCACACTGGAATCCACATTACTATACCGGCCTCTACTGTGCACTGGGACTTTATAAATCAGAAAAAATTAAAAATGATAAAGTTAAGAAAATGGCTGTGATTCAGGCAGTTGAATATTTTGCGAATAATGTGCTTTAAGATAATAAAAAGCCTTCTTTAACTTTAAAATAAGTTAAGAAGGCTTAAATTTTATTTAATTACTTTTACTGCAGCTGCATCCGTACCGGTAAAGACCAGCGCCCATTTTTTTAGATCTTTTCTATCTTTAAATTCTGCTGCTCTGCCGTAACGTTCCAACTGTTCCGAAGCCTCGTTTAATTTTTGTTCAACTAAAGCTTCTCCTTTTTCTCTGTAATCAGCAGCTTTGATATATTTAAGCTCTATTAGGGCATCAAAATTACCTTTTTTCTTATTTCTTCTCAACAAAGCTAAATCCAGATATCCTTCTTCTACCTCATACTCACTTTTGACTATCGAAAGTTGGGTCAGATTTAGATAAGAAAAAATTAAAATCTTAATATATTTTTCATCAAATTTAATATAATCCCTGTTAGAAAGTGCAGCCAGAGTAGCTTCGACTTTCTCAATAAACGGCTTGATATCTCCATTTTTTAGGATTTCTACGACTGACGCCTCAATTTCCAGGGAATCAAATAAAGTTTCTTCGCTGATTATGGAATTGAAATAATCAAAATAGATTTCCTTAACCGCATAATTGGGAACTCTAAAATAGATAAAGCCGTCTTCTTCCCGAGCAATGGTTAAAAATCCAAGGTAAAATAATAAAGACAAAAAATCCTTTTTGCTAAATCTCCGCTGCAGATTAAATTCTACTGTTACCTTACCCCTCTGATCATTCCCGGCCAGAATGTCTTCTAAGATTTCATAATTCTGTTTTCTATCTTTAAGACTGAAAAGATTCTGCAGTTTGGAATAATCACTGGAAATATTGCTGTCAATCAGCTCTGAAGGCTCAGTATTGTCAATTAAATATTCACTGACATAATATAAAAGCATATCTGTATTAAAAACTCGCTCATTAGCTCGATGTGTAAATAAATAGCCATCATAGTATTCTTTTAATCTCTGAAGCATTGAATCAAAATCATAGCCAGGCATAGTTTCTTTTATTAAATAGCGAGCTTCTTTTTCAGTAAAGCCCATCATTGTATTTAAATTGCTGTCCATAGTCTTATTTTTAGCTATGTTAAAACCACTGGTCATACTATCTAAAGTAATTGGACTGACACCGGTAACAAAAATTCGGGATATAATACCATCGGCTGTTGCTTCTTTTATAGCTTCAAAAAATATTCTAATAGATCCCGTTTGACCAACAATTTCCTGGAACTCATCTGGATCTTTTCCTAAAATATCATTGGCAAAATGATCATACTCATCTATTAATAAATAAATTTTTCTTTCCTGATGCCTAATTTTGTTAGCAATTTCCATATTAAAATCATGAATTATGCCGGCTGCTTCTTCAGACTCGGAAATATTTATATCAAAATCATATTTATCAACAAATGATTTAATGCCTTTTTTAACTTTTTGAGCAAATAGTCTCTTCATCTCAGACTTTGAATTGGTAGTAACACCAGAAAAATCAAATTTAAGTATATAATAGTTATTGGCAAGCTCGGTCGTGTTCTGGCCAATATATAAGTCTCCAAAAAGCCGATCAAAATTTTCTTTTTCCTGAATATCATAGTAATTCTCCAGGGTTGATAGAAAAAGTGTCTTGCCAAATCTTCTCGGTCTTAAGAAAAATATATATGGTTCACCATAACTTTCTAATGTCTCAATATATTTTGTTTTATCAATATAGATATAATTATCTTTTTGCAGACGCGAAAAACTACTGACTCCATATGGTATCCTGGCCATATTAAGCAGCCTCCTTTTTCTTTTTGCTTACTTTTATTATATATTATCGCCAGGGTAAATGAAAGTTAAAAGAAAAATGACTTTTGACCAATATTTTAAGATAAAAAGAGTACTTAACTTTATTCAACTTCCAGAACCAGGGTCTCAAAAGGTCTAAATATATAATTAATCTTACCTTGAGCTGCTTTTAACCTTCCTTCGCCGTCAGTATAATTGCTTAAAATTAACTTTCTTATTTGATAATTCAGTTCTAAATTAATTTTTTCACTTCTAAAATTGGCAATAACCAGTACTTTTTTCTCAGATCCGATTCTAAAATAGGCCATTGAATCCTGATTTTCCTCTAGCAGTTGCTGATAGCTTCCATCTATTAGAGTTTCTGCATAAATGCTTTCCTGGCGCAGTTTGATCAACTTCTGATAAAAATAAAATAACGAATCAGGATCAGCCAGTACTTTTTCGACATTAACTTCTTTATAATTGGGATTAACTTTAAGCCAGACCATCATCTTCATCAGGCTTTAAATCTTTGTACTCATTCTTTTTAATAAAACTAATTGCATCGACTCTAAAGCCTGCCAGACCTCTATCCAGCCACCAGTTAACCATTTTGTGTAATTCCTGTCTTAGCTCTTTATTCTCCCAGTTTAAATCCGGCTGTTCTTCAGCAAAAGTATGAAGATAATACTGACCAGTCTGCTGATCATAGCTCCCGGCAGAGCCGCCAAAAACAGAGCGCCAGTTTGTTGGGGGATTACTATTTTCTTTCGGATCTTTCCAGATATACCAGTCTCTCTTTTTTGCTTCAGCGATTAATTTTTCCATCTCAGCCGTTGTTCCAAACTCATCACCAATTGAATAATAATCATCTATATCATAGCCGTTATCCTTCATGGGGGAACTGTATACCGGACTGAGCCAGATAATATCAATTCCCAGCTTATTTAAATAATCAAACTTTTCTATTATACCAGGAACATCACCGATTCCATCTCTATTGCTGTCATTAAAGCTTTTAAGATAAACCTGATAAATCATTTTGTCATGCCACCACTTTTTTTCCATTTGTCAAGTGATTATTCAGATTTTTTGTTATTTGCATCATTTCTTTACAAACAGCACTTCTTATACTTCTTCCCACTTCCACAGGGACAGGGATCATTTCTGCCTGCATTCCATTTTTCCTGATATAGATTCTGCATTTCTTTTTTCATTACTGATGGTGATTTTCTCTGCTTGACCATCTGAGCTAACTTTTTCATAAAAGGATTAACATAGTTAAAAAACAACTTATAACCCTCACAGAGATAATTCAGCTTATAATCATCACCTGTATCAACTATTCTGTTTTTAGGACAACCTCCATTACAGAAAAATAAGTACTCACATTCCAAGCACTTTTTATTTAACTTTTTCTTTTTTGCTTTTCCAAATTGCTTTTGTTGTTCAGAATTCATCATCTCTAAAATACTTTTATCATTAATATTACCAAGTTTGAATTCTGACTCAACAAAATGATCACAGGCATATAGATCTCCATTATACTCCATTACTGGTCCTTTGCCACATTCCTCACTAAAAACACATAAGTTAGCTCCAAAACCAGCCCAGGCTGATAAAGCTTCTTCAAATATCTGGACATAAATATCTCCCAGATCATCAATCCATTCATTGAAAACTCCTATTAAAAATTTACCATATTCTTTTGAGCCCACCGAACGAGATATTATATTTCCATCCTGATCCTGCTCAACAATAGGGATAAACTGAATAAAATCAGTTCCAATTTCTTTAAAAAATTGATAAACTTCTTTCGGGTTTTTAGTGTTCAGATCATTTACTACTGCTAAAATATTATATACCACTTCATATTCTTTCAGCTTTTCAATTCCTGCCATTACTTTTTGATGAGTGCCCTTACTCTCTTTATCTTTTCTGTATCTATTATGCAGCTCTGCTGGGCCATCAAGACTTACTCCAACTAAAAAGTTGTTCTCTTTTAAAAACTCAGCCCACTGGTCATCTATTAAAACTGCATTGGTCTGGATTGAGTTTTCTATTTTCCAACTATCTGGAGCATATTTCTTTTGTAACTCAACTGCTTTTTTGAAGAAATCTAGCCCTCTTAAGGTAGGTTCTCCTCCCTGCCAACCAAAATTAACTACCGGACCGGCCTGAGCTTCTATATATTGTTTGATATATTCCTCCAAAGTTCCTTCTGACATCTGAAAATCGCTTTTTTCCGGATAAAGTTCTGTCTTTTTTAGGTAATAGCAGTATTCACAGTCTAAGTTGCAGACCGGACCTGCTGGAAAAGCCATTAGATTGAAATGTTGTTTTTTCACTTTCATAAAAATCAAACTCCCATAATTGTCTTTCATTATTTAACTACATATATTTATTCTTTTAATTATTAGAATAATTTAAAGCTTTATTGGTGGCTGCAAAATATTCAGTCTCTGGCAAATAAATATTATTTTCGCCAACTTTATCAGCCAGACCAATCTTCCTAAACATCTTAAGAATCTTTTCATTGACTCCGGTAAGCATTACCTCACCACCACTGGCCTGAACCTGATCAATAAATTCTTCTAAAACTCCAATGATTGTGATGTCAATTCTCCTTACATTGCGAAAACGAATAATAAAATCTGTGTCTTTAGCAAAAAATTCTTCCAGCTGATCTTTTAAATCATCAGCAGCACTAAAATGAACAGCTCCTTTGAGGTCGACTACTCTTGCCTGTTTAGCAGAAATCTCAGATTCATCTGCTTCCTCATGATGAGCATGGTGGAGATGATATCCCTGATCTCCTTCTTTTTTATCATAATAGAGCATTTCGATATCTGCTTTTTTAGAAATCTGTAAAACAACAACCAGTGAGACCATAACTCCAAAATAGATTGCCTGGTCAAGGTTGGGCAGTACAATTGTGGCGGTAAAAGTTGACCAGAAAATTAAAGCATCTCCTTTGGTGGTTTTCATATTTTTAATAACTTCTTTAAAATCCGCAATTCCCGCTGCAGCAGCGATAACCAGACCAGCCAGCACAGCTACTGGAATGTAGGCTAAAAGTGGTCTAAAAAACAAAATAAAAATTATAATCGAAAGGGCACAGAAAAACTGAGAGATTCTGTGTCTGGCGCCAGCGCTTAAGTTAGCAAAGGTGTTGGAAAAAGAAGCTGAAATAGCAAAGGCACTAAAAAATGAAATAACCATATTGCTGATTCCCTGGCTTCTAAATTCTCGGTCAAAATCAGGTTCCTCATCAGTTTTTAAAGAAATTGCCTGGAGGACAGCCATTGTCTGGATCAGTCCTAAAAGAGCTATTGAAAAAGCCTTGCTATAAAGCTGACCGACTAGATGCCAGTCAAAGTTAATTAAATTAAAATCAATAATTCTTTTTGGAATTTCTCCAACTAAAGAAATTGAACTGTTAAGCCCACTTACTGCCGTAAAGATTGTCATAATAATAACTGTCAGCAGATATTCAGGCAGCTCTTTTTTGATTTGTGGAATTAGGTAGATTAAAATTAGAGTTAAAAATCCAACTCCGAGATTAATAAAATTAATCTGTTCTAAATTTTTAATAAACCGCCAGCCTTTGGTGATGACATTTGAGCCTGAAACGTTGACTCCGGTAAAATTTTCGATCTGGGAAAAAAGAATTAAAACAGCAGCTCCATGGGAAAGAGCAACAATTACTGGATGGGATACATATTTGATTAATTCGCTTAAATTAAAACTGACGAGTAAAAATTGAAAGAGTCCGATTAAAAATGTAGTTAAAAATATAGTCTGCAGATAATTTTCACCCTGGAAATTACTTAAACTACTAAACAGAGCAACGGCCATCATATTCGTTGGTCCGACAATCACATATGATGAGAAATTAAAAATAGAGGCAGTAAGCATCGAAAAAATGGAGGCATAAATTCCATAAATTGGATTTATGCCAAGGATCAAAGCATAGGCCATGTTTTGGGGTAGAGCAATTGTAGCAGTTGTCAGCCCGCTTATCATATCATTTTTATAATTATTAAATATATTTTTTAAAATCAAAGCATTTATGCTCCCTTATATTCTGAATTATAAATTTTATGCTTTTCTATTTCTAGAATTATTGAGACCAATCTTTTTTTTATATTTAGCTGTGGTTGCCCTACTAACGGTGGATTCGTGCATTCCGAGCTTTTGAGGTATTTCCTTCATAGTCATAATATAAATATGTTTTAGACCTTTATCAAAAAAATATTTTTGTTTATCTACAATAGCTTTTGCTATTTTTTAGTATTTAATTTATCTTTTTTTTGGGAAATAAAAAAATTTACAATAATTACTGCTTCAATAGAAAGCCCACCTTTTTCATTAAAGCTACCTGATAAAAATTTTCCACCTTTGATTTATCATCTTTAAATACACTATCACTCAATTTTTCAAGCAGGAGATTTCCTTAAATATATTTTATATAACTTAGCATATTTAGTCCAATCTCCAGATTTCTAATTTATAATTTCTTTCCATTGCTTTTGATAACATCTTTATACCAATAAAAACTCTTTTTTCTTATTCTACGCATATCTTTTAAATCAAATTCATCACGATTAACATAAATGAAACCATAACGTTTATTAATTCCCTGATGAGTACTAACTAAATCTATTGCTGACCAGGGACAGAAGCCAAACAATTCAACTCCATCACTAATTGCAAGTTGTGCCTGTTTAATATGTTTTCTTAAATATTTAATTCTATAATCATCATTAACTGTATCCTCTTCTTCCAATTTATCATAAGCTCCTAGGCCATTTTCTGTAACAATTAAGGGTAAATTATATCTGCTGTATATTTCTCTTAAAGTTGTTCTAAATCCAACAGGATCAATTTCCCAGCCAAACTCTGTTTTTTCAAGATACTCATTCTGATAACGTCTGTATAATCCAGCCTCATTATCCACAACCTGCTGATCTCCATTAAAGTTACTTGCTTTATCCTGATTTTCAAAATCTCCTTCTACTGAGGCACTTGTATAATAATTAAAAGCAATAAAATCAGGATTCCCAGACTTCAAAATTTCCATATCTCCTTCTTTAATTTCTGGAGTTATGCCCTTTTCTTCCATAAAGCTCCAGGCAGTTGCATTATATCTTCCAAAAATAGCAGCATCTAAATAAAGCCAATTTCTAATAGCAGAATAATTATTGGCTGCCAGTATATCTTCCGGTTTAGAAGATGCAGGATATACAGTTGAAATATTTGGAGCAGGACCGATCTTTCCATCTTCAACTTTCTGATGACAAAGATCAAAAACTTTAGATTGAGCTACTAGCATATGGTGATTGGATTGATATAAACCTTTTTTTACATTTTCCGGATCACCTTCTAACAGCCCTAAAGCATTTCCATGAAGTATCATCATATTCTGTTCATTAATTGTCAACCAATATTTAACCCGATCACCATACTCATTAAATAAGACTTCAGCATAATTCACAAAGGCATCAACTGTTCCTCTGTTTTCCCAACCGCCTTTTTTCTGTAAAGCAAGTGGTAAATCAAAATGATACATTGTAACTAGAGGCTCAATATCATGTTTTAATAGTTCATCAATCAAATTATTATAGAAATCTATCCCTTTTTGATTAACATCACCAGTTCCTTCTGGAATAATTCTGGTCCAAGCTATTGAAAATCTATAAGTTTTAAAACCCATTTCTGCCATTAAGGCTATATCTTCTTTATAGTGATGATAGTGGTCACTGCAAACTTTAAAATCTGTTACATCATCCGGGTGATTACCAACATCCATCACTGATAGTCCTTTACCATCTTCATTCCAAGCTCCCTCAACCTGATAAGCTGAAGTGGAAGCTCCCCAGAGAAAATTTTCCGGAAAATCCTTTAATTCATTATGAATCATTTCATCCCTCCTGAAATAAAATACGTTAAGTCAAATCTAATATTTTTTAAATCAAATTACTTATCTTCTATTCTTAATTTTTCTCCATTTGATTCAATAACATTCTGATACCAGTAAAAACTCTGCTTTGGTTTTCTCTCTAAGGTACCTGAACCATCATCATGTTTATCTACATATATAAAACCATAACGTTTTCTCATCTCACCGGTTGAAGCACTGACAAGATCAATACAACCCCAGGGAGTGTAAGCCTGTAAATCCACACCATCTTTAACTGCTTCTTTCATCTGTTCAATATGGCGGCGCAGATAATCAATTCGGTAATCATCATTGATGCTGCCGTCTTCTCCTACCTCATCTTTGGCTCCCAGTCCGTTTTCTACCACCATTAATGGAATCTGGTAGCGGTCATAGAGATAATTTAGTGTATATCTTAGACCTTTGGGATCAATCTGCCAGCCCCAATCACTGGAATCAAGATAGGGGTTTTCTACTCCACCAATTATATTACCACTGCTCTGATCTTTGTCAGAATCGGCAGTCACACAGTTGGACATATAATAACTGAAAGTATAATAATCTACTGTTCCTTCCTTTAAAATCTCTAAATCTCTATCTTTTATCTCAATTTCAATATCATTTTCGTCAAAGTAACGGTCTATATAGAAGGGATATTCCCCCTTAACCTGCACATCACCACAGAAATAATTAACTACCTGATCTTGCTTTTGCGTTTCAATAATATCATCAGGATTACAGGTTCTGGGATAAAAAGTTGCCTGGATGTTCATACTTCCGATCTGATAATCGGGGTCAATCTCATGACCTGCCTTTACTGCCAGAGCACTGGCGACAAACTGATAGTGTAAGCCCTGAAATCTCAGCTGCGGATCATCTACCTGATCTGTAAAATCGGTTGTTTCTTCATTTAAAATTCCCAGTGATAAAAATCCTCCCATCGGCATTGTTCCTGCATTGATTTCATTAAAGGTCAACCAGTACTTAACCTTTCCTTTATATCTTTTAAATAAGGTTTTAGCATATTTAACATATAAGTCGATTAATTCTCTGGAGGCCCAGCCATTATATTTTTCAGTTAGAGCAAAAGGCATCTCATAATGAGAAATTGTTATTAAAGGTTCAATATCATGTTTTAAACATTCATCAATTACCTGATCATAAAATTCCAGACCGGCTTCATTTGGCTCCTCTTCCATTCCGGTCGGAAAGATTCTGGTCCAGGCAATGGAAAAACGAAAAACATCAAAGCCCATTTCTGCCATTAAAGCAATGTCTTCTTGATAGCGGTGATAAAAATCTATAGCCTCATGTGACGGATAAAAAGTATCTTCTTCAATTTCTCTGGTAATTCTTTTTGACTGTTTGTGAGATCCACCAGTGCAGACATCAGAAATAGAAATACCCTTACCATCTTCCTCCCAGGCACCTTCACACTGATTGGCTGCAACAGCGCCTCCCCACATAAAATTTTCTGGTAAAACTGACATATTAATCACCTTTCTTATTAAACCATTTTTTATAAAATTTTACTTATCTTCTTTTAATAGTTCAACTTCTATAAAATCAATAAGTTCTTCTACTGCTTCATCAGCATCACTACCCTCTGCTTTAACAGTTATTTCATTTCCTTTTCCTATTCCGAGACTCATTAATCCCATAATACTTTTTGCGTTTACTTCTTTGTCTTTAAAAATGACTTTAATTTCTGAACTAAACTTTCCTACTTTCTGTACGAACTGAGAGGCCGGTCTTGCGTGAAGACCTGTTCTATTTTCAATCATTACTTTTTTCTTTTTTTACATATACTTTACCAATCTCACTTAAATTATTGTTTGTTTTCCTTTAAGTTAAATATTTCTTCCTGCATTTTTACCATTTCTTTTATTAAATCTTTAGCAAGGGTTGCACTAGTAAGATGATCTTGAGCATGAACCATAAGGATACTAACTTCATTCTTTTGCCCATTTGCCTCTTTAGATATTAAATCAGTTTGAACATCATGTGCATTATTAAAGTTTTTATTTGCTTTTTTTAATTTTTTTCTCGCTTTTTTAAAGTCACCTTTTCTAGCTTCTTTGAGCGCCTCAAATGCCAAGGATTTAGCGTCTCCCGCTTCCGTTATTATTTTAAATATAATTTCTTCATTTGTCATCTTAATCTCTCCTAAATTTTAGAATGATTATAGTTATACTGTAGCCCTTATAAATAATAATAATCTTATTACTACAGTATAACATTTATATTAATATCTTTTGTCTTTTCTATCTGGTACATAGTCAGCTGTTTCCATATAAAACTTCAATAATCTTGCTTTGAATTTAATAATTTGATCTTGATAATCTTCACTACATATTAAGTTATTTAATTCATCTGGATCACTTTCTAAATTATATAGTTCATTTTTTTCATAAAGTCTTTCTATATATTTTAATTTACCCATTCTTATCATAACAGCTTTTGTATGCTCAGGACCTTCTTGTTCCTGAGTATTTAAGCGTGGCCAATATTCTGATTCAGGACCATGTCCTTTTTCCATAGCCTGAGTTTCTCCATGTATTCTGCCACCTTCAGCAAAAACAGCATCTTTATGCTTTTCTTCTCCTTCGAGTACAGGCACTACAGATTCACCAAATTGTATATGTTCTAATTCAATATTTGTTAAATCAGCAACAGTTGCAGATAAATCAACTAGTTCACTTAAAGATTTTGTAACCCTCGGTTTCACCTTAATTCCTTTATGTGGTTTGATAATTAATGGTACATTACTAACAGGATCTTCAAATGTGTTTTGACTTTTCTCTACTATACCATAATCCCCAGTGTAATCACCATGATCAGCAAAAAATATCATAGAGGTATTATTATATAACTCTTTTTCTTTAAGCTTATTAACAAGCATCCCAAAATGGTGATCTACTCGTGCTACCATACCAAGATATACAGCTCTTAATTCTTTAAATCTATCTTCATTCCAGTTTTTCAGATTTTGACGGTCATATATACCTTTTAACATTGAGGCTTTTTGATCCCAATCCTCTGGTACTGGTCTCGGAGATCTCACTTTATTTCTGTCAATTAAACTATACCAGGGTTCTTCTGCACCATAAGGTGGATGGGGGAAAATCAAAGATATATATATACAGAATGGCTGCTCATCATTATAATTATCTATAAAATTTAAAGCTCGATTTATACAATTCCAATCATACTGAACAAAAGGAATATTTTTATCACTTTTACCAGCTAAAAACGAATAAAAACTTTCACTGTCGTTTTCTCCCCGATATTTTTCTTTCCACTTGCTAGATTTTTTCCTTTCTTCCTCACTAACTTTATCATACCCACTATAATATGAGTTGCAATAATCATCTAAACTTTTATCAGCAGGAATTACATCGTTTCTGCCAATCCACTGAACATTATATCCATTATTTTTTAGTGTTTTTAAAAGCATGGGATCATCTTCTTCTAATAAATAGTGCATTGTTCGATGACCTTTAGTATGTGGATACCAACCAGTTAGAAAACTTGAACGACTGGGAACACAAACAGTATTCTGACAATAATTGTTTTTAAATGAAACTCCATCTTCCTGAACTATTTTATCTAAATTTGGTGTTTTAGAAGCCTTATTACCCAAATGAGATAAAGAATCTGCTCTCATCTGATCAGCAATAAATATTACTAAATTTGGTTTACTCATTTTTGTGACTCCCCTCTTTATTAAGCTGCTTCTACCTCACTAACTTGTTCTTCTTCTAACATTTGTTTATCATACCCTTTAACAAAAGGCATATAAATAATCACATCAATTGTTATTAAAACAAACCATAAAACTGCCGCTCTCCAATCCATAGTTGATAAAAATGAACCAAAAGGACCTGGAGTCGTAAATGGGACATTAACATATATTTTTCCAACTAAACCTGTAGACATAGTAAAATAAGTAATTGAGGCATTTATTATGGGAACAAAAACCATCGGAAAAAAGATCATGGGATTCATAATCATTGGAGTTGAAAAAACTAATGGTTCACTAATTCCAAAAAATGCGGGTACTAAACCTACTTTTGAAACTGACTTGAGATGGCTTGATTTAGCTACAATAATCATTGCTAACGCTAATGACAAAGCAGCACCTGAACCACCAAGATTTGCAAAAAGATTTACAAATCTACCTGAAAAAATATAGGGCATTGCTGCTCCTTGAGCAACTGCTTCTGCATTCGCTGCAACATTTGCTGTAATAATTGGAACAATCACACTATTAGCTACCGCTCCTCCATGTATACCAAAGAACCAGAGAAAATTTATAACTATTATTACTAATAAAACACCAGGTAAAGTATTAGATGCTATCACAATAGGTTCAAAAATTTTCAAAGAAATTTCTGGAATAGACATATTTAATAATGACAATACCAGACTATTTAATGACATAAACACTACAACGTTTACTATTATTGGAATTAATGCTTCAAATGGAGCTGCTACCATAGGAGGAACTTCATCAGGCATTTTAATTTTTATATTTTTTTCTAGCAGAAATTTTGTTATTTCCACAGTAATAATGGCAATGATTATTCCTGAAAACATACCTTTTGCATCTAAATAATTGCTTGAGATAAAACCAGCTGGATTATCAGCTTGAGTTGGAGCAGCAACTACCAAAAATGTGAATAGCGAAGTAATAACGCCAGATATTTTGTTTATCTCATATTTTTCTGATAAAAAATATGAAACTCCTATTACTACAAAAAGCCCCAATAAACCTAAAGATAAATTATATGGTGTCATTAACATAGAATTATTAGCAGTGGCCCAACTTTTCCACATAAGTAAAAATCTATTAAAGAAATTAGTTGGTTGAATTATTTCTGTATCAACTGGAGGAACTGCCAAGATTAAAGCAACACCACCAATTATTGTTAATGGCAACGTAGTAATAAGACCTTTTTTTATTGCCGTAACATGCCTTTGATTACTAACTTTATTAGCTATTGGAGCAAATTTATTTTCTACAAATCCCTGCATTTTTTCAAAAAAACCCATTATAATAATCCCCCTTTTGTTTTTAATAGTTTTCTTTTAATTTAATTGCTTGATTAAGAATATTTCTTCCCTTACCCATACCATAATCTTTAGAATCAACAACTCCAACAGGTGTATTGTATTCATCTCCAATTTTATTGATTTCATCTGCTTTATACTTAATTTGAGGTCCTAATAGAATAACATCATAATCATCAATCACTTCTTCTAGAGAATCAACTGGCTGAGCCTCAATTGTCCAGTTTTTTTCTTCTTCAGTTAACGCTTTTTTCATCTTATTAACAACCAGACTTGTTGACATTCCTGCAGCACATACTAATAAAATATTCATAATTATCCCCCTTAATTTTTTTAATATCGATTATCATTTTATTCTAAATGAACAAAAACTCTTGTTTAAACCTCCCTTCATTTTTTTGACTCACTTATATATAAATGCATTATCTATGCCAGAACATCCTTTTTTTATATTTTTTCTTTATTTTTTTATATTTATTTTATAAAGACTGTCACAATAGGAATCTAAAAATAAATATTTTTTTAAGTTTTTTATTCAAATTCTAAAATAGCACAAAAAAAATAGTGTGCAATTATAATTGCACACTTATCGAAAGCTTTATTTTTAATTATTTTGAAACATTTCTAATATATAAGCAAGTTCATTTTTATCTATCTCAATATTATATGTCACTTCAATATCATTTACTATTCCTTTTAATAATTCCAGATTAACTCTATTTTTTTTACTATATTCCTCTATGTTTTTAAATTTATTATTTTCTCCACCTGCTAAAACATTTTCGATCATATATGCCATATGCAGTAAAATTCCAAGTTCAATTCCAGAATCAATATCTTTATTTAATTTATTTTCAATTCTACTAATTATGTCTCTTAATTCTTCTACAATCTTAAAACTATCAAGATATTTAAATTGATCAATTAATGATTTTTTCATCTCCTGATACATTTCTTCTCTATCAATTAATTTCTTTAATTTATTAATCGCATCACCTGTAAAAATATCTGCAGCTGAAAAGTATTGAATATCTTTTATATCAAAATTTATTGTACCAACAACAGCTAATACTTTGTATTTGCTTTTAAGCTCTTTTATCTCTTTTTTTAAATCATCTTTATTCATTAATTGTAAAGTTATCAAACTAAAATTTCTATCAAGTTCTAATTCTTCTTCCAGTAAATCTTTTAACTTCACTGCTGCTCCATCTCCTGTAAAACAGGCAGTAACAACAGCTAATCTCTTTTTATGTTTTTTATCTATTATTTTTTCTTTTTCTCCAAAACTCAGAGACTTTTCAAATTTTTGCTGATAACTTTCTTTTCCAATTTCTTCAACTGAATATATTATATCTTCTAGTTCATCACCCAAAACTGCTTTTCTTGAAGCTTCTAAAATAGTAGGCGTACTGCTCATTGTAATCGTTTTTGTCTTTACTCCGGTTTCTTCTTCAATCATTTCTCCAAAACTGCTTAAAGAACCCATATCAACCATTATTAAGACCCCGCCACCATTATTTAAATCTACTACTTTATCCTTTGCCTGCTGATATGCCTCTTGAGGATTCATTGCCAGCGGCATATCAATAGCTTCAGCATGCTGCTCTCCAATTAAATTATTAACTACTTCTGTCATGCTTGTTGCAGCAGCTCTACCATGCATTATTACTAAAATGCCAACTTTTTTTAAATCATTTTTACCATAGTTATAGGGCTTTTCAGTAAGAAACATACTTAAATAACCAATTTCATCAAGTGGTGTTTTTAAAGAAAATTTCTCATCAATCATTGAAGCAATTTCCATTGCAGTAATAAATTCCTGGGAGTGATCTGATCTTATTTCATCTAAATTTGGATGATAAATCTTTTCCCCGTTTTTTATTCTTGCAATACTCCTTTTTAAATGAAGAGCAAGTCCATAATATATTTTTTCATCATAACTTCTATTTAGTCTATTTTCAGCCAATTTAAATATTTCTTCAACCAAACTTACTATTTCTTCCCCAACTATCTTATCTATCTTACTCTTTTTGAAATTTTTTGGCAAGTCGCCAATATAATTTTTAAAATGTTTTTCTATATCAATATTTAAAATCTCACTTATTTCATTTTTATTTAATCCATTTTCTTCTAAAACAGAAATCTTTTCTTCTATTACATCATAAAACATATAATTTTTATCTGCTATTTTCGCAGGTTTTCTTGCCTGATTATTATTAATATTAATATCATTACTAAAAGATATTAGATTGCTTTTATTTTTAATAATATCATCTAATTCTTTTCTTTTATCTGGCAAGTTCATAATTCCTTTTTTGACATGGTGTGGTAATTCTTCCTGACCAATTTTAAGTAGGTCAATTTTCTGATTGTTTTTTGATTTATAATTTAAAAACGACTTTGCGCAGGCCAGCTGAATATCACTTTTTAATTGCCCAATATTATTTTTGCAGTCATATAATAAAAATGATTTTAAAGCATTTTTATACATTAAAATTTCCTGACCAACTCTTTTTTCTTCATTTTTAATAAAACTCTCGATTAATTTATATCTTTCTTCCAGAGTTCTTTCTGATAGTGCAGGTAATTCTATAACCATAGGTATTCTTCTTTGAAAAGTCTTTAATAAATACGACCCGGGAGACTCTGTGGTAGCAGCAACAATCTTTACATCTGCTTCGATAGTTTTATCAGTATCTCCTAACATCCTAAAAAATCCGTTATCTATAAAGGTAAATAACATTTCCTGGCCCTGTGGAGGTAATCGATGTACTTCATCTAAGAATAACATTCCTCCATCTGCATTTTTTAATAATCCGTTTGAATCTTTATTGGCCCCGGTATATGCTCCTTTTTTTACTCCAAAAAGCTGTCCCATTAAAAGCTGCGGATTATCCGCATAATCCGCACAATTAAATTGGACAAAAGGAGCACCTGATTTCAGCACTGATTCTTCAACAGCAAAATTATACATTAATTTTGCAAAAAATGACTTGCCAACTCCAGTTTCCCCGAGTAAAAGTGTATGCAGTCCATCCGGAGGATATAATATTGCTGCTTTAGCCTGCTGAACAGAAATCCTCAAACTGCTTTCCGCTCCGATAATTTTATCAATTTTCTTTACATTATCATTATTACTTTTTATTATCTGATATTTAACTGGTCTCCCTTTAATTTTTCTCATTTTACCGTCTTTAACAAGCTCATTTAAGTAACGACTTGCATTAGAACGTGAAATATTTGCTTCTTTAGCAATTACCCTAGCAGTTAAACCTTTATCTTGATTACTATCTGCTAATTTCATAGAAATTTCAAAAATCTCTTCTTTCTTATTCATTAATCTATCACATCCTGTAATTAAAATTTTATAAAATAATTATAATAAACAAGAATTTGAATTCAAAAAAGCTTAAATAATTCTCTTTTTATATAAATAATCACTAGGATTACACAAGAAATTTAAGAACATTAAATATGGATAATTGATTATAAACTATTTTTCAATATCAATAACACCTCGATCAAGATAGCTTTCAATACTTATTTCAACGGTCTTCCTTGTCGAATACTGGGGCTGATAATCGATTAACTTTTTAGCATTTTCAATGGAGAAAAAACCACTTCTGGCAAGATGATAATAACTCTGTTCAGTCTGTTCTTCATCATCTATATAATCACACCACTTTCCCCAGTCCAAGAATTCAATATCTGCTTTTTGATCAAAGAATCCGTACATTGCCTTTGCATAACCATATAAGGTAAAAGAATCTTCAGCAACAGCATGGAAGCTTTCACCTAATGCCTGATTTCTGTGGTTAATAGCTTTAAAAAACATCTGAGCAACATCAGCAGCATGGACATGATGCAGAGTTTCCATGCCAAAGTTGGGCAGATAAATCTTTTCTCCTCGAGCAATCTTTTCAAATACTTCCGGGTCTATATTGCCAAAGGGACTGATAATCAACCAGCCTGGACCTGAAATCTGTCCCGGCATAATTATTGTTGCCGGAAAATCATTTCTCCGATACTCTTCTTTTAAATACTGTTCACTCTGAAACTTATTTAAGCCATAATCATCCAGAGCTTCTTTTTTAATCGTATTTGGATCAGCTGCAAGCAGCTCAGTCCTACCGTGAGCCCAGATAGATGAGCAAAATAAATAATGTGATAACTTTGTGCCCTTTAAAGCATCAACCATTCTCTTAGTATCCTCGGGCTTGAAATTAATTAAATCAACAATAATGTCAGCATTCATCGCTGCAATTTCTGCTTCAAAATCAGCTTCCTGATCCCGATCCAGATTAACCTGTTCAACCCTATTCCAGGCACTATCATCAAGATAAGGCTGGCTCTGACCTCGAGAAATATTTACAACCTGATGTCCGGCCTTAACTAATTCTGGTACTAAATATGAACCAATATGACCACTACCACCAATAACTACAGTTTTCATGAATTTTATCCCTCCCTCAATTTTTGTGCTGCTAATTTATAATTAAAGGTAAAAATTAAGATTCCTGCTTTAGCTTCTGCAGGATTCAGCTGCTGAATTTATTAATCTGTGTCTGACCAAAGCAAACAGTACTTTGACAAAATCAGTTTAAATATGATATCTTTAGTTTAATCTTTATAGATTTATTCGGTTTTATTTGGGACTGGTCATCATAATTATTAAATCAGAGTTATTAAAAAAGTACTTTATGGAGGTCATTTAAATTGGAAGAACTGAAAAATAAATTTTCAAAACTAAAAGAAATATTAAAAGAAATGGGATCTGCTGCTATCGCCTTTTCTGGAGGCGTGGACAGTACTTTCTTACTAAAAGCAGCTGTAGAAGTTCTGGGGAAGGAAAATGTACTTGCTGTAACATCCTGTGCAGAAACCTATCCTTCTGAAGAAGAAGAGGAAGCAAAAAAACTTGCGCTTGAGATCGGAGCCCGGCATCATTTAATACATACTACTGAATTAGATAATGAAAATTTCGTCAAAAATGATCAAAAAAGATGTTATTACTGCAAAAAAGAGCTTTTTTCAGAAGTTATAAAGGTAGCTGAACAAAAGGGATATAATTATGTCTTAGATGGCTCAAACTATGATGATCATCTTCATGATTACCGCCCGGGTATGCAGGCAGCCAGAGAAATGGAAGTGAAAAGTCCTCTTAAAGAATCTGAAATGACAAAAGATGACATTAGAGCTTTATCTAAGGAATATGATTTACCGACCTGGAATAAGCCAGCTTTTGCCTGTCTTTCCTCTCGTTTTCCTTATGGTGATCAAATTACTGTTGAGAAATTAGAAATGGTAGATCAGGCGGAAAGATTTATGCGCAATCAGGAAATCAGTCAATTCAGAGTCAGACATCATGATCAAAACACAGCCAGAATTGAAGTGCTGCCCGGGGACCTGCCTCTGATGCTAAGTAAAAAAGAAAAGATTGTCTCTAAATTTAAAGAAATTGGTTATACTTATATCACTCTTGATTTAGAGGGCTACAGAAGCGGCAGTATGAATGAAGTTCTGGATCAATAAAGCTTACTCTAGACAGCTGTGGTTTAAACATTTCTAGCTTTTATAAACTTTTTTGCAAAAAAATAAACTTAGCCCGGGCAATTTTTCTCGAGCTAAGTTTTTATTTAAATAACAATATTCTAGGACCAGGTGTTAACTAACAATGATCCATAGGCCACAGCAGTTCCCACCGCTGCACCAGCTCCAGCTACTCTTTTTGTTACTTTCTTCATAAATATCATCCTTTCTTATTGTCTTATAAAATTATTAGATGTATTTGTAACTACATTATAGAGGATTAAATTAATAAAGAAAGTAAACAAACTACAATTTTAAGCTAAATATTTAAAATAATTTTATAAACAGCACTTTTTATATTTCTTACCACTGCCGCAGGGACAGGTATCATTTCTTCTTAGTTAATTCCTTATTCTTTTTCTCTTCCAGAAAGATCCAGGGACAGACAAGCCTCTCGATAAAATCAATTATCAGAAATAAAATAAGGCCTAAAAAACTTAATGCCATAATTCCTGCAAACATTTCACTATAATTAACTCTTGTCCAGGCATCCATTATAAAAAAGCCAAGACCCTCAGAAGTAGCAAAAGTTTCCGTGAAAAATAAAACGGCTACAGCAGTGCCTAAACTTATCCGGATAGCTGTAAATATTCTAGGCAGTGAGGCAGGTAAAATAAGGTGCCAGAACAGCTGTACCTTTGAGACCCCTAATGATTTAACAGATAATATTAGTTTTTGATCTATAGATTTGGCTGCATCACGCGTATGAACCAGGATCTGAAAAAAGACTATCAGAGCTATCAAAAAAACTTTGGCCAGATCCCCAAGTCCAAAAAACAATAGAACTATTGGCAGAAAGGCAATCTTGGGGATTGGATAAGCCAGATAAATAAAAGGAGCAAGATAGCTGTCTAGAACTTTAAATCTACCAATCATCAACCCGGCGGGAACTGCAACAATAAAAGCACTGCCTACCCCAAAAACAATTCTTCGCAGGCTGGCCAGCATATGAATGGATAACTCTACTCTTAATTTTATTAATGATTTAAATACTGAAGCAGGTAGAGGTATAATCTGGGTCTTAGTTACTAAAGCAGCTAAAAGCCAGAAAAATATTATTATAAGTATTGATAATATATATTTAATTGATGTTTTGATAATTTTGACCCTCCTCGGGACAAGCCCACGAAGTTTGCGAGCAGACTTTCATTCTATCACCAGCTTTATTCGCCAAATCAATTCTTTTAATAATTTTAGTCAATTTATTACTTCCACTTTAAATAAAGAAAATTATTCTACAAATCTACTTTCAATAATATCCTGAAATTTATATTCCCCTTCGACTAAATCTTTTCTTTCCATCCAGTCTATAACCAGATCAACAGTGTTTTTTTGTGGTAAATGAGGTTTATCATATTCGGGATATACAAAACTTTCTTTTATTTTTTCCGGAAATCCAGCTTTTTCAATCAGTAAGTCACGATACTGATCGGAATCTTCATTTAGCAGCTCTACCGCTTTTAAATAGGCAGTATAAAAAGCTTCTATTTCCTTTTCTTTCTTTTCTATTGCCTGCTCTTTAAACAGCATTATCCCTGGAGCCTCACCCAGTTCAGTACTTTCTCCAATCTTATTTGCTCCATTTTTAATTAAAACACTTGCCAGGGGTTCAGGTAAACAGGCTGCTTTAACTTTTCCGGCCTCCAGCATCTGAAGTCTTACCGGAATTTTAGGGATAGCAACCTTTGCAATTTCTTCATCTTCTAAACCATTTGTTTTTACCAGCCTATCAGTTATGTACTCAATAATTGTATTTGAAGAAATTGCTATTTCAACATTTTTCAAATCTTCGTAATCTCTTATCTCAGTATTTTTTCCAGATAGTAGAACATATCTTCCATTTGTCAGAGAAGTTATTTTGACATTTTGCCCATTATCAACAAAAAATAAAATCGACAGAACATCAGAAATTGCTCCATCTATTGCATTTGCCTGTATGGCACTATCTCTCTCAATAGGATTATTAAAACTAACAATCTCTATTTCTAAACCACTTTCAGCAAAAAGCCCCTCTTCTTCGGCTACTATAAGTGGTATTGAATCTGCATCAGGGAGAATCCCCACTTTTAAAGCTGCAGCTGCCGGAAAAGTACACACAATTAACAAAACAAGAATAACAAGACTAACTTTTAAACTTTTTTTCATTTTTTTATTCCTCCTAGTATTTATTTATACGACTAAAATCTATTTAGATCCATTCCACTTTTTATAAAGAGAATGTTTAATGCCAAGATGATCCAGGACTCTTCCTACTAAAAAATCTCCCAAATCAGAAATAGACTCAGGCTTTTGGTAAAAGGCCGGCATTGCTGGAATAATGTCTACACCCAGCTGACTCAATTTTAATAAATTTTCCAGATGAATCTGATTTAAAGGACATTCTCTGGGAACAATTATAATCTTCTTTTTTTCTTTTAACATTACATCGAAAGTTCTCTCAATTAGATTTGTCGATATACCCTGAGCAAAACGGGCAGCACTTCCCATAGTACATGGTATTACAACCATAAAATCAGCTGCATTTGAACCACTTGCCACCGGTGAATTAAAACTGTCTACAGCAGCTATTTCTAAAAGATTAGGCCGGGGCAGATCCCACTCTGCTTTGATAAAGCTTAATATTTCTTCATTTCCCCGAGGAAATTTATCGTTAAGCTCATGTTTTAAAACCTCTTTGCCCGGATTGCTGATGATTATTGTCTGTTTTTTATCCAACTTATTTATTATCTCGATAAATTTTTTAGCATAAAGGGCACCACTGGCTCCAGTAATAACTGTCAGTATTTTTTCCATAGAATTTTCCTCCTCAATACTTTTTGCGAGTTTAAATTAAAATATCTGCTGCTCCTGCCAGAAATAGAAGCGGACTTATTATCTGATTAATGCTGTAGGAAGCAATCGTTACCTGGCTCAGGTCGTTAGGATTTACAATCTGATGTTCATATATTAAAAGCAGGGTTACTAAAAAAACACCTGACAAATAAATCAAAGCTAGGACTGGAAAAAAATATGGCAGAGAAAACATTATAATAACAGCCAAAAAGTGTAATCCTCTGGCAATTTCAAGGCCCTTTTTAATGCCAAATTTAGCAGGAATAGAGTTGATATCATTATCTCTGTCAAAATCATAATCCTGAGTGGCATATATAATATCAAATCCTGCTACCCATAAAGCATGAATCGAAGCCAGCATTACTGCCCCTGCAGTTAGATCACCCCGCACTGCAATCCAGGTTCCCAGAGGTGCCAGAGCAACTGATGCCCCCAGGATCAAATGACAGGTCCATGTAAAGCGTTTAGTATAAGAATAAAAACAGATAAAGATAACCGCCAGCGGCATTAACTTAATTGCTAAAGGATCTAAATTAAGTGCAGCAGTTAAGAGCAAAATAAAGCAAAAAATTGTTAAGAGCACTGCTTCTTTTTTCTTTACTTTTCCGGCAGGAATTTCTCTGTTTTTTGTGCGCGGATTTGATTTATCAATTTTATAATCTGCAACTCTATTCCAGGAATTAGCACCATTTCGGGCTCCAATCATAGCAATCGTTATCCAGAAAAAATTATGGAAAGTTGGCAATCCTCCTGAAGCCAGAAATAAAGAAAAATAAGCAAAGGGAAGCGCAAAAATAGTATGCTCAAACATGACAAGTGAAGAATAGTTTTTAATCTTTTTTTTAGTTGATCCCATACTCATTCCACCTCTGATCAACCAGATCTTTAATCTTTTCACTCATTTCAATTTCTGGCGGCCATTCTCTGCTGTGGCCTTCTTCTGCCCAGGATTTTGTGGCATCAATCCCCATTTTATTGCCAATTTTAGCTCTAGGAGAAGCGTGATCCAGCGCATCAAGCGGACCTTCTACTATTACAACATCTCTGCCAGCATCAATATTATTAAATACTTTCCAGGCAACTGTTGATAAATCCTGAACATCAACATCTTTATCCACTATAATGATCATCTTAGTATACATCATCTGCCCCATTCCCCAGAGAGCATGCATTACTTTTTTTGCCTGCCCGGGATAACTTTTATTAATAGATATAATAGCACAATTATGAAAAACACCTTCCAGAGGTAAATTCATGTCCACAACTTCCGGCAGAGTCATCTTTAGAAGAGGAAGGAAAATACGTTCTGTTGCCTTTGCAATAAAACAGTCTTCCATAGGTGGTTTACCAACAATTGTTGCATTATAAACTGGATCTCTGCGGTGGGTAATTGTTTCAACATGAAAAACAGGATAGTCATCTGCTAAAGAATAGTATCCCGTATGGTCTCCAAAAGGACCCTCTTTTCTTAATTCTTCTGGGTCAACATAACCTTCAAGAATAATTTCAGCATTTGCAGGAACTTTTAAATCAACTGTTTTACATTTTACCATTTCAACAGGTTTTTTTCTTAAAAATCCTGAAAATAACATCTCATCAATCTGGGATGGAAGTGGTGCTGTTGAAGAATAGATAGTTGCCGGGTCAGCTCCAATAGCAACAGCAACTTCCATTTTTTTGTTTTCATTTAAATAATCTCTATAATTAGCTGCACCATCTTTATGAATATGCCAGTGCATTCCCGTAGTGCTTTTATCATAAACCTGCATTCTATACATTCCCATATTCTGCTGACCGCTTATTATATTTTTAGTAAAAACAAGGGGCAGAGTAAAAAACTTTCCCCCGTCTTCTGGCCAGCACTTTAAAACTGGAAGCTCTGATAAATCAACATCTTTTTTTACTACTTCCTGGCAGGGAGCACTTTTTACTGTCACAGGAAAAAAATCACTAAGTTCTTTTAAAAGAGGCAGTGTCTTTAGTTTATCAATAAAATTTTCGGGGACCGGAGTATTCAGATAAGCTTCTATTCTACTGCCAATTTGATTTAAATTATCTACACCCAGGGCCAGCTCCATTCTTTTGTAGGAACCAAAAGCATTAATTAAAACCGGCATCTCGGAATCCTTAACATTTTCAAATAGCAGTGCCGGACCATCATTTTTTACCACCCTATCAACTATTTCAGTTATTTCTAGATCAGAATCAACTTCAGCTGTGATTCTAATTAATTCATCATTTTCAGCAAGCACTTCAATAAATTCCCTCAGACTTTCATAACTCATATTGATTACTCCTTATTTTTAAAATTATTTGATAAAACATTCTTTATGATATTTTTTTCACTTATATATTTACTTCTATACAAAATTTGCTTTTCCTCCATCTATTTCCCTCTTCCTATAACCGCCAGAATATATTTAGATAAAATCAAATCTTACTTATCAGCAAATCTACCATCATCTTTGAGAGAAGAAAGTTTATTGATATTTGTTTCCATCCAGCCAATTTTAACATCTTTTCTTCTATCAAATTCTGGTACATAGGGCTTAATATCAAGTAGTGGAGTTTTATCCAGAATATCAAGATCCTTGATATGTAAAATGTTATTTTCAATTTTTTCCAGACGAACAATCGAAAGTCCGATTGAATTGGGACGGCTGGGTGCTCTAATAGAAAAAATCCCATGCTTTTTATCTTCCATAAATGGTTTTGCTGTTAAAGCAGCTTTTCCGGCCTGATGACAGTGATACAATAATATTAAATGAGAAAAGCCTTCCAGATCTTTGAGTCCTTCCTGATATTCAGGTAATAATTCTATCTTCCCCGCAGCAGACCCTGCGGCTGTTGGCTGAATAGGAGTTCCTTCAGGGCCCTTAAATGGTGACCTAATTTTTCCTATTGCTTTATATGTTATCTCCATTTCTTTCCCTCCCCTTTTGATTAATCTAAATTAGTATTTAATTATTTAGTTTATTATATTCTTAAATAGTAGGGTAAAAAAATATGGACAGAGAGTATAGAATATTTTGTACTCCCTGCGCCATAGAATTTTAATAATAAATTTTAATTACTTTCTATATCAGTATCTTTTCTTTTTGCCTTATACATTGCTGCATCAGCATTTTTGATAAGTTTTTCTAGTTCTTTACTATCATCGGGATAAAAACTTAGACCTGCACTGACCCCAATAACAATCTCTTCTCCATCAATAATAAGTGGCTTTTTTAGCTCTTTTATTAGTCTCTTTACTACTTTGATTATCTTAGTTTTAGAATTCAAATCAGCCAGAGCAACTACAAATTCATCTCCACCCATTCTGGCAGTAATATCTGTTTCCTTCAAATTGTTTTCCATTCTGGAGGCAATATTTTCTAAAACTCTATCTCCTATATCATGACCATAATTATCATTAATTTCTTTAAATTTATCAATATCTATAAAAACGACTCCAATATTATTACCAGAAGAATCAGCTGCTTCCTTAAGCTTCTTGAACTCTTCTACAAAATATTTTCTATTTGCCAGACCGGTTAATTTATCATGATAGGCCTGGTGTTCAAATTTTCTTAATAAGTAAACCACAACTGCGATAAAGCTGGCAAACAATGCTGCCAGTAAGACAATATTAACTGCAAATAAGCGGCGGTGACTGCTGATTTCATCTCTCATTATCTGCTCATTATAAACAATCCCTACCACATAAGAATTCCAGCCCTGCTCATTTTCTGCATCACTTACCAAAGCAGGAAAAAACCGATATCGGTACTGCGTTCCCTCTATCTTAGCTGTATCCTCCTGTCTGGAATTATTAATAACGGTCTGCCGGGCTAATTCTTCTTCAAATTCTGGTACATCCGGGTTTATATAGGGCTTTTTGCTATTTCTAATTTTGGCAACATCATAATTTAGAGGTTCCACACTGTAAAAAGAAATATCTTCTACCATCTCATATTCCGAAGTTAAAGCAGTCGCATCTTTAAATAAATTTAAACTCTGAAAAGAGGGATATTGATCTTCAATACTGACACTTAATTCAAATAAATATTGATGATCAGGGCTGGGCATATAACTGTATTTTTTTATTTCTCCAGCCTGAGTCGATAGATCAATTCGATCAACTTCAAATTCATTTCCATTCATTCGATTTCTTAAGACAGAAGCAAAACTGCTGAATCTAGAAAAATCAAGTCCCAGATCTTCTTGATATGTAGTTTTAATAATTTTTAAACTCTGATCAATGATATAAATATCATAACCAGGAAACTGCTGCTGTAGTTCAGCTAAATTCCAGTTCATAACATCTGGTTCTTCTCTGTATTTTTCCACCATCTGCTCTGAGTAATCTCTCATCTCCTGATTTAACTGCTGCTCTACAATTTTGTAGGCATTATTAATATAATTTACAGTCTGCAAAATATTTTTCTCTACTAACTGCTGCCGACTGTTATATTTATCTTCCACTACTTCTTTGACGTTTGAATATTGCCCTGAAAAAATATAAATCATGATCAAAGCCAATAAAATTATTATTATATACTTAAATTTATTAAACATCTTTTCCATCTGTCTGACCCCCCTGAGAACAACTGTTAACGATAGTATTTTCCTATATTATACCATAGAGACAGAAAAAAGACAGCCCTGAGAACCAGAACCGCCTTTGATATTTAGATATATTTTTAGGTGCCAGGTACAAAAAACCGATTTAGATACCTGGTACCTAAGGTAATCTATCTATTTATGTCTCTTTTTCAACTCTTTTCTTATCTGGTCGGGATTAATTCCTCTTTCGACCAGCAAAACCAGCATGTGATAAACCAGATCTGCTGTTTCATAAACTAACTCTTCTTCTGGCTCGTTTTTGGAGGCAATAATCACCTCGGCTGATTCTTCTCCCACTTTCTTTAAAATCTTATCTATACCCTCTTCAAAAAGATAGGTGGTATATGAGCCTTCGGGCATTTCTTGCTTCCGGCTTAAAATTAAATCATATAGAAAATCTACAACTTTTTCTGTTTCAAATTCGGTTTCTATCTGCTGAGCCTCCTGCTCCATTTTCATCATCTTTTCGGCTTTTAAATCAGTATCCTCTGCAATTTTACGATAAAAACAGGAATTTTCACCTGTATGACAGGCCGGTCCAGCAGGATCAACCATAAATAATATTGTATCCTGATCACAGTCATAATAAATTTCTTTAATCTCCTGAGTGTTACCAGAAGTTTCTCCCTTATGCCATAATTCCTGGCGAGAACGGCTGTAAAATACTGTTTCTCTCTTTTCCAGACTCAAATTAAGTGACTCTTCATTTACATAGGCCACCATCAGAACCTCTCTGCTCTGAAAATCCTGAACAACCGCAGGCATTAAACCCTGTTCATTATATTTAAAATTAATCTCATCTAATTTATCTATAATTTTGAGCACTAGATCACCCTATCCTTTCTTATCTTCAATTCTGACCGGTATCTCTGCTTTTTCCAGTTCAGTTTTGACATCTCTAATTGCAATTTCTCCAAAGTGAAAAATCGAGGCCGCCAGTGCCGCATCGGCTCCGGTTTCTTTAAAAACATCTACAAAGTGCTGGATGCTGCCGGCACCACCTGAGGCAATAACCGGAATATTAACTGCAGCTGTCACAGCTTTTAACATCTCCAGATCAAAGCCATCTTTGGTACCATCAGAATTAATACTGGTCAAAAGAATCTCTCCTGCTCCCAGTTCTTCCAGTTCTTTAACCCATTCGATCAGGTCAATTCCAGTCTCTTTACTGCCTCCATGAATAAAGATTTCCCAGCCTGCTCCTGATTCTCTTTTGGCTGCATCAACTGCTCCGACAATACACTGGGAGCCAAACTTAAGTGCTCCTTGATGTACCAGTTTCGGATTTTTGACCGCGGCTGAATTTACAGAAACCTTATCAGCTCCTGCTCTTAAAATAAACTGCATATCCTTTACTGTTCTGATTCCACCACCAACTGTCAGCGGAATAAAGACTTGAGCAGCAACTTTTTCCACCAGCTGAGCTAAAGTTTTACGTTTTTCTGTGGTGGCAGTTATATCTAGAAAGACAAGTTCATCTGCCCCCAGATCATTATATTCCTTGGCAGATTCTACCGGATCCCCGGCATCTCTTAAACCAACAAAATTTACTCCTTTAACTACTCTACCATCTTTAATATCCAGGCAGGGAATAATTCTTTTTTTAAGCATTATCTTCACCCAGCTTTTTTAATACTTCTTCTAAATCAACCTTATCCTGATAAATTGCCTGACCGGTGATTGCTCCGTAAAAATCTTTAGCTGCCAGATCATATAAATCCTGATTGGAGCTGATCCCCCCGGAGGCAATGATATTAAGCTCAGTCTCAGATTTTAATTTCTGTAATCCTTCCAGATCAGGACCGCTGAGCATCCCGTCCCGACCGATATCTGTATATAAAATATACTTGACCCCCAGAGCTTCCATTTCTTTAGCAAAATCAAGCATATCTCTTTCGCTTGCTTCCAGCCAGCCTGAAGTGGCCACTTTACCATCCCGGGCATCAATGCTGACTAAAATACTTTCGGCTCCAAATTCTTTGAGTATTTCTGACAGGGTTTCCGGATCTTTAACTGCCAGAGTCCCAATGATTGCCCGCTTAACTCCCAGCTCCAGCAGGCGTTTTACATCTTCTTTTTTGCGAATTCCGCCTCCAGTCTGTATTTTAAGCTCAGTCTCGGCTGCAATTTTTTTAATTACGTTAAAGTTTTTACTTTCACCTGCAGAAGCACCATCGAGATCAACTAAATGCAGCCATTCTGCTCCTTTAGCTGCAAAGTCTTCTGCAGTTTCTAAAGGATTCTGGCTGTAAACAGTTTTGCGTTCAAAATCTCCCTGCTTGAGCCGGACTACCTCACCTGCTTTTAAATCGATTGCCGGTAATACTATCATCTATAACAGCTCCCTAAAATTCTCTAAAAGTTTAATCCCATTATCTCCACTTTTTTCGGGATGAAACTGAAATCCAATTACATTATCTTTTCTGACCACTGCTGGTACTGTAGTTCCATAACCAACTGTGGCCAGTACATCATCGGTCAGCTCACCTAACAGATAGGAATGAACAAAATAAAAATGAGAATTTTCCGGCAGACCATTAAATAAAGGATCATTTTTAATTATCTGCAGCTGGTTCCACCCCATATGAGGAATCTTGTATTCTGTCTCCATCCTGACAATATTACCTTTGAGCAGACCCAGACCTGCAGTCTTTTGATCCTCAAATCCCCACTCAAATAAGAGCTGCATCCCCAGACAGACTCCTAAAAAAGGTTTGCCTGTAGCTACAAATTTTTCAATAAAATTAACGAAATTTCCCTGCTTCAACCTCTTCATTGCCCCCGGAAAAGCGCCTACTCCCGGTAAAACCAGACCTGAATATTTATCTAAATCTTTTTGCTCAGCTTTTTCTAAAATAACTGTCTCTTCCCCCACAAACTCCAGTGCCTTCTGAATACTGTTTAAATTTCCTGCTCCATAATCTATTATCGCGATCATTTACAGCACACCCTTTGTGGAAGGAATTTGATCTGACTCGATTTTTACTGCATCTTTTAGAGCTCTGGCCAGAGCTTTAAAAACTGCCTCAATCTGATGGTGACAGTTTTCACCATGTAAAATTTCTAAATGAAGGGTAATCCCTGCATTAAAGGCAAAGGCCCGCATAAACTCAACTACCATCTCCGCCGGGAAGTCTCCAACCATTTCTCTTGTAAAGGGTAAGTCAGTGTATAGATAGGGGCGGCCGCTGATATCAACAACTGCTCTGACTAAAGTTTCATCCAGAGGAACCAGGGCACTGCTGAAACGGCTAATTCCTTTTTTATCTCCCAGAGCTCTGGCAAAAGCCTTACCCAGAGCAATCCCGGTGTCTTCTACTGTATGGTGCTGATCAATTTGGAGATCTCCTTTAACAGAAAGCTCAAGATCAATGCTGCCGTGACGGGAAATTTGATCCAGCATATGATTGAAAAACCCAATCCCTGTTGTGATCTCACTTCTGCCTTTTCCATCCAGATTTACACTGGCAATAATTTCAGTTTCATTGGTTTTTCGCTGCTCAACTGCTACCCGATCTTTACTCATTATAAATCACTCCTAATTTTTCTCTTTAAATTCTGCAAAAGCCTCTAAAACTGCTTCATTTTCTTCTTCACTACCAACAGTAATTCTAATTGCTGGCGGTTCACTATTAAAGGACCTGATCTTAATCCCCCGCTGATTTAAAATATTTTTAAACTCCACAGTTTTTTCGCCCTCTATGTAAAGAAAATTAGCCATCGAAGGATAAAGCTGCCATTTTTGATACTGATTCAATTTCTGATAAAGCTTCTGCCGTTCTTTTTTAATAAATTTAATTCTTTCTTTTATAATATCATCATTATCCAGAATTAAACAGGCCAGAATATCTGTTAAGGAGTTTAAATTGTATGGCTTCAATACTTTTTTCAATTCCTCAACCAGTATCTGATTCCCATATAAATAACCAAAACGGATTCCTGCCAGTCCAAAGGCCTTGGAGAAAGTCCGGGTCACTGCTAGATTGGGATAATCACTGACATCAGGCATTAAATCAAGCTCATTAAAATCTGCATAAGCCTCATCCACCAGCACCGGGCCAGTAAAATATTCAGCCACTTTTAAAATCATTTCCCTCTCCAGCACCTCACCGGTTGGATTATTGGGAGAACAGAAAAAGATAATTTTGGGATCTAATTCATCAATTTTATTCTTGATATTCTGATAATCAAAGTCTTCAGTCAGCGGCAGCTCCTCGTAACTACCACCACTTAACTCAGTAAAATATTTATACATCGAAAAAGTAGGGGTCTGGGAAAGCACAACATCTCCTGGTTCAACAAAACATCGAATTAAAATATCCAGTATTTCATCTGAGCCGTTGCCGACTAATACTTCTTCATTCCTGACTTCCTTATTCAGCTCTCTGCTTAAATAATCAGCCAGGGTCTGATGTAAGCGTTCCGAATAAATTTCCGGATAGCGGTTGATATCATGTTGATCAAATTCTTTTTTAAATTTATCCTTAATCTCCTGCGGCAGATCAAAGGGGGATTCATTTCCTGAAAGGTTGATTTTTACCTCGAAGTCATCTTCTTCCCCATGGTAGGGAGAAATCGCTCTAACTTCGGGCCGCAGCTGTTCTTTTAAGATTTGCTCTTTGTTATTTAAATTATTACTGCTCATTTTTTCCTCCTTCAGCTTAAAATACTAAATCTACATTTAGCTTTAAACTACTTTAGTTTTCATTTCTAATTCTAACTGAATTAGCGTGGGCATCAAGACCCTCACCTTCTGCCAGACAGATCACATCATCACTTGCTTCTTTAAGTGCCTCTCTGCTGTAGTAGATAAAACCAGAATATTTGACGAAATCCCGTACTGATAAAGGTGAAAAGAATCTGGCAGTTGAATTTGTAGGCAGGACATGGTTTGGACCTGCATAATAATCTCCAACTGGCTCCGGAGTATATTCTCCTAAAAAAATGGAGCCTGCATTTTCTACTGCCGGCAGCAGCTCAAATGGATTTTTAACTGCCAGCTCCAGGTGTTCGGGAGCAACCAGATTGATCATTTCCACTGCTGCTTCCTGGTCTTCAACCTCAATCATCAGTCCGAATTCTTCCAGTGATTCCTTGATGATTTCTTTTTTGCTCATTTTTTCAATCTGTTTTTCTAATTCTTTCTCTACCTTCCCGATCAGCTCCGGGGCATCGGTAACTAAAATTGAAGAAGCCAGGGGATCATGTTCAGCCTGACTCATTAAATCAGCTGCAATATAGGCCGGATTGGAATCTTTTTCTGCCATAATTAAAATTTCACTGGGTCCAGCAATCATATCAATTTTTACCTGGCCAAAAACTAATTCTTTAGCCATTGAAACATAAATATTACCCGGACCAACAATAATATCAACACCCGGCACAGTTTCGGTTCCATAGGCTGCTGCAGCTACGGCCTGAGCCCCACCAATCTTGAAGATTCGATCAACACCTGCAATCTCAGCTGCTGCCAGGATAACAGGGCTCACCTTTCCTTCCTTATCAGGTGGGGTCAGCATTATGATTTCTTCAACTCCCGCCACTTTGGCCGGGATAACTGTCATTAAAACTGAAGATGGATAAGCTGCTCTACCTCCAGGTACATAAACTCCTGCTCTTTTTAGCGGCCTGCAGACCTGACCGGTGATAATCCCCGGTTTTTTCTGCTTCTGCCAGGATCTGTCCTTTTGCTCAGCATGAAAGTCTTCTATATTAGCAGCTGCGTTTTTTAGAGCTTCTTTAAAATCCTCATCCACTTCTTTAAGTGCAGCCTCAATTTCTTCTCCACTTACCTCCAGTTCTGAAGCTTCAAATTTAACTCCATCAAAACGCGAAGTATATTCTAAAACTGCGAGGTCACCATTTTTTTGAACATTTTTTAAAATTCCTGCTGCTATTTCTCGATATTGAGCCAGATTATCACCAGAACGACTATCCAGCATCTTTTTAACCTGATCCACATTTTTTCGGCCATCTTTAATCCTTTTTATATTAAGCATCATTATCATCTCCATTTAATACTTGATCCAGAGCTTCAATAATAGAAGCAATCTCCTCCTGCCTGGTTTTCATACTTACCTTGTTAACCACCAGACGCGCAGACAGGTCTCTAATACTCTCATAGACTACCAGCCCATTTTCTTTTAATGTTCTGCCGGTTTCTACAATATCCAGAATGGTATCTGCCAGACCGGTCAGAGGGGCAAGCTCAATTGAACCATTTAATTTAATAATCTCAACCGGTTCTCCCTTTTTGCGGAAATAACGGCGGGTAAAATCAGGATATTTAGTGGCTACCTTACGCTCCAGTAATGTATCTTTTCGATCAGGCAGTCCAGCCAGAGCAAACTCACAGACTCCGTAATCTAAATCTAGAACTTCGTAAAGATCACGATTTTCTTCCAGTAAGGTATCCTTGCCCACAATTCCCAGATCAGCAGTCCCATATTCCACATAAATCGGTACGTCTGCTGGCTTAACTAAAATAATTTCAAATTTTTCGCTTTCTATTTCAAAAATCAATTTGCGTGATTTAAGCATATTTTCGGGTAAGTCATATCCGGCCTTCCGGAAGAGCCTGACTGCTTTTTTTGCCAGCCTTCCTTTGGCCATGGCAATACAGAGATTCTCCATTATTCCCACTCCTCTATTTTATTTAAAATCAGGTACTCTAATGCTTCCTTCTGATTTCTTTCAATTTCTGCACTGGAACCGCCATACTGTTTTAACTCCAGCTGATCAGCCTGCAGAGAAATCACAAAATCTATCTGCTGAAAATCCAGGTATTCTCTGCCGGCACCGTTATATACTTCTGTCACAAAACCTGCATTCCGCAAATCTTCCGCCAGTTCATAGGCAAGTTTAAAGTCCTTATCCTGCTGATAGGAAATCAAAAATCTTTTTTCCAGATCTTCACTGAAATTTTCTGTTCGATTTAAATAGTCAAGCAGGTTTTCTATTTCCAGAGCAAAGCCGACGGCAGGTTCTTCAACACCAAATTTTTCTGTCAGATTATCATAGCGTCCGCCACTTGCCAGCAGGTTGCTGTATCCTTTAGCATAGCCTTTAAATATCAGGCCGGTATAATAGCCGTGACGGGAAATCAGCATGGGATCAAAGGTAATATATTTAAGAGCTTCAAATTCTTCCAGTTTATTAAATAACTTTTCTAAAGTCTTTAAAGCATCTTTGGTCTCCGTTGATAAAGGCATTTTTTCCAATTCTTTAACCACTTTTTTGGGAGCACCAAAGAGTGAAGGCAGTCTTAATAAAACCTCTGCTGCATCCTCTGTCAGTTCAATATCTTTAATATAGTTTTTGATTCCAACCTTATTTTTAGCTGCCAGCAGCTGGCGCAGTTCGCTTTTTTCAGTTTCCGCAATGTTTAAATCCGCAAAAATTTCGTTGATTAAATCAGCATGACCGATATCTACCAGTGGTTCTTCAACTCCAACTTTCTGCATTGTTTTAATTAAAAGCAGGATCATTTCTAAATCAGATTCTAAACCATCTGAACCGATCAATTCAACTCCAGCCTGAGTTTTTTCCTTGAGGCTTAAACTCTGAGAATTTTTTGACTGAAAAGCCGAACTTAAATAGGAAAATTTAAGTGGTCGGGGACTATCCTGAAAACGACTTGCTGCCAGTCGTGCGATCGGCATTGTCAGATCCGGTCTTAAAACTAAAATTTGACCTTTGTCATCAACTACTTTAAACATCTCGCTTTTATCAACCAGCCCTTCTATACCTGCATACAATTCTAACGACTCAAGAGTTGGGGTAATAACCTCTCGATAGGCATTGGCTTCAAAAACCTCCCTGATTGTCTGATAGATAGCTCTTCTTTTCCGCAGTTCTGCCGGTAAAATATCTCTGACACCTTCTACAAATGCATTCATTTATTTTGCCTCCCACTTATTATTTTAGTTCTTTACCATGTTAAAGTATTAAAGCGTTGTATCTATTATAATTATATAATCCGTAGCTGTCAAGTTATTTTGGAAATTTCTTATACTATATACAAATTTCTTATACTATCTTAATTTTAACACTATTTGCAGTGAAATTAAAATTAGAAAAGGCCTATCAGAAAAAAAGCTTCTGACAGACCTCTAAATTGCTTTAAAAATAATTTATATTCTTCTGTTCTTCTAATCTATCTGTTGCCGGCGGCGGAGTAATTGAGAGTTCAGTTATTTCTTTTCTCCATTCCTCAGTCATCTCAATATCCAGTGCTCCCAGAGAACCCTTAAGCTGTTCCAGGTTGCGGGCTCCGATAATTGGAGCAGTGATCGCAGGATTGGACTCTACCCAGGCAACTGCTAATGATGCCGGATCAACACCTCTTTCTCGAGCGTGATTGCTAAAATCCTCTGCTATTTGATAATACTGTTTTAAACCATAACGGGTTGCATAATCTTCTCTTTCTACCAGTCTACCTTTATCAGGCCGCTTATCTTTTCCATACTTACCGGTTAATAGTCCACCACCAAGGGGACTATAAGAAATAACACCCATGTTTTCTGCTACAGCCATCGGTAAAATTTCAACTTCTGCCTGTCTTTTAACCAGATTATACATCGGCTGGATCAACTCGAAACGGGCCAGACTCTCCTGACGAGAAATACCGAGCGCCATTTCTATCTGCCAGGCTGCCCAGTTGCTGACTGCCGGATACAGAATCTTGCCTTCTTTAACCAGATCATCCATTGCTTTTAAAGTCTGCAGCATATCTGTTTTCGAATCAAAGCTGTGGACAAAATAGAAGTCAATCCAGTCAGTCTTCAATCTTCTTAAACTGGCTTCTACTCCCAGTTTAATATGACGGCGAGAAAGTCCTTTTGCATTAACATCTTCCGCCGTTTTCCCAAAGACCTTTGAAGTAATAACCAGCTGATCCCGACATTTATGTTCCTGCATAAACTTACCCAGTAGTTCTTCAGAGCGGCCTTCATTATATACATCCGCAGAATCAAAAAAATTAATACCCCGATCACGTGCTTCCTTAAACATCTTACGCGACATATTTTCATCAGCAATTCCACCAAAGGACATCGTTCCAAAACAGAGTGGAGAAACCTCTACACCTGTTTTGCCAATAGTTTTATATTCCATTATTTATCCCTCCCGGATTGTGTACTTTCTATTATTATTATATTTAATCTGAAAGATGATTACAAATAATTCTTAAAACTTAATTTTAATAATGAAAAAAGCAGCTGCATTAAGCAACCGCCTTTAATAATAGAAGTTATTATTGTTTTAAATAATTTTCCAACTATGTTGTTTTTTATTTTATAAAAGCAAATTCTAAATCTATCAAATTAAAAATTTAAACTAGCAGTAAATTCTTCTAAAGAATCATGATTTCGTATAGCATGCTTAATCTCTTCTAATTTATTGTAATCATTTATCTCCTTTATATCCTCTATAATATCCTTGCTTTTCAGTCCAAATTTCAACTCAAGTGCAAATTCAATCATCTCATGCATATTTTCGATTTTTCCTTCTTCTCTACCTTCTTCTTTGCCATCATGATAAATCTTTTCTGCTATAGTCATAATTACAGCACTCCCTTCAGTTGAAATGTTTTTTGATTTTTGCTCCAACTCATTTAAAGAAATTTCCTCTCCTGTATTTAAAATATAATTCACAACGGTTTCAATATATTCAAGTCCAGTTGTTTTTTCTCTTAGTTCAATTAATAACGGCAGAACTTCCCGCAGCCCATTATCAAAATTATCATCAAAAATATGCGATATTAATTTCAAAAATAATCTTAACTTGATCTGACCCTTTATCTCTGCATCAGAGTATTTGGAAAAATCATAAAGTAAGTACTTATGATCAGGTATATAATCTGAAATAGCCTCTGAAGTCTCTTCAACTAACCCAGATAATCTGCTGCCATAATTCCATTTTCTTTTTCCATGGTAAATAAGAATCGGTATAATAGGTGGCAGTCTTTCATTTTTAGTCTGATTATCATAAAGCTCCCAGATATCTGTAATATAGCCCAGCATCTGGATTGGAGTCATTTTATCAAAATAGCTTTTATGTTCAAATAATAGATAAATAAACCCGTCTTTGCCATCGATACTTACATTATATAAAATATCAGAAAAACTTTCTGCTAAATCTTTATCTATAAAACTATCTTTAGCTATCTTAATATCTGTTAAATCAATTTCTTTTAAAATATTATCTGATAGGTAGTTTTCTAGAAAATCTACTGCTACTTTTTTATCACCAAGAGTTCTTTTAAAAAGAGAATCATGTGGACTTTTTATAACATCCAATATATTTCCTCCATCTCTCTATTTATATTTTACCATAACTTAACGATCAAGTTCAATGATAATATAAATATTATACCATTATTTGTAAATTATAGCAATATTATTAATTGTTTTTTTAACTCTAAAAAGCTCCAACTACTTTAACTGAGTAATTGGAGCTTTTTAAATGTTTTATATTTTTATTGATTTCTATTTAATTATTCTTTCCAGCCTTTCAGCTGCTCTATCAAGATCAACTTGTTCTAATTCAGCTGCATTTTGATAAACTGCTTTAGCATTTCTTAGAGCTTCATTTAATTCTTCCCATTCCTGATCTGTGTAGTTGCCTGCATTTTCTGCCTGAGCAAGATTAATTAAGATAGAAAGCTGATTCGGATCAGCCAGATTAACAGGACCTGTTTCGTTAACTACCAGAGTTATTCTAAATACTCTATCCAATTTGCCAGCCGCTGCAGCCCTTAGCTTGAGCTGCTCACCATACTTATCAGTTTTCTCAACTGGAGTTCCTGCAAGCACTCCATTCTCAAATTCAAATCCAGCCGGTAGATCACCACTAATCAATTCTAAATTTGCAGGCTCTTTAGTTTTTATTTTAGCAGAATACTCACTACCCAACTGTCCCATTGGTAGAGTCTTAGTTTCTACTGTAACATAATCAGCTGTAGTGTTGCTATTTTCAGCTGTTTGAGGTTTTTTCAGAGGTTCGCGACGATATTTTTCTACCCGGTGATCATCAATTACTCCATCCCAATCCAGACCAAAGGCAAAATCATAATAATTGCCTGCCGAATCCTGATAGACTTCCATATCTCTTGGTAAGTCTTCAGCCTGGTTTTCAACCTCTGCCATATCTTCCGGCATCTGCAGTGGTAATAATCCAGATGGTTCTTCTCTACCACTTAGAATGTCTAAAACAGCATTATCACTGGCAGTAAAGCGGAGTAAAATAGCATCAGCCAGGGGATCAACTTCTTTAAATATCATTGGATTATCCAAATTAATCACAGTAATTACAGGTTTATCTCCCATAGCCTTTTTGGTATCTAAGAGCTGCTGGTACTGGCCGAAGTTAGTGGCTGTCATCTTTCTGTTTTTATAACTTCGATTTAAGTATTTACTGCTTGCTGTTCCTTCAATTTCTGTTATATTTCTGTAATCTCCAGCTATTGAAACATCTCGGGCTTCTACAGCTGTATATTCACTGTACTGTAAAGTTAAAGGATAATATCCATGATCATAGGGGTATTCTTCAAAATCATATGGAGCCTTTTCACCCGGTGACCAGCCACCGCCAAACATTGCCCAGCCAATCGGTGGTTCAATTGGACTCTGGGGACTATTCATTGTTACTACAGCAAGATCAGCTTCCTCAGAAGAGTCAACTACAGTAAAATCATTTTCTGCTCCTTTAAAAATATATTCCCCTTCATGTTGCGGAATATATATTGCTGTGTCTTCTGCTAAAGGTAGTAAATCATTTTTATTTTTGAGCATTATAATTGATTTAAGTTGAGCTTCATAGCCTTTTTCTACAAATTCCTCATTACCCACTAAATCTGAAGATTCTTTTTCATCAAGATATGGATTTTCAAACAAACCTGTTCTAAAGATATTTTTTAAGAGTCTAACTGCTGCAAATTCCATATGATCTCTAAATTCCTCTTCGGTTCCTTCTTCTTCAGCTAATTCTACTGCTTCTAAAATATAGCGGGAAGTGTTTCGACCACCAAACTGATTGACTCCTGCTTCTATCAACAATTTTGATCTGGCGGCAGTGTCCAGTGGTTCTATCGCAGGTCCCCAACCCCGGCCACCATCAACACCCCAGTCAGTACAGATTACTCCATCAAAATTATACTTATCCCTTAATAAATCACTAATTATATATTCAGAATAGGCGTTGGATAAGTCCTTACCGGATGGATCGACATTATAAGAAATGGTGTAATAAGGCATTACTGCAGTGGCCATTGTAGTATCACCATTTTCTCCGACTAATCCTCCATCAACAAAAGGAATGGTATGGGCATCAAAATTATTGCCCGGGAAAACAGAATACTTACCAAAATCACTGTGAGCATCACGTCCACCTTCACCAGCTCCTCCACCAGGCCAGTGTTTCATCATTGCATTTACACTGTCATATCCCCAGCCTGTTAATTCGCCATCAGCAAATGTACCCTGAAAACCACTTACATAAGCTTCAGTCATATCTGCAGCGAGTTTTGGATCTTCACCAAAGGTTCCATTTGTACGATTCCAGCGGGGTTCTGTTGCTATATCAATCTGAGGTGATAAAGCAGTTGAAATACCGAGTGCCCTATACTCTTTTGATGCTATCTGAGCAAATTCTTTGACTAATTCTGGATCAAAGGTTGCTGCCAGACCTAAAGAATTTGGCCAGAGTGAAATAGTTCCTGTATTGTCAGAATAATATTCAACCCCAACTGCTGCACTGTGGCGGGGATCAGAACTATTATTTGCGGGAATTCCAAGTCCCAATTTTTCAGAAATAGCCTGAATATTATTGTTCCAGGGAGCTGCAACTTCTGCCGGTACTTCTCCTGCCATTAAAACATGTCTGAGATCATCATTAGCCAGAAAAGTCACCTGAGCTTGAGTCGGCATAGAGTTTTCCCAGCTAGTTTGATGGCTGCTGTATAACATTAATCCTGCAATTTCTTGATAGCTCATTTGCGAAGCTAAATCAGCAGTACGTTCATCTACACTCAACCGCCAGTCCTCATACGGATCAAGTTTTCCATTTTTATTTAGGTCCTTATAAACTGGATAGTCCAGAGTCCCGGTTTCTAACTCCTCTGCTTCCACAATAGAATTATCATCCATGCTTCTAATCTCTATTCCTGAAGAATCAGAATATCCTAATTCAACAGTCTTGTCTGCTGAAGTACTTTCTATTATATTTACATGGTCTTCTGCAATCCACTGGGCATAAAGATTTAAATCACTATTTATTTCTTGAGTCGGATCAAAAGCATTATACTGTTCTTCTGATTCGGAAGTATACCAACCGGCAAAAACATAACCCTCTCTTTCGGGTGGATCCGGTAATTCTATTGTTTGATTTCTCTGAACAATTTTACTATCTATTTCCAGACCAGATGTATAAAAGGTGATTTTGTATTCAGAATCCTGAGCCAGTGAGTTATTCATCCAGACAAAAACCAGTACAGCTAAAATAAAAAATATCAAAATTAATTTACTATTTGTTCTCATAACGACACTCTCCTCTATTTAAGATTCAGGATTTTAATCTTCTAATTCCTGGTTAGCCAGCCAGTTTTGAATATAGGTAGTTTTTCCATTGATTTCATTACTCAGATCATTATTATAAACATAAATCCAGGACCAGTGACCATTATATTCATATGGTTTACCATTCTCAGTTAGATGTTTTCCGGAAGTATCTATTACTCTTTTGGGATAAGATAAATGAACATTTTGAGCCCCTTCTTTTATTAACCTGTCATAGAGTGGAATAGTAAAACTGGGAGCAGGAAGGACACTATCAGTTGCAGCTGAAACAAACCAGATATTCTGATCTACTAATTTATTAATATCTTCGTCAGTTAAGTATTCATAAGTCATTCCATGACATACGGGGTATAGAGCTGCAAAATAACCTGGATAATCAATACCAAGTCTTACTGTAATAAAACCACCATTGGAACAACCACCAACATAGATTCTATCTCTATCAATCCCCATATTTGATTTTACATAGTTTTCAATTAGGTCCATCAGCGCTTTAGTATACTTGGAGGTATACGGCCTACCATTTTCATCTGAGTCGGGAGGCAGATGTTCAAAATCTCTTTCCTTAGCTCCTGGATGCATCCATCTGGTTGGTGTTTGTGGAACAAGTACATAAGCACCATCATAAATATCCTGTATTTCTTCAGCAGCAAAATTAACAGATTTATTTGCTGCTAGAGGAATCGTTGAGTCAGTTCCTCCTTCACCTCCACCATGAAGCCAGACTATCAAGGGCTTTTTAGTCATATCTTTAACTTCAGGTTCATAAGCTGCATAGGTTAAATCAATCTCACCATTAATTGAATCATTATAAAATGAAGAGCCAGTAACAAATTTTTCTATCTGAGGTCTAAAAATCTTATTTAACTCTGTAATCTCAATTCCACTTAAAGTTCCGGTTTCAGCTTCAATATCTTTTAGCTGAGAAATTGTGTATTTAACATCAATCCAATTATTCCCACCCTGATCAGAAATATAATTAAGAGCGGAATCCAGACTTAATCCTGGTCCAACTTCTAATTCTAAAGTTAGAAATTCTCCTGAATCCAACTTTTCTCCTTTTGAATCTGAAACATAAGCCGCTTCAATTTTTCGCTGGCCCTCTTCTAAAAATGAATCTTCTAATCTCGGATCAGATCTTTTTACATGAACCTCAAAAGTATTCCAATCAACCATTTCATTATTTATTGTTTCTCCGAGATTAATTATTACTTTAGTTGTACTTGTTCCCCAATCAAATACCTTATCGACTCGATTGTAATAATTGTGACTTTCTGCCTGAACAGCTGCCATCCCCCCAAAAATTAAGACAAGAACAATAAAAAAACTAATTAATTTTTTCATTTACTTCTCCTCCTTTGAGTTTTAGTCATAGTTCACGACAACAGCAGAGATACTCCCCCTTTCAAATTAAACATTTTTGAAAATAATAAATATCTAAATATATTATTAGTATAAATTATTATTATCTATATTAGGAATATTTTCCTTTTCTTAATTAACATTATATAGCAAATATTTTGAATAATCAAAACAAAATAAAGTGATATTTAAAAAGTTTAGATGATCTCTCTCCATTATTAAACCGAAGAGAAATCATCCTTTATATTCTTTTTTGTGCAGTTAATTTAATGATCTTTATTTATTTTTTATTTTCAATCTCTAATTCTTCTCCGTTGGACTCTATAACATTCTGGTACCAGTAAAAACTCTGCTTAGGTTTTCTTTCTAAAGTTCCTGAACCATCATCATGTTTGTCAACATAAATAAAACCATATCTTTTTCTCATCTCTCCGGTGGATGCACTAACCAGATCAATACAGCCCCAGGGGGTATATGCTTTAAGATCTACACCATCTTTAACTGCTTCTTTCATCTGTTCAATATGGCGGCGCAGATAGTCAATTCTGTAATCATCATTGATACTGCCGTCCTCTTCTACCTCATCTCTGGCTCCCAGACCATTTTCGACCACCATAAGTGGTATTTGATAACGGTCATATAAATAATTTAAGGTATATCTTAAACCTTTAGGATCAATCTGCCAGCCCCAGTCGCTGGAATCAAGATAGGGGTTTTCCACTCCTCCAATTATATTACCACTGCTCTGATCCTGGTCTGGATCTGCAGTCACACAGTTGGACATATAATAGCTGAAAGTATAATAATCTACTGTTCCTTCCTTTAAAATTTCAAGATCTCTCTCTTCCATTTCTACTTCTATCTCATTTTCTTTAAAGTAGCGGTCAATATAAAAGGGATATTCTCCTTTTACCTGAACATCGCCGCAGAAATAGTTTACTATTTGATCTCTCTTTTGAGTTTCAATTATATCATCAGGATTACAGGTTCTGGGATAGAAGGTTGCCTGAATGTTCATACTTCCAATCTGATAATCAGGATCAATCTTGTGACCTGCCTTTACTGCCAGAGCACTAGCTATAAACTGATGGTGTAAGCCCTGAAATCTTAACTGCGGTTCATCTACCTGATCGGTAAAATCAGTCGTTTCTTCATTTAAGATTCCCAGTGATAAAAATCCTCCCATGGGCATTGTGCCTGAATTAATTTCATTAAAGGTCAGCCAGTATTTAACCTTGCCCCTATATCTTTTAAACAATGTCTCTGCGTATTTAACATATAAATCAATTAACTCTCTCGCTGCCCAGCCATTATATTTTTCAGTCAGGGCAAAGGGCATCTCATAATGAGAAATTGTTATTAAAGGTTCAATATCATGTTTTAAACATTCATCAATTACTTGATCATAAAATTCCAGACCGGCTTCATTTGGCTCCTCTTCCATTCCGGTCGGAAAGATTCTGGTCCAGGCAATGGAAAAACGAAAAACCTCAAAGCCCATCTCCGCCATTAGCGCAATATCTTCCTTATAGCGGTGATAAAAATCTATAGCCTCATGTGAAGGATAAAAAGTATCCTCTTCGATTTCTCTGGTAATTCTTTTTGATTGTTCGTGAGAGCCGCCGGTACAGACATCAGAAATAGAAATGCCCTTACCATCTTCATCCCAGGCACCTTCACACTGATTGGCTGCAACTGCTCCTCCCCACATAAAATCATCTGGTAATATTGTCATCTTAATCACCCTTCTTATTATATTATTTTCTTATACAGACTCTGCTAACTTTTCTTCCTGCTTTTTAACCTGTTCCCCTTTCTGCTACGGTTTAAATAAGACATAACTTAAAGAAAAGGAAACTAGAAGTGAAATTACAAGTGCAATAACTCCATTAATCATGTTTACAAAACCTTTCATTGTATAGGATACTAATAAAAGTTTGAAAACCAGACTCCTTATTTATATTCCATAATCATAAATTTAGAGCAATTGAACAACCTTCAAGTGTAGCTTCCATAACTGTGCGAGCCCTCTCACAGTCACCTATCATTGCCGTGTCAGGTGTAATACCATAAAAGGCTTCAGCTGCTTTCTTATCAGGTTTTAATCCTACTGCTAAAATTACCGTATCAGCCTCAATAAATCGTTCATTAGAACCCTTTTCTTCAACAATTACACCATCCTCTGTTATTTCTTGGCACTTTGTTTCAGTTAAACGGGTTAAGGTATCAGCTTTGTCCATTTTCTGACGCAGACCTATTCGATATAGATCATTTCCACCAGCAGCCAGTTCTGAAGTCATTTCAATAATACTTACATCATGTTCTTTAAGCAAGGAATATTCAAGCCCTAGTTCACAGCCAATACTCCCTCCTCCTATAATAACAATTTTATTACCTATCAGTTCAGAATTATATATCGCTTTAACAGCTGTAATAACATGTTCTTTATTCACACCAGGAATAGAAGGAATAACAGGCTCTGAGCCTACAGCAATAATGAGCGAATCAGGATTAATATCCTTAACCATTTCGGGGGTTACTTCTACGCCAGTTCTTATATTAACATCAGACTCTTTAACTTGGCGTATTATATAGTCGAGATATCTCTTTAAATCAATTTTATATTCTTCATAGTGGGAAGTTCGTATAAGACCGCCAAGCTTTTTTTCCTTTTCAAAAAGAATAACCTCATGTCCTCTTTTAGCTGCTATCTGAGCTGCTTTAAGACCGCCAGGTCCCGCGCCAACTATTACTACTTTTTTGCTTTTTTCAGCTTCTTTAATTTTCTGCGGAATCCTAGTTTTATTACGATAACGTGGATTTACTGAACAACCTACATTTCTACGATTTGATGCTATATGATAACACTGAAGGCAGCGTATACATGGCACAATGTCTTCGGCTCTTCCTTCCATTGCCTTTTGAGGCCAGTCGGGGTCAGCTATAAGCGGTCTACCAAGTGCAACCATATCTACTTTCCCATCTGCTAACAGTTCTTCTGCTTCTTCAGGTGTCATAATTGCTCCTACCACTGACACTGGAATATTTACATTTTCTTTTACCTCAGACGCCCAGTCAACATTAGGCATATGTGGTTCAAAGATTGTTGTTGATGCATGAACATTGCCTTCAAGATTAATATCCAGTCCTGCAGAAATTTGTACAGTGTCAATAAGAGGCTCTACCATTTTGATAAATTCAACTACATCCTGAAACTCAATAGAGCCTTCCACCCACTCATAAGCACTAATTCGCATATCTATAGGAAAATCAGGTCCAACAACCTCCCTGACACGTTCAAGTATTTTCCGGGGAAATCTGGCTCTGTTTTCCAGACTACCACCATATTCATCACTTCTTTTATTAAACAGTGGTGAAAGAAATTGTGCCGGCAGCCAGCCATGGCCAAAGTGCATAAAAATCATATCATAACCTATATCCTTTGCATTCCAGGCTGTTTTACCATACCATTCTAATGTTTCTTCCATCATTCTTTCATCCATAGAAATCACTTCAGTACCATCATCACGAACAAACCCTGTCGGTCCTACAGCATAATCTTTAACTCTGGCATATTGTCCAGCATGAGCTATTTCCAGTGAAGCTTTGGAACCTGCTTGGCGGGCAGTTATTAATTTTTCTCTGGTGCCTTCCACTTCATACTTGGCGAAAGCATAGGGATCATCTGCACTTGACCAGCTCGACTTACCCGGTTCTACAAAAACACCTTCAGTAATTACCAGTCCTGCCCCACCCAAGGCTTTATCATCATTATTATAAGCACCTGTAGGTGTGGCAATAATTCTATTTTTAAGCATAAGCCCATTTATTTTAATAGGTTTAAATAAATTAGGGTATTTCATTATTAAATCTCACTCTCCTTTTCAATTCAAATCTTCTTCCTTATTGGCAATAATATTTTTATACCAGTAAAAACTATCTTTACGGTATCTATTTAAGGTTCCATTACCATCATTATCTTTATCAACACAAATAATCTTCTTATATTTTATCTACAGCACCAAGACCATTTTCCACACAAAATAAAGGTATTTAATATCTATCATATATATTTGACAAAAATATTCTTATTTAATCTACCACCCTCATTCTGAAGAGTCTAAATAAAGATATTTTTACCTTCTAGCGTATCACCTTGGCTTTTTTCTCCCTTATCTTTTTCTGCTATTACTACCAGACTCATATAATAAATCCAATATAATAAACTGTGTCTTTCTGAATTATCTTCAGATCATCTGGCTCTATGTCAATATTAATTTCTTTTAAATTTATTTTTTTTGATATTCAGGATAGTATCCCCTTACCAGTGCATCGGCAAAGAAATACTCTGTTACCATTGCTTTTTAGCTGCCAGGACATCCTTTAGGCCAAGTGCATTAGGATAAGTTGAAGTATACAAAAGCACAAATTCTATCTTAAAATCGTAATTAATATTAATACTGTGTCCCAATTTTAGCTTTTGTACTGGCAACAAACTAATGAGGTGCAACCGGATAAATAACTTGCTCTCTATTTTCTTCTTCCTTAATTTTTAGTACAGCTGTAGTAAATAGCTCCAGTGTTTGGATCGGGTATAATTAATTAAACAGTTTTTTCTCGGACATGATATAATAAGATAATACCAAATTAAATTGGAGGAAAATATCATGCCTACTAAATATCCTGAAGAAGTCAAAAGAAAAACGGATAAGTGATTATTTATAACCTAACATAAACAACCTCCTATTATATTCCAATTTAAACAATTTTCATAATAAGCAAACGCCTTAAAGATACCATGGTATCCTTAGTTTAGCCACTTACTATTTAGGTAAACTAAACTTCTTTTTCTGCTTTTTTATTTTCTCTCCTATCCATGAAATAGGTTAAACCAAAAGCTACTGAAAATGAAACTACTATACTAATCACATACCCGACAATTTTTGGACTTGCCATAAATGCAGGGAATCCGAATAATCCTGAAAAAGCAAACGCTGTCACATAGACATTCAGAAGACCACTTACCAATCCTCCCAGAGCACCACCAGCAATTAAGGCAATAAAATATTTTTTCTTTTTAAAAAGCACGCCATAAATTCCCGGTTCAGTAACTCCAGATAGAAAGTTAACAAAAGCAGCCGAGCCCGCTACACTCTTCAACTTATTATTTTCAGTTGTTAACCAGACAGCAAAACATATACCCAGCAGAGCATAGTTTCCTAAACCGCCTGTGGCTAAGGTATATTCATAACCATGTTCTGCTAAATATTGAAGTTCTAATGGAAGTACTACCCAGTGCATACCTGTCATGATTACAAATATGAAAAATGCTCCAAAAATAACTCCTGTTAACACTAAGTTAGTTTCAATTAAATATTTATAAACAAAAGCAACCCCGTTTGCCAATACACCTCCAATTGGACCAATTACCATTAATGTCAGAGGAACCATAACTAACAACGAAATTAAAGGAATAAATATAAACTTCATCGATTTAGGTAAATGTTTTTTTAAAAAATTTTCCAGATAAGCATAACCATACATTGCTAAAATAACCGGTATAACTGTTGAAGCAAAGCTCATTGCAGTAAAAGGAATACCCAAAAATGTTATCTCTTTACCAGTCTCTACAATTCCTGTAATATTTGGTTCCATTAAAGCAGCTGCTATAACAGCACCAGTATAGGGGTTAGCTTCAAATTCCTTGGCAGCAGTAAATGCTAGTAAAATTGGAAAAAAATAAATCAAAGAATTTCCAGCAGCAGATAAAATAGCATAAGTTGAACTTTCTGCCGATAAAATCCCTATGTTATTTGCAATTGCAATTAAACCCTTGATAATTCCTGCAGTCGCCAGCACGGGAATATAGGGAGTAAATATAGCCGAAATAGTTGCTAGAAATTTGTCAAATAAAGACTTCTCACTTTTACTGCCCATTTTATCAGCATCATCTATCTCTTTATCATCTTCAAGACTGCCCTCACCAAATAGTTCGGTTTCATCAACAATTCCCTGATACACTTCGCCTACTTCTGTACCTATTACAATCTGTAAAGTTTCTTTTGTTTCACGTATTCCTAAAACTGAATCATCTTCTTCCAGAGATTGTATATCAACTTTACTGTTATCATATAATTTAAAGCGTAATCTGGTCGCACAATAACTTATAGATTTCACATTTTTTGTTCCACCAATTGCTTTAATAATTCTTTTTCCTGTATCTTTATAATTCATCTTAATCCCCCTTGTGTTATTCTAAATTATAGAAACTAATTAAACCAAATAATTTATACTCCATTTTGTCTTTTGATATAGTTTATACTTACTCCACTTTTAAGTTTTGCCCTATCAATATATTTGTTTTTTCATTCTCTTGTTGACTTTGTTCTTTAAGAAAAAATTTCACTAGCATTGCATAAAAATATTTAAGCATTGTCAAATTTGAGTTATTGGTAAAGTATACTATCTACAGAATATTCAGTCACTACCCTATCCTTTTTTTTGAAAAAGAGATAATGGAGTATTAAGAGATAGCCTTTATCCACATTTTACCATAATATATTTGTTCTTGTTACAGAATTACTGGATTGAATTCTGTTGAATATAAAAGTTCTGTATCTCCTGCCATCACCTGCCTTTCGGTTAACTGATAGATTTTTTCGTAATCTATCACCCTGCGACCTTTAGAAGTGCGTGATGGTGGTCGATTTATCTTTCTGATAAAAGCTTTTAGACTCTCAAACTTACAGGCTTTAAAATATTTAAGCACCTTAAATAAACTCTTATCTGTATTGGCTTCTCTTTTTAAGAGAGTAAGTAATACAAAGCTGATTAAAGCAGTAAATATCTGTGATTTAACAGCATTCTCACTGTGTCCATAAAAGACTTTAACATGTAGATGCTGTTTGATCCACTTAAAGAAAATCTCTATCTGCCAGCGATCTCTGTAGTATCTGCTGATTAATGCTGCAGAATGTTCAAAGTCGTTTGTAATTAATCTAATTGTACTGCCATGGTTTTCTCTGTCAGGTATTTCTAAGATTCTCAAGATATTCTCCATCTGTTTGTCCTGTTTTTTGTCACCTAAAAGAACAATCGAATCTTTAACTTCCTGGCCATCAACAATTACAGTTTTAGATTTTAGAACCTCAATTTTAGCATTACTTTTGAGCCTTGATAAAAAGAGAATACCGGCATCACAGTAATTGTCAAAACTCTGATAGTCAACATAGGCCCTGTCAAAGACATGGAGAGTGTTTTTATCCTGAACAATTAAGTTATCCATTTTAGTTTTATCTGCACCTTTAGCGGGAGTGATCTCAACTTTATCAGGCATAATATCTCCATCATAAATGATGAGAGTATGTATTTTAATTCCTGCTTTTGTTGATCTAAAATCAGCCCAGGGATAATTACTTAAAGCCAT
>NZ_QLME01000001.1:218818-361833 GCF_003259895.1 Halanaerobium saccharolyticum | reverse complement strand
ATACCTTGAAAAGGGGAGGTTGGCAAGTTTTAAATATAGATTGTTGATATAACAAGGTTTAGACTGAAAAATGTTCAAAAATATTTTACAGTACGGCAAATCCAGAGGAGGCACAATTATGAAAATTAATGTAGACTGGCAGGGAGATTTAGAATTTAAAAACCAGCTGGCATCAGGTCATGATTTAACTGTCGATGCGGCAGAAAAAAGTGGGGGTCATAATAAGGGTCCAAGGCCCATGGAACTTCTGCTGGCTGGACTGGCCGGCTGTACCGGTATTGATATTGTTTTAATTTTAAGGAAAATGAAAACCGAACTGGAAGATTTTGAGCTGGATGTTGAGGCAGAGAGAGCAGAGGAAGCTCCAAAGCGTTTTACTAAAATCCATATTAAGTATAAACTGAAGGGAAAAAAACTGGATGATCGAAAAGTAAAAAGAGCAATTAAGCTTTCTGAAGAAAAGTACTGTTCAGCCAGCAACTCCCTCAATGCGGAAATTACTTCCAGTTATCAAATAGAACACACAGATTAATAGATATTATTCAATACCCGGGTATCCGGGTATTTTTTTTATTTTATCTGCGGAATATTGCAGGATTAATTTAAATCTCATTGAATATATAAAGTGTGATTTAATTTTTTAAGCAGACAATTTTTCAAATACTCTTACTATAAAAAGGGAGGAAAATGATGATTAATTTAGATTTAAACGAAAAACAGTTAGAAAAAGCAGTTGAGCGTGCCCGGGAAGAGAATATAATTCTGCCAACTTTTAAGCAGATGAAAAACCCGGAGCTTATTCCAGATAAGATCAAAGAAAAGTTGAAAGATATCGGTCTCTGGGATGTAAACAGCTATAATTTATTCCGCATCAGCTGGAAAAATGAGCCTAAAAAAGATGGAGGCCTTTATGATGGTGTAAATTATATAGAATTCCCTTCAGAACTGACAGGTGTTGAGGCTCGAATTTTTGCGGTAGTTGGTAAATGGTTCCCTACCGGTGCCCATAAGGTGGGAGCTACCTATGGCTGTCTTGCTCCCCAGCTGGTAACAGGCCAGTTTGATCCAACCTCCAGCCATGCAGTCTGGCCCTCAACCGGTAATTACTGCCGTGGTGGAGCTTACAACTCTCAGCTTTTAGCCTGTGATTCAATTGCAATTTTACCCGAGGGGATGAGTAAGGAGCGTTTTGACTGGCTCCAGAAAGTTGCAGGTGAGGTGATTTCTACTCCCGGAACAGAAAGTAATGTTAAGGAAATTTTCGATAAGGTCTGGGAACTGCGGGAAACCAGAGATAATATTACAGTTTTCAATCAGTTTGAAGAATTCGGCAACCACCTCTGGCATTATGAGGTTACAGGTTCTGCAATGGAAGAAGTTATCAGATCTGAAATGGGCGAAAAAGGAAACTATTTTGGCTTTTTTGCAACATCAGGTTCTGCCGGTACTTTAGGAGCTGGTGATCATCTTAAAGATCAGTTCCCTCAGAGTAAAATTGCTGTTGGGGAAGCACTGCAGTGTCCAACAATTTTAAGCAATGGTTTTGGGGCCCACAGAATTGAAGGTATTGGTGATAAACATATACCCTGGATTCATAATGTTAAAAACACTGATATGGCAGTTGCTATTGATGATGAAAGAGCAGTTTCTCTGCTCAGATTATTTAACGAAGAAGTTGGAAGAGAATATCTAATCGAGCAGGGTGTTCCCAGTGAATTTGTCGAAAAACTTGAACTGATGGGAATTTCCGGGATAGCAAATCTGGTTGGAGCAATTAAAATGGCCAAGTACTATGAGCTTGATCAAAATCAGATGCTGATGACAGTCTTAACTGACTCGTTAGAATTATATTCCTCCCGCCTGGAAGAAATGAGAGAAGATAGAGGAGAATACACAAGGGAAGATGCAATTAAGGATTATCAGCGTTATTTACAAGGTATAAATACAGAAAATATTTTAGAGATGGGACTTGAAGAAAGACATAGAGTTCATAATCTTAAATATTATACCTGGATTGAACAGCAGGGTAGAGATTCGGAAGAATTAAATGCTCAGTGGTATGATTATGAAAATTACTGGGGCGGAATTCATTCCCAGGCAGAAGAAATTGATAAGTTAATAGAAGAGTTTAACCGGAGAACAGGTTTATTAGAAGAACTTTAGAAGTATCTAAACTGTAGAAATATATAAATAGTAATTGAGGTGAAGCAGATGAAATATGTAACAGGGCTGCACTGTATTAAGTGTGGTAAAGTATATGAAGCAGATCCTGAACGTTATCTCTGTGATGACTGTGAGGATGGAATTTTAGATGTTGACTATGACTATCAAAAAATAAAGGCTGAGTGGTCAAAGGAAGATCTTAAGGCAAATCCCGATCAGCGCATCTGGCGCTATGAACCGCTGCTGCCGATTAATCCGGAAACAGAAAAGCCGAAACTTGCTGTCGGCAATACTCCAATTTATAAATCGGAGGTTCTGGCAGAAGAGTTTGGGATTAAAGAACTGATTATTAAAGATGATGGTTTAAATCCGACTGCTTCTTTAAAAGACCGGGCTTCAGCGATGGCTGTAGTTAAGGCTCAGGAAGCAGGAGCGGCAACTGTTGCCTGTTCCTCGACAGGTAATGCAGCATCTTCTCTGGCCGGTAATATTGCCTCGATGGGAGGCAGAATGAATGCGGTGATTTTTGTGCCCGATCGTGCTCCAGCCGGTAAGCTGGCCCAGCTTTTAATTTATGGGGCAGATGTAGTTTCAGTTAAAGGTTCATATGAAGAAGCCTTTTATCTTTCGGCAGCCGCTATTGATAAATGGGGCTGGTATAACCGCAATGCTGCTATTAACTCCTATCTGGTTGAAGGTAAAAAAACAGTGTCACTGGAGCTGGCAGAACAGCTTGAGTGGGAAATGCCGGACTGGCTGGTATTTTCTGTCGGTGATGGCTGTACTATTGCCGGGGCCTATAAGGGGATATATGATCTCAAAGAAATTGGTTTTATTGACAGAATCCCAAAACTTTTAGGAGTCCAGGCTGCAGGTTGTGCACCAATTACCGAGGCGTTTAGAACCGGAAAAGATCTGGAAGTTACAGCTGAAAACACTATTGCTGACAGTATTGCTGTTGGTAAACCGCGCAACTGGCTTAAGGCAGTAAGAGCAGTCAGAGATTCAAAAGGTGAGATGATTAATGTCAGTGATGAGCAGATTCTGGCGATGATGAGGCTTCTGGGTAAAAAGACCGGAATCTTTGGTGAGCCGGCAGGAGTTGCCGGACTGGCCGGACTCAAAAAAGCAGCTGCAGCAGGAATTGTAAAAGCAGACCAGAGTGCGGCAGTTGTAATCACCGGTAATGGACTTAAAGATGTCAAAAATGCCCGCCGGGCTGCCGGTGATCCGATTGAGGTTGAACCGGATCTTGAAAAACTAACTGAGATTTTTGCCGAAAAGGGTGTGACTTAAGATGAGTGATAATACAAAATTAGGTCAGCGGATCAGACAAAAACGTAAGGCAAAAGGGATGAGCTTAAATGATGTGGCAGAGAAAATTCAAAAAACTTCGAGTTATTTAAGTCAGGTGGAACGGGGGCTGGCCGAACCTTCAATTACAGCTCTGCGGGAGATTGCAAGGGCTTTAGAGGTTCCAATTTTCTACTTTTTAATTGAAGAAGAAAACCATAATGCAGTTGTTCGCAAAGATGAGCGCAGAATTTTAAATTTCCCCGGTTCTCATCTAACCTTTGAGCTGCTTTCTCCAGATTTAAATAGGGAGATGGAAGTGATTGCTGCCACTTTAGAACCCGGGGCGGCTACCTCTGAGGATCCACTTAATCATTTAGGAGAAGAATGTACCATTGTCATCCAGGGCAGGATGTATATTAAAATTGGAGATCAGGAATATGAACTAGACCCAGGAGACAGCATTTATTATAAAGCCAGTCTACCTCATAAGATTGAGAGTATTGGTGAGGATGACCTGCATTTTATATCTGCCATTACTCCACCTAATTTTTAAAATTGTACTTATTTTAAAAAAGAGTTTTAAGAGCATTTGGGTAATAAAAGTTTTGAATGATTGTCGGTTAAGATTGAGATCAAATTTATTTATGGAGGTGCCAGTTAAGTGATAGAATTTGACAAAATTGTTGAGCAGGCTGAAAATTATAAATCTGAAATCAGTTCATTTTTGAGAGATATGATTCGAATTCCCAGTGAGAGCTGTGAGGAAGAGAAGGTTGTTTTAAGAATTAAAGAAGAGATGGAAAAGGTTGGTTTTGACAAAATTGAGATTGATGAAATGGGTAACATTCTTGGCTATATCGGCCACGGCAGTCATGTGATTGCTATGGATGCTCATATTGATACCGTTGGAGTTGGTGACCAATCTCTCTGGGATTATGATCCTTTTGAAGGTTATGAAGATGATGAGATAATTGTCGGTCGTGGAGCCAGTGATCAGGAAGGTGGAATGGCCTCAATGGTCTATGCCGGTAAAATCATTAAGGATTTAGGCTTAGAAGATGATTATACTCTAATTATTACCGGTACAGTTCAGGAAGAAGATTGTGATGGCCTCTGCTGGCATTATATGATCGAGGAAAATAATATTCGGCCTGAATTTGTGGTAATTACTGAACCATCTTCCTGCAACATTTACCGCGGCCACCGGGGTAGAATGGAAATCAAGGTCAGCACTCATGGTGTCAGCTGTCACGGTTCTGCTCCCGAAAGAGGAGAAAATGCAATTTATAAGATGGCTCCGATTATCAATGAACTCAAGGCTCTGCATCCCAATTTAACTCCACATGAGTTTCTGGGTAAGGGCAGCCTGACAGTTTCTGAGGTTTTTTTTAGTTCACCCTCCCGCTGTGCAGTAGCTGATGGCTGCAGTATTTCTATTGACCGTCGATTGACCGCAGGAGAGAGCTGGCAGTTTGCAGTTCAGCAGGTTAAAAACTTACCTGCAGTTAATGATGTAGAAGCAGAAGTTGAGATGTACCAGTATGAGAGACCATCTTATACCGGTTTTCAATATCCAATTGAAGCCTATTTTCCAACCTGGTTGATCGAAGAGGAGCATCCTGTCTGTCAGACAACAGTGGAAGCCTATCAGGAATTATTTAAAGAAGAGCCGCTGGTTGATAAGTGGACCTTTTCGACCAATGGAGTTTCAATTATGGGACGTCACGGGATTCCCTGTATTGGTTTTGGACCGGGCCATGAAGATCAGGCTCATGCCCCAAATGAAAAAACATGGAAATCAGAACTTGTAAAAGCAGCTGCAATTTATGCAGCAATTCCAAAACTATTTGTAGAAAAGTATGCCGATCAAATGCCGGAGAAAACAGAGAATCTATTAGCTTAAATTAAATGATACCGGGTACTTGGAAATAAATTCCATAAAAAATAATCAATTTATTGAAAAGGAATTTATTCCCAAGTACCCGGTACTAACCAACGGTGCCAACCAAAAATAAAAGGAGGAATTTTTAAATGGAAACTCAATTAAAAGGAAGAGATTTTATAACACTACAGGAATGGACAAAAGATGAGATTGATACATTACTGGAGGTTTCATTTGACTTAAAAAGAAAATTTGCTATGGGGGAGCCAACTCCATATTTGAGAGATAAAACAGCATTTTTAATGTTTTTTGAGCAGTCAACCAGAACCAGAAATTCAATGGAGGCTGGACTGGCTCAGTTAGGTGGTCATGCCAACTTTTTAGATACCAGCACTATGCAGGTATCTCACGGTGAGGTAGCAAAAGATACAGGTATTATTTTAGGTAGTTATGGACATGCAATTGCCTGCCGCAACTGTGTCTGGGAAATTGGAAATAAGTATCTGCGTTCACTGGCCAACCATGCAAAAGTTCCGGTAATGAACTTACAGTGTGACCTTTACCATCCAATGCAGGGTATTGCAGATTTAATGACTATCAAAGAAAAGAAAAAGAAAACCGATAATCTAAAAGTATCAATTATTTGGGCTTATGCTACAAGTCACAAAAAGCCGATTTCTGTACCCTTAACTCAGGCACTACTTTTCCCTCGTTATGGAATGGATGTAACTCTGGCTTACCCAGAAGGATATGAAATGCCGGAATGGGTAATTGAACAGGCCCGGGAAAACGCTGAGAAAAATAATGGAACCTTCAAAATTACTCATGATCAGGATGAAGCCTATCGAGAAGCTGATATAGTTATTCCTAAAAACTGGGGCAGCTGGGTAACAAATCAGGATGATGCAGTAATAGATGATCTTTTAGAATCAAATAAACACTGGAAGTGCACAGAAGAAAGAATGGCAATGGCTGCTGATGATGTAATGTATATGCATGCCTTACCTGCTGACCGCGGGAATGAGGTAGAGGATTCTGTAATTGATGGAGAACACTCAATAGTCTTTACAGAAGCAGAAAATAGATTACACACAGCTAAAGCTGTTATGACTTTAACAATGGGTGGTAAGTAAATTTGATTGGGTACCGGGTACCTGGGAATAATCTCCAATTTTAGTACCTGTAGGAGGGGATTATTTAAACCACCCGGTACTTTCAAAAGTATTTTTCGGAAAATTTAGAATAATGAGGAGCTGTATACATATATAATAATCATAAATACAGGTATTCAGCCTGATTTAAGCAGGGTATTCTTATTTTAAGTATAATATATAATTAAGAGAAAACAAAAAGGAGTGGTTCTATGCAAAAAAGTAGGGAGAAGAAAGAATTTGTTGTAGAAGAGGAACCGTTTTATGGTTTAGAAGAAAAGCCGCCGTTAGTAGAGACTTTGCTATTGGGATTACAGCACATGCTGGCTATGTTTGTCGGAATTATTACTCCACCGTTAATTATAGCGGGAGTTGCCGGCTTAAATGCTGCAGAAACTGGGTTTTTTGTCAGTATGGCTTTAATGGTTTCGGGAGTAACAACTTATATTCAGGTAACAAAGATTGGTCCAGTTGGCTCGGGTCTGCTGGCAGTTCACGGTACATCTTTTACCTTTGTCCCAATGGCTATTGCAGCAGCAAGTGAGGGTGGTCTGCCTCTAGTTTTAGGAATGGGACTGATTACATCACCTGTTGAGATGATTCTGAGTCGGTTTATCAGACAGACCAGAAAAATCTTCCCACCTGTAGTTACCGGAACTGTTGTGATGTTAATTGGACTTGGTCTGATGGAAGTAGGAATAACTGATTTTGGTGGAGGAGCAGGTGCAGAAAATTATGGAGCACCTCAGAATCTAATTTTAGGTTTATTTGTCTTATCTATCATTATTATCGCTAACCGCTTTGGCAAAGGTTTAGTTAAGGTCGGAGCAATAGCAATTGGTTTAATTGCTGGTTATCTTGTTTCTATTCCGCTGGGACTTGTTGATCTGACAGAGGTTGCAAATGCAGGCTGGTTGACAATTCCCCGTCCCTTTAAGTATGGACTTTCATTTCAGTGGAGCCATTTATTACCCTGGGTGATGGCCTATATTATTACTACAGTCGAGTCAATCGGTGATCTGACAGCTGTGGCAGAGGTATCAGGGGAAGATGTTGCTGATGAGCAGCATATAGAAAGACTTAGCGGTGGCATAATGGCAGATGGGGTTGGTAGTGCCCTGGCCGCAGTTTTTAATTCATTACCTAATTCAACTTTTAGCCAGAATATTGGAGTTATTCAGATTACAAAAGTAGGTAGTAGAGTAGTAGGAACAGCAGTGGCAGCAATCTTATTTTTACTTGGTCTTGTGCCTAAAATTGGGGCTCTAGTCAGTGTAATGCCCAATCCCGTTTTAGGTGGTGCAACAATTGCCTTATTTGGTATGGTTGCTACCTCGGGTATGAAAATTGTAACTAAAGGTGGCCTGACTGATCGAAAAATCTTCATTTTATCAATTGCCCTCAGTTTTGGTCTTGGTGTAACTTTTAGACCTGATGTTGTAGCACAGCTGCCGGATGTAATTTCCACAGTTTTATCCTCAGGAATTACAGTGGGAGCAATAATTGCAATCGGATTAAACTTACTGCTGCCACATAAGGGTGAGCAAAAAATCTGTTAGCAAATAGAAAAAATCATGTTAAAAATCTGTTAATTTAAAATATTTTGTTATATAATAAAGATAGAGAATTGAATATAGTAAAGTTTAATGCATGGACTTTTTCCATTTTAACATTTCTCTCAACTAAAATTGAGAAAAATGCCCTGAGAACTCTTAATTTGTAGCGTCGGAACTGGTTTATTCCAGCCTGACTGACTACCAGCCAATTAAGAGCTGATCCTGGCAAAAATGGAGAAAGTCCATCTATTTAATGGGGATAATTTTTTGAAATTAAGTTTATTTTATTTTTTTAAAGAAGGCAGTTGGGCAGGATAAATTTTTGATTTTAATTATGGAGGTGCAGTAATGGCTTTTAAACATGTTAACAAAGGTGTCAGGAGAGTAGATGCCTATGAGAAAGTTACCGGTAAGGCCAAATTTGGAGCAGATCTGGAATTTGCAAATATGCTTCATGCTAAAGTACTGAGGACAGAATATCCTCATGCTGAAATTAAAAAAATAGAGACAGCTGCGGCAGAAGGGATGCCGGGTGTAAAAGGTGTATTTACAGCTCAGGATATTCCCAATAATCTCTTTGGAGTTATTGTTCAGGATCAGCAGGTACTGGCAGATAAGAAAGTGCTGCTGGCTGGAGATGGAGTGGTCATGGCTGTGGCAGAAACTGAAGCCCAGGCAGCGGCAGCTCTGGAAAAGATTGAGGTTGAATATAAAGAACTGGAAGGTGTTTTTGATCCACTGGAATCCCGGAAGGAAGGGGCCCTGAAGTTACATCCGGGAAAAGATGACAACCAGGTGATTCACCATCCACTGCGAAAAGGTGATGTGGAAAAAGGCTTTGCAGAAGCAGATGTGATTTTAGAAAGAGAATATACAACTCAGTTTATTGAACATAGTTATCTAGAGCCGGAGGCAGTTGTGGTTGTTCCCAATGAGGAAAACCATCTGGTTTCAGTTTACGGTTCAATTCAGAATCCTTATGCAACCCGAAATGCGGTTTCGGCGGTGCTGGAAGTCGAACTGGCTGAGGTAAGGGTTATTCAAAATCATATTGGTGGTTCTTTTGGCGGTAAAGATGAGGTTGTTTCGGCAATGGCTGCCCGGGCAGCAGTGATGGCGCTGAAGACCGGGAGACCGGTTAAGATGGTCAACAGCAGGGAGGAGTCGTTTACCGAAAGTTATAAGCGGCATCCCTATCATTTAACATATAAGATAGGAGCCACAAAAGAAGGTAAGCTGACGGCAATGGAAATTGAGGCAGTTGCAGATAGTGGTGGTTATGCCTGTCAGACTCCTTTTGTAACCTGGCGCAGTGTTGTTCAGGCCACAGGTCCCTATGAAGTAGAAAATGTTAAAACTGATACCTATGGCTATTATACCAATAATCCCTATACCGGGGCAATGCGTGGTTATGGTTCACCCCAGGTCATTTTTGCTCAGGAATCCTTAATGGATGAGCTGGCAGCTGAGCTTGGCTTAGAACCAGTCGAACTGCGAAAAAGAAATATGTATTCTCAGGGTTCGGTTACAGCCAGCGGACAGAAACTGGAGCGGCACACCGTTTCCTTAAATGAAGTTATGACAAAGGCAATGGAGGCCATAGATTATAAGAAGAAATATGAAGAATATTCCGGGGAACAGCCAGGAGATAAAAAGAAGGGAATTGGACTTTCCATTTCCTTTAGAGGCTGCAGCCTGGGAGCAGAGGCAATAGATGCAGCAGCTTCTGTAATTCAGATTAATAAAGATGGTAGTGTGGCAGTCTACAGTGGCCTGGCTGAAAATGGTCAGGGATTAAAAACAATCTTTTCTCAGATAGCAGCTGAAGTTTTAGGTGTTCCGATGAGCGAAGTTGAGTTTAAGGAACTGGACACCAGCTTTACCCCTGACAGCGGCTCAACAGTTGCCTCCCGGGCTACCTTAATTGGTGGTAATGCGATTAAGGATGCAGCGGAGAAATTGAAGGGCAGAATTATGGATTTTGCCGCAGATAAATATGATTTTAAGGTAGAGCAGCTGGAACTAAAAGATGGCTTTTTATATGATGGTCAGGGTAACAGACTGGCAACCTTTGCTGATCTAACAGGAGAGATGGGAAACACCGGTATTTTAATGTCAGCTTACGGCTGGTATAAATCACCTCCAATCTCCTGGGATGAGGAAAAAGGATCCGGCAATCCCTATTTTACCTATGTCTACGGCTGTCAGATAGCTGAGGTTGAAGTTGATACTGGAACCGGTGAGCTGAATGTGATTAATATGGCAGCTGCTCACGATGTCGGTCGGGCAATTAACCCGGAAAATGTTAAAGGTCAGATTTACGGTGGAGTCATGATGGGCTTGGGTTATGGAATTATGGAAGAGCTTGAAGTGAGAGATGGAGTTATACAGGGAACTAACTTCCATGATTATATGATTCCTACCATTCAAGATATGCCGGATATTAAACCGGTAATTGTAGAAAATCCTGATCCGGATGGCCCCTTTGGTGCTAAATCAATTGGGGAGCCAACACTGGAATTAGGTAGTGCAGCAATAGCAAATGCAGTAGCTCATGCTTCAGGCAGGAGAATTCGTTCTCTACCCCTTAACTTAGAGCGGGTTTTAATTGGTCGTGCTCTGCATAAGGGAGGTAAATAATAATGGTCGAATATCAATTATTGAGAGCTCATAGTTTAGAAGAAGTACTGGAAATTCTGACTGAAAAAAAGAAGGTTCAGATTCTGGCTGGAGGAACTGATCTAATGGTTGACCTCCATCAGCAGGATCCAAAATTTGAAAATATAGATTACCTTTTAGATATTACCGATGTAGCTGAACTTAAGGGAATCAAACTGGGCCCAGAAGAGGGCGAGATTGGTGCTCTGACAACTCATGCAGAACTGTTAAGCAGCCCGGAAATAAAAGAAAAGCTGCCCTTTATTGGGGCAGCAGCCAGCAGTATTGGCTCAACTCAAATTAGAAATCGGGCCACTATTGGTGGTAATCTGGTCAATGCAGCAGCCTGTGCTGATTCATTTTCACCTCTGATTGCTCTGGGAGCAGAACTTGTTCTGCGCAATAAAGGTGGAGCCCGCAGGGTTCTGCTGGAAGATTTTGTGGAATGGCCAAATCAGACGGTACTTAAAGATAATGAAGTACTGGAAAAAATAGTTTTTAAAATGCCTCAGGGAGAATATCACAGCAGTTATCAGAAGATTGGACGCCGCAATGCCGTAAGTATTTCCAGACTTTCTTTAACCCTGTTAGCTGAAGTAGAAAATGAAGCGATAAAAAATATTCAGGTTGTTTCTGGAGCTGCAACTCCTGCACCTGTACCTTTTAGAGAGGTAAATAAGTATTTAACGGCTAAAACTTTTGCTGAGATAGATCCGGCAGAGGCCGGGGAGATAGCAGCAGATGAGATGGTAGGGATTACAGGGGAAAGATGGTCAACCCCCTATAAACGGCCTGCTCTGAGTAAACTGGTAGAAAGAGCAGTAAAAGATTTATTGGAGGAGGCAGGATATAATGGCTAAGTTAGATGTAGAGATAACGGTTAATGGAGCCAGACATAAATTAGAAGTTGGAAGTCAGGAAAGACTTTTAGATACCCTCAGAGAACAGCTCAAAATGACCGGAACTAAAGAGGGCTGCAGTGTTGGTGAATGTGGGGCCTGTACGGTAATTGTCGATGATCAGGCAGTTAATTCCTGTCTGGTGCTTACAGCTCAGGTAGATGGCAGTGAGATTATCACAGTTGAGGGTCTGGAAAGCAAAAGCGGTCTGCATCCACTGCAGAAAGCTTTTATCGAGAAACAGGCTATCCAGTGTGGTTTCTGTACTCCAGGAATGCTGATGTCAGCTCTGGCACTTTTAAATACCAATCCGACTCCGACTAAGGAAGAGATCAAAACAGCTCTGGAAGGAAATTTATGCCGCTGCACAGGTTATCAGCAGATAATTGATGCAGTTGAGATGGCAGCCGAAGAATGGGGTGTCTGAGGTGGCTAAAATTTTAATTAAAAATGTAAAAGAGATTATTACGATGAACAAAAATCGAGATCGGCTCAAAAATGCTGACCTTTTGATTGAAGATGGAAAAATTTCGAGAATGGGTAGGGAGATTGAAGTTGAAGGAGAAGTAGATAGAACTATTAATGGTCGTGATTACTTCCTCTTTCCCGGTCTGGTTAATCTGCACCACCATTTTTATCAGGCTTTAACCCGCAACCTTCCCGAGGCCCAGGAGTCAGAGCTTTTTGGCTGGTTAAAATATCTTTATCCAATCTGGTCCCGGGTTAATCCGGATGCAGTCTATTATTCAACTCTGCTGGCAGCAGGGGAACTTTTAAAAACAGGCTGTACAACGACCAGTGATCACTTTTATGTTTTTCCTAAATCACAGCCTTCAAACCTAATTGATAATCAGTTTGAAGCTGCAAAAGAAATCGGGATCCGTTTTCACGGGACCCGGGGCAGTATGTCTTTAAGCGAAAAAGATGGAGGTCTGCCGCCAGATTCAGTGGTCCAGACTGATCAGGAGATACTCAAAGATTCCCGCCGGGTAATTGAAAAATATCATGACAGCTCACCCTATGCCATGCAGCGGGTAGCTTTAGCTCCCTGTTCACCTTTTTCGGTGACCGAAGAGCTGATGATAGAGTCAGTTGAGCTGGCCCGGGACTATGGAGTTCAGGCCCACACTCATCTGGCAGAAACTAAAGATGAGGAACAGTTTGTTTTAGAAAAAACTGGGCTCAGACCTTTGGCCTATATGGAAAAGCTGGGCTGGGTTGGCAGTGATATCTGGTATGCCCATGGAGTCCATCTGACCAGTGAGGAACTGAGTCGGATGGCCGAAACGGGAACTGGAGTTTCCCACTGTCCGGTTTCTAACATGAAGCTTTCTTCGGGAGCAGCCAAAGTGCCGGAAATGATCAAAAAAGGAGTACCGGTTGGTCTGGGAGTTGACGGCAGTGCCAGCAATGATTCCTCAAATATGATTTTAGAAATGAAGGCGGCCTTTTTGATGCACCGCCTGGTCCACGGCATGAAGTCAATTACAGCCGAAGATGTGCTGGCCCTGGCCACAAATGGGGGTCGGGATGTTTTGTCTCAGCCGGAAATCGGCAGCCTGGAAGTTGGTAAGGCAGCAGATATGTTTCTGGTTAATTCTAAAAGGCTTGGTTTTGCCGGCGGCTTATATGATCCGGTTTCAGCGATAGTTAATACTGGTGATACTCAGATTGTTGATTACACAATTGTTAATGGTGAGATTGTGGTTGAAGAGGGAGAGCTGACAAGGGTTGATGAAGCTGAGATTATAGCAAAGGCTAATTCTATTTCTGCTAAGATGTTAGAGGGCTAAGAAAAGTTTTGGATCAATATTTTTGACTGAAATAGGATAAATTTATTCCGACATTAATTTTAAAATTAAACTAAGATTCATATTTCCGTTAAATCAGACTTCCTTCCCGATCAGCACTTCCTGTGCTGCGGTCAGCTAAAAAAATCGTGTTTTTAGGTCTGATTTAACTTAATATTCATCAAGTTGTTCTAAAAATAAAACCAAGTCATTTCAATTAAACTCTCAAGCTGATACTTAAAATAATTACAAAATTTAAAAATTTGAGATTGAGCAACTTTATTAAGTAACTTTTCTTAGCCTCAACATGTAAGCGTAGAAATTGAATTATCCTTGCCTGGGGTAGATTTGTAATGTTAATTAAAATCTTGATCTGGCGAGAGAAGATACACACAGGTAGGAGGAAAATTATGATACATGGAGGCAAAACTGCGCAGGAGTTTTTAGATAAGTTGGAAGATGATTGGAAAAAGGAAAAATTGTTAGAAGTACGACAATTGATTCTTAAGCATCCCCAACTCAAGGAAGGAATGAATTACGGAATGCTGTCGTATGGAGATGGAACGGAAGCAGAGCCCTTGTTTCATCTGAATGCCCAGAAGAACTATGTAAGCCTGTATGTGGGTGACATTCACAAAATTGATCCGGATAGCAGTTTGTTGAAAGGACTGAACCTTGGCAAAGGATGCATCCGAATTTCAAAATCAAAAAAGATCCCAGAAACTGGCTTGAAGGAATTTATCCAAAAAGCTGTTGATTTATGGCTTGCCGGGGAAGATACTTCTTGTTAAATTAATATTCATATTATAGTCAATGCTGGTTATAGGCGGACAGATGTCCTTATTTATTTTATTAAATTTTATTTATATTTTCGACCTGAAAAATCAGAAAGAAAGGAGTGGTTTCTTGCTCTTATTAACAAATGGAACAGTGATTACTCATGACGAAGATAATAGAGTCATTAAAAATGGAGCTGTTTTAATTGAGAGAGAAGAAATTAAGGCTTTAGGTGAATCCGAGCTTTTAAAGTCGAAGTATCCGGAAGCAGAAGTTAAGGATGTGCAGGGCAAAATAATTATGCCGGGGATGATCAATACTCATATGCATATTTACAGTACCTTTGCCCGGGGTATGGATTTAAAGACTGAGCAGCCTCCCCGTCATTTTTTAGAAATCCTGGAGAAAATGTGGTGGCGGGTGGACAGCTCATTAAAAGCTGATGATATTTATTACAGTGCCCTTTATGCCTTTTTGACAGGCTTAAAACAGGGTGTGACCTCTGTTTTTGATCACCACGCAAGTTACGGACAGGTAAGTTATTCGCTTGATCTGGTGGCCAAGGCGGTGGAGGAACTTGGTATTAGAGCTGATCTCTGTTATGAGATTTCTGACCGTAATGGTCCGGAGCAGTCTCAGGCAGCAGTAAAAGAAAGCAAGAATTTTTTAAAGAAGATTAGGGAGAAAAATTCAAATTATTTAAATAGTAGAATTGGTTTACATGCTTCTTTTACCCTGGAAGATGAAACTCTGGCAGAAGTTTCAGAGCTGGCAGATGACTTAGACAGCAGTTTTCATATTCATGTGGCTGAGGGACGGACTGATTTAGAAGACAGCCGGCTCCGCGGTTATAATGGAGCAGTTAAGAGGCTTGATCAGTACAATATCTGGCGGCCGGGAACTATTGCCGTCCATGGAGTCCATCTGCAGGAAGGTGAGCTGGAGATCTTAAGAGATAATGATTGTTATCTGATAAATAATCCGGAATCAAATATGGGTAATGCGGTAGGAGCAGCACCCTTAAAGGAAGCGCTGGCAAAAGGTTTAAAAGTTGGACTGGGAACAGATGGTTATACAACTGATATGTTTGAGAGTATAAAGTTTGCTAATTTAATGCTCAAACACCAGAATTCTGACCCCCGTCCCGGCTGGACTGAAATTCCTCAGATGGTTTTTAAAACAAATGCAAAGCTGGCCAGTCAGAGCTTTGGGACTCAGCTTGGTGTTTTAAAAGAGGGAGCAGCTGCAGACATTATTGTAGTTGATTACAGTCCACCAACAGAAATAAACAGTGATAATACTTATGCCCACATCTTATTTGGAATCAATGGCGGCATGGTTGAGACAACAATTGTTAATGGTAAAATATTAATGGAAAACCGGGAGGTGCAGGTAGTTGATGATCAGAAAATCACCCATGAAACAAGAGAACAGGCAGATGATTTCTGGAGCAGATTTTGAGCAGTATTTTCAGCCGCAGAGTCTGGAAAAAGCTTTAGAAATTAAAGCAGAATATGAGGATCAGATTGAGGTGGCAGCAGGTACCACAGATTTATTGGTAGCAAATTATGAGAAGCTGCATCAAATTAAAAATTGGCTTGACCTGGATAAATTAAGTGAACTGCGGCAGATTGAAGTTAAGGATAATAATTTGTATATCGGTGCAATGGCGACTCATCTGCAGCTGATGAAATCAGATTTAATTAAGGAGAAATTTCCGGTTCTGGCTGCAGCAGCTGAGGATGTTGGCTCACCGCAGATTAGAAGCAGGGGTACAATTGGAGGTAATATCTGTACTTCTTCACCGGCAGGAGATCTTCTGGCACCACTTTTAAGTTATCAGGCCAGTTTTAAACTGCAGTCAGCTGAAGCTGAAAGAATTGTGGAAGCAGAAGAGTTTTTTACCGGACCAAAAAGAAATTTAATGGAAGCTGATGAACTTTTAACAGAAATAATTATTCCGCTGACAGAAAATAAGAGAGAAGGTGCCTGGGTTAAAGTTGGACGCCGCAAGGCTCTTGTTATTTCTACTCTGACCCTTTCGGTGGTACTTGAATTTGAAGCTGAGCAGATCGTAAAAGCAGGAGTGGCAATGGGTTCAGTTGCTCCAACACCGATTAGGCTTGGAGAAGTTGAAGAAATGATGCTCGGAAATACCCTGGCTGAGCTCGATTATAAGAAGCTGGGTCAGGAAGTTAAAGCCCGAATTAATCCTATTGATGATTTAAGAGGAACTAAAGAATATAGAGAAGATGTAGCAGCTGATGTAATGGTCAGAGCTTTAAATGAGATTGAAAGGAAAAGGGGGTGAGCAGCTGATGCAGATTACATTTACAGTTAATGGAGAAGAAAGAGAATTGGAAGTTACTCCCTATACCAGGCTGCTCGATTTATTGAGAGAAGATCTCGGTTTAACAGGAGTTAAAGAAGGCTGTGGTAAAGGTGAGTGCGGAGCCTGTACAGTAATTATGAACGGAGAACTAACAGCTTCCTGTCTGGTTCCAGCTCCACAGGCAGACCAGGCAGAGATTTTAACAGTAGAAGGATTGGGAACAAGGGATGATCTACATCCAATTCAGGAATCATTTGTGGAAGCAGGAGCAGTTCAATGCGGCTACTGTATTCCCGGTATGATTTTAGCAGGCAAAAGACTGCTGGATGAAAATCCTGAGCCAACAGAAAAAGAAGTACGCTACGGATTATCCGGTAATATCTGCCGCTGTACCGGTTATGCCAAGATTATCGATGCTGTCATGCTGGCAGCAGATAAACTTGCAGTTGAAGGAAGTGATAGCAGTGACTGATCAGAATAAAAGAATTAAGGATTATTTCTGTAAACATACAACCCGCTGTACAATCGAAGGAGTTAAAAAAAGCAAGCGTTTTGTTGGTCATGATGTGCTAAAAGCAGATGCCTGGGACAAGGTAACTGGAGAAGCCGTTTATCCTGACGATATATTTTTCGATGATCTGCTTTACGTTAAAATTAAAAGGGCAGTCCATCCTCATGCAATTTTAAAAGATATAGATATTTCGCAGGCTAAAAAAGTAAATGGTGTTGTTGATATTGTTATTGCGGAAGATATTCCGGATGTCAGACAGTTTGGATTGATCATCAGAGATCAACCTGTTTTAATTGCCCCCGGAGAAAAGATGCGCTATATGGGGGATCCACTGGCAATAGTTGTTGCCGAAACAAAAGAAGCAGCTAAAAAAGCAAGGGATCTAATTAAAGTTAAGGTGGAAGAATTGGAAGTCATCACCGACCCTTTCCGGGCGATGGAGGATGATGCTCCGGATATTCATCCAGATGGAAACATAGTAATCACTCATCATCTAAATCGGGGTGATGTTGACGAGGCTTTTAAGAATTCAGCAATAGTGGAAGAAAATCGCTATCAGACTCAGTTTATCGATCAGCTGCCAATGCAGAATGAAGCCGGAGTTGCTCTTTACGATGAGCGCCGGGGAGTAGTTAATATCTGGGCTGCAACTCAGTGGCTGCATGATACTCAGGCCGATGTTGCTCAGTCTTTAAGATTATCAAAAGATCAGATCAGAATTATTCAGCCTACAATTGGTGGCGCTTTTGGTAAAAAAGAGGATGTTTCAGTCCATATTCACCTGGCTATTGCAGCAATGAGGACCGGTAGACCGGTTAAGCTCTGTTTTACCAGAGAAGAATCAATGATTACTCAGTCCAAACGGCATCCAATTACAATTATCAATAAAACTGGAGTAGATCGTGATGGTTATTTAACCGCCTGGGAAACTAAGTTTATTGGAGATACAGGAGCCTATGCTTCCAGTGGACCGGCAGTTGTGCACAAGGGAATGTACCATGCAACAGGACCCTATAACTGTCCTAATTTACGTGGTGTCTCACATGCAGTTTATACCAATAATACCTATGCTGGTGCGATGCGTGGTTTTGGTACTGCTCAGGGAGCTTTTGCCTATGAACAGCAGATGGATATTCTGGCAGAAAAGTTAAGTATAGATCCGGCAGAATTTAGACTCAAAAACATCTATCAAAAAGACTCAATTACTCCTAACGGTCAGCAGCTTACTCACAGTGTAAATGCAGAAGAAACAATCAAAAGAGTGATGGAGCTCAGTGACTGGAAAGGGGGCAGAAAATAATGAAAAAATTTGGACGCGGACTGGCAACAATCATGTTTGGATTTGGTTATGGTGAGGGTTTTCCTGACCATTCTATTGCCTCAATTGAAATTAAAGAAGATGAGCGGATAGTAATTAGAACAGCTGCAGCCGATGTGGGACAGGGAGTTATTACAACTGTGATTCAGATTGCAGCAGAGATTTTAAGAATAAATCCCAATTATTTTGAAGTGGTTCAGGGTGATACCCATAAAACTAAAAATTCAGGTTCAACCTCTGCTACCCGGCAGACCTATTTTACCGGTAATGCAGTTAAAAAAGCAGCCGAAGATTTGCTGGCCAATCTATACCACTACGGCAGTTTAGAATTTCGCAGCAACCATCCTGAAATTGCAATTGAGGATGGAAAAATCTATATGTATGATGACCCGGACGATTATATTAGCTACTGGGAAATGGCAGAAAGAGTTAGAGAAAGAGGTAAAAAATTAGAAGCAGAAGGAAGTTTCTTTCCTGTAACCTACAGCCCTGATCAAAACGGTCAGGCAGACAAAGTCTATGTAGCCTATACTTTCCTCTCTCAGGTGATTGATATTGAAATTGACACAGATACCGGCACAATTGATCTCCTGGATGTTTATACAGCCGTTGATTTAGGGAAAGCAATTAATCCCAAAAATGTTGAAGGCCAGATTGAAGGTGGAACTGTTCAGGGGCTGGGAATGGGAATGATGGAAGACCAGGTAATCCGCAATGGTAAAACACTCAATGCCGGCATGACAGATTATCTGGTGCCGACAAGTGTTGATATCCCTAAATTCAAGCACTATCTGGTTGAAGAAGAAGATTCTGAAGGACCTTTTGGAGCCAAAGGAGTTGGAGAACCGACTTTGATTGCAGCGGCACCTGCTCTGGCTAATGCTGTTTATGATGCAATCGGAGTTAGATTTTTTGATTTACCGATTAGTCCCTCAAAAATCAAAAAGGCTTTAAAAGAGAAAGAAAAGGAAGAAAATAGTTAAAGCCAGAGATTTACCTGACATCATCCTTGCTCATTGACATAAGCGAGGCTTTCTCGGCTAAATTCGGTAAGTTAACTGAAAGCAGATAAACCAGTCGAAATTACAGCAATTAAATATAAACAGGAGAGTGAAAAAAATGGCTGATATAAGTGTTAAACTGTTTGATTTTACTTTGAAAAATCCGGTAATGCCAGCTGCAGGACCACCGATTAAAGATTTTAAAATGGCAAAAAAAGCAAAAGCAGGTGGTACCGGGGCAATTGTAACCAAGACTATTTCTACAAAAGCAGCTGAGGTTCCCCGTCCCAATATGGCTCAAACCAGAGGTGGTTTTATGAACACAGAACTCTGGTCAGAAATGGGACCGGAGCACTGGTTAAAAAATGAATATCCTAAAATTAAGGATTTAGGGCTGCCGGTAATTGTGGGTTTAGGTTACAGTGCCGAGCAAATCAGTGAGCTGGTTCAAAAAATTGAGCCCTATGCTGATGCCTTCGAATTATCAACTCATTATTTAGGCAGTGATACTTCTCCGGTTGTAGAAAGTATTAAAGCTGCAAAAAAAGCTACTGATAAACCGGTAATGGTTAAATTGAGTCCGCAGATTGATATACCTAAATTTGCAAAGGCTGCAGCAGAGGCTGGAGCTGATGGACTTGTTTTAATCAATTCTTTTGGACCAACTCTTGATTTTGATATAGACAGCGGTCGACCGCTGATGGGAAGTGAAGATGGTTATGGCTGGCTTTCCGGAGAGGCAATTTTCCCGCTGGCCTTAAGAGCGGTTTTTCAGGCTGTTCAGACTGTGGATATTCCAGTTTTAGCTGTTGGTGGAATTTCTACCGGAGCCGATGCTGTTAAAATGATTATGGCCGGTGCTCAGGCGGTTCAAACCTGTACAGCAGCCATTCTTAAGGGTCCTGAAATTTACGGTAAAATTGCCGAAGAAATTGATCAATATTTAGAAAAACATGGTTATCAGAATCTGGACGAGATTAGAGGTCTGGCTCAGAAGGCAGCTCCGGAAGCAGCAAATTACGAAACAAGGGTGCCTAAAATCAAAAGAGATAACTGTACTGGCTGTGGACTCTGTATTATTAGCTGTGTTTATGATGCCAACTATTTAGATCAGGAAAATAAAATTGTGATCGATGCTGAAAAATGTGCCGGCTGCGGCCTCTGTGTGACCCGCTGTAATTTTGAGGCTCTGGCACTGGCATAATAGGATAGAGAAAGGGGGAGCTTATGCTGAGAAAAGAATTACTAAAACAGGCACGAGGGTTGGAAAAAGCCGATAAAGTATTTAAAAATGCGGTGATTGTGGATGTCTTTAATGAGCGGCTGCTCGAAAATGATATAGCTGTTGCGGATGGGATTATTATTGGAATCGGTGATTATCAGGGAAAAGAAGAAATCGATCTGGGAGGGAGAATAGTTACTCCTGGCTTAATTGATGCTCACCTGCATATAGAATCTTCGATGACCAATGTGGATGAGTTTGCGCGGGTGATTATTCCCCGGGGGACAACTACCATAGTCGCTGATCCCCACGAAATTGCCAATGTAGCCGGTTTAACCGGGATTAAATACTTGCTAAAAGCCGGTAATTCTCAGCCCTGGAATTTTAATTTAATGCTCCCTTCCTGTGTCCCAGCTTCTAAATTTGAGAATTCAGGTGCTAAACTTTCGGCAGCTGATCTGAAGACATTAATTGATGAAAAAGGAATTTTTGGACTGGGAGAAGTTATGGACTTTCCTTCAGTTATTAATGGAGATCCCGAAATCTGGGACAAAATCGAAATGGCTTCTGATTTATTTAAAGATGGACATGCACCTGGATTATCCGAAAATGATTTAAATGCCTATCTACTGGCAGACATTAAAGCTGATCATGAGGCAACAACAGCTGAGGAAGCGCTGGAGAAGGTTGCCAAGGGGATGTATATTATGATCAGAGAAGGTTCGGTCACCAGAGATTTAGTCAGCCTGCTGCCTGCTGTTAACAGCAGCAATTCTTCTCGATTCTTATTTGCAACAGATGACAGACATCCAGGTGATTTAATTAAAGAAGGCCAGATTGATTTTGCAGTCAGGAAGGCAATTCAGTACGGGCTTTCCCCTTTAAGAGCAGTTAAGATGGCAACTATCAATGCCGCAGAAGCTCTGGGAATGAAAAAGCTGGGAGCCATTGCTCCCGGTTATCAGGCGGATTTATTGGTCTTTGATAATTTGCGAGAATTTGAAGTTAAAAAAGTTTACAAAGATGGACGGCTGGTTGCTGAAGATGGAACTTTACTTAAATCAATTGATGATAAGATTTCCCTGGAGCGAGAAGATTTTATGAACCAGGAAATTGAGGAAAAGATCTTTAATTCAATTAGAGTTGGCGAAATTTCGGAGGCTGATTTTCTACTGCCGGCTGCCAGAAAATATAGAGTTATCGAATTGATCAAAGATCAGGTAGTGACTGGAGAGTCCTTTTATCAGACGGAGGCAGAATATGAGGGAGAACCCCCTGCAATTGAGTTGATTGGCCATAATCTGGTTAAACTGGCTGTTGTAGAAAGACACCATCAGACAGGAAATGTTGGGCTGGGTCTGCTCCGCAATTTTGGTCTGCGCCAGGGTGCGATTGCAACTTCAATCGGCCATGATGCTCACAATATAATAGTTGCCGGAGTTGGGGCTGAGGATATGGAAGCTGCTGTTAGAGAAATTGAAAAGATGCAGGGTGGTCTGGTGATTGTTGTTGATGGTAAAGTGAAAGCATCACTGGCTTTACCCGTAGCCGGTTTAATGGCTGTTAAGTCAGTCAAAGAAGTTGCAAACTGCTTAAATAAAATGAGGGAGATCGCAAATGATCTGGGAGTTAGCAGGGATGGCCCTTTTATGACTTTATCTTTTATGGCCTTAACTGTAATTCCAGAACTTAAATTGACTGACCAGGGATTATTTGATGTTAATAAATTCGAAAAGGTTGAGTTGATTATAGAATGATTTAAAAGCCTATTTTAAATATTGTATTTATGTATTTTTAGAAACTGATTTTAAAAGTTTATTGACAAGCTGCTCAACATTATCTATAATAATAGATGGAATTAAAGTCAGCTCATTATTTTTAAAATATGTAAATAATTATATATAAAAATTAAATTTTAAATAGGCCTCGTATAATTGTGATGATATGGTTCACAAGTTTCTAGTGTCAGCCGATAACTGACAACTATGAGGGAAATAAATTAGTCTATCTGTTTTAAAAAAGGGAAATCTTTATCAATTTTAGTGGGTAAAGTAAAGCAGTAGATCTAATTTATACATGGAGCCCATGTTTTATCTTTCGGATAAACCCGTGAAGGTAGATTCCTCTTAGTTGAGGTATCTATTTTTGCGGGTTTTTTGTTTTTGATAGGTAAATAGCGTACTAAAAAGAAGACTCAGAGTGACGGCCTCGATGGCCTAATGCTGAGCCAACCATGCGCTCTAAAAAGAAGACTCAGAGTGACGGCCTCGATGGCCTAATGCTGAGCCGACCATGCGCTCTAAAAAGAAGGCTCAGTGAACGAAGGGTGGTGAAAACTTTAATTCAGCTTTAGATATCTAGACAAAAAATAAGGAGGGTATTTAATTAATGACTAATAACAATGGAACTTTAGAAAATTTATTTAAGTTAAAAGAAAACAATACTGATGTGAAGACTGAGGTTATTGCTGGTTTTACTACTTTTATGACAATGGCTTATATTATTTTTGTTAATCCGAATATTTTAAGTGCTGCAGGAATGCCTTTTGATGGAGTATTTATTGCTACTATCATGGGTGCAATTTTAGGTACACTGGCAATGGCATTTTTAACTAATTATCCCTTTGCTCTGGCTTCTGGAATGGGTCTTAATGCATTTTTTGCCTATTCTGTAGTTATTGGGATGGGAGTTACCTGGCAGGCGGCACTGGGAATTATATTCCTGGAAGGTATTATCTTTATTATTTTGAGTGTGACCCCTGTTAGAGAAATGATTGTAAACAGTATTCCGATGGCTCTAAAAACGGGTATCAGTACAGGTATTGGTTTATTTATTGCCTTTATCGGTCTGCAGAATGCCGGTATTGTAGTTCAGGATGATGCAACATTAGTTGCTATGGGTAGTGTTCTGACAGGTCCTGGCCTGGTTGCTTTATTTGGTCTGATCGTAACAGGTATTTTACATGCGAAAAAGGTAAAAGGTGCTCTTCTCTGGGGTATCCTGGCATCTACAGCTTTTGGTTGGATTAATGGTGTAACACCTGCTTTTAGTGGTGTAGTTGCAATGCCGCAGATGGCTGACTGGTCAGAAGTATTATTTCAGTTAGATATTGGCTCAGCTTTAAGTATGGGGATGTTTGGAGTTCTACTCTCATTCCTCTTTGTAGATATGTTTGATACAGCTGGGACTTTAGTTGGTGTAAGTCAGCAGGCTGGTTACTTAGATGAAAATGGAGATCTACCAAAAGCAAGTAAGGCTCTTTTAGCTGATGCTATTGGTACTACTGGTGGTGCTTTATTTGGTACAAGTACAGTAACAACATATGTTGAGTCTGCTTCTGGTGTAGCTGAAGGTGGACGTACAGGTCTAACCGGAGTAGTAGTTTCTATACTATTCTTCCTGGCATTATTCTTTAGACCTTTAATTGGAATAGTTCCTGGAGCTGCAACTGCACCTGCTTTAATTGTTGTTGGTACCATGATGATGACTAATATTACAAAACTTGACTGGGATGACTTTACTGAAATCCTGCCTGCTTTTATAGCTATGATTGCTATGCCTTTAACTTATTCAATCTCTAATGGTATTGCACTTGGATTTATTGTTTATCCATTAGTTAAGCTCTTTACTGGTAAAGGAAAAGATGTACACTGGTTAGTATATGTCTTAGGTATAGTATTTGTCTTCTATTTTATCGTTCACTAAGAAAAATTAGAAATTAAATATATTCGAATTATGAATTCAAAGGCTGGACTCTTAAGAGGGTTCAGTCTTTTTTTAGGTTCTTTCTTAGCTTAGAGATAAAAAATTAGGAATTAACTGTGATTTATAATATATTAAGAGCTCAAATATTAAAATTCAAAATATAAAGTTAGGGTAAAACATCGTGTAAAATAGTTATTTTAAATTGCATTCATAACTTGATATACTAAATATAGAACAAAATTTGACTGCCGATTAATTGTCATTTTAACTGTTCAAAATAACTATTAGAGTTGAATATAATTTGAAAGTGGAGGTGTTAATTATGGAAAAATTTAATTTAGCCGATTATACTACAGTTCCCGAAAAAAGTGTAGCCAAAAGAGTTATCTATTCGGATCAAAATACGCTGGCTTTTGTTTTAAATATAGCACCTGGTGAATCACTGCCTGATCATACTCATTTTGAGTCTACTGTTCTGCTGCAGGTGATTAGCGGTACGGCCAGGTTAATTGTTGATGATAAGTCATATAATATTCAGGAAAAAGATTTAACTAAAATTGATGGGCCAGAAACTATGTCAGTCCATAATACTGGTGGTGAAGATTTAGTACTTTATGTTACGATTTCACCCCTGCCAACTGATGAAAAATATGCCAGGAATGCTGATTTTTAAGCTTGATTAGCTGAAAGAGTTGGTATTGTAAATTATAGAAGTAAATATATTAGAAGCCACATGCAGATTTAATAAACCTACATGTGGCTTTTTTCTAAATAACATTTATTTATTTTTCAATTCTATTTAGTTCCAGCATCCGCTCATAGCTTACTGCTCCAACAACTTTTTCTTTAATAATTCCATTCTTATCTAAAAAATAACTGGTCGGGATTCCTCTAACTAAATAATTTTGAGCTGTGCTTTTATCAGTATCTAAGAGCACAGAGAAATTAAGTCCATTTTCCATCATAAAATTAGCAGCTGTAGATTTATTTTCACCAACATTTACTGCCAGAATAACAACTTCTTTTCCGTATTCTTCGTGGAGTTTCTGCATATCCGGCATTTCTTTTCTACAGGGAGGACACCAGCTGGCCCAGAAGTTAAGAAAAACTTTCTGACCCCGGTAATCACTTAGATTTACTTCCTGATCATTCATATTTTTTAAAGTAAAATCTGGTGCCTGCATACCTATCTCTGTACCTACTTCAGCAGAAACTACTGCATTTCCGGGTGACTGCAGAAAGAAAAAGGAAAGCCCACCTACTATCAGAGCAGCGATTAAAAATATTGAAATCTTTTTTTGCATTATTTACCCCTCCAATTCAAGTTCAATTTTATCCTACTTCTAATTATATAAGTAAAACGCTCCAATTTCCAGTTTTTTAGAGCAAAATATCGCAAAAAAAGGATATTGTTTTAAATTAAAATCAGTTAAAAGACCTTTTTTGACTGCTTCAAAATTATTATCAAAAACATCAGGCTGATTTCGAACTAAACTGCTGCGGGTTAGGATAGTAATTACGGGAGATAAAGATGGTCCATCTTCAGAATTATATTCAAAAATTTACTCTAAAGTAAAGAAATTTTAGAATAAGATTCTAAAATAATATGAGTAAATTTGTTCGGGATAAAGTTTGATAGTTTATATTCTGGAACTTAAATAGATTTTGAATATGATAGATTTTTCTTTTCATTACTCTAATCTATGATAAAATGATAATAAGAGGAAAATTCGGATAATGATTTTGAAACTAGATTGATAAATAATGATTTATTAGTTTAAATTTTTTCTAAAGTCTTGTCATCTTTATCAAATTTAATGAGGAGGATAATTATGATTACTAAATCAACACTTAGAAATCCAGAATTAGCAGAAGAAGGCTGGCGTAAGATCCAGTGGGTGGCAGATAAAATGGATATTTTAAATGAAATCTTAGCAGATCACAAAGAATCACAGCCGCTGGCAGGCAAAAAGGTGGCGATCTGTCTTCATTTAGAAGCCAAGACCGCCTATATGGCTTATGTGATCAGTCAGCTGGGAGCAGATGTGGCTATCGCAGGCAGCAATCCACTTTCAACCCAGGATGATGTGGCAGCAGGACTGGCCGCTCACGGAATAATGGTTCACAGCTGGTATGGTTCAACAGCTGAGGAATATAAGGAGCATTTGAATAAGGTTTTAAATATTGAGCCGGATTTAATTATCGATGATGGTGGAGATATGGTTGAGACTCTACATACAGAGAGAAAAGAGCTTTTAGAAAACATCATCGGTGGGGCAGAAGAAACAACAACCGGAATTCACCGCCTGGAAGCAATGGAAGGTGATGGAACTCTAGCTTTTCCGATGATGGCAGTTAATGATGCTAAATGTAAATCACTATTTGATAACCGCTATGGGACCGGCCAGTCTGTCTGGGATGGAATTATGAGGACAACCAATCTGGTAGTTGCAGGTAAAACTGCAGTTGTTGCTGGTTATGGCTGGTGTGGTAAAGGTGTAGCCATGAGAGCAAAAGGTCTGGGAGCCAGAGTAGTAGTAACTGAGATCGATCCAGTTAAAGCCAGTGAAGCCTGGATGGATGGTTTTGAAGTAATGCCGATGCAGGAAGCAGCTAAAAAAGGAGATTTCTTTATTACAGTAACTGGCTGTAAGGATGTAATTGACGAAGAAGATTTAAAAGTAATGAAAGATGGAGCTATTTTAGCCAATGCCGGTCATTTTGATGTAGAGGTTTCCAAACCAGCCTTAAATAAGCTGGCTGTGGAAGTTACAGAAGCCAGACAGAATATCAGAAAGTTTGAAATGGAAGACGGCCGCAAGCTTTATCTCCTGGCAGATGGCAGACTGGTTAATCTGGCAGCAGGGGATGGTCATCCAGCCGAAATTATGGATATGACTTTTGCCCTGCAGTTATCATCACTGTTATATTTAAATCACAATCAAAATCTGGATGCCCAGGTTTACAATATTCCTGATGATATCGACAATATGGTAGCAGAATACAAACTTCAGTCATTAGGACTGGAAATTGATCAGCTGACAGAAGAGCAGGAAGCCTACATTAACAGCTGGGAAAACTAATATATATTTTTAGGTACCAGGTACAAAAACACGTTTTTGTACCTGGTACAGAAGAAATGATTCACAAAGATTGAGAATTGAGGAGAGTAAAAGCAGAAATGAAATTAAAATATGGAAGAGAAAATTTAGAATTTGAGATTGAGAGCAGTAGAGTATTAGATGTTTTAAAAGCAAATGAAAAAGAAGGCTTAAAAAATCCTCTTGCAGAAGTGGAAAGTGCCTTAGAGGATCCGATTGGTACAGCTCCTCTGGCAGAGCTTTTAGCTGCCAGGGAAATAAATGAGCTGGTAATTATAGTTAATGATGTAACCCGCTATACCCCCTATAATTATCTGCTGCCACCACTGCTAAAAACTATTTCTGAGGCCGGGATTAAAAATGAGCAGGTAACATTCATTGTTGCCACCGGGGTGCACAGTCCCCATTCTGATGAGCAGAACAGAGAAATTTTTGGGGAAGAGATAGATGACAATTATAATTTTATTCATCATGACTGTGATCAGGACTTAGTTGACTTAGGCCAACTGAGTACCGGCAATCAGCTTCAGATTAATAAAAAAGTGGCAGATGCAGATTTTTTAATTACTACTGGGGTTATTTTACCCCATTATATGGCCGGGTTTTCTGGAGGCAGGAAATCAATTTTGCCGGGAGTTGCCGGCAGGGAAAGTATTGAAAACAATCATGCAATGATGGTTGAGGTAACAGAAGAACAGCCTGCTTTAGAGGCCAACCCAATCAGCAGAGAAATGTTTGAGGCGGCAGAAAAAGTTGGAGTAGACTTTATTCTCAATGTAGTCACCAACAGCAGCCGGGAAATAGTTCAGGTTGTCGCCGGTGATTACCGACAGGCCTGGGAGGCCAGAATTGCTCAATCTGCAGAAATGTATCATCTACCTCTGGCAGAAAAAGCTGAGGCAGCAGTAGTTAGCTCAGGAGGATTTCCCCGGGATATCAATCTTTATCAGGCCCAGAAAGCGCTGGACCATGCAGATCATGCTGTCAAAAAAGGTGGGACAATTATCTGGGTTGCAGAATGTTCAGAAGGCTATGGAGAAGAACGTTTTCAAAACTGGATGGACGAGGCTCAAAAACCTGAGGACAATATAACTCGAATTAAAAAGAAATTTTTAATCGGCGGCCATAAAGCTTTTGCGATTTCTAAAGTAGCTGCCGAAAAGGAAATTATTTTAATTTCAAGTTTAAGTCAGGAACAGACAGAAAATATATTTGCAAAGAAAAAAGACACTATTCAGGCGGCAGTTGATTATCTGGAAGAAAAATATCAGGGGGATTATTCAGCCTATATAATGCCCCAGGGTAGTTTAACAGTTCCGGTTGTAAAATAATTCACTTGTACCAGGTACCATAAAACGTTTTAGGTACCTGGTACCTATAATGGTGCCTATAAATAAAACATAAGAGGTGTATTAATTGCAGAATATCGAAAAAGTGCAGAAAATCATTGACAATGTGGAAGAAGTAATTTTAGGTAAAAATCGGGTGATTAAGCTTGCGCTGGCAGCAATGATGGCTGAGGGACATATTCTATTTGAAGATGTACCGGGAGTTGGAAAAACAATTCTGGTGCGTTCTCTGGCCCAATCAATTGGCTGTTCATTTAAACGAGTCCAGTTTACTCCTGATCTTTTACCTTCAGATATTACAGGTGTTTCAATTTATAATCAAAAGAACAATGAATTTGAATTTAGAGAGGGTCCGATTTTATCACAGGTTGTGCTGGCAGATGAGATAAATAGAGCTACACCCAGAACTCAGTCAGCACTTTTAGAGAGTATGGCTGAAAAACAGATTACTGTGGAAGGAATAAGCCGCCGACTTGCTGATCCTTTTATAGTAATGGCCACTCAAAATCCAATTGAGTATGATGGAACCTTTCCCCTGCCGGAAGCACAGCTTGACCGCTTTTTAATCAGGCTGGAAATTGGTTATCCGGAATCAGTAGATGAACAGCAGATTTTAGAAAATTTACAGCTGCAGCACCCGGTGGAAACACTGGAGGCAGTGATGACTGACCAGGAATTTATTGAGCTGCAGGATGATGTTAAAAAAGTCCATGTTGATCAGAAGCTGAGAAAATATATAGTAGAACTGGTTAATCAGAGCCGTAATCATAGTGATCTGGAACTGGGAGCCAGCCCCAGAGGAAGTATTGCCTTAATGAAGATGGCTCAGGCCTGGGCGGTAGTTAATGAGCGGGACTATATTATTCCGGATGACATTAAAGAAATTGCCCCTGCTGTTCTGGCTCACCGCTTAATTATTAAGTCCAAAAGTCGTTTGAGGGGTGCGGATAAAGAAAAAATCATTGATGAGATTGTTAGAAGAACAGAGGTGCCGGTAATTGATTAATTTTTTAGCACTGGGTTTAGTAACCTATCTGGGAGGAGCAGTTTTACAGCGCACAATTTTATTTAAGCTGGCCTATTTTTTCCTCCTCTTTCATTTTATAATTAAATATTATCATTATAATATTTCTAAAAACTTAAAAATTTCTCATCAGCTTAAAAATGATCATCTATTTTTCAATGAACAGATTGAGACAATCATTGAGGTTGAAAACAACAGTTTTCTGCCCATTCTCTGGTTAAAATTAGAAGAATTTCTTCCCGGGGAGCTGAGCACTTTAGAAGAACAGCACTTAAGTTATTTTAAAGCAGGTGAAAAAAAGGAATGGCGTTTTCAGCTGAGGGCAAAAAAGAGGGGCCTTTATAAGATTGGTCCTTTGAGATGGGAAATGGGAGATTTTCTGGGATATGAGCTGACAAAAGGCGAGCTGGAGGAACTTGAAGTTTATATTTATCCAAAAATTATGGATTTAGAAGAGCTGGGACTTGCCTCCAGAATACCATTTGGTAATTCTAAGTGGCCACAGCCTATCTACAAGGATCCCTATCGCAATGCAGGGATTAGAGAATATCAGCCTTCTGATCGGTTAAACAAAATCCACTGGAAGGCTACAGCAAAAACCGGTGAGCTTAAATCACGCAAAAATGAATCAACTGTTTCAATTGATACTGCTCTGGTTTTAAATATGTCACAGAATGACTATGGACTTAAATTTTTAGAAAGAAAAACGGAGCTGGCTGTAACTGCAGCTGCTTCGATGGCTTATTATTTAAACCGGGCCGGCCACAGCTATAAATTTTTGAGCAATGCAGTTATCGAAGGCAGAGATAAGCAAGAGTTTAATGCCTACCAGGCTCAGATTGCAGAAAATGAAGCCGCTGAAGGTAAGCAGGATTCTACTGCCAAAGCTGAGGCCAACTCTAAGCTTGAGCTGGATAAAAGCGATCAGGAGCAGCAGGATCAGCAAAATTCAGCTGCAGAGATAAGTGCTGATTTTGAAAGTTATTTAAAACTACCTTCTGGAAGTGGGGATGCTCACCTGCAGGAACTTTTAGAACTGCTGGCCAGAGCTGAAATTTCAAAAGCTGATAATTTTCTCAATCTGCTGACAGAAGAGCTCGATCTGGGCTGGGGTGGAACCCTAATTATTTTTACAGAAAAAGATGACCAGGAATTAATGCAGGTTGTGCAAAATCTGCTGCGTCGGGGATATAACATCAAAATAATGATTATGGGTGATGAGCTGGTTCACAGAGAATATCAGCACAAACCATATACAGCGCCACTTTCTATCCATCACCTCAGGCGGGAGCGTGACCTCAATGAAAGCAAAAGAATATAATTTTAAATACAGATATCTCTATCCGATGCTGGGAGTTCTGCTGTATTTTATACTTTCACTAATGTCTTTTTATTTAATCGAAGTTGAATTCGAATTGATGCAGCTGAACAATTCTTTATATCTGCTGTTTTTTCTATTTTTAGTTGAAGCTGTTTTGCATTCTAATGCAGCCCTGGAAGTTAAAATCCCGGCTTTAACCTTTGTGGTAGAATTTGCAGTTTATCTGCTGGCTGTAATTATTTTTAGTGGGCGTTATCAGGGGCTTACTGCTATTTTTACCCTTGCCAATCTTGATCTATTTTTATTCTGGCTGTTTAGCATTTTCATCTGGTATCAGGCAGCAGAATTGTGCCGGATTTTTGAATATTTTCGTAAAGATTTTGATAAAATTTATGACCGTTCAAGTGAAAATTGGAATCTGGAAGAATTTCGCCGCTTACTTGACTATCCAATAATCTGGCCCAGGCTGACCCGTAAGATAAGCTGGCTTAATCTACCGCTTTTTATAATCTGGGCTGCTGTAGGAGAAATGAATTCGACTATTATTTTTCTCACAATTATTTTTTTAGTAATTGAAGTTTTTCTGCTGGCACTGACCTATCTGGATAAAAAAACAGTTGACTGGCGGGTTAACCGGATTAAAGAACCGGCTGCAATCAAAAGCGGCTGGCGGAAGTTTCTATTACTTTTTATTATTTCTGCTCTCCTGTTAGCTTTTCTGCTGCCGGCAAATTATCAGCCACTGCCGATGGATCGGATCAACAGCTTTATAGTTCAGAGGCTGGCTTTAACAGAAATGCCGGAAATAAATTAGGGAGCAAATTTGTCGGAAAATTTGAATTCCGGTGAAGTGCCGGCTGAAGTAGAAGAGGAAGAATCGCCCCTGATAGAAATCTTATTTATTCTAATTCAGATTGCACTGGCTCTGCTTCTGGGTTTTGTTTTGCTGGCTTTAACCCTATTTTTAATCAAATCTGAACTGACAAAAATTAAAAACTTGCCTCAGTTTTTTAAGGCCTTTTACAGTTTTTTAATTGGAGCAATTAAAGATATTTTTACAACAGTTAAGGAAATAAACTTTAATTTAAGTTCCAGCTGGAAGAAGAGACGAGAGAAAAAGAAGGATAAAAAATCGAATAAAAAAGAAGTAAAAGACATAAAAAATATTGACTTAAGTGGAGAGAGTAACTCAATTATTATTAGAATTTACAATTCACTTTTAAAACTCCTCTCACTTAAAGGTATGGGCAAAGATCCTGCGGCAACCCCCTATGAGTACAGTTCTTATCTGCAGGATAAATATCAGGATTTAAAAGAGGAAATTAATAATCTGACCGATATTTTTGTAGAAAGTGCCTACAGTAATCATTCTCTGGGGGAAAATGCGGTCAAGGCAGCAAAATCAATCTGGAAAATCTTGAAAAAGAAGATTTAAACAGTCGGTTTTAAATACTCCAGAAAAAGTGATATTAATCTAGTAATTATGATCTGCTAATTAGATATTTTTTCAAAGATTAAGAAGTTAGGTAGTGCTTGGATGTATAAATATAGAGAAAAAGAAGATCTTGGTGCAATAATTGATCATTTTCAGGGCAGGGAAAATATAAATACAAATAATATATTTCTCTTTGGAGCAAGTCAGGGTGGTCTGGTTTCTGCTCTGACAGCTGAAGAGCGTCGAGAAGATATCAAAGGACTCCTGCTCTTATTTCCGGCATTCTGTATAGCGGATAACTGGAATCAAAAATTTCCGGACTCTGAAGATATTCCCGAAACTCATGAATTCTGGGGAATGAGACTGGGGAGAAATTTTTTTGAGACAATTCAGGGTTATGATGTTTATAAAAATATAGGTAAATACAATAAAAATGTGCAGATATTTGTAGGAGATCAGGATTCGATTGCCACAGCTGCTTCCTGTAAAAAGGCGGAAAAATTGTATTCAAATGTCGAACTTGAAATATTTGCAGGTGAAGGACATGGATTTTCGGAGGCAGCTAACAGAAAAGTTGCAGAGATGACTTATCAATTTGTGCAGCGCAATAAAGACAGCTAAAACAGACTAAAATTAGTGATTTCTAGTCAGTGAAATAAAATATTATAGTATTTCTAAATTCTCCCTGGTATTAATTTATTGGGGAGTTATTTTATTTATAATAAAAAACAGAATTATAGATTTAGATTTTATAATTGCTTTTTACTTTAATAATTGTTAAAATAAAGACAGAAAATGTAAGATGAGTGGAGGTATCAATATGAAGGGTAATATAATGGAACTAAAAGATGAGGAACAGATAATTGAGGTTCTGAAAGCTCTGGGATCAGAATCCAGAATGAAAATTATTGAAGTTTTACAGAATGAAGATATGAATTTAAATCAGATTTCTGAATTTATAAATATGCCGGCTTCCTCAGTCACAGTAAATATTAAAAAGCTGGAAGAGGCAGGTTTAATTGAAACTGAATATAAGCCGGGAAATCATGGTTCGCAAAAAATATGCAGTTTAAACTATGATAAGATATTAATTAATCTACCCGGAAATAGAGAATTAAAAGATAAAAATTTAATTGAAACATCGATGCCGATTGGTAATTATAAGGATTTTGATGTCAGCCCAACCTGTGGTCTGGCCTCCGAAAAAGCAGTAATTGGAGAATTAGATGATGTTAAGTCTTTTCTGCATCCAGAACATATCCATGCTCAGATTCTCTGGTTTGGCAAAGGTTATGTCAAATATGTTTTTCCAAATAATCTGCCTAAAAACTCTCAGGCAACAAAACTGGAATTGAGTATGGAAATCTGCTCAGAAACTTCGGATTATAATGAAGACTGGCCCTCTGATATTTCTCTCTGGATTAATGGTGTGGAAATTGGTGTCTGGACTTCTCCAGGAGATTTTGGTGAGAATAGAGGAATTTTAAATCCGGACTGGTGGTATTTTGATCAGACTCAGCATGGATTATTAAAAATCTGGAAAGTTACAGAAGAAGGTACTTATGTAGATGGCAATAAAATTTCGAATGTGACTTTAAATGAGCTAAATCTTGAAAAAGAGGATTTTATCGATGTAAAGATTGGTGTAAAAGAAGACGCTCGCAATGTAGGTGGAGTCAATCTTTTCGGCCGCAAATTTGGTAATTATAGACAGGATATTATGCTCAGATATCGATATAAATTCAATGATTAATGAATTAAATCAAAAAAATATAAAATAAAAGCAGGAATTTCAGATTTTGTGTTGAATAGTAATAATAGAGCCAAATAGTCAGGTAAATTTTTTATGTGCTTTAATTCAACTTTTATTAAACTAAAGCAGTAATACATGAATTAAAAAAGGAGGGGGGTATTTTTTTAGCAGTTAATATTCGCAATATTGTTAATTGAAAAAGTAGTTGGGCAATCTTAAAATTCTTAAGGGGGATTTATAATGAAGAAAAAGATTTTGTTTTTAGTTTTAGCTGCTGTATTGGTTGGATTTACTTCAAATGCTCTGGCTGAAACAGTAACTGTTGAGTACTGGAATCTCTTTGGTGGTGGAGATGCTGAATTTATGGATGCAATTGTAGAAGAATTTAATGCCGCTCATCAAAACATAGAAGTAGATGTAACCAGATTGGAATGGGAAGAATATTATACTAAATTGAAAACTGCAACTGCCAGTGGTAATGGACCTGATATTGCAATCAGTCATGTTACCAGAGTTAAAGAACTGGCAGATGAGGGCTTAATTGTTTCTTTAAATGAGCTGGGGAAAAATGTTGGAATTAATTGGAATGAGTATAATGAGAATATTTTGAGTGGAGCCGAAATTGATGGTCAGATTTATGCAGTTCCACTGGATACCCACCCCCTAGTTTTATATTATAATAAAGAATTATTAGCAGAGGCAGATTTGCTGACTGAAGATGGAAAGCCAGAGATGGACGGTACATTTAAGGATTTTCTGGCAAAATTGAAGTCTGATTCTTCTGCAAAATATCCGATGACCAACTGGACAAAATTAACTGCAGAAGGTCACTACAGAGTCTGGTGGAGTCTTTACAATCAGCTCGGAGGAAGTCCGGTAGTAACAGAGGGTACACTGACCTTAGATAAAGCAAAAGCTGTAGAAGCAATTGAATATATGCAGGATCTATATGATAAGGAATATTCACCACTTCATTCTGAGTATATGGAAAATGTAAATTTATTTAGAAATGGAGAAGCAGCTTCCTTATTAACTGGTGTCTGGATCACCGGGACTTTAGAAGCCACAGAAGACTTAGATTTTGGTGTTATTCCGATGCCGCAGATTTTTGATAATAGATCTGTCTGGGGTGATTCTCATACTTTAGTTCTTCCTTTTGCCAGAAATGTTGATGAAACAAAAAGAGAAGCAGCTTTAACTTTTGCTAAGTGGGCTACTGATAATGGAGAACTCTGGGCAAAAGCCGGTCATATACCAAGTAAAAAGACTATTACAGAAAAAGAATCATTTAGAAATATGCCTTATAGAATGGATTATGTTAAGGCAGCAGATTATGTAACTTTTGATAGTGCTGGTTCTGACACCTGGGGAATTAGAACTGAAATGACTACAGCTTTAAGTAAAGTATGGAATGGTCAAATAACTCCAGCAGAAGCGGTAGAAGAGGCAGGTCAGGGAATCGAAAGGTTATTGAGTAGATAAGAACCCAGAAATAAAGACTTAATTGTGCACAGGTGCTGTAGCTGCACCTGTGCCTGATTAAGTATATTATACGAGGAGGTATTATTTTGAAAAGTTATAATCAGTTATCAGATAGCTATCCATTTTTAAAGGCCTTACCTTTTATGCTGCCCTTTGCTCTAGTTTATGCGATATTTTTAATTTATCCAATTTTCAGAGGGTTTTGGATGAGTTTACACCGCTGGACTATGGTTCGTAATATGGGTTTTGTGGGACTTGATAATTATCTTTATATGATTAAGGATCCCGCATTCTGGGGATCTCTGGGGAACACTCTACTTTTTGTAATTATTTCGACGCCGACAATTGTTATCGGAGGTTTGTCTTGGCATTACTGGCAAATCAAAAAATTAGAGGGCAATTATTTATCAAAATTTCTTTTTTCCTTCCTTATGTTTTATCAGTGGCAGTTATTTCTTCAATCATGGTTTATTTTTTTCAGCCCCACAGTGGACTTTTAAATGGGATTTTAGCAAATTTTGGGGTAGAGGAAACTATTTTCTGGCTGGGAGAAACCAGACTTGCCTGGTTTGTAATTGTTTTTGCAACTCTCTGGTGGACAGTCGGTTTTAATATGGTCTTATATCTGGCAGCACTGCAGGATATACCGGAGTCTTTTTATGAAGCAGCAGAAGTTGATGGGGCAACCAAGTTTCAGCAGCTTTTATATATTACTCTGCCTTCATTAAAACCAATAACCTGGGTAGTAACTTTACTGCAGATTATATTTTCATTTAAGATTTTTTCACAGGTCTGGTTAATCACCGGTGGTGGTCCGGGCACAGATACCCGTCCCATAGTTCAGTATATTTATGAAACAAGTTTTAAACAAAATAGTATGGGTTATGGTGCAGCAATGGCCTTTGCCTTTTTTATCATTTTAGTCTTAGTCTCTATGGCACAGATTTACTTACGTAAAAGAAAGGAAGGATAATATGGAAAATAAAACTTCACCAACCGCTAAAGTTTTAAAATATTCATTTTCATATCTGCTGGCGATATTATTTATTTTTCCTATTTTATGGATGCTTTTTGCTTCTCTTAAACCGTCTGGCTATCATGTTTCACAGATTATTGAGTGGTTTTTACCACCTTATTCTTTTGCTAATTATTTTGAAGTAATTGCGAGTGCGCCTGTACTAAAATGGATGTTAAACAGTTTTATAGTTTCCGCAAGTGTAACATTTATTGTGATTATTTTTGATTCACTGGCAGCTTTTGCTTTATCTGTCATTGACTTTAAACATAAAAATTTAGTCTTTATCTTATTTACAATTGGTTTAATGGTCCCTACAGAAGCGAATATAGTAGCCCTGTTTGATATTATTCAAAAATTAGGTTTAGTCAACAGCTATCCGGGACTTATTCTACCGCGAATAGCGATTCCACTGGGGATAATAATCTTAAAAGAATTTTTTGATGCTATACCTAGAGACTTAATTGACAGTGCCCGGATTGATGGCTGCGGTTTATTTAGAATCTACTTTTCTATTTTTATGCCGCTGTCTAAGGCAGCAATTGCTTCTATTGGAATTTTTACTTTTATTCAGGCCTGGAATGCTTTCTTATGGCCCTTTATAGCGATTATGTCCAAAGAAATGTTTACTTTACCGGTTGGAGTTCCAACTTTTACAGACGCCTATACCCCTGATTATTCAATACCGATGACAGTTAACATGATTGCTTCTCTACCGGCAATAGCAGCCTTCCTGTTATTTCAGAAACAAATTATTCAGGGGATTAAATTTACAGGAATTAAGGGATAAGGCTTTTAGAAAAGTTATAAACAGGATAATTTTCGCCTAGATATTTTTTAAATTGAACGAATTATTTTAGGAGGTAGCATATGGAGAATAAAATACCCAGGCCCGAACATCCGAACCCCCAGTTTAAAAGGGAAAACTGGCAGAGTCTAAATGGTGAATGGAATTTTGCTTTTGATGACCAGAATCAGGGAGAAAAAAATAAATGGTATCAAAAAAAGAAACTTGAAAATAAAATAATCGTTCCCTTTACCTTCGAAACTGAAGCAAGCGGAATTGCTGACAGGAGAGAACATAATTATATCTGGTATCAGAGGAGTTTTGATATTGAGGCAGAAGCCAGGCAAAAAGTAATTTTGAATTTCGGTGCTGTAGATTATCTGACTAAAGTCTGGATTAACGGTAGTTTTGTCGGCAGTCATATCGGAGGCTATGATTCTTTCAGTTTTGACATCAGTGACTTTGTCAGTTATCAGGGGAAAAATAAGATTATAGTTAAAGTTGAAGATTCACGCTCAAAAACTCAGCCCAGAGGTAAACAGACTTACAAAAAAGATAATTTTCTCTGCTGGTATACCAGAACTACAGGGATCTGGCAGACTGTCTGGCTGGAATTTATGGATCAGAAGCTTCAATTTGAAAAGATTAAAATCACACCAGATATAGATCAAAAAGAAGTTGAGCTGGAATATAATTTTAAAGCAGCTGACTTTAAAACCGGAGAATATAAACTTTTGACAGAAATAAAATTTGAGGGTAAGCTGATCAATAAATTTGAGTTTAAAATAAATAAAAATAATCATAAATATAAGGTCAATCTTGATGATGATAATCAGATGAAACTCTGGTCTCCGGAGCAGCCAGACTTATATGATCTGAAAATGACTCTTTACAAGGGGATGAAAGCAGTAGACCAGGTTAATTCCTATTTTGGAATGAGAAAAATTTCAATTGAGAAAGATAAAATATATTTGAATAATCAACCACTTTATCAAAAATTAATACTCGATCAGGGTTACTGGCCGGAAAGTTTAATGACCCCTCCTTCTGATCAGGCCTTAAAAAAAGACGTGGAATTAATTAAAAAAATGGGCTTTAATGGAGCCCGTAAACATCAAAAAATAGAAGCTGATCGCTTTTATTACTGGGCTGATAAATTAGGGATTTTAGTCTGGGCAGAAATTGGATCAACATATGAGTATAATGATCAGGCTGTAGAAAATTTCAGCACTCAGTGGCTTAAGGTTGTCCAGGAATTATATAATCATCCTTCAATAATCACCTGGGTCCCCTTTAATGAATCCTGGGGAATTGAAGATGTTGCCAGAGATAAAAAACAGCAGAGTTTTACCGAGAGTATCTATTATCTAACCAGAAGTATTGATCCTCATAGGCCAATTATTGCCAATGATGGCTGGGAACATACTATTTCTGATATAATTACCTTTCATGATTATGTTGAAAATACAGATAAGCTCAGAAAGACTTATGTTGAGAGTATAGATCAACTGCTTCAGAATAAAGAAGTTTTTAATGACCAGAAATATATTGAAGGTGGTAAGTTTATAATGGCTGATAATTATTGCTATCAGGGGCAGCCGATTATTTTCAGTGAGTTTGGTGGTATAGCTTTCCAGAACAAAGAAGGCTGGGGCTATGGTGAGCAGGTTGAAAGCAAAGAAGAACTGAGCCGGAAAATGAAGAAGCTGATGGAAATAATTAAAGAGGCTGATTATTTTAAAGGTTACTGTTATACTCAATTGACCGATGTTGAGCAGGAGAAAAATGGTCTCTTAGATGAAAACCGAGAATTCAAACTCGATTTAGAAAAAATTATTGAGTTTAATCAAATTGTTGAGCGGTAAAGCTCTTTCCCCAAACAAGAATCTTAACTGGAGTTTATTTAATACTTTCGGTAAAAGAATAAAATAGTGTAGTTACTTAACCCTTCTAAACTCAGGTTGTTTGCTTGAGTTTGGAGGGGGTTTTAATTATTTTTGTAGAAAAAGCGGCATAAGTTTTCCGGGTTAATCGTTTTAGATGAGAAATAATATTGCATTTCAATTTAATAATTGTTAAAATAAAATAAATAATGTTAATAAAAGTTGATTAAGAGGTGTAAATTATGTACGGTAAAATTTTTGAAATAGATAGTAATGAAAGTGTAGAAATAATGAAAGCTTTAGCTTCAGAGCCGAGAATGATGATTCTTGATTTATTAAATAGTTCAGAAATGACTTTAACTGAAATTTCTGAAGTTCTTGATATGCCGGCACCTTCAGTAACGGTTAATATCAAAAAATTAGAAGAGGCCGGTTTGATTGAAACTGAATATGAATCAGGCAGCCATGGTTCCCGCAAAATATGCCGTCGAACCTATGACAGTATAGTTGTTAAGTTTCCCGGTGCTAATATTGATTTTGATAATAATTTAGTTGAGATATCTATGCCGATTGGTAATTATAAAGAGTTTGAAGTTGAGCCAACCTGTGGTCTGGCAACTGAAAAAGATTACATAGGTATTTTAGATGATGAGAGAGCATTTTTAGAACCTGAGCATATCTATGCCCAATTATTATGGTTTAAAAAAGGTTATGTTAAATATAAATTTCCAAATAATCTTGCCAGCAATTCTAAACTGACATCTTTAGAAATTAGTATGGAAATCTGTTCTGAAGCTCCTCATTATAATAAGGAATTTCCTTCAGATATAACAGTCTGGATTAATGGGACAGAGATTGGAACCTGGACTTCACCTGGAGATTTTGGCGGACAGCAGGGTAAACTTAATCCAGAGTGGTGGAATCCTGATCAGACCCAGTATGGACTTTTAAAGCTGTGGAGTGTCCGGAGTGACGGTTCTTATATTGATGGCAAAAAGATATCAGAAATTAATTTAGATGATTTAGATGTTATGAATCAAAAGTTTATTGATCTTAAAATAGGAATTAAAGACGATGCCAAAAATGTAGGTGGACTCAATCTTTTTGGGAAAAAATTTGGTAATTATGAGCAGGATTTACTGCTGAGGCTGCGGCATGAATAAAAATTACAGCTTAAAATAAAAAAACTTAAATTAAAAGAAGGAATTTTAAACTGAATGACGAAATAGACTAATAACAGCATAATAAAATCAGTTAATAAGCCTGTTGATAAGTTTATTTTTATATTTATTCGGCCGAAGTAATTTTTTTAAGCGCTAGTTTAATAATTCTTTTTTTAATATAAGATTTATTAAACTAAGTCTCAAACAAAACTAGAGGAGGAAAAAAATGAGAAAACGTGTCAAAGTTTCAGTTTTTCTGGTGGTTATATTACTTTTAACAACAGGTAGTGTTTTGGCAGAAGAAATCACTCTTGATTTTTGGAATGGCTTTACCGGACCTGATGGAACAGGTATGGGAAAAATGGTAGAAGAATTTAACAAAGAAAATGAGGGTGAAATTGAAGTCGAAATGCAGGTTATGCAGTGGGGAACATATTATCAAAAGGTAGTTACTGCTTTAAGTACCCGCAGTGATTCTTCTCCTGATATCGGAATTATGCATGTTGACCGGGTACCGGAATTTGCTTCTAAAGGTGTTTTATTGGATCTGGATCAGGTTGTTGCTGATTTGGGCTGGAGTAAAGACGATTTTTCAAATTCAGTCTGGGATGCAGGTATTTACGAAGGAAATAGATATGGAATTCCTTTAGATGTCCATCCACTTACAATGTATATTAATAAAGATCTATTTGAAGAAGCGGGATTAGATCCCGAAGATCCTCCTAAAACTCCAGCAGAATTTATGGATGCAGCTGCAAAAATGACTAAAGATACTGATGGTGATGGAGAGATTGATCAGTGGGGAACAGCATTTCCACCACTCTGGCCTGGACCAGAATTTATTTTACCAACATTACTTAGACAATTTGGTGGATCATTCTTAAATGAAGATGGAACCGAGGTTGTTGTTGATAGTGAAGAGTCTATTGCAGCTTTAGAATATGCTGTGGATTTAGTTCATAACAAAGGTTATTCTCCAACAGATATTCAGCAGGATGGTGAGGTAACATTATTCAGACAGGGAAGACTTGGTATGCATTTAAATGGTATCTGGATGATCAGCGGTTTTAAAGATCAGGAAGGTTTAAACTTTATGTCATATCCGGTACCGAGAATGGGACAAGAGCTGGCTATTGCCGGGAACTCACATAATTTTGTTTTCTTCCGCAAAGCTGGAAATTCAGAAGCAGAATTTGAGGCAGCTGCTAAATTTGTAAAATATATTTCAAATAACAGTGATAAGTGGGCTACCTTTGGTCAAATTCCTGCCAGAAATTCAGTTCGCGATACTCAGGCCTTTAAATCATTAGAACATCAAGCTTCTATTGCTCAGGAAGTTGACAGTGTGGTTTTCCCACCTAAACATCCAATTGCAAGCAGTATTTTAACTCCGTACTACGAAGCGGTTAATCTAGCTATTTTAGGTCAGGAAGAACCTGCAGCAGCATTAAAAGATGCAGCAGAAGCTGGACAAATGGCCCTGGATGAATATTTACAGACTCAGTAAAAGCAATTAAATGGGCGGGGATTTACCCCGCCTTTTATAAACCTTTTGTAAAGGAGCATAAAAATGTTTAAAAAGTATTTAAGAAAGTTAACTCCTTATTTATTTATAACCCCACATTTAATTTTTTTCACTGCTTTTTTGGCTTTCCCTGCTTTCTATGGTATTTATATCAGTCTACATAAATGGGAACCCTTAAGTTTTAATAAGCCTTTTATTGGTCTGGCAAACTATCAAAAATTATTTACCTCAGGTACTTTACAGAACCGTTATTTCTGGAATGCTTTAGTTAATACCTTACAGTTTGTAATTTTTAGTGTACCGGCACTTGTTTTAATCGGTTTATTACTTGCAATTTTAGTTGATAGTAAAATTAAATATAAAGGTCTTTTTAGAAGTATTTTCTACACTCCAGTAATTCTTTCGGTTACAAGTGTTACGCTGATCTGGATGTGGATGCTTGACAGCCAGACCGGTTTAATAAATTATTTCTTTAATCAGCTGGGGCTTGAGTCTGTAGCCTGGCTTTCCCGGGAAACACCAGCCTGGATTTCACTGGTGGTGACAACTGTCTGGTGGACTGCAGGTCATAATATGCTTCTTTTTTTAGCCGGTTTACAGGATATACCACAGCATTTATACGAAGCAGCTAAAATTGATGGAGCCAGTATATTTGAACAGTTCTGGTATATAACTCTCCCATCATTAAAACCAACTACACTTTTTGTGACAGTTATGACCACAGTTGCTTCTTTTAATGTTTTTGGTCAGCCTTTTATGATGACCCAGGGAGGTCCCGGTCGTTCAACCCAGGTAGCAATAATGTATATCCAGCAGGAGGCATTTACTAATTATAAGATGGGAAGTGCAGCAGCAATGGCAATTGTTGTCTCTTTATTTATTATTATAATTGGAATTTTTCAATTTAAAATCATGTCATCAGATGTTAAATATTAGGAGTTGGTTTAAGTGCAAAGAGAAAAGAATCTAAGAATATTAACCTATATTATTGTTATTTCTTTCGCGGCTATCTGGATTTTACCCTTATTATGGATGCTGAGTACTGCTTTAAAACCAGAATCACAGGTTATTGCCTGGCCGATTGAAATAATTCCAAAAGAAGTAACCTTTGATAATTTTTATGATATAATTTTTGATTCACCGCGAACACCAATTTTACGCTGGTTTTTTAATAGTTTTTTTGTTTCAACAGCGACAACTTTTTTAGTTCTGGCAGTTGATTCATTAGCAGCTTATGCCTATGCCCGCCTCGAATTTAAAGGCAAAAATGTTTTATTCTGGCTTCTAATGGCGACAATGATGGTGCCACCGGTTACCAATCTAATTCCAAATTATTTAATCATGGATCGGCTGGGCTGGATTGACAGCTATCAGGCGCTGATTTTTCCTCAGGTAGCAGCAGTTTTTGGAGTCTTTTTAATGCGTCAATTTTTTATCGGCCTACCTTCTGAATTAGAGGATGCTGCCTATATTGACGGCTGTAATAGGTTCCAGATTTTCTATATCATTGCTCTGCCAATGGCAAAACCGGCTCTGATAGCCCTCGGCTTATTTACTTTTAGAGCTTCCTGGAATGCATTTTTGTGGCCCTTAATTATTACAAATTCAGCCAAAATGCGTCCGCTGACACCAGGACTAAGACTGCTGCAGTCAAATTTCATGACCGAATTTGGAAAATTGATGGCAGGTGCATTTATCTCTGCTGTTCCAGTAATTATAATTTTTATAATCGCCCAAAAATATTTTGTTAAGGGAATTGCCCTGACAGGTATGAAGGGCTGATGGAGGTTTAATAATGAAAAAAAATATAATAAATTTAAATGGAGAATGGTTTTTCAAAAAAGATAAAAATAATGTTGGGGAGCAAGAAGAATGGTACTCCCATCAATTCAAATCAAAAAAAGCAACTGTACCTGCAGCCTGGCAGAGCTACAGTCAGGAGCTCTATAGCTACTGTGGTTATGCCTGGTATAATAAGAATTTCAAATTAGAAAAAGAAGAAAACAAAAGATATTTTATCGAATTTAAAGCAGTAGATTATCAGGCAGAGCTTTATTGTAATGGCAGCTATATTGGTTCTCATACCGGTGGCTATACTCCTTTTAGCTTTGAGCTGACAGATGATTTATTAACTGGGCAAAATATGATCCACTTAAAAGTCCATGACCCCGAGGATAATGATGAGATACCCCATGGGAAACAGGGGAGCTGGTACAGCCGGGTCAGTGGAATCTGGCAGGATGTTGAGCTGATAGAAGCACCGCAATCTTTTATAAAAAATGTAGAATATCAGACAGATTATAAGCAAAAAATTGTGAAATTTAAAGCAGAAGTAGATAATTTGACAGAGCTGCAGAGCCCAATGTTGGAAGTCGAAATCTTTTCACCTGAAAATAAATCTAATAAAATTAGAGAAAAGACTTTTGCTTTAAAAGATGATCTGAAATTTCAACTCGAGGAAATCCAGAGCTGGTCACCAGAATCTCCATCTTTATATGATTTCAAGATTACTTTAAAAGAAGGAGCCAAAATAATAGATCAGCACAGAGATTATTTTGCCTTCAGGAAAATTGAAATTAGAGGGGATAAGTTTTATTTAAATGATCAGCCGCTATATATTAGAGGAGCACTTGATCAGGCGTTCTGGACTCACTCTCGCTATAAACTGGATAATTATGAGCAGATTGAAGCAGAAATAAAAAAGGTTAAAGAACTTGGCTTTAATCTGCTGCGAAAACATATAAAAATTGCAGACCCCGACTATTTAGAGGCAGCAGATAGAATGGGACTTTTAATCTGGGAAGAACCACCTAATTATGCAAAGTGGACAAAAGAAGCCCGAAATTTATTTAAAGATGAATATACGGAAATGATAAAAAGGGATAAAAAGCATCCTTCAATTATTATCTGGAGTATTTATAATGAAGAGTGGGGATTAGAATGGGATCTGGCAGAGGATGAAGCAAAACAGCAGTGGTTGGCTGAATTTTACGATTATGCGAAAAAGTTAGATCCAACTCGTCCGATCTGTGATAACTCTGGCTGGGCTCATGTAAAAACCGATATTAATGATATCCACCGCTATTTTGCTGTGCCCGAAGATGCTTCAAGCTGGCAGGATGATCTGGATAATTATGTGGTTGGAAATCCTGAAAAAAATTATGTTAACCCTGAGTATCACAATGATGAAATCAAAGTGCTTTCCGAATTTGGAATGTGGGGGCTGCCCGAACCTTCTAAAATTAAAGATCGTTACCAAAAAATACCGCAGTGGTATAATAATAGTTCTAAATTATTTGACGAAGAATTTAAAGTCCCTGTTACAGCAGAAATTAATTTCGAAAAATATCAACTTGATAAAATCTTTTCCAGCCTTGATGATCTGGCTCTGGCAACACAAAAAAGAGAGTCAGAAGGGATGAAATTTTTAATTGAAGAAATAAGAAAAAGAGAAGAAATTGGTGGATATGTTGTTACAGAATTGAGTGATATTGAGTGGGAAACAAATGGTTTTTTAGATTTCTTTAGAGAAGAAAAACCCAACTTTGATTATGAACTGAGTTATAACCAGGCAGTTTTGCTCAGTCTCAATCTTAAAAAAAGAAATCTTTATGCAGGAGAAAAATTGAGAATTGAACCACTGATTATCAATAATACTTTAACTAAAATTGAGGGAGAATTATTCTATCAAATTGATAAAGGCAGAGAAATAAAAGTCGGTGAAATCAACGTTAGTGGCAGTTCTCAACTCAAATTGGGGGAAAAATTAATTGAGCTGGTCGAAGTTAATAAAGCTCAAAGCAGAGAGCTTAAATTAAAATTGTATTTAAATGGAAAAAACGAAAAGCCTGTTCTGGATAAGGCAGAAATCAGATTATATCCCGGCCTGCAGAAATCGGAAAAGTTAAGAAATAAAATTGAGCTTGATTTAAGAGTTAAGAAGCCGGAATTTAGAGATAATTTAGTTAAGAGGGGCTATAAATTAAGAAGTGAAGCAAGCCCCGGAAAGCAGGGCTTAATAGTTAGTGATTATCTGGATCAGGAAATAAAAGAAGCCGTTAAAAAGGGAGCCAGACTATTATTTCTGGCAGAGGCGGGTTCAGAAATAGCAGAGAAAAATCATTTAAACTTCATTAACCAGCCAGCCGGGGAAAGCTGGGATAAAGCTGCTTCTTTTAACTTTTTTGCTGCAGCAGATTATCCGGGACTCCCCTTTAATAGAATTACTGACTGGGAGCTTGATTTCATTTATCCCGAATATTATCTAAAGAACATTTCTGATCTCGGCAGTTATAATGTTAAGGCCGGTGTTTTTAAGGGCTGGCTTGGTGATTTTGCACTTTCACTGGTTGAAATCGAGTCCGGGCAGGGGAAAATCCTGGTCAACACTTTCAAAGTAATTGAGAATTATGGGAATAAAGTTCAGGCTGATTTCTTATTTGATTCCCTGGTCAGAGATTTAGCTGCGGCTGGTCAGCATGATTAAAAAGATATTCTTATTAACAATACTAATTCTAATCTTAATAGTTAATCCGGGGGGAGCGGAAGAAATGAAATATACAAATCCGGTTGGAGATATAACTGACATTGGAGATCCTTTTGTTATTCTGGTTGATGATACTTATTATCTTTATGCTACCTCGATGCCCGGGCTAGGTTTTAAGGTCTGGGAGTCAAATGATTTAGTTGACTGGGAAGAAAAGGGGCTTGCTCTTGATTCTTCCAATCCTGAAAACCGCTGGGGTGAGGGAGATTTTTGGGCTCCGGAAGTCATTGAATATAATGAGCAGTTTTATATGACTTATAGTGCCAGAGATAGGGATGGCCACCTTAAAATTGCAGTAGCAAAAGCCGATAATCCTCTGGGACCATTTATCAATATAGCGGCACCACTTTTTGAGAGGGAGATGTCATTTATTGATGGACATATATTTATTGAGGATGACAAGAAATATCTATATTATGTTAAAGATTGCTCGGAAAATATTGTAGATGGTATCCATATGAGTCAGATTTATGTCCAGAAGATGAGTGATGATTTTAAATCACTTAAAGGTGAGCCTAAAAAAATCTTAGAACCCAGTCAGGAATGGGAAGGACTTGAAAATGACTGGCAGTGGAATGAAGGACCCTATGTATTAAAACATAAAAACAAATATTATCTGACATATTCGGCCAATGTTTACAGTTCTTCAGATTACTCGATTGGTTATGCGACCGCTGATAATCCTCTGGGACCCTGGACTAAGGCAGCTGAAAATCCGATTCTGGAAAAAGATCTGGATCGAGGAATTTCTGGCCCGGGTCACAATAGTTTTATCCACTCTAAAAATGGAGAAAGACTGTATATAGTTTATCATACTCACACCTATCCGGATTTTCCGGGTGGTAACAGAAATGTTAATCTTGATCGTGCCTATTTTGAAGCTGGAAAACTTAAAGTTGATGGACCCAGCAGAGAAAAACAACCATATCCCAATCAATAAATTTTAGCCTCCCTTATAAAACCTCTTAGAGTATTAGGGTTACTTACCTAATTTTTAAGAGGTTTTATTATCTCTTAATCATAATTTTGAGAATATTATTGAAAAGTCTAATAATTTATGCTAAACTATATTTGTAAGATATTTTTTTAAACTTATTTAAAACCTTTTAAAAGGTCTTAAATAAGAAAAATTTAATATTATTAAAACGTTTGAATTATATCCTTTTAAGGGGAGGTGAAGTCTAGCTCTACTGAGTCTGTTGATTTGAAAAAAATAAAAATATCAGGAGGGAATTATTTTGAAAAAAACTTTAGTAATAACTTTAACGTTGATTTTTGCTTTATCACTGACAATGGGTGCAGCTGCAGAAGAAATAACTGTCTGGGGCTGGGGAGTATATCCTGACACCTTAGAAAAACTTGCTGATCGCTATGAAGAAGACAATCCTGAGCACACAATTAATATTGAATTGATTGGTTGGGGAGATATGGTTCCAAGACTGCAGGCTGCAATGTCAGCTGGTAGTGGTGGACCAGATCTAGCAACTGTAAACTTAGGTACACATATTGCCAGTTTTGCTGAACTCGGTGGACTGACAGATATTTCCGAATATGTTGATCCAATGGCTGATCAGTTTACAGCAGCAGCTTATGCAGGGGCGAGATACAAAGATACCACATATGGTATTCCTGCAGATATTGGTCCTTACACAATGTTTTATCGGAAAGATATTTTCGAAGAAGCTGGAGTAGATCCAGAAAGTATTGAAACCTGGGAAGACTATATTGAAGCTGGTAAAACAATTATGGAAGAGACAGGAACTAAAATGCTGCCCTGGCCTACAACTCACTATGAGTTAGGAAACTGGAACTTTGAACCTGCTTTAAGAGCAGCAGGAGGTAACTTCTTTGACAAACAGGGTGATCCAATTGTAGATAAGCTTTCTATCAACTATAAAGTTATAGAAGTTATGCAGGAAATTACAGACTCGGGTATTGGATTAGAAGCAACTCCATGGACAACTCCCTGGAATGCTGCTATTCAGAATGGTGATGTAGCAACTATACTTGCAGGTGGCTGGTTTATTGGTAATATTACCGAAATCGCACCTGAAACTTCAGGTAACTGGAGAGTTATGCAGGCTCCTAACTTCACTCCTAAAGCAACAGGTTCAATGGGTGGAACAGCAATGGTTGTTCCTTCAAATTCAGAAAATGTAGAACTTGCTGTTGACTTTGCTAAATATGTATTAGCTACTGAAGAAGGTACAGAATTCTTATTCCAGGATGCTGGAGTAATGCCCGCTTATAGACCTATCTTCGAATCAGAAGCATTTAACAAAGAAGTAGAGTTCTTTGGTGGACAGCAGGTATGGAACAAACTTGCAGAAATCAGTGAGAAAGAGTTAGCTACCTGGAATGCCACTCCTTATTCTACCCAGGCTTTTGGTGCTGAAGGTGCTCCAGTTAACCTGCAGTTAACCAGAATTTTAACTGATAATGTAAGTCTGGAAAAAGGATTGGAAGAAGCACAAGACTCAATTGAAGATTTAATGGAATAACTAGATAACAGATTGAAGATAAATAAGTAATTATAGAGCAGGGTCAATTTGGCCCTGCTTTATTAAAAGGATGGTGAATAATCATTGAAAATTAAAGATACCTGGCAGGAGATGAAGGAGAATCGGCATTTTTATTATTTTTTAGTACCTTTTCTTTTATTTTTTTCTGTCTTTATGCTATTTCCAATTCTTTTTTCTTTTTATATGAGTTTACATCGTTGGGGAGGTCTGGGGGAGGCTACTTTTACTGGATTAAAAAATTACAGCCGGATACTGACCGATTCAACTTTCCACACTGCCTTATATAATACTACTTTTATGTGGCTGACAAGCACACCTTTAATTTTGGGTTTTGCCCTGATTTTAGCAGTTATGCTTAATAAAAAAGAGGTTAAATTTTTAAAATATTTTAGAGTCGGTTATTTTATGCCTTTTGTTACTTCTACAGTTGTAGTCGGCGTTATTTTTACAATTTTATTAGATGGAAGTTTTGGTCTGGTTAACTTTTTTATTGAAAGTATTGGCTTTGACAAAATAAGATTTTTGACAAGTACTACCTGGTCTAAAATTTCAATAGTGATCGTGCTTACCTGGCGCTGGGTTGGTTACAATACAATTATTATGCTGGCCGGGCTGCAGAACATACCTGAAGATTTATATGAAGCCGCAGAGATAGATGGGGGAAGCACCTTACAGAAATTTTTCTATATTACGGTTCCCATGATGCGTCCAATTATACTATTTACTTTTATCTTATCAACAATTGGCTCCTTCCAGATCTTTACCGAGCCCTACATTATGACCGGTGGAGGACCAATGCAGTCTTCTTTATCTGTTGTCCAGTATTTATATAATTCTGGTTTTCAGCAGTTTAGAATGGGCTATGCTTCAGCTTTATCCTATGTATTATTTGCTATTATTTTTGTAGCTTCATATTTTCAGATTAAAATTGGTTCTGGCGAGGAGGGAATTTAAGTAATGTTTAAAAAAGATAATATAACAACAATTGTGTTTTATATTTTACTGATCACAGGAGTTATCATCTCTTTATTCCCTTTTTTCTGGATGATTTCTTCGTCCTTTAAAACGCTGGCTGAAATCTCAGCCTATCCTCCCGGTTTATTTCCGGATAGCATAATGTGGAATAATTATGTAGATGTGTTTGACACTTTACCTTACGGCAGAAACCTCTTTAATTCATTTTTTGTTGCCTTTATGTATACTTTTTTTGGAGTCTTTATTTCGGCAACAGGTGGTTATGCTCTCTCAAAATACAGGGAAGCTCCGGGGAGAAAATTATTTTTTGCTCTAATTTTATCAACGATGATGATTCCGATGCAGGTGCTGGCAATTCCATTATATATTTTAATGGCCCAGGTTGGCTGGATTAACTCCTATCCGGCACTGATTTTGCCATTTGCTGCTCAGGGTTTTGGACTCTTTATGCTCAAACAGTATATTGACGGAATTCCGGATGATTTAATCGAAGCAGCCCGGATAGATGGCTGTGGAGAATTCAGGATTTTCTTTCAGATTATTTTACCTGTTATCAAACCGGCAGTGGCAGCACTGGGAACAATTTATTTTATGAACAATTATAACCTATTTTTCTGGCCTTTAATTGTCACCAACAAAACAATTATGTATACTGTTCCGGTGGCTATTGCTCAGCTGCAGGGCCAGCAGTTTGGAATACCTCTACATCACATTATGGCAGCTGCAACAATGTCAACTGTGCCTCTGATAATTATTTTCTTATATTTCCAGAAATATATTATTTCAGGTATTACAATGGGTGCTTTAAAAGGCTAAGAATTATGGCTTCAGCTGCAGAGTAAAATAGGCTGGAGCTTTAATTATCTAATCAGATAGTAATAATTTAATTAAGGAAACTGATTAATTAATAATTAGGACTCTCAAAAGATGATAAAAAGTTAAAAATATCATATAATAAGATTAGTGATTAAAAGCGCTTTCGAAAAAATATTACGATTAATTGAGTAGTGATCAGAGGAAGGAGTGTAAAAATGGAAAAAAATATAGATAAAATTCTAAAAGAACTAACTTTAAAAGAAAAAGCGTCCTTACTTTCCGGTGGAGACTTCTGGCAGACAGAAGCGGTTGAGCGGCTTGATATTCCCTCGATTTTTCTGGTTGACGGACCACATGGAGTCCGCTATGTTGCTGACCGTCATCATGCTGATCCGGCTAAAAAAGCTACCTGTTTTCCGACTGCGGTTAATCTGGCAGCAAGCTGGGATCTGGCTATTATCGAAAAAGTTGCAGCAGCCCTGGCAGAAGAAGCTAAAGCACTGGGAGTTGATGTACTCTTAGGTCCTGGAATTAACATCAAGCGTTCACCACTTGGGGGTAGAAATTTTGAATATTTTTCGGAAGATCCATTTTTAAGTGCCCGGCTGGCAGTAAAATTTATCAGGACTGTTCAGAAAAATGGAATTGGTACTTCACTCAAACACTATACGGCAAACAATCAGGAATACAAGCGTTTTTCTATTGATGCTCAGATAGATGAAAGACCCTTAAGAGAAATTTATCTGGCTGCCTTCGAAAAGGTAGTTAAGGAGGCTAATCCCTGGACAATAATGGCCGCCTATAATCAGATCAATGGCGATTTTGCGACAGAAAACGAGTATCTGCTCAAAGATATTTTAAGAGATGAGTGGGGACATGATAATTTAATTGTTTCTGACTGGTGGGCTGTTCATAATAGAGTAAAAGCCTTAAAGGCAGGGCTTGATCTTGAGATGCCCGGGCCGGATCCGGTAAATGACCAAAAAATTGTAGAAGCAGTTGAAGCGGGAGAGCTGGCAGAGGAGAAAGTTGATGAGTCAGTGACCAGAATTTTAGATCTTATTTTAAAAGCTCAGTCAACTACAAAAGAAAAAAATGAGCTTCCGGCTGCTGAACACCATCAGTTAGCCAGAGAGGTGGCAGCTGAGACTATTATTCTGCTTAAAAACCAGGGTGATTTGTTACCCCTGACTGAAGCAAAACTGGAGGAAAAAGAATCACTGCTGGTTGTCGGAGAGCTGGCAGAGGAAGTTCGCTATCAGGGGATCGGGAGTTCTCAGGTTAATCCCACCAGACTGGATACTCATTACCAGGCTTTAGAAGACAAGTTTTCCGAGCAATTAAAGCTGCATTATACTCCAGGCTACAGTTCTGAAGCAGAGAGAGAAGAAAATGAAAATTTAAAAGAAAAAGCTTTAAGAGAGGCAGAAAATAAAGATTATGTAATTATTTATGCCGGCTTACCGGACAAAGTAGAGGCAGAAGGTTATGACCGGGATGATATGCAGCTGCCGGAAGCACAGAACCAGCTGATTAAAGAAATAGCGGCAGCTAATCCCAATATCATTGTTGTTTTAAATAATGGGTCAGCTGTTGATCTGCGGGAATGGATTGATAATGTTTCTGCAGTTATTGAAGCCGGTTTACCGGGACAGGCAGGAGCTTTAGCCCTGGCAGATATTATTGCCGGTGAGGTTAATCCCTCGGCAAAACTGGCAGAGAGCTATCCCCTGCAGCTGGAAGATAATCCCTCCTACCTCAATTTTCCGGGCAGCAGTGGAACTGTTCGCTATGGTGAAGGTATTTATATCGGTTATCGTTATTATGACAAGAAAAATCAGGAGCTGCTTTTTCCTTTTGGCTACGGACTTTCTTATACAGAATTTGCCTATCGAGCTCTGGAAGCCCCTGATCACCTGGAAGCTGGAGAAAAATTGAAAGTAAAAGTTCTCATCGAAAATACAGGTCTTTTTAAAGGGAAAGAAATTGTTCAACTATATATTTCTCAGAATAATCCGGGTCTGGACCGGCCTCCAAAAGAACTTAAAGCCTTCGGCAAAATCGAATTAGATGCAGGGGAAAAACAATGGCTGGAGCTGGAAGTTGATCATCAAGATTTAGCATATTATCATCCGGATGCAGGCTGGATTGTAGAAGCTGATCAATTTAAAATTATGATTGGAGCTTCTTCCCGTGACATTAAATTTACAGAAGAAATTCAGGTTGAAAGCAGACAGCGGTTAAAAGCTTTAACGGCTGAGACCCCTCTGGAAGACTGGCTTGCAGATCCGCTGGGTAAAAAAGCTGTGACAGAGGTTTTAAGCTCTGAGCAGATTGAAGAAGCAGGATTTTTTAAGCCCTGGCCGATTTATAGACTGCATTTCTTTGCTGCAGATCAGGTCAGCCTGGAGGAGATTGAAGAAATACTTGATATTTATCGTGATTTATAGGTGAGAAAATTATCGGAACAGAAATAAATTAAGACAGAGCGGAGCTTAAAATAGATTTTTCCCGGCTCTGACTCTGTTGAAAAAATCTTAGAAGAGGTGAGTTAAATGAAAGAATGGGAAGATCCAACAATTTTTGCAGTTAATAAGCGTCTACCTCATGCAAATCGTATTTTCTTTTTAGACCAGCAGACATTAAAAGACTATAATTTTCAATCATTAAATGGAGAATGGGATTTTAAGTATCTCTCAAACCATAATACATATCAGCAGGACTTTTACAGAAAAGATTTTTCTACTGTCGATTGGGATACAATTACTGTCCCTTCTAACTGGCAGCTTCAGGGTTATGATAGACCACATTATACCAATGTAAATTATCCATTTCCCGTAGAACCACCTAAGGTACCATCAGAAAATCCGGCCGGCCTTTATCGTCGTAAATTTTATCTGAGTCCGGATCGAGAAGGTGAACAGAATCTTATTCGTTTTGAAGGAGTTGATTCGGCCTTTTATCTCTGGTTGAATGGGGAATATATTGGTTACAGCCAGGGAAGCAGACTGGCAGCAGAGTTTGATTTAACTAAACATTTAAATTATGGTGGCACCAATATAGTGGCGGTTAAAGTTATTAAGTGGTCAGATGGAAGCTACTTAGAGGATCAGGATATGTGGTGGTTGAGCGGAATTTTCCGGGATGTTTATCTCTATTCTCAGCCTTTTTTTCAGATTGAAGATTTTAAAATCGAAAGTGAATTTAAAAGAAACCAGGAAATTGGAATTCTTAACTGTGATTTTGAGGTGCTTTCCTATCAGGAATTTATTCCAGAGGGAGGTAAAATAAAAATTAGCCTTTATGATCAGGGAGTTAAGGCAGTCGAAAAGATACTCGAGCTGCCGGCTTTAAAAAAGACCAGGCTCAAAAAATTTAAAACTGAGTTAGAGATAGCAGAACCAAGACCCTGGTCAGCAGAAAATCCTTATCTTTATCAGCTGGAGGTTGAACTTTTAGATCCAGAAGGAGAAACAATACAGACGATCAGACAGAAAGCTGCTTTTAGAACCGTTGAAATTAAAGATGCCCAGCTGCTGGTTAATGGAGAGGCAGTAATGATCAGAGGAGTCAACAGACATGATTTTGATCCAGAGCTGGGACGGACTGTCAGCAGAGCCCAGATGGAAAAAGATGTACTGCTGATGAAACAGCATAATATCAATGCTGTTCGGACAGCCCATTATCCAAATCACCCCTATTTTTACGAGCTCTGTGATAAGTATGGACTCTATGTACTGGCAGAAACAGACATAGAATGTCACGGTATGGAACCGGTTGGCCGCTGGGATGAGCTGGCAGATTCCAGAGAGTGGACAGCTGCTTTTGTGGATCGGATGGATAGAATGGTCGAGCATTATAAAAACCATCCTTCCATAATAATCTGGTCTTTAGGTAATGAATCAGGTTTTGGTGACAATCACCGCAAAATGACGGAGCTGACCCGCAGACTTGATCCAACTCGTCCTATCCATTATGAGGGTGACCGCCAGCAGGAAGTTGTTGATATTATTGGACCAATGTATCCCACAATCGAGCAGACTGCAGAACTTGCTAAAAAACAGGAAAAGCCGGTTATTCTCTGCGAATACGCTCATGCAATGGGTAATGGTCCGGGTGAACTTAAAGAATACTGGGATGTTTTTTATGAGCACCCTTCAGCTCAGGGAGGATTTATCTGGGACTGGCTGGATCAGGGAATTGCAGTTGAGAACGCCGAGGGAAAGATCTGCTATACCTATGGTGGAGACTTTGGAGAAGAGCCTCATGATAAAAACTTTAATATTAATGGGCTTGTATTTCCAGACCGTACTCCTTCTCCCGGTTTAACAGAATATAAGTATGTGATGGCACCATTTAAGATTAAAGACTTTAATTTTAAAGAGGCTAAAGTAACAATAGAAAATCAATTTGACTTTATAGACAGCTCAGATTATCTGCTGAACTGGGAAGTTAAAACTGCCGGCAGAGTAATCGAAAGCGGCAGTCTGGATTTTGAGTTAAAAGCAGGAGAAGTTAAAGAATTTGGAGTCCGGGGCCTTCAACTTGATAATCTGGAGCTTCTGATTGAAGAAAAAGGGAGAGAAATCGAAGCTAATCTACCGGCTGACAGTTATCTTAATTTCAGGATTAAATTAAAAAATAAGAAAAACTGGGCAGAACCCGGACATGAGATTACATTTAGACAGTTCAAATTACCATTTATTTTTGACCGTCTCTATCATCCAGCTGAAAATCATTCACAAAATAAGGAGTTAACTATCCAGGAAAGTGATCTCTATTTAAAAATTGAGGGCCGTGATTTTAAGATTTACTTTAATAAAGCCGGTGGTCAGCTCAGTGATTATAATTATAGAGGCAAAAGAATTATCGAAAAAGGACCTGAACTTAGTTTCTGGAGAGCGCCAATAGACAATGATAATACAGAAGTCACCTATAATTATACAGCTGCCTGGAAAGAAGAAGGTATTGATCAGTTAAGACAGCGGCTGGAACTGCTTAAAGTTGCAGAAGTTAAATCCAGCTATATACTAATTAAAAGTAAATATACACTTGCTCCAGCAGCTAAGGATTTAATTATCAGAGCAAGTCTTGAATATAAGATTTACAATAATGGGGAAATTGAAGTCACAGCTGCCGGTGGATTTGCAGATCAAAAAGAGCATTCACTACCAAGAATTGCTCTAGAACTGGAGTTAAGTCAGGATTTAGAGCAGCTTAGCTGGTTTGGTAAAGGACCGGGAGAATCATATCCGGATAGTAAAAGAGCAGCTTATGTTGATTTCTTTACTAAAAATATAGGAGAACTGCATACACCTTATGTCTATCCTCAGGATAATGGCAATCGATCTGAGACTAAATGGCTGCGGCTAAAAAACAGAGTTGGAGCCGGAATTGAATTCTATAATTCCAATAAATTTGATTTTACTGCTCACTGTTACAGCAAAAAAGATCTGGAACTGGCAGATCACGACTGTGAACTTCCCTATAGAGATGAAATTTATCTGGAATTAATTCATCAAAATAGAGGTCTGGGAAGTACTTCCTGTGGACCGAAAGCCTTAGAGAAATATGCGCTGAAAGTAAAAGAGTTTGAATTCCAGATTAAGTTTAAAGGAATAGATTATTAAGATCTGATATATAAGTACCAGGTACAAAACAGCTGTTTTGTACCTGGTACCAAAGAAATGATATGGAATGAAAATGAACTTAAACGTTTTAAAAGAGGGCGATTATATGGCTGTAACTTTAAATGATATTGCCAAAAAAGCAGGTGTTTCTTTAGCAACAGTCTCACTTGCTCTAAATGGCAGCAATAAAGTAAATAAGGATACTAAAAATCGCATCAAAAAAATTGCAGAAGAACTTAACTATGTACCCAATGCGAGAGCCCGGGCTTTAGTCAAAAAGTCAACTAAAACTATTGGGCTGGTAATTCCGGAGGTAGTTAATCCCTTTTTTGCAGAACTGGCTCAGTCAATTAAGGATTATGTTCGCAGTCAGGACTTTAATGTTATTTTATGCAGTACTGATTATCAGAGTGAAGAAGAATTGAGATATATCAATATGTTTCGCTCCGGTCAGGTTGATGGTGCAATTTTTGCCTGTGCTGGAGATTTAATGGCAGAACATAATGACTTGATAATTAAATTAGTTAAAGAAAATATACCAGTAGTTTATGTTGATCGTGATGGTTTAAATCACGATCTAATACCAATTGTAAAAAGTGATATTTATCATGCAGCGTATCAGGCTGCTGACTATTTAATTTCTCTGGGACATAAAAATTTGGGTTTTATTGGTCAGAGTGTAGAAAGATTAAGTGGAGTTAAAAGTGCTTTAAAAAACCAGGGTTTAGAGATTAAAGAGAAAAATATTTATTATGATTACTTAAAAATGGAAGGTGGCTATGCAGCTGGCGAGAAAATAGCTGCCAGAGATGAGAAGCCAGAGGCTGTAGTCTGTTTAAATGATGAGATGGCGATTGGTGTAATTCAGGCCTTAATTGCTAAAGATGTTAAAGTTCCAGAGGAGATATCAGTTGTAGGAATTGATAATATCAAGATGGCAAATTTTTATAACCCATCTTTAACTACAGTAAATATACCCGTAAGTAAAATGGGAGAAAAGGCTGCTGAAATTCTGATGAAGAAAATAACAGGAAAAACTTTAAGTCCTAAAGAAAAATTCTTCATCTTTCCTACCAAGCTTGTTATTAGAGACTCAACTAGAAAAATATAAATTGTACTTCCCTTATCAGAAAGACTTTACTGGATTGCAATCCGGTAGAGTTTTTCTATTTTTTCTGATAGAATAACGTTAGGTACCAGGTACAAATAAGCTTATTTGTACCTGGTACAAAAGAAACAATTCACAAATAAGTAAAATTGGAGGCCAAAAATGAAAATAGCACCATTTAAAGTAGAAGAGTGGATGAACGAGTATGAGATGGATGCTGAATACAATATTGCAGAAACCTGTGTCGAATCACTGACAGTAGAAGAATTATTAAATTTTAGTGATGACCCGGCTGCCAGGCTGGAAGAAATTAAAAAGCTGCAGCTTACCTATGGAGATATCAAAGGTTCAAAAGAATTTAAAGCAGGAGTTAGCAGTCTCTATGAGAGTGTGAAGCCGGAAAATATTTTACCATCACATGGAGCAATTGGAGCCAACTTTCTTCTGTTATACTCTCTGGTCGAGGCTGGAGATGAAGTTGTTTCTGTTTTTCCCACTTACCAGCAGCTTTATTCCATTCCTGAATCTTTTGGAGCTGAGGTTAAAAAGCTGGACTTAAAATATGAAGATGGCTTTTTGCCGGATTTAGAAAAATTAAAATCGCTGGTCAATCAAAAAACAAAGCTGATTGCAATCAACAATCCTAATAATCCCTCTGGAGTAGTAATGAAGAGGGAGATCTTAGAAGAGATAGTAGAAATAGCTAGAGCGGCTGATGCCTATATTCTGGCTGATGAGGTATATCGGGGCTTTAATCTGGAAGCAGAAATTCCCTCAATAGCTGATCTTTACGAAAAGGGAATCAGTGTGGGCAGTATGTCCAAAGTCTTTTCGCTGGCCGGACTGAGGATGGGCTGGATTGCTGGCCCGGAGGAGATAATTGAGCTCTGTCAGCTGCACAGGGATTACACAACTATTTCTAATGGTATGATATCTGACTATCTTTCTACAATTGCCCTGGAGAATAAGGATAAAATTATAAAGAGAAACCTCGCCAAAGTAAAAAAACAGCTGCAGATTCTGGATGACTGGGTACAGAGTCAGGAATTAATTGAATATGTTAAGCCAAATGGAGGGACTACTGCCTTTTTAAAATACCGACTGGATTTGGATTCTGAAAGCTTTGCCAAAAAATTATTTAAAGAAAAAGGTGTTCTGGTAGTACCCGGTACTGCTTTTGGTAGAGAAGGATTTTTAAGAATTGGTTTTGCCGGCAGTGAACCGGTGTTAAAAAAAGGTTTAGCTTTATTAGAAGAATTTCTGGAGGAAAATAATAATGGAAAAAAATTCTAAGTACCCGGTACCAAAAATAAATTTTGCAGTTATCGGAATTGGCTGGCGGGCTGAATTTTTCTTGAGAATTGCCAGAGCCCTGCCAGAACAGTTTGAAGTCTTAGGTGTTGTCAGCAGTAGAACCAGTAAACGAGAAGAGATTAGAAATAAGTGGGGACTTAGGGCCTATCAATCAGCTGAAGAACTACTTGCAAATGAGAAGCCAGATTTTGTAGTGCTTTCTATCAGTAAAGAGGCAGCTGCTGAAGTGATTTTGCAGCTGGCAGAATCCGGGATTCCAATTTTAGCAGAGACTCCACCGGCAGCCAATTTGTCAGAACTGATTAAGTTGAATAAAAAACTGGGGGAAGATTATCCGATTCAGATTGCCGAACAGTATCATCTCCAGCCATTACATCAGGCTATTTTTAAACTTGTTAATTCCGGACGCCTGGGAGAAGTTAATTATGCTCGAGTTTCAATCAGCCACGGCTATCATGCAGTAAGTCTGCTGCGTAAGGCTCTGGGAATTGAATTTGAAAATGCAGAAATTGAAGCCAGAAGTTTTGAAAAACCGATAGTAAAAGGACCTGATCGTTCTGGAGCGCCCGGGAAAAGGGAAATTGTCAGCAAAAGGCATGAGTTTGCATTTTTAGATTTTGATGGCAAATTGGGAGTCTATGATTTTGAGCGGGATCAGCATCGGTCCTGGATTAGATCCCAGGAGATTTTGATTAGAGGCAGTGAAGGTGAAATAAAAAATTCAACTTTAAAATATTTAAAAGACTATCAGACTCCAATTGAATTAGAGTTAAAAAGAGTAGAAGCTGGAATTAATCAGAATCTGGAAGGTTTTTATCTAAAGGGAATAACCTGTGGTGAAGAGTGGCTTTATCAAAATCCATTTCTTCCCGCACGATTTTCCGATGATGAGATTGCTGTAGCTGAAGCTTTAGTCAAAATGAAAGATTTTTTAGAGACAGGAGACAGTTTTTATTCATTAGCCGAAGCTTCTCAGGATCAATATTTAGCTTTAATGATCGAAGAATCTTTTCAGAAAAAGGAAAAAATCGAAACTCAAAAACAGATCTGGAGTTCCTATTAGAAAATGATTTTGAAAAAAATTTCTAAGTACCCGGTAGCAAAAAAATGAGAAGGTGATTCTGATGGAAAAAAATCAAATTTTTATAAATTATGGTGATCAGGGTAAAGTAATGGTCAAAGAACTGCTGCAGAAACTAAAAATTGAAGCGGAGCTGCAGCCAGATGATCTGATTGCCCTAAAGCCAAATTTAGTTAATGCTACAAAATCAGAAAAAGGAGCTACAACTGATCCAGAAATTGTAAAGGGAGTGATTGAATATCTGCAGGCCAGGGGTTTAAATAATTTAATGATTATTGAGGGTTCCTGGGTGGGAGCAGACACGAATAATGCTTTTGAGGTTTGCGGTTATCAGAAGCTGGCCCGGGACTATGAGATTTCATTATATAACTTAAAAAATGATAATTTTATCAAAAAGTCCTATCAGGGGCTGGAAATTGAGATAGCTGAGAAAGCACTTCAGGCTGACTATTTAATCAATCTGCCGGTCCTGAAGGGCCACTGTCAGACCAATATCACCTGTGCCCTTAAAAATCTTAAAGGCTGTATTTCCGATTCTGAAAAAAGGAAGTTCCACCGCCAGGGGCTGCAGCAGCCAATTGCCTATTTAAATAAGCTATTAAAACAGGATTTGATTATTGTAGATGGAATTTACGGGGACCTCGATTTTGAAGAAGGTGGAAATCCGGTTAAAATGAATAGAATTATTGCCGCTCAGGATCCTGTTCTAGTAGACAGCTATGCAGCTGAACTGCTGGGCTATTCCACGGCAGAAGTCGAGTATATAGAAATAGCAGCTCAAATTGGAGTAGGCAGTAAAGATTTATCAGGGGCAGAGATAATTGAGCTAAATCAGGATCGAGCAGCAGTAATTGAATATTCTTCCCGCAAAATTAAAAAGCTGGCAGCCAAAGTTAAAGTAAAAGATGCCTGTTCAGCCTGCTATGGGAGTCTGATCCATGCTTTAAAAAGAATAGAGAAAACAGGTCAGCTGGATAAAATTGCCGGAAAGATCAAAATCGGTCAGGGTTATCAGGGAGAGAAAATCTCCGGAATTGGAATCGGAAGCTGCTGCAGTGGAGCTGACAGCTTTGTTAAAGGCTGTCCACCTTCAGCCAGAGCAATCTTAGATTTTCTGGAAGAAAAGTATCAGATCAGAGTGTAAATTTTTAAGTACCAGGTTATAGTGAAATATTTCTTTTAAACCAGGTACAAAAAGGCCTTTTTGTACCTGGTACCTAAAAGAGAAACAATGCCAGCAGCTGGATTAGACCAAAGGTTAAATGAAGCTGATTGGTTACAGGAACTCCTTTTTTCTCTGCTTTGGCCACATTTTGATAAGCTTTAACAGCAAGCGGCAGAGTCAGCAGTGACAGAAGTGTGGCAGCTGGATAAAGATTTAAGCCAACAAAAAGAATTGTTAAAAGATAGGAACTGCTCAAAAGAGATAGATAGAGCATTTTGCTTTTTTTAAAACCGATCCGGACAGTTAAAGTTTTGATGCCCAGTGATTTATCCCGCTCAAAGTCTCTCAGCTCATTGCTCAGCATTAAAACCGGGATTAAAAGACTGATCGGCAGACCCAGGATTATCGGTCGCCAGGAATAATGCTGGCTAAAAGCAAGATGGGTTCCCATAACCATTAATGGTCCCATCAGCAGAAAAGAAAGGGGAGTCCCTAATCCCCGCTTTTTATATACAATTGGCTCTCCAGTATAGGCATAACCACCGATAATGCCTAAAACTCCAACCAAAATTAATTTTCTGGTGGTGATTGAGATTATATAAAGTCCTAGTAAAGCTGTAATTAGAAAAGAGAGCATTCCCAGCAGAAAAATCAGGATATCAAAAGCTTTTCTTTTTTTACCGAGAAAAGAATATTTTTTTCCTTTTTTAAAATGGAGATTCTTATACTCACATTCAAAATAATCATTGATAAAATTGGTACCTGTCTGTACAAAAAGACCGGCCAGGGTGACCAAAATTATTAGTTTTAGATCAAATCCTAAGTCGCCGCTGAGCAAAGTTCCTTCCAGGTGGGCGACAGCCATTCCCAGAGTAGTAGAATATAAGGCCAGAGTTAAAGAAAGCGGACGTGAAGCCTTCCAAATTTCTTTTAAAAATCTAATTTTTTTCAATTCAAAACTTCCTTTCGTTACTTTTTTAACATATACATTGTTTCATATTTATGGGGAAAATGCAAAATAAACTACAGCACCAGAACATAGTGAAAAAAATAACTTTAACCAGGTACAAAAAAGCTTTTTTGTACCTGGTACCTAAAATATATCAAATATTACTTTAAAAGTTGAGTGAAAAGCTATATAATTAACTATAAAGATTATAATTAGTAAGAATATTTTAGGAGGAATTATAAAATGAAAGAGAAAAAAGTCTTTTTATCACTACTAATGTTAATATTTTCACTTGTCTTTTTAGCAGGGAGTGTCGCGGCATCTGATATGACACTGGAAATCGGAATTATGCCGGCTGTAGATTCAGCCCCAATTTTGCTGGCCCAGGAAAAGGGATATTTTGCCGAAGAAAATCTGAAGATCCAGATTGGTGTTTACACAAATGCAGTGAACAGACAGACTGCTCTCCAGACCAATAAACTTGATGGAGCAATGACTGATTTGATTGCTTTTGTTAATAATGTTAATAACGGTTTTCCGGTTAAGATAACTACCAGTACTGACGGCAGCTTTCCTATTTTAGTCAGTAAGGATTTTGAAGAAAAAGAAGAGGTTAAGATCGGAATGATGGAAGTTAGTGTCTCCAATTTTTTATCAGAGCAGTTTCTGGGAGAGCAGTATAAATTGAGTAAAGTTTTTGTGCCTGCGATTCCCGCTCGTCTGGAGATGGTTAAATCCGGACAGCTGGAGATGGCAGTAATTCCTGAGCCCCTTGCTTCTACAGCAGAACTCGCTGGATTAGAAAAAAGAGTATATAAAAATGAATATGACTTTATGCCGGAAGCGATGATTTTTACCGAAAAAACACTTACAGAAAAAGATGAAGCAGTTGCAGCCTTCCACAGAGCCTATGATAGAGCGGTTGAAGAAATTCAGCAGGATGATTCTGAAGCCAGAGAAATTTTAATTAATAAATTAGATTTACCGATGGCGATCAAAGATTTAATTGCAATGCCGGAATACCACTTAAGCAGAGTCCCGACCGAAGCATATTTAAATCGAGTTATCGAGTGGATAGAAAAAACCGATGGCAGTCAGATTGACATCGATTATAATCAGGTTATAGAAGGGAAGTACAGCAGTCAATGATTGAGGTAAAAGAATTAGATTTTGCTTATCAAAAAGAAAAGGTTTTAAAAAATATAAATTTAGAGGTAAAAAAAGGAGAGAGTCTTGCCGTAATCGGTCCTTCCGGCTGTGGTAAGACTACACTGCTTTATCTGCTGGCAGGACTTGAACAGGCGGATCAGGGAACAATTAAAATTAACTCTCAGCTTTTAACCGGAATTCGAGATAGAAGTGGGGTTATTCTCCAGGATTATGGACTTTTCCCCTGGAAAACTGTTTATAATAATCTGGCTCTAGGCCTCAAAATTAGAGGAGCTGCCGGTGGGGAAATCAAAGAAAAGGTTAATTCAGCTTTGAAGCGGCTTAAAATATCTGAGCTTAAAGATAAATATCCGGCAGAATTAAGCGGCGGCCAGAAGCAGCGGGTAGCTGTCGGCCGCTCCCTTGTTCTGGCTCCGGACTTATTATTAATGGATGAACCTTTTTCTGCTCTGGACGCCCTGACCAGAGAAGAAATGCAGAATTTGATTCTGGAAATTCACGCCCGGGAAAACTTTACTTATGTGCTGGTAACCCATGATATTGCAGAAGCTGCTTTTTTAGGCCACAAAATTGCAGTAATCAAAAAAGGGAAAATTGCAGCAGTCCTGGAAAACCCTCATTTTGGAGAAAAAGCTCTGCGGGAAAAAGAAGAATTTTTTGAGCTGCAGAAAAAGCTGAGGAATTTAATGTCTTTAGAGGCTGAAGGAGAGGATAAAGATGAAAAAACAGAAATTTGACAGCTTATATGCACTGCTGTTAATTGTGGCTGTCTGGTATTTACTTTATTTTAGCATTGATTCAGCAATTATCAGCTCTCCGACAGCAGTTATTAAAGTCTTTTCTGCAAATTTCAGCAGCGAAATCCTGCCTCATCTCCTAATGAGTTTTTATCGGATTACAGCTGCGGTATTGGTGTCACTGATTTTTGGTGTCAGCATTGGTCTGCTGACAGGGATGCATCCTAAAATTGATAGATATCTGGCTCCTCTAATTTATCTTTTGTATCCAATTCCCAAAATTGCTTTTCTGCCGGTCTTTATGCTTTTGTTTGGGCTGGGAGATCTCTCCAAAATAATTTTGCTGATTGTAATAGTGATTTTTCAGATAATAGTTACCACTCGAGATGGAGTGCGCAGTATTGACAGCAAATATTTTGCTTCTGCCCGCTCCCTGGGAATGGACAGACTTGATATTTATCAACATCTGGTGCTTCCGGCTGTTTTTCCGGGGATACTTACAGCTTTAAGAATCACTATTGGAACCAGTATTGCGGTCTTATTTTTTGCGGAAAATTTTGCAGTTAGATATGGAATTGGCTATTATATAATGAACAGCTGGTCGATGGTTAATTACCTAAAAATGTACAGCGGTATAATTGCAGTCAGCCTGCTTGGTTATTTCTTATTTAAAGGAATTGATCTGCTGGAAGCTAAATTCTGCAGCTGGCAGAAACTTTCTGATAAAAATTAATAACCATTGGTTTAAATAAATCGAATTGCACTCAATTTAATTCTTAATATGTAATCAATGATACAGAAAGTTTTCAGCTTAGATGTTAATTTATAATTAGTAAATAAAAATAACTATTAAAATTTCGAAATTTGAATCTAAAAATGAAGGGGGAAAAATAATGAAAAACGTTGGTCAAACTGATAAGTGGATCAGGATAATAATCGGTATTGTTCTGCTGTCGATGTTTTTCTTTGTCGAAGGAAACGCCAGATATTTTGGTATTTTGGGAATCATCCCTCTCTACACGGGATTGTCAGGTAACTGCATGCTGTACAAACTTTTGGGAATTAATACCCGGAAGGATAAATAGTTAATTTATTATCCCCGGTTAAATGGGGATAATTAATATAAATTTTTTTGAGCTGAATCCGGAGTAAAAAGCTCGGATATGGAACTAATGAATCGAATCTGGAACCAATGAAAATGAATCATTTTACTTAAAATTAAGCAAGATATTTTTGGGGAGGTATTATTAATGACTAAATTATTAATCACATATTACAGTTCTTATGGACACATGTATCAGATGGCAAAGGCAGCTCGAGATGCTGCAGCAGAAAACAATGATTATCAAGTAAAGCTGCGCAAAATTCCGGAACTGGAAGCAGCTAAAAAGGCAATGTCCGGTCAGGATCCTTATCTTCAGGCACAGGAAGTTCAATCAGATGTAGCAGAAGTTACTTTAGCAGATCTGGAATGGGCAGATGGTATTGTCTGGGGTATTCCAACTAGATTTGGTAATATGCCGGCTCAGGTTAAGCAGTTTATTGATACTGCTGGTGGACTCTGGGCAGAAGGTAAGTTGGAAGATAAAGCAACCGGTATTATGAGCAGTTCTAATACACTTCATGGTGGTCAGGAAAGTACTATTTTAAGCTCCATGATACCACTTATTCACTTTGGCATGATCTTTGTAGGTTCAACTTATGGACAGAACCCGGAATTAAGTGCAGATGATTTCCATGGTGGTTCACCATATGGTCCATCTACAGTTGCCGGCAGTGATGGCAGTATGCAGCCAACAGAGGGCGACCTGAAAATGGCAGGCAGACTTGCCAAAAGAGTAGCCAGAGTTGCTAAAGGAATTAAATCTACTAAATAATAAATTTTAGTGTCAAAAACTCAGTTTAAGATTAATAAAGAAAGCTAACTTAAATTGCAATGTTAAATTGAATTTAAGCAAATAGATTTCCAATATATTCTCAAAAGCCCTGGCCCTAAAAGCCGGGGTTTTTACATAAAAACTTAAATAATAAATGGAGGTTTTAAAAATGGCAAAAGATATTTATCAGGCAACAAAAGAAAGAAGAAGCTATTATAATATAAATGACAAAAAGATAGTACCGGAAAAAAAGGTCGAAGAAGTTGTTGAACATGCGCTTAAATACACACCGACTTCTTTTAATTCTCAGACAGGACGGGTGATTCTTCTATTTGATGAGGAGCATAATAAGTTCTGGAATATAGTTGAATCCAATTTACGCCCTGTGGTGCCGGAAGAAGATTTTGACTCAACTAAAGATAAAATTGATGGATTCCGGAGCGGTTATGGGACGGTTCTCTTTTTTGAAGATATGGAAATAGTGGAAGATCTGCAGCAGCGTTTTCCCCTCTACAGCGAAAATTTTCCGAAGTGGTCCCAGCACTCCAGTGGAATGCTGCAGTATAATGTCTGGACAATGCTGGAGACAGAAGGACTTGGTGCATCTCTTCAGCATTATACAGAATTAATAGTTGAAGATGTGAAGGCTGAATGGGAGGTGTCGGAAGAGTGGCGCCTTGTGGCTCAAATGCCATTTGGCAACCCGGTAGAAGAGCCAGACGAAAAGGAATTTGAACCCTTAGCAGAGAGAATTGAAGTTTATAAATAAATAGTTTTATTCAAATCGGCAGCAGATCAGTTAAGTTTAATCCTGGTTGCTGCCGATTTTTTATTGCATTTTTTACTCAAATAGTAGTATAATAAAAGTAAGGAATATTATTCTTACTCAAAAATAAGAGGGTGAGCTTATGTATCAGGTTAAAATCTCTTCCAAAGGCCAGATTACAATCCCCAAAAAATTACGGGAAAAACTGAATTTGAATAAAGGTGATCAGTTAATAATTAAAGAGAGTAAACAGGGCTATTATTTTGAAAAAAAAGTTGATCAGAATAAAATCAAAAACTATGTAGGAATTTTAAATGAGAATAAGAGAAGTGATCAATTAGTTGAGGAGTTGAGGGGTAATGCAGATTGCGGTTGATACAAACATTCTATTTGATATTTTATTAGCTGATCCCGACTATAAAGACAGTTCCCTAAAATTAATTTTAAACTACAGTTCACAGAATTTAATTATTTCTCAAATAGTTTATGCAGAACTTGCTGCTCACTTTAACAATCCAGCTTTATTGGATAGTTTTCTGAAAGATTCAAATATACAGCTTAAATCTATTGGTAAAAAAGGACTGCAGTTTGCCGCGGCTGCCTGGAAAGAATATAATCAAAATCGAGATAGTCAATTAGAATGCAGTAAGTGTGGTTCAAAAAACACTTTTTATTGTTCAGATTGCGGCAGTAAAATAACTTCCAGACAGCATATAATGGCAGATTTTATTATAGCAGCTCATGCAGTAGAAAATGCAGATCTACTATTGAGCCGAGACCGGGGTTTTTATCGAAATCACTTTAAAGAATTGGAAATTAAATCTTCATAATTGATTATAGCTTAAGAATTTACTAAATCAATTTAGTTTGTTTTTCGACAAAAAAGTCAAAATGCTTGTAAGTAGCAGTAAATTAATGATAAAATAGAAGACAGGATAATAATAGGGGAAATATATGTAATAAAAAAAAGGGTTGATTTGAATGCTGACAATTAAGGATATTGCCAGAAAGGCAGGGGTTTCAGTAGCAACTGTCTCCAAGGTAATGAATGGTTATGACGATATTGGGGAAGTCACAAAGGCAAAGGTTTTAAAAATTATTGAAGAAAATAACTATCGACCAAATGCCAATGCACAATCTTTAAGAACAAATAAATCTTTTCTGGTCGGTCTCTTTTTTAAGGATCACCAGGATAGTGGAGTTAAGCATCCGTTTTTTAGAGGTATTATATCGGGGTTGGAAGAAAAGCTGCTGGAAAATAATTATGATATGATCTTATTTTCTGCTAACTGGGAGGATCAGTTTAGTTATTTAGAAAAGTGTCAGTTCCGTAATGTTGATGGGGCTATTTTAATGGGGATGCCCAAAGACGATCCTAAATTAGCGGAACTTTTGAATGCGAAAATTCCTTCAGTTTTTATTGATCTTGATATGTCTGCTGAGCGCGCCTCTTATATTATTTCGGATAACGAAGAAGGTGCTCGCAAAGCTGTCAGGCATCTGACAGAACTGGGACATCAAAAGATTGCTACTATTGAGGGTGAAGAAATAACTGTTCCAACTCAAAAAAGACTGGCCGGTTATAAAGCTGAAATGAAAGCTCAGAACTTAGAAATCAGAGATGAATGGGTAATTCAGGGTCGGTTTAGTGTGGATGGTGGCTATCAGGCGATGAAAGAAATTTTGCGATTAGAAGATAAACCAACAGCAATTTTCTGTCAGGGTGATGAAATAGCAGTTGGAGCAATGCAGGCGATCAAAGAAGCTGGTCTCAAAGTGCCGGACGATTTTTCTATTGTTGGTTTTGACGACATTGAAATTAGCCAGTATTTAAACCCAGCACTGACTACAGTCTGTCAGAAAAAGGAAGAGATGGGGATAGAAGCAGCTAATATGGTTATCGAGCTGATTAATAATCAGGAAGAGAAGGTCGAGCCCGAAATAATTGATACAGAACTGATAGTCAGGAATTCGACCAGGAAACTGTAATAATTATTAGAGAATATTTTTTTAAAATAAAATAAGAAATTTAAGAGCAGCTTTCTTAATTGAGAGCTGTTTTTCTTTTAAGATTAATCAAATTTCGTTATAATTCCTGTATCCAGCCATATAAAGCCTAAAATGATTGAACTTCAGCATGAAATTAAAATATTCAAAAAACTTCTTGACAAATTTAATGCTGCGGGTCATAATTAATTTGCTGAAAAACATTTTATATATATGAAAAGTATTTCAAAATGAGGTGATTTTAATTCCAAACAATGCTAAGAGCAAAGAATCTACACTTGAAAGATCAATTAAGGTCCTTGAATATTTAGCAGAGACAAAAGAGAAAAAGAATATGTCTGATATTGCTAAAGATCTTAAAATTCCAAATGGAACTTCCCATAAGATTTTAAAAACATTAGAGGATTATCAGTTGATTGAAAGAGATGAGTCAACAAAAAGATACAGCCTTGGCTTTAAATTATTTAAACTGGGTAATAATGTTAAGTACATTCGTGATTTAAGAGATATTTCTATGCAGTACATGCGGGAACTTACCAGAGAAACCGGTGAGACTTCTCAGTTAGGAATTATCTTTGAAGAAAATTTATATTTTCTGGAAATAATAGAAACCCCTAATAATAAAAAAACAAGGGGAACTGTGGGCTTAAGTCTTCCGTTATATGCTCCAGCAGCCGGTAAAGTATTGCTTGCCTTTCAGCCGGAAGCGAAAAGAAAAAAATTGTTAGATAATATTAAATTAAAGCCATTTAACTTAAATACAATAACTGAGCGAGATCAACTAGAAGCTGAATTAGAAGATATCAGGAATAATGGTTATGCTGTTGACCGAGAAGAAGTTTTTCTGGGGACAACCTGTCTGGCGGTTCCTGTTTATAATGCAGAAAAGAATGTGGTTGCTGCCCTGGGAATAACCGGTGATACTGAAAGGGTTAAAAAGAATAGGGATAATTTAGTTAACACGATCCATCATGAGGCCTTAAATATTTCTTTTAAACTTGGCTATCAATTATCTTAAAAAAAAAACAAATTTTTTTAGCCAGCTTATTGAAAAGTTTTTCATATATATGAAAAATGTAATTCTGTTCGGTAAAATTATTATGATAAATGAAATACAGAAGAGAATTATTTAACCTGTAAATTTTCAGAAAATTATTTTATATACAAATATTTTCTCATTTTTACAATTACCTAAAATGAGCACCGGGTATCTGCCCTTATCTTCAGGGCCTGACATATAGTTGAGATAGGAACTAATAAGATTAGAGAAAGGAGGGTGAGAGATCAGGATTTAAAAGGCACTAAGATTAAACTAATTAGAATAATAAAACCTAGGAGGAATAAAATGAAATTTAAGAAATTATTTTTGATCAGCATTTTTGTTTTTGTCCTATTAATGGCCAACACTGTGATGACTTTTGCTGCAACTTATGAGTGGTCTCTAGCATCAGTTTTACCAGAATCTCATCCAGTTCATAGTTCTTTAGAATTTTTTGCAAAAAGAGTAAATTAGAATACAGATGGCGAAGTAGAAATTACCATTTTTGCCGGTGGCCAGCTGGGAGAAGAACAGGATTATATAGAAGGATTACAGCTGGGAACAGTTGATATGGCTAAGGTTTCTTCTGCTCCTCTGGGACAATTTTCCGAAAGCCTGCAGGTTTTAAGTTTGCCATTTATATTTAGAGATATTGAACATCAGCATGCAGTATTAAGAGGTCCGATTGGGGAAGAATTAATGACTGATTTAGAAGCAGAAGGATTTAAAGGCTTAAGTTTCTTCGACGCTGGATTTAGAAGTGTTACCAATGCTGTTCGTCCGATTAGAAAGCCCGAAGATTTAGAAGGTTTACAGATTAGAGTTATGGGAAGTCAGCCTTTAATTGAAACCATAAATGCTTTTGGAGCAACAGCAGTTCCAATGGGTCAGGGCGAAGTTTATGTAGCTTTACAGCAGGGAGTAATTGACGGCTGGGAAAATAATGAGCCTACAGTTATTACCTTTAATATGCAGGAAGTAGCTGAATATTATTCTTATACCCGTCATGTTTCCATACCTGATATTTTAATTATGAGAAATGATCTCTTTGCAGACTTAGATGAAGAAACAAAAGAGGCAATAATGGATGCTGCAGAAGCAACTGCAATTTATCAGTCAAGTATCTGGGGAGATTATGTAGGTCAGGCTAAAAAAGAATTAAAAGAAGAAGGCATGATCTTTAATGAAGTAGATAATATTGAGGATTTCCAGGAAGTTGTAACTCCGATTTATGAGAAATACGGCCAGCAGATTCCTAATGGAGAAGAGTTAATAGAGTCAATTGTAAATTATTAATAATAATCTTAATATTAATACGGTTATGATCTGGGAGGATCATAGCCGTATTACTCAAAGGAAAGGATTATTAAAATGGATAGATTAGTTTTAGTGATAGATAAAATTGAAAGATATCTTACTTATTTTACTTCGGTAATGATAATTTTATTAACAACTGTGATTAGCTGTCAGATATTTTTTAGATATGTTTTAAACACAGGAGTGTTTTGGCTGCAGGAATTATCGGTTATTATGATGATGTTGATAGTCTTTTTGGGAGCAAGTGGAGCTGTCTGGGATAATCGTCATATTGGCTTGAATTTTGTAGTAGAGAGTTTGCCTGCAGGAATAACAATCTGGGTTAGAGTATTAAGTGATTTGATTATTGCTATTTTCTCTATTCTATTTTTTAACTATGGATTAACTATGACACTCAATACTGGGGGAACTCTGTCTGCTCTCAGAATTCCAATAGGTTTTACATATGCAATTATACCTGTGACAGCAGTCCTGATGGCTTTATTTGCTATTATAAAATTAATAAATCGAATTAGACTTTATTATTTTAAATGAAAAATAGGAGGTAGTAATTTATGGAACCAATCTGGGTTTTAGTTTCTACATTCTCATTTTTTCTGGTAATTGGTCTTCCTATAGCTTTTTGTCTGGCAACATCCTCTTTGTTAACAGCCATAGCTATGGGGATTCCCCCCTTAATCGTAGCCCAGAGAATTGCACGAGGAGTTCAATCTGTTCCTTTGATAGCAATTCCCCTGTTTGTCCTGGCCGGTTCAATAATGGCTAAAGGGGGAATAGCAAAAAGAATAGTTGATTTTGCTTATATTTTAGTTGGACCGTTTAAAGGTGGACTGGCTATGGTAAATTGTGTGCAGTCAATGTTTTTTGGTGGAGTTTCTGGATCTGCAATTGCAGATATTTCTTCCACCGGACCAATTATGATTCCCATGATGGTAGAAAAAGGTTATGATCGCGAATTTGCTACTGCGATTACTGTTGCCTCTTCAACTCAGGGCATTATTATTCCGCCCAGCCATAATATGATAATTTTTGCAATGGCAGCAGGGGGAGTTTCGATCGCAGATTTATTTTTGGCTGGTTATATTCCGGGGATTATGGTGGGTTTATCCCTGATGATCACCAGTTATTTTATTGCAATCAAAAGAGATTATCCGCGTGAAAAAAGACCGTCATTTAAGGAATCTATACAGATAACCAAAGATGGTTTGCTAAGTTTATTGGCCGCTGTCATAATTGTGGGGGGAATTGCTTTTGGTATTTTTACTGCAACTGAGGCCTCAGCGATTGCGGTTTTATATGCTGCATTTTTAGGAATTTTCATTTATAAAGAAATTACTTTTAAAGATCTATTCCCAATAGTAGTAGAAAGTGTAAAAACTATCTGTACTGTTTTATTTCTGATTGGTGCTGCTTCTGCATTTGGCTGGATCATTACCTACCTGCAGGTGCCGGCTCTGGTAACCAATTTCTTTTTATCACTGACTACAAATAGAATAATTATTTTTCTATTAATTAACATTCTGCTTATTCTACTGGGAATGGTAATGGATGTTGCACCTCTAATAGTTATTGTGACCCCTGTTTTATTACCTGTGGTCCAGTCTCTGGGAATGAGTTCTATAACCTTTGCTGTGGTTCTATTACTTAATTTAGGAATCGGTTTAACCACACCTCCGGTTGGAACAGGATTGTTTGTCGGCTGTTCTGTAGGTAAAACTACAATGGAAAAAACGGCTAAATCAACCATGATCTTATGGCCGGGTATGATTTTAGTAGTGCTTTTAGTTACCTTTATCCCAGCATTAACAACTTTTTTACCAAATTTGTTTAATTAAATCTCAAAAAATAATAGGAGGAATATTATGGACGTTAGATATCCGGTACATGCAAGAAACTTTAAGAGAATGACCACAGCTGAACTCAGAAATGATTTTTTAGTCGATGACCTTTTTAAGGAAGATGAGATTAAACTTGTTTACAGCCATATTGATAGAATAGTAGTTGGCTCTGCAGTTCCTAAAACTAAAGAACTTAAGATCGAGCTTGATAAAGAGATTGGAGCTAATTACTTTTTGGAAAGAAGAGAAATGGGTATAATTAATATTGGCGGCACAGGTCAGGTGATAGTTGATGGAGAAAAATACAGCCTTGAATCTGGAGAAGGTCTATATTTAGGTAAGGGAAGTAAAGAAATTTCTTTTACAAGTGAAAACGGGGAAAAGGCAGCTAATTTTTATTTTAACAGTACTCCGGCTCACAAAAAATATCCAGATAAGAAAATAGCTTTAAGCGATATTCAGGCAGAGCATTTAGGAGAAGCAGAAAAATGTAATTTAAGAGATCTCTATAAATATATTCATCCCGAAGGAGTTCAGAGCTGTCAGTTAGTAATGGGGATGACCAAAATAAAAGAAAATAATAATTGGAATACAATGCCCTGCCATACTCATGACCGCAGGATGGAAGTTTATTTTTATTTTGATATTGAAGCTGATAATGTACTATTCCATTTGTTTGGGGAACCAGATGAAACCAGACATATTGTGGTCAGAAATAAAGAAGCCGTAATTAGTCCCAGCTATTCGATTCATTCCGGTGTAGGTACCAAAAATTACACCTTTATCTGGGGAATGGCTGGAGAGAACCAGACCTTTACTGATATGGACCATGTGCCGATGGATGTTTTAAAGTAAAAAAATTATTCTGGCTTTAAATATTTCCTGAGTCCTGGTAATTCTAAACATTACTTATATTCAAGAAACTCAAAAAATCTAAAGGGAGAGATATTATGGATTTATTTAATTTAGAAGGTAAAGTAGCTATTGTTACCGGCTGCTCTAGTAAAAAGGGGATTGGCTATGCAGTTGCCGAAGGTCTGGCAGAAGCAGGTGCTGATATAGCTGGAGTTGCCCGCAGTGATTTAAGTGAGATAAAAAAAGCTGTAGAAAGCAAAACCGGTCAGAAGTTTCTGGGAATTCAGGCCGATTTAATGGAAGAAAAGAATTTAGATAAAATAATAGAAGCAGCTCTAGCTGAATACGGCAGAATTGATATCCTGGTTAACAATGCTGGTATAATTAGACGCGATCCTATCCTAGAATTTTCGGCTGCCGACTGGGATGCTGTAATGACAGTTAATTTAAGAAATCTATTTTTACTGACTCAAAAAACAGCAAATTATTTTGTAGAAAATGAAATTAAAGGTAAGGTAATTAATACAGCTTCTATGTTATCCTACCAGGGTGGTAAATTTGTTCCATCCTATACTGCCAGCAAGCATGCGGTAGCAGGAATTACAAAATCGTTCTGTAATGAACTGGCGGCAAAAGGGATTAATGTAAATGCCATTGCTCCCGGTTATATAGCCACCAATAATACCGCTCCCCTGCGGGAAGATGAAGAAAGAAATGCCGGTATTTTAAGCAGGATTCCGGCCGGACGCTGGGGCCAGAATGATGATTTAAAAGGGGCAGCTATTTTCTTAGCTTCTAAAGCTTCTGATTATGTACATGGAAGTATTGTTCCGGTTGATGGAGGCTGGCTGTCCAGTTAAGACTTAAAATAATTTGAAATATAAGCATATTTAACGAAAGGAAGGGGAGGTGTTCATATCTCCTTCCTTTTTATGTTATAATGAGCTTAAAGTGAATAAATTACATTATATTAGAGAACATTTTCAACTAAAAATTTCAGAAGGAAGTGTTAAAATGAAGAGACTAAAAGGAATTGTACCAGCTTTAATGACACCGTTTAAAAAAAATGGAGAGATTGATTTTGAATTTCTAAAAGAACATCTTGACTTTTTAATTGAAAGCGGAGTTGATTCACTTTACATACTGGGAACAGCTGCAGAAGTATTTTTAATGGATTTAGAAGAGAGAAAAGCGGTGGCCCGGACTGTTGTTGAGCATACTGCCGGCCGGATTCCAGTTTTTATGCATGTTGGAGATTTAAGAATGGATGATGCAGAGCAGATGATTGACTTTGCTAAAAACATAGATATTGCCGGCCTGGGAGCGGTAACTCCATTTTATTATCATTTTTCTCAGCAGCAGATGGTAGATTACTATCAGAAGCTTGCTGAGATGGCAGCTCCGGAATTGAATTTGTATCTCTATAATTTACCATCTTATACGACCAATGATCTGCTGCCAGATTCTGTGGCAGCACTGAGTCAGACAAAAAATATTATTGGAATCAAAAACAGCATGGGAGATCTGGAGCGATTATATTCCTTAATCGATCAGAGTCAGGATGATTTCGATATTATAATGGGTAATGATTTACTGGCCTACCCAGCCTTTTTGTATGGAGCTAAGGCTGTAGTTTCCGGGCATTCTAATGTTTACCCCGAGATTTTTGTTAAACTTTATCAGGCACTGCAGGAAGGAGACTTAAAAACAGCCCGTAAAATGCAGGAAGCTACCACTATAATTGGCAGGGTCTTAAAAGGCGGCAGTAATCTGGCTTATTATAAGAAAGCTGTGGAGTTTAGAGGTTTTAAGCCAGTTTACAGCCGGGAACCGATAGGAAAGTTAAAGGAGCGCGAAATTGAAAAACTGAAATCTGAGCTTAAAATGATTGAAGGAAAATATCTATAAAAGCTCAGGTAAGGGAGGCTTCAAAATGAGAATTCAATATCAAAAATTATATGATAAATTTTTAGAAGTTCTGCTGGACAGAGGTTTTACAGAAGCAAAAGCGGAACTTGCTGCTAAAATCTTTGCAGACAGCAGTCTGGACGGTTTTCAGTCACATGGGATTAACAGGTTTCCCGAGTTTATAATGATGATTGATGAGGGCTATGTCGATATCGAAGCAGAGCCGGAAAAAGTTGAGAGCAACGGTAATCTTGAAATTTATGATGGCAATCTGGGTCCAGGAGCTTTAAATGCCCACCAGATAATGGAAAAAGCAATTGCTAAAGCAAAAAAAGAGGGTGTAGCAGTAATGGCTCTGCGCAACACAAATCACTGGATGCGGGGCGGCACCTACGGCTGGCAGGCAGCAGAGGCAGGCTGTGGTGCAATCTGTTTTACCAATACCCTGCCAAATTTACCACCCTGGGGAGCTAAGGAGTCAAAACTGGGGAATAATCCACTGGTGATGGCAATTCCGCGCCAGGAAAAACATATTGTTTTAGACATGGCGGTTTCTCAGTATGCCTATGGAACTCTGGGCGAATATGAAATGAAAAATAAAGAGCTGCCTTATCCCGGTGGTTATAATCAAGAAGGAGAATTGACCACTGATCCGGGCGAAATTCTGGAGACAATGCGGCCCCTGCCTGCCGGTTACTGGAAGGGTTCCGGCCTCTCAATGATGCTTGATCTATTTTCTGCCCTACTTTCCGGAGGCTTAAATACTTTTTTAATTGGTAAAAAAGAAAAAGAACATGCTGTTTCTCAGCTTTTTCTGGTCTTTGATATGGAGAATAAAATAAATGAGGAGACAATCGAACAGACTGTTGAGTCGGTTCATTCGGCAGAGAGAGTTGATCCCGAAAAAAAACCAACTTATCCGGGCGAAGGAACCTATCTGCGGAGAAAAGAAAATCTCAAAAAAGGAATTCCAGTTCAAAAAGAAGCCTGGGAAAAAATCAATAATTTATAATTAAAAACAAGCAGCTTTCTTAATTGAGAGCTGTTTTTCTTTTTAAATTACTTTAAATGATGTATAATTTAATAAATGGGGTGATGCTATGGATTTAGAAGTGCCAGCAGCTATTATTGAAAAATATAATATTGAATTGTTTGTTGTCTTTGGTTCCTATGCTGAAAACATAAATAAGCCGGGAAGTGACCTGGATTTGGCTTTTAAAAGCTCAGATAATTTAGAACAGCAGCAGGAAATGAAACTTTTAAACGAATTATCTAAGTTTTATCAGCGTGGTGACATTGATTTAGTTAACTTAAGCAAAGCTGAACCAGTCTTAAAAGTAGAGATTGCCAAAAAGGGTAGATTATTATATGGTTCTCAAAAGAAATTTGAAGAGTTCAGTATTTATGCTGCTGCTATCTATGCAGATACAAAGTTTCTTCGCGATGATCGCAGAAAAACTCTGAAAAAAAAGCTTGAGGTGAGGAATTAATGAGCGAAATAATAGTAAATAAACTAATTAAAATGGAAGAATACATTAGTGAATTAGAAGAATTTAAACCTGAAACATATAAGGAATATAAGAATGATCAACTTAAGCGATATGCGATTGAGCGTTTAATTCAGCTAATTATTGATTTAGCTCTGGATGTTAATAATGTTTTGATAAAAAGATCAGATCACTATCCAGCCCAGGATTATTATTCTTCATTTCTTGAATTAGTTGAACTGGAGATTTTACCAGAAGAATTTGCCAGAGATATTGCTCCAAGCACAGGTATTAGAAACCGCCTGGTCCATGAATATGAGAAAGTAAATGATAAAGTGGTTTATCAAAATCTTGATAAGTTAGTTAAATATTATCTGGATTATATTAAATATGTAAATAAGAATATCTAAGTTTTAGAAGCAGCTTTCTTAATTGAGAGCTGTTTTTGCAATAATTTTGCTTAAAAAGCAGGAAGAAGTCAGTCAAAATAGAATAAATATTAATGAAAGATTATTATTCTGGAGAGGATTTTTATGGATAGAGCCAATACAGGTTTACATGAGCGTTTAAAAAAGACAACTGCGATTTCACAGCTGGGGCAGGGGATGGATGTGGGAGCTTTAAATGACTACTCCCATCAGATTGCACTTTATCTGCTGCTTAAAGTTTTTAAGCGGGAAATTAATAATAACAGTCAGCGGCAGAGACGTGATCTAATTTCAATGACTACCTCAATTGTCAAAGAGATGCAGCTGCCGCTTAATTTAGAAGAAATTGAAAGACTGGTGGATGGAGTTCTCTACTCTGGAGATCCAAAACAGCAGTCTTACTTTACTGCCCGGATTTATGATGAAAAAGCCGGGGAGATCAGAGAATTTAAATACCGGTATTTAATACCCGACCGTGAGGCCTCTAACTGGCAGGAAGGTGGGAGCACAGTCTATATGATCTCCGAAACTGCTCAGGAGATTATTTTTATCACCAGAGAAATTTTAGAGGAATTTGGTTTTGATTTAGAGCAGTTTTATACCCTGCAGCTGATTAAAAATGGTAACTTTACCGAAGCCAAAAGTAGTGTCAGCAACTTAATTGCCCGGGTCCGCAATTTAATTAAAAAAGAAAAAGACTGGCGGGAGGATATTTTGCGCAATCCGGGGCTCATATTTTCGGCCTATAAGGAGCGTAAACGGCGAACAGAAGCTGAAGTTAGAGAACAGTTTAAAGACGAGAAAAAAGTTTTTAATGATATTTTTGTCTGGCGGGACAGGCTGGATACTTTTGAGAATGTAAATCGAAAAGAAGGAGAGCTCCTTTTTGAAGAGCTGGAACGGGCCCGATCTTTACACGACAGGCTGGCTGAGCTTACAATATCCAATCTTTCTTTAGAACTGCAGATTCGCAGAGATAATCCCGATATTTTCTGGAAGACTTCCCGGCTCAGTTTCAAAAAAGATTTCTGGCAGAATACCATCTTACAGGAGGGGCTGCCCCGGATGGAGCTTCTGGAAGAAATGCTAAATCCCTTATTTTCTCCGGCTCAGGACTTTATCTTTCCTTTAGATTGGGCCTGGTCAGAACAGCAGCTCTACAGTTATTTAGAAGAATCTGAAGCAGAGCTGGAAGAATTTGAGGTAGAAGCAGCACCCAAACGGGAATTTGACTGGGAGCTGATTTTAGATCTCTGGCAGGATGTTTTTAGGGAGTTAAAAGAAGAGGGAGAGTTTAATTTAAATCAGCTTAATCAGCTGCCCCCTGCGGAAAAAGAACGCTGGCTGAGTCAGGAAATCAATCTGGAATTATTTATGATGTTCATTATCACTGAGATTAAATTAAGACTGGTTGAGGAATACCCGGGTTTAGATGAACGCCTGCTCTTATTTAAACGCCTGACAGAGAAAAATGAAGAATTTGCTGAACTGGCAGGGAAAAGAGTTAAAGCAGAACTAAATGCAGGCACAGAAAAATTGAATCTTTTAGATCAGTTTATCATTTCACCCTATAAAATATATCTGGAGGAAGAATAAAATGGCTTTTAATCAGGAACAGTTAGAAAAGGGAGCAGCTTTGTTTTTTAAACTACTAGATGAGCAGATAATTTCGGCTTCTGAACCGCTGGCGGAAAAGTACCGCAGTGACAGTGAAGTTCATAATATTGTAAACACCATGGCAGCTGAAGCTGGACTCAAGGTTTTTGCTACAGCCAGAAATGTCCATCTGATCTCAAAGGCCAGGGGTTCAAGTTTTGCCAACTCCTATACTCAAATGAAAAGTAAATATTCGGGTTTAAAGCGTAAAAGATATTTTTATCTGGCCAATATCATTATTTCAATTTTTCTGGCAGAGGTAGATAAAGAAAGCCATGTCCGGATCCGCTGGGAGGAAGAAGGAGTAAGCTACCACCGGCTTTCTGATCTGGTAACCTCGACCCTGGAGAGCTGGCAGCAGCGCAAAAAGGAAGATGATAGTTTTGCCGAGCAGTGGTCAATCGCAGTTGAAGAGGTGGCAGAACTCTGGCTGACAGAGTTTAACGAATATAAGTTAAGTCAGGTTGATGAGACAATAGATGTCACCAGAACCAGAGGTAACCGCCTTTCTTTTATCAATACTGCTCTAAAACCCTTAACTGAACAGGGATTGATCATTGATCAGAGTGATGAGCTGAAGATCATTCCCCGCCCCCAACTTTACGAGCGCCTGGACGAGATTTATCATGATCAGAAAAGGTACAACCAATTTATGGATTTAATCAGAGAAACCCGCAGTAAAATTGAGCAGGAGGAAAATAACGATGCCCAGACTGAGTAAAATAAGAATTACCGGAAATAAATATGATGGATTTCAAAAACAGCACCGCAATTCAATTTTTGATCTGGAGGCTGACCACACCCTTTTTACCCTGCAGAACGGCAGTGGTAAGGGAGTTATGCTGCAGCTGATTTCGCAGCTGATGCTGCCCGGAACAGCCTGGGGTAAAAGAAATGGTAACAAGCTGGAAGGAATGTTCTATGACCGCTACCAGGTTTTTCAGCCCTACACTTTCCACGTAGTTTTGGAGTGGAGGCTTGACGGCAACGAGGATAAAAAGCTGCTGGCCGGAATCTGTGTTTCAGCCCACAAGCAGCAGAGTACTAACGATCAGGAGGGGAAGGTCGGCTTAAAATACTTCCTTTATACCCACCAGTATCAGGGTCAGAGCCGTTTTGGACTGGAGAATCTGCCTCTGTATACTAAAAGCAGTGATCAGGTTTTAGAATATGATAGACTGGAAGAATTTATAGATCAGAACCGCAGTGATTTTATGAAGTTTTCGAAAACAGCAGTTTCCAGCCTTAACTCTGAATACTATCAGTACTTAAGCAGCCACGGAATTTACCGCTCCGAGTGGGAAATCATGAAAAATATCAACCGCAGTGAGGGTGGACTGGAGAAATATTTTTCTCAGGCCAGGGATAATAAAGCACTTTTTGAACAGCTGATTATTCCAGCAGTTAGTGAAAGTATTTCCTACCGGGGAGAATCAGAACAGAATTCTCTGATCAATATTTTTGTGGATAATATTAAGATTGCAGAAAACCTGCCGGAGTTGATTTCTCGAACTGAAGATCTGCAGAATTTAGATCAGATGGTTGAACCACTCTTAAATGATGCTGAACAGGGTCTGAGGCTGAAAAAAACGAAGACCATGATTAGAGAAAGAGGTAACAATTATCTCCGGGGAATAGCTGACCGCCAGACTTTTCTGGAAAATGAACTGCGCCGCAGTGAGAATGATCTGGAAGCAGCGGAAAAGAAGATTAAAGATTTAAATTTTGCCCGGGAAAATTTAAAATATGTAGATAAAGCCAGAGAGCTTAAAAAACTAAAAGAACTGCAGCAGCAGGAACAGGAACAGCTGCAGGAACTGCAGACAAAAGAAACTGAGTTAAAAGAGAGCAGGCTGCAGTATCAGCTCAATCTGGAATATCTAAAATATCAAAGGCTGCAGCAGGAAGCAGCAGAGACACAGCAGAAAATTTCTAACTTAAAAGAGCGCAGTGAGTTTAAGGAAGTAGAGGCTGAGATTGAAAAAATCAAATCGGAACTGAAAGAAGATTACCAGCAGTTAAAAAATGAACTGCAGGCCAGTGCAGCCGATTATTATTCTCATCAGAAGTATTTAAAATCAGAAGAAAAAACTCTGATTCAGCGGCAAAAAGATCTTAAAAATTTGCTCCGGGATCAGGAGAGAATTATTGCTGACTATGAATTTGAAAAAGAAAAATTTGAAAGTGAAGAAAAAAGACTGGCTCAGTTTTTTAATCCCCTGCAGCTGGAAAGTCCGCGCTATCTGTTAGAGGAATTAAAAAAGAAAAAGAACGAGCTGGAGAAAAAGCTGGCCGAACTCAACGAAAAACTGAAAGCAGAAACAGAAAAAGAAAAAGAATTAAAAAGCAAGCAGCAGGAGCTGGAAGTTAAGCTGGCAGAAGCGAGAAAAGATAGAGCCAATCTGACCGAACTTTATCAGCAGCAGAAACAGGAGGAAGAAAAGATTTTTTCACTGCTGGTAAAGAATTTGGAGCTGGATAAGTTCGATAATTTCTACAGCAAAAAATGGCTGCAGCAGCAGAAAAATGAACTTTTAAAATTAATCACCGAAAAAAAAGAACGGCTGAAGCAGTTAAACAATCAGAGTTTTGAACTGCAGCTTGATTTAAATTTAAATGACCAGGAGTACTGGGTGGCCAATCACGAACAGCAGAAGTTATACCAGAAAATTAAGGGCTTAAATATCAGAGTTTACTATGGTAGTGAATTCCTATTTGAACTGAGAGATGATAAAGAAGAGCTGCTAAAGAAATATCCACAGCTGCCTTATGGCCTGGTTGTTGTTTATCAGTCAGACTGGGAGAAAATAAAGCAGAATCTCTCTTTAGAAGAGCTGATGCATTATGCAGTTCCAATTTTTATTAATCACCAGCTGGATCAGGAGGAAGTAAAGCTTCCCTTTCAGGTTCTGTCCGGAACTGAATTAAAATTTATTAAAGATAATCAAAATTTTAGCAGCTGGTACAGCGGTCTTAAAAATAAAGAAGCAGAAATTAGAGAAACTACTTCTATTGTGGAAACAAAGATAAATAAGCTGGAGGAGCTCAACTATCAGGCAGCCGAGATGCTGCAGAAAAAAGAAGCATCAGAGCTAAAAACTAAACTGGATAATCTGGATGCCAGCTTAGAAGAGCTGCAGAAGTCGCTGCAGAAAAATAATCGCAGGCTCAATAATACTGCCCAAAATATTAATTCTCTCAGCGGCAGAATAGAGAAAAAAGAGCAGCAGCTTAAAGAAAATGAAACTAATCTGGAGCAGATAGAAGAGTTTATAGAAGCTAAGGAAAATTTAGAACAGAAAGCTTCCCGTTATCAGCAGGCAAAAGCGGAAATTGAAAGTTTGGAATCCAGCCTGGAGGAAAACTCGGACAAACAGCGTCAAAATAATAAATTGAAGCTGCAGCTGGATAATGATTTTGATAACTGGCAGCAGCAGCTGAAAAACTTTCAAAATCAGCTGCAGGAAATATTGAGCGGGGTAGAGACTCTAAAAATAACTAAATCAGCCGCAGGTGATTATAAGGCCTCTAAAGACTATCCCCAGTTTATACGAATTGAGGAGACTGAAGCCTATCAGGATTTTCTAAAAATAACTGACCTGCAGAAAAAAGAAGCTGAGATAGAGAGTGAATTAAAATATCTGCGCCGAGATCTGCAGAAAACTCTGGCTGCTTTAAATGAGTCAGAATCAGAGCTCAATCAGCTGGCAGAGGACTGGGAAACAAGGGATTATGATTTCAAATCAAGTAGAAAACTGAAAATCAGTCTGGAAGAAGTAGAAAGCCAGCTCAAAAGTCTGGAAGCTGAGATTAAAGAATTAGAGGCTGAAATTAATATTAGAACCGGAGAAATCAATAATCAGAGCCGGGTTTTAAGTGAAAAAGCAGCCGAAATTAAAGATAGATTTCAGCGCTCGGTTCAGAGCTGGGAAAAAGTTGATTTAAAGGTCAAAGAGCTGGAAATAAAAAAAGAGCTGAGCGAAGCAAAGGATTTCAAGGCTAAATTAGAGGAAATGATTATCAATTATAAAGATAAAATTTCTCATTACAGCAATTTGAGCAACAAGCTCGAATACTATCAGCTTGAGGCAGCTAAAGGTGAACTTAATGCCGGTATTAAAGAGGAACTTAAAGAAGATCCGGCAGCTGTGGTTGACAGCTGGACTGCTGATTACGAAAATATTCGTTCCAAACTGCAGAAGTTAAGGGAGAGAACAGAGGAGAATTATTACCGCTTTAAAAATGAAGTGGCAGAGATTGTAGAAAATAAAACTTTACGCAGTCGAATTAACGAAAAACTGCTCAACAATTTTAGGATGAATGACTATCAGTATAATTTTGAAATGCTGAGCAGCTTTAAGGAATATTTAAACAATGAGCTAAATAGAATTGATGAAGATAAATCGGAGGCAGAAAGAGCCCGCAGTCAGTGGGCTGAGCGTTCGGCCCTGCATGTGATGCGCCTAATTACTTCGATGCAGGAAATGATCAACAATATGGTTTATCACAATCAGCGGGGTTATGCTTTTCCTTTAGTCCGTCTGCGCCGCAGTGATCTGCTGCCGGAGACTGAGGAAGAGATAATAGCTGAACTGAAAGAATATTTTCTGGAACTGCTGCAGAAGTTTAAGCAGCAGGAAATTGAGGTCGACCGTCTAACTGATTATCAGCTCAAAGAATACTGTGGAGATGCAGCTCTTTTCTCCCGGGCTCTGCGCGGACGTTATCCCGTTCTCCAGGTTTATAAGATGACTGAGAAAAACGAATTTCTGCATGCTAAACCTGAGGATTATTTCTATTCTGACTGGGAGGCTGTAATTCAGGGTAAGGGTAATGCACCGGAGGGCAGTGGTGGTCAGTCATTATCAATTAATGCTTTTATGATGATGATGCTTCTAAATTACAAAAAACAGCGTTTTGACCGTACTAATCCCTGGACAGTACTTTTTCTGGATAATCCCTTCGGTAAGGCTTCGGCAGCTCATGTGCTGGATCCAATTTTTAAAATTGCTGATAAGCTCAATTTTCAGCTGGTGGCCTTTGCAGCTCCGGAGATTATTAAAACAGAAATATCCGAACGCTTCCCTGTTTTCTGGGCCTTAGAGATTGCCGATGATCAGAAAAACAGAGGTGTTGTTAAAGGACAGGTGGTTTCAGGTGAGAGAAGAAGAAAAATGGAATAAGTTATTCAAAAAATTTAGGGATGAAGAGCTGGCCTCTAGGAAGCGTTTTGAGCTGTCTGAACTGGAGCAATATTTTAAAACAGAGCTGGGTGGAGTTTCTGCCTATCAGGCCGCTGGTGGTTATCAAAATCTTTATCAGCTGCTGCAGGAGCTGGAAGCCAATCATAAAATTAATAAAATTAAAAGTTCAGACTTTAATCAGCGCCAACCCCAGCTTAAAAAGCGCTGGCGTCTGGTCAAAAAAGAGCATCAATTCTGGTCAGATAAAGATATTTTGCAGCTCTCACGTTATCTTAATTTGAACTATTATTTAAAAAGACCTGACCAGCAGACTGAAGACTTGAAACAGAAACTCTTTCGACTCTGCAAGTTTTTAAGCAGTAAAGCTGAGCGGGAATGGGCCAGCCGGGAGGAGCGCTCCCTGGAATTATTTACTGATGAGAAATTTTTGAGTAGAGCGGAAGGAAAAAAACTTTTAAATAATTTAAAGTTAAATCTGGCTGATTTAAAAGCTCAGCAATATAACCACTTATTTGTTTATTGGACTCTAGATCCGGCTCAGATCAAAAATATTTTAATTCTGGAAAACCATTCAGCTTTTATTGGCGCCAAAAAAGCACTGGCTGCAGGAATTAATATTTTTAATCAGGATTTTGATACTGTAATTTATGGTCAGGGTAAAAAGATTATCAGCAGTTTTTCATTTTTAGAAGAACTGCTGGGTATTGATTTGCTGGCAGGTGAGCCGGAGCGGCTTGATAGGATTAAAAAGCTAAATATTTATTATGCTGGTGATCTGGACCCGGAGGGTTTTGCAATTTATAAATCTTTAAAAGAAAAATATCTGCAGTATGAGATTAAACTGCTGGCAGAATATTATCAGCTGCTTTTAGATGAGGCCGATAAGTTTTATCCCTGTCAGAAAAAGCAGAATAAAAACAGCAATGTTTTAACTGAGGCTGCAGCAGAATTTAGATCTCAGGATTTTACTCAATTAGCGGCCAGTTTAGAAAAAGCCTGGGCAAAAGATGTGAGGCTGCCGCAGGAGCTTATAACCTTTGAGGTGTTGAAGAGATATTTTAGTTAAGTTTTGTATAAATATAAATAGGAAGTGATATATGTGAATCAAAAGGGAATAACTATGGACTTTTATTCTGAGAAAGAAAATTTAAGTGATCAGGGTTTTAAGTTTAAAGATAAAGCCCAGGTTGATTTTATGACTGATGTTAAAATATTAATGGAAAAGGCTTATGATGGGCAAACAAGATATAAACTCTACGAGGTGGGTCGTAATGATCCCTGTCCCTGCGGCAGTGGTAAAAAATACAAAAAATGCTGTGCCCGACTTAGAGCAAAACACAGCGAAGAATATTATCTAGATAAATTATCTGAGACAAATGATTTAGACAAAGCTTATGAAGTCTTAATTGAAGCGGAAAAGAATCATCCTCTAGATATCGGATTTATACTAGAACTTATGCTGATGTCCGGTAAAAGAAGAGATTTAGATATAACAAGAGATAAGCTGCTTAAACTCTGGCGGCTGCTGGGAATGGAAATGGGAGAAAATCTGGTTTTGATGCTGATTGGTTTGTTATTAGAAAAGAATGAACTTGATCCGATTGAAGAAATCGAAAAAGACCTGCAGCCTAAAGAAATTAATAATCCAGATCTTCTTTTGTTATTTAGTCTTTTTAATATGGTCAACTTGTATTTTGATCCAGCCGTTCAATATTTAGAAGCGGCTTTCAATAGGGCTGATTCACCGCAGAAGATTGAGGTTTTACAGGAGCTTATGTATTATTTTTACCAGGCTGAAAAGTATGAGATTATGTTTGATCTCTGGTTAAATAATTTTGAAACATTAAATAAATTGATAGATCAGCATGGACTTAAAAATATTCCTCTGGTCAGCTCTCTAAGAAATCTTTTAAGAGATAGTTTTGGTTTTGAGAGTAATCTTGATTTTAATTCTAAAAATAAAATCAGAGAAAAAGCTGATATCTTTTTAAAACTTCATCAAAATATTGAAGCAATAGATGATGAGCAGACGGAGGAAGAGATAAAAGATGTTTTAACAAAAATCGAGACAGTAATTGACGAAATTTCTTTTGGCTCAACTTTATATTTGATGCTTTTGGAAAAATTAATTGGAATAGAACAATATACTGCTGCAGAAAAATATATTGAAAAAGCAGCAGATTTTAATCAGAAAAACTCTGAGTATTTAATGTTTAAGGCCCGCTTGAATTATTATTTAGAAAATCTGACTGAAGCGGAAGAAGATATAAATCAGGCTTTAAAATACTATTCTCCCAAAACCGAATTCGAAAAACTAACACTAATGACAGATAAACTATTAATCTTGATGGGTCAAGAAGATTTTGTTGAAGTAGTTGAACTATTAAAAGAAATTAAGGTAGAAGCTGAGATTCCAATTATATCTGCTTTAGCTAAAGGGCTAAGCCCCCATCCAATCGGTACCTATGTAAAATTATTTAAAAATCTAATAAAGCTTGAGCTTGAAAATCAGATTGATCAAAAGAAATTATATATTGGCACTTTATATAATTTATTTGTGGAAAGAGATATGCTTGGCCTCAGCCTGGCTGAATTAAGAGATGATTTTGAGGAAGTACTTGCTGAGATGGCGGAGAAGTATGATAATCAGCTGGCTCAAATGGCAGAAATATATCTAAAAAGCGAGCAGCTAAGTGAAGAGGAAAGCCTAAAAGAACTTGCAAAAATTAATCAGAGGCAGGCGGAATTTACTGAAGAAGCTGAAATTAAATTTGAATATAATTTAAAAATAAGAAACTATGACTATCTTTTAGAAGAAAAATATTTTGCAGAAGAAAAAAATCTGCTTCAGCCGGGTGATTTTGCTTTTTATAAAATGGTAGCTCTTTTAAACAGAGAAGGTCTAGAAACAGCACTTGATTATTTAACAAATCTCCAAACAGCAGAAGGTATGAAAATTTTCCAGCGAATGATGCAGGAAGGTGAGAGCTTTTTAAAGGAAGAAAGACTTCTAGAAGATCTTAAAAATAAGGATATATTTTAATAGACTAGAACTAAGATAGCAGTTCCTCTTCCGGGAGCTGCTTTTCTAACTGGTACCGCTCTGCAGCTTATGTTATAATAAACTTAAAGTAATTTAAGAAAATTCATTTAGAAGGTGGTGGCATTAAATGATAAAAATACCATCTGGAATCAGTAGTTTTGCATAATTAAGAGATGAAAATTATTTTTACGCAGATAAAACTAAATATATTGAAGTGTTAGAGAGTTATGGTGAGAAATACATATTTTTTCTGCGTCCGCGCCGCTTTGGTAAAACATTATTTTTATCTACCCTGGAAAATTATTATGATCTTAACAAAAAAGAAGAATTATTATATACTTTTTTAGTTAAAGTCCAGAAAGCGATTGAAATATTTATTAATAAGTATAATTTGAATCTTAAATGTCCTGAAAGTCATGATCCGGCCAGTATGCTAAACCTGTATTAAAAAGCCTTGATATTTCAGACTCTGAAATTGATAATTTAATGTCTAAACTACAGGAATATTATAATGGCTATCTCTTTCATCAGGATGCTGAATCTAAGGTATTTAACAGTGACATGGTTTTATATTTCTTTAAATATTATTTAAGACAGAATAAAGAGCTGGACGATTTAATTGATAGCAATATCAGCAGTGACTATCTTGACATCCTCCCCGCTCGTTCGTTAACACTCACAAACGAGGATTCCTTAAAAGAACTTTCACCGAAACTTTCTTTTATATTATGCAATGATAGTTTTGGTATTAGGCCATCGAGGCCGTCACGAGGTTGTCGAATGATTAGAGGACAGTCTATTTCTAGTAGTCCAATTCACTGAAACTTTCTTTTGATTACGCAATGATAGTTTCAGTATTAGGTCATCGAGACCATCTCACTAACCCTACATTGTATTACGCATGGTTGGGTTAGCATTAGGTCGTCGAGACCGTCAAGTCTTCGACTTTAGGCTGTGCCATCAGCCCTCCTGAGATAGCCGACTATGCATTCCACTAACTCTCCTTTTTATAACGCATTGTTGAGTTAGCATGAAGGGCATCGAGCCCTCCTTAATAGCATAATCCTAGTATTATTCTTACTAATATAGGCACTCAGGCACTTAGACTATTACCATCTAAGCAGATTGTTGTTCTAAATATTTATTAGCTATATTTCTGCTTGCATTTAAATCAGAGTGGATATGGTTACCACACTCGCAAGAGTATAGATTAGCTTTGCGGTTAGATTTTTTAACTTTAGCACATTTAGAACAACTCTGGGAAGTGTACTTTGGATTTATATACTCCACTTTAACCCCAGCTAATTCAGCTTTATATTCAACAAACTGTTGCAATTGATAGAAAGTCCAGCTGTGGATGTTTCTATCAGCTCTATTAAGACTCTTAGCAGTATTTCGGATATTCTCTAGATTCTCCATAATTATGGTGCCAACTTGCTCTTGCCGTCTTACGCTCGGCACTTTTTCCGCCTCGCTGCAGACACTAGGCCCACAGGACCGTCGCAGCAAAGCAGATTAATAAGCTGGCGACTAATTTTATGGTTTAAATCAGTCATCCATCTCTGCTCTTTATCATTAATATTTTTAATAACTTTAACTTTTTTAGACTGACCCAGTTTTCTTCTTAATGAACGATACTTTTTGCGGATAAAACCTGCTTGTTTACCAGTATGAAATTGGCGATTAATCTCCTTTCCTTGAGGATTTTTAACACTGGCTACAGCTAATTGTCGCAGTCCAATATCAATTCCCATTATATTAGGGTTACTAGTTTCTTTATTTTTGATTTTTATTGTTACAGCAAAGTACCATTTACCTCTTTTGTAGAAGAGACTAGCTTTACCTAATTTGCAGCCACTATCGATATACTGCTGCAGCTCTTCAAACCTTTCAGTCTGCTTAACAGGAAAGGCGAATCTCTGACATTTAGTAGTATAAAGGGGAATTGAGATTATATGATGATCAATCTTATAATTTTGATTATTATAGCAGACGGGCTGGTTAGCTTTGAACTCTATATTATCTTTATCAGAATCAGATTTTAAGAATAGTTTATAGAGAGCTTTAACTTCCCTAATATTCTGATTTTTAACAGAGGAAGGTAGGTTTATCTCTTTAAAATCAGCAGAGCTCAATTTAGTTTCTCCTGCTTTAAGTTTGTCAGCTATAGTTTGACGATTTTTAACTACTTCTGCAATATTATTTAAGAATATATTTTCTTTTCTTTTAGTTGGTTTTAATAACTCCAGCACATAGGTTAATTGCATATTAATCACCTTTGGTTTTCAATATAGTGTTGGATAATTCCAGAACTAACATTACCAGCAGTAGCTACAAAATAAGCTCTAGTCCATACAGAGCCTTTTATGTTTAACTTTGGAAGGTGCTTTGATATTCTTCTTCCAGTAACTTTAATAATATCATTAGCTTACTGGGAGAATACTTAGGCAAAGCTGATATAAATAGGTGTATATAGGTATTCATCATTAAAATCTCCTAAATATTAGCTGTTAAATACATTATATCACAAACACATGTTCAATTTCAAGGGATTATTATACAAAGTTTTTATTTTCAGCTTGACTAAAAGTTAAAATAGCCGATTCATCCCCGCCCATTAACATAAGCGAGGCTTTCTCGGCTAAATTCGGTAAGTTAGAACAGCTATTTTCTTTAAATCAAGAAGAGAAAACTAATGAGATTTTGGAAAGTATTTTAAATGATGAACTGCAGGATGTGGTGTTTACCAGAGAATTTAGTTTGGATACTCGTTTTGATGCTGATGATTTTAAGTCACTATTATTTTATTTAGGATTTTTAACAATTAAAGAAAAAACTCCAGTTAATATTAAGCTGGGATTACCCAATTATGCCATTAAAGAGATTTATTTTGAATTTTTTAGTAAAATAATTGAAGATTATTCTGGCCGAGAACTTTTTTCTTCAGCGAGCAGAAAGACTGTGGCTGAACTTGCTCTAAACGGTAATATTATGCCTCTAGTTGAAGAAATTGAAATAATTTTAAATTCTTTTAGATGCTTATGGTGAAGCTGAAGAATTTAAGAATAAAATCAATTTTAAAAAGTGGATTATTGTATTTGCTGGGGCGGAAGCTGTCTATTTAGAAGAAATTTAAATAAATTAGACTGGATTTAGTTATTTTTATTCTAAAAATTTCTGGTCAATTTTGGTCAAGCGCTTGACTAATCAAAAAAATAGTACTATAATAAAAATAAATCGAAATAGTAAGATAATTAAAACTAATGAATCAAAAAAATAATTTGTTTAAAATCAATGAACTTTAGAAATAATAGATATAAATGGGGTTTTAAAAATGGCTGTCACACTAAAAGATATAGCAGAAAAAGTTGGAGTAACTGAATCAACAGTTTCTAGAGTTTTAAATGGTATCCCCAAGGCAAGTAAAGAAACCAGAAAGGAAATCTTTCAGGTTGCAGCAGATTTAGGTTATAAGCCCAATCAAATTGCACGCAGCCTGGTAACTAAAAAAACACATACTATTGGTTTAATTATAAGTGATCTTGCAAATACTTATTTTGCCAGGGTGGCCAGTGGAATTGAAAAGATAGCCAGTAAATATGATTACAGCCTGATCATTTCTACTACTGGTGGAGATGAGATCGAAGAATTAAAATACATAAATTTATTAAAAGAAAAGCAGGTTGATGGAATTTTATTTGCCAGTGGTCGGATGCCTAAAAGCTGCAGAAAACTTTTAAGAGAAACTGAAATTCCGACAGTTGTTGTGGCCCGAGAGGTTGAAGAAGAACTTCCTTCAGTCCACATTGATAATGTTAAGGAATCATATAGGGCAGTAAAATACCTGATTAATAATGGTCATCAAAAAATTGCTATGATCAGTGGAAATGCAAATGACAAAGAGTCAGGTCTATATAGAATTCAGGGATATAAGCAGGCACTTAATGATAATAAGCTTGAAGTTCGCGAAGAACTAATTGTTGAGGGAGATTTTAAACTGCAGAGTGGTATCAAGGCAATGGAAAAAATATTAAAAAGAGATAGCTCAATTACAGCTGTTTTTGCAGCCAGTGATGAAATGGGAGTTGGAGCTATTAAGGCAATTAAAAAAGCCGGACTCAAAGTTCCCGAAGATATTTCTGTTATCGGTTTTGATAATAATATAATTTCTTTAGCCAGTGATCCCGAGTTAACTACAATTTCTCAGCCGGAAGCAGAATTGGGCTGGCGGTCAATGGAAATGCTGTATAAAGTAATCAATGGGGAAGAGCTGGAAGAGAAAAAAATATTTTTACCCTGTGAGTTAAAAAAAAGGGGTTCTGTCAGAAAGCTTTAATTTAAGATAATTTAGGCTGGTTTATTAATTTTAATCAGCCTGAAATTATAAATGATAGAGTAGAAGCAGCTTTTTTTACCAATTTAGTCAAACGATTGACCAACAAATTTCGCTATTAATTTTGGAGGTGATAAGAGACTATAAAAATTGAGAGTATAAACGGGAATAGAGTATAAATTCAATTTTTTAAAAATTATTAGGAGGGCTAAAATTGAGAAAAAACAAAATTTTAACACTAATATTATTAACAGTTTTAATACTGACTTTAACAACTGCTGCTTTTGCACAAACAACAGTTGAGTACTGGACAACTCAGACAGAAGAAAATAGAGTAGAGATTATTAATAATTTGATTGATCGTTTTGAAGCTCAGCAGGACGAATATAAAATAGAACTGGTAACTGTTCAGGAAAATGATATCCCAACAAAACTGGCGGCAGGGATGGCTGCCGGACGTCTGCCAGCTATGATCGAAGTTGGGGCAGAAAACATTCTTAAACTTGGTGCTGAAGGTATGCTTGATTCTGAGGCAGTTAATGATGTAGTCAATTCAATTGGTGAAGATGATTTATATGATGGTGCTTTAAAGATGCTTGCAAGTCCAGAAGGTGGATATTTTGGTGTCCCTTTCCACGGCTGGGTTCAGGGTATCTGGTATCGTGAAGATTTATTTGAGGAAAAAGGACTTGAGCCACCTACAACCTGGGAAAGTATTATGGCTGCAGCAAAAGAATTCCATGATCCAGGAAATCAGAAATATGGTATTGTAGTTGGTACAAATAAAGATTCTTATGCGAGACAGACTTTTACTCAGTTTGCACTTTCAAATAATGCTCGTATCTTTGATGAAAATGGTAATTTAGTATTTAACTCTCCGGAAATGGTTGAAACCCTCGAATATTACGCAGAATTAGCCAAATATACACCACCAGGACCAAATGGCTGGCGTGATGCACGTGATCTGTTCTTAGCTGGTCGGGTTCCAATGATGATGTATTCTACCTATATTATGGATGATATTGGTCTGGCCGCAACAGATTATGCTGGAGAAGAAGGAGAAATGATTGCTAATCTGGTAGATAAGACTAACTTTGCCAACACTATGAAGAATAAGAGTGAAGCAGTTTTTGGTCAAATTTCTGGATTTACATTTATCAAATCAAAAGATCAGAAAAAAATTGAAGGAGCAAAAGCTTTTGCAGAATTCTTAATGACAGGAGAAAATTATATTGAATTTCTCCATATGGCTCCCGGTGGAATGAATGCAGTTCGACCTTCTATAGCTAATGATCCTAAGTATTTAGAACACGAATTATTAGAGGTATGGGGAGAAAAATCAGCCCGGATAGCAAGTGGTCTAAACAGCATTGGTAAATTTGGTTATGTTGGTGGAAAAGTATTTCCTGAAATCGGAAACATTGCAAGTCAATTTATTGTTGGTCAGACAATAATGAAAATGACAGAAAGCGGCTGGTCTGCAGAAAGAGCTGCTGAATGGGGACAAAAAGAAATGGAAGATGCTCTAGAATAAACAGAAGAGAACTTTAATTCAATGACCCTGTCGGAGTTATTCCGGCAGGGTTTTAAAAAAGGAGGCAGTTTATGAAAATCAAAACAGATCAGGAAGCAAAACTTGGTTACTGGCTTATTTTACCAACTGTTCTGGCAATTGGAGGTTTAATTCTTTATCCGGTAATCTATAATCTCTGGTTGAGTTTACACAAAGTTAATATGAATCCAAATCTACCTAATACTTTTATCGGTTTACAACATTTTGTTGAGGTTTTAACAGATATAGATTTCTGGACATCTTTTAAGACTTCACTTATTTTCACCTCAACAACTGTTGTAGGAACGACTTTGTTGGGCCTGGGAGTTGCAGTATTGCTTAATCGAAAGTTTCCTGGACGATCAATAGTCAGAGGAATAATTTTATTACCATATGTAACACCAGTAATTTCGGCAGCTTTTGGTTGGAAATATTTATTTAACCCTGTTTTTGGTATGTTCAATTATGTAGTAGTTGATGTCTTAAGTTTGATGCCTCAACATATTAACTGGATTGAATCACCACGCTATGCAATATTTGCAGTAATTATATTTAATATCTGGCGTAATTTCCCTTTTGCATTTTTAATGATTCTGGCAGAACTGCAGTCAATTTCTGGCACCTTATATGAGGCAGCAGAGGTTGATGGAGCAACAGGTTGGCAGAAGTTTAAGCATATTACCTTACCTGAATTAAAATTTGTTATAGGAGCTCTGGTAATTTTGCGTACAATCTGGAACTTTTATAAGTTCTCAGAAGTTTATCTCCTATCATCTTCAGTTGAGGTTTTACCGGTTTATATTTACGAAAAAGCCTTTGCAACTTACAATTTTGGTGAGGCAGCAGCAATATCTGTAATCTTATTTGCCTTTGTATTAGGCTTTATTCTGTATTATGTGAGGAAGGTGTTAGAATGGTAGGAAAAAAGAGTTTAAAAAATAAAATTATTTTTTATGTACTGTTGATGCTGGTTCTGGCCTTTGTTTTAATTCCGTTTATTACAATGATTGGTTCATCTTTTAAACCAGATCAGGAACAGACGGCATTGCCACCAAAATTTATTCCGAATAATCCTACCTTAAAGCATTATAAGGGAGTTTTAAATCCAGAAATATTTCCGTTTTTAGTCTATTTTAAAAACAGTTTGATTGTGGCTTTTCTTTCAGCTGGAATAGGAGTTGTGATTTCTATATTTGGCTCTTACAGTTTTGCGCGGCTGGAATATTCAGGCCGTTCGATTATCCAGCGAGGAGTTTTAATAGTCTATATGTTTGGAGGAGTTTTACTGGTTATTCCTTTATTTCAGATGATCAGTAAAATGGGATTATTTGATACAAGAACCTCTCTGGTTATCACCTATATTGTCCAGACCCTACCAGTATCCTTATATATGTTAGGGAATTATTTTAGAACAATACCAGAAAGTATTGAAGAAGCAGCAATTATTGACGGCTGCAGCAGGCTGGAGGTTATTTACAGGATTGTTTTACCACTTTCGGCTCCAGCAATAGTTTCAGTTTTTATTTATGCTTTTATGATTGCCTGGAATGAATATTTATTTGCTTCAGTGTTTATTAACTCCAGTAGTTTGCGAACACTGCCTTTAGGATTAAATCAGCTTTTCTATACTCAGCATTATATCTGGGGTAGAATGATGGCAGCATCTATTTTAACTGCTGTTCCGGTAATTATCTTATTCCTATCTATAGAAAGATTTATTACCAGTGGCTTGACCTTTGGTGGAGTAAAAGAGTAAGTTTAGAGCAGTTATAATAAAAAAGAAGAAATTTGGAGGTTTAAGAATGAAAATAGCTCTGGCACATTTTCGTACCGGTCAGACTGATGGAGTTTCCTTAGAGATGGATAAGTGGCGCCTGGTTTTAGAAAAAATGGGACATCAGGTAGTCTATATTTCAGGAACTCCTGAAGCTGAAATTCAGATTGAAGAAATGTTTTATAAAAATGAAAAAAATCTAAAGTTCGTTGATAATGCCTACCGCTGTCTGAAGGATTACAACTCCGAAGCAGAACTTAAGGCTGAGATTGAGGCTGAAGCAGCTCAAATTGCTCAGAAGCTGGAAAACGAAATAAAAAGTGCGGGAATTGAACTTTTAGTTCCCAATAATATATTTTCCCTGGGCTGGAATCTACCGGCAGCGATAGCATTTAAACGAGTTATAGAAAAGCTCAATTTAAAAACAGTAGCCCATCATCATGATTTTTTCTGGGAGCGGGATCTCTACAGTAATCCGGTCTGTTCTTTTGTAGAAGAGATACTGGCAGAATATTTCCCACCGGTAATGGAAGAAATTGAACATGTAGTGATTAACAGGATTGCTCAAAAAGAACTTAAAAAAAGAAAGGGACTGGATTCTACAGTAGTTCCCAATGTTTTTAATTTTAAACAGCCTTTATGGCAGCAGGATCAGTATAATCAGGATTTGAGAGCCAGAATGGGAATTAAAGAAAATGATATTGTAATCTTACATGCAACCCGAATTGCCGAAAGAAAGGCAATAGAGCTGGCGATAGAGTTTACGGCTAGACTGCAGCAGCAGGACCTGCAGGGAAAACTTTATGATGGCCGAGAGTTCGGCAGTGAGAACAGGCTTATTTTTCTGCTGCCGGGTTTGACCGAAGGAAATGAAAAGTATATTCAGTTTTTAAAGCAGCAGGCAGCCGAAAGTGAAGTAGAGATCATCTGGGCCACTGATCACTTTGCCCATCAGCGTTCAGCCAGAGGCGGAAGAAAAATTTATTCCCTCTGGGACAGCTATGTAATCTCTGATCTAATTACCTATACCAGTATTAAAGAAGGCTGGGGTAATCAGCTTCTGGAAGCATTATTTGCAAAAAAACCGGTAGTAGTTTTTGAATATCCGGTTTTTAAGAGTGATATTAAGCAATACAACCTAAATCTTGCCTCTCTGGGATCAGAATATCAAAAAAGAGAAGACGGCTATATTAAGATAGAAGAAGATAAATTTGAGCCTGCTTTAAAAGAGGCAGTACGATATTTAAAAGATCAAGATTACCGCCAGCAGGCTGTAGAAGAAAATTTTGAAATTGCCGCAGAAAATTTTTCTTATCAGCGTCTAAAAGAATTACTGGAAAAATTAATTTAGTATCAGAATTTGTTTGAGTATCAGAAAATAAGAATAAAAAATAACTGGAGTGATATTTATGGATTTTAAAATTCCATATTCAGCCCAAGAAAAAATAAAAGAAAAGTTAAATTTCATCTACGGAAAAGAAAAAACAGCAGCATTTTATCCTGTGCTGGAAGATTTTATTCTGGAATTTGCAGCAGAGCATCCGGAGCTGAGAAAGCGAGATCAAGATTCAGCCAGATTAAGCGAAAAAGATAGTGTAGTAATCTGTTATGGAGATCATATCCAAAGTGAGGGAGATCCACCACTTCAGACTTTAAATGAATTTTTTAAAAACCATTTAGAAGAAAGTATCAGCACCATTCATCTTCTGCCCTTTTTTCCGTATTCTTCGGATGATGGTTTTGCAGTGATTGATTATAAGGAGGTTAATCCTGATTTTGGTGACTGGTCAGATATAGAGGCTCTCAGAGCCAATTTTTCCTTAATGTTTGATGCAGTAGTCAACCATATTTCTGCAGAGAGTAAATGGTTTGAGAAATACAAAAAACAGGAAGGGAAATACGCCAATTATTTTATTGAGGCAGATCCAGAAAAAGATTATTCTGAGGTGACAAGACCCCGGGCCAAACCGCTGCTGACTGAAGTTGAGACTGCAGCCGGCAAAAAACATGTCTGGACAACCTTTAGTCCAGATCAGATTGATTTGAATTTTAAAGAAACTGAAGTTCTGCTCGAGATTATAGATGTCCTTCTCTTCTATGCAGCTCAGGGAGCAGAAATAATTCGCCTGGATGCTATTGCTTATCTCTGGAAGGAAATTGGCACCAGCTGTATTCATCTGCCGGAAACTCATAAGGTGATCCAGCTTTTTAAAGAAATTTTCAAGCTGGTGGCTCCAGAAACCTTAATTCTAACAGAAACCAATGTGCCACATGAGGAAAACATCAGCTATTTTGGTGAGGGAGTAGATGAGGCAGATATGGTCTATAACTTTACCCTGCCACCCCTTGTATTATACAGCTTTTTAGAGGAGGATGCCTCCAAACTGACTGAGTGGGCTGCTTCTTTAGAGGAGCTGGAAGCAGGTAATTATTATTTCAATTTCTTAGCCTCTCATGATGGTGTTGGGTTGAGGCCTGTAGAAGGAATTTTAAATGAAAATCAGATTGAAGATGTAGTTAAAAAAGTTAAAGCAAAAGGAGGATTGGTCTCCTATAAAACTAATTCTGATGGTTCAAAAAGCCCTTATGAAATAAATGTCAGCTATGTAGATGCAGTTAGAGATCAAGAAAATGAAATTGAATTACAGGTTAAACAGTTTATGGCCTCTCAGGCAATTATGCTGGCCCTGCAGGGAGTACCCGGTATCTATCTTCATTCGTTGTTGGGATCCGAAAATTATCAGCAGGGTGTAGAAGAAAGTGGGGAAAACAGAAGAATCAACAGAGAGAAATTGGATCGAGACAGGCTTTTAAGTGAGTTAAAAGAGCAGGGTTCATTTAGAGAGCAGGTCTTTAACAGCTACAGACAATTATTAAAACTGAGAAAGGAAAATGAGGCTTTTGCGCCTGAGAGTCCTCAGAACATATTAGAACTCGAGCGGAGAGTGTTTGCAGTCCAGCGGGGAGAAGGAGATCAAAAAATTACAGCTTTGATCAATGTTTCGGATAGACCTATTCAATTAGAAATTAAAACAGATTTAATAAAAGCTGGAAATGGAAGTGTTTTAAGAGATATAATTACAGAAGAGGATTACAAAATTGAAAATAATAGTTTAAAGGTAAAACTAAAACCATACCAAAATAGATGGTTAAAAGCCAGGAGGTAATAGATTATGGGCAAAGTATTAGCGCTAATTGAACCAGGAAAAATTGAATTTAAAGATTATAAAGATGAAGATTTAAATGCAAAAGAAGTGAGGGTTAAAACTCTTTATTCTGGTATCAGTGCCGGGACAGAGTTAACTTCATATAGAGGTTTTAACCCCCATCTGAATAAAAGCTGGAATTCAGACTTAAGAATTTTTGAAGAAAAAGAAAATGAAATGAGCAGCTATCCAATTACAAACTGGGGTTATGAAGAAGTTGGAGAAGTTATAGAAGTGGGCTCTGAGGTAGATAGAGTTGAAATCGGAGAGACAGTCTACGGAACCTGGGGCCACCGAACAACAGCTGTTCTGGCAGAAGACTTTGCTGCTGATCACCGGCTGCCTGAAACCGCTGATCCAATTTATGGAATCTTTTCACATATCGGTTCAATTGGTTTAAATGCAATTTTAGATGCAGATATTCATGTTGGAGAAACAGCAGCAGTCTTTGGTCAGGGAGTACCGGGACAGATTGTGACTCAGCTGGCTAAATTAAATGGAGCCCGGGTTATAGCTCTTGATTTAAATCCAGAGCGGCTTAAGACAGCAAAAAAAATGGGAGCAGATATTGTTCTCAATCCGGCTGAAGTTGAGGCGGCCAAAGAAATTAAAAAACTGACAGCAGGTAGAGGGGCAGATGTTAGTATTGAAATTTCCGGTTCTCTAAAAGCACTCCATCAGGCAATAAAAGCTACCGCCTATTCCGGAAAAACAATTGCTTCTGGATTTTTTGCGGGCAGCTCTCAGGGATTAAATTTAGGCGAAGAATTTCATCATAATCGGATTCAGCTGATCTGTTCTCAGATTTCAGGAGTCAGACCGGAATTGAGCTACCGCTGGGATCGACTGCGGTTAAATCAGACAATAATGGAGCTGCAGCAGTCTAAGAAGATTGATTTAAAGGGGCTGATCACCCAGATAGAAGGTTTTAAAGATGCAGAAAAATTATTTAAAAAGCTGGATCAAAAGCCAAAAGACGCTCTGCAGACAGTACTTAAATTTGATTAAACTGGGAGGTTGAAAACTATTATGCAGAAATTAAATGTTGGATTTTTAGGTGCAGGAGAAATGGCCCGGATTCATGCTGGGATTTTGCGGGAAATCGCCGATGTTGAAATCACAGCAGTCACTTCCCGCCACAAAAGCTCAGCAGCTGATTTGATAAAAAGACTGCAGTTTAAAAAAGCGGATGCCTATTCTGATTTTGACCGGATGCTGGCAGAAAAAGATTTAGACCTGCTCTATATCTGCTTACCTCCGGCTGCCCACCAGGGAGAGCTGGAAAAAGCGGCCCGAAAAGGAATACATATTTTTATTGAAAAACCAATAGCAATTAACGAGAAAAAAGCAGAAGAGATGCTAAAAGCTGTGCAGGAAGCAGGTGTTATTTCTCAGGTCGGCTACCACTATCGTTTTGCTGAAGGAATTCAGAAACTGAAAAAATTAATAGATAGTGGTCAGGCGGGTCGAACAGCACTGCTGCAAGGTTATTATTTCTGCAATTCCCTTCATTCCAGCTGGTGGAGTCAGCTCGAAAAATCTGGAGGCCAGATCTACGAACAGGTGATCCACCTTTATGATCTGGCTCTGCATTTGTTTGGTGATTATCAGAGTGCAGAGGGAATGCTTGCTAATCTATGTCATCAGGAGGTTGAAGGATATACAATTGAAGATAACAGTCTTTCTTTAATTCAGTTTAAATCAGGAGCGATGGGCAGTATAGCCGGTTCCAATTGTGCTGTACCCGGCAGCTGGAAGAAAGCTCTGACAGTAATCTGTGAAAACGTAACTGTTGAATTTGAAAACATAGAAAAAGCTGTATTTAAATATAATCAGCAGGAGGAAGTTGAAACAGAAGTTTTTGAGGCCGATCAGGACCTTTACTATTTAGAGAACAGGGATTTTATCGAGGCTGTAAAAGAAAATAGAGAGGCCCGGGTACCGATCAGTGAAGGCTTAAAGGCAATCAAACTGATCAGCGAAATAAAAGAAAATAATAAAAAGCGGGCTGAGCAAAATGTTTAAGCTGAGTCCGGAAATCTTAAAAATTGAATCTGAGAGTGAAGAGCTGGATTTTGGAGTCGAACATTCTAAAAAAGAGCAGATTGATTATTTTAAAATCTCAATTGAGGCTGAGGAAAAAATTGATTTTCCAGAAGTTACTCTTTCTTTTTTCTATCCTTTTGTCGATATTCAGTCTGTCTGGCATCCAGGGGCCGGACGGGATAAATCGATTGCGGCTGACTGGGAGGATGGATTTGCCGCGAAGGCGGCTTCGCTGGCCCCGGTAATTACATTTTTAAGTCAGAAAGATCAAAATCGCTTAAGCCTTGCTTATTCTGAAGCAATGGAGACTGTAAGATTTAAGATGGGAGTAAACGAAGAAAGTGGACGTTTAAACTGCAGGATAATTCTTTTTACCCAGCCATCTAAAAAACGCAGTCATTATCAGGCAGTGCTTAGAGTTGACACCAGAGAAATCCCTTATTATCAAGCAATAAAAGATATTTCGGCCTGGTATCAGAGCCGAAAAGGTTATCAGCCGGCTTCAGTCCCGGCAGCTGCTAAAGAACCAATGTATTCCAGCTGGTACAGTTTTCATCAGAATTTAAAAGCAGCTGAAATTGAAAAAGAGGCCAAAAAGGCAAAAAAATTGGGCTGTGAGGCAGTAATTGTCGATGACGGCTGGCAGACAGTCGATAATAACCGTGGTTATGCTTTCTGTGGTGACTGGGAGGCTGCAGAATCAAGAATCCCGGACATGAAAAAACATGTTGAGAGAATACATAAACTGGGACTCAAATATTTGCTCTGGTACAGTGTCCCCTTTGTGGGAGTTCATTCTAAAGTTTGGACCCAGTTTAAAGACAAACTGCTTTTTTATGCAGAGTCCAGAGGAGCAGGAGTTCTTGATCCCAGGTATCCTGAGGTTAGAAATTATTTAATTGAAACCTATAAGACGGCTGTTGAAGAATGGGAACTTGATGGACTTAAACTAGATTTTATTGATCAGTTTGCTCAGGAAACAGAAAGTAACTTAAAAGTGGATCCAGGGATGGATTTTGAATCTCTGGATCAGGCAGTGGATAAGTTAATGCTGGAGATTAGAAAAGAGCTGCAGCAGCTCAATCCAGAAATAATGATTGAATTCAGACAGGAATATATTGGACCATATATGCGCAAATATGGTAATATCTTTAGGGTCAATGACTGTCCGGGGGACGCGGTGACCAATAGAGTTGGAACAATTGATTTAAGATTGCTGGCCGGAGAGACGGCTGTTCATTCGGATATGCTGATGTGGAGTTCGGAAGATAGTCCAGAAAGTGCAGCCCTACAGCTGCTTAATGTTATATTTGCTGTACCTCAGTTTTCGATGAAGTTAAGTGATTTAAGTGAAGAACATCTGGCAGTAGCTGATTTCTGGCTCGGTTTCTGGAAAGAATATAAGGAATTGCTGCTGGAGGGAAAACTGAAAGCTTTTTCTCCCGGCCATCTTTATCCTCTGATCAGCAGTGAAAATGAAGAGCAGAAAATAATAGCTGTTTACGATAAAATGCTGGTTCAGCCAGGAAAAAATCTGCCGCCAGAGTTAATTCTGGTTAATGCTACTCTAAATGAGGAGCTGGTGCTGGATTTAGAAACAAAATTTAAGGATAAAAATCTTAAAATTTATAATTCACAGGGTCAGCTGGTGGAAAATAAAAAAATCAATCTGGAAAAAGGACTTCACAAAATTGAAGTCCCACCTTCTTCCTGCCTTATTTTTAAATAATTTTTGTAGAAAGTTAAGCTTCTATTTGTTATCATTTAATTAATGGTGAGGAATAGAAGCTTTTTATTATAAAAAAAATGAGATTTAGACTACAGATATTACAGCAGGAGGTTATAAAAAATGAAAATAGTTGTCTTAGATGGTTATGCTTTAAACCCTGGTGATTTAAGCTGGGAGGGCATAAAGGATTTGGGAGATGTTGAAATATATGAGCGGACTCCGGAAGCTAAGATTCTGGAGAGGGCCCGGGGAGCAGAAATACTTTTGACAAATAAGACCCCTTTGAGCAGGGAAACAATTGAAGCCCTGCCTGAATTGGAATATATAGGAGTTCTGGCCACCGGCTATAATGTGATCGATACTGAAGCAGCGGCTGAGAATGAAGTAGTGGTCACCAATGTACCCACCTATGGCACAAATACGGTGGCTCAGTTTGTGATGGCCCTGCTGTTAGAGACCGCCCACCATGTGGGAGAACATAATAGAGCAGTTAAAAATGGAGGCTGGACTGAGGCGGATGATTTCTGTTTCTGGAATTATCCTCTAATGGAGCTGCAGGATAAATGCCTGGGGATTGTTGGTTTTGGCAGCATTGGTCAGCGGACAGCAGAGCTGGCTCTAGCTTTTGGGATGAAGGTTATTGTTTATGATCGCAGTCCAGAAAAGAAAATTAAGGATCCAGAAATTTTAACAGAAAAGATAGAATTTGTTGATTTGCTGGATCTTTATCGAAGATCTGAGGTAATCAGCCTCCACTGTCCCCTGACTGAGAGTACCGAAGGAATGATCAATCAGGCAACAATTGCCCAGATGAAGGAAGGGGTAATTATCATCAATACAGCCCGGGGTGGTTTAATTGTGGAGCCGGATCTGGCAGCCGCTCTGGAGGCAGGTAAGGTTAAGACTGCTGCTGTTGATGTTTTATCAACCGAACCCCCGGCAGCATCAAATCCGCTTTTAAATTCCGATAAAACAATTGTCACCCCACATATAGCCTGGGCGTCAAGGGAAGCAAGACAGCGCTTAATGGAGACTGTTGTTGATAATCTTAACAGTTATTTAGCCGGCAATGTGATAAATCAAATTAATTAGTAATAATTACTTTTAATAGAAATATAAAAACAATGTATAATAAATTGGAAATGCAGATGAGAATCTGCTATAATCAAAATAGAGAATATTTAGAAAATTAACAGGAGGCGATAATTTTGAAAATATTAGTAGCTCCTGACTCATTTAAAGGGTCATTAACTGCAATGGAAGCTGCAGAGAATATAGGAAATGGAATACATAGAGCTGATTCGGAGATTGATGTTGACTTACTGCCGATGGCTGATGGTGGTGAAGGAACAGTGCAATCCTTAGTTGATGCTACAGATGGAGAAATTATAAAAAAAGAAGTAACCGGACCTCTGGGTAATCAAGTTGAAGCATTTTATGGACTGCTGGGAGATGGAAAGACGGCTGTGATTGAAATGGCAGCTGCCTCCGGCCTGCCCTTAGTGCCTGAAGAAAAAAAGAACCCTCTAAAAACAACTACCTATGGTACGGGAGAACTGATAGCTTCGGCTCTGGAACAGGGAGTGGAGCAGATTATTATTGGAATTGGCGGCAGTGCGACTAATGATGCCGGGGTGGGGATGGCCCAGGCCCTGGGAGCAGAAATTCTTGATGCTGAGGGAAATCAAATAGATTTTGGTGGAGGCAGTTTAGATCAGATAGAAGCAATGAATTTAAATAGTTTAGATTCCAGATTAAAAGATGTAGAAATCTTAGCTGCCTGTGATGTAGATAATCCTCTTTATGGAGAAGATGGTGCTGCTTATGTTTATGCTCCTCAAAAAGGAGCAGACAAAAAAATGGTAGAAATACTTGATCAGAATCTGCGGCACTTCAATCAAATCGCTATCAAAGAACTGGATAAAGATACAAATAAGATTCCCGGAGCAGGAGCAGCCGGGGGACTGGGAGCAGGACTGGTAGCCTTTTTAAATGCAGAACTAAAAGCTGGAGTAGATATTGTACTGGAGATTATTGATTTTGAAAGCCGCTTAAAAGATGTTGATTTAGTTATTACAGGAGAAGGAATGCTTGATGGTCAGAGTATTTATGGTAAAACTCCGGTTGGAGTATCCCGCAGTGCTGCTAAAAAAGATATACCGGTAATTGCAGTTGCCGGAACTTTAGGCAGGGGAGTAGAAAAAGTTTTGGATTGTGGTATTAATGCCTATTTTTCTATTATAGATCGACCGGCTGAATTAAAAGAGATTGTAGATAGAAGTCCAGAACTTTTAGCTAATTTAAGTGAACAAATAATCAGGACAATTCAAATTTAAAAAGGGGGTTAAGAAAAACAATATTATTCGTCCTGATCATATAAAATAAAGGGGGATAATAAAAATGGTACAGGGTCCAATGTTGTTGGTTATTTTAACTGCTGCTATTGCATTCATAATTTTTATGACAGCAAAAGTTAACTTACATGCATTTTTAGTTTTACTGTTGGCTTCGTTTGGTGTTGGTATTTTTTCTGGAATGCCGTTAATTGAAGTGGTAAATACTGTGACTAGTGGTTTTGGTGGAATATTAAGTTATATAGGAATTGTTATTATTGCGGGAACTATTATAGGTACAATCCTAGAAAAATCAAAAGGTACTTTAACAATGGCTAATACAGTACTTGGCTGGGTTGGAGAAGCAAAGTCAGCTTTAGCCATGTCTATAACTGGTGCTATTATTTCGATACCTGTTTTTTGTGATAGTGGTTTTGTAATTCTTTCATCTTTAAATAAGTCACTTGCTAAAAAAGCTAAAATATCAATGTCAACTATGGCTGTTGCTCTTTCAACTGGACTTTATGCAACCCACACTTTAGTTCCGCCGACTCCAGGACCAATCGCAGCTGCCGGTAATCTTGGTGCAGATCTGGGTCTGGTCATTATGTTTGGTGTAGTAGTTGCGATTCCAGCAATACTAGCCGGGTATCTCTGGGCAACAAAATTTGCTTCCAGATACTGGGTTGACGCTGATATAGAGGTTGAGGCGGATGATAAAGATATTAATCTACCATCAGTATTTGATTCTTTTGCTCCAATTGTAGTACCAATACTTTTAATAACCTTAAAGTCGATTGCAGAATTCCCTGCAAATATCTTTGGAACTGGAAATATCCGCACATTTTTAGTTTTCATTGGGGATCCGACAGTTGCTTTATTATTAGGTGTTTTTATTGCTGTTAGACTGCTTCCTTCATTTGATAAAGAATATATAAATGGCTGGGTAGCTAAAGGTATGGTAAATGCTGCTACTATCATAATGATAACTGGCGCAGGAGGAGCTTTTGGTCAGATATTAAAAACAACTCCAATTGGTGATTATTTAGGTGAAGTTCTTTCAACATATAATCTGGGCATCTTTTTGCCATTTATAATTGCAGCTGCGTTAAAAACATCTCAGGGTTCATCTACTGTTGCAATTATTACAACTTCAGCATTGTTAGCTCCAATGCTTCCTTCACTTGGGCTTGATGGATCTATAGCGAAAGCACTTGTTGTTATGTCGATTGGTGCCGGAGCGATGACAGTTTCTCATGCTAATGATAGTTATTTCTGGGTTGTAAGTCAATTTTCTAATATGGATACTGATACTGCCTACAAGACTTATACGACAGCGACTTTAGTTCAGGGAATTGTAACAATTACTTTTGTAGCAATTCTATCTCTGATTTTTATTTAGAATTAAATTAATTAAAGATACCAGATATCTGTTATTTTCCAGCAGATGTCTGGTGTTTTTATGCATTTTTTTATAAGATACTAAAAGAAATTTTAACTTCAAAAAATAAGACCTTAATTTATTTTTAGACTATAACTAATTTAATTTATAATTATTCGGCATTTATTAAAGGTATTTAATCAATTCTCTAGTATTATATATATAAGGATAATTAATTAAAACCTTAAATTAATTCTGGGAAGGAGTTAACGGGTTTCACATAATTTTCTAAGTGCCCGGTACCTAAAATTGATAACTAATTTAATCAAAAAAATCAAAACAAAAGAATCATATAAAATAATCACGGAATTTTCTTTTTTACAGTTTTTCTTCTGGAGCACCTGGGCTATCTATGGTGCTTATTTAGTTTATTACCTGACTGATTTAGGCTACAGCAATATGCGGATTGGAACCCTGATGTCGATCAGAACTTTTATGGGGCTGCTTGGACCTCCAATTGTCGGTTATATCTGTGATCGACTGGAAAGCAGAAAAATAATTTTTATAATCTCAATGGTTTTAATGGCGATTTTTGTCGCCCCTTTAACTTTTTACGGAGATTTGATGCTGGCAATTTCAATTGGAGTTGTCGGTTTTTTATGGGAACCTCAGCAGTCAGTTTTAGACAGCTGGATTTTAGAGACTTCTGCTCATACTGCCCATAATTATGGTTTTATGCGGGCCTGGGGCTCAATTGGTTTTGCAATTATCGTCACAGTCTTTGGTCAGATAATAGAAAGATTTGGCTGGCGGGTCCACTTTCTGGGCTATGGAATAATTGCTTTTATTGTAGTTATCATTGCTTTTAACATTAAAGATAACAGCTACAGTGAGCTGCAGCAGAAGAAAGAATCGGAAACAGCGGTTGAAAATAAGAAGCAGAATAAAAATATTTCCCCGGAAGATAGGGAGCTGGCAGCAGCAAAAGAGGTTGAAGTTGAATTAGAAGATAAAAATATTATGCGTCTTTTTAAAAATCCGGACTATATTTTCATCCTTTTTATTACCCTGCTGATTTTTATTCCCAACCAGATGCTTTTTGTTTACCTGGCACCGATTATCAGATCTGTTGGGGGTAATTCCACTGATTTAGGTTACACCCTATTTTTTAATGCCTTAAGTGAGGCTCCTATCTTTTTTGTGGCTAAATACTTTCTGGAAAAATATAAAACTAACTCACTGCTTTTGTTTTCGGCCTTTTTTTATCTGTTAAGATTTATAATTGCAGCAGCAGCAACTTCTCCGGTTTATTTTCTGTTTTTTGGGATGCTGCAGTCGCTTTCTTTTGGTGTTTTTCTGGTAACAGTACGCTACTATGTTAAACTGGTTGCCCCACCAGCCTTAAAGACTACAGCTCAGAGTATAGCCATGATGTCAGCTTTTGGAGCTGCAGGAATTATTGGCAGTCTTCTGGGTGGTTATTTAATTGATAATTATGGGATGGCGGTGATGTTTAGAGTCGGAATTTCTTTAGCCTTAATAGCGGTACTGGTCCTTGCCTATGTAGTAATCAGGGAGCGAAAGAGTTTAGAAAAAACTGATTAAAGAATATAATTTAGATGTATAATTAATTTTGTTAATAATTAGGTGATTTAAATGAAAAAAATTAAACAGAATAAAAAAATTAATAATCGAGAAGCAATTTTAAATGATTCAATCCCCAAAACACTGTTTAAACTCTCCTGGCCGATTATGGTCGGTAATACAATGCAGGTTTTATATAACCTGGCTGATACTTTCTGGGTTGGGAAACTGGGAGCAGACTCTGTGGCTGCAATTTCAGTTGGTTTTCCCCTTGTGTTTTTATTAATTTCTATTGGTGGAGGGATGACCATTGCCGGGACAACCCTGGTTGCTCAGTATACCGGCTCTGATAACAAAAAGATGGCTGATCATGTGGCCGGTCAGATTTTTACTCTAGTTATTTTTCTTTCAGTAATTTTCGGGACTACCGGCTTTATTTTTGACCGCATAATTTTAGGCTGGATTGGAGCACCTGTAAATATCATGGATGAGGCAGTAGCTTATCTGGATATTATTTTTGGCGGGGTGGCTTTTATGTTTATCTTTTTTGTGTTTACAGCTCTTTTAAGAGGGGTTGGTGACACCAAAACCCCGATGAAGATGATGGTTTTTTCAACAGTGTTTAATATTATTATTGATCCCTTTTTAATTTTTGGCTGGGGCTTTTTTCCTCAATTAGGAGTTAGAGGTGCAGCAATAGCTACAGTCTTATCCAGAGCACTTGCTGGTCTGTATGGAATTTATCTACTATTTGAAGGTAAAAAGGGAATTAAACTTTATGCCAAAAATCTAATTCCGGACTTTGAAGTTCAGAAAAGAATAATTAAGCTGGGCACCCCGTCAGCCGCTGAACAGTCAGTAATTGCTCTGGGAATGACTTTTTTAATGGGTATAGTTTCCGAATTTGGTACCCTGGCCGTAGCTGCTTATGGAATTGGAAACAGAATTTTATCAGTGGTCATGATGCCGATGCGCGGGCTTTCAATGGCAACAACTACGATGGTCGGTCAGACTATGGGAGCTGATGATGCTGATCGGGCTGAGCGGATTGCCTGGACAGCTGTAGGACTGACATTTAGTCTGATGATGGCCCTGATTTTAATTACTCAATTTTTCCCTGCCCAGATCATTTCAGTCTTTAATGATAATCCCGAAGTAGTTGCAATCGGAGTCGATTTTCTTAAGATTGTCGGCTTATCATTTGGTTTTCTGGGAGTCAGAATCGTAATTGGTGGTTCTTTTAGAGGAGCAGGAAACACAGTCGCCGCCATGGTGCTGGCAGTTGTTGCTCTCTGGGGATTTAGAGTTCCTTTAGCCAGACTTTTATCAGAATATTTTCAGATGGGAACCACCGGTATCTGGTGGGGAATGTTTATGTCCAATTTACTGAGTGCAATTATTGGAGCAATCTGGTTTAAAAAAGGAAGCTGGAAAGAGGAAAAGGCAATCTAATACCTCTAGCAGGAAAAAAATGATTTATCTAGAATTAAATATAAGAAGAGGTTAAAATTATAACCAGTGGGGAGTAATTATTATGCAGAGCAGAGACAGGACTGGAGAGAATTTAGAAAATAAAATATTCAGGATTATTTTATTTTTTGGAATTGTAATTTCTATAGTGAATATTATAGTCAATTATCTGGTCGGATTTAGCTGGGGTATTAATTTTAAATGGATTTTGCTGGCAGTCCTATCAGCTGCAATTTTATATTTTATGAAAAAAGATTTATTCGACTTTTTTCAGCTTAAGTTAAGCTATTATTTATTTTTAATTTTTATCTTTCTCCCTTTTGCCTGGTTTCAGTCAGGGGGGAGTAATAATAACAGCCTCTCTTATATATTTTTAATTTTAATTTCTCTTACTTTTTTATTCGAAAAATCAAAACCCAGAAGTCTGCTGCTTTTAAGCCTGATTGCAGTCTTTATGATTATCTTTTCTCTGGAATATTTTTATCCAGAGATAATGGTTGCTCACAGTCAGCAGACCCAGTTTTATGATAAATTAATCCAGACACCGATCGTTCTGACAGCATCTTATCTGCTTCTGCTCCAGTTTGCTAATGCCTATAATAGGGAGAAAAGCAAACTTGGGCTTTCAACTAAAAAGCTGCAGCTGGCCAATCAAAAATTAAAAAAGTTGGCCAATAGGGACAGCCTAACTCAAAAGTTTAACCGGCGGGCTTTTGATCAGGAAATTAAAAATATTTTTAGAGATCAGCTTCATTTTAAAAGGGATATTACGCTGATTTTATTCGATATTGATAATTTTAAAGAAATAAATGATAATTATGGTCATGATATTGGTGATCAGGTTTTAATTGAACTGGCAGACGAATTGGAGAGAACTATGCCTCAACATACTCTGATTTCTCGCTGGGGTGGAGATGAATTTGCAATCATTTGTTATAAAAGTGAGATCGAGACCCAAAAGTATCTTGATGATTACTATCGAAATGTGGAAAACTTAAGTGAGAAAATGAATATTTCGATTACAGTTAGTGCCGGTCTGAGCAGACTTAAAAAAGGTGATCAACTGCAGGAACTATTCAAGCGTGTAGATGATATTTTATATAAGTCAAAAGAAGAAGGCAAAGCCAGATATACAGTTGCTTAATGGCCCAGTTAAAATGTTTAAACTAGATGGATAAAAATATTTTCTATTTTTAACTTAATAAAAATTTTAAAAGGCTAAAGCCCTTAATTGGACTTCAGCCTTTTTGTTATCTTAGAATAATAGTTTTCAGTTATTCTCAGGTACCCGGTACCTTTTTACTCAGCTGCGATTGCTTCAATAGCAGCTAATTCTTCGTTAGTGAAGCCAGTATTATTAAGGGTACCAACATTTTCAATAATCTGCTCAACTTTACTGGTTCCAACCAGAACTGAAGTAACTCCCTGTTCTAAAATCCAGGCTAAAGCCATCTGAGACAGGCTCTGTCCTCTATCAGCAGCAATTTCATTTAGCTGTCTTACTTTTTCCAGTTTTGCTTCGGTAATACTGTCTTTTTTAAGGAAGCCGCTTTCTTTAGCAGCCCGGGAATCTTCCGGGATTCCACCCAGATATTTATCAGTTAATAATCCCTGAGCTAAAGGTGAATAAATAATTGAACCCATTCCAGCATTTTCAAGTGTTTCTAAAAGACTTTCCTCTTCTGACCAGCGATCAAAGATAGAGTAGTTGTACTGATTTAAGAGTAAATTAACTCCCATTCTCTCAGCAACTTCTGCTGCCTTTTTGGTCTGAGCGGCATTATAGTTTGAAATACCTACATATAAAGCTTTACCCTGATCCTGAAGCTGTTTTAAGGCTCCAATTGTTTCTTCTAAAGGTGTGTCTGGATCCGGGCGGTGATGATAAAAGATATCGACATAATCAAGGCCCATCCGCTGCAGGCTCTGGTCAAGACTTGAAATTAAGTATTTGCGGGAGCCCCATTCTCCATATGGTCCCGGCCACATATAATAACCGGCCTTAGAAGAAATAATTAATTCATCGCGATAGGGTCTAAAGTCTTTTTCCATTAAAATCCCCATCGTTTCTTCGGCAGAACCAGCTGGTGGACCATAATTATTGGCAAGGTCAAAGTGAGTAATTCCTAAATCAAAAGCCTTGCGCAGCATCTTGCGGGCATTTTCTAGGGTGTCTACACCCCCAAAATTGTGCCATAAACCTAAAGAAATTGCCGGCAGTTTAAGACCACTGTTTCCCGTATAATTGTATTCCATTTTCTCATAACGATTTTCATCAGCTAAATAAGGCATCAAAAAACCTCCTCTTATGATTTTTTATCTAAATTTTTTCTCATTTCCAAATTTTATTATATCAGAAGTATCATAGTAATTAAATGTAAATCGACTACAATTAGCAGAATAAGTTGGCAGCAATATTAATAGAAAATCCGTTAATTATTTGTTATACGGAATTGGTTTCGAAAAATAAAGGATTATTTAGTTTGAGGTTGAATTTAAATTATAAGTCGAAAAATAGTCGGGAGGCTGATCTAATGAATATAAATTATTCTTTAAGTGGTTTAGGTGGAATTGCTAAAACTCACCTGATGGGACTTAAAAATTTAGCCATGCTGGAACTGGGACTGGATTTTAAAATTAATTTAAGTACTTTAGCAACAAGCCATCCTCAGGAAAAAGGGGAGCTGGCCAGGGAAATTGGTTTTGACAGGGTTGTAGATGATTTTGATAAATTATTAAAAGCTGATGTGGACCTGGTGGATTTATGTACTCCAAATTTTCTGCACGCTGAAGAAACACTTAAAGCTCTGGCTGCTGATAAGCATATTTACTGTGAAAAACCTCTGGCCTTAAATCTCGAGGAAGCAGAGACGATTATGGAGCAGCTGGAAGGAAAAGATTTTAAGAATCAAATAGCATTTGTTTATCGTTTTGCTCCAGCAGTTGCCTATGCTCATGCTTTATTGAAAAACAAGATAATTGGGGAGGTCCAGTTTGCCAAAATAGAGTATTATCATTCTCGCTATTTAAATCCGGAGGTCCCGATCAGCTGGCGTCTAAAAAAAGATAGTTCTGGTGGAGGAGCCTTAGTTGACCTGGGAAGTCATATGATTGATTTAAGCAGATTTTTGCTGGGTGAGGTGGAGAGCCTGAGTGCCTGGACTAAAACTTTTGTAAATTCGCGAAAAACAGCAGCAGGAAAATCAAAAAAGGTTGATGTTGATGACTGGGCAATGCTGATGCTGGATTTTGCCTCCGGTGCCAGAGGAACTCTAGAAGCTTCCAGGGTTTCTCCGGGTAATGAAGGGTTTAGATTTCATATTTTTGGGGATCAGGGAGCAATTTATATTGACTCAGATCAGGAAGATAAGGTCCAGTTATTTGATCAGACACCAGAGGAGATCAGGGTGACCGAAGAAATGGTGGCCGGAGATCAATTTTTAGACAGGCTTTTAGAATTATATCCGGGCTCTAAATCAACTCAGGGGATGATGATTGATCTGCATTTGGTCAGTCTAATTTTCTTTTTCGAGTCTATTGCTAAGGGAAAGGCCAATCCAGGTGTGCCAACCTTTGAAGATGGTTATGAAACCCAGAAGATAATTGAGGCTGCCTACCAGTCGGCTGAGGCTGATGCTAAAAACATTGAAATTAAATAATGTTATTAGCTCAGATTAATCCTGAGCAATTTGCTTTATTTTGAACTTTCTTGTAAAATTATAGATAAGAATATAAACTGATGATGGTGGTGGTTGAAATTAAAGATAAACGCACAATATTTTTATTTGTTGGAATTATCGTAGCTTTACTGATCTGGAATCTCAAGCTTCCCGGTCTTTCTTTAGCCGGACGGAAAATGTTTTCCTTAACTCTGATGACCGTTATTTTCTGGGCGGCCAAGGTGGCTGATTCTGCCTATATAGCAGCCTTGTTTTTAATGTTAATGCTGATTTTTGAGATAGCTCCCCCGGAGGAAGTACTTTCCCTCTGGACTTCCCAGACTGTATATTTAGTTATTGGAGCTTATTTAATTGCAGCTGCAGTTGAACGCTCTGGCCTGGGAGAACGGATTGCCTATAAATTTATCATCCGCTTTGTAGACTCCTATCGCTCCATAATTTATTCTATTTTTGCTTTAACTTTTTTGATGAGTTTAATTATTCCTCATCCCTGGCCCCGGGCTTTTATTATTATGTCAGTTATGTCGGTAGTAATTGAGAATGCCGGGATTAATAAAAATGATGCTTCCAAGATTGGGCTGACAGTTTTTGCAGCTTCAATTCCGATATCAATGATTTTTTTAACAGGAGAGAGCACCCTAAATTTTATGACCCTGGAATTTGCAGGAGTTGATTTAAGCTGGGGAGGCTGGTTTTTATATATGGGGGCCCCGGCAGCACTGGCGGCAACTTTGACTCTCGTGGTAATCCTCAAATTATTCAAACCTGAAGAAGAGGTAGAAATCAATAAGAAGAAAATTGGGCAGAAACTGCTCGATTTAGGAATGATGTCAGCAGAAGAACAGCGGACTGTTTTCTGGCTGATTGCTGCTGTAGTTTTATGGATGACTGATTCGTTTCACGGAGTTGAACTGGGCTGGCTGACCCTGACTATTGCTGTGATGATGAGCTTACCTTTAACCGGAGATGTTCTCAAAAAAGAAGACTGGAATCAGGTACCAATCAAGGTTTTAATTTTCCTGACTGCCGCAGTAGCCATCGGTAAGGTGGGATCCTTAACCGGGATGAATCAGTGGCTGGCAGAGGTTGTCCTGCCCGCAGAAGCACCGGGCAATATGCTCTATTTTGCTTTAATGACAGCAGGGCTTTCTATGTTTTTACATATGTTTCTGGGCAGTGTAATTGCTGTGATGGGAATAGCTATTCCGGCTTTTATTATCTTTGCCGAGAGTTTTGGTATCAACCCTTTAGTACCTGCCCTCTTTGTCTATACTGCAATCGGAACCCATTATATTTTACCATTCCATCATTTAAATATTCTGGTAGGAATGGGAAAAGAAAACGGGAATTATAGAGAAAAAGATGTAATCAAACTGGGAATTCCTCTTACCGCGGTGGCTTTAATTACAATTGTCTTCGAATATTTCTGGTGGCAGTTTACCGGTTTGATTTAATTCGATAAAAAATTACATTTATCTACATCCACCGTGAACCTGTCGATTTTTGTCAGACAATCTGCAAACTAAACTTTTCAGATAATTTATGGTATAATAATAAGCAGTTATTATTTTCAAATATTTTTTAAATAAAAAGAGGAGGGAAAGTATGGAATATGGGATTTGGAGTATTTTACCGCCGGTAATTGCAATTTTACTGGCCCTGACAACAAAACAGGTTTTTATTTCACTTATTTTAGGTATTTTTTCGGGAACATTAATTTTAACAGATTGGTCGCTCTTTGCTGCAATCAATATGACCTTAGAAGAAATTGTAGCTATTTTTTCTGAGGGCTGGATAACCAAAACTATTATGTTTTCATTTTTAGTGGGAGGACTAATAACTGTAATTTCTGCTTCAGGTGGAGTTCAGGGTTTTATCGATTATCTAACGAAAAAAAGAAATATAGTTAAGGATAAAAGAGGAGCCCTGTTGTTAGCTTACATAACAGGACTTGTTATTTTTATAGAGTCCTCAATTACAATTTTAGTCTCAGGTACTGTTGCACGACCTCTGACTGATAAATTTAAGGTATCCCGGGAAAAACTGGCTTATGTCTGTGATTCAACTTCGGCACCGGTCTGTGCACTGATACCGCTTAACGGCTGGGGCGCAATGCTGATGGGAGTTATCGGAGTTCAAATTGCAAATGGAGTAATCGAGGGTAATCCGGCAGCTATACTTGCCAGATCAATACCTTTTCAATTTTATTCCATAATTGCAGTAATCGCAGTTGGTTATTATATTATGACAGGTAAGGACTGGGGACCAATGGCTAAGGCAGAAAAAAGAGCCACAGAAACAGGGATGCTTTTAAGAGAAGGAGCAACTCCTATGGTTTCCGAAGAGGCAACTGCTACCCCTCCCAAAGAGGGAGTTATTCCAAATATGTGGAATATGATTCTGCCGATTGTAGTTTTAATAGCAATGATGCCGATCTCACTTTATATTACAGGTGAGGGAAGTATTCTGCAGGGATCAGGTTCAACCTCAGTTTTCTGGGCTGTAATTACTGCAGTAACTTTTGCCGGTTTTCTTTATGTTTTAAAAGGGTTAATGAACTTAAAAGAATATATTGACTATGTCTATCAGGGTATTGGAGCCATTGTTCCGGTAGCTATTCTTTTAATCACGGCTTTCGCGATTGGAAATGTAATTGGATATTTAGAAACAGGAGAATATATGGCTTCTTTAGTTGAAGGGAGAGTCAGCGGTGCTTTTGGTCCGGCAATAGTCTTTATTATGGCATCTGCAATGGCTTTTGCCACCGGTACCAGCTGGGGAACCTTTGGCATTATGATGCCGATTGGAATTCAGATGGGTGTTGCTCTGGGAGCTCCCCTGTATCCGATAATTGGAGCTGTAATTTCTGGAGGAATTATGGGAGATCACTGTTCACCGATTTCTGATACAACTATTCTTTCTTCCATGGCTTCTGCTTCTGACCATATTGATCATGTAAATACACAGCTGCCTTATGCTCTGCTCAACGGAGCTCTAGCTTTAGTACTTTATCTGGCAGCCGGATTTATAATGTTTTAACTGTGCATGTACCGGGTACGGAACCAAATAATGGAAATTAAAAGGAGGGCTCCTGCAGCTCTCCTTTTTCACTAATATGTGTTATAATAAATAAAAGTGGTTTTAAACTAATAAAATAACGGGTGATTAATAATGATAAAAGCTGTAATCTTTGATATGGATGGAACAATTATTGATTCAGAACCAATTTATGACAAAGTAAATGAAGAAGTTTACGAAAAATATGGACTTGATTTAAAACAGGAAGATCATGACCGGCATCTGGGAGCAAATCTAAAAGATATCTGGACCGATATTCTGGATCGTTATCAGGTTAAGGAAGAGTATGCTCATTATAAGCTGGAAGATTTTATGGAAGATCATATTCACAGCTCCTATCAGGGGCTGGCAGAAGCTGAAGAATTGGAACTGATGCCGGGAGTTGAAGAATGGTTTGAGTTTTTTAAAGACCACGGTTATCAGATGGTTATTGCCTCTTCTTCCTATTCACCAGTAATTGAGCACATCTATCAGCGTTTTGGACTGGATCAGTATATGGAAGGTTATGTTGGCGCTGATTCTATAGAAAATGGAAAACCTGCTCCTGATATTTTTCTCAAAGCTGCAGAAAAGCTGGGGGTTCGGGCAGAAGAATGTCTGGTGATTGAGGACTCACAGCATGGAGTCCGGGCCGCTCATCAGGCAGGAGCAAAAGTGGTAGCTTTTAATCGAGCTCAGGATGAGAGTCAGGATTTGTCGCAGGCGGATCTGATTATTGAAGAATTTAATCAGGAAAATTTAAATAAGGTTTTGGAATAATTAGATTAACTAGTAAAGGCAGTTCTTAATTGAGCTGTCTTTTTTTTAGTTTTAAAGCAGATAAGCGCAAAAAAAAGGAAATTCAATTATTTTGCAGGAGTTTTTAAATTAGTCTTGAATATAGTTAATGAGGTACGTGTTTCAAAACAATAAAATTATTACAGGAGAATTATTTATGGAAATGAAGAATATAACAATCTCGGATATAGCAGAAGATTTAAATTTATCCCGGAGTACAATCGATCGGGTAATAAATAATCGGGGAAGTGTGGCAAAAGAAACCCAGAAAAAAGTTTTAGATTATATAGAAAGGATTAATTATAAACCAAATCGTGCCGCCAAACATCTTGCCAAAAAGACTAATTATACAATTGGAATCTCTTACTTTTTCCCAGAAGGATTTGCGGCCGAAATTAAGCAGGGAATTAACAAAATTTACGATGAATTAAGCCATTATGGCTTAAATATCATTTTAAAAGAAGCCCATTCTGCTGCCGAACAAATGGAACAGTTAAAAGAGATGGAAACAGAAATTGACGCCTTAATGCTTGCCGCCTGGAACCAGGAAGGCCTACTTGATTTTGTAGAAAAATTGATTAAGAATGGTAAAAAGGTGGCAACTTTTAATAGAGATTTAGCTCAGAGTAATAGATTGTTTTATTTTGGCTGTGATTATTATCAGGCAGGTAGATTATGTGGTGAGTTAATGGCCGGATTGGCTGAAGAGGGGAGTGTTGCGATAATAGGAGATATTGAAGACAAAACTGGTTTTAAAAGGATTAAGGGCTTTAAAGAAAGTATTCAAAACTATGGAAACTATAGTGTCCTGGAACCGCAAAAAATTACACAAAATTATGATCTGGATGGAGAATTAAACCAAAAAGCAATAAAAAAAATTAAGGCTATTATTAGAAATAATCAGGATTTAAAAGCAATTTATGTTGTTAATCAGACTTTAAATGCTGCGGCAGAAGCCTTGATTCAGGCAAACATGGTGGGGGAAATTAAGCTAATTGGTTATGACCTTTTTGAGGAATCAATCGAGTTAATCGAAAAAAAGATTGTTCAGGCAGTGATCTGTCAGGAACCATTTAATCAGGGATATTATCCGATCAAAATGCTTTTTGAAAACTTTGCAGATGATCGTCAGCTTGAAAAAGAACGCTATATCACTAAGTTAGAAATCGTAATGAAAGAAAATCTTAAATATTATCAGGGTTATAATTACTTAATATAAAGCCTTAATATATTTTAAGCACAATGAAGTACGTGTTTCATTTAAGTTTCAGAATAATTAAGATGATTAAACGAACCTTAAGGGAGGGTGTTATCAGCCAGTGATTTTTGAGAATAAAAAGGAAAAGTATTTATTTACCTTACCAGCAATTTTTATGGTTAGTATTACAATCTATTTACCTTTTCTGATCAGCAGTTATTATTCTCTCACAGAGTGGAATGGGATTGATAGAGAGGCTAAATTTATTGGACTGGAAAATTTTAAGACAATATTTTTTGAAAATAATCAATTTTTTGATGTTTTAATTTTTACCGGGAACTATACAGCACTTTTTATGTTATTTAGTAATCTTTTTGCTTTGATTATCGCTTTAGTCCTGGTTCAGAAATTGAAAACCGCAAAATTACTGCGAGGGATATTTTTTGTTCCTTATATTATGAGTATGATTATTGTGGGATTTATATGGAAGTTTATATTTTCTCAGGGATTTGCAAGGCTTTACGAAATAACAGAATTGGGATTATTAAACTTAAGCTGGCTTGGAAATTCTGAGCTTGCATTTTATTCAGTAGTATTAGTTGGTGTCTGGCAGCAGCTCGGGTTTTATATAGTTTTATATATAGCAGGACTGCAGGCCATACCAGGAGATCTTCTAGAAGCGGCCACTGTTGATGGGGCTAATATTTTTCAGAAATTTTTCAAAATAACTCTACCTTTACTCGGACCTTCGATTACAGTCTGTATGTTTATGTCTTTAACCAGAGGCCTCAAGGTCTTTGATATTATTCTGGCCTTAACCCAGGGTGGTCCGGGCGGCTCAACCTACAGTGCTACTTTAGATATTTATCGAGAAGCATTTCAGTATAACAATTATGGTCTGGGATCTGCTAAAGCTATTATCTTTTTCATTATTGTTCTAATATTAACTCAAATTGTTTTAAAAATATCCAGACGAAATGAGGTAGAACTATAATGAAAAGAAATAGTCGTCTCAAAATTAATTATTTTATACTGGAAGTTATTGCTATTATTGCTGCTGCTATTTTCATTTATCCGGTGTTTTTAATGTTCATTAATTCCTTTAAGACTTTTAGAGAGGTAATAATCGATGTCATTGCCTTACCTCAGCAGCTAAATATCGATAATTACTTTTATGTAATTGATAAAATGAATTATCCCCGTTTATTTGTTAATAATATTCTTATTACAGCGGTTGGAATTACAGGAATAGTTGCTTTTTCATCTTTAGCGGCTTATATTATCGACCGCAGCCGCAGCAGGTTTACCAGTCTGGCCTTCTTATTTATTATTACTCCAATGTTAATTCCGTTTCAGACATTTATGATTACTTTATTAAAAGTAATGAATATAATTAATCTTTCCGGGAGTCGAGTCGGGCTGGGAATTCAGTACTGGGGTTTTGGAATCCCAATGGCAACCTTTATTTATTTCAATTTCATGAAAACAGTACCCAAAGAAATTGACGAAAGTGCTTTTATTGATGGAGCTACAACTTTTCAGACTTTTATTTATGTGATTTTTCCAATTTTAAAACCGGTTACAGCAACGGTAATTGTTTTAGATGTGATGTGGATCTGGAATGACTTTTTGCTGCCTCTGTTGATGGTTAATGACAGTCAGAAAACTAAAACTTTAGTCTTAGCTGCTTACAACTTTGTCGGTCAGTATAATACTCAATGGCATTATGCAATGACAGCAATGGTGCTGGCTATTGTTCCGTCTTTAATTTTCTTTGTTCTGCTGCAAAAATATATTGTTAAAGGAGTAGTTGCTGGTTCTCTAAAAGGTTAGTAAATATTGATGTTTTTACATCAATAAAAATAATAAAAGGAGTGTTAATCTATGAGGAAAATGGTAGTTTTATTGGTTGCAGTGATGATGTTGGTGGGGACTTTTAATGTGCTGGCACAGACTGCTGAAATTGATATTTTTATTTCAATGCCCGAGTATGCGGATCCAATTAACGAATTAATTGATACCTATCAGGAGGAAGTAAATAATGAGGTAGAGATTAACTATGAGACAACTCAGAGTGATTATCCAACTTTATTAAAAGTTAAATTAAATTCTGGTGATATTCCTGATCTCTTTGCCTCCACTTCCGGTAAAGAAATTGAACTTTATAAGGAATATTCTTATGATCTGTCGGGAGAGCCAATGATGGATACAATGCTGCCTTCTGTTAAAAAAGCGATGGCAGATGCTGATGGTAATGGAGTTTATGGTTTTGCTATCAAGGGAAATTACTTTGGTTTGATCTATAATAAAGATCTATTTGCTCAGGCTGGAATTGAAAAGTTTCCGGAAACAATTTCCGAAATGGAAACTGCAATTGAAAAATTAGAAGCTGAGGGGATAACTCCTTTTACCAGCGGTTTTTCGGAATGGTGGGTTTTTAAACACTTATTTCAGCATTTCTTGGTTGCAGCCGAGGATGATGTTCAGGCTTTAGTTAGAGATTTTGAAAATGGAGAAGCTTCTTTTTCTGATTATCCGGTTTTAGAAGATAACTTCTTTCATTTTGTTGATTTAGTTGTGGAACATGGAGATAACAAAATCCTGGAGTCCTCACTCAACACTGAGATTTCGCAGTTTGCAACCGGTCAGGCAGCAATGGTAATTGGTCAGGGTCCCTGGATTGAAGATAGTTTAATTCAGATTGATCCCGAATTAAATATTGGTTTTACCGGTTATCCTGTCTCAGAAGATCCAGCTGAGAGTCAGGTAATTAGTGGTGCTGATCAGGCAGTTAGAGTTAGCAGTGATTCCGAAGACTTAGATGCTGTTTTAGATTTTGTTAACTGGTGGTATACTTCGGACTATGGTAAAAGCTGGTTTACAGATGTAGCGGGTGTGGTACCACCAATTGAAGTAGAAATTCCAGAAGACTACTATCAGATTATTCAGGAAGGAATTAAAGCTTCAGAGGAAAAAGGTTCTGCTCCTCTGGCTATAATTTATTCAACTGACTCTTTCCACAGTGCTTTTGGAGAAGCAATGCAGACTTATGTTGGAGGAAATGCAACAAAAGCAGAAACTATTGAAACTATTGAAACAAAATGGCAGGAAATAGATGGCAGTAATTAATAATTAAAATAAAACTGCTGAACAGGGATTCTGTTTTAATAATAGGATCCCTGTTTTAAATAATTTTTAAGATGTTGAAATCAGAAATAAAGGAGTGTTTTGATGAAATTCACAGAAGGATACTGGCTGAGAAGTGAAAAGGCAAATCCAATTTATGCTTCTCAGGCCTACAAGGTGGAAGAAATAGAAAATGGAATGAAGATTATTGCTCCGGGGCAGAAAATTGAGTCCCGGGCTCAGACTCTAAACATCGGCACTATAACCCTGGAGTTTAGAGCTGTGGCGGAAAATGTAATTGAAGTTAAAAATTATCACCACCAGGGTTATGATTCAGGTCAGATTGAATTTGAGAAAAATACAGATCCCCGGCCTGTGGAAGTTACAATTACAGAAGCGGAAGCACTGATGGAGGTTGATGAGCTAAAGATCAGAGTTGACCGCGAAAACTGGAAATATCAGTTTGAAACAGAAGGAGAAGTATTAACTTCCTGTGGTTTCAGAAATCTGGGTTATATGCGCTATGACAAAAAAATTTCTTCTATGCTGCCTGGAGATAATTATTTAAAAGCAGAATACGACCCCTATATGCTGACAGAATTATCGCTTGCTCCGGGGGAATGTGTTTACGGACTGGGAGAGCGCTTTACAGCCTTTGTCAAAAATGGCCAGGTAGTTGAGACCTGGAATGAGGATGGAGGAACCTCTTCTCAGGTAGCATATAAGAGTATTCCTTTTTATATGACCAGCCGCGGCTATGGAATTTTTGTTGATCATGCTGACAATGTTTCCTTTGAAGTAGCAAGTGAGAAGGTAGAATATGTAGGCTTTTCAGTCCCGGGAGAGGAGCTGCGCTATAATTTCATTTACGGCAAAAATAACAAAGAGGTTCTCAGCCGCTATACTGAGCTGACCGGAAAGCCGGCCTTACCTCCCGCCTGGTCCTTTGGACTCTGGCTTTCTACTTCTTTTACCACCGATTATGATGAAGAAACTACCAGTTCTTTTATCGAAGGAATGGCAGAGCGTGATATTCCGCTGGATGTTTTCCATTTTGACTGTTTCTGGATGGAAGAGCTTAACTGGACCGATTTAAAATGGGATCAGCGAACTTTTCCAGATCCAGAGTCAATGCTGGAGCGCTATCATCAAAAGGGTTTAAAGGTTTCGGTCTGGCTTAATCCCTATCTGGCCCAGGAATCAGAAATGTTCAAACAGGGTTTAAAAAATAATTACCTGCTCAAAAGAAAAGACGGTAAGGGAATAAAACAGATTGACCACTGGCAGCCGGGGATGGCCCTGGTTGATTTTACTAACCCAGAGGCAGTAAAGTGGTTTCAGGAAAAGCTAAAAGAACTGCTGGAAATGGGGGTAGATGCTTTTAAAACCGATTTTGGCGAAAGAATTCCGGTTGATGTGGAGTATTTTGACGGCTCTGATCCCAATTCAATGCATAACTACTATTCTTATATCTACAACAAAGCTGTGTTTGAAGTTCTAGAAGCTGAAAAAGGTAAAAATGAAGCAGTGTTATTTGCCCGTTCAGCAACTGCAGGCAGTCAAAAGTTTCCGGTTCACTGGGGAGGAGACAGCTCGGCCAGTTATGCTTCGATGGCAGAAACTCTGCGCGGCGGTCTCTCTTTTGCAATGTCCGGTTTTTCTTTCTGGTCACATGATATTGGTGGTTTTGAACAGACAACCACCCCTGATTTATATAAGCGCTGGGTTCAGTTTGGGCTGCTATCTACTCACAGCCGGCTGCATGGTTCCGAGAGTTACAGAGTTCCCTGGCTTTTTGACGAAGAGTCTTCTGAGGTTTTAGAAAAATTCACTAAACTAAAAATGAGATTAATGCCCTATCTTTATTCGATGTCGGTTAAGGCTCAAAATACTGGTGTTCCAGTAATGAGGCCTCTGATTTTAGAGTTTGATCAGGATCCAGCAGTTAAATATCTTGATATGCAGTACATGCTGGGTGATTCACTGCTGGTGGCTCCAATTTTTAATAAAAATGGTAAGGCAGAATATTATCTGCCGGCAGGGAAATGGACCCATTATCTAAGTGGTGAAGTTAAAGAAGGAGGACGCTGGTACCAGGAAGAATATGATTATTTTTCTCTCCCACTATTTGTCAGAGAAAACAGCTTAATAGCGGTTGGTGCAAGAGATGATCAGGCTGAATATGATTTTCTTAAGGGAGTTAGTCTCCATTTGTATCAGCTGCAGGCAGACCAGGAAGCTGCCGCAGAATTAGTAAATTCTGATGGGGAAGTTGTTAACCGAGTTTCAGCTATAAGGAATGGTGACAGGTTAGAATTCAAACTGGAGCGGCTGGAAGAAGATATGAAGCTCATTTTGCATTCTATTCCTGAAGTTAAAGCACTAGAGGGTGGAAGCTATGTCCCAGAGGATAACAGGATTGTCATCACTCCAACGGAGAAGAAGATAATTGTTGAAATATAAAAGTAGATATATAATAATTTAAGTGAGACAGCTCTGAGAGGGGCTGTCTTTTTCTAACTGGTAGAGTAAAGCTGGCTGTGTTATAATAAATTTAAGTGAACTAAAGAATTTTTCTCAGGGGATGGTGACTGTTAATGCTAAAAATACCATATGGGATCAGTAGTTTTGCAGAGTTAAGAAACGAAAACTATTTTTACGCTGATAAAACACAATATATTGAACTGCTGGAAAGTTATGGGGAAAAGTATATTTTCTTTTTACGCCCCCGCCGTTTTGGTAAAACTTTATTTTTATCAACTTTAGAAAATTATTATGATCTTAATAAAAAGGAAGAATTTACAGAGTTGTTCTCTGATCTGTATATAGAAAAAAATAAAACAGAGCTGGCTAACAGTTATCATATTTTACGTTTTGATTTCTCAAGTGTAGCTACAGCTTCTGAAGAAGAATTATTATATACATTTTTAGTTAAAGTTCAGAAAGCAATTGAAGTATTTATAAATAAATATAATCTAGATCTACAATGTCCCGAAAGTCATGATCCGGCAAGTATGTTAAATCTGTTTATGGCCCGAGTCCAGGGGGAAATTGATCAGGAAATATATGTTTTGATCGATGAGTATGATCAATTTGCAAATGAAATGCTGGGAGAAGAGAATTCTAAATTCAAAAAGGCGGTTTCGCAAACAGGTTTTGTCCGCAGATTTTATCAGGCTTTAAAAGAGGCAACAGCAGATGGGGTAGTAGATCGTATTTTTGCAACCGGGGTCAGCCCAATTACTTTAGATAGTATGACCAGTGGTTTTAATATTGCTGCTAAATTGACTCGAGAACCTGATTTAAATGAAATGATGGGTTTTACAGCTGGAGAATTGAAACCATTGTTAAACAGTCTGGATATTTCTGAATCAGAAAAAAAGAGTTTAATGGATAAATTAAAAGAATATTATAATGGCTATCTCTTCCATCAGGATGCTAAATCAAAGGTATTTAACAGTGATATGGTTTTATATTTCTTTAAATATTATCTGCGGCAGCATAAAGAGCCAGAAGATTTAATTGACAGTAATATAAGCAGTGACTATCGAAAATTGGAGCAGCTATTTGCTTTAAATGAAGAAGAAAAAACTAATGAGATTTTGGAAAGCATTTTAAATGAAGAACTACAGGATGTGGTATTTACAAGGGAATTTAGACTGGACAACCGCTTTAATGCAGACGATTTTAAGTCACTATTATTTTATTTAGGGTTTTTAACAATTAAAGAAAAGACTCCAGTTAATATTAAGCTGGGGCTACCTAATTATGCGATTAAAGAGATTTATTTTGAATTTTTCAGTAAAATAATTGAAGATTATTCGGGGCAAGAAATTTTTTCTTCAGAAACCAGAAAAACTGTAGCCGAACTTGCCTTAAATGGAAATATTGAGCCTTTAGTAGAGGAAATCGAAGTAATTTTAAATTCTTTATCAAACCGGGATCTGATTTTATTTGATGAGAAATATATAAAATTATTATTTATCAGCTATTTAATTCTGAGCAAGTTTTATAATGTAAAAAGCGAATATGAGGTTGAAACTGGATATATAGATCTGGTATTATTTAAAAAGGAAATAGAAGCTGTTAACTATGAAGCCTTGATTGAATTAAAATACATTAAAAAAAGTGATTATCAAAAGCAGAAATCAAAATTACTGTCTAAAAAAATTAAGGAAGCAAAAGAGCAACTGCTTAGTTATGGAGAGGCTGAAGAATTTAAGCAGAAAGAGAACTTAAAAAAATGGATAATTATCTTTGCCGGTGCAGAAGTTGTTCATCTGGAAGAAATATAATTTGATCAAATAACAAAAGGCTCTATCTCAAGCTGAACGTAAAGCTTTGTAGATAGAGCCTTTTAGTTAGAATAGGAGTGGCAATTAGGCAAATTTATATTTAAATTTAGTTATTCAAAAAATCTTTAAATTCAGCAGTTAAATCCTGAACCTCGGTTAACTCTTGCTCATCAGCTTTCTCACCTAATACAACCTTATCATTAATTAATAATAAATTAATATTCTGACTGGCTGCAAATTTTTCCAGATCTACTTTAGTTGCTTCGACTACCAATTGGTGGTATTTTTCTTTTAATTTCATCAGATTTTCTTCGGTATTTTCGCCATTTTCAATTTCTTCTTTTTCAAGCTGATATTCATTATATATTTCCTGGGTTTGCGGATGGACTGCCATTAGTTCTTCAAAATTAATCATTCCAGTGGTTTTCTCAGCTGTATTTTCCTCATTTTGTTCAGCCTGATCATTATTTTGCTCTTCCGTATTTTGATCATCCATATTTTGAGCTATTTCGAATTTGTCATCCTGCTGTGCCAGCTCTTTTTGATTTTGAGCATAAATAACTCCTGTAAAAATCAGTAAAACCGCCAGTCCGAAAATAATTATCTTTGATCTTCTAAACATAATTAATCATCCTTTCTTTTTTTGAGTTAAACCTTAATTTTTGTAGACTAGAGAAAAAACAAATTGTAAGTCGTCTTTCTTTTATAATTAGTTTTAACTATTATTTTTAATTACTTTTTCTCTATCACCTCCTGACACTTAATATAATAGCAGTAGAATTTAAGCAAAGTATGAGCAAAGTTTGAATTATTATTTAAGTTCAGCAATTAATTTTTTCTGCAGGCTATTTATTCTTAAAATCACTGTCGCTTTACTCTTTTTTGCCAGATTGACTAAAAGTTTTTAATAATATAGTATTATAATAGAAAAGATTTAAATGAAGGAGAATGATAAGCGTGGGTAAACTATCGGTTTTTCTGGCTGTACTATTACTTTTATCGTCACCACTGCTTCTGGCCGCAGATGATAAGAAGATTGAAGTAAATGGTGACTCCATAAACTTAGAAGATGATCAACAAATTATGGAATTAAAAAATGAAATTGAAAAAAAGAGTGAATTAGAAAAAGATATGTTTATTGGCAGCACTGTAGTTTTCTTAAATGGAGAGGCAGATCAGATAAGGAGCTGCGAAAGCAATTTAGGTGCTTTGATTACAGATGCAATTTTAAATAAAGTTGAAGCAGATCTGGTGCTGATTAACAGCAGGACAATAAATTCTTCTATTGATAAAGGCTTGATCAGTGTCAGAGATGTTAGAGAAGCAATCCCTGCCAAAGATGAGGTTGTTGTAAAGAAAATAAAAGGTAAGCAATTACTTAAAAGCCTGAGTCATTCAGTTTCTAAATATCCGGAAACAGCTGGCTTTTTTCCTCAGGTAAGTGGGATAAAGATTATCTTTGCCGGAGGTCTAGAGCTAGAAAATGAGGTTATCCGAGCTACAATTAATTCTAAACCGTTAAAAGCAGAAGCCGAGTATCTAATTGCAACCAATGATTCCCTGGCAGCAGGAGGAGACGGTTTTGAAGAGCTGGAAAAGGCAGAGGAAATTAAAAATACGGGTCGCCTCGATCAGATCTTAATAGAATATCTGCAGCAGCAGGAAATTGTAGAAAATATTGAAATGAATAGGATAATACCAGTCCGAAAAGAAGGAAATAATTATCTTTATCAGGTTCAAAAAGGAGATTATCTGTATTTAATTGCAGAGAAATTTTCAGTTTCCATTGCTGAGATTATGGAAGCAAATGGACTCCAGAATAGAAATTTAATTTACCAGGGACAGCAACTAATAATTCCTGGACTAAGGTGAGTTATAAATGAAATTTAACTTAGAAAATAATACCTTTTTTACAAAACTAATATTCAGATTTTTAGTGATCACAATGATTGTCATTTTAATTTTCGGTTTTTCTGTGATTACCTATTTTGAAACTTTTTTTATTGAGCAGAAAGAGAGTCAAATTCATAAAAATAGTTCTGCAGTTATTGATTATCTTGCAGATTCTAAGGCAGAAGGAAATAAACAGGAGATTGTAAACTGGCTCAGCATAATTGGGGAATTAAATGAGGGGCATGCCTGGTTAATTAATGATCAGGGGATTTTAGAATTTAGTTATCCTTATTCTTTTGATGAAGAAAGAACTTTTTCTGGTTATGAGACCATTTTTGAGGGGAATACAATTTCGAGAGAGGTTAATACTGACGATTTTGAGCTGACAATGCTTTTTGTAGGGATGCCTGTTGAATATCAGGGTGAGGTGATAGCTGGTCTGCTGGTTTTTACCCCGATAGAAGAAATCAACTCTATAATCGAACATATAATAAAAATTATGCTTTATATTTCGTTATTTGCACTTATTTTTATACTCTTTGTTTCCTATTATTTTTCTCGCTCACTTGCTAATCCACTGCACAATATGGGACTTGTTGCTGCCAGGATAAGCCAGGGTGAGTACGGTAAAAAAGTAAAAATCAAGGAACAGGGAGCAAGTAAGGAAATTAAAATTCTCTCTGAGAGTATTAATCTAATGTCCGGAAAGCTGCAAAAGACAATTAAAAGCCTGGCGGAAGAAAAAAATAAGCTTAAGTATGTCTTATCCGGAATGGAAGAGGGGATTCTTGCTGTTAATAGTTCAGGCGAGATTATTCTGGCAAATCAATCAGCTTCTAAATTATTTGATTTTAAAGATGATATCAGAGGCAAAAAAATTGGTGAGCCTGACCTACCATCCGATATAATTAATGTTTTTAAAGAAATCACCGAAAAAAAAGATTTTGACAGTCAGCAGTTAGTTATAGCAAGAGAGGAGACAAATCAGTATTATCTGGTCCATTTTACCTCAATTAAACTGGATGATGGTAGTTTCTGGGGGGGAGTGGCAATTTTTCATGATATCAGTGAGCGGTATCGGTTTGAGCAGCTGCAGCGAGAATTTGTGGCAAATGTTTCGCATGAGTTAAAAAGTCCGCTTTCTTCAATTAAAGGTTCAGTTGAGATTCTCCTTGATGATATCATAGATGATCCAGCTGAAAAAAAAGAGTATTTAAAAATGATTTTAAAGGAAAGCAATAGTTTATCTCACCTGATTGATGAGACTCTAACTCTGGCTGAATTTGATGCAGGTGGAGTTGAATTAAATAAAGAAAAGATTAATATCAGGAATCTTTTTGAAAATCTGCAGGTCTTTTTTAAGAATATTAAAAAGGAAAAGCAGAGCTTGGACATCGAGCTGGACGAGGACTTATCAGTTTATGCTAATCACGAAAAAATAAGGCAGGTTTTAATTAATCTTTTAAGCAACAGCGTTAAATATTCTGCTGTTGATGGAAATATAATTTTAAGAGCAGAAAAAATTAAAGAACAGATAAAAATTTCTGCTGCAGATAATGGAATTGGAATTCCCGAGTCGGAACAGCAGAACATCTGGGAGAGATTTTATAAAGTAGATAAGGCGAGAACTCCCGGTGAGCGGAGCAGCGGCCTGGGGCTGGCAATTGTAAAACAGATTGTTAAAGAACATCAGGGGCAGGTTTTTGTTGAGAGCAGCAGTGGTGAGGGGTCTATTTTCAGTTTTACTATTCCCGAGCCTGATCACTAAAAAATGTTTTTTGATTCCATCATATTTTCATCACATAAATTTGATAAATTAAGTAGTGAGGTGATGGCGGCTTATGAATCAAAATAAAATTTTAATTATAGATGATGACCTGCAGATCTGTAAGATTTTACGGGATTACTTTACTTATGAGGATTTTGAAGTTTTTACAGCCCATGATGGTAAGGAAGGTTTAAAAAAAATAAATGAATTAACTCCGGACATTTTAATTTTAGACTTGATGTTACCCGAAAAAAACGGTCTGGATATCTGTAGAGAACTGAAGCCTCATAATAATCTACCGATTATTATTTTGAGTGCCAAAAATAGAGAAAACGATCGGATAAAAGGGCTGGAATTGGGTGCAGATGACTATGTGACCAAACCATTTAGCCCTAAAGAAGTTGTGCTCCGGGTTAAAAATGTTTTGCGCAGAATGAATAAAAATCGAAAGCAGGAAGAATTGAAATTTCCCAATTTAGTGATCAATAAAAAACAGCGGCTGGTCAAAGTTAAGGGCAGAGAAGTTTCTTTAGCGCCCAAAGAATTTGATTTATTATGGCAGATGGCTTCTTCTCCAAAAACAGTTTTCAGCCGGGAAAAGCTTTTAGAGCTGGTCTGGGAGTTTGATTATTTTGGTGGAATTAGAACGGTTGATACTCACATTAAAGCTGTCCGGAATAAGCTGGGAGCAGAAGCCGGCGAATATATTCAGACGGTCTGGGGAATTGGATATAAGTTTGTTGCTCGCTGAAAAAGTAAAGCTGCCCGGAGGATAGTGGTGGCTTTATTTTTTGCTTTAATTAGATAAATTTGTAAATAATACTTAAAATTTCTTCTCAGAAGTGTTATAATATAGATAAAGTAAAACTTTCCCAACAAATCTTATTAAATGACTGCAGAAGGGAGACCTGATGAATAAAGTTGAGCCGATCAGAGATAAGGATAAAATTGAAGAGATAAAAAATATTTTGCGTCAGCAGAGCTACCGCAACTATATTCTTTTTGTGCTGGGAATCAACACCGGGCTGAGGATTAGTGATATGCTGAAGCTGAAGGTCGAAGATGTGCGCAATAAAAGCCATATTGTAATCAGAGAGCAGAAAACTTCCAAAAATAAACGCTTTTTGATTAACTCAAACCTGCGCCGGGAACTGGAAGACTACTGCCAGGATATGCGAGGAGAAGAGCATCTGTTTCAGAGCCGGATTGGGACAAATAAACCGCTGACCCGCTTTCAGGCCTACAGAATTTTTAGTGAAACTGGTCGCAAAGCTGGCCTGGATAACATTGGCTGCCATTCGACCCGTAAAACCTTTGGTTATCATCATTACCAGAAGAACAAGGATGTGGCACTGCTGCAGAAGATGTTTAACCATTCTTCTCCCAGTATTACCTTAGACTATATTGGGATTACTCAGGATTTAATGGATGAGTCGATCGAGAAGTTTTCGCTTTAGCTAAAAATGAAAATTTGCTTTTAAATTTATTAAGCTCTACCGTAATCGGTAGAGCTTAATAACTAATCAAAATTCAATTTTATTTTAGATTACTGCATAACTTTTTTCATAATTTTAAAAATGTCTGTATTATCCAGCGGTTGAGCTACAAGTTCACTACCGGGTCCCTGGCTCCAGGTAGGAACATCGCCTCCAGTATGGTCTTCACTGGTCCAGCTGGATTCAATTTTTTCGCTCTGGCTGCTTAAACTTCCATATGGTCCGGCAATTCTAAATCCACCAGTATCATGATCTGGAGCAATTATTACTAGAGTCTCTGATTTACGCAGAGGACTCTGCTCAAGCCAGTCAAGGACTGTCTCAACAGATTTATCAAAGCCCAGCATTTCAGCCAGTTCATAGTTAAGAGCATTACCATGTCCTGCCCAGTCTATTTGGGATCCCTCCACCATTAAGAAAAATCCATCAGAATCTTTTTCCAGAGTTTTAAGTGCGGTTTCTGTCATTTCAGCCAGAGTTGGTTCTCCTTCTGGATATTCCGGGAAAGCATTACCTTCACTGTCTTTAAGTCCAAATTTATTTAGTCTAAATAACTCAGGAGTTTTACCTTCATCATAAGCTGTAAACATGCCAAATATTTTGTCACTTTCTTTATTTTGAGCAAGTCTCATTTCTGACTCATTATCAACTGTCAGATAGCCATTTTTCCTGGCTAAATCTGCCATTGCTTCATTACTCTGAAGATTATTATATGATTTTTCAAACTGCTGAGCGTTATATTCATCACTGGTACCATAGACTCCTCCACCCAGCACAACATCCACTTCAGTTTCCTCTATATACTGGCGGGCAATTTCTGCTCCAGCGTATCTAACAGGTACATGAGCTCCAAAGGTTGCCGGTGTAGCATGAGATATCTGAGATGTAACTACCAGACCTGTGGCTTTATTTAAATCCTCAGCAATCTCAAGAATTGTTTTAGACTTTTTTTCTATATCCATAAGTTCTCCCTTGACTGAATGAGCACTTACTTCGCGATTATTATGTTTTTCTCCGGTTGCCATTGCAGAACCGGCAGCAGCGGAATCGGTAACAATAGAATCAGCTGAATATGTTCTGATATAACCAACATTATTGAGTTTTTCCACTGCCAGAGGTTCACCATCAGGCCCATTTTTAAGTATTCGGGCTGCAGTTACAATATCCATGCTCATTCCATCTGGAATCATGAAAATAACATTTTTGGCAGTACTGGCATCAGCAGCATTTACAGCAGCAAAAGATGTAACTGTGAGTAAACAAATAAATAGAAATAATATTAAAGACTTCTTAAATTTCATCTAATATTTCCCCCTTTGATGATTAAGTAAATTGTTTTTGAAATTTTCAGTTTCAGAACTACTTTTTACCACATATTTAATTAAGAATAATAAATTTTACTGTTTTCACCCCCATAAGATTTTGTTTTTCCATTATTCTATCTTAAATATATTATTACAGGTAATTATTACGAAATCATTACCAGCATGTTAAATTGTGGTAAATTCTAAGAAATAGTTAAATTTATATGATTAATGGAAGACCTCTTAAATCAAGAAATTCATATTATAATATTGTAAATTAAATGGTTTGGTAATACAATAGTATTACGGAGGTTAGGCTGATGCTTAGTTTGAGTGATAAAATTCATGAAAAATACTCTCGTTGATGCTGGTCCTCTGATTGCTCTTTTTGATAAAGATGATATTTACCATCAGCAGATTTTAGAATTTTCAAAGTCGTATAATGGCTATTTATATACAACCTGGCCGGTAATAACTGAAGCTCTGCAGGTGCTGAGTTTTTCGGTAGAAGTACAGTTAGATTTTTTGAAATGGCTGGATAGAGGTGGATTAAAAGTTTTGAACTTTGATCAAAGTATTTTAAAGCGGGTGATTAGTTTAACTAAAAAATATAACGATTTACCTGTCAATTTCGCTGATGCTTCACTGATAGCTGCTGCAGAAAGAGAAGATATTAAGGACATTATTTCTCTTGATTCTGATTTTGATGTTTATAAAACAGAAAAGAGTGCTTTTTTTAATAATATCTTTCTCAGCAGTTAAATTAAGATTATAATCAGGTTTAAATAAAGAGGGTGTAAATTATGCTGTCTGAAAATACAGATGTGCTTAAAATTAAGCTTGAGAACCTGGAAGAATATATTAATGATCTGGATGAGTATAGAGATTATATAAATTAAAGCCTTCAATTTAGGACGGTGAGATCATGGAAAAGTTAAAAAGAAAACTTGAGCCTGAGCTTAAAGAAAATGTAGCTGATTTTTTAAAAAAAGAAGCAAATGTTAGGCTGGCATACATTTTTGGCTCTTATGGCACGAAGTATCAAAATACCGATAGTGATCTGGATTTAGCTGTGTTTTTTGATGATCCACCGGAGATCCTCGAGCAGATGGAGCTGGCAGCACGCCTGGAATTGGAATTAGGAAAATATGATATTGATTTAATCAATTTGAATAATGTTAAGCTAGATTTTAAGTATGAAGTAGTTAAAGGTGGAGAGTTAATTTACAGCAGAGATGAAATTGAGACTGCTGAGTTTAAAGAAGAGGTTTTAAGACTTGGTCCTGAAGCTGAAGAAATTAAATATAAATTTCAGCAGGAGTATATTACAGCAATAAAGGAAAAAACATCAGGAATAAATCATAAACGGATAGCAGAAAAGCTAAGATTCATCAGAGCTAATCTGAAAAAGTTGAAAGAACTGGCTGAACTTGAACAGATAAATTTTTTGAGTGATTACAGGAACTTTGATGCCGCTAAATATAATCTGCAGGCAGCAGTAGAAGCTATGCTGGATATAGCAGCCCATATTATTTCTCGAGAAGGATATACAAGTCCTAATACAAGTGCTGATTCTTTTAGAATACTTGCTGATGAAGGGATTATCACGGAAGATTTACTGTTAAAGTTTGTTAAAATGACTAAATTTAGAAATAGAATTGTTCATCTTTATGATCAAATTGATGAAGAATATATTTATCGGATTATAAATAATAATCTGTCAGATATAGAAAGTTTTGTTGATTTGATTGCCAATAGATATTTCTAATTTGTTTCTAATATTTTTTTAAAGTATTTTTAATCAATAGCTGCTATTATATAATTAAGCTAAAAGAAATACAGTTTATCCCCTTTTTGAAGCTGCTGCAGAGAGCAGCTATAACATAAATTAAAGTACTAGATACTTTTCTCCTTGTTTTTACCGCCCTTTTCCCGGGGCGGTTTTTTATGTTTAATAAATTTCTAATCAAAAATTAACTTGTTAAAAACTAATATTTATTCTATAATTAAATTGTGAAATAAATATCAAAAGGAGTGATAATGATGACAAAAGTAATGACATCTCCAGGGAAGTATGTTCAGGGCAAAAAAGTAATTGAGGAAATGGGAGATTATATCAAAGATCTAGGAACTAAGGCCTTAATCATTGCTGATCCAATTGTAGAAGAACTCTTTTTTGATCAATTAGAAGTGGGACTAAAGGATTTAGATTATGAAATTGAATATTTTAATGGCGAATGCTCAAAAGTAGAAATCAAAAGACTGGAAAAAAAGGCTGTAGAAAAAGGAGCAGAAATGGTAATCGGAATGGGTGGGGGAAAAACTCTAGATACAGCTAAGGCAGCTGCTCATTATGCTGATTTACCTGTAGTAATTGTGCCCACAATTGCTGCTACAGATGCACCATGTAGTGCCTTATCTGTTATTTATACTGAAGAGGGAGTTTTTGAAGAATATTTATTTCTACCCAGAAACCCGGATGTAGTAATGATTGATACAAAGATTGTAGCTCAGGCACCGGTCAGATTCTTAGTTTCAGGAATGGGAGATGCGCTGGCGACTTACTTTGAAGCTGCTGCTTCTGCACTTACTAAAACTACTGCAATGTCAGGCGGTGCTCCGACAATGACAGCTCAAAATCTGGCTGAACTCTGCTATAATACTCTGCTTAAGTATGGGGAAAGTGCTAAAAAAGCTGCTGAAGCCGGTGTAGTAACAGAAGCTTTAGAAAAAATAGTAGAAGCCAATACTTTACTAAGTGGGCTGGGTTTTGAAAGTGGAGGTTTAGCTGCGGCTCATGCCATTCATAATGGATTTACAGTTCTGGAAGAAACTCATGCTAAAACTCATGGAGAAAAAGTTGCCTATTCTACTTTAGTCCAAATGGTAATGGAGGACAGAGATCCAGTAGAAATTGAAATGGTAAGGAATTTCTGCAGAAGAATTGGGCTGCCTACTACACTTGCTGATCTAGGGATTACAGAGATTAGTGAAGAGAAAATTATTCAGGTGGCCGAAGCCAGCTGTGCTGAAGATGAGACAATTCATAATATGCCTTTTGCAGTAGATGCCGAGATGGTCAAAGATGCTATTCTGGCAGTTGACGCACTTTAAATTAGTGTTTCTAAACAGCTGATTTGATATAAATTGACAGTTTAACTAGGATTAGATATTTTATGAACTCTAATGATTTAAATAATTAATATTTATTTTAAAACGCCTTTTTGCTTATATGATCCCCTTATGGTAGACAGATTAAATAATAAAAATCTGTTTATCAGAAAGGGGATTTTTTATTTATAAATCTCTTTTTAGGTGGTATAATACTTATATACAATAAATAATACCTATAGTCTTTATTCGGACCTTAAAAGGGGGTCAAAATGGAAAAGAAAACACTATCTCAAAAGCTTTATTTTTTGGAAGGAATGTCAGTCGATAAGATTTCCAGTCTGCTGGATTTAAGAAAATCAGAGGTAGAGGATTATATTAAGCAGCAGGATAATTTTCAGATTAAGAGTGGGCAGGGAAACTATGAATTTAGAGTATTGAAAGGAGATTCAATTTCCAAATACAGTGCGGCTAATTATAAACCATTTTTTGATTCTATACTTGATCAGTCGAATATTATAAGTGATTTTGAAAGATATTACAGAAAATATGATATTCTGGGCATACCAGAGATTAGAACTTTTCTGAAATATTTTTTTGGAGATGCTTTAAGTACTGATAATTATAAGGGTAGTTTTAGATATATTTTTGAAATTAAACCCAAAGAGATAGATGAGTATCAGGATGAGATTTTTTTGTTTTCAATTCTTGATATTAAAGGTGGTTTGAATTTTCATATTTTTAACAAGCAAGAACAGGATAATCCAGCAGAATTATCAGAGTTTGAGATTGAAATCATTGAGTTTTTCTTTATAGCCTTAATTAAAAATGCTGCCAATTTTGTTAGAGAAAATGAGCTTCAGATTAAGGGCTTTTACGATACCATATATGATCCACCATGTATTTACGGATATCAGAACAATGAAGCCTTTTTTAAAAGTTTTGATAATAGGGATGATTTTAATCTTGAGCGCCGAGAATTAGAAAAAGAGCTGAACAAAGAAATAGAAATTATGGGTGAGAAAAATATTCCAGCAGCTCAAATGATCGCTCAGGCCAATCGAGAAGTTCAAAACTATGAGCTGACAAAATTGTATGAGAAAGTCTATATTAACATTGGAGATGTGATACTGGATAATAGATTTATTCTCAGAAAATATCCCGAGATCTATAAAGTTCTGCATGACCTGACAAAATACTGTCTTCTGGTTAATTTATTTTTAGATTTAGACAAAGATTTAACTGAACAGAGGGTTAACAGATATTTTAAAGCAGAAACTGTTGAAACAATTTCTGATGAGGTGATCATTTTACTGGCTGAAGCAACTAAAGATTTTTTAGAGGCTAATTATTCTATCAAAGCTCTGGATTATATTTTCTCCAGCTATAGGAAGGAAGTCAAAGAGATGCTGGAAGCAGATGACTATCAGGCTATTAAAAAGATTAATGATGCTGTAATAGAAGAAAGAATCTACCCTGAATTTTTTGGTTACAAAGTAGTCGGCTTCTGGGAGAAATTAACGAATTAACTTTTAATCTCAACCTCAGCCAGTTCTCTTTGTTGAAGATCAAAATTTATTGAAATATAAGTAGAATCCTTTTCAGTTTCAGATTCTGCTTTAAGCTGCCTAAATGTTTCTTCATCCTGCCCATAGTGAAAAGAAAGCAGAAAATGATTATCCTCGGTTTTTGCTTTAAATTCTACTGATTCTTCAGTGTTTAATATTTGGGAAGATATTTTTAGATAGAGACTGCTTAGAGCTTTTGCAATTAAATAGAAAATTTGCTGGTAGAATTCTTTAACTGATTCTGACTCATTAATTTCCACTTCTTTCAGATCATCAATTATTGAATTGAGATATTTTTTAAACTGCTGCTTATCATTTTGAACAAGAGATTTTCTTAAATAGTAGATGTCGACAGTATTAATTTTGTCTTCAGTCATAAAATCCAGCAAATTAATTAAAAAATTGCTTTCCACCTCAAAGTTCGGAAAACTCAATTTAACTAAACCCTCAGCTGAAATTTCCTTAATCGTTAAATATCCGGTCTGATACATAAAAGGAATAAGTGTTAACTCTTTGATGCTGGACGGATTCAGTTTGCTTTTTTCCACTCTTAAATCTTCAAACTTTGTAATACTAAAATCTTTTCTCTGAATAAGATGGAACAATAATTTAGGTGAGCCGCTGTTAAACCAGTGATTATCAAAAGAACCAAAATCTAAAACTCTTGCTGCTGCAAAAGGATTATAAACCTTAATATTTTTTTCGGTAAAGCGGTAGCCGAAGTAATGCTCTTTAAAAGTTTTTTTTGCTTCTCTTGTTGTAAGTTCATATTTGGCTTTAAGTTTGGAAAAATAAGGAGTTAAATACTCGTCTAATTCTGCTTCGGTAAATCCGGGCAGCTCTGCAAATTCAGGATCCTGATCCAGTTCAACTAAGTTAATTGAATCAGGAAAAATTGAACTGCTGCCAAATTTAATAATACCGGTTAGATAAACTTTTTCCAGATACTCTGCGAGCTCTTCTAAATTTTGATAAAAGGATTTTAGTGATTTTTGAAATCTGCTGTATTTTTCAAAATCAAATTGATAGCTGTAAGAATCAATCAGACTTGCAAATACGGGCTTATCATATTCATCAATTAGAATCACAACTTTTTTATCAAATTTTTGATATAATTTTAGGATTAGGTTTTTTAACATCCTGGGAGCTGTATCGGTTTCAAGTTTTAGATTATATTTTTTTGCTGCACTCTCTAAGGAATAGCCCATTGATTTATCCAGGCTTTCTGTGTTTATTGCGACAACAGCACAAAAATCAAGGTGGATAACTGGATATTCCTCCCACTGCCAGTCCTGATTATAGATATCTAAGCCGGTAAAAAGATTTTTTTCACCCTGCTAGAAACTCTTTAGGGTATTAACAAATAATGACTTGCCAAAACGGCGGGGACGGTTGAGCAGAAAAAACTTTTCCTTACTGCTGGCGATTTTGTAGACAAACTCTGTTTTGTCGATATATAAAGAATTGCTTTCTATAATTGACTTAAAATGAGCCCGGTCAGTTACTAAATCTTGCATTAGTTTACCTCCATCTATTGATTATCCAAAGCATCTAAGACATCTTTGTGTTCATCATATATTGATGATAATTTTTGGTCAAGTTGACTTTCGCAAAGGATTATATCAAGTCGGTTTTGACAAAAATCACAATTAAGACTCCCTATATTGATTTTTAATATTGGCTTAAATTCAATTTTTATATTTATAATTTTCACAGTAGGTGATATAATATATTTAAAGTTGATATTATCACTTATAGTGGGTTAAAAAAATTTGCAAAAAAAGAAGACTTTAAAAAAGCAGTAATAAAAGATCAGGAGTCGTTAATATGGAAGAAAAAATAACAGATATTTTAAATATATTAAACAGCAAAGATAGTCCTTCTCAGCGGGAAATAGCAAAAGAGGCCGGTATTTCTTTAGGTCTGGTTAATACCCTGCTTAAAAAGTGTGCTAAAAAGGGTCTGATTAAAATTGAAAGGCTTAATTCCCGGAATATTAAATACATCTTAACCCCGGCTGGTATTAAAGAAAAAACTAAAAAGACTATTAGATATGTTAAAAAATCTTATCAGGCAATCAAAGAAATTGAGGCTGAGGTGCTTAAATTGGCAGCTAGGGCTGAAAAAGAGGATAAAGATCTTTATCTCTACAGTGATCAACAGGAAGATGAGATTCTGGATCTAGTTTCTTTAGTCTTAAGGGAAAATAATTTGGAGTTTGAAGTATTTACTGCAGAAGAAGAGCTGTCCCGGATTAATAAAGAGGAGAGTCTGCTTCTGCACTGGGATCCGGATTTAAAGGTGGAGCATCTAGAACCGGTAAATATCTTTATTTAACTAATTATATCTAAATAGATGTCTAAACTTCTATTTAAAGATGCAGATACTAAGTCAATGAAGTCACTATAGTCGTCAGTAGTATGAGCTATATCTAAGCTTTCATAATATTTAACTCTATCTTCATTTCTGATAATGATTATTTGATAACCAGCTTTTATTAACTCAAAATTCAATAATATCCTGGCTGTTCTACCGTTTCCATCAATAAATGGATGTATTTTAACAAAATCAGTGTCTAATCTGGCAGCTCTTTCTATAGTATGAAAAGTTGAGCCTTTATCATAATATCAATTAATTAGTCCTTCCATTTGATCGTGAATAAAAACAGGTGCAGGAGGAACATGCTCCGCGCCACTTATTACTACTTTTTCATTTCTGTATTTACCTGCATTTTCATCATCTATGCCTTTAAGTATTAGATAGTGTATATTTTTAATTTGTCTTTCTGAAAGTTTCTCATTTTTATTTATAATATCCTCCATATAATTAATAGCTTCTTTATGATTTACAACTTCTAAATGTTCCTTTAATGTTTTTCCACCAATTGTTATACCATCCTCCAGCACTACTTTTGTTTCTGATAAGGTTAAAGTGTTACCTTCAAGTGCATTTGAATTATATATCCATTCCAAAAGGAGTTTTTCTCTTAAGCTTTTTAAAGTGTTTTTTGGTAGTGGGCTCTTTTCATCCATTTTTCTCTTTTTCTGATCAATAGTATCAAACATTATTAAGGTCCTCCTTAGATATCTGAAATCTTTAAATCTTTTTTATCCGGAATAGGTTCATCTTCAAAGGCACCATATAGTTTTTCTATTCTTTTATCTAATTTCTGTTCTTTAGTCCCTTTTTCCTGCTGCTTTTTTAATTCAGCTAAATATTCTTCTACAATATGGGAAATAGACTGATTGGTTTTTTTTTGAAAAATTATGAGCAAAATCTATAAGATCGTCATTAATACTTAAAGTGAGTTTCTTTTTCATTAGTATCACATCTTCACTTATATAATTATATTATGACACGTAGTTGTAATCAACGGCAGAATTTAAGCTGTTTTTACCTGGCTTTCGCCTGATGGAACGCCTGATGGAACCATTGACATAGTCAAATTTAAGGTATATAATTAATATATAAGGTAGTTTCCCGAAAGCAACGGAAAACTGAAAAACAGAGAATATTGCTTAGGTGTATGGTTGACCTACGCAAATGACGGGGTCGTAAAAAATAATATCATTTTATAAACCAAAACAAAGCAATTAGTTTCCCGAGAGTAGCGGAAAACTTTAAAAGAGAGAATACTACTCAATTGTATTCCTCCATTAAGGAGGATTTTTTTTAAAAGTTGAATTATATGTTTCTGGCATCAATCTCGGATGATTTTTTTGATTTATGCGCTTTTGATGAAGAGCTATTATATAATAAAAATAATCGTCCTCATTTAATAATACTAAAATTAAAATATAACAATTCCAGGCATGATTTTGCTGTTCCATTAAGATCAAATCTTCAAAATCATCTTCCAAAATCTGAGTATTTTTCACTGCCGCCGCGTTCAACTACAAAGAACAATAGAATTCATGCAATACACTTTTTGAAAATGTTTCCAATTAAAAGAATTTACCTGGAAAAATTCAATATAGAAGGCAACAAACATTATAAATTAATTGAAAATGTGATTAAAAAAAATGAAAAAGAGATTGTTGAAAAAGCACAAAAATATCTGGATAAATATCAAAATGGATATAAGCATAGATTTGCCACTAATATTGATAGAATTTATTTAACAATTAATGCTTAATCTGACTGTTTGGCTTTTATATGCTCAGTTATACTAGTGATTGCTTCTTTACTTGATATTTCTCCCTTCAAATATTTTTCTCCGATGATTATACTAAGTTCATCCACTTCAATATTTTCTACAGCCAATGATGCTCTGACATTTTCTATTGCCTCTTTAATTTCTTTGCTGCTCATTCTTTTCATTTGAGATTATCCTTTCTTTATTAATTATATTTAGAATGATATAATATCAGTATAATAGCTTTGGCTTAAAAGATCCATTAAAAGGGGAAATAATTATGAGTCTCAAAATAGAGATTGAATTGCCCGAAGAAATATTTTTGAGTTTACGCCTGGATGAAGATGAAGTTATTAAAGAAATGAAAAGAACCCTGGCAGTTAAATATTTTAAAGAGAGAAAATTGTCCATAGGCCAAAGTGCTGAACTTGCCGAAATGACAGAAGAGGATTTCATTAAACACTTAGGAAGTCAGAATATTTCTATTTTTAATATTGATGATCTGGATGAACTGAAAAAGGATTTGGGAAATTGTTCAATCTGCAAAGGTGATTTAGAAATAGGAAATGCAAATCATATTGCTGATCTTGATAATTTCATTATTATTATTAAAAATGTTCCTGCTAATGTTTGTAAACAATGTGGCGAATATTATTTAGAGCAGGATGTTGCTTTAGAAGTTGAAAAGATTATTGATAGTTATAGAGAAAATGCTGCTGAAGTAATAATTATTAACTATTTCGATTTAGTGGCTTAGTAATTTAATATGACATATGACTGAGAGCGGTTATTATAAGCAATATACTGCTCTCTTTTTGTTTTAATGATAGAAATACAAAAAGATCATTGAGTATGAATATAAAATTATAGATTATAATGGACTTAATAATATTTCGTGGGGACATTCAGGAAGAGTTTAAAAATATACTAAATGAGTAGGTTTAATAAAAAGAAAAGAGCAGAATGTTCTGCTCTAATTTAATCTATTTCTTCAATTTTAATATCTTTTATATTTCTTTTTCCAGTGTCGAAATTGATGCCAATTAAAACTAATTTCTTGTCTTTAATTTTAAACCTCTCAGCATAATTTTCATCTTTTATTTGCTGTAAAGCTATCTCAGCATCTTGATTTGCCTTAAATTCTATAATATAAATATTAGTGTCAGTTTCAATTATGCTATCAATTCTTCCTTCAGATGTTAGAACTTCTGAGTAAACATTTAAATTGTTATCTGTTAATAGGGTAGTTATCAGATAAAAGAGGCTGTTGTAATAAGCTTCTCGTTCTTGAAGAGATTTTGGAATATTAATATTAACCAGGCCTGCAAATATTGATTTCATCTGTTCTATAAATTTTTCGAGATTTTTATTTATAAGTGATTTTTTAATATAGTAGATAAGGGGTAATTCAATTTTTTCATTAGTAAATTCATCTAAAATATTTTGAGTTAAACTTTTTTCAATTTCTAGATTAGGATAACCAAGTTTATAAATTTCTTTGTTTTTAATTTTTTTAATTGTTAAATATCCAGTTTGGAATAATAAGGGAATAAGTTTAAGTTTTTTAATATCAGTCGCATCTAACTTACTTTTATTAACTTCCAGATTGTTTAAATTAGTAATCTGAAAATTTTCTTTCTTAATTAATTCTATTAGGAAAGTAGGGGTCCCACTTTTAAACCAGTAATTATCAAATCTAGTATTTTTTAAAGCGGAGCCGACTGAAAAAGGATTATAAACTCTACTATCTTTTTCTGTAAATCGAAAACCATTATACATTTGCTTGAATTTTTTTCTGCATTCTGAGATAGTTAAACCATTTTTTTCTGCGAGTTTAGCAAAATGTGGTTTAAAATATTTATTTAATTCTGCTTCAGTATAACCCATTATTTCAGCAAATTTACTTTCCTGATCAATTTCAAATAAATTATTTAAAGTTGAAAATATAGATAACTTACTGAACTTAGATACACCTGTAATAAAAACCTTTTCTAAGTAGCCTTCAAGTGGTTTTAAATAGTCATAAAGCATTTTAAGATAATCCTGATTTTCGTCTATAACTTTAAAATTAGCGTTGTTTTCTTTTAAAGGAGACTTAAGATTAGAAATTATAGGTTTATCATATTCATCGATTAAAATGACAACATCCTGATCAAATTTATTATAAAGCTTTTCTATTAACTCTGGAAACATATAGTATGCTTCTTCAACTATTAGGTCGATATTATATCTGGCAGCAATTTTACTAAAAATCTTTTGTAAACTTTTATTTAAAACTTCTCTGTTTTCTGAAGGTATCATATTAAAATCCAGTCTAATAATCGGATGTTCTTCCCAATTCCAATCTTGATTAAAGATATAAAGCCCTTCAAAAAGTTCTTTTTTACCCTGATAGAATTTTTCTAGAGTATCTACAAAAAGAGTTTTGCCAAAGCGTCGCGGTCGAGAGAGAAAAAAGTATGGTTCTCTACTACTTATAATTTTATATAAAAACTCGGTTTTATCTACATAAATAAAATCATCTTTTATTATTTCTTCAAAATTCGCTTTTGAAACAGTAATATCCTTCATCTTTGACACCTCCAGCTTTAATTAATTATACTTTAAAATTCAATGATTATCAATTAAACTGCAGAAGAAA
>NZ_QLME01000001.1:0-218720 GCF_003259895.1 Halanaerobium saccharolyticum | reverse complement strand
CGCTTTTGAAACAGTAATATCCTTCATCTTTGACACCTCCAGCTTTAATTAATTATACTTTAAAATTCAATGATTATCAATTAAACTGCAGAAGAAAAAATTAATAAGGATCTGTCTTTTTTAGCAGAGGTAGATATAGATGGAGAATAACTAAAAAAAGAAAGAGCAGAAAAGTCTGCTCTAATTTAATCTATTTCTTCAATTTTAATATCTTTTATATTTCTTTTTTTAGTGTCAAAATTGATGCCTATTAAAATTATTCCTTTGTCTTTAATTTTAAACCTCTCAGCATAATTTTTATCTTTTATTTGCTGTAAAGCTATCTCAGCATCTTGATTTGCCTTAAATTCTATAATATAAATATTAGTTTCAGTTTCAACGGACATATCTATTCTGCCATCAGAAGTTAGTACTTCTGAGTAAACATTTAAATTGTTATCTGTTAATAGATTAGCTACCAGATAAAAAATACTATTATAATAAGCTTCTCTATTCTGAAGAGATTTTGGGATATTAATATTAACTAGACTGGCAAATATTGCTCTCATCTGTTCGATAAATTCTTCAAGATTTTTATTTACAAGTAATTTTTTAAGTCGATGTACAACAGGCACCGTAATTTTATTTTGAGAAAATGATTTTGCTAAATTTAGAGTGAAACCATTTTCTACTTCTTGATTTGGATATCCCATTTTGTATATCTCTTGATCTTTAATTCCTTTAATTGTTAAATAGCCAGTTTGGAATAGCAGAGGCACTATTTCAAGATTTTCTATGTCATAAGCCTTAATTTCGTTTTTTCCAATCCCTACACTTTCTAAACTGCTGAGATCGAAGTTATGACTTTTAATTAAGTCAATTAAAAAAGTTGGAGTACCACTTTCAAACCAGTAATTATCAAAATTAGAATTTACTAAAGAATTGCCGACTGAAAAAGGGTTATAGACTTTACTATCTTTTTCTGTGAAACGAAAGCCATTATACATTTGCTTGAACTTTTTTCTGCATTCGGGGATTGTTAAATCCTTTTTTTTTGCCAGTTTGGAAAAATATGGTTTAAAATATTTATCCAATTCTTTTTCTGTATACCCCATTATTTCAGCAAATTTTACTTTTTGATCAAGTTCAATTAGGTTGTTCAGCGTAGAAAATATAGATAGCTTACTAAACTTAGTTACTCCTGTTATAAAAACCTTTTCTAGATAGGGTTCAAGTGGTTTAAGATTATCATAAACTAGTTTTAAAAATTCTTGATTCTCTAAAGCAATTTCAATTTTATTTTTAGAACTTTCAATACCACTTAAATGAGATAATATTGGTTTATCATATTCGTCTATTAATAAGACGATTTTTTTGTTAGTTTTTTTAAAGATTTTTTTGATTAACTTATTAAATCTAGTTGGTACATAAGTTGAAGTTAGTTCAAGATTATATTCATTAGCATAGTCATCTAGTTTTTCGCCCAATACAATCTTTAATTGTTCTGTAGTTTGAGCAATTATTTCATTGAAGTCCAGTCTAATAATTGGATACTCATCCCAATTTAAATCTTGATTTGAAATATAAAGGCCTTCAAAAAGTTCTTTTTTACCCTGATAGAATTTTTCCATAGTATCAACAAAAAGAGTTTTACCAAAACGGCGAGGGCGAGAGAGAAAAAAGTATGGTTCTCTACTACTTACAATCTGATATAAAAAATCGGTTTTATCTACATAAATAAAATCATCTTTTATTATTTCTTCAAAATTAGCTTTTGAAACAGTAATATCCTTCATCTTTGACACCTCCAGCTTAAATTAATTATACTTTAAAATTCACTGATTATCAATTAAACTGCAGAAGAAAAAATTAATAAGGATCTGTCTTTTTTAGCAGAGGTAGATATAGATGGAGAATAACTAAAAAAAGAAAGAGCAGAAAAGACCGCTCTTTAGTTTAAGTATTCTTCTAAATCTTCAAGGGATTCAATAGTTAACAGATTATCTCTAATTATTTTTAAAGTTCTAAGCTCAGTATTGTCAAGCTTTTCTTCTAGCTTTGGAGAGAGTGAATTAATTTCTAATTTTTTTGTAGTAAGACGCACTATAGTTTCTATGAGTTCTTCTTTTTTCCCTTCTTTTCGACCATCTAAAAAGCCTTCCCTTATGCCTTCTTTTTTACCTGCAAGTTTACCTTCTTCTCGCAATTTATTTGCTGTAGACGTGAACCGCACCACCCAAATAAAATATTTGCATCAAAAGAGATACTAGCTTCGCGTCGGATGGAGCTTCTAACTGCTTCATATAGATTAAAGTTCATCCTATATTACTAGGTTAGTTTACAAGATGTTTGGCTTTTAAGTCTCCTCCTAATAATTTAGGATACCCTTAATCTTGAAGGATTGGCCACAAATCCATTATCTCTCGCCTGTTTAATAGGTCTGAGAATACATTTATCTTTAAGGTGTTTCCGAAGAATATTAAGACTACCATTCTGGTCTGCATTAATTAATAAAGCTTTATTAGTTTTAAAGAGACCTCTTTTAATTCTTCTAGATTTATCATAGTTATTTTTATTGATTTTTTCCAGGTCTATTGCAGAACAGCCAGAGGTATAACTTTCATTAATTTTAACAACCTTTATACCATTTAATTTAGCTTTGTATTCAATTAGTTCAACTAATCGCTGGATTGGTATTTGAACAAAAGATTTAAGTTTGCTTTCCTGTTTAATATTTTTTATATCACCAATTATAATAGCAGCTACCTTATTTTCAATTGCTAGCTCAACTATTTTCCAACTTGCTTTATGGAGATAATCTTTAATATAATTTCTTCTTTTTAATCTCAGATATTTTATTTTTTTAGTATCCTTGATTTTACTGGTAGCTAACTGCTTCATTCTAATACTTTGTAATCCAGCGATTTTTTTATTGAAGTAAGCATTTTTTGATTTAATAGTTTTACCATTGATAATGTAACATTGAGAATTATTTTTGAATGTTAATGCAGCTAAATTATCAAGTCCCAGATCCACTGCCATTATGTTGGAGTTATTATTTTCTTTTACTTCTTCAATCTTATAGATAATTAGCAAATACCATCTTTTAGAAATGTAATCTTGTTTTATCCTTATCTGCTGGATAGTGTCTAAATCTACAATGCTTTGAACTGCTTCAGGCAGCTCAAAATTAAGAGATTTCACATTATATTTAGCTTGCATCTCTTTAGATAAGGATAAGAGTAATTTGCTATCTCTAATTCTAATAGCCAGATTTGTAAAAATTATCTCACAGGTATTACTGTTCATATGTTTAAAATTAGGTGGTCCTGGTTGACCTTTATATTTTTGAGGATTCTTTTTATAATCTTTGATGGAACTAAAATAACTTTTCCAATCTTGAGCCAACTGCTTTAATGCCTGCTGTCTATTATGAGAATGGAGGTAGTCATTATGCCAGTTATTTCTAAACTTATCTTCTAATTGAGTATAGACAGGTTTTACATTTGAATTATTTTTTATCTGATAATTAACTGTATTATATAATTTAGAGCAGTGCCAGGTTAATCCCTTAATTATCTCTAATTGATTATGGTTTAATTTTGGTTTGAATTTAAATGATAATCGCATTGATTTTTCACCTCCATTCTATTCTAATTATATCATACATGTGTTTGCATGTAAAATAAAAAATAGAGGTTCTGCTGTTATAATTAGAAGCTAATAAAATTAAAAAATATTATTAGAATTCTTTTTTTGATCTAGAAGTTACTGTATTGTATCTACTGGTGCTGCTGCTATTGAAACAATTAAAAAGCATATTGAAAATCAAGGTAAAGATTAATTTAAAATTCAATATTTAATTAAATTTTAAATAGCCAATTCATCTCCACCCAATGCATAGCTTGGATGGATTTTTCTTAGCAGTTTTAGATAAACTAAATCAAGAAAAGAAGTACTAGTAGCAAGCTAATCAAGTTGATATTATTTTGATAAAATAACAGCTCTTAATCACATAATGTAATTTTGTAAACAAAATATTTACATATCTATTAATTATATAAAATTAGTAAATAAATAATTGCTAAAAGTAGCGTGAAGTGTTATAATTGTGGTAGGAGGTGTTTAGAATGAAGGATTTAAATAAAATTGTAGGTCAGAAAATACAAATGAAATTAGATGAAAATTCAATGAGTCAAACTGATTTAGCTGAAAGATTAGGGACCTCACGCCAAATGATTAATAAAATTATACATGGTAGAAAAAATATTACTCTTACAGAAATTAAAGAAATAGCTCAAATATTAAACCTTGATGTTAATGAACTTATGGAAGAAGATCAAGAATTATCAGAAGATCCTGTAGTTGCATTTATGGGCAGTGTGAAGACTAAAGCAGCAGAGGAAGGCTTAAAAACAGCTAAAAAAGCGATGGATTTAATAATATTTCACCGTGACATCCAGGAAGAATTTAACAATATATTAAATGAGTAGGTGAATGAAATGATTATTTTAGATAAAACAGTTAAGAAAGTTAGTCCTGATATTTTTAAAGCTGTAGAAAAAGAAGTGTTATATTTTCAAAATGAATTTGTAGGTTCCGATGATTTAATACTTCAGGATGATATTTTTAGAGTTTTAGAAGATATTGAGGATTTAAGCATTATTATGTTTCCTGTTGAAGATGAAGAGTTTTGCGGTTTTTTGTTTGAATATCGCGGAGAAAACTTTATCTATATCAATACTTTTTTGCCATTTGAAAAACAAATTTTTACTGCTGCTCACGAATTATATCATTACTTAGTTAATGGAAAAAAAGAATTTTTAGATTTAGAAACAATCGATGAAGATAAAGAACTTGATCTAGAAGAAAGTAAAGCTAATCTCTTTGCAGCATTATTATTGGTGGCTAAAGATGCTTTAAATAAACAGCTTAATCTTTTGAAAATAAAAAAATCTGCTGATCTAACTATATTGAAAATAATAAAGTTAATGGATATTTTTGCAGTGCCGTTTAAAACTATTATTTTAAGATTATTTGAAATTGAATTATTAACTGAAAAAGAAACAAGAGATTGGCTTGATATTGCTGCTCGCAATCCAGAAAAAGGAATTCTATATCAAATAAAGAAACACAAAATTGGAGAGAGATGGCAGAAAAGAACAAAGCATGTCAAATTGAGTAATTTAAAAGCTCTAATAATTGATAATGATGAGATGGAGCTCCTACCAGAAGAAAAAATTAATAAGGATCTGTCTTTTTTAACAGGGGTAGATGTCGATGAAGAATAATTTAAAAAAGAAAAGAGTATCGAAGACTGTTTCCTTACGATTAGATATTTCTATAGAATTTTAGGCATTTCCAGATAAAGAGATATTCTCGCATTATTTTTAGGTTTAAACTGATATTATTAAAGGTATTTTTTTATTTTTAGTGAATTAATTAAATAATAGGTAATCTTTTTTGATTTTAAGATCTAATCTGTTGTATAATAAGTTATAGGTTATAAACTTGCTAAAGGAGGATGAATATGAAGATAAATAAAGTTACAGAACCTAAATATTCCTCTAATCAACTTAAAGAATTTGAAGAAAAATATGGGTTCAGTTCTGAATATTTTTATTTTCATTATAAACAAGATGAAAATATTATTGATGATGATTATGAAGCGGCAAAATGGGCGTTTGAGTATGAAGTTAATCAGAAATCAAAAAAACCAAGCGAATATGAGATGAACGATGAAGAAGACGGCTTATATTCAAGGTCGTCTTTTTTTCTATTTAGGACCTGGTTGTATGGGTGTTAATGTTGAAATATATTTAATGAAATTGAATGATTTTTTATCTGATAGTAGAATCATAGAAAATGAAAATTTAGAAATAGAACAAAGATTAAACACAAATGGAGAATTAATTGCTTTGTCTTTTAAAGAAAAAAGTAGAATTAAATTTATTAATGGATTTGAATTAATTATAAATAATGAATTTGGTCATATAGATAATGAGATATATGAGGTTCAAGAATACAACTATCATTATAATGCACCTAATGATTTTTTTAGATTTGAAAGCAAACCGGAGCCCCATATAAGCAGAAGTTTTATAAAAATAAAGAAACAAAAATTGAAACAGGAATTATCGATGAAGATATTAGAGAAAAATTAAATAATAAAAAGGTTCAAATAATTAATGGAGTAATGCCATTTAAAGATATAATTATACCTGAAGCCAAAGATGTAAAATTATCTGCCATTATTAATACCTTTTCTCTTTTTGGAGGAGGAATGCAGCTTTGTGTAGAGGCTATTATTATGGCTTTTGAGCAGGGATTTATTGAAAAAAGAGAAGAAGTTATTGCTTGTAGTGCAGATACTGCAATTGTTGCTACAGGATCATACAAAAGATTAATGTTTTCTCCTTATGAAGGTATGGAAATCAAAGAAATTATCTGTAAACCACGAGATTTAACTATCACTAGAAATAAAGTATATAGCGAAGATGAGAAATAAAATTTATTTCTTTCTAATTAATACTGCTAATTCGACAAAAAAACAGAGAAATATTAATTGATTTTAAGGCCAGAGTGTATTATAATAAAAGTTGTTAAGAAATTGAACACGTCAGATTAAATATAAGCTAAAAAAAGTTTTATAGGAAGCAGCGGATAGTTTAAAGAAATTCGCAGCAGTATTAAATGTACAGCTAGGTGAGATAAGTAGATAAAAACCTACAAATATGACAGCCGATGTTACAAAGATTGTTAACTGAAAAGTTTTACTTTGTCATTCGACAAAATTAGATACTTTAATTATTTGATGTATCTTAAATAATGTTATAAAATGAAGATTGTGAGAGATATAAAGGAATTATATGAAATATGACATCCGATGTCACAGAATAGAATCTTAACTCAGGTACGTTGACAATTGAATATGTATGGGAATCTTTGGAACCGGGGTTTTCATATGGGAAGATGAACTGGGTTAGAGGTTTAAAAAACTATGCTGTAAGTTCAAGGATCAGGTTATTTTTTTAGCAATACACTTTGATCTCAACAAAGTGGACATAGTGTTGAGGTGGGGCAGAGGTTTAGGGTAAATATAATTAATATATATAAATTAGTTTTTTATATTTAAATCTCGAGAGAGGTTTTGATGTAAAAAACTATTTTTTTATGTAAAGATAATTTTGAAAAAACAAACAATTAAATGAAGAGGGGTTAATTACATATGTTAGATGGTAAAACCATATTAGTAACAGGTGGAACAGGTTCATTTGGAAAGAAATTTACTCAGATGATCTTAGATAAATATGACATCAAAAAGTTAATCGTATTTAGTCGTGGAGAATTAAAACAGGCTGAGATGAAAGCTAAGTTTGATAATCATCCTAAATTAAGATTCTTTATTGGTAATGTTCGTGACAAAGAAAGAGTTTATCGTGCCTTTGATGGTGTGGATATAGTAATTCATGCTGCTGCTCTAAAAAGAGTGCCAGAATGTGAATATAACCCTTTTGAAGCTATCAAAACCAACGTAAATGGTGCTCAAAATGTTATTGATGCTGCTATTGATAAAGGTATAGAAAAAGTTGTTGCTTTAAGCACAGATAAAGCAGCAAATCCAATTAACCTCTATGGAGCTACTAAACTCTGTTCAGATAAACTTTTTACAGCAGGTAATGCCTATGCAGGTGGGAAAAACACAAAATTTGGTGTTGTTCGCTATGGTAATGTAATGGGAAGCCGCGGTAGTGTAATTCCTTTCTTTAAAAAAATGAAAGAAACTGGAACTCTTCCAATAACAGATACAAGAATGACTCGTTTCTGGATTACTTTAGAAGATGCTGTAAAGCTTGTTTTAAAAGCTTTAGATGAGATGCAGGGTGGAGAAATTTTTGTCCCAAAAATTCCAAGTATGAAGGTAACTGATCTTGCTGAAGCGATTGCTCCTGAATGTGAGCATGAAGTAGTGGGTATCAGACCTGGAGAAAAATTACATGAGGTAATGATACCAAGAGCTTCTTCAAGACATACGATAGAATTTGAAGATCATTATATAATTGAGCCCGATTATGATTGGTGGGGAAAGGAAAATCATCCTGACGGTAAAAAGTTAGAAAAAGAATTTGAATACAACAGTGGCAACAATGATCAGTGGCTCAGTGTTGAAGAAATGCGCAAACTGATAGAGGAGTTAGACTAATGAATGAAGAATTCATACCTTATGGTAGCCAGTGGATAGATGAACAGGATATAGAGGTTGTTACAGAAACTCTAAAAAGTGATTATCTAACTACAGGTCCCAAGATAAAAGAATTTGAGGATAAATTTGCAGATTATGTTGATGCTAAATATGCTGTTGTAATTGCAAATGGAACAGCAGCTTTACATGCTGCAACTTATGCGGCAGGCATCAAGGAGGGTGATGAAGTAATAACTACACCTATTACCTTTGCGGCTACTGCTAATTCTGTTCTTTATCAGGATGCTATACCTGTTTTTGCAGATATTGATCCTAAAACATATAATATTGACCCTGAATCAATTAAAGAAAACATAACTGATAAAACTAAAGCTATTATTCCTGTGCATTATACAGGACAGCCCTGTGAGATGGATAAAATTAAAGAAATAGCAGCTAAAAATGACTTAATTATTATAGAAGATGGAGCTCATGCAGTTGGAGCAACCTATAAAGAGCAAAAGATTGGCAGTATTGGAGATATGACTACCTTTAGCTTTCATCCGGTTAAAAATATGACTACCGGCGAAGGTGGAATGATTACCACTGATTCTAAAGAGTTATATGATAAATTACTTAAATTTAGAACTCACGGAATAACAAAAAATCATTCAGATTATATAAATAAATCTCATGGACCCTGGTATCATGAACAGCAGGAATTGGGATATAATTACCGCATCACAGATATACAGGCTGCTTTAGGTATTACTCAACTGGGTAAATTAGATATTTTTTTAGCAAGAAGAAGAGAGATAGTTAATAGATATAACAATGAATTTAAAGATATAGAGGGACTAATAATTCCTGAACAGTTAGAAAAGACTAATTCTGCCTGGCATATTTATGTCCTACAGTTAGAATTAGAAAAACTAACTGCATATAGAAAAGAAATTTTTAAAGCTTTAAGAGATAAAAACTTAGGTGTTAATGTACACTACATACCTGTTTATTTCCATCCATATTATCAGAGTTTAGGTTATGAGAAAGGAATCTGTCCTAAGGCAGAAAAGTTATATGAAAGAATAATAACTATCCCCTTATATCCTAAAATGGCTGATCAGCAGGTTGATGAAGTAATTAAAAGAATAAAAAGCACAATTACTAACTATCAGAAATAGGTGTTAATAGATATGAAATCTAAAAAAACAGCAGCTATTATCCAGGCCAGAATGGGTTCAAACCGTTTACCTGGTAAAGTAATGAAAGATTTAAAGGGAAAGCCTGTCTTATGGCATGTAATTGAAAGAGTAAAACAGGCTGAAAATATTGACCAGATTACAATAGCTACTACAACTCATAAGAGAGATAAAATAATATATGATAAGGCCATTAAATGGGGAGTTGTTGCCTACCAGGGTAGTGAAGAAGATGTTCTAGCAAGATATTATGAAGCTGTTAATAAATATGAGGTAGATACAGTTGTTAGAATAACATCTGACTGTCCTCTAATTGATCCCTATGTTATTGATGAGATAGTTGAATATTATAATAAAAATGATTATACTTTAGTAACTAATGCTGGCTCAGACTTAAACAATAGAACCTATCCTCGTGGCTTAGATACTGAAGTTTTTTCTTTTGAAGTTTTAGAAGAAGCCTATAATAAGGCAGAAGAAAAATATCAAAGAGAACATGTAACCCCCTATATTTATGAAAATTATGATGATATTTATTATTATAAAAAAAACAAAGATTTATCAAATTATCGCTTAACTTTAGATACCAAAGAAGATTTTGAATTGATCAAAGCTTTATATGATAAATTATATCAAGGGAATCATGATTTTTACTTAAATGAAATTGTTGAAGTATTAAATAAAAATAAAGAATTATTAAAAATTAATCAAAAGATCAAACAAAAAGATTTAAAATAAAGTGAGGTAGTTATATGTCAGAAACTATAAGACTTGATGATAAATTAGTTGGCAAAGATCAGCCAGCATATATAATAGCAGAAATGTCTGCCAATCATGCAGGTAGCAAAGAAAGAGCTTTAGAAATAATTAGAGCAGCCAAAGATGCTGGTGCTGATTGTGTTAAAGTTCAGACCTATACACCTGAAACAATGACTCTAGACTCAGACAAAAAATGGTTTAAAATAGATAAGGGAACCTGGGAAGGTGAAAATTTATACAGCCTCTACCAGAAAGCATATACTCCTTGGGAATGGCAGGAAGATTTAAAAAAAGAAGCTGAAAAAATAGGTATTGATTTCTTTTCAACTCCCTATGAGAATACAGCTGTTGACTTTTTAGAAGATTTAGGAGTCGAATTTTATAAGGTTGCATCTTTTAGTATAACTAATCTTCCATTCTTAAAATACCTTGCTCAAAAAGATAAACCCATAATCATGTCAACAGGTATGGCTACATTAGCAGAAATAGATGAGGCGGTTAGAACGATTAGAGAAGTTGGTAATGAACAATTGGCTCTTTTAAACTGCTCCAGCGCTTACCCTTCTATAGCAGATGATATGAATTTGAAGAATATAAAAAATTTAGAAGAAACATTTGGTGTACCTGTTGGATTATCTGATCATTCTTTAGGATCTGTTGCAGCTGTAACTTCTGTAGCAATGGGAGCTAAGATAATAGAAAAACATTTCTGTATGAGTAGAGAAATAGAAAATCCTGATTCCTCTTTTTCAATGGAACCGGATGAATTTAAAAAAATGGTTAATGACATAAGAGCTGCAGAAAGAGCAATTGGCAAGATTGATTATTCTATTTCTGAAAAAGAAAAAAACAGTAGAATTTTTCGAAGATCGATCTTTGCAGTTGAAGATATTAAAGCAGGAGAAGAAATAACTGAAGAAAATATAAAAATTATTCGTCCGGGTTTCGGTTTAAAACCAAAACACTGGGATAATGTTTTAAAAACTAAAGCTATTAAAGATATTGAAAAAGGAACACCACTAAGCTGGAGTATGATAAAATAAGGTGTGAATAAATGATGCTGAAAACAGAAAGATTATACTTAAGACCAATGTTAGAAGAGGATGCTCAGTTTATAGTTGATATGAGAAATAATACTAATATATTAAACTCATTATTTAGTTGTAAAATGTTAACAGTTCAAGAACATTTAAACTGGTATAAAAATAACTTAAATAATGATAATAGAATTGATTTAATGATCTGTAAAAAAGATGATAATAAACGCATAGGAACAGTTAATTTAGCTAATATAGATTATAAAAACCAGAAAGCAGAATTTGGAATCATGATAGCAGAATCATTTTGGAATAAAGGTTATGCCTATGAGTCTTCACAAAAATTTATCCAGTATTCTTTTAATCAATTTAATTTAAATAAAATATATTTAGAGGTTTTAAAAGAAAATAATGCGGCAATTAATCTTTATCAAAAATTAGGATTTAAAGAAATAGGTATTCTAAAAGAAGATATTTTCAAAAATGGTAAGTTCAAAGATGTTTTAATTATGTCATTATTTAGAGATGATTTAGAATGATTATGGCTTTAAGAGTAGATGGTGGTAAAGATATCGGTATGGGACATATCATGCGTTCGATGACCTTAGCTGATGATTTAAAAAAAGATGAAGAAGTAGAAAGAGTTTTCTACATTACTAAAAATGAACCATCTGCAGTCAAGAAGTTAAAAGAAAATGATTTTGAAGTAATAACTATAGATAAAGATTTAAATTATAATGAAGAAATAAAAGAAGTTAAAGAAATCATAAAAAAAGAAAAAGTAAATAAATTGATTACTGACTCTTATGATATTGATCAGAACTATTTAATTGAAATGAGAAAAGTAGTTGATAAATTAGTTACTATTCATGATTATGCCCCTTTTGCTTTTCCTTCTCATGTAGTTATTAATGGAAATGCCTATGCTGATGATCTAGATTATGAATCTTTATATGGAGATACTGAGTTTCGACTGGGAACGGATTATCTACTTTTAAGAGAAGAGTTCAGAAATTTACCTGAGATTGAAGTTAGAGATAGAGTACAGAACATTTTAGTTACTGTTGGTGGTTATGATCTAAGAAACTTAACACCAAAAATTATTGAAGCTTTAAACTCTATTGATTTTGATGAAATAGAGGATCAATATATTGATAAAGAAAATCTACATATTGATGTTGTAATAGGACCTTCTTTTGATAATGTAGATCATATAGTAGCAAAGGTTGTAAAATGCAATTTAGATATTTCATTAAACTTTAATGTCAAAAAGATGAGTAAGTTGATGTTAAAAAGTGATATAGCTATTTCTTCCGGTGGTAGTACTCTTTATGAGTTGGCAGCAACTAAGACTCCTGCTTTAGTATTATTGCAGGCAGAAAATCAGGTTAGAGTGGCTGATAAATTGGATGATAAAAGTATTATTAATTTGGGATTTGAAAATAAAAATATTAGATTTGGATTTAAAGAAATATTAGAAAAAAGAATTAATTTAGTTGATGGTATTTCAATAGATAATAATTTCAAAACGATTGAGTTATTGGAGAAATGAGTATTTATATATGAATATAATAGTAAAAACTAAAGGTTATTTAAGAAAAATTATAGGAAAAGAAAATATTGAATTTATAAGTCATGCTAAAAATTACATGACTGCTACCTTTTTTACCAAGGCATTAGCTTTTATTTCAGTTCCAATTTTTACAAGGTTATTAACTCCTGATGAATATGGTATTTTAGCTATATTCACATCTATTATTTCAATATCAACTATTTTGATGGGTTTAAACTTTCACGGTTCTGTTGCAAGGTATTATCATGAAGAAGAAAAGAACTTTGGTGAGTTTATAAGTAGTAATATTTTATTTTTATTCTTGTTTAATGTTTTTTCTTTTAGTTTAATTAATTTACTTAAAAATGAAATTTCATCTTTAATAAATATAGATGTTGATGTTTTTATAATTGCTATTTTAGTTGCTATTTTTAATATTCCTATTAATATGTTTTTATCATATCTTCAAACTAGCAAACAAAGTGAAAAATATTCTTTTTTATCAGTAAGTAAAAGTATAATAATGCTTGTTATTTCGATTATCTGGGTGTATTTACTTTCGGAGCAGAGATACTTTGGGAAAATATATGCTAATTTAGTAGTCAGTAGTGTTATTTTTATAATTGCTATTATTTATTTTATTAAGTTAGGTAAACTAAAATTCAAATTTAAATATGTAAAATATTCTTTAGCATTTGGTGTTCCGCTTATTCCACATGCATTATCCAATTTTATTCTTTCTTATTTTGATAGAATAGCAATCAATCAATTAACTGGATCGTTTGATACTGGGTTGTATTCATTTGCATATAATGTAGGAATGATTATGAATGTAGTTGTTATGGCAATGAATAAAGCCTGGGTTCCTATTTTCTATGATAACATAAAAAATAATAATTATAGGGAAATTAACGAATTAGCTAAAAATTATTCTAAATATATTTTTTTAGCTGCGTTTTCATTGATTCTGTTTTCAAAAGAGATTGTAATGATCCTTGCTGATGAAAGATACTATAAGGCGTTAGATTTGGTACCAATTATTATTTTGAGCTATGTCTTTGTTTTTTTATATACTTTATTTGGAAACTATTCTTTTTATAGAAAAAAAACAGGTTTAATATCAATAGCAACATTATTAGCTGGATTTATAAATATTGGTCTAAATTATTGGTTGATACCTAAATGGGGATATATTGCTGCAGCATATACCACTTTAATTTCTTACTTTTTTCTTTTTGTTTTTCATTATATTAATGCTAGATTTATTATTAAAGAAAATGTAATTAAATTGAAAAATATATTGTTGAATTTTGTATTAATATTATTATTTGCTGGCATTTATTTTGTTTTGTTTAATTTTATAGATAGTTTTATTATATTTTTTATTATTAAGATTTTTATGTTTGTTTTGTTATCTTTTTATTTTTTTAAGAAATAACTAACTGCCTTCATCAATAAAAAACTGTAGCACTCTAATAATTCATATTTCTCTGAAAAGATCTGAAACATTAACTGAGTAGCCTGATTAGATAATTCAAAAAAACCTAATTCGTTTATGAGTAATAAATCAAACTTGTTAATCTTTTTTAAGAATTTAATCAACTGTTGTTATTCCTGCGTCTCAATTAATTGATTGCACAAACTAGCTGCATTTAAGAATCCAACTGGTTTAACCTTTTTGCTGGCTTCAACACCTATTGATACCATTAAATGCTACTTTCCAGTACCTGGTGATCCTAAAACAAGACATTGGTTTTTGATCAATAAATTTGCAGTTGAATAGTCCCATAATTTCTGTTTTTAATAGAAAAGGTGTATCAGAAAAATTAAACTGTTCAATCGTTTTAGACTTGGGAATTTAGCCCTTCTTGACATTTTATTGAATCTTTTGTTTTCTCTCATGATGACTTCATGTTCAACTGAATTTCTGAAGAATTTCTTATGATTCTAGCTATTAGCTTTATCTCTTTTAAAACATAATCATACGGCATTCTGCAAATCCTTGTAGATGGTAAATAAGCATAAATTGAAATGCTAAGAATTAAAGAGAATACTATAGGTTAAATGTACTGGTATTATACAAATAAAATGATTAATTCACTTAAATAAAACTTGTAATTTGTGTCTTGAGAGGATTTTTTATAATGAAAAGCATTATTAAATTAAAAATTAATAATTTCTTTTTTTTAAATATTAATTTTCCTAAAATATTATTATATTTTTTCCTTTTACTTATAGTTTTGTTTCAATATTTTATAGGTAAATTTGATATTTATTTTCAAGTGCTTTTAATTTCACTTACTTTTTTGTTATATTTTCAAAATAATAAAACTTTGCATATTATTTATAAAGAGAAAGCGATATTTTGGTTTTTATTGTTAACTTTTCCTGTGGTAATTTTAATTTCTATTAAAGATTTTCGTTTAGGTCCATTAATTTTTTATTTTTATTTTATTTATTCAATTAGTTTTGCTTTTTATATGCACATATATCCAAAGATAACTGCAACTTTATCTAAAAATTTTTTTATACTCTTATTAATTTGGTTTATTTTACAAGGATTTAGATTGGGTTTTGGAATAAATGATATAAATAAATATCTTTTTAATGCTTCTCGTAATTATGTAGGTCTCTTATTTCTTTTTTTTGCTTTATTATATTATTTAAGCTGCTTAAATATTAGGGAAAAAACATCTATAATCCCTAGTGTTATTACTATTATTATATGTTTTTTATCATATGGTAGATCAAATATATATTTATCTCTTTTAATGTTTATGGTTGTATATTTATATAAAGCTGTTAATAAGATTAATTTATCTAAGATTTTAATATTTTTTTTAATCACTATAATTATTGTAGGTGTGTTTGTATATTTCTTTCCATATATTTATGAAAACACTAATCTTAAACGAGGATTAGAATCACCAAGGTTCTTAATGAATAAAAATTATATTGAAAGTTTAAATTATACTAGTTTATTTACGGGATATGATTATAGAAAAATAAATATTATTGAAGAATATGGTAATAATCCACACAATTCATTTATTTACTCACATTATAATTTTGGTTTTGGAGTTTTATTATTAATTATATTAATTATTTATTATTTTTTAAAAGGTGTTATAAATTTTTCTGTATATAATATTTTTAGTATTTTCTTGTGTATAATTTTTTTAATAAGAGTTTCTTTTGATCGAGTAGCTTTTATTGGGCCGTATGATTTTTTGTTATTTTACGGGTTGTTAAATCTAAAAAAACAAAATTAAAGGATGATTATATGAGTGATAGTTTTATAAAAACAAAAAATATAGATTTAGATAAAAAGATGAATATTAATAATTTAGATTTTGTTGGATTTGTTATTTCAGGATGGCATTTAAATGTATTATATAGCTATTTAAATGCTAATAAAGATATCTTTTCAGATGGTCTTATTGTAATAAATCCTCAATCTGATATAAATGATATGACAAAATTCAGAATAAAAAAAGAACATATCAAAAATATAAAAGATATAAAAATAAGATATATAATGATGCAAAACAATTTTAAGGAAAAGAATAAAATAAAATATTTATTTACTTTAAAAAATTTAATTTGCAAAAACAAGAAAAATAAAAAACCACTAACAATATTTTCAACAAACAATATTAACATTTCATTATTTAAACATTTTGAAAAAAAAACAAAACCAAGAAATTTTCGATTTGTTATTATAGATGAAGGAACTGGAACATATGTTAGTAAAAATACTTTTCTTAAAAGTGCGGGAGTCAAATTTTTTAATAGAATATCAAAGATTGTAAGATCATATTTAATTAATATTTTTATGAAAGTTACAAATAATAGTGTTCAAAAGTATTATTTGTTTAGTAAAGAAAACAATTCTTTGAAAATCAATAAAAAAGTTAGTGATAATTTAAAAAAATTATTTCATGAATATAGAATTCCTACTTTGAACAAGATTAATAAAAATCAGATTTTTATAATAAAAGATTTCATAAAGAAAAATGATAAAATAGACGAATTATATATTAGTATTATCAAAAAAATATTAGAAGTAAGCAATAAAGAAATATATATTAAAAAACATCCTAATGATACTAATAAGATTCTTGAAAATTTTTTCGCCACTAATAAAAGAGTTAAAATTATTAATAGTAAATATGATGCAGAAGATTTATATCTTAAATATGAACCAGATCTTATTATAGGGGGATCTTCTACAGCATTATTAACTATTTCATCTATCTTTAATATTGAAGTTGTGAACATTTCCAATTTATATTTAAATGATTATTTTGAGGTTAATAATAATTATATTGATAGAATAAAATTATTTGAGAAATACATGTTAAATAATGATAAGATATTATATTTAAATAATATTGATAAATTAAAGAATTTTATTTAAAATAATTTATTTCCCTAAGTTATTGTTCAATGTATTTTCCATAAGAATATTGGACAGACACCAATTTGAGATTTTATTATAAATATAAGAGGGTTAAAGCGAATGCCTAAAACTTATGAGTTAGATAAAAAAATGAAAATTGTTTTTCGAGTATTTAAAAAGGGGGATATCGATCTATTAGATAAATATGCTGTTAGCCTCAACTTTATTTATTTTGGAGGGATTAGTTCTTAGATGGCGGTATGATTAAGCTCAGTGGTTATTATGTTACTGAATAGGAAGCTAAGTTTAAAGAAAAAGATGAACAAATCAAAGAGAGGGAAAAAGTATTGGGCAAAAAAACTCCAGATCGAAATCTCTAAAAAAACTTTGGCAGAACTGTGCTAAACTTTTAATATAGACAGAAACACTTACTATTACAGTCAAACTAATGATCAACTTTATTCTGTTCATTCAACCTATGATAAATGCGTTAATATGGTACCAGAAAAAGATTTTGTTTAACTGGTTAAAGATTACTGTGATGAGTCTTTTTATTTAGGCACAGAATGGTAATTGATTACTTGAATTATATAGAAAATATAAAAATTAATCATAAGCGAATTACCTTATCGTGAATGTCTTAGGCTTACTGCAGAATAAAATAGTATCCAAAGCCACTTAATAATATTAATTAAGACAGAAACATGAATTAACTGGACCTAACCAGCTCTGGGAAATAGATATGATCCAAATTTGCATAAATAACAGTGGTCAGAGAATATATATTTTTGATAATTGATATGTTTACCAGAGAATATTAAAGGTTTGTTCAAGATTAGATAGGTTGGCTCAAGAACTTAAATATTAATATTTTAAAATTTTAGCATTACTAATTATATTATACGAGGAGATTTTTAATGAGTGAAATTAATATTCTTATGGCTACATATAATGGTGAGAAATATATATCTGAACAAATTGATTCTATAATTAATCAAACTTATAATAACTGGGAACTATTAATAAGAGATGACAATTCCACTGATAAAACTAAAAATATAATTAAAAATTATGCTAAAAGAGATGAAAGAATTAGAGTTTTAGAAGATGATCTTGGCAATGTAGGTGTTGCTAAAAACTTTGAAATTTTATTAAAACAATCAAATTTAGATTATATTATGTTTTCAGATCAAGATGATGTCTGGATGAAAAATAAAATAGAGATATTATTTGAAAGGATAAAAAAATGTGAGGCAAAATATTCAGATGAAATTCCATTATTAGTTCATTCTGATTCATATATTACTGATGAACATTTATATGTTGTTGAGGATAATTTTATAGGTGAAAAGGGTATGAATAAAGGTTTGAATAACATTATTTTTTCTCCTTTGGTTCAAGGCTCTTCAATGATGATAAATAGTAATTTAAAAAGATATATTTTACCTTTTCCAAAAAATATTAATATTCATGATCACTATATATCAATTGTAAATGAGATTGTTGGTAAAAGATTATATATTAATAAACCTTTGATGTATTATAGACAACATTCGTCAAATGAAATTGGTGTCAATAAAAATTATTTAAACAAATTAAAGAAAGTATTAAAATCTGATTTTGAACTAACAACAAAAAAAACAAGAAAAATGATGGATTTCATTTATAATAATTTTCATGAAAAATTAACAAATAAACAAAAAAAAATTATAAAAGCATTTTTTTTAATAACAAATAGTAATTATAGGTTTAAAAAAGCATATTATATTTTAAAATATAAATTTAAGACAAAAGATGGAATCTTAGCCTTAATAATCAAAGTGTTACTAAAAAATAAATAAAATGGGGAGGAAAATTATGAAAGGGATTATATTAGCAGGAGGAGCAGGTACTAGGTTATATCCTATTACTAAGGCAGTTTCAAAGCAATTATTACCTATTTATGATAAGCCAATGATCTATTATCCATTATCAGTATTAATGCTTTCAGGTATTAAAGAAATTTTAATTATTTCAACACCAGAACATATTGATTTATATAAAGACCTTTTAGGTGATGGAAATGAAATTGGATTAGATTTTACATATAAAGTTCAGGATGAGCCGCGTGGCTTAGCAGATGCTTTTTTAGTTGGAGAAGAATTCATTGGTGATGATGATGTTGCTTTAATACTTGGAGATAATATATTTTATGGCCAAAATTTTACTCATATTTTAAAAACTACTGTTAATAGAGTTGAAGAAGAGAATGGAGCAACAGTTTTTGGATATTATGTAAACAACCCTAAACAATTTGGTGTTGTGGAATTTGATGATGATAAAAATGTTGTTTCTCTAGAAGAAAAGCCAGATAATCCAAAATCAAAATATGCAGTTCCTGGTTTATATTTTTATGATAATAATGTAGTTGATATCGCTAAGAATATTGAGCCTTCTGATCGTGGAGAATTAGAAATAACTGCAGTAAATAATGAATATTTAAAAAGAAATGAACTGAAAGTAGAATTATTTGGTCGAGGTATGGCCTGGTTAGATACAGGAACACATCAGGGACTTCTAGAAGCTAATAACTTTGTTGAAGCTATTCAAAGTAGACAGGGGTTATATATTGCCTGTATTGAAGAGATAGCTTATAGATTAGATTATATTGATGAGAAACAATTATTGAAACTTGCTGAACCATTATTAAAAACAGATTATGGTCAGTACTTAAAAAACATTGCTAAAAGTGATAGATAAAATAATGGGGTGATTATTTGTCCAAATTTAATTTTATTAAAACTGATATTGAAGATATGTACATTATTGAACCCTCTATTTTTGGAGATGACAGAGGTTATTTTATGGAAACATATAACAAAGAAGAATTTAATCAGGCTGGTTTAACTATGGATTTTGTGCAGGACAATCAGTCTAAATCAAAAAAAGGAGTTCTTAGAGGACTTCATTTTCAAAAAAAGAATCCACAAGGTAAATTGGTTCGTGTTTTAAGAGGAAAAGTTTTTGATGTAGGAGTAGATCTAAGATCTGAATCAGAAACATACGGTGAGTGGAAAGGAGTAATTCTTTCAGGCGAAAACAAAAAACAATTTTATGTACCAGAAGGATTTGCTCATGGATTTCTTGTTTTATCTGAGAATGCTACTTTTGCCTATAAATGTACAGATTTTTATCATTCAGATGATGAAGGTGGAATAATCTGGGATGATGAAGATGTAAATATTGACTGGCCTTTAGATGATATTGATGAAATAATCTTATCTGAGAAAGATAAAGAGTTAAATAGTTTAGCAGAAACTAAATTTAAATTTTAATAGGAGGATATTATGAATATTTTAGTAACCGGCGGAGCTGGTTTTATAGGCAGTAATTTTATATTTTACATGCTTGAACAGCATTCTGATTACAGAATTGTCTGCCTTGATGCTTTAACTTATGCAGGAAATTTAAAAACTTTAGAATCTGTAATAGAAAATGATAAATTTAAATTTGTAAAAGGTGATATTAGAGATAGAGAATTTGTTTTTAATCTTTTTGAAGAAGAAAATTTTGATATGGTAGTTAACTTTGCTGCTGAGTCTCATGTTGATCGCTCTATAGAAGATCCAGGAGTGTTTTTAGAAACGAATATTATGGGAACTCAGATTTTAATGGACGCCTGTAGAGAATATGGAATTGAAAGATTTCACCAGGTATCAACAGATGAGGTTTATGGTGATTTACCATTAGACAAACCAGAATTGATGTTTACAGAAGAAACATCAATAACAACTTCTTCTCCCTATTCAGCTTCTAAAGCTTCCGCTGATTTATTAGTAGAATCTTATCACAGAACTTTTGGCCTACCTGTGACTATTTCACGCTGTTCGAATAATTATGGGCCCTATCAATTTCCAGAGAAATTAATTCCTTTGATGATTTCCAAAGCTCTGGCTGAAGAAGAACTACCAGTTTATGGTGAGGGGGAGAATGTTAGAGACTGGTTATATGTTGAAGATCACTGTAGAGCTATTGATTTAATTTTACATGATGGTCAAGATGGTGAAGTGTATAATATAGGTGGCCATAATGAAAGAAGTAATCTAGAAGTGGTAAAAACTATTTTAGATGAACTTGATAAACCAGAATCATTAATTACTTTTGTTAAAGATAGAGCCGGCCATGATTTACGATATGCTATTGATCCTACTAAAATAAGTAATGAACTTGACTGGGAACCTACTATTTTATTTGATGAAGGTATCAAAAGAACCATTAAATGGTATCTTGATAATAAGGAATGGTGGAAGAATATTATTAGTGGTGATTATAAAGATTATTACGAAATAATGTATAAAGATAAGCGGGTGAATAATTGATGAAAGTTTTAGTTACTGGTGGTGATGGACAGCTTGGTTATGATTTGGTTAAAAAGTTAAATGAATTAGATATAGGACATATTGGTGTTGACAAAGAAGATTTTGACTTGACCAATGAGAAAGAAACTAAAGATTTTATATTAAATTACAATCCGGATATAATAGTTCACTGTGCAGCTTATACAGATGTTGATCAGGCTGAGATTGAAAAAGAGTTATGTTATCAAGTTAATGTTGAAGGAACAAAGCATTTAGCTGAAGCAGCCAAAGTATTAGATGCTAAAATGCTTTATATAAGTACTGACTATGTATTTGATGGTCAAGGGAAAAAACCTTTTGAAGTAACTGATCAACCAAACCCTATTAATTATTATGGTGAAACAAAATATAAAGGGGAGCAAGAAGTACAAAGATTATTGGATAAATATTTTATTATTAGAACTTCTTGGGTTTTTGGTGGACATGGTGAAAATTTTGTAAAGACCATGCTGAGATTAGGTAAAGAAAAAGATAAGATATCTGTAGTTGCTGATCAATATGGTTCACCTACTTATACGGGAGATTTAGCAGATCTTATTATTAAAATGATCAAAACTGATAAATATGCTATTTATCATGCAACTAATGAAGGATTTTGTAACTGGTATAATTTTGCCAAGGAAATATTTAAATTCGCTGATATTGATATAAAAATAAACCCTATTAGTAGTGATAAATTTGAGACTAAGGTTAAAAGACCTAAAAATTCAAGATTATCTAAAAAAACACTTATAGACAATGGATTTTGTTGTCTCAATAATTATAAAGACGCAATTCATTTTTTTATTAATGAAAAGACAAATATATAAAAGGGAGTGACGTTTTACAATTAAAATTTCAACAATAGTTACTTATTATTTTGGGAGTGATTTTTTCTCAGAATTATTAAAAAGTCTAAAAGATAATCTTGAGTATATTGGAAAAGATTCTATTGATCATGAATTAATTATTATTAATGATTCGCCTCAGCAAAATGAATATAATAAATTATCAAAAATAATTAAAGAATCTAAAATAGAAAAATTTTCGAGTGTAAATTTGGTTTCTCATACCCAAAATAAAGGTGTTACTATTTCAAGAAAAGATGGGTTGGAATTATCTTCAGGAGATATGTTTCATATAATTGATCAAGATGATTTCTTAGACAAAAAAACCTTCAAGTATATTTTAAATAAATATGAAGCTAAAAGAGATATGAGAAATAAAATATTAGTTTTTAATGGATGTAAAGTTAATAACAAAAAGGATATAGTGAAAAAAGGTTTATTTAAACATTTTAATAAAAATACATTAGAAAAAAAAATAAATAATTTAGATGCTTATTTTTATGGTGGAAATCAAATTATTACTCCGGGGATGTTATTTTTTGACGGATCGATAATAAATAATATTAAGAAGATTTATAATGATATTTTTGTTCCTAAAGAAAAATTTGATGGGATTGATGATTTTTATTTAATAGTTTATTTATTAAAACATAACTATTATTTTATTTATACTGACATGTATTTTTTTAATTATAGAGTCCATTTGAATAATCAGAGAGATAGAACCAAAGCTTTAAAAAGATTTTTAGACACTTATAATATTTTAGTAAAAGATAAAAAGATAGAGAAAAATCAAGGATTTGAAAAACGTATCAAATTAATTAGAGATTTAGATCAAAAAAAATTCTTTAAAGCATTAAAAAATATAAAAACATTAATTAAATATATTAAAAATATTTATTTTTAATATAATAACTCTTAATATTAAGAGAATAAAAATCAATGAGGTAGATTAATTTGAATATAGAAAAAAATTTTTCGGAATTATTGCGTAGATATCCTAATTTAAGAAAGTATATAAAATTATTATATCAATTTATTTTTTATAATATATCTAAATTTAACAGTTCTAATAGTAAAGGACTCTTACAGGAGTTTATAAGAAAAGTAACACATGAAGATGAGGAATATTATTTTGGTTATTATGATAAATCACCCTGGAATGATAAAAACAATAAAATTTTAACATTAGAAGTTCTATGTTCAGACAAACATCCTGTTAAAACAGATAAAGCACAAATTGGGTATATAAATCTAAAAGATAACATTTTTAAAAAGTTAACTGAAACAAATACATGGAATTTACAACAAGGATCAATGCTACAATGGTTGGGGCCTGATTTTGATGATAATATAATATATAATGCTTTACATGACAATGATTATTGTAGTATCATTTATAATTTAAAGACTAAAGAAGAAAGAATAATAGACAAACCTATCTATTCAGTTAGTAAAAATGGTAGATTTGCCTTATCACTAAATTTTTCTAGATTGCATAGATTAAGACCGGGGTATGGATATTCTAATTTATCTGATAAAACTAAAGGTGAAAAACATCCCCAAAATGATGGAATTTATCTTGTTGATCTTGAAAATAACACGAGTAAATTAATTATTTCTTTAGATCAAATTGTCAAAATCAATCATAATTCAACTATGGAAGATAGTGAACATCGCTTTAATCATTTGGATATTAGTCCTGATGGCAAAAGATTTTCTTTCATTCATCGCTGGGAACATAATAATGTGACACAATCAAGATTTTATACTGCAGATGTGGATGGTAATAACATATATTGTCTAGCTGATGAGGAAATGGTCTCACATAGTTGCTGGAAAAATAATGAAGAAATATTAGTTTGGGCTAGAAAAAATAATAAGGACAGATATTATTTATTTAAAGATAAAACTTTAGAGTTCAAGATCATTGGGGAAGAAAAATTAACTTCAGATGGTCATCCTTCATATTCTCCAGATAAGAGATATATTTTAACTGATACATATCCTGATAGAACAAGACATAGAACTTTAATTATTTATGATACTCAAGAAAATATAAGATATGACATAGCAAGATTATTTGCTCCCTTTAAATATCATGGAGAAGTGAGATGTGATTTGCATCCTCGTTGGAGTAGAGATGGAAAACATGTTTGTTTTGATTCAGTTCATGAGGGAGAAAGACAGTTATATATAATTGAAAATGTAATAGAAAAGCTGGAGGAAACAGATAAATGATATCAGTAATAATGTCAGTCTATAATGCAGAAAAATATTTAGAAAAAGCAGTAGAAAGTATTTTAACTCAAAGTTATCATAACTTTGAGTTTATTATTATTAATGATAAATCTAAAGATAATAGTGCTGATATTATTTCTAAATATGCTGATCAGGATCAAAGAATAAAATACATAGAAAATGAACGGAATCGAGGTTTAACTTATTCACTTAATAAGGGTTTAGAATTAGCTAAAGGTGAATATATAGCTCGTATGGATGCTGATGATATTTCAACTTCAGATAGATTAAAAAAACAGGTTGATTATCTTAAAAAGAATAAAGAGATATCATTAATTGGAACTTCTGCTTATAATATTGATGAAAATGGAAAGATTATTGCTGAAAGAAATGTTCCATTAGAATATGAAGAAATCAAAAGGAATATTAATTTAGTTAATCCAATTATCCACCCTTCAGTTATGTTTAAGAAAAAAGATATTTTAGATATTGGTGGTTATAACGAAGAATTTAAAAAAGTTCAGGATTATGAGCTTTGGTTTAGAATAATTGCTAATGGATTAAAAGTAGAAAACTTATCAGAAAGGTTATTATATTATAGGGTTAATAATCAGTATTTTGAAAGAAAGTCATTAAGTTATAGAATTACTGATATTAAAGTAAGATGGAGAGGTTATAAACTTTTATCCTTACCAATTTATAAACGATATGGCATTTTAGTACCAATTGTTTTAGGTATTACACCTCCATTTATTTTAAAAGTATTATATAAATATTTAAAGAGATTAGATCCAAGAAATTAATATAAGGAAGTGAGAATTTGAAATCATTAGTAACAGGTGCAGCAGGTTTCATTGGTTCAACATTAACAGAAAAATTACTTAAAAAAGAACATCAAGTAATAGGTGTTGATTGTTTTATAGATTATTATGATAGCACATTAAAAGAAAATAATATCAGTTCATTTATTGATCATAAGAACTTTACTTTAATTGAAAAGAATATAAATGATCTTGATTTAAAAGAATTATTAAAAGATGTAGATTACATATTTCATCAAGCAGCCCAAGCTGGAGTTAGGTCAAGCTGGGGAGAAGACTTTGAAATTTATTCGCATAATAATATAATGGGCACGCAAAGATTATTAGAAGCAGCAAAAGAAAGTAATATTAAAAAGTTTGTATATGCTTCTTCATCTTCAGTTTATGGGGACACAGATAAACTGCCTATGCAGGAAACTAATAGATTGCAACCAGTTTCTCCGTATGGAGTTTCTAAATTAGCAGGAGAAAATTTATGCTACTTATATTATAAAAATTTTAATGTGCCAACATTATCTTTAAGATATTTTACTGTTTTTGGAGAAAGACAGAGACCTGATATGGCTTTTCATATTTTTATTAAAGCTATTTTACAAGATAAAAAACTAACTATTTTTGGTGATGGTAAACAATCTAGAAACTTTACTCATGTGGATGATATAGTTAAAGCTAATATTTTAGCTGCAGAAAGTGATGTAGTAGGAGAAATATTTAACATTGGTGGAGATGGTAAAAGAGTTGTGTTAAATGATTCCATTGATTTAATGGAAGAGCTAATAGGTAAAAAAGCTAATAGAGAGTATCAGCAGGTTGTTAAGGGTGATGTAAAACATACCTCAGCTGATACATCCAAAGCTAAAGAAATGCTTGACTATGAGCCTGATGTTGAGTTTGAGGAAGGTTTAGCAAGAGAAGTTGAGTTTTTGAAAGATTTATATGAGTAAATTAATTTTAGTTTATACTTTTTCACCTGGAGTTGATTTCAAATGATAACAGCACTAATTATGGCTGGAGGAGAAGGAACCAGATTCTGGCCTTTAAGCAGAAAAGACCATCCAAAACAATTTTTAAAATTAAATGATGATCAAAAAACAATGCTGCAGGAAACTGTAGAAAGAATAAATGAACTTGTTCCTTTAGAACAGGTATTTATTGCAACTAATGAAGCCTATCAAAAAGCAATCAAAAAACAATTAGATGGTATACCAGAAGAAAACATAATAGTAGAACCAATGAAAAGAAATACTGCTGCCTGTATCGGCTTATCTTCAGTAGTGATTGAAGATAAATATCCGGGTTCAACAATGATCGTTTTACCAGCTGATCATTTAATTAAAGAACAAAAAAGATTTGTAGATATTTTAAGAAAATCAATTATGACTGCAGCTACCGGCAAAAATTTAGTTACTATTGGTATAGAACCAACTCACCCAGAAACAGGTTATGGATATATTCACTTTGGTGATCAGTTACACACTATAGATGGTGACCAGGTATTTGAAGTTCGAAACTTTACCGAAAAACCTGATTTAAGCACTGCTAAGGAGTTTTTAGAAGAAGGAACATATCTTTGGAACAGTGGGATGTTCATCTGGCAGTTAAGCAGCATTCTATCTAATATAGAGATCCATTTACCTGAGATGTATCAGTCCTTAGAGAGAATAAAAAATGCTTTAGGTACAGATTTAGCTCAAAAGGTAATTAGAGATGAATTTGAAAAGATGCAGAGTGTTTCCATTGACTATGGAATTATGGAAAAAGCAGATGATATCTTTGTTATTCCAGGTTCTTTTGGCTGGGATGATCTCGGCAGCTGGCCGGCTTTAGAGAGAGTTAAAAAAGTAGATGCTGATGGTAATGTAGTAATAGGTAAACATTATGGGATAGATACTACTAACTCTATTATTCACAGTCCTAATAAAGTAGTAACAACCATTGGACTTAATGATGTAGTTATAGTTGATACAGAAGATGCTATTCTAATCTGTGATAAAAAAAGAGCTCAGGAAGTTAAAGAGATCAGAAATATTCTGGAAGCAGAAGGGCTTGAAGACTGTTTATAAAATAAAACGTGGATATGGTGTGTACCACCTAATATATGCAGAAAATTATCGAATTAAATATTAAATGTCGCTAAGTCAAATTATTACTCTCACTAGAATTATTAAATTTTGGTGGGAGATTTTTGTTTATATGAAGTATGCCGAGTACTTTCATAAATTTAACTTCGGATGCTGCGGCGAGTATCCGGCAGAGAAACAAAATAAAAATTGATAATAACGAACAAATGTATTATAATGAATTCAACAGGGGAGGCATAAACAAAAAGATGAGAAATATTAAAGAGCCTGTAATAAAAAATGCTATATTACATATCTTAAACAATAGAGAAGAATTCAAGAAAATGAGTGATTACACTCTGGAATTAGATGATAAAATAAAAGAATTTATAAAAAAGCATATTTTAAAATCTGTTAATGATGACAAAACTAGGGCAGCTAAATTTGAAGGAGAAAATAATTCTGTTAAAATAAGTTGTAATAATATTTTTGAAAATCCAGATACATTTGTAAAAAGTAGTAAAGAAATCGCGAATCAGTTATTTATATCTATGTCAAATAAAACAATATCTCCGGCTGATTTAATTGTAGTTAGTTTTGAATCTAATAACAAGAATTATTTAGCATTATTAAAAATGGATTATAATGAAATCTATAGACATGATGTTGAAGAAACTGAAGATGGAAAAACAAAAACAAAATTAGTTGTTGATGAAAGAAGTAGTCTCCCTAACTTAAATCAGAAATTACAAAAATCAGCATTTATTCAACCTGAAAATAATGATAATAATTTTGATATTGTTATATTAGATAAACAGACAAATTCTAAGTCTGCTGATAAAGATATTGCTCAGTTTTTTCTAAGGAATTTTTTAAATGCAAAATTAGAAAAAGATGACAAACATAAAACTAGAGTATTTAAAAATTCTACAATTGATTTTGTGAATGAAAAGTATGAAGACAGTAAAGAGCGCGAAGAGATTATTAGTTATATGTATAATACCCTGGAAAGAAAATCTCAAATAAATATTAGAGAGTTTTCTGATGTGATATCTGAGGAAAATCAAGAAGAATATGTTGAATTTTTAATATCAGAGGATATAGGAGATTATGAATTTAAACCTGATAAAGAAATTATAAATAATAAAAAAGTAGTAATAAAAACCAGAGAAGATATTCAAATTAGACTGGATAAAGTTTTATATGATGAGGAAAGATATATCAAAGTTAAACCTCTGGATGATGGCGGTTATGAGATTTCTATTAAAACTGATAATTATGATTATAATATTAAATAGGTGGTGTTTATATGAGAGATTTAATGAAAATTATAAAAGATATCTTAGATGAACTACCTGATACTGCCTATAATGAAGATGATGAATATTTAGAAATAATAAGTCAATTAACCGGGAATGAAATTAATGAAATATTAAATGTTAATTATGATGAGTTTTTTTCAATATTAAAAAATGCTGTTACTATTTATATTTATTCAGATGAAGTTAGTGGTAGAAATAAAAGTTTTAATACTGTTACTTATAATAAAGAGGAACTGGATACTTACACCGAAAGATTTGAAAGATATAAAGATAAAAATTTTGAGTTTAAAATTAGTATTGATAAAAATAAGTTCTTAAAGAAAAGAAATCATAATATTTCTAATGGAAAAAGTTATTTATTTTTCTTTGAAGATAAACTAAAAAGTTGGCTCAATGACATTAGTTACAGTGAATTATGCAGATATTTTTCTAAAGACAACTGGATTTTATTACTGGAGAATGAAATTGATTTATCAAATAATTATTTTAAAATTTTAGGCGGAAATAATTTAGATAAGTTAGAAATTAAATCTAATGGAGATACAAAAAAATTAAGTTATAAAATAAACAAGCAAAAAGAAAATTGCTACTATAGTTCATTATCCAATTTACCACCAGACATTTTCTATTTTTCTGATAAAAGTCTAAATAATGACCTTGAAAAGTGGTTAATTAATTATTTTAATAAAATTGTATTAAAGACAATTTTTATCTTTATTGCAAATAGACTGGAGGAAAGAGAAGGGAAAAAGTATATTGTTATTGAAGGATACAAAATAATTAAAACCAATATAGATGAAATTGATAAATTAGATATTACTGCAGATGATATAAAAATAGCAATGGATTTATATGATTGGATCTATGATGTTAAAATTCCCGATAGAATAGAAATTGTAAGAAATGTTATAACTAGAAACTCCAACTTGTCAAAAACTGAGAATATTTTCGAAAAGTTTTTGAATAATATTGAGAATATTTATAACTCATCTAGGAGCATTTTCAAAACTTATATTCAAGATAAAATGAGAGCCTATTTCGAGGAAAGAAATAATATTGAATTACAAATTTATGATAGGATTAAAGATTTGGATAGTGAAATAAAACAATTAATGAAAGTGCTTACTAGCAATATATTGGGAGTAGTTGGTGTGATTATTACTGTATTATTATCATATATGACCAGAAATATACCCGTTAGTTTTATAAAATTAATAATGGTTGGATCTGGAATTTTTATAATTTTTAATACTTTATATCATTCGATTTATATCTGGGGAAATAGAGAACATATTATTTATACTTATGAAAATTTCAAAAATCATTGCAAGTCAATTTTATATGAAGATGAAATCAAAAAAATTACAGGTGAAAATAATGATGACAGGAGTATAATGGATAAAAAGAATGCGATGTTTAATGCTTATTTTTGGACAAATATTTTCTTGTCTATTGTTTTTTCAATTTCATTAATACATTATGGGATTAATTTGGATTTGCTGTTGGAATTATTGAATTTTTAAGAGATTTAAATCTGATATTTTATATTACTTTATTATAAAGAATAAAGTTAGTGGTTCTTTATTTTAGATCAAGAATAATAACTTTTTCAGCATAATAAAAAGCTATAGTTTGTTAGAAATGCAATTATAAGGGAGTGAATATTTTGCCTCAAGATATAACTCAACATTTAAAATTTTTATTAAAAAATTTAAATACAAAAAGCAATACTGAACACCTATCAAAAGAAGAAAAGAAAATTCTAAATGCAGATAGAAATTGGTATACAGCATTATTCATGAGTAGGTTATTAATGTTCTCAAGTAGAAATTTTCCTGTTATGGATAGAAAAGAAATTATAAAAATTGCTAAGAAAACACTTGATTTAAATAGTAATTCAACCTCACCTGATAGACTAGTTTCTTCTCTGGAAAATAAATATATTATTCGCTTTATCTTCGGCAGATTAGAACTTCCCTATAAAATAAGAAGAGATCAAATTCCTATTGATGAATTGGAAATAACTGAACTTGAAATAAAATTTTTAAAAGAAATAAAAAATAAATATACTGAACAATTAACAAATGCTGAAACAGGATTAGAAATTTCACCGGACAAGCTTAAGGAACTTTATCAACAACATAAATCTTACTTTTCTGAGACTCCAGTTTTTGATGAATTAATTAAAGAGGGGATAATTTGTTTAGATGATAAAGAAAAACATTTAATTAATTTTGCTAATCCTTATTGGAGGATATTAATAAATAAAGCAGTTGGTTATTTTTCAGAGGAGATATTGAATAAAGTTGATAGTTCAGGGAATAATAAAGAGATATTTTGGGAATGGTTTAATAAAATTGAAGTTTATAATAAAGTTTATTTTAATTTATATAAATTCCCAGAATATATAAGTGCTGAAAATAAAAGAAAACTTATTGATGTTATAACTAAAATAATAATTCAAGAAAAGGATCTAACTGGCTGGGAAGAAGAGTATGCTAAATCAATGTATGATTTAGAAGGTTATTTGCGTAAAAAGCCGGTTATAAAAAGTGAAGAAGCTCTTACATATTTTAAGATGTTTGGTTGGTGGGAGAAAAGTTTGAGTCATGCAAATGCTTTTTACATGTCTAGTAGAGATAACTTGATAATGCTGATAAATATAATTATTGATTTTGGTAATGACAATGATGTGTTAAAATTATTAGAAAACAGTAGAAAAAAACCTTTTCTTGCTTTTATAATCCTCTATCAAATCCAAAAAAATAATCCTGAAAAAATAGCTGATTTTTTAAAAAATATTAAATTCATGTCACTAGGGATGGCTATGATATATAAATTAAATTTAAGAAGTGCTTTTTATAATCTGAATTACAATAATCAAATGCATAAAATCGAAGATTTTAAAGAATATATCTGGATAGAAGCTTTAGAAATTATTGATTATACTTTTAATCAAATTAAACATAATGATTGGGAAAGTAAGGCAATTCCTATAGCAGAAATTTTATTATATTTATCTAGAAATGAATATGACAATAGAAATAAGAAAGATTTTCATTCAACAAAAATTTTAAAAGAAAACACCTTAAATTTTATATCTAATGTTGAAATCAACTTGAACAATAACCGTAATGATAAAAAATTAATAATTTTTATTTCTACTTATTTATATAAGCTTTTGGTTAAAGAAGCTGAAAATAAGATTTCAAATAACGCATTAGAGTTACCCTATCCTGAATTAGAATTATTATTTTGGTTAAATGGGATTATAAAAGAGTTTGATGAAGAACAATGGAATCAAGCTATAAGTTTATTTAATGATTTAGAAGAATATAATGAAATACTACAAAATATAAAAAATAGAATTATTAATATTTATCTGGATTTATTAAATGCTTATTTTTTAAAATCTGATGGAGAAAAATTAGTTATTAATTGGCATACTAGGCATCCAGAAATGGAAGAACTGCCATGGGATGAAATAGTAATAAGTTCTTCAGAAGAGAATCTATCTAAATTCTATTCTCCAGTAGATTTTAAATATATGATTAAAAATATACCACCTATAGAAAATAAATTAGTTGGAGCTTCAGGCAGAGAACCTATTAATTCAGATCGTGGTAAGAAAACGCAGAAAAGAAGCTGGGTATATAAAATTAGATTACACTTATCTATTTTGATTAAAATTCATAAGCAACTAAGTAAATATAATAGTAGTGAAAATTGTAAATCAATATTACTTAAGACAGAGAATGAAGTAATTAATATAATAAATGATTTTCTAAACGACAATTTGGATTTGGGAAAAGTAAATATATTCAAAAGTACTTATGAAAGATCTACAGTTATTCAAAATGAAGAATTATTTCCGAAGTTAGCTGAAACTATAAATAATTTTAGTCATTCAAATATGCAAAAGGCAGTTGAAATTATAACAAAAAAATCAAATGATTTAATAAATCTATTAGAATTATCTAAAATATTAACTTCAAATAATTGCAATGAAATTGTAGATGAAAAAATAAGAGATTTAGATTTAGATAAGTTTATTAAAGATCAAATATGGATTACTGAAATAGAAAAATTACTCCTTAACGCAGCAAATGCTGCTAATATTGATCTTGCCAGGAAAATAATAAATAAAGGAGACGAAATAACTAAGGGACATCGTTTTGAAGAAAATTGGAATGACTTAACTTATAGAGTTAAATTACTTATTGCCTATCATGAAGGTGATCTAAATAAGATTCAGTCAATTAAAGTTCCAGAAAAAAATAAAGAACAATTAATTAGTAAAAAAAGATTTTATCGAGCCCTGATTTTATTAGAAAAAGATCCAGGGGAGAGCTATGAAATTTTAAATGCCCTTTATAAGAACAAGGCGAGTGAAGCTTTTGCAGTGAATAGATTTGCAGCTCATATATCTCTGGCAAAGCAAAAAGAAGACAAAAAAATTTATGAGCAGGCTTTAGCCGAATGGGACAAAGTTGAGGAAAATATATCTAAAAAGGATCTACTTAAAATAAATGAGCAGGTTAAATATAATAAACTGCTTGTATTTTTAAAAATAAATGAATTTAATAAATTTGATAAATTATGGAGCTCAATTTATAAATCGCTTAAGCTGGAGCTGGATTTTGTTCAATTAGCTCTTCAAAGATATATTGATGGTGGATTATCTGAAAAAGCTGAAGAATTATTAGAGGAGGCTATTGAATATCATAACTGGGATCAGGTTAACTTGCCAGATAGCTTAGCTAATTTAAAAAATAAAATTAATGAAGAAAGCTTTAGGGCTGATATTAATCCTAAATATTCTGAAAATAATATATTTGGACCAGATTTAAATGAGTTAAGAAAAAGTTATCTTGAAATAAAAGATTTATCTGCTCGTGACTTAGCAAATGTTGTTGACAGAAGAAAACTGGGCATTTTTATTCTAAAGCAACTAATAGCTGTTTCAAAAGAGTTCCTGGAAAGAAATGTTATTTTAGCACAAATAACAGAGGAAGATAAATTTAATGATATTATTACTTCTTTATTAAAAATGAAGTTTTCAAATTGGAGTTGGCAAATTGCTGATCAAAGTCGTGGTGGTTTTTCAGCAAACTATACCAAGGGTCAAGAAAGAGGTGGAGTAGGAGAACGAGATATTGTTATTAGGGATAAAGAGGGCGGCAATATTACAATAATTGAAGCATTTAGATTAAAAAGTGTTAATAAAAAGACGATAAAAGAACATTTAACAAAAATTTTTAATTATGATCAAAATAGTTTGCAGCAATTATACCTGCTAATATATTCTGAAGCTGCTAATTTTGAAAATCTGATTAATAATTATATAGACTATATTCCTGAAATTGACTATGAAAATAATCCTATTTCAGCTGGTGAGGATATTGAAGAAGTGGATATTTCAAAATTTGGTAATTTGAAAGCAATTAAAAGTATTCATGATAGAGAAACAATGAGTACAGCTGTTTATCATGTTTTTATTAATACCAGGGAATTAAATTAATGAGTAATATCTATTTTGATTTTATAAAAACTATATAAATCGCAAAGGAGAATTTAATGAATGAAAATGCCCAAAAAATGACATGCTTTTTTAAAAAAGCTGTTGCAGCTCAGTCTAATCTAAAAATAGATTTTAAAAATGCTAAGTATAGAACTATATTGAAAAGTGATTTTCTAAAAGGAAAACTGAACCCAAAGTCTACTAAAAAAATATTTAAGAAATTAACTAAAAATAAGTCTAATCAAATAAATGTTATAATTTGTCCTAAAGTTCTTAAGACTAAATTTGATAATCAAGCTAAAACTAATAATAGAGATGAACTTACAGGCCTTTATTTTATACCTGCTATTTTAAATAAAGATGGTCAATTGAAATTTGATCAAGAAAATAAGAAAATACCATGGATTCCAAGAGAATTTTTGCAGCCTATAATTGAAGCAGACCTGGCAATTGGTAAATCGGAATCTGCTGATGAATTTTTAAGTCAAAATGTAAATAAAATTGACCGGATACAAACCTGGTCAGATTATTCAAGCTTTTTTAAGAAATATTTTGAATATGTAAATGGAAGTGAATTTAAGGGAAATAAAATTTTAGCCGCTGAAGAAGTTTATGAATTAGAAGATGAAGTATATTTATTTGTTGATAATACGATTAATGCAACTTATAGTATTAAAGAACTTTATAATGATATAATTAAAAGGGATGAATCACTTTTACTTTATGAAAACTTTCTTTCTCAGGAAACTGCTAAGACTGGCAAATTAGTTGAAAATGAATTATCTCAAATGAAAGATCATTGTGGACAGATGGGAGGAGAATTTCCACTATCAAAATCTCAGCGCGAAGCGGTCAATCATGTTAATTCAATGAAAAAAGGAGAAATTTTAGCTGTTAATGGTCCACCGGGGACGGGAAAGACAACATTATTACAGTCTATAGTTGCTGATTTATTTGTGAAAAGGGCTTTGAAAAAAGAAAAAGCACCTTTAATAGTTGCAACTTCTACTAATAACCAGGCTGTTACTAATATTATTTCATCGTTTAAGAGTCTTGAAACAACTAGTGACACTAGTTTCGAACAAAGATGGGTTTGTGGGGTAGATAGCTTTGCTACATATTTTCCTTCTAATACAAAAATAGAAATGGCGGAAAAGAAAAATTATCAGTATACAAATATCAAAGGCGAGTATTTTGTAGAATCTGTTGATAACAGTAAAAATATTAAAAAATCAAAAGATAAATTTTTAGATAATTTTAATAATTTTTTTGATTGTAATAAAAATAATCTCCAATCTTGTCAGAATAGATTACATAAAGAATTAAGAACTTTAAATAGAAATAAAAATAAATTGCTTAGTCTTGTGGCTGCAATAAGAAATTATCTTTCTGAAGTGAAATGTGTTAAAGAAAGTAATATAAATGATGCCTTAGAAAACTTAAATAGAAAAATAGCTAAAGAAAGAAAAAATTCTGACCATATTTTAAATCGAAGCCAGGAATGGGAAATATTTTATGAAAATCTACCATTATTATATAAGTTATTAAAGTTTATTCCTTATTTCAAAAGAAAAATTAAAACTAAATTTGGATTCTTTATAAAAGAAAAAGAAATTAATTTTTTAAATACTGAAATGACTTTGGATCAAATTTTAGAAAAATATAATTTGTTTTACCAGAAAATTCTCAAGCAAATCAGCAATTTTAAAGAAAAAAAGGATAAATTAATGACTTATAAAAAAGAATATGATGAAATATTAGAAAAATTGCTTGAACATAATGTTGATCTAACTGATAAAGAAGGAATATATGATTTAGATTTAGATAACATTAATGCTTTAATTGATCAAACAACTAGATATATGGAATTTTGGCTTGCAGTTCATTATTATGAAGCCCGCTGGCTAAGAGGAGAAGATGAGCTATCTGAAAATCAAAAAGGCTGTACCTATGAAAATGTTTTAGATAAGTTTTATAATAGACTTGCCTTTATTTCTCCATGTTTAGTTATGACTTTTTATAAATTTCCTTCTCAGTTTAAAGCTTATATTGATCCGCATTATCGTCATATGTTTAATAAAATTGATTTATTGATAGTGGATGAGGCGGGACAGGTTTCTCCTGAGATTGCAGCTCCTTCTTTTGCTCTGGCTAAGAAAGCATTAGTAGTCGGTGATGTTCATCAGCTGCAGCCGGTTTGGAGTATTAATAGAGTTTTAGATAAAACATTTGCGCTAACTTCAAAAGCTATTGAAAATGAGAATGATTATGATAAATTAGTAAAATTCGGATTAAACACTTCTTCCTCCAGTGTGATGTTAGCAGCCAGCAGATCCTGTATCTATAAAAAATACGGAATGGATGGTTTGTTTTTAACTGAACACCGCCGCTGTTTTGATGAAATTATTTCTTATTGCAATGAATTAGTTTATAATGGTAATTTGGAACCAATGCGAGGGAGTGGCAAACAGAACAAAGATTTAGTCTTAGTTGATTGGCCACATATGGGACATAAACAGATTGAATCTCAAACTTCCGCTAAGTTGGGAACTAGTAGAGCCAATAAGAAAGAAGCCGGGGCAATAGTCAATTGGATAAATAATAATTATGATTTAATCAAAAAGCTTTATCCCCAAGAAAATGAAGAAGATTTAATTGGCATTATTTCTCCTTTTAGAGCCCAGACTAATTTAATAGAAAAACAACTTAAAAAAATGAATTTAACTCAAATTGAAACTGGAACAGTCCATACTTTTCAAGGGGCAGAAAGAAAAATAATTATTTTCTCTACAGTATATGGTAGTCAGGAAAAAAGTAGTTTTATAGATTCTAATAAAAACTTGATGAATGTAGCTGTTTCCCGTTCTAAAGATTACTTTTTTGTTTTTGGAGAGATTAATTGTTTATCTGATTCTAAAAGTTCTGCGAGTGGATTACTAAAAAATTATTTAAAACCAATTAATTAATAAATTAGAACAACTGACAGATCTGTGGATAATCTATTTTAAAAAATGGGAAAACTACTTATATATTCCATTTGCTTTTAGCAAACAAAGGTATTATAATCATTTGAAAATGGAATAAATAAGAAGCTAATAATTTTTGATTATAGTTCATCTTTAAAAAAGGGGTGCCAAAGATATGATTAAACCTAACTGGAAAATTTTTGAAGCAAAATTCAATGAAAATCCTCAAAGTTATTTTGAATGGTTTTGTTATTTGCTTTTTTGTAGGGAGTATAAAAAACAATATGGTATTTTCCGATTTAAAAACCAGGCTGCAATTGAAACTAATCCTATTGAAATAGATGGTAATATAATAGGATGGCAAGCAAAGTTTTATAACTCTACACTTTCTAATCATAAAAAAGATTTATTAACTACAATTGAAAAATCAAAAAAATATTATTCAAATATAACGAAATTGATTTTTTATACGAACCAAGAGTGGGGACAATATAAAGGGAAAAAACCAGAAGGATTAATGGATATAGAAGAAAAGGCAGAAAGATTAAATATTATTTTAGAATGGAGGACTGCTAGTTTTTTTGAGTCTGATTTTGTATCCAATAAAAATGCAATTATTACTAAACATTTTTTTACTTTTGATACAAGTATATTTGATTTATTAGAAGAACAACAGAATCATAATGAAAACATATTATCTGGTATAAAAACTAGTATAAATTTTAATAATACAAGTTTTGAAATTAACCGGGATAAAAAGCTTGAAAAATTAAGGGATCAATCACAACAGATAACCATTGTAAGTGGTGTTGGTGGGGTTGGAAAAACAGTACTAATTAAAAAATTATATGAAGATTTAAAAGACAATACACCCTTTTTTATATTTAAAGCAACAGAGTTTGAGTTAAGAAATATTAATAATTTATTTAACGACTATAGTTTTTATAATTTTGTTAAAGCGTATAAAGAAAAGAAAACTAAAATTATTATAATAGATTCTGCAGAAAAGCTGTTAGATCTTAGGAATAAAGATCCTTTCAAAGAATTTCTTGCTGAACTTATTAAAGATAAATGGAAAATTATTTTTACAACAAGAAATAATTATTTAGAGCAATTAAATTATCAATTTTTTGAAGTCTATAATATTGCTCCGTTAAATATAAATGTAAAAAATATAGAATTGAAAGAACTAAATTCAATTTCCGATAAATATGAATTTTCATTACCAAAAGATAATAAACTTTTGGAATTAATAAGAAATCCATTTTATCTTAATGAATATTTAAAATACTATAATCCAGCTGAAGAATTGGATTATATTGAGTTTAAGAATAAATTGTGGAATAAAATTATAAGAAAGTTTAAACCTGAAAGAGAACGTTGTTTTTTAACGATTGCATTTGAACGTGCAAATAGTGGTCATTTTTTTATTAATTCTAGTTGTGATTGTGATTCAAATATTCTAAACGAATTAACAAAAGAGGGGATTTTAGGGTATGAGTTAGCAGGGTATTTTATTACACATGATATTTATGAGGAATGGGCTTTGGAGAAAATCATAGAAAGTGAATACATTAAAAAAGCTACGAACGAAGACTTTTTTAAAAAAATAGGTCACTCTCTACCAATACGGAGATGTTTTAGAAATTGGATATCAGAAAAACTATTATTAGAAGACAATGACATTAAGATATTTATTGAAGAAGTTTTTGACAGTGACAAAATTGAATCTTTTTGGAAAGACGAAATATTTGTATCTGTTTTACTTTCAAATTATTCAAAAGTTTTTTTTGATATTTTTGAAAAGGAATTATTAGCAAATAAACAGGAATTATTAAAAAGACTTACTTTTTTATTGAGAATATCTTGTAAGGAAATTAATGAAGATTTTTTTAAAGAGCTGGGTTTGAAAAATTTAGATATATTTAAATTAGATTATGTCCTAACAAAACCAAAAGGACAAGGATGGGAGTGTTTAATAGAATTTGCATACGAAAATATAGAACGAATAGGTATAGATAATATAGATTTTATTTTGCCTATTATTTATGACTGGAATAGTAATATTAAAGAAGGTAAAACAACAAGATATTCTTCTTTAGTTGCATTACAATATTATGAATGGGTTATTAGTGAAGACATTTATTTATCTGACGGTAATATCAAAGAACAGCTTTTAAAAACTATTATTTATGGTGCGGCTGAAATAAAAACTGAGTTAAAAAACATTTTCAAGAAAATTATTCAAAATAAATGGAAGCGTCATAGAGACCCTTATTATGATTTTTCAAAATTTATTTTAACAAAACTTGAAGGAATTTTAGTTTGTAAATACCTACCAAATTGCGTAATAAAATTGGCTGATCTTTTTTGGACTATTACACCAAAATCAGAATATCCTTTTGGTCATTCCTCTTTAGATATAAAATCCTATTTTGGTTTGGAAGAATATCATCTTGATTATTTTCCTTCAAGTGCCTTTCAAACACCAATTTATTGGTTGTTACAATTTTCTTATAATAGTACAGTAGACTTTATATTACGTTTTACAAACAAATCGATAAGTAAGTATGCCCAATCAGGATTTGATAATTCTGTAAAAGAAGTTAAAGTTTATATAAATGAGGAAAATAGTATAAAACAATATGTTAGCCATTGTCTTTGGAATATGTATAGAGGTACCAGTTCACCTAGAAGTCCTTATTTGCTTCAGTCTATCCATATGGCTTTAGAAAAATATCTTTTAGAAGTAGGAGAGAAGATTAACTCAGAAAGTTTAGAAAATATGCTTTTATATCTTATTAAAAATTCTGAATCTGCATCAATTACTTCAATTGTAGCAAGCATTGTTCTAGCCTATCCTGAAAAAACATTTAATATAGCGAAGATACTATTTAAAACAAAGGAGTTTATTCTTCAGGACACTACTAGGTTAGTTTCGGAAAAAAGTACTAAATCTTTATACTCTTTGGGCCGAAATATGGGGAGTAGAGGTAATGAGTTTTACGAAAATGAAAGGATTAAAACCTGTGAAGATAAACATCGAAAATTATCATTAGAGCGCTTATTTTTAAATTACCAATGTTTTAGAAGTGAAGAAACAAGTGAAGAGGTAGCAGAAGACAGGCAAGAAGTATTATGGAATATTTTAGATGACTACTATCAAGAATTAACAGATGAGTTAAAAGAGAATGAAACCGATAAAACCTGGAGACTATTTCTTTCCAGAATGGATAGAAGAAAAATAAATATAACTACGGAATTTGTTGAAAACGGTATTGAAATTCAATTTAATCCAAAAATTGAGCCTGATTTACAGAAGTATAGTGAAAAAGCTTTGGAAAAAAGTTCTCAACTCACAAAACACTTATCTTTAAAACATTGGGCTGAACTCAAATTTAATGATGATGAAGATTATAAGAAATACGATAAATATGAAAATGATCCTTTATTGGCTCTTCAAGAAGTCAAGGATATAATTGAAGAAGCTGAACAAATTGGATCAGATGATTTGGATAATGTAGATTATGATAACCAGCAAAGCTATTTACGTATAAATCGATCAATTCCTGCATATGTATGTTCTCTTTTGATAGAGAATAATATGAATAAGCTTTCAGAAAAAGACAAAGAATTTTGTAAAGATATACTTATCGAATATGCAGGTAATTCTCTTAACCCAAATTATAGATATCAAATATCTGATGGAGTGCAGCCAGCCATTTCTTCACTACCAATACTGTTAGAAGTATTTCCTAAAGAAAAGGAAATAATAAAAACAATTCTATTATTTACTCTGTTCAAGGATGATTCAGTTGGTGGATTAGTTTCAAATGCTAGTTTTAGTATCTTTTCTATTAATGCTATCCATAAGTTATGGGAAAATAATTTCAATGACGCACAATACTTATTATTGGGCTATTTATTTTTGAGACCCAAATATGACAAGTTACAGAAAAAAATTCGAGAAGAAAATTTCAGAAAGGGTATACATGAATTAGATAAAGAACAACTAATGGAAAGGTTTTTTAAAGAAAATGAAGAGACTATTAAAAGTATTATAGATAATTCATTAATGTTTAATACTAAAGAAGATATTTCAAAAAATAATTTAAGTATATTAAAAACTGCTTTTCAAATGATTCCTCAGAAAACTGATAATGAGGTACATAAGGAAATTGTACAAATAATAGTTTCTGCTTTTGCAGATGAAATATTAATAGATAGTTTTGATAAAAAAGTTAATTATATGGTAAAACATGAGTTTCTTAAAAAATATTCTCATTTTGTATTAACTTCACAGAAAGAGGATATTCCAAATTTACTGAAGCCATTTATTGATAAGTTCGGTACTTATGAATCGATTGCTGATTTATTTAAAGAGTTCGTTAAAGCTGAGGACAAATTAAATACATACGATAATTTTTGGTTAGTATGGAATATATTCAAACCAAAAGTTATTAGTGTTTGTAAAGAGGTTAAAAATAGTTGGAATATTAACAAGCTAATTAAGAGCTATCTTTTTGCCCAAGTTCCCTGGAAGGAAGATGTTAAAGTATGGCATTCCTTCAAAGATAATAATAAAAGGTTTTTTACAGAAATTTCAGACAAGATTGGCCATTGTCCTTCTACTTTATATGCAATTTCTAAGTTATTAAATGATATCGGTAGTTATTATATAGATGATGGTTTAAAGTGGATTTCAAATATTATCGGTAGTAATAAAGGCTATATTAATAAAAAACTAGAGACAAATACTATTTACCATTTGGAGAATTTTACAAGAAATTATGTTTTTAAAAATCAAGAAAAAATAAAGCGAAAAAGAGAAGTGAGAGATGGGCTTATGATAATATTAAATTTTCTAATTGATAAAGGATCTTCTGTGGGATATATGCTTAGAGAAAATATCTTATAAACACATAGAGAAAGAAATATCCATTGTTATTGTTAATTGAGTTCTCTATTTAATATATTTTGGGCTTGTTTTCGCCACCGCGATGTTTAAGTATTTGATAGATAACAATAAATATCCTGGTTCAACAATGATTGTTTTACCGGCTGATCATTTAATTAAAGATAAAAAAAGATTTGTAGATATTTTAAGAAAATCAATTATGACTGCAGCAACCGGTAAAAACTTAGTTACTATTGGTATTGAACCAACTCATCCAGAAACTGGTTATGGCTATATTCACTTTGGTGATCAATTACATACCATAGATGGTGATCAGGTATTTAAAGTTAAAAACTTTACCGAAAAACCTGATTTAAGCACTGCTAAAGAGTTTTTAAAGGAAGGAACATATCTCTGGAACAGTGGGATGTTTATCTGGCAGTTAAGCAGTATTCTAGCTAATATAGAGACACATTTACCTGAGATGTATGAGTCTTTAGAGAGAATAAAAAATGCTTTAGGTACAGATTTAGCTCAAAAAGTAATCAGAGATGAATTCGAAAAAATGCAGAGTGTTTCCATTGACTATGGAATTATGGAAAAAGCAGATGATATTTTTGTTATTCCTGGTTCTTTTGGCTGGGATGATCTCGGCAGCTGGCCGGCTTTAGAGAGAGTTAAAAAGGTAGATGCTGATGGTAATGTAGTAATTGGTAAACATTACGGTATAGATACTACTAATTCTATTATTCACAGTCCAAATAAAGTAGTAACTACTATTGGACTTGATGATGTAGTGATAGTTGATACTGAAGATGCTATTCTAATCTGTGATAAAAAGCGGGCCCAGGAAGTTAAAGAGATCAGAAACATTCTGGAAGCAGAAGGTCTTGAGGATTGTTTATAAAGTAAAACGTGACCGTGCCGTGTACCACCCGATATATGCAGAAATTTATCGAATAAAATATTAAATGCAGTAATCATTACACTACTACTCTCATCAGATTTTTTTAGGTGGGAGTTTTTTGTTTAATTTCAGCAAATATAAAGGAATTATTAAGTCCTTATAGAATTATTAAGTATAAGTAAAACGAAGGGGTGAATTAATTATGTTAATGGATTACAGTCAAAAACAGGAGAATTCTTTATTTGATTTATCTTTATCACTGACTTTTAATAAAATTATTAAAAGTTTAACTAAAGAAAAAGATAGTAAAGATAAAAATTATGAACTTACTATTAAGTTTTTTGAAGTTATTCTTGACTTCTGTAATAAGCAGTTTAGTGAATTAAATAATGAGTTTTCAGGTGCTGATGCATTTTCTATATTTACTTCTGCACTAAATAATATGGACATAAAAGTTGAAACTATTGATGATGTTTTAGAAGAAGCTGAAAAGTACCATAATTATTTAATCTCATTTAAAAGAGAAAAATCACTTGAACCTGGAGAAATGGATGAACTAATCAAATTATTAGAAGAAATAAATAATCAGTTAAAGCTTAAATTGGAAAGCAATCAAATGAACAGTTGGGGTTATTAATATGATTATTTCAAAAGAGGAATATCTAAATAATTTATTAGATTCTTTTTGTAAATATGAAGAAAAGTTAAATATTTTGAGCAATAAGGCTTATCCATCAGATATAGTAAAAAAATTTATTGAAAATGATCTTAAGATGATAATTACTGAATTTAAGAAAATAGCCCATAATGATCTTAAAAATAATGATGATTTTTTTAGTGACAAAACTATCCTGGCTAATAACATCTGGGATCAAGGTCATTTACAAAGAATAGCAAAAGCAGTAGCCAATACAGATTTTAAATCACATCCTTTAGAAATAATGAATGTTTTTAGAGATTTGATTAAAGATATCGAAAAAAATGATTTTGAAATCTTAACAATTCCTAGAGAGGAAATGAACTTTTCTTTTAGTGAAATCTGGTTTAAATTAAAAATGTTTTTAGAAAAAGAGCTAAATATGACTGGTTTTACAGTAAATAAAAAATTTATCAAGTTAACTTTTCCTAAAAATCATAAAAACAATTTACTACTATCTGGAATATTTTTTCACGAAATAGGTCATTATTTGGTTGAAGAGAATAATTTTGCTGATAAGATATTTCAAAAAATAGATTTTAATAGTGATGACTTTTTAAGCTTAAGAAAATGTATTTATGCTAATAAAGGTAATCAGCTTGGGCAGGTAGAATTAGTTAATATATTCAGAAGATGTTATTTAATAAACTGGATAAGAGAATTATTATCTGATATATTAGCTGTTTATACAGTCGGACCGGGATTTGTTTTTTCTATGTTTGATTTTGTGATAAATAGCACTAATATAAATAATTTTTATAATGATAATTTAAGCAATACATGTTCTGTATCACATCCTCGTTTAAGCTTTAGGTTTAATCTGATGTTAAAAGCGCTAAAAGAACTTAAAATATACAATGAGCTTCCCGAATTATTAAAAGAAAAAATTGAATCCTATCAAGATGCTTATGCTAATAGTAATAATCAGCAGCAAAACAGATCAGGGAATATTATAATTAATAATATTAATTATACGGTTCAGGAAAGCAAATTTATGTTTCAAAAATTAGAAGATATAATAAATGATTTAACTCCTGATATGTTAGCTGAATCAAAACAGTTATTGGGAGAGAAAAATATTATCAATAAAAACAAACTAAGCCAGGCTGAAAAACTTGCTGAACAAAGAATCAAAGAAGTTATTCCACCAAATGAATTAAATAATATTGCTGCTGATCCAATTGCAATTATAAATTCTGGTTGGTACGCTAAATTTCTCTATAAAAATTCGTTGAAAAAAAGAGTTGGGAAAATAGATGGGAAAAATGGAGATTATGATTTAAACCTTCTAATAAATGATTTGATGAAGTATTCACTTAGAACCAGTAGAATCCAGCGGAGGTGGCAGGGTTAATGTCAATTATCTCAAAGGAAAAGATTAATAATTTGTTGACTTCAAAAGCTGAAAATAGCTTAACTATTACTCCTATTCTTGACAATGAAAAACAAATTGGTGAAAGCACAATTGATTTAAGGCTAGGAACTAAATTTGAAGTTGATATGCGGACACGAAAGCCATTTTTTGATCCTTTAAGTGATAGACGTCCAATTGAGACTTTTTTTCAGGATACTTATCGTAATTTTGGAGAAAAATTCATATTATATCCTCAACAGTTGGTACTTGCTTCTACTTTTGAATATGTCAAACTACCTGATAATTTATTTGGAATTATCTTTACCCGTTCTTCCTGGAACAGGCTAGGCTTAAATATTTCTTCTGTTTTACAATCCGGTTATGCGGGAGTAATTAATTTAGAGTTGGTAAATAATTCTTCAAATCCAATAGCTTTATATCCAGGCTTGAGAATTGTGCAATTGATTCTATTTTCTGTAGATGGTGAAGAAAGAGAAGCTTATTTTAGTGATTCTATTTCTAAATATGTTGCTAATTCTGATCCTAAATTATCCAGTATTTCTGAGGATGAAGATCTTCAAATGTTAAAAAATAAATTTCCGATTAATTCTTAATATTTCAAATTAAATAATACTGACTTCTTAAAAGCAATTAAAAAGATACTCCGATTGGGGGTAATAATTATTTTATCATTATTCTTAAGAGAGCTATTGCAAAAACCTGAACTTGAAAATAATCTTATAAAGAAAATATTTATTAAACGATTTTCAGATTTGTTAATAGTTGAAGAAAATAACAAAGTTAGTGAGATAATGCAGACTGAAATAGAAGAATATTTGGATGACGAAAAGCATCTTCAAGACATTGGGATGTTAAGTAAAAGAGAAGCTGCAGAAAATGTTGACTTCATTAAAAAAATAAAAATTAAATGTATTTATATTTCTGGCATTAGGGGTATAGCAGATATACCTTTTTGTAAAGACAGTAATAAAGGCTGCGAATATGGGAATAAACCATATTTAAACATCGAAAAACAAACTAAAATCATTTCATTATTTGGTTTTAATGGTCAAGGAAAAAGTAGTTTTACCGAAGCTTTAGAATTTTCCTTAACTGGGCATGTAAGAGAAGCAGATAGAAGGCAATATAATAAAAGAAACATCTTTAATTACATAAAAAACATTAATTCTGAAAAGGGAAAAGTCGATGTTAAATTAATTGATTACGCTACTAATAATAAAATAAATCTTAGTAGAGATACTGAGGGTACAATTGAATTAACTAAAAATGATTTTGAGGCAGAAAACGAAATTATCATAAATGAAATAAATAAAGAAATGAATAAAGTGTTTATAGAAAAAAATAGAATTGATTCTTTTGTCCTATCAAAAGGCAAGGAACAAATTGAACTATATGGAGAGCTGCTTGGATTTTCTAAAATAAATAGATTTATTAAAAAATATTGGCGCAATTATTCTACAGAAAAAGGAAAAGAATTATATGCAAAAGAAAATATAGCAAAAGAAAAGCTGCAAGAGTTAGAAAATAAAGAAGTAATTGAGCCAGAAATAAAATTTACTGAAATTGAAAGTGAAATTATCAATGAAATTTTTCCTGAAGAATCATTAGATGATAATAATTCTTTTATTAATAAACTTGATATTGATCATTTTAAAAAAATTAAGCGAATTTCATAAAAATAAGCCTTGATATAACAAAGATTTTAATGATATAAAAAGGGCTTCACCCCATTCTTGTCGAATTTAATAGTAACACCCAAAAAACTCGAAAGAAGGTGAAGCCCTATTAATAATATTCGACAAGAGTGTCTCTTTCCCTTTGAAGAATTACTTAATTTATCGGAAACTGACAAATTAATTTGTATTTTAGATCCTATTGATCTTAAACCTGTTGTTGAAAAGATAAAGCCTAAGTCTAATAAAGGACCAACTGGATATAATCCAGAAGCTATTTTAAGAGCTTTTCTGGTCCAGCAGATTGAAAAGATTCCTACCAGAGCAGACTTAGTAAGCAAAATTGATAGAAGTCCATATCTCAGATATGTCTGTGGTTTTTCTACCACTGGCAGGGTGCCCAGTGAAGCAACTTTCAGCCGATATTACAGCAAATTATCTGAGACTGATGAACTGGAAATACTGATGAATAATCTTTTGGATCAATGTATTGTTTTTAACTTATTGGACACTGAGACAATGGCTGTTGATGCTTCAAAACTGGAAGCTTATGAACGAGCTAAACCAAGGTCAAAGATAGATAAAGAAAATAATTCTACCCCTGATTGGGGTACTAAATTTGACTCTCATAAAAATCAGATAACCTGGTTTGGCTGGAAGATACATGCTGCAGTTGAAACTAACTCAGAATTACCGATTGCTTTAACTTTAACTCCAGCCAATCATGCAGATAAAACTCAGGCAATACCCCTAGTTGAAAAGGTTAATGACTTTTTAGCTGAAAGAGATTTAACTAAACCCAAATACTGGACTATGGATTCAGGCTATGATTACACTGATATCTATGAACATATTCTCTTTGAGCAGGAGTCTCAGGCTATTATTCCAATTAACAAGCGTAATGCTAAACAGCCACCAGCTGGATTCTATGATTTTAAAGGAACACCAGTCTGCAGTGGAGGCCACAAAATGTATTACTGGGGTCATTACAAAGGAGTCAACAAATTTAGATGCCCACATGTATGTGGTAAAGTTGATTGTATTCATGGAACTAAATGGTGTTCTGACAGCAACTACGGTCAGGTAACTAAAACTAGACCAAAAGAGAACCCCAGATATATATCAACACCACATAGAGACTCTAGAACCTGGAGAAGGATCTACAACAAGAGAACCAGTGTTGAGAGAACTTTTTCCAGACTAAAAGAGCATCTAAATTTAGAGAACTTAACTGTAATGGGAGCCAAAAAAGTCAAAACTCATTTAATTAAAAACGAAAGAATATCAAAATTAACAAATGAAAAAAGTATTCTTTTAAATTTAAATAAAGGACTAGAATTAATAAGAAAATGGAGTAAATTTAAAAAAGAAATTAAGGAATTAAAGAAAGAATTATTAGAAATTGCTCTAAAAGAAAATATTGATGAGAATATTTTAGATTTATACCGAAAAGCTGAGGAGATTTTTGAAGAAAAAAAGCTGGACGATTGTCCGTTATGCGGTGATAGTAATAAAGCTATTGATGAAATTAAAAGTGAGGTAAGCGATTATCTAAAAGCAGCCAAAAAATTAACCGAGGTAAGGGAAAAGATTAAAAAAGCGGATACAGCAAAAAGAGATGAAAAAGTGAAATTAAAAGAATTATTTAAAGAATTAAATTTAGATTATGTTAAGGAAAATTTAAATGAAAAATATATACACAAGCAAAAAGAAAAATTATTATATAATGAAAGTGATAATTATGATCAAGAATTAGAAACTATTGATAAAATTGAGGAAAAATTAAGAAATTACAAAAAGAAAAAAGAAGAGATATCTAAATATAATGAGGATATAGAAAAAGCTGAAAAGGCTTTTGAAAAAGAAATAGAAAGCAATAAAAAAATAGATGAAATTCTTCAGCAAATTAAAGAATTTGAAGATATTATGAATAATCACAGGAATGATTTTATAAAAAATCTTTTATCCCAATTATCAGGATTAATAAAAGAATATTATAATGATATAGTTATTGATAATAAAATTGAGGAAATACATTTTAAAAATAAAAAAGATATTGTACTTGATATTAATTTTAAGGGATATAAGGGAGAAAATAATGATCCCAGAAAAATATTAAGCGAAGGACAATTGAAATGTTTTGGGCTCGCTATTTTGTTAGCTCTTCATGAAAAATCAGGTCTTTCATTGTTAGTTTTAGATGATATAATTAATGCAGTAGATATTGATCACCGGAAAAATATGATTGATTTAATTATATCAGAGTCAAAAAAAGACAGACAGATTATTATAACTACCTATGATAAATTGTTTCAAGAAAAATTAATTAATTTGGCTGAAGCTAATACTGCTGTTAGTTATTATTTTAGTGATGAATTATTATTAAAAGAAGCTAATAATAATTTTGCAGATATCATAAAACGCTCAACAGCTAAAAATGATTGCAGAAATGCTTTGTTATATATGCGGATTGCATTAGAAAATGCTGTTTATCATATGGCTGAAGAGCAAAAGATAAATGTACCATTTAAAGATGAAATGAGAAAATATGGGTTATCTCAGCTATTGAAGTCTGTGATTAAATCTAAAAAAATAATTTATCCTGTAAAAGAATTATTATCTGATATAAAAGAAAACTATAATTATAGTATGTTAAATCAAGAAGCACATTTTTGGACTGAAACTGCTCATAGGATCGATCATCAAACACTTGAGGAATTACGGGATAAAATAATTGCTATTTATAAAATGAAAGATTTAAACAATGATTGTTTGCCAGATTTAAATAAATTAAAAGAAAATGGTATTGAACCAGTTGAAGAGGAATCAAATAAAAAATTAGTTTCAGCTGGTATTTTAGTTAAAGATGGAGATGATTATGCCTCTACCAGTAAATGGGATGATATAAAAGAATATATTAACCAGACTTAAAAAATTAAATGAATTTCAAGGTGTTTTTGTTTTAAAAATTATCAAATTTTATTTATAAATCTTATTATACATTACTATAAAAACCCAAGTAAAATTATGGGATTGTATTAGAATTGGGAATTAAAGGGTGATTTTTTGTTTTTGAAAATTATTGTAATAGGAATTTTTATAATTGTTTTTCCTGTTCTGGTAATTCCGCTTCTTTTTTCTGTGATGAATTACTTACCGGATATATTTTCATTTCTTTCTTTTAATCTTGAAAGAAAATTTTTTGCAGAAATACAACTTAATAGTTACCTCAGCTTATATCTTTCAATTATAAGCATTATGGTTTCAGCAATCATTGCAATTTCACTTTTTCGATTTGAAAAGGAGCAGGAGAGAAGAGAAAAAGAACAGCAGCAGAAGCAAAATAAAGAGATGGTATTTTTCTTTTTTGAAAGAGCAATTACTCAGGTTTTTAATAGTCAGCAGGAAACATTCTGGGATAGTTTTGAGTTTGTGGATATAAGTGATAATATTTTTAGCAGAATTAATTCAATAAAATCTCTGATGAGTAAAGAGCAATTTATGCTGCTAAATAAAATAATTGATAAGCTTAGAAAAATTTATGAGCTGGAAAGGGATGATAACTATTCAGTTGTCCGACCAGCTGTTGATGAGCTGATGGAATTGATTACTATATCTGTTTATTCTACCTTTCAGTATCATTTAAAGCAGTCAAAATATGTTTGTGATCTTTTAAATAAAGATACTATTGAACTCTATAATATTTTGGCGCCTGCTGATAAAGCTAAAATTTATAGTAAAGATAAAATTCTAAATAGGAATGGGGATATAATTCTGGAAATAGATGCTGACTGTTTAGGGTTTATGATGGAGATGGTCAGCAGCTCTGTGAGGCTGAGTTTGATGATCACGGAATTGTTGCGGGGGAAGCTAAAATCTTTGATTTTGAAGGAACTTTAATTTATAATGGGGAGTTTAAAAATCATCAAAGAAATGGTCAGGGTGTGGAATATCTTTATAATAGGATTAAACCTGCAGAGTTAGCTATTGAAAATTTTAAAAGGGAACAGGACTTGTTTGATAATTAGAAAGTTAACTGGGTGATAATATATGTCAGCAGTATTTATATATAAAGATAAGAACAATGAAATTGTTGCTAATGATAAAAAATTTAATGTGATAAAATTATTTAATATTTTTTTATTCAAATAAATTATTTAACTCTTGCAAATTACAATTTTTTACAGTATAATGAGATTAGAAAAGGTTTTAAAATTATTTTGATTAATTGTTTGACTTTTATAGTTTCTTTACTATAGACTTGAAATGTGTTAATTGAAAAGATAAGAAAATTGTGATTGGTATTTTATACTGATTATTTGATTTAAGCAGTTTTTAGTTTCAAGGAGGAGATAATTATGGATATGATAGTTAATAAAAACAATTCAAAAAGTACTGATCTTAAGTATATTTTTGAATTACAGAAGAGTAATCATAATGAGATTAAAATGTCTACTACCGATATTAATCTTGCAGCTAAAACACTAACTAAATTATTAAAAAATGATAAAATAGATGAGAAAGAGTATAAAATATTATCAAAAGCAGTGGTTTCAAAATATATTTATAATGAATTTGAAGAAAAGCTGGATAAGTATTTTATTAAATCATTATATAATGTCTTTAGGAGGGATTAAATTTTGAGTAATTCTAAAGAAAATGAAAATAAAGATAATGAATTAAAAAAAGAAGGTTCCACTGAAGATACCAAAAAAGAAGATGAATTATCTGATGAACTGCTGGATTCAGAAGAGGTAGATCCTGAAAAAATGGAAGAAATTTTAGAAGAATTGCCTGGTGATGAAAAAAAAGTTCTAAGAAAACTTATGATATCCAGTAGCAGTATGACTTCATCACCTTTTCCTCCCCAGTTGGCGAATAGTATTAATGAAAAGCATATTGATAAATTGCTTGATATATCTGATAAAGCTGAAGATCGTGAATTTGAATTAAAAAATAAACAGGAAAATCATAGACTAATATATGTTGTTTTAGGAATAGCATTATTTGTGTTTTTAACAATATTCTTAGCAAAAGATAGTCAGGATATATTTTTAGATGTTTTAAAAATTGGTTTAGGTTTTCTGGGTGGTTGGGGAGCCGGCACATATAAAAAGAATAAATAAAATAATAATTTAGACCGTTACTCTCACTGGAATATTAAAATTCTGGTGGGAGTTTTTTTATTGCAACTAAATGCTCCCTGTGTTGAATTGAGTTTTTGAGTAAATAGGAAATTTTAGTTAAATTGAATTATTTTATTGATATGATTAATGTTATAGAATATAATAATTATATAGATACATTTGTATTGCGGAATAAAGGAAGTTGGTGATAAATTATGGCAACAGGAGAACAACTCAAAAGCATAATAAAAACACATTTTAATGGGGACAAAGAACAGTTTTCTACGGTTGCTTTACGAATAGCTGCTCATGAAGCTAAAAATGGGCATCAGATAATTGCTAGAGATATTCGTTCTTTAGTTGATGAATATAAAAATCGACCTCAAAAGGTAGTAAGATTAAAGAGAGAATATAAAGGCCTTGTTGAAGAAGTTAATGAAAAACATTATTTATCAGAGTTAATAGTTAATGATGATATTAATAATAAAATTAAGAGAATTGTAAAAGAATATAAAAAAAGAGATAAGTTATTAAGACATGGTTTGGAAAATAGAAGAAAAATATTATTAAAAGGTCCTCCTGGAACCGGGAAAACATATACTTCAAGTGTTATTGCAAAGGAATTAAATTTATCATTATTTACTGTTCAATTGGATAAGTTAGTTACAAAATATATGGGAGAAACTAGTGCAAAACTTAGGGTTATTTTTGAGATGATTAAAGATATTGAAGCAGTATTTTTATTTGATGAATTTGATGCAATAGGTTACAAAAGATCTTTAGATAATGATGTGGGAGAAATGAGGCGTGTTATTAACTCTTTTTTGCAATTTTTAGAAAATGACAACTCTAAAAGTATTGTTTTAGCTGCAACTAATCATCCTAAATTATTAGACGAAGCACTTTTTAGAAGATTTGATGATATAATTTCTTATAAATTGCCAACTGAAAAGGAAATCTATCGTTTAATTAAAAATAGAATAGCTTCCTTTTCTAAAAATGATTTTTTAATAGATGATATAGTAAAAACAGCTAAGGGTTTAAGTCATTCAGAGATAACAAAAGCTTGTGATGATGCTATTAAAGAAACTATATTAAATGATGAGGATATGGTTAATAAAGGATTATTAGAACGAATGATAGAAGAGAAAAAAATTTCATACGAAAATTGAGGTGCTAAATAAAAATGGAGAATAAAAGAAATATATTTATTAATTTGTCTCCAGATATAATTGATTTTACACCAAAAAGCACACCAGTAAATAATGAATTTCCTACAAAGCAAGTTTCAAAGCATGGTAATAAACTAGTTGACAAATTAAAAAACATCTGGAAAGAGGCTGAAAAGAAGAAAACTAAAAAGGAAAATAAATATTTCAGGTCTCAACAGGGAACATATTTAGAATTCATAATTGATGATTCGCTTAAATATAAAGTCAAAAGTTTAGAAGATAGAAGAAAGAAAATTAGAATACTTAATATTAAGTATTTAAAAGAAGCTAATAAGATGAAAGTTTTAGTTTTTATTCCCGACGGTAAAGAGGGACATTTTCTAGGTAAAATAAAAAAATATTTAGATCCTGATCAGGTAACTAGTAAAGGTAGAAGAAGCAATCAAGATTTAATTGATTGTATTGAGGATATTAAGTTGGCAATTTTAGAATCGTTCTGGCAGGGTGAGATAGAGTGGATTCCTGATGAAGATAAATTGTGGTGTGAAATTTGGATTTATGATAATGGTGAGGATATCGAAGATGAATTTATAAAGCTAGCTGAGTCTTTAGATGTTCATGTTAGTAAAGGTGTTATTAATTTTCCTGAAAGAAAAGTATTTTCTGTTTATCTAAATAACAAACAAATTTTAGATTTAATAGAAGAGGGACCAGTAATTGCTGAAATAAGAAGGAAATCATTAACTACTGATTTTTTTACAGGTTTAGAAAACAGGGAACAGATTGAGTGGGTAGATGATTTATTATCACGATTAAATATGAATGAGAATTGCAAAACTAGTGTTTGTGTACTTGATACCGGTTTGAATTCAGGACATCCACTTATAGATCCAGTTTGTAATAATAACTGTCAGAGTTATAATTTAGAGTGGGGGAGCTATGATCATTCTGGTCATGGTACAATGATGGCTGGATTAGCAATTTATAATGACTTACAACAAGCAATAAACACGGGTAAAAAATTAGATATTGATCATTTTATTGAATCAGTCAAAATTCTTCCTTCAACTGGAGAAAATGATGAAGGGTTATACGGCTATATATTAGAAGAAGCTATTTATAAAGCAGAAATAGAAAACCCTGAATTAAATCGAGTTTTCTGCATGGCAGTAACAGCAGATAATTATATTTTAAATACTGGAGCACCTTCATCCTGGTCTGCAGCAGTAGATGCAGTTACTTCTGGTTATTATGACAACACTAAAAGATTATTATTTGTTTCTGCAGGTAACGTAGTTAAAAAAAGAAATTATTTAAATTACCCTCAAAGTAATCTTACTTCAGTTGTTGAGGAACCGGGTCAGGCCTGGAATGCAATTACAGTAGGAGCATTTACTAATAAAAATGAGATTATTGATCCTGATTATAGTGATTATCAAGCATTAGCTCCGGTTGGTGGACTTTCTCCATTCAGTAAGACTTCTCGTAGTTGGGATAATGATTGGGCAATTAAACCTGAAATATTAATGGAAGGTGGAAATTTGGCTGTAGATAATATATCAGCTAAAGAACCATTTTTTTCTAGTTGTGAAGATCTTTCGGAACTAACTACAAATTATAAATATACTGAAAATCATTTTGCTTCAATAAATATGACAAGTGCAGCAACTGCTAAAGCTTCCTGGTTTGCCTCACAATTAATGGCTGAGTATCCAGAAGTCTGGCCGGAAACAATAAGAGCTCTAATTATTCATTCAGCAGAATGGACAGATAAAATGAAAGAACAGTTTCTAGATGGAGAACTTAAATCTGATTATTTAAAGTTATTAAGAACTTGTGGTTATGGAGTTCCAAATCTAGAAAGAGCAAGATGGAGTTATGAGAATGCTGTTAACTTAGTAATTGAAGATGAAATTCAACCTTTTGAAAAAGCAACAAGTAATTATCGTTCAAAAGAAATGAATTTATATAAAATACCATGGCCAGAAGATATTTTGCTATCATTAGGCGAAATAGAAGTACAAATGCAAATAACATTATCATATTTCATTGAACCAGGTCCAGGAGAGATAGGCTGGAAAGATAGATATAGGTATCCTTCTGCTCTATTGAGATTTGATTTAAAAAGACCTGATGAAGATGAACAGACTTTTTTATCAAGAATTAATAAAAAAGAAAAAGATAAAAATGATAATTATAATAATACTACTACTGATAACTGGACATTAGGTATGAATGCCAGAGATAAAGGCTCAATCCATTCTGATATGTGGGAAGGAATAGCAGCTGATCTTTCTCAGATGAATGAAATAGCAGTTTATCCGGCAAATGGGTGGTGGAAGACCAGAAGTTATTTGGGAAAAGCAGAAGAAAAAATGAGATATTCGTTAGTAGTTTCTTTAACTACTGAACAAGAAGACGTTGAGTTATATACAGAAATTATTAACTTAATTGATATTGCTGAAGAAATTGAGATTAAAGTTTCGAATTAAATATTAGTTTAGACTGCTACTCTCACTGGAGTTATTAAATTCTGGTGGGAGTTTTTTTGTTTCAATTTAACAAAGTAACTCACTTAGTTGCAATGCCTGTTTTTATTCTGCAATTCCCGTTAATTTTAGTATATAACAAATATAAAGCCTGGTTTATAGTATCATATGATAATTTATATTGATAAATCTTGTTAAAAGTTGTATAATAATTATGGAGTGATAATATTAACTCAGAAAGCAGGGAATTAGATTATGGCATCAGCAAATAAATTAGAAATTAATAATTTTTTATCCCGGATGCGAGAAGTTATAGGAAAGATTAATGGTTTTCATTTTGTAGATAGAGAAAAGAATTTAAATTCATTATATAAACACGGTTTAAAAATAGATATAGCAAAATTTTATATAGAAACTTTGGAAGTTAAAGATTATTGGAAGGGTCCTGAACCTGATGATAAAGAATTTAATAATTATGACTGGTGGTTTTTTGCCAGGGAAATTAATACTGCTCTTGGAAATACATTGTTTTACATAAAATTAAGGATTGAAACTAGAGGTAGAGAACAGGTTATCTGCTTATCTTTTCATGAAGCAGATTATCCTATTGATTTTCCCTACAAGTAATTGACTATAAAGCGAGGAGGGTTTTAAATGCAAGAATCAAAAGATATTGATAAATTATTTTGTGATAAATGTGATGACTTTGTAGAATATAATATTGAATCAATAAAAGAGAGTCGCAATATATTAAACCAGGAAGAAATTGAAATAAATGCTAAAGTAGCTGTGTGTAAAAATTGTAAAGAAAAACTATTTCATGAAAAATTAGATAAGGAAAACCAAAAAAGAGCATTTGATAAGTTTAGAGAAAAGAAAAACATTCTATCTGTTAAAGAAATAAGAGATATTAGAAAAAAATATAAATTAACTCAGAAAGAAATAAGCAGACTATTAGGCTGGGGAGAAATAACTTATCATAGATATGAAAATGGTTCTTTACCCGATCAAACCCATAATAATCAACTAAGATTAATTAAAGAGCCATCTAATGTTAAAATTTTACTGGAAAACAATTCAGATAATCTCAGCAGTAAAACTATTAAAAAGCTGAGTAAAAGACTTGAAGAAATGATAGCTAATAAAAATAAAGTAGAAGTTACTTTACCGGAAGAATTATATAAACAAATTAAGATGAAGGCTGAAAAAGATAAAATGAATATATCTGAATATCTTCTCTTTTTAATAACTAAGGAAAATGCTGCTGATAAAGCTGAAAAAGAAATAAATAAATTGAAAAAAGATATTCAAACGTCAATTTTAAGATATAAAACATCACCAGCAGCAGTTTGGAATCAGAAATCTATATCTGAAGAAAAAGTTAAATATAAAATTAAAAATAAATAAAGTGAAATTAAATCTGTGTAATTTTTAGCTGAGGGGTGAACACCATGAGTTTTATTAATGTAGCTAGATATCCTAAGATAAATTTGATTAACATTGACTTCAATTATTTAGGTCTGGAAGACGAAGAAATAGGTCAAAAAAATATAGATCTTAAAATAGCAGATGAAGTTATTGTAAAAGATTATGATGAGAATTTTGTATATTTGACCTTTATTAGAAAAGTGTTTTTTACGCCTGAAATATTTTATAATATCTTAGTAGAGCTAAATGTAATCTTTGAGCTTAATGAGGACTTTGCAGATGATTTAAATATGGATAATCTAGAAAAAGAAGTTGAAGAAGATAGAGAAATTCTTGCTCCGGTATTAGAAAAAGTATCTCTTTTGATCGGTAATATTACAAACATTGATGATGATTTAACTATAATCACTCCTCCTTTTTTTCAGAAAGATGAATAATAAGTCCATTTATTTTAATTCTATTGAGCATTGTGCAGATTTATATATTAGTTCAAAGATAATTCTTTTAAAGAATTAATTAAAAATAGAAATGATTTAAAAGATGCAATTAAGGAGTTTGATCCTGTTTATGAATTAAGAAAATATTGTTATTAAGGTTAGATGAAGGCTTATCACAGTAGGTATGGATAAATATACTGATGATCAACTTTACAAAAGAATAGCTAATTATTTTAGCCAAAAAAGGGTGCAGAATGAAGACTTTTCTTTAATATCATTAAACTAGGATACTTTACTGGATAAATATCTTAATGATAGTGCTCATATAAATTCTGAGGTAGATGAAGATCTCAAACTGGATTATTGTTTATATAATTATGATTTAAATGGTGAGGTTCCGTCAATTCAGCTACGATCTAGTGGATTTAAGAATATTAAACTTATAAAATTCATGGATCAACTAATTGGTTAATTTGTAATAATTGTGGACGCTTATATACCAATTATAGTAGTGATATATCAATTTCGACATTAAATCAGGAAAACAGTGAGATAAAATGTGATTATTGTGAAAGCATAGAAAGAAATTATAGGCTGCTTAGTTTTTTAGTAACTCCAACTTTCCTAAAGGATTTTGAAAGTATTCATTATAAAACAATCTGGCATAATGCTCATTTAGAATTATCTGAGGCAAAAAAAATTATTTTTGTTGGATATTCCTTTCAGGAAGCTGATTTTGAGCTGCGTTATTTATTAAAAAAATCTTTACAAAAAAATGCAGAAATAAAAGTTGTACTGCATGAGAGTGATGATCCTGACTTCTATAGTATACAACAAATAGTTTTGAAGAAAATGTTGATGTTTTTAATGTTGAGCCTCCGAGCGCTGTTTCTTTTTCTTTGACTGACAAGGGTACGGAATATGTAGAGAATGAATTAGTAACTTTATTAGAAGATGAACAGCAGGAATTTTTAAGCCAATTTAAAAAGAAGATTAATGTTTTAAGTCTGGATGCAATTTTAGAATATGTATATAAAAAATATCCTAAGTATGCTACAAAATCAAAAATCAAGGATAATTTTTTGTAAGGATGGTTAAAATGACTGAAGCAGAAATGGTTAAAATGTGTTATGATAAATTTAAAGTTAGTAACAATTATAAAAACATTATCAGAGAGGTTCCCTTTTTGTCCAGATCAATTGATATGATTTTGGTAACTCAAAAAAATGAGATTGTTTCTATCGAATTTAAACTTAAAAACTGGAAACAGGCAATTAATCAGGCACTTGATCACAAGAATGGAGCTGATAGAGCATATATCTGTATGCCGGAGCCACCAATGGGATTTAATGAATTATTCATAAAAAAATTAAAGGAAACAGGAATTGGTTTAATGGAGTTTAATCCTGATGATGATGCGATTAATTTTATTATTGAAGCAGAAAAAAATGATAATCGCTGGTTTCCTAATATTAATAGTTTAAAAGATATTGTTAATAGAATTTCAAATAAAAAAATATTTGCAATTTAAACGACTGATTTATTTTCTGGAGTAAGCATAGTTAATATTGGTTGAGCTAACTTCTTCCAGTCTTGAATAAGTAAATACTGCTTACGTTATATTATTGCTCTCACTGGAATTACTAAAATTTTGGTGGGAGATTTTTTGTTTGTATAAAGATTGACTGTTCTCAATCATTTTAATTAGGGATGTTTAGGTAGAGAATTCATAGGAACCGGAGTTGATGAAATGACAAAAAAATTTGGGGATATATTCGAGGCAATTAAATATTTAGAAAGAAATAGCGAATTATTAGACTTACAGACTAGTTCAATTTATCAAATAAAAAGAAATTATATTTTTGAGGCTGTCAGTGGTGATGATGATAAAACACTGATACTCCCTAAAAATTCTGTTTCGCTTAAATTTTACCGAGGGGAAGATGATAATTATGATTTGAAATATAAGTGTGTCCCAGGTATATACAGAAATAATCCATCATCAATAAATATTTTAGTAAGTAAATTAAAAATGATTGATTTTGAATTAAGTATTTCTGATCATCCGAGAATAGTAGATGCAAAAAGTAAAAATTTATATATTAATTATGAAGCTCTGGCTCAACATTATGAATTAAAAACTGATCTTCTGGATTTGAGTTCTGATCTTGGAGTGGCAGCTTTTTTTGCTACTAATACCTACAATAAAGAAGAAAAAAGGTATAAACCTACCAAAAATAAAGTTGGCTGTCTTAGAGTTTATAAACCAGATAGAAATAATTTAGAAGACAAACAATTTAGATGGATTGGATTGCAGCCATTTAGAAGACCAACCAATCAGTTTGCTTTTGGGTATAAATTAAATCAATCTGAAGACTTTTCTAATAAATCTGATAAGGTGATATTTGAGCAAAAATATAAGAACAGCTTAAAATTTAATCTTTTATTCCATAAAAATGGTTACAATGAACTATTACCGCTTAATGATCATGCAGTTAAAATTGCTGATTATATAAAGAAGGTAAATAAGATTAGTAGAAAAGCTATAGAGATCTATTGCAGCAGAAATATGAAAATTGAAGAAAATATATTGAACCTATTAATAAATGTAGGATATCAGGTTGTTAATAGCAAATTATTTAAATTATCTCGTCAGCAAAAAAGAGAGATTAAAAGAAAAATGGGGGATAAACTCTATAATAATATAAAGATTTTCGTTAGAGGATGCTGTGACCATTATCAAGAAGATTAAATTTTTGTTTTTAATTTCATAACCGCTATTTTTGTCGAATTCATTGAATTACCCTGTTATTTAAAGTATAATAAAAGATGAATACAGATGTAATTTTTTATTCGCTACCGCTTTACAAACAGGGGGATATTATGAAAACCAAGGAATTAATTATGAACACCATCCGCATTATCGGGGATGTTATTTTCGTTAATTTAGCTTTTTTACTGGCTTTTAAGCTGCGTTTCCCAGGGGGAATACCAACTCAAAACTATAATGATTATCTAAATATCATACCATATGTTTCAATATTTTCTGTGCTTTTATTTCAGATGTACAATCTTTACAGCAATCAATTAAAAAGAAGATTAGATGAGGTGTTTTATACCTTTATTCCAGCAACCTTTATCATCGTTTTATTTACAGGTGCAGTGACTTATTTAACTCATTCTTTAGCTTTCCCGCGCTCGGTTTATTTAATATCTTTTCCTGCCCTTTTTCTAATCATGGTTGGCTGGCGTTATTTAACAATTGCTTTAGAGCGCCTGATTTCTAAAAAAGAAGAGATTATCATTGTTGGTCGGGGAGAAAATACGGCTAAATTAATAAAGAACATAGTTCATTCGATGCATAAAAGTTATAATATCAAAGATGTAATTATAGATGACCCAGATTATCTTAAAGATTTAGATTATGTAGATTTTGAGTTATTCACAGATTTTACTAATTTAGAAGAAAAGTTGATGGAGATGGAGGCAGATATAATATTTGTAGCTTCCAACTTAAATGAAGTGGAAAAGAAAGATGCCTTTTATGCAGCTTTAGAGAAAGGGTGGGAGGTTTCTCTGGTGCCTGAATTTTATGAGATTATGCTTTCTGGTTCCAGATTGGAACAGATTGGCGAAATGCCAGTTTTTGAGATTGTTCCACCTCACAATTCTATAGGCTTTTTCTTTAAGCGTTTAACAGATATTTCACTTGCTTCAATTGGTCTGATTTTGAGTTTACCATTAACTCTGCCTGCTGCTATTTGTGTAAAACTGGAAAGCAGAGGACCTCTCTTTTTTACTCAGGAGCGGGTCAGCCGACGGGGAGAAAAATTTGAAGTCTATAAGTTCAGGACAATGGTTAATAATGCAGAAGAAGATACTGGCCCTGTCCTGGCGCAAAAAAATGACTGCAGAGTAACAAAAGTTGGTAAGTTTTTAAGAAAGACCAGAATCGATGAGATACCACAGCTAATTAATGTTTTAAAAGGTGATATGAGTGTAGTCGGACCCCGGCCAGAAAGGCCACACTTTGTGGGTCAATTTGAAAAAGAAATACCACATTATAAATATCGTCATTTTATAAAAACAGGGATTACAGGTTTAGCCCAGGTTTATGGTTATTATGACACAGATGCCGAAGATAAGCTGCGGATGGATCTCTTATACGCCAATAAGCGGTCATTTATCTTTGATTTAAAGATCTTATTGGAAACTTTAAAAGTAATTTTTATGGGACATAAGGCAAATTAAAATATAAGGAGTTTGGATATTAATTACCCGGTGCTAATATTCTGCAGCAGCGGGTATTTTACTACTCAGATAAAGGGAGTTGAATATAAATGGAAGTATTAGTCACCGGGGGAGCAGGTTTTATCGGCTCCAATATAGTAGATGGCTTAATTGAAGCAGGACATCAGGTCATAGTAGTCGATAATTTAAGTACAGGAAAAAAAGAAAATTTAAATGAGCAGGCTGAGTTTTATAACTTAGATCTTAGAGATCAAGAATTAAAGAAAGTTTTTAAAAAAAATGAAATTAGCCATGTTATTCATCATGCAGCTCAGATAGATGTTCAGCATTCAATTAAAGATCCTCTCTCAGATGCTCAAAATAATATTTTAGGCACCATTAATCTTTTAGAGTGCTGTAGAGCATATAATGTAAAGAAAATAATTTATGCCTCTTCTGCAGCTGTCTATGGTGAACCAGATTATTTACCTGTAGATGAAGAACATCCAATTAAAGCAATGTCACCCTATGGAATCAGCAAACATACTCCGGAACATTACATAAAAATGTACAGTGATCTTTATGATCTTAAATATACTATTTTTCGCTATGCCAATGTCTATGGACCACGCCAGGATCCGAAAGGAGAAGGTGGAGTTGTTTCTATTTTTGTGGATAAGATGGTGGCTGAAGAGAGACCGGTAATCTTTGGTGATGGTCAGCAGACAAGAGACTTTGTTCATGTCTATGATATAGTAAAAGCCAATCTGCTTGCTTTAGATAAGGGTGATAATATTCTGGTTAATATCAGTACCCAGAGCAGAGATAGTGTCAATGATCTGGTAGATTATTTAAATCAGATTTTACCATATGATTTAAAAGCTATTTATCAGGAAGCCCGTAAAGGAGATATACTTCATTCTTCTCTGGCAAATGGAAAGGCAAAAGAACTGTTAGGCTGGACTCCTGATTATGATTTTAAAGATGGGCTGGAGCAGACAGTAGGGTATTATTCAAAATAAGGGATGGATAATCATGAGTTATTTAAAAGAAAAATTTCAGCAGCAGGGATATTTAACCAGAGATCAGTTAAAAGAGTATGCTAAAAATAACGGTATTAGTTATGATTTAGTAAAGAAAATATTATCTGATCTGGGAATAAAAATTTATGATATTAAACCGAAAGAGAAGAAAAAATCAACTTCTGATGAATATGAAAACTGTGTTCTCTGTGGTAAAAAAACTGAGGTTAAATCCAGTCAGGAAGTTGAGACTCGAGATTACTATGTAAAAGGAATCGGACAGCTGTGTAAGGAATGTTATCAAGATTTATAGTTATTATCTTTAAATAACTAATTTCTTTGAAATTGTTTATATCATATTAGGGGTTTAGATAACTTTAACAGTTTACTTAACACCTTTTCAAAATAAAATACTTACAAAAAACACTTCCTCTTTTTGAACTAAAGTGATCCTATCAGATCAATTATTAGTTCAGAAAGAGTTTTTTTATGTGTAGTAAATTTAGTGGTGCTTTTATCAGCGAAAAAGCACCAGCTGCTAATTGAAAAATGTACCATCTCCTGATAGCCTTTTTAGCCATCAGAAGGGCAAGTTTGTTTTTCCCATTATTTTTCTGCTTCAATAAATTTAATTAATCTTCTATAAAAATTAATATTATTTGAATCCATTTCTTTTATTTCATTAAAAAGAGATTTAAGTTCTTGATTATTTAAAATTTCTTTAGAAATTTTATTTTCGCTAACTATGTAATTATCATAATCATTAGCAAGTAAAGAGTCAATACTGCAATCTAGAGCATTAGATATCTTTTTTAATATTTTATATGAGGGTTCCTGATTCTTACTTTCATAACCAGCAATAGTTGAACGTTTAACTTCAACGATTTCCGCCAATTCTTTTTGCGTGAAGCCTTTATTTTTTCGAGCTTTTTTTAAATTTTTACCAAAAGTCATAGAGAAATACCTCCATTTTTGTCTAATAAACATAATTAATAAAAAATCATAAAAAACACTTGACAAAGTCCTGATGCACCACTATAATGAAATAGAAATGTGGTATAAAGAAACAACGTTTTAGAATAAAAATAGACAGAACTATCCCTGGGTTCTTCTAAAAAGAAAAGGAGGGATTAGCTTAATTAAATTAGGGTAACAGACTTCAGTGGGCACTGATCTGTTAAAATAATTACTTAATAATTATACCACAATGGGAGTATCATGTAAATTTGTGGAATTGACTTTCAGCTTTAAAAGACAGAATATTATTAACAGTTGATTTAGACCCTGGGGTTTCAGGAGGGATATCTTGTGAATTAAAATTCAAAAAATATCATAAGCTTCACCTGGGGCCTTGGGCCGGGAACTTTAGTTTTCCCGGCCCTATTTTTTTATCTTGAAAGAATAAAATAAGCATTAATTTTAGTTAAAATAATACTTATTCTGTATTTAGGAATGTCAAATGAAGGGGGAAAACAATGACAAGTGGTGTACAAATGATACTTGCTCTGCTGATCGGGGTAGGACTATTAATCTATCTGATTTTAAAAACTAAAATCCATGCTTTTCCGGCTTTAATTATCTCAGCCTCAGCGATTGGTCTTATCGGTGGGCTTGGACCAGCCCAGACAATAGAAGCTATTTCGTCTGGTTTTGGTGGTACTTTAGGCAGCATCGGAATCGTAATTGGTTTAGGAGTTATGATGGGTAAATTATTAGAAATTTCTGGTGGAGCAGAACAAATGGCGGCTACTTTTTTGAAAACAGTAGGTAAAGGCAGAGAAGAATGGGCTTTAGGATTAACCGGAGCTGCTGTTTCGATACCTGTTTTTTGTGACAGTGGTTTTGTGATCTTAATCGGGCTGGCAAAATCATTATCCAAAAAGACCGGCAGATCAATAGTAGTTTTAGGTATTTCTCTGGCTGCAGGACTGGTAGCAACTCACCATACAGTTCCGCCTACTCCAGGACCCTTAGCGGTAGCCGGGATTTATGGTGCTGATATTGGCCAGATGATATTAGTGGGCTTAATTTTAGCCTGTTTTATCTTAGTTGGAACAATCCTCTATGCTAAAACTCTGGCTAAAAAGATCAAAATTGATGTTGATGATTTAATTGAACAGGCAGACCAAAAATTTGATGAAAGTGAATTACCAGCTCCAGGCTTATCTTTTTCTCCAATTGCAGTTCCCATATTTTTGATCTTACTTAACACTTTATTTTCTGCCTTTGCAATAGAGAACTCACTGGCTTCTGTAGTGACCTTCCTGGGAGATCCTGCAATTGCAGTAATGATTGGTTTATTAATCGCCATTTATGGACTAGTTTCTAAGCTTGAAACAGCAGAAATAACAGACCAGTTAGAAAAATCTCTAGCATCAGCAGCGGTCATTATCTTTGTTACCGGTGCTGGTGGAGCTTTAGGATCTGTACTCAGAGCTTCCGGTATCGGTGATTTTGTAGCAGAACAGGTTGCCGAATTTTCGATACCCATGTTATTAATTCCATTTGTAATAGCTACTTTAGTTAGACTAGTTCAGGGATCAGGGACTGTGGCCATGATAACTGCTGCCTCTATCACAGCACCGATCGTTGCCAATTCAAATCTGAATCCCGTGATTGCAGCCCAGGCTACCACAGTTGGAGCCATGATTTTTTCCTATTTCAATGATAGTTTTTTCTGGGTTGTGACTAAATTCTTGGGCTTGGATGTAAAACAGGGAATTAGAGCCTGGTCCATGACAACCACAGTTGCCTGGTTATCAGGTTTAGTTGGTCTGGTTATAATGAACATATTCATTTAATAAATATAAGCTATGGGGGTAGTTTTTCTGCCCCCTCTAAAATTAATTTGAAGGTGAAGCTATGAGCTGGGAAGCTAATAAAAAAGATGAAATAGAAAATAACCTATTGGAACAGGGATGGCACATTCAAAAGATAAAGGGTGAAGATTTGATCTATGCCAATAAAAGATTCTTTCTCTTTTTCAATAGATATTATCTATATTTTATTCAGCAGAATATTTCACTGCCAGAATTAAAGGCCAGAAAAGAACAGCTGGATGCTGAAAATATAAGATACCATGGATTCTGGCTGGCAGCTAAAAATATAAGTGATCAGATAGTTAAATATGCGAAAAACAATAATATAGGACTAATGGAACTTAAATAAGCTGAGGGAGGTAAATGTCTATGGCCGATATTGTAGTAATAGCCGATGATTTAACAGGTGCCAATGCTACAGGAGTTTTATTTGAAAATAAAAACTGTAAAATAGCTACTTTCCTGGATTTATTGACTTATTTTAAAGAAGAAAAAGGAGCCTATAAAGATTATGATGTGATTTCAATTAATACTGACAGCAGATCAATTGCAAAAGAAGAAGCCTATAACCGGGTTGCTACTGTCACCAATTCTTTTAAAAATGAAGACATTAAATTATTATCCAAAAGAATTGATAGTACAGTCAGAGGTAATGTAGGTTCGGAAATAGATGCAGTTCTTGATTCTCTGGCAGATAATTATCTGGCGATCGTTGTCCCGGCTTTTCCGGCTTCAAACAGAATCACAATTGGGGGTCATCTGCTGGTAAACTCCATTCCTCTGGAAAGAACTGATGTTGCTAAAGATCCTAAAACTCCGGTTGAAACTTCCTGTGTCAGTAAAATTATCGCCAGACAGAGTAAATATAAGATTGGCAGTATTGAGTTAAGCTCTTTAAAAAATGATGAGAAAGAAATTATTGAAGAAATAAACAGCCTCCAAAAGGAAGGGAAAAAGATCATTGTCTTTGATGCAGTTAACCAGCAGGATATTAATAAAATCGCCGCTGTAGTCAGTAAACTTAAAACCCCGGTTATTTCTGTTGATCCCGGGCCCTTTACTCTTGCTCTGGGAGTTAAATCCTTAAGCAGCAATGGTAATCAGGACAGCTCCATTTTAGCAACAATTGGGAGTGCTACTAATTTAACCAGAACTCAGGTTGCAAATTTAGAAGAAAACACTAATTCCCTTTTAGTTCTGGTAGATTCCATAAAATTAATTGGAGCAGAAAAAGAAGCAGAAATTAAGAGAGTAAGTACTAAAATCTTAGATAATATTGATAATTATCAAATAGTTGGCCTGGTATCTTCTAAAACAGAAGAAGATGTTTTCGATTTAAATGAACTGTCAAAAAAGTTATACCTCAGCAGAGATCAAATTGCTCAAAAAATTTCTGATGGACTGGCAGTAATATCTAAACAGGTCCTGGATGCAGCTGCAGATAAAATTGGAGGGCTCTTTATAACCGGGGGAGATATTACGATTGCTGTCTCTAAGGCAATCAAAACTGTGGGAATTGAAGTTCAGGAAGAAGTGCTGCCGCTGGCGGTTTACGGCAAAATACTGGGTGGAGCTTATGACGGTCTCCCGGTAGTCACTAAAGGTGGTTTGATCGGTGATTCTGATGCAATAACAAACTGTATAAATCATTTATTCAAAAAAATTAATTAAAAGGAGCTGTTTAAAGATGTCTAAAATGAAGATTGGGATTACAATTGGTGATCCAGCTGGAATTGGACCCGAAATTGTTGTGAAATCTCTGGCAAAAGAGAAAATAAGGGAAATGGGTAAGCTGTATGTTCTGGGTGATAGAGAGGTAATCAGGGAAGCAGAAAAGCTGACCGGTGTGGATTTAAATATTAACCTGATTGAAGATATCGATCAGGATCAGTATCGAGAAAATGAAATTAATTTAATCGACCTGAATAATGTTGAGCTTGACCAACTTCAATACGGAGAGGTTCAGGCAGTGGCAGGCCAGGCAGCCTATGAATACATCAAAAAGTCGATTCAGCTGGCTCTGGCTGGTAAATTGGATGCAGTAGCTACCGCTCCCATCAACAAAAAATCTTTAAAAGCTGCTGGGGTTGATTATATTGGCCATACCGAAATGTTTGCTGATTTAACCGAAACTGAGGATCCGATGACTATGTTCCAGGTTTTTGACTTGAGAGTTTTCTTTTTATCAAGACATGTTTCTTTAAAGAAAGCATGTGAGATGGTAACTGAAGCCAGAGTTTATGCTTATATAAAAAGGTGTATCAAAGCTTTAGCCAGACTGGGAGTTGAAGATGGCAGGTTAGCAATTGCAGCCTTAAATCCGCATGGAGGAGAACATGGATTGTTTGGAACTGAAGAGGATCAAGAAATTACTCCGGCAATCAATAGAGCCAGAGAGGAAGGATATGATGTTGTAGGACCTGTACCTGCCGATTCAGTCTTTCATAAAGGCTTAAAAGGTAATTATGATGCAATTTTATCCCTGTTTCATGATCAGGGACATATTGCCACCAAGATGGTGGATTTTGAACGTACCATTTCTTTAACAAATAATATGCCGTTTTTAAGAACTTCTGTTGATCACGGTACAGCTTTTGATATCGCAGGAGAAAATATTGCGGATTCATTGAGTATGGAAGAGGCCATTCGCCTGGCAGTTGAATATGCGACTTCTTTTACTAATGGCTAGGGGAACTGCTTAAATGAGATAAGAAGTAAAGATGAGTGAAGCTCTCACCGGGTTTTTAGGATTCTGGTGGGAGTTTTTTTTTGAGATAGAGTTAATTTTTATATATCTTAATTTTCACTTTGAAGAGAATATAATGAGTAATTTTCAGAAAAAAATTAATTTTTTAATAATTATGCAGGAATAATTAAAATGACAGAGAAACAATGTAATACATACACATCATTATAAAAACTGTTTTCATAATACGAAATATGATTTGTTCTATTTAGTTTTATTTGTTTTCAAATTATTTTAAATAGGGGGTGAATTAATAAATCTGGAGGTTTAGACTTATCAACTATAAAATGGGGGTAAAAAAATGAAATTGAGAAGTAATGTTAAGATTGTGTTGTTTACACTGGTATTTGTTCTTTTCTCAATTATGTCTGTACAGGCGGTAACTTTAGAAGTAATGGATTCTGTAATTGTTGAGTCTCCTGAAAGAGAAGCTCTTCTTCAAATTATTGAAAACTTTGAAGAAGAAAATCCTGATATTACTATAGATTATCAGGGAGTACCAATGAATGATGCTTATGCTCAAATTCCAACTCTAGCAACCTCCGGTGCTCTACCTGACGTTTATCTGGCGACTTTAGATTTTATCGGAACCTTTGAAGATATGGGTATTGCTACTGACTTAAGAGACGTATTTAGTCAGGAATATCTTGATGGCTTTAATCAAAATTCTCTTTCTGAACTGACAGTAGATGGCAAAGTGTTAGCCCATCCGTTTTTTGTAATTCCCATGGGTGTTTTATATCGAATTGATTGGTTTGAAGAAAAAGGTCTGACTCCTCCCGAAACCTGGGAAGAATTTTTGGATATTGCAAATGAATTAACAGAAGATACAAATGGTGATGGTAGTGTTGACCGCTGGGGATTTGCGATGTTGGCTTCTAGAGATGGATCTGGAGGTTCAAGATTTATTCAAATCTTTAGAACTTTTGGTGGTTATGAGCTGCGTCTAAATGATGAAGGAGAATATGTTACTGATGTAAATACTCCTCAAGGAAGAAATGCATTTGAGTTTTTCACCGAACTAAATACAGAACATGAAGTTGTACCTCCAGGACCAATGGAGGTTAGTTATGGTGAAGCACTTAACCTGATGGTAACTAACAAAACTGCTATGATGGTTACAGGACCTCATTCTATTGGTGGAATTATAGAAAGAAATCCTGAACTTGATGGAAAAATAGGCGCTTTTCCACTTCCAATGGCTCAAGATGGTGGTAAGCACATTTCTGTATTGAATACTTATGGTCATGCAATTAATCCTGATTCAGATAAGAAAGAAGAAGCAGCAAAGTTCTTAAAATTCCTGGTTAATGATGAAAGTGCATTACTCTGGAATGAAATGACTGGAAGAATGCCAACCAGAACAGGACTGCTGCAATCTCCTGAAGTGCAGGACCGTCCTGATTTAGCTGGATTTGTTGAAGCAATGGATTATGCAGAACCACTTCCTACAGTTAGTTATTACAGCACAATTATGACTGATATTTTACCAAGTGCCTATCAGTCTATAATAGTCGGTCAGGCAACAGTTGAAGAAGCAGCGGAGAGAGCAGAAGAGAGAATAATATCATTAATAGAAGAAAATTAGTTAAGTTAAATTAATATTAGAGAGGGAAATTCCCTCTCTAATATTATAAAAGGAGGATCATAAAAGTGAAGTCTCTATTTTCTCTTAAAACAGAACATAAATATGGTTATATTTTCATTTTGCCAGTTGCAGCGGTACTGGGAATTTTAATAATTTATCCTCTGCTTTATGGATTTTATATTAGTTTTTTTCAAACTAATTTAATAAACAGATGGAATTTTGTTGAGCTAGAAAACTACATAAATATATTTTCTGGAAATAGTGAATTTGTAAATTCAATATTTGTATCTATAAAATTCACCTCAGTAGTTGTTCTATCTCATTTAGTTCTGGGATTATTGTTGGCAGTGATTTTAAATAAAAAAAATCTTCCTTTCAAAGAGCTTTTTAGAAGTATTTTAATGATACCCTGGTTTTTCCCCGAAGTTGTTGTTGCTTTACTATGGAGATGGATTTTTAATTCTATGTATGGTGTATTTAATTACTTATTAATGAATTTAAATATAATAGAAGATAAAATAACCTGGTTAAGCAGCATGAGAGGAGCCTTTTTTGTTGTTGTTTTTACTGCTGTTTGGAAAGGTTATCCTCTTATTTTAGTTATGATTTTAGCTGGTCTTCAATCGATACCTGAAGAATTATATGAGGTGGCAAAAATTGATGGAGCTAATTCTTTTCAAACTTTCTTTTATATTACCCTGCCAAATCTAAGATCAGTTCTATTAGTTTCATTAATTCTAGATACTGTCTGGTGGTTTAAAAATTTCCCTATTGTCTGGTTAATGACTAGAGGGGGACCAGTAAACGCAACTAATGTAGTTAGTATAGATATTTATCAGACAGCTTTTCAGAGTTTCAATTTTGGAAAAGCTTCTGCCAGTGCAGTTATTGTATTTTTTATTTGTTTAGGTATTGCAATGATTTATAAGTCAATGATCACAGAGGAGGAAATGTAATACTATGTTAAAAAAAATGAAAATTAATAATATACTTAGTCTCATAATCTTAATATTTGCTTCCTTTATGGTCTTATTTCCTGTTGCCTGGATGTTATCTACTTCTTTAAAGACTATGCAGGAAATGTTTGTGACTCCACCGAGGTGGATTCCTCAAGAAATTACATTTAGAGCTTTTGCAAGAATCTGGACTGATTATCCATTTGTAAGATTTTTTTATAACAGTATTTTAATTGTTAGTACTACAACTATTGTTTCTCTGTTTTTCTCATCTTTAGCTGGTTATGGAGCTTCTAGATTTAATTTTAAAGGTAAAAGCAGCTTTTTAGTTTTCTTACTGGTAACTCAAATGTTTCCCTCAGTAATGTTATTGATTCCATTTTATAGAGTTTTAAATATTCTGGGGCTAATAAATACACATTTAGGTTTAATTATAGTTTATATGGCTTTTACAACTCCTTTATGTTCCTGGATGATGTATGGTTATTTTGAGAGTATACCAAAAGAATTAGATGATGCGGCGAGCATTGATGGTTGTAGTAAGTTTAGAACCTACTGGCAGATTGTTTTACCTTTAAGTCTTCCGGGGCTGGCGGCAACTGGAATTTATGCTTTTATAATGTCCTGGAATGAATATTTATTTGCACTTGTCTTAACAACAGATGATTCAATGAAAACAGTACCAGTAGGAATTGGTAGTTTGGTTGGACAGTACAGAACAGCCTGGAATGACTTAATGGCTGTATCCTTAGTTGCCAGTATTCCAATGTTAATTGCTTTCTTTTTTCTTTCCAAAAAATTAATTGGTGGCTTAACTGGTGGAGCAGTAAAACAATAATTCAAAATCTAATGGAGGTATATATTATGAAAATTGTAGATGTTAAGGTTTTTCCTGTAAAACCATTTAAACCCGATTGGCTACTGCAGTTTCCTCATACGGGCTGGTTATTTGTTAAAATTATCACTGATCAAGGAATTAGTGGTTTTGGTGAAGCCACTTTAGAGGGAAATATTGAGTCTGTTATTGCAGCTGTAAACAAACTCAAAGGCTATCTTATTGGTAAAGATCCACATCAGATTGAACATCACTGGCAGGCGATGTATAGAGGTAGTTTTTACCGAGGAGGACCTGTTCTTGTAAGTGCTATCAGTGGTCTAGAACAGGCGATGTGGGATATTAAGGGTAAAAGTCTTGAGGTCCCTGTTTATGAACTTCTGGGAGGAGCCTGTAGAAATAAAATTAAGATTTATGCCCATATTCATGGTAATAATACAGAAGAATATATAGCAAGTGCTAAATCCAGACTTGAAGAGGGTTTTGATTCCATAAAAATGCCTTTGCAGGGACCGGTGCTTGGAGTAGATAATCCAGTTTATCTAAAAAGTGTTGCTCATAGATTTAAAAAGGTTAGAGAAACTGTTGGTGACGGTGTAAACATAGCTATTGATTTTCATGGAAGAGTAGGACCGGCTATGGCTTTAAAAATAATTGAAAAGATAAAAGAATATGATCCAATGTTTATAGAAGAACCTGTATTACCAGAAAATGTGGACTCCATGATTCGAATTAATAATCTTACCAGTGAAACAATTGCTACTGGAGAAAGACTTTACACTAAGTGGGGTTTTAGAGAAGTTATAAATAGTCAGGCAGCAGATGTATTACAGCCAGATTTATCTCATGCAGGCGGTATTTTAGAATGTAAAAAAATAGCTGCTATGGCTGAAGCTAATTATACCTCTATAGCTCCTCATTGTCCTCTGGGACCAGTTGCACTGGCTGCGGGACTGCAGTTAGATGCCTGTATTCCCAATTTCTTAATTCAGGAACATGTGTCTCTTGGTGAAGGTTTTTTGAAAGAACCATTTAAGGTTGTTGATGGCTATATAGAATTACCTAAAAAACCGGGGTTGGGAATAGAAATTAAAGAAGAATTATTAGAAAAACATAAGCTTAAAAATGCAGCTTCAATTCAGAGATGGTATCATGATGATGGATCAGTTGCTGACTGGTAAAATATATATATCTAATAATATTGATGAAATTAAATCCAGGAATAAAAGAAGGGAGAGCTTATGTTAAACGGAGTAATAACACCCATGGTAACTCTTTTTAATGAAAATAATAAAATTGATTATGAAGCCAATAAATATCTTGTTAACTATCTAATTGATTCAAAAGTAGACGGTATTTTAATCTTTGGCAGTATTGGTGAATTTTTTAGCATCAGTTTAAAGGAAAAAAAGAAGTATTTATCTTATATAATTGATCTAGTTGACAATAGAGTGCCTATTTTAGTTGGAACTGGTGGAAATATAATAGAAGAAGTAATAGATCTCAGTCAATTTTCTGCTTCCCAAAAAGCTGATGCTATTGTTTTATTGATGCCTTATTTTTTTGATTTAGATCAAAAAAGCATATATAATTATTATACTTCGGTTGCTGAAAATATTGATTTACCTATCTATATTTATAATTTTCCAGCAAGAACTGGGGTTAATTTGGAAATTGATACTATTGCTAAATTAATAAAAAGCAATAAAAAATTTGTTGGTTTAAAAGATTCTGTTACAACACTAGATCATACCAGAAAATTAATTAATAAAATTAAAGCATTGGAGCCAGAATTTGATATATTTTCTGGCTTTGATGAACATTTAATACCAAACTTATTAGTTGGAGGTAATGGTATTATTGGTGGTTTATCAAATATAGTACCAAAATTATTTGTCAGCACTTTAGCTGCCTATAAAAATCAAGAATGGGATAAACTAGAAATATATAATAAAAAAATAAGTATTTTGATGGAAATTTACGATGTTACTAATCCGTTTATTAAAGCTATTAAAGAAGCTGTAGCAATTAATAATAATGATATTTTAGCTTCATGTAAATTTCCAATGAGTGATTGTACCAGAAGTGAAAAGAATGAGATTGAAAAAACAATTGCAAGAGCGGAGATATCTGATTTTATTTAATTTTAAACAAACATATTATTTATTTAGATCGGTTAAGTTAGGAGTTGCTCATATGCTTGATGTAATTACAATGGGAGAAACTATGGTTGCAATAACTTCTGACAGTATGCATTCATTTAAGTATGCAAGTCAGTTTACTAAACATATCGCCGGTGCAGAATCTAATTTTGCTATTGGAGTTCAAAGATTAGGCTTAAAATCAGGCTGGATAAGTAAACTGGGAAAAGATCCCATGGGGGATTATTTAGAATTTTTTATTAGAGGTGAGGGAGTAGATGTAAGCCAGGTAAAAAGAGATAAAAAAAGTAATACTGGGTTAATGATTAAGGATATTATTAATTCACAAACTGCCAATGTTTACTACTATCGTAAAAATTCGGCTGCCAGTAAACTTTCTCCAGAAGATATCAATGAGGAGTATGTTAAACAGGCTAAATTTATTCATTTAAGTGGGATTACACTAGCTTTAAGTGAAAACAGTAGAAAAGCTCTTTTAAAAATGATATCAATTGCAAAAGAGAATACAATAAAAGTTTCTTTTGACCCCAATCTTAGATATAAGCTCTGGTCAGATAAAGCAAAGATGAAAAAAGAGACATTAGAAATCATTGAAAAATCCGATATAATTTTACCAGGTATTGAAGAGGGAAAAAGTTTACTTAATATTTCTCCTCCAGAGGAAATTATAAAGGAATTTTACAAAATCATGAAAGGGCTTGTTGTTTTAAAGTTAGGAAAGGAAGGTGCATTATATTATCAGGGAGATGAAATAGTGCATATTCCTGCATATAAAGTTGAAAATGTTATTGATCCAGTTGGTGCTGGTGATGCTTTTGCTGCTGGATTAATAAGTGGATTAATAAAAAACATGACAATTAAGGAAGCTGTTAAATTAGCTAATCTTGTTGGTGCCTTTTGTGTTACTGTAAAAGGTGATATTGAGGGACTGCCTACCTGGGAACAAATAGAAATTAGTCAAGGTAGGCGAGAAGAATTTCAAAGATAAATGGTTAGTAAAATAATGTTTGGGGAGTTGTAATAATTATGGTAAAGAAAAAACAAACAGATAATCTGGTACAATCTTTATTAAGAGCTATAGATATATTAAACTTAGTTTCTCAAAGCAAAGAAGGTTTAAATGTAACTCAAATTTCTGAAGCTCTTAACTTACATAAAAGTACAGTATATCGTTTGTTAAATACTCTTCAGTATAAAAATTATGTAAAAAAAGATAAGTATAAAAATTATAAAACAGGAAAGAAGATTATTGAACTGGGCAATAAAGCTCTCAATGATATTGACTTAAGAAATGAGGCCAAACCGTACCTGATGGAATTGGGGAATATAACTAAAGAAACAGTTCATTTAGGGATAATAGAAGATTATGAAATTGTTTATATAGATAAAGTTGAAAGTTCTCATACTATCCGGATGCATTCGAGTATAGGAAAAGGAAACCCACTTTACTGTACAGGGGTAGGTAAAGCATTATTAGCCTTTTCTAGTGATAAATATATTGAAGACTTTATAAAAAATAATGAGCTTAAAAGATTTACTCCAAATACTATAACCGAAAAGTCTGAGCTGAGAGATCATTTAAAGAAAATACAAAAACAGGGTTATGCAGTAGATAATATGGAACATGAAGATAATATTCGCTGTGTGGCTACCCCAATTTTCGATCATAAGAAAAATGTTATAGCAGCTATTAGTATTTCTGGACCTGTGCAGAGAATAACTTTAGAGAAAGTTAAGGAGTATGCAGAATTAGCTATTGAATTTTCTCAAAAAATTTCTAGAAGTCTTTTTATTTAACTGAGTTAAACTTAAAATTTGTTTAAGTAACTAATACTACTCTCACCGGGGTTCTATAATTCTGGTGGGAGTTTTTTATATTATAGTTTAAAAATGTAATTTTTTACATAATTTATCAGCCCTTATTTAGAAAGATTACTGATTAAATAAAAAAGATAATTTTATATATCAACATAAATACACATTATTACATAAAAAAACTTATAATAATATGTTTTTTTCATAATAATACAAAAAATACTTGACAATAAAAAATAATATTATATAATACATGTATGGCAGGCAATATTCTGATTATTAAAAAAAGGGGAAATATTAACTTAAGTATGATTTTGTCTGCTAAATACAATTATAATCATTTGGAGGTTGAAGTTATGTTAAGTATTAGAAAAGGGATGGTTGTTTTAGTTGTTCTGGCTGTTTTGTTTAGTATGTCGGGAACAGGCTTTGCTCAAAATGTATCTTTAGAATTTCAGCAGTGGTGGGGAGTAGAATTACCTGAAGGAGAACTTAGAGATATAGCTGATGGATATACTGAAGAGACAGGTATTGAAATTGAGCTATTAAGTAATCCTTATGCAGATACTAGAGATCAGATATCTGCAGGTGCGGCAACAGGAACAATGGCAGATGTAGTTGGTCTTGATGGTTCCTGGGTTTATGACTTTGCGGTACAGGGCTCAATTGCAGACTTAAGCGAACTTATGGAAGCAGATGGGTATGATGACAGTCAACTTTCAGACCAAATTAGAGTTAATGGAGACACTTATATGATTCCAGTCGCAAACTTTGCCTATCCAATGTTTGTTAATCTGGACCTTTTAGAAGAAGCAGGAATTACAGAATTGCCTGAAACTAGATCCGAATTTATTGCGGCTGCAGAAGCAGTAACAGAAAAAACTGGTGCCTATGGCTGGATCATCCCTTTATCAACTTCTACTCCAAGTGGAATTCAAAATAACTTTATGGGATGGTTATGGGCTTCTGGTGGAAGTATGTTAGAAAATGGAAGACCAAATCTTGTTGGTAATGATAAATTAATTGAAACTGTAGAATTCCAGAAAGAATTATTTGATAAAAACCTCGTTTCTCCAGGTGTTTATGCTATGACAGAATCCGATATGGTTGAAGAATTTGCTAATGGTCGAGTAGCTTTTATGATTGACTCTTTAGCACACTTAACAACATTAAGAAGAGGAGAAACAGATCTGAATATGGCAATGATGAAAGTACCAACAATGGATGGCTATAATGGAGAGAGTGGTATAGGTGTTGCAAACTGGGGTATCGGTGTTGCTTCTAATACAGAACATAAAGCTGAATCAATGGACTTTATTGAATATTTAATGAGTCCAGAGGTTAATTCTAGAATTGCAGTAGCTGCTAATGCTTTTCCAGGAAACGTTAATGCAGAACCTGAATATAAAGGAGCTGATCCGTTATTTTTAGATGCCTTTGAAATTTACAAAGATAGTTATGCTATTAATGAATTTACCGGGCTTCCAACATCTGAACAGTTGATGAGAGATTTTGCTGAAAACCTTCAGTTATATCTTGAAGGAGATTATGATTCTGCAGATGAAATGTTAGCTGTTATTGAGGATGAATGGGAAAAAGCATTTGAATAATTAGAATGTGATGGGATAATTAAAAGTTAATAATTGGGCTATATGAGAATTCAAACTCATATAGCTCAATAATTTAGTAAGCTATGAAAGGAGAGTTAGGATTGAAGAAAATATTTAATTCTTTTAATAAAAATGGTCATAAAATAGAAAAAACTCCCTATCTTTATCTTTCTCCTACTTTGATTTTAATGGCTGTACTGCTTATAATACCAATTTTTATGATTCTCCGATATTCTTTTTTCGATAATGTTATTATCAATAAAAATCCTGTATTTGTTGGATTTCAAAACTATATAAATGTTTTAACAGATCCTGATTTTATTGTTGCAGCAAAGAATACATTATTTTTTGTTTCAGTTAGTGTTATAGCCCATCTAGTTATTGGTCTGTTTTTTGCTATGCTGCTTAACACAGACTATCTTGGTGAAAAAACAAAGGGAATTTTTAGAGTTATTTATGCTTTGCCGTGGATGTTTACAGCTTCAGTTATAGCAATCTTGTGGAAGATGATGCTCAACCCTCATGGAATTATTAATTATTTATTGCAGGTTGGAAATTTAGCTTCTACAAATATTGCCTGGTTAAGTTCCAGAAGTTTTGCTTTAATGGCTGTTACACTTATTAATATTTGGGCAGGATATCCATTTTATATGATTAGTATTTTAGCTGGCTTGCAGGGTATTTCTGGGGATTTATATGAGGCAGCAGCAATTGATGGTGCTACACCAGTAAAGCAATTTTTCTATATTACTTTGCCTCAATTAAAACCCATTTTAATAAGTTTATTAACACTTGATTTTGTCTGGACTATTCAGCAGTTTGCATTAATCTGGCTGACAACAGGTGGTGGGCCAATTAATGCTACAGAAACATTTAGTACGTATATTTATAAACAGGCATTTAGCAGGTATCAATATTCTCAGGCTTCAGCAAGTGCAGGTATAGTATTATTTATCTGTACCATCCTGGCAATATTTTATGCTAGACAACAGAAAGCGAGGACATAATCATGTACGGAAAGAAAAAATGGTATATAAAAATGTTAATTATTATTGCTCTTTTATTAGGTGCATTATTTCCTGCTTTTCCAATATTATGGATGTTTTTAAATTCATTTAAGCCAAATCCAGAAATATTTGCCTGGCCACCTACCTGGATATCTAAAGCTTTTAGTATTAGACCTTATCTTGCAATTTTACAGAGTCCAGAAAAACTAAGATTTTTTTTCAATAGTTATTTAATTAGTTTTTTTGTTGTTGCTTTAACTCTGGTTATCAGCATTTTAGCTGCTTATGCTTTTAGTAGATTTGAATTTCCTGGCAAAGGTATCCTGAATACAATGATTATCAGTGTACAGGCTGTACCACCAATTACTCTGCTAATACCATATTTAGGATTAGTAGTAACTTTGCGTCTATATAATACATATGGAGCTTTAATTTTAACCTATTTATTATTTACACTTCCATATGCAATACTGATGATGACAGCTTATATGAATACACTGCCGCAGGAACTCGATGAGGCAGTAATGATTGACGGCGGATCACGTATAAAAGCGCTCTGGTATGTGCTGGTGCCAACTTCTGTTCCAGGATTGGTTTCAGTAGGTATGTATACTTTTATGAGGGCCTGGAACGAATATTTATTTGCTCTGACTCTAACAAAGACTAATGATATGCGGACAGTTCCAGTTGGTATCAGTTTATTGATGGGGCAGCATGCTTATGAATGGAACCAGATGCTTGCAATGAGTGTCATGGGATCTTTTCCTGTACTTATTTTATTTCTTTTCTTCCAGAAGTATTTTATTGCTGGTATGACAGCAGGTTCTGTCAAACACTAGTAATTTAAATAGAGATTATTGAATCAAATAAATAAAAATGAAGTTATTAATTTAGGAGGTAATATTAATGTTAATGAATATGAAAGATTTACTTAAGGTGGCAAATGAACATAATTTTGCAGTACCAGCATTCAATATCAGTGACTATGCAATGCTTAATGGTATTTTTGAGGCAGTTGAAGAAAAACAGGCTCCAGTAATTATTGCTATCCATCCGGATGAGTTGAGCCATACTAAGCCAGAAATAGTAAAAGCAATAACCGAAAAAGCTAACAAAACCAAGGTGCCTGTCTGTATACATCTGGACCATGGTTCCTCTCTTGCTCAAATTATGCTTGCTATAAAAAGTGGTTTTACTTCAGTTATGATTGATGGTTCCAGTTTACCATTAGAAGAAAATATCGCTATCTGTCAGGAAATTGTTAAAGTAGCCCATTCAGTTGATATATCTGTAGAGGGAGAATTGGGAACAATTGGTTCAACTGATGCAGAAGCTGAGGCTGGCGAGAATGAGATTATTTATACAGATCCAGATGTTGCAAAACGTTTTGTTAAAGAAACTGGAATTGACACACTGGCAGTTGCTATTGGTACATCTCATGGTATTTATCCTGAAGGGATGGAGCCAGAATTACAGCTTGAATTATTAAAAGAAATAAAATCTAAAGTAGACATACCACTTGTATTACATGGAGGTTCCAGTAATCCTGATCAAGAAATTTGCCGGTCTGTAGAATTGGGAATTAACAAAATAAATATTTCAAGTGATATTAAGGCGGCTTATTATAAAAAAATGCGAGAAGTTCTAAAAGATGGCTCTCTAAGAGAACCAAATACAATTCAACCCCCATGTATTAAAGCAATGAAAGAAATTGCTTTTCATAAAATTGAATTATTTAATACAGATGATAAAGCAAGACTATATTAAATTTAAATTAATTATAATAGATATAGACATCCTTTGATAAAAAGGATGTCTATATCTACTCATTTTCTATGGGTACTATATTTACTTTACATCCGTGAGAATTTAAGCGGCTAATAAACATTCCATCAGACTTATTATCAGTGATTATGATATCATAATCAGCAATGTCAGAAACTTTAACTACACCCTGTCTGGGTAATTTAGAATTATCAACTAGTAAATATGTTTCTTCACAGTTATTTACTATATATTCCTTGATTTCAACATCATCCACTCTTGTTTCTGTGGCATAAAGATCAGAATCAATACCGTGACAGGACATAAAAGCTTTATTTGGTTTAAAATGTTTTAAGTTATTAATTGTTAAATAGCGGTAGGTAGAAAAAGTTTCATAATTTAAAGTTCCACCCAGGTTTATTACATTCCATTTTGGATTATTAATATTTGTAAGTTGATTTAATAATCTAACTGAGTGAACAATAAAAGTAATATTATAATTTTTCGGTATATAGTTTGTGATATGCATTACGGTGGTGCTATTATCTAAAAATATTGTATCAAACTCTGAAACAGATTTTGCAGCATGCTTACAAATAGCTTTTTTTTCAGCAAGATTTCTTTTTTCTCTTTCCTGTAAGGGTACAAATTCCCAGGTGTTTTTTTGAGCTGCTACTGCTCCTCCATAAGTTTTAGTCAGGAGATTTTTTTCTTCCAGGGCTGTCAGGTCTCTTCTGACTGTTTCTCGTGAAGTATCAAGGATATCTACTAATTCATTAGATTTAACACTGCCATTTTCTGCTAGCAGTTCTAAGATCTTATTTCTTCTATCAACAATTTTAGACATAAAGCACACACTCCCATTTAATTAGTTTATATAAGTAGTTTATCATTAAAAATTACCCTGTGTAAAATAAATTTAAGAGGTGAAAAAATGGAGATTAATAAAAAGTATATTTCAGCATTTGATAAAATAGAAAAAACAGTAGAGAAAAAAAGGAAATCTCACCAATATCCTGCGATGGGATATACCAGCAATCTTGATTTAATAAGTAATTTTAATGTTGAAAAATTTAATCAGCTTATAAATGATGAATTACCAGAACTGTCTACACAAGACTTAAAAATTGCTGACAAAATAGATTCTGTTGAAAAGTTAATACAAACAGTTGCTTACTTTTGTGTTAAAGGTATAGGTGGGGAAGTAGATATAGAAGACGAAAAACTTTTAACAAAATATTTTGATTGGGAATATGGAATCGGAGGGACTGCTGTTCAGGCAGCTATGGCTCTGGCAACTATAAAATGTCCCTCAATTGTTCATTTAACAGAAAAATCTAGAGAAATGTGTGATCTTTTAGCAGATCCCAATTTATATACTGTTTTAGAGAATGGGGAGTTAGCTAACACAGATCAGATTAAATCGCTGACAGAACACGAAATTCATTTTATCATTCAATTTAAAAAAGATGACATTATTAAATTAAGCGATCAAGAAATTAAAATTCCTGATTCAAATCGGCTGATAATCACCCAAACTACAATTAATAAAAATTTGCCCTTATCAACTGCTTATTTTAAGTATATTGAAGATAATGCTGAAAAAATAAGTAGTAATGTCTTATCAAGTTTTAATGTAATTGAGGATAAAGATTTGTTATTAGATAGATTAAATTATATAAAAAACCATTTAAAAAAATTTAGAGCCAAAAATAATTCTGGAATAATATTTTTTGAAGATGCCCACTATCATAAATTGGAGATAAAAAAATTGTGTATGCAAAATATTTATCCAGAACTTGATATCTTAAGTCTAAATGAAGAAGAACTGGAGTATACATTAAATGTATATGATTTCCCGGTGGAAATTGACGATATCAGCAGCTGTGTTAAAGGGGCAGAATATTTAAGAGAAAAATTTGGTATAAAAAAGGGAGTTATCGTGCATACTAAAGACTACTCAATGTATGTAGGACAGGATCTCAAAATAAATATAGAAGCAGGACTTATTTATGGAAATTTACTGGCAACTGCTAAAGCCAAGTATGGACATTATGGGAATATAGAAGAAATTTCTGAGCTGTTTGAGCTTGAACTTAGTCCCAGAGGCGTAAGTGCCAGAGAAAAAATTGATAATAATCTGGATTCAAATGAAGTAATTATTGTTCCAACAAAATATATAGATAAGCCTAAATATACTATTGGTCTGGGAGATACTTTTGTTGCAGGTGTTCAGTTATGTTTTTAGTTTTTATTTAAACTATAAATTAAAGCTGATATAATATAAATAGGTGGTGAATTATGGAAAATAACAATGATAAATCAGTTTTAGCTACAATTGAAGATAAATTTGAAGATGTTTTTCCTGCAGAACAGAAAATTGCAAGTTTTATTTTAGATAATCCAGAAAAAGCAGTTAATGCAAATGTTTCTGAACTGGCTAATTTTAGTGATGTAAGTGATGCGACAGTAATTAGATTTTGTAAACACCTGGGATATGAAGGTTATTATCAGTTAAGAATTAATTTATCAAGAGATCTTGGAAGAAAACAAATAGATGATAATTCATCAGAATCAGATTCGGTCAATAGTATTTTTAATCAATTCTCCTCAAAAATTAAAGAAATTGGAGAGATTATTTCTGAAGATAAAATGAGAAAAGCTGTTGAACTCATAACTTCTGCTAATCTGGTTCATCTGGCTGCAGTTGGTAATACCAGCCCTCTGGTTATGTATATGGGTTTCAGGTTAGAAAGACTGGGTATTCGCTGTACTTATAACAGTTTGCCCGAATATTTTTTAAATCATATTAATTTAGCCCAAAAAGATGATTTGCTTTTTGTAATTTCTCAATCAGGAACTTCAAAACATATAGTTCAAGCTATGGAACTGGCTAAAAAGAAAGGACTTAAGACAGTCGCGGTAACAGGACATAAATATTCACCTGTTTCCAGACTGGCCGACTGTTTGCTTTTATCCAGTGATGAAGATCAACCTTTTGATTATTATAAAACCTATTCTCATTTGTGCGAAATGTCTGTGGTTGATGCTCTTTTAAATTTAGTTACTAATAAAGATAAGATTTTGGAGACTGATGCTGATAAACCCGAAATTATATTATCAGAGTCAAAATTATAAAGTCAGGGAGGATAAACAATATGCTGAATTCTGAAAAATTGACTGAACTTAGAAAGAAGACCATTGATTATTTTGACAAAGCTCATATTGTATTAACCGAACAGGAAAAGAAAAATATTGAAATTGCTGATTTTGGACTTAATGATCTAGAAAGAACTGGCCTGCAGCTGGTTACTTATGTTAATAATGATCGATATTGTGCTAAAGAGATGGTTTTGTTTCCAGATCAATGCTGTCCTGAACATAAACACCCAGCAAGAGGAGACAGTGAACCGGGAAAGCGGGAAACATTTAGGTGTCGATATGGAAAGGTTTATTTATATGTTGATGGTGAAAGCTCGGATAATTTAAGCACTAATCCACCTGAGGGAGAAGAGCAATATTTTACTGTATCAAAAGAAATTATTTTAAATCCAGGAGAACAATATACGATAGCTCCTAATACTCTGCACTGGTTTAAGGCAGGAGAAGATGGGGCTGTGGTTTCGGAATTTTCTTCTAACAGTGAAGACGAATCAGATATATTTACTGATCCCAGAATAAAAAGAATTCCTGATTATGAGGATTGATTTAAAAATTATATTTATTCTTAAAGAAAGGAATTATGATGAATCTATTTAATAGAGATTATTCTACAGAAGACATACGTAAATATTTTGGAAGTTTAGAACAGTTAGCTGGGATGAGAAAATATAGTTTCAGTCAGGGAAAAGCAAAAAACGTTGAAGTAGTAGAATTTAGAACAGGAAGTGGTTTGAGATTTGAAGTTTTAGTGGATAGGGGTTTGGATATTGGACTCTGTGAATTTAAAGGGATTCCAATTTCTTTCAGATCTGCTGTAGGAGAAGCTTCCCCCTTTTTATTTGAAGCTGAAGGTGATCAGTGGTTTAGAAATTTTTCTGGTGGGCTTTTAACGGGTTGTGGTCTGACTTATCTTGGGGCTCCTGACATAGATCAAGGTCAAGAATTAGGGCTGCATGGACGAATAAGTAATATACCTGCTGAATCTGTATCAACTTTTGAAGAAAAAGATGAAGAATCAGTATTTTTTAATCTTAAAGGTAGGGTTAGGGAGACCAAAACTTTATCAACTAATTTATTATTAGAAAGAACTATTTCTGCAGAGCTTGGTAAAAATAAAATAAGTATTCATGATACAATAACAAATGTAGGTTTTACAAAAGAACCTTTAATGTTTCTTTACCACATTAATCTTGGTCATCCTTTAGTTGACAAGGGGACAAAGTTACATTCCGATTCTTTAAATGTACAAGCGAGAGATGATATTTCTGCTAGATATTTAAGTAATTACGAAAATTATTTAGGACCAACTCCTAATTATCCAGATGTTGTTTTTTATCATGATATTCGAGAAAATAAAGATGGATTTTGTGAAGTTAGTTTAAAGAATACAAAACTGGGTCTGGCATTTAAACTAAAGTATAGAAAAGATAATCTACCTAATTTTGTGCAGTGGAAATATACTAATCAGGGGAATTATGTGACAGGTTTAGAACCTTCTAATTCTAAAGCCGAAGGTAGAAGTAAAGCGCGAGAAGAGAAAGAACTTGAATATATTGAACCTGGAGAACATAAAGAATATTTTTTAGAAATGAGCATTGAAGAGTTATAATAAAATATTAAGAATAGTTCTTATGGTTTCGCCAGGACTATTCTTTTTTATTTATCATCAAAATAATTATTTTACTTTATTTCCAAATAATTCTATGATATACTTTATATAGTATAAATATTAGAAATGGAGGGAAATTAATGCAGAAAAAGTTTGATGTTACAGCTCATAACTATGACTTTGTTTTTAAAGATTCTTTTAATCTTTTTAAGAACGATATTTCTGATTTTTTAGAGGTAGAGCTGCCTGGAATTGCCTCTTATCTGGAAACTGAATTTGCTGAAATCGAAACAAATTTAGCATTACTTGATTTAAATTTTATGCTGGAAGATGGATCAATTCTTCACTTAGAGGAAGAAGCAGAAATTTCTGTTTCGGACTTAATTCGTTTTGCTAGTTATGACCTAAAGTTGTATAATAGGTATAGAGATAGAGTTCGGACGATAATTTTATGCATTAAGGGCTATACTGATTCAACAGCAGGATTTAACTGCGGCAGTCTTGGTTATAGATCAACTGTTGTAGATATGTCTAAAAAAGATGGCAAAAAGAAACTGGAAGAATTAAAAGAAAAAATTGAAAATAAGGAAAAGATCAATTATCTTGATTTAATATTTCTTCCCTTAATGAATAGCGATCAAAAAATAGTTGAACGGGTTAAAGAAACTATTGAGCTGGAGAAAAAACTGGAAGTAGAAAGTAATTAAAAAAATAATCTTGTTGCAATGACTTTTGTATTGAGTGATAAATTTTTAAGTGATCAGGAAATTTCAGAAATATGGAGGGATTACAAGATGGTTAGAATATTTAAGTATGCAGAGGAACAGGGAGAGAAAAAGGGAGAAAGAAAATTATTTAAGACATTGGTAAAGGTAATTTTGAAGGCTGCGATGATAAAATCCTGGAATTAATTGATCGGGCAGAAATCAGTAAAATTGAAGAGTTAAGTGAAAGAATTTCGAAGATTAAAGATTTAAAAGAATTAGAAGAAGCATTAAAGCATTAAAAATAGTTGAATAGAAAACAGTTTTGTATAATTTTACTCCTGGTGTTCTTTGATTAGCTGCCAGGAGTATTTTTATTTACTTTTCAAAAAGAAGAAATCTAAACTAAAAGCGATTTGAATTATTTACAGAAATGCTTTTGCTAATTTTGTCGATTAGATTGAAAAGATATCCAGGTTGGGTCGCAACAGGGCTAAATTTAAAAAAGAATTTCAGGAGTAAAATTAAAATTGAAACTTCCGAACAAATGTATTATAATAAAACTAGATAGAATTAGTAATAACAGATGATATTTTAAAGATATATCAAAGGAAGGTGGAAGATGAAGGATTTTATTCAATTGATAAACCCTAATACTTCACTTTTTATTATAGGTAATGGATTTGATTTGATGCATAACGTTCCATCAAGTTATTATAATTTCAGAGATTTTCTGGGATGGAATAATAGGCTTAGAAATGTCCTGGAGAATTACATTAAAAGAGATGATTTGTGGGCAGATTTTGAAGAAAGTCTTGCTTATATAGATGATGTTGCTATGCTAGGGACAACCAATGATATGATGGATATCTTTGATGTGAAGGATCAATTTGATGATGATTTTTCTGCAGCAGATTTTTTCACGGCGGCTGAGGCTGCTATTGAACCTGCACAAACAATTATGAGGGAGTTGCAGAGGCAATTTAAGGAATGGGTATCTACTTTAAAAATATCCAATTCTGCAAAACCTCTTATAGATATTTTAAACAATAAATCTAAATTTATAAATTTCAATTACACTGAATTTTTAGAGGCAATATACGGAATATCCAAAAATAATATCTGGTATATTCATGGAGATAGAAGAGATAAAAACAAAAAACTAGTTCTAGGACATGCACCTGAATCTGAATTTCAAAGAAAAGATAATACAGGGAAATTTGGTAGAAAGTCTTCAAAGATAAAAAATCAAACAGAATATGATTTACGTGAAACGGCAGGTTATGGTTTGATTGAATATTATGATGCTACCACCAAGAAATCAGATGATGTGATTAAAGACAATAAAGATAAATTTGAGAATTTCAGGTACATAGAAAATGTAGTTGTTATAGGCCATTCTCTTTCACAGGTAGATTATTCCTACTTTAAAGAAATAATTAAGCATAATCAGAATGCTGCAGACACGAACTGGCATATCAGCTGGTATAGTTCTGGAGACTTGAAACGAATAAAGCAATTTGTGTCAGGGATGAATATTTCAAATTCTAAGGTAAAGATTTTTAGGACATAAGTATCTTTAAATGATAACTGCAAAAGAAGTTATTTTTATTGGGGTTTTTTTATTTCACTTCAATTAAATGCCTTCTGTGTAGCAGGTCATATTTTATTTTGCAATTCCCGGTAATTTTAGTATACAGGAATTAGAAGTAAAAAATAATCTAAATAAACTTGATATTTACATTTTTTTACAGTATAATATTGATATAAGTTATAAAATTCGATAATTCTATAAGAGGTGAAGGTTATGTTTTACGAAAAAGAAAGAAAAATGGTTCCTCACATTATTGAAGGACTCAAAAATGTTTTTAGTATAAATAAAAAAATAGCTATTGCAGAGGAATTAACAGTTAGCAGTAGGATTATTGATTTAGTATTTTTAACAATTGAAAATGAAGATTTATTAGACGAAGAGATTATTAATAAGTTAAAAAGACTAAATAGTTCTGAACAATATATTTTATCTCTTATGAGTGAGTATGGGGATTTTTCTATTCAGAAAATTGCTTCTGATACTTTTTCTGACTATTATAATATCAAAAATGATTATATTGAACTTTTTTTGAAATTGAATCTTATTGAACAGTTATCTCGTTATAGATTTAAGGTTATTGAACCATTAATTAATTCAATTGGAGAATTATATGCAGTAGAAGCCAAGTTATCTAGGTGGAAAGAAGCCATCGCTCAGGCTGAAGATACAAAGAGATTTGCAGATTATTCTTATGTAGCAATGGATGCAGAATTTGCGAATGAAAAGAAAAATGCAATAATATCCCATTTTACTGAAAAAAATATAGGTCTAATTTTAGTAGATGAAGATGGTAGTCTCTCTGCAGCTGTAAATACAAAAAAAGTAAATTCAAAAAACAAAACAGAATCCAGACTACAACAATTAAAAGCCCTGCAGGATTTTAATACCAATAAAAAATGGAAGGTATTAAATTAAATATAAGAGAGGACTGGTGTTTGATGAGTGAAGATGCAACTTTGTATTTAACATTGGACGAAGTTGATGATTTATTTGAAGATTATTCAGTAGTTGACAGTCTTGAACCAGGAGCTCAGGGATTCGTGTTTAAAGTAAAAAGAGAAGAGGAAGAACTTTTATAGTGCTGTATAAGAATTTGGGTTACAGAACAAGTTGTATTGATGATATTTCAGGAGTTATGTTACTGCCAAGTGGTATAAATATAGAATATTTAAAGAGCAGAATTAATGATAATAAATATGGTGATAGAGCAATTCTATTTGATCCTCAGTTATATTTAACAGAACTAATTGAGGAAGAAGAGTCAGTAAATATATATTACCAGTTCCAATTATTAAAAACGCAGAAGATGGGTTTACAGAACAGTTGAAATGGATTAAAAATGCTCTGGAACTTAAATCAGAATATAATGGAGATTTTTTAGCTTCTTTAACAATTGATGATAGTATATTACTTCAGAGTGATTTTGATGATAATATTGTTTTACAAACTATATTAGATAATATTTCAACACTTAGATCTTTAGATGGAATTTATTTAGTTATTTTAAGAAATAAATATGATACACTTTATCAAATTAGTCCCAGAATAGCTTCAAGTTTATTAGAAATCTCATATTTAATTGGTATTAGAGCTAAAAAGCAGGTAATTATAAATTTTGAAGATGTTTATGGACTTGTATGTATGGGTGTTGGTGCAGATGGATTTGCTACAGGATATTCTACCAGCAAAAGAAAAATGAGTTTTTCTAATTTTAAAAGTTCATTCGGTAGATCTTTTCCAAAATTTTATTCTCATAATTTAATTGGCGATTTTTTATCAGAGACTGATTTAAATAAAATTAGGGATAATTATTTAATTCAAATGATCGAAGATGACAAAACAGCTTTAAGCGAGGGACTATTTGCAGCACTTAAACAAAATCAATCTGCTGCTAATGTACTTGAATGGAGAGAGACACAGAATCATACAACTACTGCAGAAAATAATAGAATGAAACGAATCAATAAAGCTGTGGAAAAAATAAATGATAGAAATGATTCAAAGAGTAAAGTTGATTTTATTAAAGAATGGTTATTATCAGCAGATATGAAAAGAACCTATTTTTCGGAAAGATTTGAAGATGACCCCTTAAGTGACGAAAGTAGACATGTCCGTGTGTGGCGGAAGGTTTTTGAGGATTTTTTAAATAAATATAATTTGTAGAGCATTTTCGCTAATATTATATAAGTGTTATATTAACTGTAGAGGAGAATATATTTACAGTTATTTCTAGATCTTGATATTTATATATGTTTAAATGAGAAAAATGAAGCTGACCGTGAACACTTGATAAAAATTTTATTATATGGAGAAAAATTATGGAGATGATATATATGGCTATTTCTTCTATTTTTGATAAATTTGTTATTGATTCAGATGAAAAATTAGAAATTCTATTAAAACCAGTCAATGAAAACGAAAAATATAATGTCCCTGAAATTGATGTGGAAAAAGAAATGGCCAGGGGTGAAAAGATATTAGAGGAAATGTAATATTGCTGCAGTTCTTTTTTTAATAAAAATAATTTAAAGTTTAACTATAAGGGCATAAAAGATTTTTTCCAAAAGGAGGAAACAAAAAATGGCTAAAAAATTAACTGGTAAAGATATTTTGCTCCTTTTGCTATATTTACCTGGTAAAACAGATAAGAAAAATGAACCGATAATTGGTAGAACTAGATTAACTAAGATGATCTATATTTTTAATAAGGAACTCAAAAATAAATTTGATCATCTTGACGAATCTACTCTTCCTGATTTTTTTGCTTATGATTATGGACCATTTTCTAAAGATTTATTGGATGATATACAATTTTTTGTTAATATTGATTTTGTAATTGAAAAAGTAGAGAAAATCCAGCTTTGCAATTCCCGGTAATTTTAGTATACAACAAATACATAACGAATATTTTTTTACTTTTAAACTAAAATAAGATATAATATTAGTATAAAAGTAAAAGAGGTGGTGCTATGAATTATCGTCAAAAATTAAATAATTTAATCGAAAAAAATGATGGCCTTGTTTTAACTAAAGAACTGAAAGAAGAAAATATTCCTCGAGAATATTTATCTATTTTTTTAGAAGAAGATAAGTTGGAGAGGATCAAAAGAGGGGTATATACAACTCCTGCTACTTTTAATGATGAGATGTATATCATTCAGCAAAAAAATTCTAGATTAATTTATTCGCATGAAACAGCCCTTTACCTACATGATCTAAGTGATAGAGATCCCTTAGAATATACAGTAACTGTTCCTTATGGCTATCATAATCCTTATTTGAAGGATGAAAACATCAAAGTTCATACAGTAAAAAAAGAACTTCATTTATTAGGAGTTTCAGAAAAAGAGACTATCTACGGCAGGAAAATTAAAGTATATAATAAAGAGAGAACAATCTGTGATATTTTAAAAGATCGTAATAACATGGATATTTCAACGGTAAATGAAGCTATTAGAAAATATTTAACAGGGAAAGATAAAAAATTACATTTACTTTTAGATTATGGAGATAAATTAAAAATCAGCAGTGTTCTAAGAAAATATTTGGAGATGTTTGTATGAAAAACCTAATGCAATTAAAAGATTTAATTAAGAATTTGGCCAAAGAAAAAAATATTAATAGTCAGGTGCTTTTAAGAAATTACATGATGCAGCGATTATTATTAAAAATTGCAAATTCAAATTATAAGAATAATTTTATCCTAAAAGGTGGTATGTTAGTTGCTGACTTAGTGGGAATTGAATCAAGAAGTACAGTAGATATGGATCTTACTATAAAATCTTTTAGCCTAACCAAAGAAAATATTACAAAAGTTTTTGCAGAAATATTTTTAGCAAAAACTGAAGATGAGATTGAATTTGAACTAAGACAAGTAGATAAAATAAGAGAAGAGGCTGAATATAAAGGAATTAGACTATCTATATTAGCATTAATGGGCAAAGCTAGAATACCATTAAAAATAGATTTAACAACAGGAGATAAACTCACTCCATCTGAAATCAATTACAGATATCAGTTATTATTTGAAGATGAAAAAATTGAAATTTTATCTTATAATTTAGAAACTCTACTGGCAGAAAAATTAGAAACTATAGTTAGCAGATCAAAGACAAATACCAGAATGAATTATTCATAAAATAACATAAGAAAATAAAAAAGAACAAGAAGAGTAGTTTTCCTCCTTGTTCTGATAGGCAATATTTTCTTTCCAGTTATCCGATTCTTTTAATTCCCAGGGATCGCCACCATTTTCTTTAAAGATAATAAAATGGTGAAGCAATGATTTAAAATTTTCTTCTGTAATCGGTAATTCTTCATAATTAATTCCGTCCTGTTGATAGAACAGATAGAGGTCTTCTGAATCAATATTATATTTCTCCTGAAAATTTAACAAAAAATTTTTTGAGTGTTCTGGTTCTTCGACAATTTCAAAAACATCTTCTAGATTTATATCCATAGAACCACCTCTTTCACTTACTGTAATTCTATTATAATAGAGGGTAAATTAATTTGCAAGGAGTCGGAGAAATTGTTTGGTGTTTTAGTATATAAAAAATTAATTATAATGATTTTCTTGAATTAAACGAACAGATGTATTATAATTTAAATAGATAGATTAACACAACAACTAATAATCTAATTTAACTCTTTTTATATTCAGTCAAATATTCTAGTTATTCCAATAGAAAATCTATCAAATAAATAATTAGGGTGATTTGAAATGAAAAAAGATGCTCACTTCTATGCTCTGCTGGCCATGGCCCATTCTGTTGGAATAGAAAAGGAAACTGCTCACAAAATAGCTTATGCTTCCCAGTTTGTTGATGACGCTAAAATAAATAAAATAACCATTGCTGATGATAACAATGGCACAATACTTTCAGGGCTTAAAAAGGATTTTGGCGATTCTGAAAAGATTATTAATGCGGCAACCTGTCATGATTATTTTATAATTAATACTTTCAATTATGGGGCCATGATTAATAATACCACAGCTTTTCACTTTGTTCCCGGTTGTGACGGAGAAAGTTTTGTGAAGAAGATGCGCTGCAAAAAAGAATCACCAATTATTATGGATATACTTAAACAAGCTTTAAAAGAAGGTGATCCCATAAAATTAGGAATTACACTTCATGCTTATGCAGATACTTTTTCTCATCAGGGTTTCTCAGGTATTTTAAGTAAGGTAAATGATGTTGAAGAACTTGCTACTTCGAATAAAATTGAATAAGATGTTGATCTCTGGGGATTTGCAAATAAATTATTTGATCAGGTTAAATATGAAACTAAAGATGTATATTTGCCCGCTTATGGTCACGGTCAGGTATTTAGTTATCCGGATATGCCATATTTAAACTGGAAATATTGTTTTGATAGTTCCAACGATTTTTCTGAAGAATATAAAACAACGAGAATCAGCAACACAGAAAGATTTACTGAGGCGTTTAAAGAGATAAAAAAACATTTAAAGACTTTTTTAGAGAAAAATCCAGAATATAAAGATGATACTGTTGCTGAAGTAAATGAAAATAAATTTTTTAGTAACTTAGTATTAAAAGAAAAAACAGATGACCGTATTCAAAACTGGAAAAAGTTTATGATAAATGAAGAACTTTTTGAAGAAAATGATGAGTTTTTAGATTATGATGAGCATCGCTGGCTTGAGGAAGCTTTTCAGTATTTTATCCCAGAAGATTTTGATGACAGGATTGTAAAAGAAATTTATTTAGAAGAAGATTTTTTGGATTCCAACTGGTATAAATATTACCAGGGAACTCAATGGTATAAAAAGCTGTTTTTTGAATCGGTTTTAGATAATGATCTTGTTATTCCTAATGATTATGTTGATATTACTGAGATTATTAGAGAAGAGAAGTAGAACTATTTTTATTGGTAGGAGAGACTATTTAAGATGGTGAGATTATGATAAATTACTATGAAGGAACAGTGTTTAATACTCCTGCTAAAACTATAGTTAATACAGTAAATTGTGTTGGAGTAATGGGTGCAGGTATAGCCCTGGAATTTAAACTTAGATTTCCTGAAATGTATAAAGACTATAAAGATAAATGCAATAAGAATTTAGTTCGAATAGGCAGACCCTATATTTACAGTCATAGTGATGATTTGTGGATACTAAATTTTCCAACAAAGAAACACTGGAGAAATAAGTCAGAAATAGAATGGATTGAAGCCGGCCTTAAATATTTTAGTAAAAATCATTCTAAAGTAGAAATGAAATCAGTTGCTTTTCCAAAATTGGGTACAAATAATGGCGGCTTAGACTGGGAATTAGTTAAGGATCTAATGGAAAAATATTTATCTAATCTAGATCTTGATATTTATATATGTTTAAATGAGAAAAATGAAGCTGAGGGTATAGAAAAGAAAATGCTTGATCTTGTTAATAAAGCTGACCGTGAACATTTAATTAAAGAGGTTGGAATTAATGCAAAACAGGCTAAAATAATAGTGAATAAGCAACCTGTTCAGAGGTTTTGGCAGATAAATAATTTTAATGGGATAGGAAAAAAATCTTACGAAAAGTTATTTAGATACTATTATCAATTAGCTAAAGGCAAAAAAATTACAGATGTTTCGCTTAATGATTATAACTGGTCGATTAATAGAATTGGTTTAGTCATTAATGCTAAAAAAGAATTTAATAATAACGCTTTGAAATTTTTAGATAAGCATTACTTCAGCAATAGGTTGCAGAGCCAGGAAAAACAGAAAGAAATTCATTCATTGATTGAAGATATCTGGGAAGATGAAAAAGTTAATCAGTGGCTGCGTTTAAAAGCTGATGCTAATTATTTGAATATTATTGTAGATAGAAATCTAGTTCCAGATGATGATAGAGATTTAAGTAAAAGTGATATCTTTCAATACTTAGAAATCTCCAGTGAAAAAATTAAAGAAATAATTAGTAATTTACCGGATCAGTAAGGAGGTAGAATATAATGGAAAGAACAACTTCCAAATCACCTGAAAATTATTCAATTAATAATAGTGTTTCTTATGTAAGTGAGTTCTTTGATTACAGCAATTTAACTGCTCAGATAAGAGATAATATAAATTCTTTTCAGCGTATTACAGAAGGCTTAAAAATTACTGATCAATTTAATTTTTCTACTTCAAATTTATTAAAAAATTTATCTAATATTTATAAGGTGCAGACTACCGTAGCTGAAGAAGAGAAAGAAATAAGCATTGTAGTTAGTTTGTTTTCGAAAATAGATAAAGTGGAATCTATTTATGCTAAATATGATAATGGCTATTATGACATTAAAATATTTACTACGAATGATAAATATGATGCTGAACTTATGGAACGCTTATTCAATATTGAAGATACTATTTTTGAAGTAATGGGAACTGAAAATTTTAACTTTGAATATTTACCTGCAAAATATCTTAGCCCCAAAGATGTTTTATCTGAAAAATATTATATAATTTTTAAAGGGTGATTGGATGGCAGTTGAAAAGGAACATCTTAAACAGGCCTGGCATAATACAATTTTAAGTAAAGAATTATCTGATATATACCATGTCAATGCAGGCCCGGTATTTAATGAACAATGGAGCAATTGCAGCTTATAATTATTTTAATAATTCAGATGCTGAGCGGGCAGTAAGTGATTATCTAGTTAATATAATATCTTATTTCAATTATAATGACTCTCAAGATGAATTTGAGATATCTGATATTTTAAATTGAACTCTCATTAGAACTTAAAGTTTCTGATGGGAGTTTTTTTTATTGCAACAGTGTCCTTGTGTTGCAGTGGAGATTTGTTAAAATGCAATAATAGGGAATTTTAGTTTGCAACTTTCAAGAATACTACTTTGCAACTTTCGGTAATTTTCGTCTACAACAAATTGAATTATGTTACTTTCGTAATTTCATATTGTTTCATTGTAACAATTATGTTACAATGAATATATAAGAACTTAAATGAAAGGGTGAGCATAATGTTAAACTATGAAAAGATTGCACAAAGGTTAAAAGAAGCTCGGCTGGATATGAATTATTCACAGCAGGAAGTAGCTGATTTAATTGGTAAAAAAAGAAGTCAAATCTCCTACTATGAAACAGGTGCCAGAAAAATCAATTTATCTTTGTTAAACAAATTCTCTAACCTATATGGTAAAAGTATTGAATACTTCATTGGAGAAAGCACAGAAGAAGAACAATTAGAGATAGCTCACCGCTCAACTGATATTAAACAGGATGATCTTGAGAAAATTGAATGGGCAAAAAATTTCGTTAATAACTTATATGAGTTAAAAAATATGCAGGAGGTAAAATAAAATGAGTAAAGCTAATAATCCTCTTGCTGAAACTAGAGCTATAGAAACCAGAAATGAATTTGGCTTGAGTAATACAGAAGCAATTAATATTTTTGAAGTCTTAAAATATAATGCTAATGTAAGTATTATAAAAATGTCAATTGAGAGTGGATTATATGGACTTTTTATCAAAAAAGGTGAGGTGCAGGCAATTTTAATTAATATTAATACTTCGGCAGGCCGCCAATATTTTACTGCAGCTCATGAATATTATCATTTAAAATATAATATTAATTTAAATGGAAAACAAAAACATCTGGAAAAAGAAGCTGATACTTTTGCCTCTTATTTATTAATGCCCCTGGAAGCTCTAAATTATCATCTCAAAAAAAGGCTTACTAAAAAAAATAAAAATAAAATTGATGTATCAGATTGTCTTTATCTCGAAAATTATTTTAAAATTAGCCACCAGGCTCTTATCTTGAGGCTGAAACTGGATAATCATATAAAAAATAAAGAATATCAAAATTTAAAAGATATTAATATAACTAAAGCGGCTAAAAGATACGGATATTCAACAGAATTATACTCTAAAGTAAAAAATGATGCAGATATAATCGTAGAATCTGATTATGCAGAATTAGCTGAAGAAGCTCTTGAAAAAAATAAAATTTCAGAGAGTAGATATAATGAGTATCTAATTGAAGGTGGGTATGGCTACCTGGTGTTTGGAGATGAAGATGATTTTCATAATATAATTTTTGATGACGTTTATAATGAGCATAAAGATATTTTAGATGAGCTTGCTTAAAGAAAAATTGCAAAAGCATTGAATAGAAAATTGACATCCTCCCCGCCCGTTCGTAAACTCACAAACGAGGATTCCTAAAAGGAACTTTCACCGAAACTCTCTTTTGTATTACGAAATGATAGTTTCGATATTAGGCTATCGAGGCCGTCACGAGGTTGTCTACTGATTAAATGCCAGTCCATTTCTGGTAGGCAAGTGCGACGCAGATTTCAGGCTGTGCCATCAGCCCTCCTGAGATAGCCGACTATACATTTCAATAGTATAATCCTAGTATTATTCTTACTAATTTAGGCACTCAGGCACTTAGACTATTACCATCTAAGCAGATTGTTGTTCTAAATATTTATTAGCAATATTTCTACTTGCATTTAAATCAGCGTGGATATGATTACCACACTCGCAAGAATATAAATTAGCTCTTCTATTAGACTTCTTAATTTTATTGCATATAGAACAACTCTGGGAGGTATATTTAGGGTTTATATATTCTACCTTAATCCCAGCTAATTCAGCTTTATATTCAACAAATTGTTGAAGTTGATAAAAAGTCCAGCTGTGGATGTTTCTATCTGCTCTATTAAGACTCTTAGCAGTATTTCGGATATTCTCTAGATTCTCCATAATTATAGTCCCAACTTTCTTTTGCACAGCAAAATTAATAAGTTGGTGACTAATTTTATGGTTTAAATCAGTCATCCATCTCTGCTCTTTGTCATAAATATTTTTAATAGCTTTAACTTTTTTAGATTGACCCAGTTTTCTTCTTAACATACGATACTTTTTGCGGATAAAACCTGCCTGTTTACCATTGTGGAATTGACGACTAATCTCTTTACCTTGAGAGTTTTTAACACTGGCAACTGCTAATTGTCGAAGCCCTATGTCAATTCCCATTAAATTAGAATTATTGGTTTTTTTAACAGCAATTTTAATTGTTACAGCAAAGTACCATTTACCTCTCTTGTAGAAGAGACTGGCTTTACCTAATTTACAGCCACTATCGATATACTGCTGCAGCTCTTCAAACCTTTCAGTCTGCTTAACAGGAAAGGCAAATCTCTGACATTTAGTAGTATAAAGAGGAATTGAGATTATATGGTGATCAATCTTATAATTTTGATTATTATAGCAAATAGGCTGGTTAGCTTTGAATTCGATATTATCTTTATTAGAACCAGATTTCAAGAATAGTTTGTAGAGAGCTTTAACTTCCCTAATATTCTGATTTTTAACAGCAGAAGGTAGTTTTATATTCCTAAAGTCAGCAGAACTCAATTTAGTTTCTCCTGTTTTAAGTTTGGCAGCAATAGCCTGACGATTCTTAACTACTTCAGCAATGTTATTTAAGAATATATTTTCTTTTAGTTGGTTTTAATAACTCCAGCACATATGTTAATTGCATATCAAACACCTTTTTCATTAATTATTAATATCAATGATATTTTAATCCAATGCAAAAACTTTATTACTAAGTATATTATACCATTAAAAGAACAAACGTTCAACAAATATAAAGCTTTTTCAACTATAAATTAGCCGATTCATCCCCGCCCATTGACATAAGCGAGGCTTTCTCGGCTAAATTAGGTAAAGATAGATTTAGTCTGATTTCTAATCTCACTGTAATAGGTGAGTTTTTTTAAGTAATCATTTCATTTTTCAGAATTTAGTGTTATAATGTTAATATAGTATAACAAATATATTTTTGATATTTCAATAGAAGTTATATAAAATTAACATTAATGGGGAGGTGCCATTATGAAAGTGGCAGAAGTAATAGCTAAAAATTTAAAAGAGCTGCAGGATGAATTCAACCTTAACCAGACTGAAATGGGAGAGATCATAGGGGTTACCAGACAGACTTTTGCAAAGTATTTAGATGGAGAAAGAGTAATGGACAGCGGCAAATTATACAAATTAGCCAGATGTTTTGATAAAGAGATTGATTTCTTTTTAAGCGAAAAATCAAAAAGAGAAAAAGTATCATTTATGTTTAGAGCCGATGATCCAGAAAATAATTTTGATGACAAATTAAAAAATAAAATTGCAGAGAAATTTAAATTATATCATGAAATTATAGAACTGAGTGATGACCCAGTAAAAGATTATTTACCAGAAGAATATAAACTAAAAATCGAAGGTAATAAATTAAATGAAAAAGAAAAAACCGCGATAGATAAAATTGCAGAAAAACAGAGAAGATATATGGGGGTAGATGATGCATTAAATATCAATGTCTTTACTCTTTTTGAAGAAAATAATATTAATGTAATTGCTCAGGAAATAAAAAATGCTAATTTAGATGCTGTTTCTGCTTATTCTGAAGATAAAGGTGCTTATATTTTTATCAATGACAGCAGAGATATTCCCGAAGAAAGAAAAATCTTTTCTGCAGTCCATGAATTAGGGCACTTAATTCTTCACCGTGATCAATACAGTAAAGATATTAGTGACTTAAAATATGCTAACACTCGGATAAAAGATATAAGAGAAAAAGCAGCAGATCATTTTGCAATGGCATTTTTAGTGCCTGCTAAAGTTTTAAAAAATTATGATTATTATTTTGATGGATATATTGATCTGGACCTGATTATTGAGAAGAAGAGAGAATTTGGTGTTAGTGCAAAATCCCTGATCATGATTTTAAATAAATATGGTTATATAAATGGTAAAATATTAGGTGCTTTATTCAAAAAACTCAAAGAAGCTGGATATGATAAAAAAGAACCAGAACCGAGAGATTATGTAAGAAAAAATGAAAAGCTATTTGCTCTGGTTAGAAAATTAGTTATCAAAGAAGAAATAACCATTAATAAGGCTGCAGAAGTATTAAATATTTCAGTTTTAGAAATGAGAAAACTGGCTAAAAAATGGAAGAATTATGAATACAGAACGGCTTAAAAACTTTAAAGGAGAAACTATAGTAGTCGATAATAATATACTAACTGATTTTATGGAGATAACAGCAGCCTTAAGCTTTGATTATATTTCTATTTTAAATCAGTTATTTGAAAAAGTAAAAATTCCAACACCTGTTTTAGAAGATGAAAATATTTATGATGATTTAGGAAGCTTAAAATTTATTGAAGGCACAATAGAGAGTGAATTGGGATATAATATTTTTATTGAGCTTGAAGATTCAGATGATAATACAGCTAAAAGATTATCTGAATATGATAGAATTGTTATTGCCATTGCTGGTGAAGGTGATCTTTTGGCAGTAAGTAATGATAAGCCAGTTAGAGATATCTGTAAAAACTATGATATCAAAGTTACTGGCACTCTTGGAATAATCATTTCTGCTTATGAAAATGGAATTATAGAATTTAGTCAGCTTAAAGATTGTTTAGAATTTCTATTTTCAGAAGATTCAAGCTGTTATCTGTCTAATTATTTAAAGAGTGAAATATATACTTATTATAAAATTTGATACAGAAATAATAAGATTACTACTCCCACTGGAGTCATAAAATTCGAAGAGTAGTTTTCCTCCTTGTTCTGATAGTTAGCATTTTCTTCTCAGATATCCGATTCTTTTAATTCCCAGGGATCGCCACCATTTTCTTTAAAGATAATAAAATGGTGAATCCATGATTTAAAATCATCTTCTGTAGCAGGTAATTCTTCATAATTAATTCCGTTCTGTTGATAGAATAGATAGAGCTCTTCTGAATCAATATTATATTTTTCCTGAAAACTTAATAAAACATTTTTTGAGTGTTCTGGTTCTTCGACAACTTCAAAAATATCTTCTAGATTTATATTCATAAGACCACCTCTTTCACTTACTGTAATTTTATTTTAATAGCTGACCAATTAATTTGCAAAGAGTTGGAAGAAAATTCTTTGGTGTTTTAGTATATAAAAAATATATTATAAGGATTTTCTTGAATTAGACGAACAAATGTATTATAATTTGAGTAGATAGATTAATAAACAACTAATAATCTAATTTAAATTCTTTCTTTAACCAGGTAAATATTTCAGTTATTCCAATCGAGAATCTATCAAATAAAAATTAAGGGTGATTTTAATGAAAAAAGATGCTCATTACTATGCTCTGCTGGCAATGGCCCGTTCTGTTGGAATAGAAAAGGAAACTGCCCACAAAATAGCTTATGCCTCTCAGTTTGTTGATGATGCCAAAGTAAATAAAATTACTCTTGCTGCTGATAACCCTTCCGATTTGCTTTCTCAACTTGGTGATGAAATTATTAATGCTGCTACGTGTCACAGTTATTCGGATTTAAGTACATATAATTATTCTTCTATGACAGCCAATACTTCTGCTTTTCATTTTGTCCCTGGCTGTGAAGGTAAAAACTTTCCTAAAAAAATGCGCTGCAAAAAAGAATCTAAAATAATTGAAACTATAGTTGAGGAAGCAGTAAATAATGCTGATCCTATTAAACTAGGGATTACTCTCCATGCTTATGCAGATACTTATTCTCACCAGGGCTTTTCTGGTATAGCCAGCAAGGTAAATGATGTAGAAGGTGTTAGAGAAAACAATAAAATACCGTCCAAAATATTAGAGTTAATAAAAGAAAAAAGTTGGAAACAAATAGGGGTTAGATTTCTGCCCCTTGTTTCAGAGCAGAAAAGGGATACGGTGGTTCCAGCTTATGGTCATGGTCAGGTTTATTCTTATCCTGATATTCCTTATTTAGAGTGGCGATATGAATATGATGCAACTGATAACTTTTCAAGTCAATATCAAGTTAGCAGAGTTAAGAATAATGAAAGGTTTATTGAGGCCTTTAAAAAAATTAAAGATATTTTGGAGAATTTTTTAGAAAATAATGAACAGTATAGAGATGATTCAACTGTTGAAATAGATTGTGCAGAATTTAATTCTATTCTTACGGCTAGAAAAGTTGAGGAGGAGCGAATAGCTGACTGGAAAGAGTTTATGCTTACTAAGGGGCTGTTTTCTTCTTCAGATCAAAATATTATTGAATATGATCATAATATCTGGTTAAAAGAAGCTTTTAAAGATTTCATTAACTGTGATTTTGAAAAAAGAATAGTTAATGGGGTACATTTAGCTGATGATTTTCTGCAGAGCAACTGGTATCAATACTATCAAGGAATCCAGTGGTATAAAAAAGCATTTTTTAAAGCAGCAGAAAAGAATGGGTTGAGTATTCCTAATAATTATAATTAGCTTTAAAAGGTTGTTAAAGTACCGCGACATGAATGTTCGATACCTAATTAATTTTTATTATTAGGCCAATTCAGGATGAAATTCTCCAATTTGCAGAGTTTATTATTTTTTATAAAACAAAAACCCTCTAATGAGGGCTTGTAGTTATTATTTAGCTAATATTTCTTCTCTTAAAATCCGTTCATTTTCTTTGAAAGAGATGTCATGTTTAATTCTTATATTAGTCGAAGAAGGAGACTTCAATTTTTTATTTTTGCTTTTTTTCTCATAAATAGCCATCGCATCTTTTAAACTTTCTCTTTTTTTAGCATCCATATTAATCATCTCCTATATTTATTATAATATATTAAAATTTTTGTTTCAACTTCAACCGGAAATTTCTCTATCTAAATTTATGATTTTATTATCTAGATGAGAAATGATATTTTGTATTATTTGATGTTCATCTTCTAAATTATAGGTATCTTTAATTTTAAATATGATATCATTTTCAATGAACAGAGTGTTGATTTTTATTAATTTATATTTTGAATCTATTATATAAACACTGCTTATTTCTTGATTAAATTTTTCTCTTAGTAAAGCCAAATCATGCTTGCTTAAGTTATATTCATCTTTTATTTTTTTAAATCCAATTTCATTTAAAAAATAATACTCCAATCTAAAAAAGGTGATTTTTTTATTATTTCGTAAAGCAATATATTTCTTTATTAACTTAATATACATTTGCTGGGAGAATTCATCCAGCTCATTTATATAATTATCCATATTTATTAATAATGAGTTTTCTGTAGTTATAATATTCTGCAAAAAATTTATATCTCTATTTTTAGTTAAAACATTTTTTTCTACTATTTCTTTAGCTTTTTCAGTTGTGAATTCGAAATCTTTAAAGGATAAACTTTTGATGGATTTGCAGGAAATGAAAAAGAAATCCCAGAATAAAACTGCTAATATCAGTGATATTAAAATTCCAATCACAAAATATTTGCTGTTAATATTATATTCACTACTAAATTGGATTAAATCTTTAAAATAAATATTCATAAAAGCTGAAATCCAGATGAAACTTAAAAGATAATATAATCTTTTAAAAATCTTTTTTTCATAATGGATATATTTAAAGATGAATTTGTCGTAGAGGATACTTTTGAATAAAGAGAATATCCAAAATAAGGATGAAAAAATAAATGGTAAAAGAAAAAATAATCTTTTGTAGAAGCTCATTTTATATAACCTCCTTTTTCTTATTATACCATAAAATGTATATAAATAAAATTTTAGATATACCAGAAATACCAGATAGTATTATTGAAGCTATATTTGAAATTGAATTTGCTGAGATTGGGACAAATTTAGAATTACTGGATTTAAACTTTATGCTGTAAGACGGGTCAATACTTCACTTAGAAGAAGCAGAAAGCAGAAATATCGAGGGACTGAGTATTCCTAATAATTATAATTAATTTTGTTATATTGGACTTTGAAAGGGGTAAAAAAATGAGAAATTTTTGTCCTGAATGCAGAAAAGAAGTTGAGTATCATATTGAAAAGTCAGTTGAGAAAAAAGAGGTTCGGGGTCTGGAATTTGAATATGAGGCAGAAAGAGCTTATTGCAATGAATGTGGATCCGAAATTTTCATTCCTGAACTTCATGATCAGAATCTTAAAAGAATAGATAAGGCTTATAGAGATGGCGATTCCCCTGCGCACTTTTAAAGAAAGAATTAAAAATATAGAAGAACATTTTAATAATCTAAGTATAGAGGAATTTGAAAAGAATATGTATAATGCAGGAGCTTATAAAATTAAAGCTGCTGAAGAATCAGGTTTTAGACTTTCCTCATCTGAGGAAATTACACAGGAAATGGATTTAGATTCCTAATACTTACAAACCAGCCTTCCTTTTTTTGAACTAAGGTGATACCATTAACCCAAACATTAGTTCGGAAAGGAGATGTTTTATATGGAACAGTTATTCAACTTAATTAGTACTTATGGTTTTCCCATGGTTTTATCGATTTACCTGCTCATTCGTCTGGAAACACTGATCAGAGGTCTCAAAGAATCAATCGACACCCTGATTATTCTCAGCAATGTCGAATCAGCTGAATTGAGAAGACTTAAAAAAGAAAAAGAGCTTTAAATTAAGGGGCAGCCCCTGAATAAACAGGGACTGCAGGAGTGATTAGCAAATTTGATCAAATATGATAAAATAAAGTCTCAATTCATTATTAGTAAATTTAGTTTTACAGATCCTTACATCTTTTTTACACCTGTTTTCATCCTGGGGACAGTCAATACAAAAACAGCGATTTTTTCTTCTCAGATCAGTAAACTTTTCTACCAGTTTTTGCAGCCTTTTTGATTTTCTAAAATTACCAAAGCAGTCAGTAAAAACTTCGTAGTCAGGTAGAAAAGGATCACTGTTGATTTCTCTTGCTCCGGGAACTTTTTCTATTTCTTCTGCTTTCTGCCAGAGCAGCTGATATAATTCTTCCTCGCTATATTTTTCTTTGCGCATTTACTCCACTTCCTTTTCTTTTGGGATTAAGAGCAGTTTTTCCTTAAAAGGCCGGGGTAGATAAGCAGTATCCTTTCTTTTAAAATTAACCTCCTGATAAATTTTGATAAACTGATTTTTAACATAACTTGTCTCCTGACTGTGGCAGAGGGCGGTAAAACCACCAAAGTTGCGGACAGCTTCTCTAACTGCAGGCGGCAGAGATTCCATAGCCTCCCCAGGGTTATAGTAGCCAAATTTACGCACAGCTTTTAAAGCCAGATACCATGCTTCTCCGGCTGTGATTTTAGCTGACTCTGGTTGTTTTAGTATTTCTATTGCCTTAACTATTTCGCCGGGAGTGGGGGGCCATTGCGGCTGATTGATAATCAATTTTTTCACCGCTGCCACCACCAGCTGGTACTGATATGATTTCAGGAGATCATACCAGACCTCCACCATCATTGTCGAACTGTCATCATCGGCCTTTGGAAACTTAAAGCGGTTATTATAGCAGTTGTTTAAATAACTCAGGATTTTAATGATTTCACTTTTCTTCATTGCTGTTTTCCTCCTCTTTTGCTGCCAGATACAGTTCCTTTAGGAGATTATTTTTTTGACTGGGAGCATTAAATTTAGAACTTTTAAGTTTGTTTTCCAGTTTAATTACCTGTTTTCTTAATTTTTTAGCACTTAAGATATTGTTTTTCCAGAACTGATCCTGTTGGCTGAAGCAGATAATTGCTTCTATTTCTGCAAAGCTGTAGCCTTTATTTTCCTTAGCCTTTGCTCCTACCGGACCGAGTCGGTGGAGTTTTTCCATTTCTTTTGTCCACTTTAGAAAAAGCCTGTCGGCAGGATCTTTTTTGGGAACAGCAGCCCGGGGATTATTAGCAGCTATCAGCTCAATTAAATAGGAAGCGAGTTCAGCTGCCTTTTTAAAATTATCATCTGAGTTTATCTGTTCTAAAAATTCTGCCTCCTCCTTTTTTCCAGACTCTGTTTTTATTTGAGCTTGAGTTTGAGTTAGAGTTGGAGATAGAGCTGGAGCTTGAGAGTTACTTTTATTTGTCGAAAGCCCATCCAGACTGTTTGTCTGCAGCCCCTTATTTCTATCTGCAGTAAGCCCCTTGCTTTTTCTGGTTGAGAAGCCCTTTTTTAAGAATCTTTTCTTTTTGCTTTCTGCTTTAAGATAGCTGTAAAATTTAGGATTATATAGTTCTGCCTGTTCAATAAAATCCTGCAGCAGCGGGGAGGTCGGCAGAGCCTCCAGTTTGTTTAATGCTGACTTGTAGTGGTTAATATTATTTAGAGGTTGATACTTTAAAGCATTGATGATCAAAATAATGGAGTTGTCTTTATCGTATTTAATAAAGTTCTCAGCACTGAGTTTATTAACCCCCTCCAGAATTTCTTCCTTTTTTAAGCACATATCTTCTGCCATGTAACTTAAAGGCAGGTGATAAAGTCCTTCGGAAATACTGTGCTGATTGCTTAATAAATAGAGGGCGATCATCCGCGTTTTAAAATCCCAGTTTTTAACCTTTTCATCAATCCAAAAATTATCCTGAATCCTGTTATAACCCATTTAAATCATCCTTTCTGTTTATTAAGAATTTTATCACAATTTAAAATAAAAATATGGAGTCCTCCTTTCTGCAAATTTCATATTAGATATTATAGCATTTGCTGGAAAATTTTTTAACAGTATTTTGTAATTATTTATAGATAGTAAATATTATAATGTGTAGGGGAGGCCAGAGATTGCCACATCTTTTCACTATTATTGTCGAATCAATTGAATTAAGAAAGAAATTGCAATATAATATAATTAGTTATAAGCAGGGAGCAATTTAAATCGGGGGTTGAGTTTAAAATGATTGAATATCTTTTAAAATTATATAAAAAGCCGAGGTTAATTATCATTGACCTGGCTTTAGTTAATCTGGCAGTACTATTTTCCTTTATTTTGCGTTTTGATGAAGCCTGGATGCAGTATTTTAGAATTGAATATTTGCTGGCAATTACAGTTATCTCATTTTTTGTCCTCTATTTTTCAGCACTCTATAATAAGATGTGGCAGTATGCCAGCATGTCCGAGCTTTATTCTATTTTTAAAGCCACAATAGTAATCAATATAATATTTGTAATCTATATCTATTTCTTTAGAGTTTCTTTTCCCCGCAGCATAATCGCCATTAATTTAATGTCGGATATCTTTTTGCTCGGAGGAATGAGGTTTGGACTTCGCCTGCTCAAAGATCATTTAAACCGCAATCAGACTCATAAATCTCAGAGCAGAGTTTTAATTATTGGAGCCGGTGATGCTGCAGAAATGATAATTAGAGAAATGCAGAAACATCCGGAAATTGGCAAAAGAATTGTGGGGCTTGTCGATGATGATCCGGCCAAGCAGTCTCTGGAGATTCACGGGAATCGGGTGCTTGGTAAATCTTCAAAAATACCGCAGTTGATCGAGGAATACGATGTTGATGAAGTAATAATCGCTATTCCCTCTGCCGATGGTAAGACAATTAAGCGTTTTTATGAGCTGAGCAATAAAAAAGAGGTCAAGGTGGAAATTGTACCTGGAGTTTATGAAATTCTAAAAGGTGATGTTTCCTTAAATCAGATCCGGGAAGTAAAGGTAGAAGACCTGCTGCGCCGGGATCAGGTGGATTTGATTACTGATGAAATTTCTGATTATCTGCAGGACAAAACTGTGCTGGTCAGTGGTGGTGGGGGCTCAATCGGTTCTGAACTCTGCCGTCAGGTTGCCAAGTTTAATCCGAAAAAAATAATTATTTTTGATATTAATGAAAATACTACCTATTTTTTAGAAAGAGATTTGCGCGATAAATATCCTAATTTAGATTTAGTCTCCATCATCGGAAGCATCAGGGACAAAAATAAGCTGGAGAAAGTTTTTGGCGATCATTCTCCAGATGTGGTCTTCCATGCGGCAGCTCATAAACATGTACCCTTAATGGAGACCAGTCCGGAAGAGGCTATTAAGAACAATATATTGGGAACCAGAAATCTGGCAGAAACAGCAGCTAAATTTAAAATTGATCGTTTTGTTCTAATTTCAACAGATAAGGCAGTTAACCCAACTAATGTGATGGGAGCTTCCAAAAGGGCAGCTGAAATGGTTGTCCAGACTATAAACAAAAAATCTGAGACCAAGTTTATGGCAGTCCGCTTCGGTAATGTTCTGGGCAGTCAGGGAAGTGTAATCCCCTTATTTAAAAAACAGATTGCTGATGGTGGTCCGCTGACAGTGACTCATAAGGATATAACCCGCTACTTTATGACTATTCCTGAGGCCTCTCAGCTTGTGATCCAGGCTGGTGCTTTAGGTAAGGGAGGAGAAGTTTTTGTCCTGGACATGGGAGAGCCGGTCAAGATTATGGAGCTTGCTGAAGATTTAATTTCGCTTTCTGGTTTAACTCCCTATGAAGATATTGATATTGAGGTGATCGGACTGCGCCCGGGAGAAAAACTTTACGAAGAGCTTTTATGTGATACTGAAGATAATCTGCCCACAGAACATGAGCGGATTTTTATCAATAATTTAGAAGCTGTAGACCAGGAGTTTTTAAATAAACATCTGAAGCGCCTGACAAAACTTGCAGAAAAGTCTGCTGGTAGTGAGATAGTTGCAGCTCTGGTTGATTTGGTAGAAACCTATCAGCCGAGGCGAGATAATGTCAAAAAGATTGATTTTAAAAAGGATAAAAAGAGCTCTTAATTCTGTGCCAACTTAGATCAGAAGCCGCATTTTTCCTGCCCAACTGGCCAAATATCATTTGCCAATTACTAAGAAAATCGATATACTATAAGTATCTGGAGAATACGAAGAAAGGCAGGTGGATCAGATGTCAGAAGCTGAAATTTTAGAGACACTTGTGGCCCGTTTTGACCAGCTTGATAAACGTTTTGATCAAGTTGAAAATAAACTAGATAAACACGATCAGCGTTTCGACCAGGTTGATAAAAATTTTGATCAAGTTAAAAACAAATTAAACAAACATGATCAGAGTTTCGATCAGGTTGATAAACGTTTTGATAAGTTGGTTAATATTCTTGAAGAGCAGAATATTGAACTGTATAATATCAAATCAACTCTTAAAAAGCACGATGAGAGATTTGATGAAATGGGACATACTATTAAAAAGATTCATAATCAAACTGCTCGCCTGAGTATTGGCCAGAGTGAACTGAATATGAAAATTGATAAGCTTAAAAATTCAACGGCAGAAAAAAACGAGGAAAATATCAACAGTATGTAACGTTGCTTAAGTATTAAGAAAGAAATAGCAAGAGCAGTTCTCATTTTTTTGCAGAGGCTGCTCTTTTTTTATCTGGTAACAGAGCTAGTAAAAGCAAATATCAAAACTGAAATTGATAGTATAAGTAAAGAAAAGCCCTCTAATGAGGGCTTTGATTTATTAATTAGTTATATTTTACTTTTATCTTTTTTCTGAAAGTGCGGTAATTTGGGGATAGTGTTTATAATAATCCGTTTTTCTTAAGAGCTTTAACTCTTCGTTTTGCCTCCAGATAAATATTTTGCCTGCTGCCGACAATAATCAACAAACATACTTTATTATCTTCTAAAATTTTAAAAATTGCTCTATATTGTCCATTAGATAAAGTGAACTTAAAACTTCTTAATCCTTTGAGATTTCCAGATAAAGATTTACTTTTTTTAATTGGATCATTTTCTAAAGAAATAATTTGTTTAATAGCATTTTCTTTTTGATGTTTAAGTCTTTTTAAGTCATCTTTTATTAAATGAATAATCTCAACAGAATAATTATTCATCTAATTTAATCCCCTCTTCTTCAGCAAAATCTCTCAGATTTTGTGTATTCCCTTTTTCATATTCACTTTCTGCATATGCTGTTAATTCTACAAGTGGATCTTTAATTGCCCTGGTTAATTCTACTCTTCCGGGGCTGAGATTCATAAAAAGTACATCTCCTGATTCAATATCTGCAGCTTTTCTAGCTTCTTTGGGGATTGTTATTCTGCCTCTTGAGTCCACTTTGACAACTAATTTATCACTCATTTTATCACCACCCTGTATTTTATGGGTTTTACCCACATTTATATTATATAATATGAAGAACTTTATAGCAACTCATAATAGAAACTGTTATAATTTTTCTGTAATAGGAGGAATTTTGGTTTGTAGTTTTTTGATTTACAATTTTTATTCTCCAGTCCAAAACACTTTTGTTGGAGAAGACCTGAAGGTTATGCTATAATTAAAATTAATAATGAATAGATCAAAAATTTTAAAATATAAGATCAATTAGCTGCACAGGAGGTTAAAATATGTTACAGCAAAATTTAGGCGATTACTTATCGACTCTACCCAAAAAGGAACTAACTGAAATCAGACAGTACTGGCAGTTTGGCGGAATCAGTCAGTTAAACAAGTCTGAATTAATAGAGGCTCTCGTTGAAAGAATTAAAGCTCAGCTTAAAGACTGGCTTAAGTATCAGCTTCCCAGAAATATTGATTTTTTAGCGAGGGTAATTGAAAAACAGAAGCAGAAGAAGAGAGTGAAAGTAACTTTTAAAGAAGTTTTACCACAGGCTTTAAATAACTTTTATTATCGGGGAATTCTTGACCTGATAGATGATGAAGAGGAAACTACTGTCAGAATCCCGGTTGATTTAGCAGCACAAATTGAAGAAATTACAAATGACTCTGAGTTTAAAAAACGGCTTCAGAAAAATAAAGAAATCATGACTTTTGTCAGTGGTTTGCTGGTTTATTATGGTGCCTTAAGCGCAAGTGAAATTTATGATTTTTATGAAAAATATTATGATAACTCTGGAAAAGATGTAAATTATCTTTATTTGCGAAAGCTAGTAGATGAAATATATCTCTCAACTGATAGAATTGAACGCTACGGTTATTATTATCTTGATCCCGGAGTTATTAGCCCGGAAGAAATAATTGATGAAATCGAGATGAGGCAGAATGTAGATTATTATTTACCTCGAAAAAAGGACATTCTCTATGCCGGCAGCAATGAAGAGGAAAAGTTGAATTTTGTGCAGCGTAAATTCAAAAAAATGTTAATCAAAGATTTTTCAATTCCAGAAGTTGAGGCTGAAGATATGCTCTGGACCATGAAGCTGGATATAAAAAATGATTTTAGTACTATGTCGATGCTGCAGGATTTTGCCATTGATTATGAGTTTGAAAATGAAAAGCAAACCCAGAAGTTTGTGAAGCAGCTGAATGAGCTGCACAATAACACCCGGATGTGGATTCTGAAAGGCCATACTCCAGAGGAGCTGTTTGAAGAAGAGAGAAAGCACCTGCAGCCCCTGCCAAAAAATGAAAGAGATGGTTCCGTCGGTGAACAGACAGTTGTCAAAGGCGAAAAAGTTGGCCGAAATGATCCCTGTCCCTGTGGCAGCGGCAAGAAATATAAGAAGTGCTGCCTGGGTAAGGATAGCTGAGGATTTATGAAGGTTGGAGATTAATGTTTGGTTAGAGGAAGGTGTAGAAATGGAATATGGACCAAACCCAGATAAAATATATCCGAATGATGCTTTAAAAAAATATTTGTTATATTAAAAATGTAATAACTCGCAAAGATATTATTGTTGGAGATTATACCTATTACGATGACAAAAATGAACCAGAAAAATTCGAAGAGCATGTTACTCATCATTATGATTTCTTGGGTGATAAGTTGATTATTGGTAAATTTTGTGCAATTGCAAAAGGTATAGAGTTTATTATGAATGGTGCAAATCATCGAATGAATTCTGTTACAACTTATCCATTTAATATTATGGGTAATGGGTGGGAAAAATCCACTCCTTCACTTGATGACTTGCCATTTAAAGGTGATACAGTTGTTGGAAACGATGTTTGGATTGGACAAAATGTAACTATTATGCCTGGAGTTCAAATAGGTGATGGAGCAATTATTGCAGCAAATTCTGTTGTAACAAAGGATGTTTTGCCATATCATATAGTTGGTGGAAATCCATGCAGAATTATAAGGAAAAGATTTGATGATGAGTTGATTGATTATCTTTTGAACTTAAAATGGTGGGATTGGCCAGCAAAAAAAATATTTTCAAATTTAGAAATACTTTGTAGTTCTGATCTGAAAAAAATTAAATCTATTAAGTAATTTAATTTGTATAGTCATTAATCTTATTTCATAGTTAGAGTGAATAATGTCATTTATGAAGTTTTTAACTAAAGTATGGTACTGCACATAAATAGTGCATTGGCGCTGATTGGGTATGATGTTGGGCTGTAAAATAGCCGTCGCCCGTTGAGACATGGCTTTTGTCACATCTCTTGCAGTTGTTTAAGCTGAAAATGCTGATAAATAGCAAGCGATGTGCCAAACTAAAGAATAAGGACAGCCATGTCGCAAATGTTCGGGACGTTTTATAAAATTTGATTTAACAAATAATTAAAGAGGAGCCTAATTATGATAAAACCAGAAAGTTTAAAAAAAGGAGATAAAATAGCAACGATAAGTTTATCATCAGGGCTGGCAGGAGATAAAGAATTCAGATGTAGATATGAAATAGGGAAAAAAAGACTAGAGAATTTATTTGGACTAAAAGTCGTAGAAATGCCTAATAGTTTAAAAGGGAGTAAATATTTAAGCAATAACCCCAAAGCAAGAGCTGAGGATATGATAAATGCATTTAAAAATAAAGAAATAAAAGCTATATTTTCTAACATAGGTGGTGATGATACCCTTAGATTACTTCCCTACATAGATTTTGACGTTATAAAAAATAATCCTAAAATATTTATGGGTTATTCAGATACAACAGTAAATCATTTTATGTGCTATAAGGCTGGGTTGACAAGTTATTATGGCCCCAGTGTTCTAGCAGAATTTGCTGAGAATGTTGAAATGCATGATTATACAGTCAAATGGATTAAAAAAGTTTTATTTAATAATAAAACTATAGGAGAAATTGAAAGTAGTAACTACTGGACTTCTCAAATGTTACCATGGGAGAATAGAGAAAATAGTAAAATTAAAAGAGAATTGAATAAAGAAAAAAGAGGCTATGAATTACTTCAAGGTGAGGGTGTAGTTAAGGGGGAATTAATAGGTGGTTGTATAGAGGTTTTAGACTGGTTGAGAGGAACAATTTTATGGCCTGATTTAGAAGCATGGGAAAATAAAATACTATTTCTGGAGACTAGTGAAGAAAAGCCTACACCTATAGAAATTAGAAGATATTTGAGATCTTTAGATGCAATTGGTATATTTGAAAGATTAAATGCTTTGATCATAGCCAAGCCGCAAGCTGAGAAATATTATGAAGAATATAAAGAAGAATATTTAAAAGTAATAAGAGATGAAGCAAAGAGAGATGATCTTCCAATAATGTATAATATGAATTTTGGACATACAGCACCAATGTTTATATTACCATATGGAGTAGAGGCAGAAATAGATTGTGATAATAATAAATTTCGAATTAATGAAGCAGGAACATCAGGTTTATAAGCTTTAAAAGTCAGCAAACTTTATAATATGACAGGGGATTAGTGTCATACCTTCTGTTATAAAACTTGCAATTTAATAAAAAAGGAAGATCAAATTGAGAATCAGGAGAAGCAGTAAAGATGATATTAATAAGTTAGTGGATTTATGGTATGAAGTATCATTAGAAGCTCATAATTTTGTTGATAAAAAATATTGGAAATCAGCAAAAGCAGATATGAAGGAAAAATATATTCCAAATTCTGAAACATATGTTATAGAAAATAATAATGAGTTATCTGGATTTATTTCAATGCTGGATAACTATTTAGCTGCAATTTTTGTCGATGCCAGATTTCAAAGCAGAGGTTTTGGTAAAGAGTTATTAAATCATGTAAAAAAGGATAGAGATTATATAGAATTAAAAGTTTTTAAAAAAAATATTAGAGCTTATAATTTTTATTCAAAAAATGGGTTTGAAATAAAAGAAGAATTGGTAGATAAAAAACTAAAAGAAGAAGAATATTTAATGATCTGGAAAAAGTAATAGATTACTGCTAGTTGTCATATAAGATGAGATTGACGTTATGCCTTTTGTCATCTGGATTGCAGCCAAACCAAACCAGATGTAACAAACTAAGCTTCACGCCAGTAAATATACAAGAACAAATCCAGGGATGTTTAATTTTTTAGTTTAGTTCAAAATAATAATATGTAACAATAATAACTGGCTAAATGAGCAAAAGCAAAGGATTGAGGGTTGATTATTATGGATAGTAAATTAAATAAAAGGTTGAGCAGTTTAAAGAAATTCAAAAAAGCACTGAAAGATCACTTTATAAAAAAAGATGCTGAATGGATAGATATTAATGTAACTCCTCTAGGCAGAATAGATTTAACTATTGTTAGTAATAAATTTGAAGATGATGAATCAGAATCTTTAAAATTTATAGAGAGCTCTTTTCAGAAACTTGATGATTTCTACCATAAAGGATTTACTACCTTTTATAGTGTTGAAGATGCTGATTTTTCTGGAATCAAAAAACCCTCAACTAAAAAAGATGGATTTTCTGACTGGGAGAGCATGATAAAATCATTAGAAGCTGATGCCAAAATTAAAGATAAAAAAGTAAAAAATGATTTGCCTCACCTTATATCTTTTTATTCGTATAAAGGTGGAGTTGGGAGAACTCTTGCTTTAGTTCAGACCGCTTATCTTTTAGCTAAAAAAGGCAAAAATGTATTAATGCTCGACTTAGACATTGAAGCTCCAAGTTTATATGATATTTTCTCTAATAAAATTGAACTGGACAAAGGGATTGTTGATTATCTTTATGAACAGGAATTTGCCGGCGAAGAGAAAGATATAAATATTGATGATATTGTTAGTAATATCCAGGTAGATGAAACACTTGCCGGTAATTTGTATACTATCCCTGCTGGAATAATGTCTGCAGAGTATATTTATAAATTAACTCAGTTAAAACCTAAATTTCTTTCCCGGAGAGACTATTTAACTGTTCTATTAGAAAAATTGCAAAAAAGATTAGAGATAGATATTGTACTTATTGATTCTCGAACTGGTATCAATGATTGGGGAGCTTTTTCTATTTTAGATATTGCGGATGAAGTATTCTTTTTTACTTATCCAAATAGGGAAAACATAACTGGAACTCGAACAATAGTTGATTTAATGAAAAATATGCAGTTGAAGAAATTTACAGTTGTTTTTTCTAGAGTTGAAGCTGATGAGGGTCTTGATTATGCAGAAGAATTATTTGAAGAATTAAGGCTTGAGCAGGAATTCATCTCGATCGTGTATAATCCAAGATTAGCTGTAATTAAGGATTTTCCTAATGATAAATTCTTAAGTGAGTATCAGGAGATTGCAGATTTTATTTTAGAAAAAGATCAATTAGAGATTAATAAAACATATATTACAGATTATATTGATAAAAAAGAAGTGTTAAAGCAGCTGTTAGATAATATAAGTAAGGAATTTTATATAACTGAGGCCGAAAAAAAGGTAATGAGTAATAAATACAATTTTATAGCTGCTGACTCTCAAATAATAGAAAAACGATTTTCGAGATTAATAGATAATTTCAATAAAATTACCCCCATGCGAGAGGAAAAGGGGAGCTCTTTATTAGCTTTAGTAGAAAACAAACTCGTTTTTATTGAGGATAATAACTTTCTTGCTGAAAATCAATTTGAAGATTTATTTGATGTATTAAGTTATTTTTATTATGTAACTTTACAGGTATTGAAATCAGATGATTCAAAAATGGTTTTTACAGCTGATAACTTTATTCAGGAGGATTATTCTAGAATAAAAAGTGAGTTTATAGAGCTTGATTTCGATGATCGGATTCAAAAAATTAAAGATTTGACTCTGGTTGCAGAAGATTCAGATGATATTTTTTATTTAAATGAAACTGGAAACAGGATCAATAATGTAAGAAGAGAAATAAATTTGGTTATTAATCTAAATATTTTCGGAAATAATTATTTAACCGCTGAAAAAATTAATATATTAAATTCGGCAGTTGAATTTATTAGAGAACACTTTTCGAAGCTTAATCTGAAAATAATTGTATCTGATAGATATTATAAAAACAATCTGGAATTATTTACAGATTTACTTGGAGTTTATCAGCTTGAATGGAAAAAAGATGATCTAAAAAGGCTGATATTAGATTACTTACTTTCGGTTTCCAGTAATCTGGAAGATTACTTATATGCTATTAATCGGACCAATAAAGTTTCTACTTTTGAAGAAAAACTGGCTGAATTTAAAAGAAAAGAAAATGAAGAAAATAAGAATCAAGTTAGTGAAAAGTTCAATCTGAACAATTATTTTGCCAACAGTGTAGAAATCAGAACAGACTATCTGTTAAATTTATTCTGGGGAATTAGAATTAATCCTGAAATTTATTCTAAAAAGGTTATAGATTATTTTTATGATTTACTAGAATCAAAAAATATGATGAACCCTATCTCAGTAGCAGAAATTTTAAGTGAAACAATAAAATTAGAAATTGAGAATAACTTAAAGAGCAAAAAGTCACTTATTAGTAGAGATAGTTTAGGCTGTGTTTTTGAAAGATATTAGATGAAACTTAATAAATATTTTTTTGAAAATAAGGATTGAAGGAAATTAGATTACGGTCCTAAAATGATTAAGTAAAATAAAATTGAGTGAGATAATACTCCTGGAGTTATTTATTAGCTGCCAGGAGTATTTTTTTGTTTTGGAAATTAGTATTCCAAAAGAGTAAAATCGTATACAAATAAAGCTATAAAATTAAGTTTACATCATTAATCGTACATGATATAATCAAATTGTATACAATTTGGAGGTGATAAAATTTGGAACACACTTTAGAAATTTTGAAAATTATTGAAGGCGCTTTGAAGTCAGATCAAGATAAGGTTGTTAACTATACGAAATTGCTCAGTAATAAACTTGAAAAAGAAGGAGAAAATAAAGTTGCTGATAAATTAAAAAAAGCTCTTTCTTCTAACAATACTAAAAAACATATGACGGCGCAAAATTTAGATTCAATTATGAATGTTCCGGTTGATCAGGAGTCAAGATTATCTATGGCTGATGTAATAATGCCAGAAGAAATTTCTGGGGACATAGTTTTAAATAAATTAGAAAAAGAAAAAATAGAAGAATTCATTTTAGCTTATGAAAAAAGTGATTTACTTGCTGCTTCTGGTTTAGAGTTTCCAAATACATTATTATTTTATGGCCCACCTGGATGTGGAAAAACAAAATTAGCTCACTATCTTTCATTAAAAACAGGGCTTCCATTATTAGTTGCCCGACTGGATAGTCTTATTTCTTCTTATTTAGGTAATACAGCTAAAAATATTAGATATTTATTTGAATATGTAGAGACAACTCCCTGTATATTATTTTTAGATGAATTTGATGCACTGGCCAAACTGCGAGATGATAAAAATGAGCTGGGTGAATTAAAAAGGGTTGTTAACAGTCTGCTGCAGAATATTGATTTTCTTAATGAAGGTCACATCTTAATTGCTGCCACTAATCATGAACAATTACTAGATCCTGCTGTCTGGAGACGATTTGACTACACTTTAAATATCAAAAAACCTTCTTTTGAATCTAGAAAAGAACTAATAAGACTTTTTTTAGGAACAGACAAGTTAAATAAAATGGATTATGAGCTCTTAGCTCATATTTTTAAAGATTTAACTGGAGCCCAGATTGAGGATATCTGTAATAGTTCTTTAAGGGATAGTATTATTAGGGATAATAAATTTAATGTTAAAATTTTAGTTAAAAGATTTTTTTCTTATATAGATTTTTTTGATTCAGAGACTGATCTTTCTGATAGAGAGAGGGCAAAAAAAATATCTATTTATTTAAGGAATATTGATGATAAAATTTTTAGTTATTCTAAAATTGCTAAATTGCTTGGATATTCAAAGGCATATATTGGTCAGTTAATCCGGGAAGGTAGTGAGAATAGTGAGTGATAAGAATGAAAGATTGCCGATTAAAGTAGTTTTTTCTAGAAAACAGGATAAAACAAAAAATACCGGGGGAGGTCAGACTAAGTTTTTTGGGGAAGTGACACCAGAGCTTAGAAAAAGCCTGTCGGATAAATTTGTTAGTCTTAATAAATATTATTCAAAAAATTTCAAAGAATTTCCTGAAGTACCCTGTGTCGGTAAAATAAAAATAAAGAATAAAGCAATTGCTAAATCTCATAAACCCAATAAAATATTTAACCCTGATACTTGTCCTATTATTGGCAGTAATACATTTGATGAAATTTTTATTAAGTTAACTAAGACTGGAATTGATACGGTTATTAGTGAAATGAAGAATAATAGTACTGAAAAATTTAAGTCTAACTTAACGGTTATTGATAATATATTACCTTATACTTCTGAAGACATTTTTTCTGAGTTTTCTAAAGAAGAAATGTATAAACAAATAAACTCAGGAAGACCAGTAAAATTAAAATTATTTAATTTTGATAATCAACAGGATAATAAAAATTCACACCAAAATTTTTATAGGCTTTTAGAAAAATATAACCTTATTGATAATTTGGAAGAAATAAGTTTCAGTGATTTATTTAAAACCTTCAAAGTAAATAATTGCGACAAAAATAGTCTGGATAATATAGCTGGATTTAGTGCGCTTAAAACTATTTCTCCTATTAGAACTATCAATACTGCGCCAATCAAAAGTTATTCAGTCAAAAGTATTGATCCTTCAGAATATAAGAAGCCTGGTAAAAGTGAATACCCCGTTATCGGTGTTGTTGATAGTGGGATAAAGGCAGACCATCCTTTATTAGAGCCCTGGATATATGCAAGAGAAAGTTTTGTGCCGGAAGAATATCAAAATAATCAACATGGTACTTTTGTAGCGGGGTTAATTCAGTATGGAGATATTTTTAATAATTTTAAAAATAGAAGTAATCAAAAGTTTAAATTTTTGGATGTTGTTGTTATTCCAAATGATGATCCTCAATATGGTAAAGTAGATCATTTAACAGAAGACCAATTTATAGAGATTATGAATGAAGTTGTCCCTAAGTATTCAAATGAAGTTAAGATCTGGAATTTATCATTAGGTTCCAGTATTATGTGCAAGAATGATGAAATTAGTGATTTAGCTGTTTTTTTAGATGAATTATCGGATAAATATGAGGTTAAATTTATTTTATCAAGCGGCAATTATAATACTCCTCCATTTAGAAGTTGGCCCCCTGTTAAAGATCTGGGTGAAAATGATAGAATTACTTCTCCAGCTGATTCAATAAGATCTCTCACAGTTGGTTCTATTGCTCACAAAGATTCCGATAATTCAATTGTAAAAAAACATGAACCTTCTCCATTTAGTCGACGTGGACCTGGAGCAAACTATGTAATTAAGCCTGAGGTAGTAGATTATGGAGGTAACTTAGATAGTGAATGGAGCTGTAATAATTTAGGTGTTTTTTCTCTTGGCGAAGATTGTTCTATCTTTGAAAATATTGGTACCAGTTTTTCTACCCCTTTAGTTACTAATACTTATGCTGCTATAAATAATAGTTTGGACAACCAGGATTTATTGACTTCAAAAGCTTTATTAATACATTCTGCTAGACTTTCCAATTCGGTTAAGATTAATAAAGATGAAGAAAATAAATACTATGGTTTCGGACACCCTAATATATTACCAGCTGATATTTTAAGCTGCAGAAATGATAAGGTTACCTTAATTTTTAATGAGCTTATCAAAAAGGGAGAGCATCTTGAACTTTATGATTTTCCATATCCCGAGTCATTATTGAGAAATAATAAGTGGTATGGTGAAATATATATGACTTTAGCGTATGATCCTCCCTTAGATCCGAATTTTGGTCAGGAATATTGTAGGGTTAATATCAATGCTTCTTTAGGAACTTATAAAGAAATTAATGAAAATGGTGAGTTGAAATTTGATTATTCCGGTGAAGTACCATTAGAAAAAAATTGGGACAGCAAATATGAAAAAGAGAGAATTCAAAATGGTTTTAAATGGTCGCCTATAAAATCATATTATAGAAAAATTCCCAGGGGTATAAAAAATCAGGACTGGAAATTAAGAGTAGATTTTCTGAACAGGAATGAAAATAATACTGCAAAACAAAGATTTGTTCTTGTCATAACAATTATTGATCCTGAGGGAGCAGACATATATACTGATGTAGTTAATCAACTAAGACAGAATGCATTTACTTTTAATAATTTAAAATTGAAACAGCAGGTAAGACAGCGATATTAATCAGGGAGTTTGATAAATATTATTTGCATTGGCTTAAAAATAAAGATATAATAAATACAGGTAATTACCAATCTGGAAACCATTAATTTGTTAGATAGAGGAGAATACCAATGGCAAATAAATCTGGAGTTTATTATAAAGAAGTAATAGAAGATATAATGGATAAGATAAATTCAAAAGAATTAAAAGTAGGCGATAAACTGCCATCTGAAAGGGAATTGTGCGATTTATATTCTGTCAGCAGGACTACAATTAGAAAAGCAATTGATGTACTTGTAACAGAAGGTTATCTTAATAAAGAAGCGGGAAAAGGAACCTTTGTTAAAAATAATAAAGGCTCGCTTAGTAATAATGAACAGTTAACTGGTAATGTCTTGTTTGTTCGCTGTGTACACAGTGATAATAAGGATAATTTCTCTAATGGAAATGACATTTTTTATCCGGCCTTATTAATGGGGATCGAGCAATCTGCAGCAGATAATGGTTACCACTGTATCTATAAAACAATAGACGAAAAAAGTATTGACCAGGAAGAAATTGATCAGCTTTTAGCAAAAGTAGAAGGTATTATCTGGGGTGGGGAGCTGCATAACAAAGAATTCTTAAATCATCTACTGGATATTAACATTCCCCTGCTTTTAGTAAGTCCCTCGATAACAGTGGACAATGTAGATACTGTAAATATTGAGGATAAAAAAGGGGCAACAAAAGCTGTAGAATATCTTATCGAAAAAGGACATCAAAATATAGCCTTTATTGCTGGAGATGCAAATAGTTTTCCCTCACAGCAGAGAAAAGAAGGTTATTTAAATGCAATGCAGAAAGCGGGATTAGAAAGCAATCAACTGGTAATTACTGCAGAAGGTTGGGATTTTGATGCTGGCTATCAGGCTATGAAAAAAGTTGTGAAGAGTAATAAGGAAATAACAGCCATTTTTGCAGCTTCTGATCTCCTGGCAATGGGCGCTATAAGTCAGGCTAAAGAAGAAAATATTAAGATTCCTGAAGATCTATCAATCATTGGTTTTGATGATGTAGATTTGGCCAGACAGTTAAAACCTAAATTAACTACTTTAAAAGTTATGAAAGAGGAAATGGGAAGAGTTGCTGGAAAGCTGCTTTTTGAATCAATACTTGAAGGACGAAATTATTCCTTAAATGTTACTTTACCGGTAGAACTAATAGAAAGAGAATCAGTAAAAGAAATACTATAAAATAAAAATTCTAAAATATAATATCATATAAACTTTAACCTGCATATTTTTATGCAGGTCTTTTTTTTGAAAAAATATTTGCAATAATTAAAAAGAGGTTATATAATATAAATACAGGTAATTACCAATTGTATAATTATTGACTTATAACCTATATAACAAATATAGGTAATTACCAGTAGTGAAAATAATAATTAAGGGGGGATATTTAAACTTTTGTTTAATAATCAGGTTATCAACAACTTTAGAGAGGGGACTAAAATGAAAAAAATTATTTTTTTTACATTAATATTACTTCTTTTAAGTATTAGTGTTTCTGCTCAAACAGTAGAATTAACTTTTTGGAATGGATTTACCGGGCCGGATAGAGAATATGTAGAAGGAATTGTCAATAAATTTAACGAAGAACATCAGGATATTGAAGTTAAGATGGAAATTATGCCCTGGGACAGCTTTTTTCAGAAACTTTTGCCATCACTGGCTGTAGGTCAGGGACCAGATATTGCTGGAATGGGACGCGAACATTTATCCAGGTTTGCTGATGCTGGAGTAATTGCCCACATAGATGATTTTTATAATGATTACTTAGCTAAAGAAAATTTACCACCTTCCTTATATGAAGCTATGCGGTGGGAAGATAAAGTTTATGCTGCACCTATGACTCTGGCAACAGCTGGGTTTTATTATAATAAAGAGCTTTTTGCAGAAGCAGGTCTGGGAGAAGAACCACCTGAAAATTGGGATCAGCTTTTTGAATATGCACGCAAATTAACCAAAGATACTACTGGAGATGGAAAGATAGATCAGTATGGTTTTATCTTTCCGATAAAAGGTTATCTTGAAGCCTGGTCAATAGTTATCTGGGGTAATAATGGTCGAGTCTTAGAAGATGGAGAAATCAAAATCAACGAAGCGAAAGCAGTTGAGACAATTAAAAGACTTACAGATGCTATGAAAGAAGACAAAATATCTCCCTTTGTAATTAATGGAGTCGAAGGAGACCAGCTGTTTGCTTCCGGTAAAGCAGCAATGTATTTTAATGGACCCTGGGCTTATCCTCAGTTTGAAAATGCAGGTATAGATTTTGGTGTGGCAGCTGCTCCTGAAAACCCAGCCGGAGAAAGTGTTAATTGGGCTGGCGGTACCGCAATGGTTTTAAACAAAAACAGTCTAGATAAAAAAGAAGCGGCCTACAAGTTTTTTGAGTACTGGAATTCAAAAGAATCTCAAATATATTTTTCTATAAATACTGGTTCACCTCCCACCAGAACCGATATTCCAGAAGCTGAGTTTTCTCAAAAAGCTGTAATTAATACTTTTTCTGAGATTTCAGAGAAGTCCAGATTCCCTCTTAATAAAGAACCCGAATTTTCTACAATAATCAGTGATGTTATACATCCAGCTTTAGAAAGAATATTATATGATGAAGCTACAGCACAGGAATCTTTAGATCAAGCGGCAGAAGAATTAGAAAAATTTATAGAATAAATGTTAAAAAGAGAAGGGGGAGATCTCCCCCTTCTGTTTTAAAAGTTAGGAGGATGAGGAATGCAGCTATTAAAAAAGATTAAAAATAGCTATAAACTGAGAAGAAAGCTGATGGCATATCTTTTTATATTACCAAGTTTAACAATTTTTATTCTATTTATCTTATATCCGATAGTTTATTCGTTTATTATGAGTTTCTATGACTGGAATATACTTTCCACAGAGGCTTCCTATATTGGTCTGGATAATTATAATAACATGTTAAATGACAGCCGTTTCTGGAATGCTTTAAAAAACACTTTTTATTTTTCTTTTGGTTTTGTCCCGATTGGAATTATCATTTCTTTAATTTTAGCCTTATTTGTTAATAGAAAAATTAAAGGGAAAAATATATTTCGGACCATCTATTTTCTACCTGTAATTGCTCCAATGTCAATCATAGCAATAATCTGGACCTTTCTTTTAAATCCTGATATCGGGATGATATCTTACTATTTTTCATTAATCGGATTAGAGAATACTGCCTGGCTGAGGGATCCAGATCTGGCAATGCCGGCGGTTATTATGGTCAGCATCTGGAAAGAAATGGGCTTTAACATGGTTGTTTTTCTTGCCGGTTTGCAGAGTATTGACGAAAGTTATTATGAAGCTGCAAGAATTGATGGCGCTACTAAGTTGGAACAGTTTTTTTATGTTACTTTACCACTTTTAAAATCTACTACCGCTTTTGTAGTTATTATGACGGTAATAAAATCACTGCAGGTCTTTGATCAGGTTTATGTAATGACAGGTGGTGGACCACTATTCTCGACAGAAACTCTGGTCCAGTATATTTATAAATTGGGTTTTGTGAACTTTAATATGGGTTATGGATCGACAGTTGCTTATGCTCTTTTTATCTTATTATTGTTTGTAACCATTATCCAGCTTAGATATTTTAAAGGTGAGGAATAAATATTAAAAAGTAGGTGTTAAAAAGTTGAAGCTAACTAATTCATTAATTTATATATTTTTATTTATAATTGCTGTAGTAACTTTATTTCCATTTATCTGGATGTTTTTTACTTCATTTAAGGTGGAAGCAGATATCTTAGCCTATCCTCCTTCCTTAATACCGAGAACATTTTCTTTAAGATCTTATTTAGAAATCTGGAATAGCATACCCTTTTTCAGACTTTTTGTCAATACGGTTATTTTTTCTGTAGGAGTTACTTTTATTTCTGTTATATTGGATTCGATGGCAGCCTATGCTTTTGCCAGAATAGATTTTCCCTTTAAAAATATATTATTTATAATTGTTCTGGTTACTCTGATGATTCCGTTTCAGGTCATTTTAATTCCATTATTTAAATTACTTTATGAGTTAAACTGGCTGAATACATATCTGGGATTGATTGTTCCCCGTGCCAGCAGTGCTTTTGGGATCTTTCTGCTGCGACAATTTTTCGTAAAAATACCATATGCTCTCGAAGATGCTGCCAGGATTGATGGCTGTTCGGAATTCACGATATTTAGAAAAATTATTATGCCTCTATCAAAACCAGCCCTGGCAACAATTGCAATTTTTCACTTTATGTATAACTGGAATGATTTTTTGTGGCCGATGGTTATTACAAATAGCATGAGTATGAGAACACTGCCTGTAGGTCTGGCCTTATTTAGAGGAGAGCATGTAATAGAATATGGAATGTTAACTGCTGGAGCAGTACTTGCCCTATTACCAATAATTTTAGTTTATCTTTATGCTCAAAAATATTTTGTGCAGGGAATTGCTTTAACAGGATTAAAAGGATAAAAAGAGAGGGAGAGTGAAAATGGAAAAAAATAAATATATCGATATTTTTCAAGATGATGGTGATTTTAAGTGGATAACCGGGGTGGAAGATACCTTTGTTGGGCAGAGTAAAATGGGGAAAAGGAAATTAGATGAATATGAGCTGACTCAGCATTATATTTTCTGGCAGCAGGATCTTGATTTAGTAAAAGAAACTGGCTTTGAGATGCTGAGATATGGAATCCCCTGGTATAAAGTCAACCCAGCTCCAGGAGAATTTGACTGGTCCTGGACCGATAAAGTATTGGATTATATGACAAAAAAAGATATTGAGCCCATAATAGATTTAATGCATTATGGGACTCCTTTCTGGCTGGAAAATCAATTTTTAAATGAAGATTATCCCAAATATGTTGCAGAATATGCAGCAGAATTTGCAGCAAGATATGATAATATTAAATATTATACCCCTCTTAATGAACCCTTTATAAATGCTGAATACTGTGGAAAGAGGGCTTTCTGGCCTCCATATTTAGAAGGGGATTCTGGGTTTGTAAAGCTTACAAATCAGATTGCAAAAGGAATTATTTTAACAGTAAACAGGATCAGGGAAGTTAATCCTGATTCGGTAATGGTCCATGTTGATGCTATGGAAAAGTTTTTTGTGGATCCTGATAACTACAGTAAAAAAGCGGAAGAATATGTAAACTGGCAGAATGAGATTCGCTTTGTAAATTATGATTTAATATCCGGTCGGGTTAATGGAGACAGCAAAATATATAAATTTTTAGCAGAGCATGGTTTTAAAGATACTGATTTTGATTACTTTCTAAATAATAGGATAGACATTGATTTAATGGGTTTGAATTATTATCCACTGGTTTCAGTTCAGAAAGTCGGAGATATAAATGGAGAAATCGAATCAAAACAGGTCTGGGGTGGAACGGAGCGCTATAAAGAGTTGATAAAAGATTATTACAGCAGATATCAGCTTCCGATAATGCTGACCGAAACAAGTGTAGATAATGGTATAGAAAATAAAATTAAATGGTTAGATGATTCAGTAACGATGATCAAAGAGTTAAGAGCAGAAGATGTTCCAGTACTGGCCTATACCTGGTGGCCGATAATAGATATGGTTCACTGGGACTATATGGAAGCATTTGATGATGTAGAAAATTATCTGTTGAGAAATGGAATCTGGAAATTAGAAATGCAGTTTGACAGGACTTTAAAACGAGAACATACCCCTCTGGTTGAACATTTCAAAAAAGTCATAAATAAAGGTATTTAATTGCTGATTTTAAATAAAGAGTTCTGACAGGCTGCATCTGAGATGATCCCCTGCTGGTAGACAGGTATATTTTATAAATCTGTTTATTAGGCAGGGGATTGTTTGTTAATTTTAAAAAAATAAAAAAACATTTTTAAAAAAAGAAGGAATTTAACCACTGGTATGCAATATAATATATAGAGACACCACTGGTAAGCACCACTGGTTGAAGAGGAGAGATATTAATAATGACTCAAAACAAAATTAATCGAAATGATTCTAAATTTATTTATCAACAAATTTGCGATATTTTACTTAATAAAATAAAAAATAGAGAGTATAAAAAAGGGAATTTGATTCCGTCAGAAAGAGAATTAAGCAACGAATTGGAGGTTAGTCGGTATACTATTAGAAAAGCAATAGAGGAATTAGTACATCAAGGATATTTATATAGAGTCCAGGGTACAGGTACTTTTGTTTATGATACTCAGGGTGAAAAAAATAATCAGGATAATAAAAGCAAGCAAATTGGAGTTATTATGCCTTACACTGACGGTGTAAATATAGAAATTCTTAATGGGATTGAAAATGCTTTAGACGGCAGTGATTATACATTTATTTTGAAAGACCATTTTAATAATTATAAAAAAGAGGCTGAAATTATTCAATTTATGAAACGTCAAAAGGTTGATGGATTAATTATTAATGCTGCTGAAGATCAAAAAGATAGCACAGCTATTTATGATCTTAAGTCTGAAAACTTCCCCTTTGTTTTAGTTGATAGAAAGCTGCAGTTTTGCCATACCAGTTGTGTAATGGCAGACAATATAAATGGTAGTTATCAGGCAACAGAATATTTAATTCAATTAGGACATGAAAATATAATGTTTTTAAAAGGCCATTATTCTAATACAAGTACTATTGAAGACAGGATTACTGGATATCAAAGAGCTTTAAAAGAATATGGAATTGAAGAAAATGATGTTTTTACATATGACGATCAACAATCCAGAGATAAAATAAATGAACAAATTTTTAATCATATAGAAAAGCATAATATTACAGGAGTAGTGTGTGTAAATGACATTATTGTAATAGACCTAATTAAAATGTCTAGAGAATATAAAATTGAAATACCAGAGGAATTATCAGTAGTAAGTTTTGATTATACTGATAAAATCGAACATTTAGAAATCCAATTAACTACTGTAAATCAGCATTCAGATATTATTGGGCGAAAAGCATTAAACTTACTGTTGGAATACATAGAGGAAAATAATCAAGAAAAAGAAATACAACAAATTTATCAATCATGTAATCTTGAGATAAGAGATTCTTGTAAGTCTCTAGATTAGACTTTTTATATTTAAAATTTTCTGAAGACTTGTAATTTTTGCACAAAAATTATTATAAGTCTAATAACTTGCTTGAAAGGGGGCCCGGGAAGTTACTTACTATAGTAAAGGCGATTATTTCTAATTCAAAGAATAATAATAAAGGGGAGATTAACAATTATGAAGAAGAATATCTTATTTATTTTTTTAATGGTGATATTTTTAATGACGTCTGTTTCTTTTGCTCAAGACTATGAATTAGTTACACCTGAGAGAATTGGTAATCCCGATGCTGAGATAGTTTTAACTGCCAATATCCAGAGGTCCGATACATTATTTGCTGCAACAGAGAGCAGAAAAGAATATATCAGAGAAGCTGCTGCAGAGTGGGCAAGAGCTCATCCAAATGCTAGAATTGATGTTCAGGTGGCACCAACAGGTCAAATTTCGATGACAATGGCTACCCTGATGACTCAGGCAGAATCTGGTAATGCTCCTGACTTTGCTCATATTGATTCTTTCTGGGTAGGTAGATTTATTGATAGTGGCTATACTCGTTCTTTAAATGATTATATTAGTCAGGAGACCATAGATGATTTTTATGGTTTTACTAAAGATGTAGTTATGAAAGACGGAGAAATGCATGCTATCTGGGGTGAAACTGACGCTAGATTCCTTTATTACAGAAAAGATTGGGTAGAAGAACCACCTAGAACCTGGGATGAAGCAATCGATGTAGCTTTAAGAATGAAAGAAGAGAGAGGGGTTCATGGTTATCTTGCCTGGCTTGGCAGCTGGGAAGGAGCAGTTAATGGTAATGTCTGGCCTTCCTTCTGGGCTCAGGGTGGAGAAATGTTTGATGAAAATGGACGTCCTGTAATCGGTGAAGGAGAAAATAAGGAAGCTTTAGTAAATAGTTTAGGTTTTCTAAAAAGATTAATTGACACAGGAGCTGCTTCTGTAATGGCAGCTTCAATTACAGGCAGTGATCCATTATTAGCAGAGATCCGATCTGATAATGTAGCTATGGTTGCAAATGGAAGCTGGTTATATGGTCAAATTAATGACATTATTGATAATGCTGATGAAAAATGGGATTTTGTGCCTCTACCACAAATGGAAGCAGATCAACGAGCAAATAGTAATGGAGGCTGGACCTGGGCAGTTCTAAGTGATGATCCAGTTAAGCAAGAACTGGCTGCAGATTATATTATGAGAGTAGTAGGTAGTACAGAAGCAATGGCAGAAAGAACTAAAGTTTATAATTATCTACCTACCCGTGAATCTGTATATGTAACTGACCCTTATTTTTCTGAAAACGAACGGATGCAGAAGTTAAGAGAGTCTCTGGAATATGGTAACGCCAGACCTGCTAATCCACTTTATAATACAGTTTCTGATCTTACTCAAAGTGCATTAGGACGCTTATTGACAGGTCAAACAGATGATATTGAAGCTGAAGTTGATCAAATTCAGGCAGAAGCTTTAAATGCATGGGAAGAAAATAATTAATCAAAAAATACGGGGGCTTATTTTTTATAAGCCCTCGTTAAAACATTGCTGTTTAGGAAAGGATGAAAAATATGCATGATAATATAATGGAAAAATGGTGGGTCTGGATAATTCCATTAGCATTAGTTTTAGGTATTTTCTTTTTATATCCTTTATTGAATGTTATAAGGTTAAGTTTTAGTAATGCAACAATAAGTACTATAGAAGAAGGATTTACTCTTAGCAATTATATTTATATAGTCACTGGAAGTGACTTCTGGCAGGTAATGAAAGTTACCTTAATCTTTGTTTTTGCTTCGGTTTTTTTTCAATTAACAATTGGTTTGATTACAGCTTTATTAATGAATCAAGATTTATTTGGAAGTTCTCTGGTGAAATTGTCTATGATCACTGCCTGGGTAGTTCCGGGAATTATAACCGGAGTTATCTGGAGTATAATGTACAGCAGCAGTTCCTGGGGTATCTTAAATTACTTTCTTAGAATATTAGGTTTTAATCAAGTTCCATTTTTATATACTCCTTCCTGGGCTTTGTTTTCAGTAACTCTGGCCAATGTCTGGCGGGGTACCGGGTTTAGCGGAATTATGCAGTATGCTGCCTTAAGAGGAATTCCTGAGCAGTTATATGAAGCAGCAGCGATAGATGGAGCTTCAACCTGGCAGCAGTTTTGGAATATCACTATCCCACAGCTAAAACCGATGTTAATGATAAATACAATTTTAATTACTATCTATACTTTTAATACATATGACTCGATTTTTGCTCTGACTCAGGGTGGGCCGGGGAATAGTACAACTGTGCTCTCACTTGGTGCCTATAAACAGGTTTTTAGATATTTAAATCTCGGCCGTGGATCTGCCTATGCTGTGATTATGTTAATTCTTTCTGGTGCCTTTACCATATTATATGTAAATTTTATGGGGGATGATCAATAAGTGATTAAAAAAATCTCAATTTATATTTTATATGCGTTAGTTTCGATGTTTTTTTTGCTGCCAATTTTATGGACTATTTCTTTAGCTTTAAAAACAGCTTCAGAAATATTTGTTTTTCCGCCAACCTTTATCCCGGACGATATTACTTTTGATAATTTTTTATATGTCTTAAATAATACAGCAATGATTACTTACCTCTGGAACTCTTTTACACTAGTTATATATACAGTAGTTGGAACCCTGTTAGTTGCTATTCCAGCTGCCTATTCTTTTTCCAGATTTGATTTTAAAAATAAATCATTATTATTATTTGTGATTCTGTCATTCCAGATGATTTCTCCTATAGTTATTGGAATTCCAATTTATAGATATTATTCAAACTTAGGATTATTAAATAATTATTTTGGGCTGGCTATGGTCTATATAGCTATTCAAATTCCATTTGCAACCTTTTTAATCAAAGGAGGTTTTGATGCTATACCCAGAGAATTAGATGAAGCAGCTAAAATTGATGGAGCCTCAAGAATTCAATTGCTGCATAAAGTAATTTTACCAGTGGCTTTACCTCCGCTGGCCAGTGCTACTATATTTATTTCGATCAATGCCTGGTCTCAATTTTTACTGCCCTATTTACTGCTGAATACAACCAGCCAGTATCCGGTATCCGTAGGTATTTTAATGACCCAGGGGAACTTTCAGCAGATAAGTACTCACTATCTGGCAGCTGCCAGTATAATAGCATTATTACCAGCAATAATAATGGTTTTTGTTTTACAGAAATTTATACTTAGAGCTCTAACAGCTGGAGCAGTAAAGGGCTAAAAATATGCCTTTTAAATTTTGTGAAATTTAGATATGAGATATTTTCAAATTGTAAAAGCTGATTTTATTACTAAAAAATATAAAAATGGAGTGATTTATATGTTTATGAAAGAAGGAAAAATAGAACGATATTTAAAAGATTTAAAAGAAAATTTGGTTCAGGCTAGTAGTTTAATAGAAAAATTTGAAGTATATCCAGCAGAATTAAATAATAAAACCTTACCAGATTTTTCAAAAATGGAAGCAGAAATTCTTCAGGTTGGAGAAAGATGGGGAGGGGAAAATGTCTGCCGCTGGTTTAATGCTGAAATCTCCGTCCCTGAAGAATGGGATTTAAAAAAAGGAAAAGTTTATTTAGAAATTATCCCCGGGGAAGGTCATTATGGGAATTTAAGTGGTTCAGAATCATTATTGTATCTTAATGGAATGCCCTTGCAGGGCCTGGATAGAAGTCATTCTTTAGTTTTTTTAAATGAAAAAGAATTGAGTTCAAGTCCGGAGTTAAACATATCTCTTAAATCATTTAGTGGTTTAGAGGCCAAAAAGCATATTTTTAAAAAGGCTGCTTTAATTTATCGAGATAAAAATTTAGAAGACTTTTATCAGAGAGCCAAAGTTGTCTTTGAATCATTAAAAACTATGGAAGAAGGAGAAGATTTAAGGAAAAAATTATTAAGAACTCTCGATGCTTCTATAAATATCTTAGATTTTAGAAAAGTAAATTCTGAGGAATTTTTATTAAGTGCAGAAAAAGCTAATATTTATCTAAAAAAAGAGCTAGAAAAATTAAATGCATCTACAAAAGATAATTTACCAGCTATTACAGCAGTTGGACATTCTCATATTGATGTGGCCTGGCTCTGGCAGCTGCTTCATACACGCGAAAAATGTTCTCGTACATTTTCCACTGTTTTAAAATTAATGGACGAATATCCGGAGTATACTTTTGTCCAGACAATGCCTCAATTATATAAATTTATCAAAGAAGATTATCCTGATATTTATGCTAAAATTAAAGAAAAAATAAAAGAGGGTAAATGGGAAATCACAGGTGGAATGTGGGTTGAAGCTGACTGCAATGTTACTTCAGGAGAATCACTTGTCAGGCAGTTTATACATGGAAAGAAATTTATTAAAGAAGAGTTTGATGTGGAGTGGAATATTTTATGGCTGCCTGATGTTTTTGGTTATTCATGGGCATTACCACAAATAATTAAAAAAAGTGGTATGAAATACTTTATGACTACAAAAATTAGCTGGAGTCAATTTAACCGGCCTGAGTACGACACATTCACCTGGCGAGGTATAGATGGCACAGAAGTTCTGACTCATTTTATTACGACTCCAGAAATTCATAATGATTCACCTTTCTATACTTATAACGGAATTTTGAATCCTGAATCTGCTAAAGGGATCTGGGATAATTATCAACAAAAAGATATAAATGATGATCTGCTGCTTGCCTATGGCTGGGGTGATGGCGGTGGTGGACCTACCAGAAAAATGATAGAGTCAGGTAAAAAAATGCAGGAAGTTCCCGGAATGCCAAAAGTAAATTTTGGGAAATCTGAAGATTATTTTAAAAACTTAGCCCAAAAAATGGATGCAGAAAAAGAGCTGCCTGTCTGGGATGGCGAGCTATATCTGGAGTACCATCGTGGAACATATACCTCTCAGGCTGAAGTGAAAAAGAATAATCGTAAAGCTGAAATAAGGCTTCATGACCTAGAATTGTTTAATAATTTCAGTTCAATAAATAGTCAATTAGAATATCCTGCAGAAAGAATTAATCAAAATTGGGAGGTAGTACTGAAGAATCAATTCCATGATATTCTACCCGGGTCTTCAATTAAAGAAGTTTACGAAGATTCTAGTGCAGAATTCAAAGAATTATTTCAGGAAACTGAAACTTTATTAAATAGAAGTTTAGAAGAAATTGCCATTCAGATTGAAGGAACTGCTGAAAAAGTTGTTGTCTATAATTCTCTTCCCTGGTCAAGAGACGGATACCTGCAATTAAATGATAAAGAATATGAGATTAAGGATATCCCTGCCAGTGGTTATTATGCTGTTGAAATTGATGAAAACACTTTAGAGCCTGTTATTACAGATGATAAAAGAATAAAGAAAAGCTCAGCCAAAACAGCAGTCAGTGAATTAAAAGTTGGCGCTAATTCAATCGAAAATCAATTTTATAAAATAGAACTAAATAATAAAGGCCAGATTGTTTCCATCTATGATAAGGAATTTGAGCGGGAAATAATTACTGAAAATGGGACAGCTAATTTACTGCAGGCTTTTGAAGATCGTCCTATGAGGTTTAATGCCTGGGATATAGATATCTATTACCAGGATAAAGAATATGTAATAGATGACTTAAAAGAAATGGAAATAAATAAGGTAAATGATAAAGTAATAATTAATTTAGAATGGAGATTTTTAGATTCAACTATAAAACAGGATCTGATTATTTATGCTGATAAACGTCGAATTGATTTTGAAACAGAGGTTGACTGGCAGGAAGAACAAATTCTCTTAAAGACAGCTTTTCCTGTTGATTTAAGAACTACAAAAGCTAATTATGAAATTCAGTTTGGGAATGTTGAAAGAAATACACACTGGAATACAAGCTGGGATTATGCTAAATTTGAGGTTGTTGGACATAAGTGGGCAGATCTGTCAGAGGGAGATTATGGAGTAAGTCTTTTAAATGACTGTAAATATGGATATGACATAAAAGATCAAACAATGCGTTTAACATTAATTAAATCTGGTATTTATCCTGATCCTGAAGCAGATCAGGGGCACCACTCATTTACTTATAGTCTTTATCCTCATGGCGGGAGCTGGTTTGAAGCTGAAACTACAAAAGAAGCTTATGAGCTAAATTATCCTGTTCAACAGGTTAAAATCAAAGGTGAAGATGGAACTGAAGCAAAAGCAAAATCGTATATAGAGGTAGAGGAACAGAGTACAATATTAGAAACTGTTAAAAAAGCTGAGTATAGTGATGATTTAGTTTTAAGGTTTTATGAATATGGAAATAGAAGAGATACTGTAAAAGTAAAGCTAGATAATAAAATTAAATCTGTTGCTGAATGCAATCTGGTTGAAGAAAATATAGAAGAAGTTGAAAATAATGACTCTGAATTTACTTTTAAAATAAAACCATATGAGATTAAAACTTTCAGGGTTGAATTGGAATAGTGGTTAGCTGATTATTAACAACTAAATAAATAAAGGAAAAAGATATAAATGTAGAAATTATTTTGAGACAAATTTATTCAGATGTTTTAAAAAAGATAAAAGTTAGAGCCTGAAGATTAGTTGAAAGTCGTTATAATGAATTGAATATTAAATCTGGCTCTTAAGCAATAATATACTTTAAGGGCCAGATTTTTTAATATTATTTAAAAGATGTGTGAAAATTGATGTGATATCTTATTATTTAATTTGTTGTAATATATAACAAAAACTATCTCTCTGCCTCAATAAATTGAATTAACCTTACTATAAAAATTAATATTATTTGAGTCCATTCCCTTTAATTCATTAAAAAGAGATTTAAGTTCTTTGTTATTTAAAATTTCTTTGGAAATCTGAGTTTCACTAATTAAGTAATTATCATAATCATGAGCAAGTAAAGAGTCAATACTAGCCCCCAAAGCATCAGCAATTTTTTTTAATATCTTATATGAAGGTTCCCGCTCTTCACTTTCATACCCTGCAATAGTTGAACGTTTAACAACCAACAAGTTCTGCCAATTCATTTTGGGTAAAGTTTTTATTTTTTCTAGCTTTTTTTAAAATTTTCACCAAAAGTCATCGAGAAACACCTCCATTTTATCAGATAATCAAAATAAATAAAAAAATAACCAAAAAAACCTTGACAAAGTTCCAAATCATAACTATAATAAAATAGAAATGTGATAAATAGAAACTGTAATCCGAAATAAAAATAGACAGAGCTATCCCTGGGTTCTTCTAAAAAGGAGGGATTAGACTAATTAAATCAGGGTAACAGATTTCAGTGGGCACTGATCTGTTAAAATAATTACTTAATAATTATACCACAGTAGTACCATGTAAATTTGTGGAATTGACTTGTAGTGTTAAAAAGTCAGAATCTTGATAATAATTTATTTAGGCTTTAAAGTTCCCGGGAGTGATACTTGTGAATAAAAATTCTAGAGTAGAACAGAAAAATCTGGCAGAATAGCAACCTAGCGATAAAGTATATAAGTTTTTTAAACATAAGCAGGTAAGTGTAAAAGGACAGACAGAACAATTCCTGATTAAAATTGAAAAAATTAAATAATGAGTCTAACCTGGGGCCGTGGGCCGGGAAATTTATTTTCCTGGCCCTATTTTTTTATCTTCAAAGCATAAAATAAGCATTAATTTTAGTCAAAAACAATAAGGAGGGTCTTAAATGGCCAAAAAATTAACTTCAATCATATTTTTTGTTCTAGTCTTCTTTTTCCTATCTACCAGTGTAATGGCTCAAACTACAATCGAAATCTGGCATAGAGGAGATATGGCATATAATGAAGCTTATACTCAAATTGGAGAAAGATTTAATGAAAAAAATCCAGAAATAGAGGTGAATTTTGTTTTATATCCTCAGTTAGAAGACAAGTTAATAACAGCTGGAATGAGTGACAGTTTACCCGATGCCTGGATATTAGATAATGTCACCACAGGTAAATGGGTTACTAATGATTTTGTTAGATCAGTTAACAGAGATCAATTTTCGGATCAGATAATGGATGTTGCCTGGAAAACAGCTCAGGCAGGAGATGGAAAATATTATGCAATTCCCTGGTCGGTACAGGGGATGGCGATGTATTACAGAAAAGACTGGCTTGACAATTTGGGATTAGAATTTCCTGAAAACTGGGAACAGCTAATTAATGTTACTCAAAAGTTTACTAATGCTGATCCAGATCAGGATGGAGAAGACAATACTTATGGAATTGGCTTATATGGGGCCAGCACCAGGGGTTATGGTTACTGGACATTACAGAACTTTTTGTGGCAGGCTGGTGGAAGTCTGATAAAAAATACTGGTAATGGAAAGTTTATTTCCAATCTGGATACTGATGCAACAGTTAGGGCACTGGAGTTTTTACATGATTTAGTTTATAAATATGAAGTAGTACCGCCCGGGGTGAGTGCTGCTCAGTCTACAGAAGTATATTCTTCCTTTCAGAATGGACTGGTAGGGATGGTTTTCCATGCTAATTATAAAAATAGTGCTTATACAAATGCTCTGGGTAGAGAAAATGTGGGGGCAGCCATCATGCCTGCTGGATCCGCCGGGAGTTTTGGTCTGGGTGAAGGAGAAAACATATATATCAACAGCAACACGGAAAAATATGATGAGATAATAAAGCTAGCACAGTTCATGACTACAACTGATATTCAGAAATTTGGTATGCAGATTACTCCTTCCAACCCGGTCCGGCTTTCTGTAAGAAAAGATATCGATATCGCTAAAGTAACTAATAATCCTTTAGACAAACCTTTCCAGGAAGCATTTTTAAATAATAAGATAAAGTATCCGGAGAATATACCTGATTATTATCCAATTAAGATTATTGCTGCAGAATTAATGCAGGAGGTATTTCTGGCAGAAGAAGCTCCCAATTATGAGCAGTTAATAGAGGAATATGATCAAAAAATAAATGAAGAATTGGAAAACCAGGGAGTACTGGCTGAATAGTTAGTTCTAACAATAAGTATATACAAAGCGGGATATTTCAATCCGCTTTGTATATAACTTAAAAAGGTGGTATTAATGAAGAATATTAAAAAGAAAATGTTGAAATACAGAACCCCGATCCTATTTGTTTTACCGGCAGTGATCTTTTTTACTGTATTTAAAATTTTCCCGATTTTAAATTTATTCTGGTTAAGTGTGCATCAGGTTGGCAGAGATGTAGGCGAATTTGTAGGAATGCAAAATTATATCCGCTTATTTAGTGATGAAGTATTCTGGTTAGCATTAAAAAACACAACTATAATAGTAATTTTAGTGGTGATTTTTGGTACAGTATTTGGCTATTTTGCTGCCTTATTATTAACCGAAGATTTTAAAGGGCAGAAGCTCTTTCGAACTTTGTTTTTTATTCCCGTAGTTACAACAGTATCTATAATTGCCGTTGTCTGGAAGATGATGTATTACCCAGGGGAATCCGGAATGCTCAATTCTCTGCTTTCCTATTTAAATATACCAGCCCAACAGTGGCTGGCAGATCCTGACATAGCATTATATGCTCTAATTGTTCCCTTGATCTGGCGAATAATTGGTTATAATATGATGATTTTTATTGCAGCTCTTAAAGGTCTGGATCAGAATCAGTTAGAAGCAGCAAGAGTAGAGGGAGCAAACTGGTGGCAGAAACTTATTTATATAATAATTCCTTCTACTAAATATGCGATAAATATGGTATTAATTTTAGCAGTTTTAAGAACTTATAAGGTTTTTGTTCCTGCCTATGTAATGACTTCGGGAGATCCTCAGCATCGAACGGAGACTATAGCAACCTGGATCTACAAGCAGTCATTTAGATACTGGGATATGAGTTATGGAGCAGCGCTGGCAGTGGTATTATTTTTAATCATTATGTTCATAACTGTGATGCAGAAGAAGTTTCAGAGTCAATAAATTCAGGAGGGATTAAATTGATATTTCTCGAAGCTAAAGAAGAAACGTCTATTGTTAAATTTGTAAAATATTTTATTTTGATACTGATTTCTATTTTTATGATTTTACCTTTTTTATGGATGCTCAGTGCATCATTTAAATCTCCCGGAGAAATAAGTCTTTTACACTACACCTTAATTCCGGAAGATTTTACTCTGAGTAATTATTTTTATGCACTGACAGAACTTAATATCTGGCGCTATTTTTTGAATAGTGTTATTGTAGCTTTCTTTGGAGTTATCATGCAGACAGTAGTTTGTTCTCTGGCGGCATATTCTCTGGCCAGATTTAATTATCCAGGTTCAGTATTTTTGCTAACTGTTTTTATTGGCACAATGATGCTGCCTGATGCAGCCTTAATGGTACCTTTATTTAGAATATTAAGGACTTTTTCTTTAATTAATAGTTATGCAGGAATGATCTTACCTGTTATTCCCTGGGGTTTTAGTGTTTTTATGTTAAGTGAATTCTTTAAAGAAATCCCACCGGAATTAGAGGAATCAGCCAGGATAGATGGTGCTTCTTCACTGCAGATTTTTATTAAAATAATTCTTCCTTTATCCAAGCCAGTTTTTGGGGCAGTGTTCATATTTTCCTTTATCATGGTCTGGGATCAATTTATTATTCCCCTACTTGTTGCAAACTCGCAATCAATTATGACCCTTCCTTTATGGCTGGCTAATCTATCCAGTGAAACATCAAGTAATAGGACAATAGTGGCTGCTGCAACAACTCTGGCTACCATACCTTCGATTATAATTTTTATGTTATTTCAACGCAACTTTATTCAGGGACTTACTTCCGGAGCTGTTAAGGGATAGATATATTTTATAAATACCAGAGCTTAGATTTTGAGGAGGGATTTTATTGGACAAAATATGGCAGGGTAAGTGGATTACAGAGTCTAAATTTTATGGCTTAAGTCCGATTAACTTATTTCACCGAGAAATAGAGGAAGGTGAAAAAAGAAAACACCTGGAAAAGTTAAAAAATCGGCATATGCTGGTTAGAAAAACATTCACTATCACTGAGGATATAAAGACAGCCTATCTTGATATAACTGCTGATGACTATTATAAGTTGAAAATCAATGGAAAGACTGTGGGAGAAGGACCTGCACCTGCTTACTTTTTTCACTATTTTTATAATCGTTATCAGGTAGAGAACTACTTAAAGGAAGGAGAAAATTTAATCTCAGTGCATCTCTATTATCAGGGTTTAGTTAATAGGGTCTGGAATAGTGGCGATTATCGTCAGGGAATGATTGCTGAACTATTTATTAATGATAAATTGAAACTAAAGTCAGACAAAAGCTGGAAATACAAAATAACTGAGGCCTATCAAAATGGAGGAATTACGGGTTACCAGACTCAATTTTTAGAGAATATTGATTTTAACTTAATTGATAAAAACTGGCAGCAGCTTGATTATGATGACAGTAACTGGAGTAATGTTTGTGTAAATAATAGTGATGATCATAAATTTTATAAACAGCCAATTTCTGGTCTGGATTTCTATTATATCAAGCCAGTTAAAATCAATAAAATTAAGGATAATCATTATTTGATTGACTTTGGTCAGATAATTGTCGGTTATTTTCAGATGACAGCAAAGGGCTTTAAAAATGAAAGAATTGAAATCAGACAGGGTGAAGAATTGAGAGAAGATGAAGATAGAGTTCGCTATAATCTGAGATCTAATTGCAAATATCAGGAGTTTATTACTCTCTCAGGCGGAAAAGATAAACTTAACTTCTATGATTATAAAGTGTTTCGTTATGTAGAAGTTATAGCTCATAATCCAGATTCTAAAGCTCTTTATCCAGAAACTTTTAAGGCTTTAGTTCGACACTATAAATTTGAAGATGAGAACACTACTTTTTATTCTTCCAATTCAAAGCTAAATAGGATCTGGCAGATTTGCAAAAATAGTGTTAAATATGGGACTCAATACCAATATTTAGACTGTCCTGGTAGAGAAAAAGGTCAGTATCTTGGTGATGCTTTAATAACAGGGCTGGCCCACCATTATTTAACAGGAGATTTAAAATTATATAAAAAAGCAGTTCAAGATTTTGCTTTATCATCTTATATTTCACCAGGTCTAATGGCAGTTGCTCCGGGTGGATTAATGCAGGAGATAGCAGATTATTCGCTTCAATGGCCAGCTCTTTTATTAAAATATTATAGGTTAAGTGGAGACAAAAAATTTTTAAGAAAAATGTATCCTACAGCAGAAAAATTACTTGCTTATTTTAAACAATTTCAGCGAGGAGATGGATTACTGACTGAGGTTAACGAAAAATGGAATCTTGTTGACTGGCCAAAAAATATGCGAGATAACTATCAGGTAAAGCTGGAACAGTTAAATAAAAAACCAGAATATGGATGTCACAATGTGATTAATGCTTTTTTTGTTGGAATGGTGAAAACCATAAATGAAATTAGAGATATTTTATCTATAGAATATAAAAATCAATTTTCTAAGTTAAAACAGGCCTTTAGAGAAGCATTTTATAATCAAAACAAAAAATTGTTTGTTGATACCGAAACTACAGATCATTCTGCTGTTCATTCTAATATTTTGCCTCTGCTTTATGGATTGGCACCAGCTGAAGCAGAAAAAGAAATAGTAGATTTAATTAAGGAAAAAGGACTAAAATGTGGTGTTTATATGGCCTATTATCTCTTAAAGGCTCTTGCTAGAGTAGGTGAATACTCATTAATTTATAATTTAATTGTAAACGAAAACAAAAACTCCTGGAATACGATGATAAAGGAGGGGGCAACAACCTGTTTTGAAGTCTGGTCCAAAGAACAAAAGAAAAATACGAGTCTGCTCCATCCCTGGGCAAGTGCCCCGATAATAATAATCATTGAAGATCTGCTGGGAATTGAGTTATCAAATAGTGGCAAAAGAAATCAAATTAAAATGACTCCTCATCTGCCAGCCGAACTTGATAGGATTAAATTTACCATGCAGAATAAAGATCTAAAAATTGAAATAAAAAAAGATAGTTCTCAAACTGGTTTTTTTATTAGTCCTGTTTTATAAATAAAATAAATTTTGGAAGGAAGTGTTTAGTATGACTATTGAAATTGCTGTGGGACAATTAGAGAAAGTGGAAAAAGAGGCAGTGAAGTTTGCAAAACAGCTGGGAGTAAATAATATTCATTTTAATACTCCCCAGATCCCAGGAGATGAATATTGGAGTTATCAAGATTTAATTAAGTTTAAAGAAAAATGTAAAAAGCATGAGCTAAAGTTAAAGGCGATAGAAAATGTGCCTTTGAGATTTTATCATAAAATTATGCTGGATTTACCGGGCAAAGAACAGCAGATCAAAAATTTAAAGAAAACCATTACTAATTTAGGCCGAGCAGGAATCCCAATCTTAGGTTATCATTTTGAGCCAACATTTGTCTGGCGAACATCTTATCAAAAAACAAGAGGTGGAGCTAAAGTTACTGCTTTTAATAAAAAAGAAGCAGTCAAGGGTGAAAATATTATCACGGGTGGGATTATGGATGCTGAAGAAATAAGTGAAGAAAAAATGTGGGAAAACTACAGCTATTTAATTGATAATATTATTGGAACTGCCGAAAATGCAGGTGTCACCTTAGCGCTGCATCCCTCTGATCCACCGATTGAGAAACTTGGAGGCATCCCTAGATTATTTAGAAGTGTTGAAAGTTTTAAGAGAGCAGAAGAAATAGCAGATAGTGATGCCTGGGGAATTGACCTTTGTCTGGGTACTTTTTCGGAAATGACAGGTGGTGCTAAAAATATCTTTGAAGCAATAAACTACTTTATTCCCCGGGATAAAGTGATTTATATCCATTTTAGAGATGTAGAGGGCACTGTTCCTGACTTTAAAGAAGCTTTTATTGGGGCTGGGAATTATAACCCAGCTGAGGTAATAGCGTTACTTAAAAAACTCAATTTTGATGGGTTCATAATTTCTGATCATGTTCCAATCATGGATAATGATTCAGGTTTGAGTTATTGTGCTAGAGCTCATGCTATAGGTTATATGCAGGGACTGCTTAAATTTGTAGAGTAATAGCTGATTGAATAATTTTGTTAATAACAATTCAGAATAACATAATAGGAGGCCTTAATAATGAAAGCTCTTGCATTAACAAAAGCTGGAGATCCATTTGAGATTATTGACGTTGAAGAACCGGAAATAAGAAAAGATGATCAGGTGAAAATTAAAATCCATGGAACTGGTGTCTGTGGAGGAGATCTAAGTGACTACTTAAATCCTCCTGTATTAAAGAAAGAGAGTATAATTTTGGGCCATGAATATTCAGGTGAAATTGTTGCTGTAGGCTCAAAAGTTAATAATTTAAATGTGGGTGACAGAGTGATCGCTGAGAGCTCTGCCGGGTGTGAAAAATGTATTTACTGCAGAGATGGCTATACTAATCTCTGTCTGGATAGAAAAGGAATTAGCGGCAGTTATACAGATTATATTGTTGTTCCAGCCCGTTATGTATATAAACTGCCTGAGCAAATTAGTTTAGATCTGGCTACTTTATCAGAGCCTTTAGCCTGTGTAATAAATGCTTTAGAAAAAACAAAAATTAGGCCTGGAGATCTGGTAGTTGTAATCGGACCTGGACCCCTTGGGATATTCACATCCTATCTGGCAAGACTTAAAGGAGCGAGAGTATTCTTAGTTGGCAGATCAAGTAGTAAAAAAAGACTTGAAATTGCTAAAGATAAACTAAATTTGAATATAATTAATTCTGATAAGATAAATGTTAAAAAATATATTAGCGATTTGAGTAAGTATGGGGCAGAGACTGTATTTGGTTGTGCTGGCAGTGAACAGGTAGTTAATTTAGCTTTTGATTTAGTCAAAAAAGGTGGTTCATATATTGAACTGGGACTTTTTAATGCCAGCAGCCAGAATATTAATTTCGAAAAAATAGTAACTAAAGAAATTAAAGTAACAGGTGCAGTCAGTCATCGTCCTGATTCCTGGGATCGTTTATTAAAATTATACCAAAGTGGAGTCCTTAAAGACTTAGAAAAGATTATTACTAATAAATATCCAATAAAAGACTGGAAAACTGCTTTTGAAAATCTTAAAGCTCGAGAAGATTTAAAGGCTGTTTTGTATTGAATATAAAGAGATAACTAATTGAAATTTAAAAAAACAATTAGATTTTACGTAACGACAATAGAAAGAGAGGCGAAAAAATGGGATTTTTAGATAGTAATTATTTATTTGAAAATGATTCAGCCAGATACCTGTACAATTCTATTAAAGATCTACCAATTGTTGATGCTCATAATCATGCTGATTTAAAGGAAATACTAAACAATGAAAACTGGCATGATATCTGGGAACTTGAAGCAGCCAGTGATCATTATGTCTGGGAATTAATGAGAAAAAGAGGGGTTCCAGAAGAAAAAATAACTGGTAAGGCCTCCAATAAGGAAAAATGGATGGCTTTAGCTAAAATATTTCCAGAGATTGCAGGAAATCCAACCTATGAGTGGATTCACCTGGATTTAAAAAGAGTGCTGGGGATAGAAGAAAATATATCAGAAAACACAGCAGAAAAAATCTGGGCAAAAAGTAAGAGGATACTTGCTGAACCAGAGTTTAAACCCCAAAAGTTATTACAACAAATGAATGTGGAAATAATGTGTACAACTGATAATGTTTTTTCCTTACTGAAGGAACATCAGCAGATAAGAAAACAATTAGAGAGGCCATTAATCTTACCTACCTGGAGAACTGATACGGTGATGAATCTGGAAGAACCAGAATGGCTTGAAAGTGTTGAGCAACTAGGAGAAAATTATGAAGAGGATATATCAAACTTAAAAGGGTTTATGAGAGCACTACAGAAATCACATGATCATTTTGAAAAATTGGGCTGTGTAGCAGGTGATCACGGTTTTTTTGAACCGATTTCCTATCCTGTTGAATTCAATCAGGCCGAAGAAATTTACGTTTCTGCTCTTAGTGGGGTTTCATTAAGTAAAGACGAAATTAAAGATTTTAAGGCTTTTCTATTAATGGAAATCGGAAAAATGAATCAGAAAAGTGACTGGGTAACTCAATTCCATATTGGTACAGTCAGGGGATACAGGGAATACCTGAATCAAAATGAGACTCAGGGAGATGGAGGCGATATTTCAACTTATAAGCTTGAGATTGCTAAAAATATCAAATATTTTTTGAATCACTTTGATAGTCAATTGGATATAGTTTTATATTCAATGGAGCCAACTCACTGGTTTACACTTTCAACTATCTCGCGAGCTTTTCCCAATGTTTATCTGGGTGCCGCATGGTGGTTTTCAGATAGTCCCCATGGGATGGAAAAACAGCTGCAGCAGATATCGACTGTGGATTTGTATTATAATTTTGCCGGAATGGTAACTGACTCCAGGAAAATATCATCTTATTCTTCCAGAACTGAGATGTTTAGAAGATCTCTGGCTAATGTTATTGGACGTGCTTTAGAAAGAGGTCAAATACCGCGGATTACTGCTTTTAATTTGGTGGGGTGGGTCAGTTACTATGGGCCGAAAGAATTATTTTTTGAAAAAATAAGTAAGATCTAAAACTATTTAATACTTGCTACTCACCATAATTTTAAGATATAATATTGATATATGGAGAATACGAAGATAGGAGGGTAGAAAAAATGCCCGAATCTGAAATTTTAGATAGGATCTTAAATCGTATTGATCAACTGGATGGTAAGTTTAGCGATAAGTTTAATAATCTTGATCATAGAATTGACAAATTGGATGTCCGATTTGACAAGGTTGATGAAAAATTTGAAAAATTCGATGACCGATTTAACAAGGTTGATGACAGACTTGACAGGGTAGACGAAAGATTCAACGATGTGGATAATCGACTTGATAAGATAGATGATAGACTTAATATGATTTATGATCAAACTGTTCGTTTAACTCTGGGCCAGACCGCTTTGAAAATGGATATTAATGAGATAAAAAGTGTCTGCAATTATCTTAATAATGAGGTGACCAGAAATACTAAGGATATTTATGTTATAAAAAATGAAAGAAATTAAATATAAAAATTTAATAATGTAAAATGAAGACTCTCACCAGATATATTCAAATTTTCTGGTGGGAGTTTTTTGTACATTAAATAAATTAATCTGACCTGACACTTTGAAACTTAAACTGTCAGGTATTTTTTATGACTAAATTTAAGCTGTCACCTGTTTTAGTTGTAGCTGTTACAATAGATAATTGTTTCACAATCTCTGGGAGGTATTTTAAAATAGTAAGTGAACTGAGAAAGTGAAATAAAAAACTTTTAGGGGGAATATTATGTATAACAATCTATTTTCCAGTGGTAAAATTGGAACAATGAAAAGTAAAAATCGAATTGTGATGACCGCAATGGGAAACTATTTAGCAAATACAGATGGAACTGTCTCTGAGGAAGACATAGCCTTTTATACTGCAAGAGCTAAAGGAGGAGTTGGAATAATAGTTACCGAAGCTACCTGTGTCGATGACAAAAGGGGTAGAGGAAACACCCATCAGATTTCTGTAGCAGATGATAAGTTTATTCCTGGTTTAAAAAAATTAGCAGAGTCTGTCCAGCAGTATGATAGTAAATTGATAGCACAGATTTATCATCCAGGACGCCAGGGAGTAAGTGTTATTAATCAGAATCAGGGTATGTTAGCTCCCAGTGATGTAGAATGTGAGGTTGTGCATCAGCCAATAGAAGTAATGTCTCTGCAGCAGATAGAAGAGATGGTAGAAAAATTTATTGATGCTGCAGAACGTGTAAAAAAAGCTGGCCTGGATGGAGTAGAAGTTCACGGGGCTCACGGTTATTTAATCAACGAATTTTTAAGCCCTTACACCAATCGGCGAAATGACGAATATGGTGGTAGTTTTGAGAATAGAATGAGATTTTTGGAAGAAATTGTGATGGGGATCAGAGAACGCTGTGGCGAAGATTTCCCTCTAATTGTCCGTCTTTCAGTCGACGAATTTTTGGAGACAGTCGGCAAAGCAGATTCCGGTTTAAAATTAGCTGAAGGTATAAAAATAGCACAGAGAATGGAAGAATTAGGAGTTGACGCTATTGATGTTAGTTCTGGAATCTATGAAACAATGAACACTGCCTGGGAACCAACTTCTTTTGAGGAGGGCTGGAAAATAAATCTGGCTGAGTCAGTAAAAAAGAAGATTGAGATTCCTGTAATTGGCGTTTCTGTGATCAGAAACCCCGAATATGCTGATCAGCTGCTTAAAGACGAAAAAGTTAATTTTATTGGGTCTGCCAGACAGCATCTTGCAGATCCAGAATGGTCAAATAAGGCTCAGTCTAATCGGGAAAATGAAATAAGAAAATGTATTTCCTGTCTGCGCTGTATGGAAACTTTAATTTCTGCTGATCAGAGACCAGGTGGGTTTGAATGTGCCGTCAATATTAAAGCTGCTGCTGAAGTTGAATATGCTGGGTTAAGTGAAGATGGAAAAGATGAAAATGTAGTAATTATCGGTGCCGGTCCATCAGGTTTAGAAGCTGCCAGAGTTTTAGCAGAAAATAATTATAAGCCGATTATTTTCGAAAAAGAAGACAGGATTGGAGGCCAATTACAATTAGCAAAAAGGCCGCCTAAAAAAGATAAGATAGCCTGGTTAATAGATTATTATCAGGAGCAGCTCAAAACATTAGATATAGATTTACGGTTAAATACTAAAGTAAGTATAGCCAGCATAAAAGAAATTAATCCAGCTGCAGTATTTGTGGCCCAGGGATCAAAGCCAATTATCCCTGATATTGAAGGCCTTAATTCCGGAAATGTATTAAGCTCAGAAGATATTTTAAAAGATAAAGTTGAGTTAAGAAATAAAAAAATTGCTGTTATTGGTTCTGGAATGACCGGAATCGAGATTTCTCATCTACTGGCAGAAAAAGATAATAACTTAAGTTTATTCGAAATGGAATCTGAGATTGGTCCTGATCTTTATTTTCAAAATCTAATTGATCATATGAAATTTATAGGAGAACTGGGAGTTGACTTGTATCCAGAGCATAAATTAATTGAAGTTAGAGATGGAAAAGCAGTTTTTGAATTAATGGATAGTGATCAAATTAAAGAATATGATTTTGATTATTTAATTTTAGCTCTGGGCAGAAGAGAAAATGATGAGCTGACAGCTAAAATCAAATCAGAATTTTCAAATGTCAAAACTTTGGGTGATGCAAATAAAGTTGGCAGGATTAGAAATGCAGTTGAAAGTGGATTTAAGGCAGCTCGTTCTATATAGTTAATTTAATAATATTGCAGGGAGGTTTATTCTAATGAAAGAAAAAGAACTGGACATGATTGAAAAAAAGGCCAGAGAAACAGAAATCAGGGATGATGTTTGTTCACGCAGTACACTTTGTGGATTAAGCAGTTATTTTGATTTTATATCCGAAGATATAGTAAATGCGTCTTTAAATCTTGCTGGAGGGGGCGGTGCTGCTAGTGGAAGTTGTGGAGCCTATATAGCTGCTCAATTGGCAGTTGGTTTAAAGTTTAATCCCTCAATTAAAGAAGTAGGAACTGCTGAATTTAAAGAAAAGGAAGAATTGGCCCAGCTTAAAATGATGAAGTTTAGAGATTTATTTATAGAAGAATTTGGAACAACTCTCTGTCCCAACATCCAGAAAAATTTATTTGGAAAGGAATTTGATTTTACTAATCTAGAGGATACAGAAGAGTTTTTTAAAATAGAAGATCATGCAGAAAAATGTGGAGAAGTGGTTGGCAAAACATCACGACTTGCAGCTGAATTTATTGAAGAAAATAATTAAAGAACTGAGTTGTGATTTAATATCCTAAAAAAATGGAGTGATAATTATGTCAAAATATGCACAGACATGTCCTATTATTTATGGAAATGGCAGTACAGAACAATTGGGTGCAGAAGCTAAAAATTTGGGCTGCAGTAAAGTCCTGTTGGTTACTGATCAGGGAGTAAAGAAAACAGCTGCTTTTAAAAATAGTGTTAAGAGTTTGAAAGAATCTCAAATAGAAGTAGTAATTTTTGACAAAGTAATTCCGGATCCACCAGATTATTTAATTAATGAAGGTGGAGAACTTGCTAAAAAAGAAGAAGTTGATGGGATTGTGGCAGTTGGAGGCGGAAGTCCTATGGATGCTGCTAAAGGGATTAATATTCTAATAAATAATCCACTCCCGATCAATCAATATTTTGGAGACCCTACTTATCAACCTGGAGTACCTGTTATTATGGTCCCTACTACAGCCGGGACAGGAAGTGAAAGTACTTCAATAGCTGTGGTAACAGATACTACCAATGATGCTAAAAATTCTGTGATCGGTAATGCGGCCCTTGGAATTCTGGATCCCGAAAACACAACTTCTCTTTCTGCTGAGATAACAGCACAGACTGCGATTGATACTCTGTCCCATGCAGCAGAATCGATTACTGCTAAAGTTCCCAATCCCCGTTCCGAATTAATGGCAGTAGATGCAATAGAGAAAGTAGTTAATAATTTAGAAACTGTTTTAAATGACAGTGAAAATCTGGAAGCCAGAGGGGATTTGCTGTTGGCCAGTAATTTTGCCGGAATTGCTTTTAATGATGCCTTAGTTCATTTAGGGCATGCCCTGGCACATTCTATTGGAGCTAAGTTTCACCTGACCCATGGAGTGATTTGTGGATTAGCCCTACCGGAAGTTATGATTTATGCCGCTGAAATTAAGCCGGATAAGGTAAAAACTGTGGGAGAAGCCTTTGGCATCAACTTTAGTGGAGAAGAATCAGACTCCCAAATTGCTGAAAAAACTGCTGCAGAAATTAGAAAATTTGTAAAGAAAGCAGGAATTAAATCTTTTGCAGAACTGGAAATTAGAAAAGAAGAATTGGTAGATACAGCAGATATGGTGATGGCTGATGCCTGTTATAATTTTGTGCCCAGAGAATTAACTGCAGCAGAAATCAAAAATATTCTTGCAGATATGTACGATAATTATAAATAATAAATATTGTTATAAATAATATTTTCACTTAAAAAACTTGTATGTTATAATTAAAGCATACAAGTTTTTTTATTAAGGGTGGTTTTATGAATATCGATGATTTAAAATACTTTATTAAAGTTTTTGAGAATGAAAATCTAACCAAATCTGCAAAAGAATTATTTATAACTCAGCAGGCACTAAGCCAAAAAATTAGTAAACTGGAAGAAGAAATTGGGGTTAAACTATTCGAGAGAAATTCCAGAGGGGTCAGTCCGACAGAGTTTGCCGAATATTTTTACCCAAAAGCTAAAGGGCTGAAAAAACATTTTGATGATTTTAAAAGTGAGGTATATAGTAAGGCAGAGAAAGAAAAAAAGAAGCTAAAAATTGGTTTTTCACCTGGAACTCTGCAGGTTTTGAATGCTCAGGATATTATTGAAAACAGCCGCAAAGAGCTTGGAATTGAGATCGAAATATCTGAATTTGCTGATATTGACTGCGAAAAAAATGTGTTAAACAATAATCTTGATCTTGCAATCACAGTTAACCCACAAAATAGTGAGGATTTTAATTTTAAAAGTTTATATCAAGATAATTTTGCAGTAGTAGTTAATAAAGAGGATCCGCTGATTAAAAATGATGAGTTGAAATTTGTAGATATCAAAAATAGAAAACTAATCCTATTAGATGAGACATTTAGGATGCAGACTGTCCTGGAGCGAGAGTTTGCAAAAGCTAATTTTAAGCCAGATGTATATAGCCGCTGTAATCATGATTTAAATGTTGCCTATGAATTTGTAAGTTTAAATAAGGGAATATTTGTTTTTGTTGATTCATTAATTTATTTAGATCGCTATCATGATTTGACCAAGATTCCGCTAAAAGTTTCGGAGGCAAATTGGGAAATTGGAATTATAACCAAAAAAGAGGAGAATATAGGCCCAAATGTCAGAAAATTTATAAGTTTTTATGAGGCTGAAAATAACTTATAATAGAACTTTATTAGTAATCTATCTTTATTTTTTTAGAGTCGGTTTTCTATTCAGCATCCCAGGACTACTATAATTATACTGAATCAGACCGAAATAAACAAATATTTATTTATATCTTCTCTCACCAGATATATTCAAATTTTCTGGTGGGAGTTTTTTGTACATTAATGTCGAAAAGCTTGCAGATTAAAATTTTATGAAATATAATTTGATCTAACTATAACTATTAATTTATCAAGGAATGAGCCAAAAATAGATGCTAAAAAAATATAATCAGGTGATTGCAGCTGCAGGAACCGGCAAAACTACAGTTCCGTTTTAATACGATAAAATATCGAGTATACATGTATTCTTTTTAATCATAAAAAGAATAACTTGACTCTTTGTTAAATTAATCTTAAAATACAAGCAATAATAAGCTATTTTTAAAAACTAGATAACGGGAGGAGGAGAAGAATTAGATTTTTTAGTTATAAAAAGTTTAGATTAAGTAATGCCTGGTTTTTTATTTTTTAAGTATTAAAAATATGAGAAGTTTAAAAGTTGAGGAGTGTTTTTAAAATGGTAACTAATAAAGAAAATCAAAGAGATATAGTAAAGAAAAATGATTTTAATTCTTTACTTAAACTATTTCTTTCAGTATTGCTTATTGTAGTAGCTACTGAAATTTTTGGTACAAAAACCTTTAGAATTGGACCAGGTCAGGTTGTTTTATTACCAATGTTATTTGCTGTGATTATTGGGATGCTGATTACACCAAATCTTTTGGGTAGTAAAATTAAAGTTCTTAAAAAAATTATTTCTATGAAAGAAGTTGAGACAGCAGGCACTTATGTAATGATTGCTCTACTGCCTCTGGGAGTTAAATATGGAACTCTGGTTGGACCTAATATAGTTGAAGTAGTAAAAGCTGGACCTGCATTCTTGCTGCAGGAAATAGGAAACTTAGGTACAATATTTATTGCTCTACCGCTGGCTCTGATTTTAGGTATGAAAAGAGAAGCAGTTGGTGCAACAGCCAGTATTTCTCGTGAACCAACCCTGGGAGTAATTGGGGAAAAATATGGGATTTCATCACCAGAGGGTACAGGGGTACTTGGGACATATTTAATGGGTACGGTCTTTGGTACAATATTTTTTGGGCTTCTAGGTGGTTTTTCAGCGGCAACAGGTCTTCATCCTTTAGCTCTTGCAATGGCCAGCGGAATGGGAAGCGGATCAATGATGGCAGCTGCATCTGGTGCACTTGCAGAATCAGTACCAGCAATGAAAGATGAAATTTTAGCTTATGCAGCTACAAGTAATATGCTGACTGGAGTCACTGGTTTATATTCTGTGATCTTTTTAGGTCTGCCTCTGGTTAATTTTCTTTATGATAAGCTAAGTCCAATTTTATCCAGAAAAGATAGAGGTGATGAATAATGAGCCTGAACTTGGATAGAAGTTTAGATTATTTAAAGATGTTAATTATTGTTGGCATTTTAATTTTAGTTGGTCAGAGATTTGGCTATGGGATATCTATTTTTAGCGCCTTACCTGGAATGATAATAGTTATTTTAATTTCATTTTTGGCTCTGACGATTAAAGACAGTTTTCCTAATCTTCATTTTCCAGCATTTGCCTGGGCTTCACTAACTGCTTTGATTTTAAGCATGCCTTTTATGCCGACAGCTGAACTATTTTTAAAATATACAAATGAAGTTAATTTTTTAGGTACAACAACTCCAATTCTTGCTTATGCAGGGATTTCTGTAGGAAATAAGATTGAGGAGTTAAGAAAATTAAGCTGGAAGGTATTTATCGTTGCTGTTGCAGTATTTATCGGTACATATTTTGGTTCTGCAATTGTTGCTCATCTTGTACTTAAAATGCAGGGAATCATTTAATAATTCTTTGAAAAGTTAGAAAGGGAAGTGTTATATTTGCAAAAAGATGAGATTAAGAAAAAGATAATTGAAGTTATTAATGATAACCGCAGTAAAATTATTGAGATTATTGAAGAAATTTATAAAACTCCTGAGCTTGGCTATAAAGAAGAGAAAACTACCAGCATAATTGCTAAAGCATTTTCTGATTTAGAAATTAATTTCAAAGAACATGAAAATTTAACTGGAATTAATGCATTATTGAAAATGGAAAATCCAGGCCCAACTATAGCAGTTCTTGGAGAATTAGATGCTGTCATCTGTACGGAACATCCTGATGCGGACCCAGAGACTAAGGCTGTACATGCCTGTGGTCATAATATTCAACTGGGAGTGATGTATGGTGTTGCAGCAGCTTTTAAAAAAGCAGGGGTGGAATCCGAATTAGCTGGAACTCTCAATTTTATTGCTACACCAGCTGAAGAATTTATTGAACTAGAATTTAGAGATGAATTAAGAGAATCAGGCAAAATAAATTATTTTGGCGGCAAACAGGAATTGATAAAAAGAGGTAGTTTTGATGATGTTGATATTTCAATAATGATGCATTCCCTCGATTTGGGTCAAAAGAAAGCTCTAATTGCACCAGAGGGTAATGGGTTTGTTGGTAAAAAAATTAAATTTATAGGTAAAGAGTCTCATGCTGGCTCAGCACCAGAAAAAGGAATAAATGCTTTAAATGCAGCTGTTTTAGCAATGAATAATATTAATGCGCAGCGAGAAACCTTTGCTGAAAAAGATAGAGTTAGAGTTCATCCGATAATTACTAAGGGGGGAGATATAGTTAACATTGTTCCTGCAGACGTAAGGATGGAAAGTTATGTTAGAGCCAGAAATATTGAAGCAATAAAAAGTGCTAATAAAAAAGTAGATCGTTCACTTAAAGCTGCTGCAATGGCAGTAGGAGCAGATGTTAAAATTACCGATATTCCTGGTTATCTACCTCTTTTAAATAATGAAGGCCTGGATTTAATTTTAAAATCTAATCTTTTAAATTTAGTAGAAAAAGAAGAAATAACTGTCGGTGGAGATTTTACGGGTTCTTTTGATTTTGGAGATGTGTCTCATTTAATGCCTGCTTTACATCCATTTTTTGGTGGAGTTTCAGGGGATTTACATACAAGAGATTTTAAAACTAAGGCTGATGAAGATGCATATATTTTACCAATCAAAGCTTTAGCAATGACAATTGTTGATCTTCTTTATAATAATGCTGCTGAAGCGAAAAAGGTAATTAATGATTTTCAGCCTTTATTAAAAAAGAAAGAATATCTAAGTTTAATGGATGAATTTGCTAAGTAAATATATAATAATATCAGTATGCTTTAATTAATGATTTGAAAACCTGTGTGAAATTGAATTTGATATTTATATCGATTAAATGTGAAATTGTATCTACAATAAAATATTTTATTAAATATAGGATATATAGCTGATATTACAGTCAGGACTTGATAAATTGACGCAGATTATATGTATATGTGTGTTAGTTTTTCAGGTCCTTTTTTTTAAAAATAAGAAAGATAATTGAAATGAATTTAAAAAGATTTAACATCAATAATTTTAAAGTTAGTTGGAAGTGGATTGGTTTTTGAGATAAAGAATCAAAAATATCTGTGCTTTTATTAATAGATGAAGAGTTTTTATGTTGATGTTACAGTTGGAGGAATTTAAAATGAAGAACTTAATTAAACTTAAAAATATTATGATAATTAGTCTTGTTATAATTTGTGCATTAACAATAACTATTTTTATAACAGAGGCTGCAGGTGATTCGGCAGAGATTGATTTGAGGATAGAGTTGGAGAAAGCAGATCCTGAACGTGCACTTCTGGCTGATTTAAGAGTGATGTTGATTGAACCAGGGGCTCCTATTGGAAAGAGAATAATTAAGAGCAAAAAGAAAAAAACTCGTAGTATTTGGAATGTTGTAGAGCTCGAATTTTCAGAATTAGAATTAGCAAAAATTGATGATTATCAATTGATAGTTTTCCAGGAGCGAGATGACTTATTTTGGCATATTTCAGGCCCTCTCAATTATAATCTAATTAAAGATTATGATTCTCTGGAAATGACTTTAAATTATCTCCCTTCGCGAACTCTTAGTTTTAAAGGTGAGCAAGAAATTAAGTTTAGAGATCTAGATCAAATAGTACATCTAACTGTTGCTGGAAATGAATATATTCTGTTTAAAGAAAAAACTGAGGCTGGAATTGAATATCTGAATCCCCAAGTTAAGGCCCAAATTAAAGGTAGGGAAATTATAGTAGAAAAAGGAGATCAAACTTTTAAGTCTAAATTAATAGGCTTAAATGAAGTTGATTTTTCTAAGCATAAAGTTATTGGAGGTTATAAAATGTTCGACTGGGGTGGATGGAGATTGGATATTACAGATAAGAATTTAAAACTTAAATTTGGAAAAGTGACGCCCTATACAATATATAGTCCAACTCTACTTGCTCCTATTTCAGATTTTAAGGAAGTTATAAATGATGATTATATATTATATGAATATGATGACAGTGGGTATGATGCGGATTTAAAGGTCAAAATAGTAGAAAAAATTTATCGCAAACCAGATAGCTTTAAGACTTATCCTTTTACAATGTATATGGATTATAATAATTCAAAATATGAGGGTGGAGCATATTTAGATAAAAACTAAGCGACTAAAGATCTTTAGGAATGAAGTCTTTAGTCACTTAGTTATTTTTGAACTGTTTTAAAATCTACTTATTTCCACAAGTGGTTTTCTATAAAAGCAGCATATAATAACTGCCAGGTTTCCCAGTCATGTGCACCAGGCACCACAAGAATAGAGTGATTGATTCCTTTTTTAGTAAGTTCTGAAGCTAAATTTGCTACAGGAGAAAGTCCAAAATCCCAAATACCTGCTCCCAACATTATCGAAGGAGAGTTCAATTCTTTATAGTTATCTATATTCTCTATTTCTTCTCCCTCACTTGCATAACTCCAGATACCAAAATAAGAAAATTCATCAGCATGGTAAAAATACATCCGATTAGTGGTTATTCCCCCCATCGATAAACCAGCATAAGCTCGTCCTTCAGGTGTAGAGTAAACATTATAATTATCATTAATATAAGGTATAATATAATCAAACTGATCTTCTTCTATTTTCTCATATTCCCAATCAAAGTCCTGATTATTCATACTTACTACAATAAAAGGCTCAATGACTCCGTCTGCAATCAAATTATCTGTAATATTTGCCACTGCACCTTCGTTCATCCAGCGGAGTTCATTACCGTGTTTATCTCCAGACATACCATGAGATAAGTAAAGTACTTTATAGGGTTTTTTTCGATCTGGATTGTATCCATAGGGCAAATAAATAGCAAGTCCGCGAGTTTGACCAGCAGCACCCTTATAAGATACAGTTTCTACTGTTCCAATTTTATTATCTTTTCTTGGAATTTCTACTGAGCGATCTAGCCATGGTCCACTCCCCATCAGATCAGAATTGTATGGAATATAGACCATGCTGGATAAACTTGAAATACCTGTAGCAGTATTGGTTAAGGTTGGGTTATTGGGATCATCCAATCTTTCAGTTGTACTACCATCTGGATTGGTAATGCGAAAGTTGTAAACAAACGCACCACTTGAAAGGGGTATTTTAGCCTTCCATAGATTGTTGTCTAACTTTTTCATATTAATGTAATACTTGGTATCACCACTTCCTCCACCTGGAAACATTCCTGCTTGATAATCTTCAGGTTTATAGGGGATTAAAAACCCGTCTTTAATTTTGAAATGATAAAAACAATCACTATATATTTCAACGTTGGTTGCTGTTGCAGTTTCATCCTCATAAATAAATGTTGCGTAATAACCTGTCGGAGAAGTGGGATCTGGTTCTACAGTTACTCCAGGTTTCAAATTAGATGTGTTGTTTTTTGCAAAAAGAAATGGACTGCTGCTTAAGATTAATAAAACTACTAATATTAAAATCATAAAAATCTTACTCATTGCATGCATCTTAATTTACCTCCTAATATTTTAGTAATATAAAATTTACAATCCGCACCTCCTTTTTAGAAAATTCATTATATTATTAATTATACGGTAAAATAATAATTAGTGCTTTGAAAAACATGCTTTATATATTGCATATTAGTAGATCTTAAATAATTATAAAAAAAATATTTATTTCCTCTCACCAGAGTATTACAGGTGAGATTTTTTTAATTACTACATTTTTGCCACTACTTTTTCGGAAAAGATTTGTGGTAATCAGCTGTTGAACCTGGATAATTATAGGGGTACAATATAACTAGAAAACGCTGATAGATAAAATTATTATTTTTTTATTAGGGGAGCTTACAATGTTAAAAAATAGGGAATGTAAAATAATAAAAAAACTGATTAGCAATGACGGCCCTCTTGTTGTTAAAAAATTAGCTGCCGACTTATCGGTTAGTACTCGAACGATAAGATATGATCTAGATAAAATTGAAGATTGGCTTAAAGAAAAAGGATTAAAAATGTATCGTAAACAGGGAGTAGGTATCTATCTTGAAAGTAATGATAAAGATAAAATAACTGATATTTTAGATTTCAAAGTAGATTACCAGCTGCTTCATACTCCAGAAGAAAGACAGCAAATTATTTTAAAAGAACTACTGGTTAGAGAAGAGCCAATAATCATCAAAGAATTTGAAATAAACTTAGATGTCAGCGAAGGAACGATAATTAGAGATTTAGACCAGATAGAAAACTGGTTGAAAAAAAGAAATCTGGAATTAGTCCGCAGACCCAATTATGGGATAGAAATTAGAGGTAATGAAAATAACTGGCGCAAAGCGGTTTTTGATTACCTGGAAGAAAGCAGCAGCGAAGATGAACTGATAGATATTCTTAATCAATTTGAAAATAATAAAAGTCTACCGTCTTTTATTGACTCTTATAGTGACTTATTAAATTCTATTAATTCTGCTCAGGTTAAGTTTGTAAAAAACATTATTAGAGAAACTGAAAAAAGTTTAGATTATTCTTTTACTGATGCTGCATTTTCTGCCTTAATCCTTCATATAGTAATTGCTCTGCAGAGAATTATTAAAAATAAAGATATTAATATGAATTCTAAACAGTTATTAATTCTTAAGAATAAAGAGGAATTTAAAACCGCAGAAGAGATAGTAAAAAAGCTGAGGAAGAAATTTGAAATAGAAATCCCGGAATCAGAAATTGGTTATATTACTCTTCATCTTCTGGGAGCAAAGTTCCGCCAACGGGGTGACTTTGATTTTAAAGCTGATAAATTATTTGATGATAAATTATTAGATTTAACCTATCAGCTGGTCGAAATTGCTGCTAAAATCTTAAATTTAGAATTAACTAATGATCTGGAGTTAATTTATGGACTTGCCCTTCATTTAAAACCTACTTTAAATAGAATAAAATATGATCTTAATATTGAAAATCAATTAGTCGCAGATATTAAAGAAAAATATCCTCAGATTTACCGAGCTTCTAAGATAGCTGCTGGAGTAATCCAGACAGAAATTTTTGGAGAAATAAGTGAAGAAGAAATCGGGTTTATTGCGATGCATATTGGAGCTGCATTAGAAAGAAGAAATGTTAAATCAAAACTTAATAATAAATTAAGAGTAGCTCTAGTCTGCAGTACTGGAATTGGTACAACTAAAATTCTGGCAGAGAGATTAAAAAATGAGTTTGCTAATTTTAAAATAATTAATACTTATTCTTACCATGATATAGAAATTGAGAGTTTCGAAAAAAATCTAGATCTTATAATTTCTACTATTAAATTACCAGAGATAGGAATTGATAATCTTCAGGTTAATCCACTTTTAAAAGAAGCAGATATAAAAAATATAGAAAATTATATTATAAATATTTTTAATAAGAATATTTACCCAAAAAATAAAAACATTATAAAACCTGAAAACCTGAAAGGAAATGTAAAACTAGATATAAGTGAGCTAACTAATGAGATAGTAGAATTATTGAAATACAATCACAAACTTCAGATAGAAAAAGATTTAAAAAATGATTTAAGAAAATTATTTAAAGAGCACTTAAAAGAAGAAGTAACTGCTGATAAACAGGAATGCAGAGACCTGGAGTTAACTGATATTTTAAATCCTGATTTAATAAGAGCTAAAGTTAAGTGTAAAGACTGGAGAGGAGCAGTTAAAAAAAGTGGTAAACTGCTTTCAGATTTAGGGGTAGTGTCTGAGAATTATATAAAAAGTATGATCGAGAACATTGAGCAAAGAGGGCCTTATGTAGTAATAACTCCAGGTGTTGCACTTGTTCACGCGGCTCCAGAGATGGGGGTCAGAAAAGTTGGTATCTCTCTAATCACTTTAAAAAGCCCGGTCAAATTTAATCATTCTCAGAACGATCCTGTAGAAATTGTAGTTGCCTTTGCCTCTCCGGATAAAGAACAGCATGTTAAGGCTTTAAGTAGCCTGATAGATAAATTATATAATAGCAGAATAAGGAGTGCGATAAGTTCTACTGATGATAATCAGAAAGTGTTAGACATCTTAAAATATAAAAAGGAGGATTCATTTTATGTCAAAAATTAATACTTTAACTGGAGAAATTGATGTTGATGAGCTGGGCTTTGTCAGAATGCATGAGCATTTACTTACTGACCCACCTGATTTAAGAGTTAAAAAAGATCCGGATTATGTTCTTGACAGTCCCCGTAAGGCAGTGGAAGAGCTGAAGAGATTAGAGAAAACAGAAGTTAATACTTTTGTGGATGGAACCACAATAGATTATGGAAGAAACATTGATCAGATGGCTAAAATAGCAAATAGAACAAACATTAAGATCCTTGCTACTTCAGGTTTTAATCGGGGTCTTTTTTTCGAAGACTGGGTCCATAATTATTCTGTTGATGAACTAACAGCACTTCTGATTCGAGAAGTAACAGTAGGTATAGATGGAACAGACCTGAAAGCAGCTATTTTGAAAGCAGGTAGTGATTACAATCGAATAACTAAGTCAGAAGAAAAAACTTTTGTAGCTGTTGCAAATGCTCATTTAGAAACAGGAGCTCCAATAAAGACTCATACTGAAATGGGAACTATGGGACTGGAACAGTTAGACATTTTTGAAAGAGAAGGTGTTGATCTTTCGCGAGTACTTTTAATTCACATGGATAGAAATTTAGATTATGGATACCACAGGCAGGCTCTGGAAAGAGGCGCTAATATTATGTATGATGGTCCTTCTAAAATTAAATATTATGCAGATCAAAATCGAATAGATACCTTGAAAAAATTAGTAGATGATGGTTTTATAAAACAGCTGTTTATTTCTAATGATATGGGAAGAAAGTCTTATCTAAAATCCTATGGAGGCGGACCGGGCTGGGAATATATCCAGCATAAATTTATTCCCCGGCTGCTTAGAGAGGGTTTTACCCAGGAACAGATAGATAACATATTTATTGATAATCCAAAAAGTTTTTTGCCGTTTAAGCAGGCTTAGGAGGGTAAATGATGATCTCAGAATATTTAACTAAAGATAATATAAATTTAGGTTTTAAAGCTGAAAACTGGGAAGCAGCTATAAAAAAGTCTGGAAGTATTTTAGAAGCTAATGATTTAATAGAACCAGAATATATTGATGCTATGATAGAAATGGTAAAAGATAAAGGAGCATATATTGTAATTACTCCAGGACTTGCTCTACCCCATGCCCGGCCGGAAAAAGGAGCAAAGAAAAATGGTTTAAGTCTTTTAACGTTAAAAGAACCTGTTGAATTCGGTCATTCTAAAAATGATCCGGTAAAGGTAGTGATTAGTTTTTGTGCTGCTGATGACAGTACTCACACCCAGATGTTAAGTGAACTGGCTGAGTTTTTAAAAGATAAAAAAAATGTCAATTATATAAAGGAAGTTGGTTCTAAAAAAGAACTGCTTTCCTATTTTGAAAACTATGATAGGGGAGGTGAGAGTAATGAAGATCTTGACAGTATGCGGAGCAGGACAGGGCAGCAGTCTTATTCTTAAAATGAATGTCCAGGATGTTGTAGATGAACTTGGTCTTGATGCTGATGTAGATAACGATAATATAAGTACAGCCAGAAATTCTGGAGCCGATTTGATTTTGGCAGGAGAATTCCATGAAGATGCTTTAGAAGGTTTTGAAGTACCTGTGATTACTGTTTCTGATTTTATGGATAATCAAGAAATAAAATCAAAGATACAAAATTTTTTAGAAAAAAAGGGGGAGTAATATTATGGATGGTTTAGTTGCTGTAGCGAGATGGATTGCTAATAATATTTTTAGAGAACCGGCAACTTTGATTGGGTTAGTTGCCCTGATAGGTCTTTTACTGCAGAAAAAAAGAGCAAGCGAGGTTATTACTGGAACTGTAAAGACTATTCTGGGATTTATGATTATCCAAGGAGGATCAACCTTAATCAGCAATTCTCTGGGAGCTTTTGGTCCGATCTGGCAAAAAGTATTTGGAATGACCCAGAGCGCTCAAGTTGGTGGAATGTCAACAAATGAATTTTTAAGCAGCTATGGTGGAGCAGTCACTCTAATTATGACTTTTGGATTTTTAGTCAATGTTTTATTAGCTAGAATTACAAAACATAAGTATATTTATTTGACAGGTCATATGATGTTCTGGGTTAGTTTTGTTTATGCAGGAATAGTTGTTCAGGTTTTTGGTCAGGGAGTTTCGCAGATGTGGATGATCATTAGTGGGGCTATTCTGCTTGGGGCTTACTGGACTTTACAACCAGCTTACTTACAGAAGTATGTAAAAAGTTTTACGGGTAAAGATAATTTTGCTGTAGGACACACTTTCTCAACTGGTGCCTGGCTGGGGGCAGTTCTGGGAAAATACTTTGGCAATAAAGAAAACGATACTGAAGATTTAAAAATGCCGGAAGGCTTTGGATTTTTAAAAGATAGTAATGTTGTTATTGTTTTAGTTATGGGAGTTATGTATGGTTTAGGTGCTCTTCTGGCAGGTTCTGAGTTCGTAGGAACATATGCTGGCAATAGGAATCATATTGTTTTTGGCATTTTAAGAGGATTTCGTTTTGGAGCTGGAATTGCTGTAGTGCTGCATGGAGTTAAACTCTTAATCGGGGAAATTGTTCCTGCTTTCAGGGGGATATCTAGAAAAATAGTTCCTAATTCAAAACCGGCTCTTGATGTTCCTGTAACCTATGCTTATGCTCCGGCTGCTACAATTATTGGTTTCGCAGCAGCTTTTGTAACCATGGCTGTGATTATGTTAATTATGGGAGCAACTGGCTTTTATGTATTTGTTCCGCCAATGATCGCTATTTTCTTTCACGCCGCAGGGGCTGGAGTTTTTGGTAATGAAACTGGTGGAGTAAAAGGCGCTGTTATTGCAGGTGTTGTTGTAGGAGCGATTATCACTTTTGGTCAGGCAGTATTTATCAAATATATTATTCCTGATACAGTAACTGAATTCATACTCTGGGGTGGAGATACAGATATGTTCGTCTTTGGTTCTATTTTAAAATGGATTATGAGTATTTTTACTTAAACATAGTACGAGAGGGCTTTAAAGCCCTCTTTTCTTCCGGGGTAATAAGATTTCGAATTTTTATAAAGTAATGTGTTTTGGTTTTGAGCAGACTAACGATTTGTTTAATTAGGGATGTGATTTAATGAATAGATTATCAGCAATGAGCTGGAAAGATGCAGAAAAAGAATTAAAGAATAAAAAAGTTATACTGCCTTTAGGAGCGGTTGAAGCTCATGGATACCACCTCCCATTAGGTACAGATAATTATATCGCTCAGGAAATTGCTAAAATAGCTGCCCAAAGATTAGATGCTTTACTATTGCCGATCATCCCATATGGCCAGGTCTGGTCTTTACGTAATTTTCCAGGATCTATTTCTTTGAGTAATCAAACCATTATTTCTATGATTGATGATCTGTCTGAAAGTTTAGATCATCATGGAGTGGAGATGTTAATAATTATTAATGCTCATTTTGGTAATATGTCAGCACTGAAAACTGCGGAAAGATTAGTTAATGACAAATACGACCTCAAAGTTTTACGTTTTACTCATCCTGGGCTTAAATCTTTAGAAAAAAAGTACATTAAAAGCAAAAGGGTTCATCCTGACTATCTTCATGCTGAAGAGATTGAAACTTCAATGATGCTTCAGATAAATAGTAACTTAGTAGACATGAGCAGGGCAGAAGCAGATACCCCAGAAATTCCTGAATATTTTGGCAGTTATTCTGTACCCTGGGATAAGATTACTGCTAAAGCTGTTCTGGGTGATCCGACACTGGCAACTAAAGAAAAAGGCGAAAAATTAATCACTGGTATAGCAGCTAAAATAGTGAAGATAGTTAATAATTTTGAAAAGGAGGCTGAATAATGTCTTTTGCAAGATATAGTGAAAAAATATCTGAGATTATAAAAGCAATCGATAAAAATGAAAGAGATAAAGTAAAGAAAATAGCAGAAAAGTTTGTAGAAACAATTAATAATGAGGGTATAATCCATGTTTTTGGTTCAGGTCATTCTCATATGTTGGCAGAAGAAGTTTTTTACAGAGCTGGAGGACTGGCAGTTATGAGCCCAATTTTTGACTCGGGAGTTATGCTGGATCAAGGTGCTATTAAAAGCACTAAGATGGAGCGTTTAGAAGCTTATGGAGAGATTATTCTAGATAATTATGAGCTGCAGGAAAAAGATTTAATGGTGGTGGTTTCCAATTCTGGCCGTAATTCTGTCCCTATAGATGCAGCTCTTAAAGCCCAGAAAGAAGGTTTAGAAGTAATTGCTCTTACTTCTCTAGAATATTCTAAAGCTAATGACTCCAGACATCAGAGTGGGAAAAGATTATTTGAAGTGGCAGATTATGTGCTTGATAACCATACTCCTTATGGAGATGCAGTAATAGATTTTGAAATAACAAAGGCTGTTCCGGCTTCCACTATTGCAGCTTCCTATATTATTAATGGTATTATTGCCGAAGTCATTGCAATTATGAAAGAAAAAGATCTGGAAATACCAGTTTATAAAAGTGGTAATATAGATGGAGCAGATGCAGATAATAAAAAATTGGCTCAAAAGTATGGGAAAAGAATTAAAGACTTATAAACTGGATACATCAGCTTATTTAATTTGTATCGGGTAAAACTAAAAAGAATAGATAATTAAGAACTCCTGTTGGTCATTTGTACGATTGCTGACAGGAGTTTTCTTTTACTAAACTCACTCATTTTTTTCAGACTCAATAAATTTGATCAAATTTCTATAAAACTCAATTTTGTCATTAGACATCTCTCGTATTTCGTTAAATAATAATTTAAGTTGATCATTATGTAGTATTTCTTTAGTTACATTACTTTCACTTACTTTATAATTATCATAATCAACAGCAAGCAGGGTATCAATGCTGCAGTCTAATGCTTTAGCAATTTTTTTCAGTACTTTGTAAGCTGGTTCCTGATCTTTGCTTTCATAGCCGGCAATGGTTGAGCGTTTAATTCCCACGATTTCTGCCAGATCTTTTTGTGTAAAACCTTTATTTTTGCGAGCTTTTTTGAGGTTTTCACCGAAAGTCATAAAAAATTCCTCCAATTTTGTCGAATAATTAAAATTAACAAAAAAACTTATAAAAATAGCTTGACATTGTTCTAAATTAGAACTATAATAAACTTGAAATGTGATAATTATAAACTAAAGTCCAGAAACAATAAATGGACAGAGTTATCCCTTGCTCTTTTTGCAGACAAAGGAGGGATTAAATATTGATAGTAGATTAGATAAAAAGGGTAACAGATTTCAGTTGGCGCTGTTCTGTTAGGGTTAATACTAAATAATTATATCACATTCGTTGAAGGGTGTAAATTTTAAAGACCCCCTTTTTGTTTCAAAAATCAGAATCTTTCAAACAGTCGGTTTAATTAGTCTTGGTGGTTCCCGGGAGGGATCTTTTTTGAGTAAAAATTATAAAGAAGAGCTGACAGATTTAGTGAAGTTTCAACCTGGAGATAAGATATATAAACTTTTTAAACATCAAAAGGTTTTAGTCAAAGGGCAAAAAGAAAATTTTGTTATACAGATCAAAAAAGTCAAATAAGAAGACTAACCTGGGGCCATGGGCCGGGAAATTTATTTTTCCCGGTCTCTTTTTTTGTTCTAAAAGTCCACAATTGGGATTGATTTTGCAAAATAATAAGGAGGATTTTAAATTATGAAGAAAATTTTGAGTTTAGTAGTTTTAGTATCACTGCTTTTGGTTCTCACCGCTTCAGCCTCAGCCCAGGAGTATACATTAAGATATGGGCATGTTCTAAATGAAAGCCATCCCTTTCACGAAGGTTTTGTAAACATGGCAGAAAGGGTAGAAAACAGAACTGATGGAGATTTGCAGATTGAGGTTTTTCCCAGTTCGCAATTAGGAGTAGAGGAAGATGTTCTGGAACAGCTGAGATCTGGAGTACCTATAGCCTGGAATACTGATGCAGCAAGGTTAGGCAGTTATGTGCCCGGACTGGCAGTGGTTAACGCTCCTTATTTTGTTGACACAATAGAAGATGTAGAAAAATTACGTCAGACACCGACAATGCAAAAATGGGAAGAAGAACTGGCAGAAGAATATGGAATTAAAATTCTTTCCTTCTCCTGGGTTCAGGGATTCAGGCATTTTATGACAAATGAACCTGTCAGAAGTCCGGAGGATCTGGATGGTTTAAGGATCAGGACACCCCCTGCACCAATCTGGCATCAGTCGGTTGAGGCTTTAGGTGCTGTGCCGACAGCAATGAATTTTGGTGATATCTATACAGGTATTCAGCAGGGTTCTGTTGATGGAGCAGAGTTAGTTTACAGTAATATTCCTGCTGGAAATTTATTTGAAGTTTTAGATTATGTAAATGAAACCAGACATTTTTTATTAGTTAACTTTCAGGTTGTAAGTAATCAGTGGTTTGAGAGCTTACCCGAAGCTTATCAGGAGGTCTTAGTTGAAGAGTCCAATAGAGCCGGTCTGGAAACTTCCCGCAAATTAGCCGAACAGACTGAAGAAATAAAGCAGACTGTGCAGGAAGAAGGAATGACTATTGTGGAAGATGTTGATCTGGAAGCATTTAGAGAAGCCGGAATGCAGGCCTATGAGGAATTAGATTTGATGGATGAGCGAGAGCAAATTTATGAAGAAATGGAAGCAATAGAGTAAAAATTAATAAGGCTGGCCCCGGTCAAAATTGGCCGGGGTTCTTAAGGAGGTTTATAGTTGGAGACTGCTAAAAATATTTATCATAAAATATGTCAGGTCGAAAAAATAATTTCAGGAGTATTCTTAGTTTTGATTATGATAATTGTGTTTCTGTCCGCTATCGGCAGGGCAGTAGGGCATCCTTTAAATTGGGCGATTGATATTTCTGCTTTTCTTTTTGCCTGGGCAGCTTTTTTTAGTGCAGATGTTGCGATGCGGCAGGATAGACATTTAAGTGTAAAATTTATAGTATTAAAACTTCCGGAAAAAGCTCAGTACTATATTACTTTAGCAAATTACTTAATTATTGTTGTTTTTCTGGGCTATCTAATTAGATTTGGTTTTATCCAGACCTATAATACGAGATTTAGAACATTCCAGGGGATCCCGGAGCTCAGTTATGCCTGGGCAACCCTCAGTGTACCCATTGGCTCAATTTTATTATTAATTTCCACAGTTAATAAAATGCGTCAGGTCTATAAAACAAAAGAGGCAGCATCTCTTAAAATGAAAGATAAAGAAAAGGTAGATCAATTAAGTGATTAATTTAGGAGGAAGATAATAAATGCTGGAAGTAATAATTATATTTGCATTATTTTTAATAATGGGGATGCCCGTTGCTTTTGCAATTGGAATTTCCGGGTTTTTCTTTTTCATGCAGGAACCGGCACTGCCCTATACAATGCCAGTTCAATTAGTTTTATCAGAAACACAGAGCTTTACTCTGCTGGCAATACCCATGTTTATGCTGGCCGGAAATTTATTAAATAATACAGGAATTACTAGCAGATTATTAGATTTAGCGTCAGTACTGGCCGGCCATTTATATGGAACCCTGGCTCAGGTTACTGTAGTATTAAGTACCTTAATGGGAGGAGTATCCGGATCTGCAATTGCCGATTCTTCAATGCAGGCCAGAATTTTGGGGCCGGATATGACAAAAAAGGGATATGAAAAAGGCTATTCAGCTGCAATTATTGGTTTTTCAGCCCTGATTTGTATCGCGGTTCCTCCGGGGATTGGTCTGGTGCTTTATGGAAACATTGGTGAAATCTCAATTGGAAGACTTTTTACAGGTGGAATTGTGCCTGGATTAATGATGATGGCTTTTTTAATGATTGCTGTTACTATCACCTCCAGGAAAAAAGGCTATGCTCCAGAAAGAGAAGAAATGGCCTCGATTGATGAAATTATACCAACTTTTATTAAAAGCATCTGGGCCCTTTTATTTCCGGTGATTTTAATTGTTGGTTTAAGATTTGGTTTAATGACTCCCTCAGAGGCTGGCTCATTTGCAGCAGTCTATGCAATTGTAATTGGAGTCCTGATCTATAAAGAACTGAGCTGGCAGCGATTTGTCAATTCGGTTAAGGATACAATTGGTGATGTAGGAATGATCATCTTTTTAATATCGCTGTCCTCACTATTTAGCTACGGAATTGTCTGGGACAGAATACCTGTTATTTTAACAAGTTTTTTATTAAATATTAGCGACAGTCCTCAGGTAATATTTTTAATAATCCTCACATTTTTATTCTTTCTGGGAATGTTCATTGATTCAACAGTTATAATCTTGCTTTTAACCTCAATTCTGGTGCCTGTAATTACCAGAATTGGAATTGACCCTGTACATTTTGGAGTAGTGATGGTTATAATCTGTGCCATGGGATTGTTAACACCTCCGGTTGGAGTTGCCATGTACTCAGTCTGCTCGGTGATGGAATGCTCAGTTGGTGAATATATGAAAGAAAGTTATCCATTTTTATTAGCATTATTTTCAGTCATAATCTTGTTAGTGTTTTTTCCTCAATTAGTAATATTTTTACCGAATTTGATTTTTAACTAAGATGATTTGAGATTAAGATCTAATTTAAGCTTAAGAAAGGAGATTTAAATGGAAACTAAAGTTGCAATTGTAACAGGTGCTGTTAATGGGATTGGAAGAGCAATTGCTGACCGATTGGTTGAAAATAATTTTACTGCAGTAATATGTGACATTAATCAGGATGAAGGTCAGAAATTAGAAGAAAAGAGTTCTGATTTTGAGGGAGAGTACAGATTTAAACACTGCAATGTAGCCAGGGAAGAAGATGTTGCAAGAGTGGTTAAGGGAGTTATAGAAGAATACGGTCAGATTGAGGCCCTGGTAAATAATGCGGGGATTATCAAAAGAAGAGTAGGAGAAGAAATAAGTATCTCTGACTGGGATCAGGTTTTTGCAGTAAATACCAGAGGTGCATTTCTATTCTGCAAATATTTACGGCCTCAATTTAAAGAACAGAAGCAGGGAAGGATTGTAAATATCTCTTCTATAGCTGGCAAAATGGGAGATATAACTTCTGCTCCAGGCTATGGTCCCTCCAAGGCAGCCCTGGATGGAATGACTAAAACATTTGCCAGAGATTTAGCTCCCTATAATGTTACAGTTAATGGAGTTGCTCCCCATGCAATAGAAACCGATATGAGTTCAGAATGGTCGGAAGAAAAAAGAAAGCGAATAATTTCTGAGATTCCACTTAAGAGGCTGGGACAGCCGGAAGATGTTGCAGGAGCTGTAAGTTTCCTCTTATCAGATGCTGCCAGTTTTATCACTGGCGAAATAATTGATGTCAATGGTGGATTTCTAATGGATTAGTCATTAAATAGAAAAACAAATGGAATAACCTATAGGAGGAATAAAGTTGTCAGAAAAAATTTTGATTACCCCAAAATCATATTACAAAATTAGAGATAAAATGATGCCGCTGCTGGGAGATTATCAGCCGATTTTTAATGATACCGGAAAAACTTTTACTGAAAAACAGATGCTCAATTTAGCAGAAGATGTGGTTGGAATCATAATTGGTATTGATCCAATCAGCAGCAAGGTAATTGAAAATGCTTCCAATCTCAGAGCAATTTCTAAATATGGGGTGGGAATGGATAATATTGATCTGGAAGCTGCCAGAGAGAAAAACATTAAACTGGACAATACTCCCGGCACCAATAATGTTTCTGTAGCAGAGTTAGCTCTGGGTCTGATCTTTGCAGCTGCCCGTAATTTGCCTCAGGCAGTTAAAAGCGTAAAAAAAGGGGAGTGGAAGCGGATCAAAGGAGTAGAACTGACTGACAAGACTTTAGGTTTAATTGGCTGTGGAAAAATTGGCAGAGAAGTAGTAAAAAGAGCTGCTGGAATATTTAAGTCTATCAAAGTCTATGACCCCTATTTTGATGATAGTCAATTCATCAGAAAATATAAGCTGCAGATGCTGGATAAGGATAGACTGCTGCAGGAAGCAGATTTTATTTCGCTGCATTTACCCTTAAATAAGGAAACCCAAAATTTCATTTCCAGAAAAGAACTTTCCCTCCTGAAAGGTGATGCTGTGCTGGTCAATACTTCCCGGGGAGGTCTGATTGATGAAGCTGAGTTATATCAGGCACTGAAAAACAATGAGCTTGAGTCAGCAGCCTGTGATGTTTTTTCGGAAGAACCTCCAGGTAAACATCAATTGTTAGAACTTGATAATTTTCTGCTGACTCCCCACATGGGTGCCAATACAAAAGAGGCAGTGGAGAAAATGGCAGCTGCAGCCACCAGAAATTTAATTGCAATGTTAGAGAATAATTCAGCAGGAGGTGTTAAAAATTAATAATAAAAGTTTCGCCCTGGAAAGAAAAACTGTTTCTAACAGAATATCGACTGCAGAAGAAAAAGAACTGTTAAGGAAATATGCAGCTCAAATTGCTTCTGATATTGACAGGATATTAATTGTACCACCTGATTATACCCGGAAACACTCGGGTTCGGGTAGACTGACCAGGGAATTATATAATCTTTTGCAGGCTGATTATCAAGTTGATATTATGCCGGCCCTGGGAACCCATAAAGCAATGACCGAACAGGAAATAAGAGATATGTTTGGCCAGGAGATTCCACCTGATAATTTTCTGGTTCATGACTTTAAAAATGAAATTCAGAAAATAGGAGAAATCCCCGCTGATTTTGTCGAAAATATTTCTGAGGGGAAGCTGCAGAGGTCAATTGAAGTCAAAATAAATAAAAGACTGGTCAATGACGAATATGATCTTGTAATCTCTGTTGGTCAGGTTTTACCCCACGGGGTTGTTGGTATGTCAAACTTCAACAAAAATATTTTTGTCGGCTGTGGTGGCGCAGAAATGATAAATATCTCTCACTATCTGGGTGCTGTTTATGGGATAGAGCGTTTACTTGGCAGAGGGGAGACTCCTGTCCGCAAATTATATGATTATGCAGAAGAACATTTCTTAAAAAATGTAAATGTTGATTATATTTTAACTGTTAATTCTACCGAAGTTAATAAAGAGACCGGAACGACTGATCTGCTGGGTCTTTATATTGGTCGGGATAAAGAAATATTTAAGTGGGCGGTTAAATTAAGTCAGAAGCACAATATAACTAAAGTCTCCGAGCCGCTGGAAAAGGTAGTTGTTTACATGGACAAAAAAGAATTTAAATCAACCTGGTTAAGCTGTAAGGCAATTTATAGAACCAGACTGGCTATTGCTGACGGAGGGGAGCTAATTGTAATCGCTCCCGGCTTAAAGGAATTTGGAGAATACGAAGAAGTTGATCAGCTAATTAGAAAATATGGATATCGAGGTAGTGAGCAGATCAGGCAGGAAGTCGAGAATAATGCTGATTTAAAAAATAATTTATCAGCTGCAGCACACTTAATCCATGGCTCAACTGAGGGCAGGTTTAAAGTCACTTTTGCCACTGATAAATTGAGTCGGGAGGAAGTAGAGGGGGTAAATCACAGTTGTCTGCCCCTGGATAAAGCACTTGCCCGCTACCCAATTTCGCAGTTTGATTATGGATTCAATAATTTGATCAACGCTGAGCGAGTATTTTATATTGACAACCCGACAACCGGTCTCTGGACAGCCCGGGATTTATAAAAAATTAGCCAGAATTAGGATGCAAATGATTGGCCTGAAATTAGGAGAGGACTGGACTCAGGCTCAGAAAAGATTGATTGGAGATAACAGATTAAATTTAGCGAGAAAATTAGGAGGTTTAAAATGGATATTTTTGATATTAAAGATCAAGTTGCGGTAATAACCGGTGCCGGTGGAGTTTTAGGCAGCAAAATTGCGCTGGAACTTGCTCAACAGGGAGCGAAAATAGGACTTTTAGATATTAATCTGGAGCCTGCCCTGGAGATAGCAGCTGAGATTAAAGAAAATGGCGGTGAGGTTTTAGCTGTCAAAACTGATGTTTTAAATAAAGAGAGTCTAAAAAATGCCAGAGAGGAAGTGTTAGCTGAATTTGGCAGAGTGGATATTCTGATCAATGGGGCAGGCGGTAATAAAAAAGAAGCAACTACCAGTGAAGAGCTTGATTTTTTTGATCTGCCTGAGGATGCCATAAAATGGGTCTTTAATCTTAATTTTTTAGGCACTGTTTTAACTTCTCAGGTTTTTGGAAAAGAAATTGCAAATAATGAGAAGGGGAGTATTATAAATATTTCTTCGATGGCAGCTATCAGTCCCCTGACTAAAACCATTGCTTATTCTGCAGCTAAGGCTGCTGTCAGTAATTTTACCCAGTGGCTTGCGGTTTATCTAAATCAAAATATTTCGGAAAAAATAAGAGTAAATGCAATTGCTCCCGGCTTTTTACTAACAACTCAAAACAAGTATTTACTGATTGATCAGGAAACCGGCGAGGAAACCGCAAGAGGTAAAAAGATTAAAAATAATACGCCAATGAACCGCTACGGCAGTCCGGAAGAATTAATAGGAGCTGTAATCTGGCTGGCCTCAGATGCCTCTTCTTTTGTAAATGGTTCGATTATCCCAATTGACGGCGGCTTTGCAGCTTACTCTGGAGTTTAATATTGATATTTGAGGAGGTAAAAAATGTACATTCTGGCTCTGGAGTTTAGTACTTCAGCTGTTAAAGTGACACTGTTTTCCCGGGCAAAGGGAATTATTAAAAATCTAAGCAAAAATTATGAGCAGACGACTGGAGATATGGAAAGGCAGTCAGCCCAGCTTTTATATAATTTTATTATCAAGACTGCTGTGCAGTTAATTAATGATCTGACTCAGGCAGAAAAAAACAAGATAGAATTAATAACTCTGGTCAGCACCTGGCACAGCTTCCTGCTTTTAGATCAGGATAGAAAGCCCCTGACTGAGATTTTAACCTGGGCTGATACCTCTGCCGGTGAGACAGTGTCAAAGTACAGAAAAAAGAAAAAATTAGCTCAAAAGATATATCAAAAAACAGGCTGTCCTGTGCACAGTATTTATCCTCTCTGGAAGTTTATGAATTTAGATAAAAGCAGCTTTAAAGTGGATCAAATCTATCTTTCATCTAAACCAGAATATATTTTTGAGAAATTAACTAAAAGCCGGGCAATTTCTCTAGCATCAGCTTCGGGAACAGGGATCTTTAATATTCATGATCTCAGCTGGGACCAGGAAATACTTGATTTTGCCGGTCTTTCAGCCAAACAGTTATCACCACTAAAAAAACTTAATTATCAGGCTGGCTTAACTAAAAAAGCGGCGCTAAAACTTGGCTTAAAACCTGGGTTGCCTGTCTTAATTCCCGGACCAGATGGAGCTCTTAATCAGATAGCGGCAGGTGGTTTAAAATCTAAGCTGATGACCCTCTCGGTTGGCACCAGCGGGGCCCTGCGGGTTACATCCAGTAAAGCTAAAATTCCGTCTGCACCAGCTACCTGGTGCTATTATGGGGCTGAAGGAAAAAGGATAGTCGGGGCAGCTACTTCTGGGGCCGGCAACTGTACTCAGTGGTTTAAAAATAAGATAAAAGAAAATGATTCTAACTTCATGGAATTAGAAAACTCTCTCAAAGATGTAAACAAAAATAAAGCTCCAATTTTTTTGCCTTTTATTTATGGTGAGCGATGTCCCGGCTGGCAGGATAAGCGAAAAGCCCAGTTCTGTGAGCTGAAAGGCAGCCATTTATCTGCCGACTTATATTATTCAATTCTGGAAGGAGTTTTATTCAACCTTTACCAGTCCTATTTAATTATTGAAGAAATGGGTTTAAAACCGGAAAAAATAAGGATTTCTGGTGGTATTACAAATTCTGAGAAGTGGCTGCAGATGGCTGCCGATATTTTTGGAAGAAAAATGATTGTATCGGAATTTAAAGATTCTTCGACGATGGGATCAATAATCCTGGGGCTAAAGGCTCTGGGAGAAATTAAAGATTTAAGTAATTATCAGCCAGAAGCTGGTAAAGTTATCGATTTTAATTTAGAGCGGCATCAATTTTATCAGTCGCGGTTTGAGAAGTATAAATACTGGTATCAAAAAACTAAGCGGAAGGATGATTATGATGAATACAATTAATAAACTGCAGGAAACAGGTATCGTTGCTGTGATTAGAGCTCAAAATGGAGATGAGGCAGTCAAGATTGCGCGGGCAGTCAAAAAAGGAGGAATAAAAGGTCTGGAAATCACCATGACAGTTCCCGGAGCGGTGGATGTTATCTCTGAATTAAGTAAAGAATTTGAGGGAGAGGAGATCATAATAGGAGCTGGTTCTGTTCTGGATGCCGAAACTGCTAGAACCTGTATTCTGGCAGGGGCGGAATACATTGTCAGTCCCTCTTTTAATGAGGAGATGGTTAAGTTAGCTAATAGATATCAGAAGCCTGTAATCCCGGGAGCAATGACAGTAACTGAGGTAGTAAAAGCTATGGAAGCGGGTGCTGATTTAGTTAAAATTTTCCCGGCCTCGCTTTTTGGACCAAAGATCATCAAAGCAATTAAAGGACCAGTACCCCAGGCACCACTGCTGCCTACTGGAGGAGTTAGTCTGGATAATGTTGCAGAATGGATTAAGGCCGGAAGTGCAGCGGTTGGAGTTGGCAGTTCCCTTACTGCTGGTGCCAAAACTGGAGATTTTGATAAAGTGACTCAAACTGCGGCGGCTTTTGTTGAAAAAATAGCAAAGGCCAGAGAAGTTTAGAGCTGATATAAAATATAAAGAATAAGTCCTGAAATCAAATTGCGGCCTGGGTGTTGTTAATAAATCTAATTAAATAGTAACTAGAGTCCTGCTGTTTTAAGTAATTTTAAAAACGGCAGGATTTTTATCATTGCAATTTAAGGATTTAATAAGTTTAAAAATATTTTCTAAAATGCAGGGAGAGTAATACTGACCGTGAAATATAAATTAAGTCTAAAAATTTAAGCCATACAATCTTCTTAGGAGGAAACAAAAAATGAAAATAAATGTTTATCAGGACAAAAAAACAACAAGTAAATACGCCGCAGAAAGAGCTAGAGAAATTTTGATTGAAAGCATCGAAAAAGATGGGGAAGCAGTATTTATCATCGCTACCGGTAATTCTCAACTTGATTTTTTAGCTGAATTAGTAGAATTCGATGATATAGATTGGTCCAAAACTAAACTTTATCATTTAGATGAATATCTCGGGCTAGACGAAACTCATAAGGCTAGTTTTAGAAAATATATTAAAGAAAACTTTATCTCTGAAGTTGGTGAATTAAAAGAAATTAACTTAATAGATGGGATGAATGATCCGGAAAAAGAATGTCAGAGCTTAAATCAAAAAATTAAGGAAGAAGATAAAATTCAGGCTGCATTTGTTGGCATAGGTGAAAATGGTCATCTGGCTTTTAATGAACCACCTGCAGATTTTGAAGAAGAGGATCCATTTATTATTGTTGAGCTGGATGATGTTTCCAGAAAACAGCAGGTTAAAGAAGGCTGGTTTGAGACTATTGCTGATGTTCCAAAAAATGCGATTACGATGACAGTTAAACAAATTATGAAGTCCGAAAATATTATCTGCACAGTACCCGGCGCCAGAAAAGCTGAGGCAGTTAAGAATTGTTTAGCTGGTGATGAAGTTACAGTTGACTGTCCTGCCTCAATTTTAAAAGAGCATAAAAGTACAGATGTCTTTTTAGATGAAGATTCGGCTAAATTGTTATAAAATATGAGTTTAAATAAATGATTTTAAGATTGTAATGGCTGCAGCTCAGGCAGTTATGGGCTGCAGTTTTTAGATAACTTAGATTAATAGTTGCAAAATTTTAAATCTTATGCTAAACTAATATACAGAATACAGTACATTGTATTTTATTTTTATTCTATTGTACAGAAAATTGTATATTAAAAAGGAGGAATTAAATGGTTTCTGAAATAAAGAGCAAAATGATGTCAAAAATCGGCTTCATAACTTCAATGCTGGCCCGGGATTTTTTCTTAAAAAACAAAGGCGAAAGAATTGATACAATTAGTGGTTATGCGGAGCGCTATAACACCGGACGAGGCACTATCCAGTCTGCAATATCATTTTTAACTGAACATCAGGCTGTAGAGCTGGAATCAAAAGGACATTTAGGCAGCTATATTCTTGATTTAGATTATCACCTGCTCTGGGAAATTGCAGATTTAGGAATGATAATGGGACTTTTACCACTGCCTTATTCTCTGCGTTATGAGGGGCTGGCAACTGGATTAAATCAGGAGTTTAAAAAAGCAGATTTTAATTACAGTATTGCCTATACCAGAGGTGCGGAAAAACGATTGAATGTCTTAAAAGATGATAAATATGATTTTATTGTTTTATCTAAATTTGCTGCCCAGAATCATGAAGATCGGGATCAATTTGAACTTTTTTGTGAATTTGGACCGGGTACCTATCTTTCTAAACATGTGATAGTTTTTTCGGATCCGGAAGCTGCAAAAATTGAAAATGGGATGAAAGTTGGACTTGATTCAACTTCTATTGATCATAAGATACTAACAAAGCTGGAATGTCAAAATCAGGATGTAGAATTTATAGAATTGACCTACATGAAAATAATGGAGCATATAAAAAATAAAACTATAGATGCAGCAGTCTGGAATTATGATGAGATTAAAGACCTTGATAATATAAACTTTACTGAACTGCAGAATGATAAATCGACTGCCAAAAATAAAGATATCAGTAATGCGGTAATTTTGGTTAATAAAAACAGCAGAATGATTAAGAGGATTTTAGCCAAGACAATTGATCCTGAAGAGGTAATTAAAGCTCAAAAAGAAGTATATAATCACAAATTAATTCCTGAGTATTAGGAGGAAGAGAATGGATCCTAAATTAAAACAGAGATTAGAGATTTTAGTTGAAGGTGATCAACTGGAAACAGAACTAAAGAAAAAGATAGAAAGTTTATTGAAAAAGTTTGAATCAGATTTTAATTTAGAATTAAAAAATGAGAATGCAGCAATGCTGGTAACCCATTTACCGATGGCTCTGATGAGGATAAAAAAAGGTGAAGAAGTAGAAGATTTAAATGAGATGGTTTTAGCAGAGTTAAAAAAAGAAAAATTTTATTCTGACTGTATGGATTTTATAGAGCAAATTGAAGCTGAAACCGAAATTGAAATTCCAGCTGGAGAAAAAAATTATTTAGTTTTACATTTTGGTAATTTAATAAAAAAAGAGGGGGGGAATAAATAATGAAGATAGTTGTAGGCGGTCAGGTTGACAAACAAAAAATTGCTAAAAAAATTAAAGAAATTGCCGGTGATCAAGTAGAGGTAGAGATCATGGATGATATTAAAGCGGCGAATACAATTAAGCAGGGAAAAGCTGATTATTATTTTGGTGCCTGTCATACCGGTGGTGGAGGAGCATTAGGAATGGCCATGGCAATCTTGAGCAGCACTAAATGCGCTACGATTTCAATGCCTGCTAAGCCACCTAAAGAGGAAAAAATAGTTGAAGAACTTGAAGCAGGAAAAGTTGCTTTTGGTTTTACTTCAGATCATTTAGAAAAAGCTGTGACTCTTTTATTAAAGAACATTTTAAACTAAAGTAAAGTCTAACAAAAAACGGGAGTGAGAATAATGCAATTAATACTAATGGCTTTAATTGGTGGAATGGCTGCTATACTTGCAAATAAGGGGATTGCTGTATTTAATGATAGTTTGCGTCCGGTAATACCAGAATATGTAGAAAATAGAATGAGCCGTAAAGAACTTGCTGCTACTTCTTTTGCTATGAGTTTTGGTCTGGTTGTTGGTTTTGGAATTCCATTTAGTTTATCGGCAAATATTATTTTAATACATAGTATTTTATTGGGTACAGATATTATTGGTACCTGGGCCCCAGATAATAACAAAGGTGCAGCTGGCGCTGGAGTAGTTGGTGCTCTATATGGTGTTGGTTTAACTTATGGTCTGGAAGCAATTGTAAATTTATTTGAAGTTTTACCTGTTAACTTTTTAGAAGATCTGGGAGCTGTAGGTAGTCCAATAGTTGTAGCCTTTGCTGCTTTCCCTGCCCTGGCTGTTGCTTATCAGTTTGGAATCAAAAAAGGTGGATTTACTTTAATCCTTACTGGAATAGTGAGACAAATTGCAGTTGTTGTTAGCCCCTTAATGATTAATGGTCTTGAAATAAGTATTAATCCCGAAGGAATGGCACTAATTGCTGGTATGACAACCTTATTAATCTTCGCCGCTGGAGAAAAGGGAGAAGAAAGTAATGTTGGTGATTTAGTTTCAATTTTTAGTAAAAGGGTGGAAAGAATTAAAAGCAACTTACCCTATTTAGCTGTGATGGGTGGATTAGTTTCGGCTGCTACTGCTTATCTAATTCTGGCAGGAGATCCTATTTCCTTAAACTTAGTAAGTGAGGGTGCAATAAATGAAGCTGCACTTGCTGCTTTAGCCAGAGCAGTTGGTTTTGTTCCTTTAATTGCTACTACAGCAATAGCTACAGGAGTATATGGGCCTGTAGGAATGACATTTATTTTTGCAGCGGCTCTATTTATTCAGAACCCATTGATTGCTGCAATTGTAGGTGCTGTAATTATTTCCATAGAGATTTTATTACTGGGTAAAGTTGCAACTCTGCTTGATAAGTTTCCTGGAATTAAAAAAGCCGGTGATAATATTAGGACTTCGATGTCTAAAGTTTTAGAAGTAGCCCTCTTAGTTGGAGGTATGAATGCTGCCAATGCAATCATACCAGGATTTGGGTTTTTCTTTGTGGCCGGACTCTATATTTTAAACGAAATTGGAGATCAGCCAATAGTAAGAATGGCAGTTGGACCTACAGCAGCTATAATGGTTGGTATTATTGCTAATATTTTCGCTTTATTTTCTTTAGTCTAAATACAATTGAAATTGAGCCCGGGAATTCTAAAATTTTCGGGCTCAAATTAAGGAGTAAATATGAATAATTTAAACCTGGATTTAAAGAAAAAATTTAATAATGCTCTTGCCAGCAGTTCTAAAGCAGTGGTTTATCACAACAGCGGCCTGAAAAAGAGGCTGTCAGAATTGGCCGAATCCAGGCAAGAACATTATCTGCTGGGTATTAAAAACACCTCTCAAATTTCAAAAAAATTAGTGGATAAATTAACTGAGGATCAGACTTTTCTTTTACATACAATTGATAAGATGGCCAGAGGTGGGAGAGCAGTCGATCCTGAGCTAATCAATCCTTTAACTTTGAGAGTGATGACTGGTTCCAGCAGTGGAGGCTGTCTAAATATTCTCCGGGGAATAAACGATCTTGCGGTGGGAACAGATGGTGGAGGTTCAGTTTTAGCTCCTGCAGCCTCGGTTTCTCTGTCTTCCCTGATGGCTAAAGGTATGGGACTTCAGGCAACTAACAAGAGAATTTCAACTGATAATTTAGAATTCAGGCCTGGAATCGGCTTTATTTCTCACGATTTTAAACTCTGCACTCTGGCTTTAAAAAAGATTCTTGCCCCAGAGCAGTGGGCTTTGAGTAAAGATGTTGAGTTAAACAAAGATCTGACTATTGCTCTGCCTGAGGTGAAAAGTGTTTTATTACCTCAGGGAGAAGATATGGCTGCTGTAACTGCAGAAATAGAAGCTGAGTTGAGTGATTTTAATCTAAATAGAATTAATCTTAAGGGCAGTGAAGATCGAAAACAGGCAATTCAGATTATAGAAAAGGCGTTTGAGCAGGGAAATGAGATTATAATAACTGCAGAAGGACCTGTTGATTATTATGGTTATGGTGATTCTGTTGCCGGCAGTTTTAAAATTGCTGAGGCTGCCCAGAAAAAGAGCGGTAAATATCTAATGCGGGCAGCCAATCTGGTCAATGCAACTGCTGTTACTATCCCCACTGACAGGCTCGGTCTTGCTATAGTTTTACTGGCCAGACCAGGTATAAAAAATGGATTTAAAGTGATTAAATTGGCTGAGCGTTTACAAAAATGCTATAAGCGGCCGGAACTTTTTGCAAGATATTTTCTCAAAAATTATGCTGAAAAAGAAAATGATTTTTTAGGAGCTGATAATTTTGATCAATACTTTGAATAAACAAATAAAAGCAGAAGCGATGGGAATTACAATGTATCACGAACATTTAACTATAGATCTTACAGAGCAGAAAAATGATCCCGATGCCCGGCTGGAAGGTGAGGCTCTGCTGCAGGATCTTAAAGAAATAAAAAAGGCCGGAGTTAAAACGATTGTCGAACTGACTAATATCGGGATGGGAAGAGATACAGCAAGACTCCGCTATCTGGCTGATCAGCTGGGAATGAATATTATTGCCAGCACAGGCTTTTACAAAGAACCCTATCTGCCAGATTTTTTCTACCAAAAGACTAAACAGGAACTGGTCGAATTAATGGTCAGCGAAATTAAGGAAGGGATTGAGGGGACAGATATTAAAGCCGGTGTGATTGGAGAAGTTGGCACCAGTCAGGAAATAACTGCAGCTGAGAAAAAATTACTGCAGGCTGCCGCCCTCGCCCAGAAGGAGACAGGAGTTCCGATTATTACCCACCTGACACTTGGCAGCTGTGGTCTGGAGCAGCTTGAAATTTTAGAAAAAGCCGGTGCAGATTTATCCCGGGTGGCCCTCAGTCATCTTGATCTGGCAGCTGATATTGATTATGTGCTGGAGCTTGCCGCCAGAGGAGTATTTATCGGCATTGATACCATTGGTAAGTTAAAATACCAGAGTGATCAATTCAGAATTAGACTGATTAAGGCCCTGCTTAAAGCAGGGTTTAAAGATCAAGTTTTAATTTCGACAGATATTACCCGGATGTCACATTTAAAAGCAAATGACGGCCACAGTTATCAGTATCTTTTTGAAAAATTTATTCCTAAATTAAAAGCAGCAGCTGTAAGCGAAGAAGAGATTGAAGGCATCCTGATTCATAATCCGGCAAAATTATTTTCATAAAAGCTATTATTTTATAAATGGAGGTTTTAAAAATGCAGACTTATCCTCTTAAATCACTTAGCCTGGAACAAGCCATAAAATTGCAGCAGAAACTTGTAGATGCAATTCAGCGCCAATTTAAGGGAGCAGAGCTTTTGCAGGCAGGTGACTATGGACTTGACCCCGAATTTAAAAAGCCCCGCTATACAGCCAGAGTCGAGAAGGTTCTGGCAGACTTTTTTGGGGCGGAAAAGGCTCTTTTAGTTAGAGGAGCAGGCACTGGTGCAATTAGAGCTTTTTTCAATGCCAATCTTGAGGTGGGGTCTAAAGTTTTAATTCACGAGGCAGCAGTTTATCCAACAACTGAAGTAACATTTAAAAGCATGGATTTAGAAACTAAAAAATTTGATTTCAATCGCTTAAAGGAAATGGAAGCTCAGAAATTGCTGCCGGCAGAAGATTTTGCAGCTATTTTAGTTCAGCACAGCCGTCAGAAAATAGATGACAGCTATGATTTTGGCAGAGTTATAAAAATATTGAAGGCCAAATATCCCGAAACACCAATAATCACAGATGACAACTATGCAGCAATGAAAGTTGAGCAAATTGGGGTTGAAAGAGGTGCTGATTTGAGTACTTTTTCGCTTTTTAAACTGCAGGGACCACCTGGAATCGGACTGCTTGTGGGTAAGAAAAAATATTTAGATAAAGTTGAAGCAATTAATTATTCGGGCGGCAGTCAGGTGCAGGGTCCAGAGGCGATGGATGCTCTCCGGTCCATGGTAAATACACCTGTCAGTCTGGCAATTCAGGCTCAGACTGTAGAAGAGGTTAATCAGCGCCTCAATCAGGGAGAAGTTGAAGCGGTTAAAAATTCATTTATTGCCAATGCTCAGTCTAAAGTTGTGATTATAGAATTTGAGCAGGCAATAGCCCGTGATTTTCTGGCAGCAGTTAATGAGCAGGGAGGGGTGCCCTATCCTGTTGGTTCAGAATCACGCTATGAGATTGGAGCCATGTTTTACAGGATTTCGGGAACTTTTAGACAGGAAAATCCGGAAGCAGAAAAATATCTGGTGCGGATTAATCCGATGCGGGCCGGTGCTGATACAGTTATTAGAATCATTAAAGAAACTATATCCGCTTTAAAAGGGCAGGGATAATCATGTTTTTAAAAAAAATGCAGCAGAGAAATCCAGAATTAATTGAGACAGCTTTTTATTTACACAGAAAAAATATTTTAGAACCAAATACATATATTTTAGACCTGGACCAGATTCAGGCTAATACGGCTATGATGGCAGAAGCGGCAGCAGAGAATAATTTGAGTCTCTACTTTATGAGCAAACAGCTGGGGAGAAATCCACTGGCAGCTCAGGCGGTAGTGGAAGCGGGAATTAAAAAGGCGGTTGCTGTGGATCCCTGGGAGGCCAGAACTCTGGCGCAGGCAGGGATTGAACTGGGAAATGTCGGTCATCTAGTTCAGGTTCCGACTTCTATGCTCTCAGAAATGATAGCTTATCAGCCGGAAATTATGACTGTCTACAGCCTTCAAAAAGCAGAACAAATTTCGAAGTTGGCCCTGGAGCAGAATAGGGTGCAGCCGATAATGCTCAGAATCTACAGTCAGGATTCATTTAATTATGAAGGTCAGATTGGAGGTTTTGATTTAAAAAATATAGATCAGGTAATCCCTGAATTGATGAAGCTTAAGGGAGTTGAAATTAAAGGGCTGACAGCTTTTCCCTGCCTTTTATTTAACTATCAGACTAAAAAAATTGAAACTACTCCCAATTTAGAGCTGGTGATAAAGACAGGGGAAATTTTAAATGAAAAATTTGGGCTGGAAATTGAACAGTTAAATACCCCAAGTGTCAGCTGTCAGAAGACGATTCCAAGGCTGGCTGCTGCTGGAGCAACTCACGGGGAGCCGGGACATGCCCTGACAGGAACTACCCCTTATCACGGTTATTATGATCAGGGAGAAAAACCGGCAATGATCTATATTTCTGAAATATCTCATTTAAAAGATGACAAGGCATATACTTTTGGCGGCGGCTTTTACAGCCGTTCCCACTTAAAAAATGGACTGGTAGCTGCTGATGACTATCAAAATAATAGTCGAGTTTATTCAGCCTCACAGCCAGATTCTGAGATGATTGATTATTATGCTTCGCTGGAAAATAGAGATCGAAAATTGAAGATTGGAGACACAGTACTCTATGCTTTTAGAACTCAGATTTTTGTTACCAGAGCCAGAGTGGCTGTGATTAGCGGTATACAAAACGGTAAATTAAAACTGCATGGAATTTATAATAGTCAGGGACAACTGCTAGACGAAAAAGGAGGGAGCAGGCTTTGAAGAGAGTAATTTTATTAATTTTAGATGGACTTGGAATTGGAGCAATGGATGACCTCAAAGAACAGCAGCGGCTGCAGGATCAGGCCGCAGATACACTGGGAAATGTTTTAAAAAGTAATAAAGATTTAAAATTGAATAACCTTAATCAGCTGGGTCTGGAGGCGGCTTATAATTTAAGCAGACTTGATCCAAGTTTTCCCAAAAGTACATTGGAAATGGATCCGGAACAGCGAAATTTGACGGAAAATGGAAGTGAAAAACAAAAACTTAAAGCTGCTTATACTTATGCTGCTTTAAGTTATGATGGAGCAGATACATTTATGGGACATCAGGAAATTATGGGTTCCAGTCCGACCCATCCTAAAATACAGCCTTTTAAAGTTGTGCATCAAAAGGTTAAGACTGCTCTGGAAAATGAAGGGCACAAAGTTAGTGTGCCTGACCAGGAAAATCCCTATCTGCTTGTTGATCGGCGGGTTGTGGTTGCGGATAATATTGAGGCTGATTACGGGCAGATTTACAATGTCAGCGGTTCATTAGAAGAGATAGATTTTGAAGAAATACTTGCAATCGGAAAAATTGTAAGAGCAAGTGTTAAAGTCAGTCGGGTAATCGCGCTGGGCGGTAAGAATACAAGCACTGAGAGGATTGTTAACAGTATTGAGAATGCTAATTCTGAGATTACAGGTGTTAATTCTACAGCTTCCGGGGTTTATGGAGAGGGTTATCAGGTAATCCATCTTGGTTATGGAATTGATCATCAAAAACAGATCACTTCAATTCTGGCCGGCCAGGGGATAGATGTCCGCTTGATTGGTAAAGTGCAGGATGTAATCTACTGTCCAGAAGCCAGAAAATCACTGCCTGCTGTTGCAACCGAAGAAGTGCTGGAACTGATGCAGCAGGAAATGGAGGAGGCTGATTCCGGTCTGATTGCCGTTAATGTCCAGGAAACTGATCTGGCAGGTCATCAGCAGGATCCGGCAGAATTTGCCAGAGTCTTAAAAATGGTGGATCAGCAGATACCGGAGATTATAGATAATTTACGAGAAGACGACCTTTTTATTATTACAGCTGATCATGGTGATGATCCAACTGTAGGCCACAGCCATCATACCAGAGAAAACGTCCCCCTTTTAGTTTACAAAAAAGATTTACCAGCAAAAGTACTGCCGCCCCGCGAAAGTCTGGCTGATATAGCAGCAGCAATTGCGGATTATTTTGAAGTCAGGGCACCTGAAAGTGGGGAGAGCTTTCTGTAAAAGATAGATATATATTTTGCTCTTTCAGTAAAAATTATGCTGTCCTGCTCTGATAATTGGAAAAAACTGCTTAAAATGATATACTTAAGTAAAGTAAAATTTTTAAGAGGAGGAGTTTTAATTATGGGAGCAGATCAAATTCAGGCACCTTTTCGGGCTGATCATGTTGGAAGTTTACTGAGGCCGAAGAGGCTGTTGAAAGCTAAAAGTAATTTTAAGCAAGGGAAAATAGGAGCAGCTGAACTGCATCAGATTGAAAGAGAAGAAGTAGAAAAAGCGGTAAATAAACAGCTGGAAGCCGGACTTAAACTTGTTACAGATGGTGAGTTTAGACGTGATTGGTGGCACCTTGACTTTCTGGAAGAGTTGAATGGTTTTGAAGGGTATGTACCGGAAAAAGGTTATCAGTTTGCTGACCTGGAAACAGAAGCCTATGATGTCCGTAATACTGGTAAAATTAGTTTTAATTCTGATCATTCTTTTCTTAAGTATTTTAAAGAATTTAATAAAATTGTTGACGGAAGGGCAGCAGCTAAACAGACAATCCCGAGTCCCAATCAGCTGTTTCATTTTGGAATTAGGAATTCAGAAATTTATCCAGATATTAAAGACTATGCACAGGATATAATTGAGACCTATCAGGATGCACTTAAAGCTTTTTACGAGGCTGGAGTTCGCTATCTGCAGTTTGATGATGTTTATATTGCCAGTCTTTCTTCTCCCGATATTTCTTATCAAGACGCGCCATTCTCACGAGAATATCTAATTGAACTGGCATTAGAAGTGGTCAATGGTGTACTTGAAGTGAAGCCGCCTGATCTATCGCTAACTACTCATCTCTGTCGGGGGAATTATAAGTCAAGCTGGGCTTTTTCTGGCAGTTATGATTTAATTGCCCCTACTTTATTTGCCAGGGAAAAGGTAGATGGTTTTTTTCTGGAATACGATGATCAGCGTTCAGGTGGTTTTGAACCCTTAAAGTACATTCCTGAAGGAAAGACAAAGGTAGTGCTGGGTCTAATTACTTCCAAGGATGGTCAGCTGGAGGATAAAGAAAAAGTAAAAGCCAGGATCAGGCAGGCAGCAGAATATATACCTCTTAGTCAGCTCTGCCTCAGTCCTCAGTGTGGTTTTGCTTCTACCCATCATGGTAATCAGCTGAGTCAGGAAGATCAGTGGCAGAAGTTAAAATTAATTGTTGAAATTGCAGAAGAGATCTGGGGCTGAAAATTTGAAAACAGCTGTGAGTGTTAAAACCCACCTTAAGCACTATTTTTTAACAGGTGCTTTTAAGGTGGGGTTATTTTATTTGTTAATTTTTTACTAGGCCTGGTGAAGTCATTTTTTCTGTTTTTAAGATTTCTACCAGCTTTTGTGGACTTAAAAGATTTTTTTCTAAAACCAATTCCTTTAGAGTCCTGTCCCGTTCCATAGCCTCTTCAGCCAGTTTGCTGGCCTGATCATAACCAATATAGGGAACTAAACTTGTAACTACAGCCAGACTGCTTTCCAGTAAATTTTTGCATCTATCCGGATTGGCCTCAATTCCCTGAATACATTTATTAATAAATTTATCTATTCCCTTTCGCATCATTTCGAGCATATTTAAAATTTTATGAGCGATAAGTGGGGAAAAGGCGTTCAGTTCCAGCTGACCGTCTCTGGCTGCCATGGTTACTGCCTGGTCACTGCAGATTATTTCAATTGACAGCTGATTAATCAGCTCACAGATTACCGGATTAACCTTTCCCGGCATAATAGAAGAACCTGCCTGAACTGCCGGCAGCTTTATTTCTCCAATTCCACCTGCTGGTCCTGAAGCCAGCAGCCTCAGATCACTGGCAATTTTATTCAGATTAACAGCTGTAGCTTTTAATAAGCCGGAGACTTCAACAAATAGATCCATGTTCTGGGTTATATCTATCATATTTTCAGAATGAGAGAGGCTTAAACCACTAATCTGCCGTATATGTTTGGCTATCTTAAAAATATAGCTGCGGGAAGTATTGAGCCCGGTTCCAACTGCAGTTCCTCCCAGATTTATTTTTTTAAGGCGGTCTGTAATTTTATACAGGCGCCAGCGGTCTCTATTGACAGCTTCTGCATAGGCAGAAAATTCCTGCCCCAGAGTAATGGGAACTGCATCCTGAAGCTGGGTTCTGCCCAGCTTAATTATGGCAGCGAATTCTTTTTCTTTTTCCTGCAGTGCCTGCTGCAGACTGGCCGCAGATTCAGTAAGCGGCTGCAGCAGTTTTAAAACTGCAATTCTGAGAGCAGTTGGGTAGACATCATTTGTTGACTGGCCCTGATTAACATCATCATTGGGATGGATAATTTGATAAGAACCTTTTTTATGGCCCAGAATCTCCAGAGCCCGGTTGGCAATTACCTCATTGACCATCATATTGGTTGAGGTTCCGGCTCCTCCCTGCAGTGCCTCCAGTTTGAATTCCTGACTTAACTTACCTGCTGTGATCTCTGCTGCAGCTTTAACAATGGCATCGCTTTTTTCTGGCTCAAGCAGTCCAAGTTCCTGGTTGGTTAATGCTGCTGCCTGTTTAACCATTACAATAGCCTTAATTAACTCTGGATGAACACTTTCCCGGCTGATAGAAAAATTTTCCCGGGCCCGGGCAGTATTGATACCTGTATAGGCTGCAGCAGAAATTTCTTTTTTGCCGATACTGTCTTCCTCAGTCCTGATATTTCTGGCTGAGTTATTAGTTTCGTCTTTAAGCATTATTTCCTCCTTATTTAGAAAGGGTTTAAACTAAAGCTGTCTCATCTTTCATTTCCAGCCAGAGATGATAGGCGGCAGGAAAGGGTTTTAAAGCTCTGTCAAGAATACCGTGCAGCTGGGCAATTGCCATTCCATAATTAATTACCGGGATTCCTGCCTGATCTGCCTCTTGCAGGCGGGAAATCACTTCTTTTCGATTCAGCATACAGCCACCACAGTGAAGTATAAGATCATAATCAGTTAAATTGTCTGGATAATCTCTACCGGAAACATGGTCAAACTCTAAGTCAGCGCCGACCTTTGATCTCAGCCAGCGGGGCAGTTTAACAGTTCCGATATCATCAGCCTGACGGCGGTGGGTACAGGCTTCAGCAATCAAAATTTTATCACCTGCCTGCAGTTTTTCTAACCTTCTGGCTCCCCGGAGGAAGATCTCCAGATCACCTTTGTAGCGGGCAAATAGAACTGAAAAGCCTGTCAGCAGAATATCTTCAGGTACATCTGCATCTACTTTCATAAAAGCCTGAGAATCTGTGATTACCAGTTTAGGAGCTTCTTTTAATTTATCCAGAGTTAGCTTTAATTCTCTTTCTTTACAGACCATAGTTATTCCATCATGATCAAGTACATCGCGAATAGTCTGAACTTGAGGTAGAATTAGTCTCCCTTTGGGAGCTGCGAGATCAATAGGAGTTACCAGTACAATAGTATCACCCGGGTCAACCAGATCTCCTACAATAAATGCTTCTTCCGTGTCAGCAGGCATTTTATCTGCTATCTGATCACGTAAATTTTCAATTCCTGCTCCTGTGGCTGCACTGACTGGCACAGCCTGCAGCTGATATTCTTCTTTTATTTTGTTAATTAAAGTTTCTTTTTCAGTTTCTAAATCAATTTTATTCAGACAGAGAACTACTGGAGTCTCTGATTCGGAAAATTTATTCAGCAGATCGGACTCATAATCACCAATTTTTTGCTCAGGATCAATTACAAGAACTGCCAGATCAGTTTTCCTGATAACTTCCAGAGTTTTCTTTACTCTCAGCTCGCCCAGCTCACCAGTATCATCGATACCTGCTGTGTCGATTATGATTACGGGACCAAGGGGCAGGAGTTCCATTGCTTTATAAACGGGATCAGTTGTTGTTCCGGGAATACTGGAAACAAGAGCCAGGTCCTGATTAGTTAGACTGTTAATCAAACTTGATTTACCTGCGTTTCTGCGTCCAAAAACTCCAATGTGCGGTCGATTACCTTTCGGTGTTTCCTGCATAATCTTTCACCTCTCTAATAAATGTTAGTAAAAAAATTTATAAAAACATGACAAAGAGCATATTGATAGTCTAAATTTGTTAAGCAAGTTGTGATAGCTAAATAATCTATCTTTTTACTTAAAATCAGCTTAAATAAAAAAACTATCCTCTATATTGAATAGGGATAGGGCTGCTTTATGAAATATAGCTGATAAAAAATCAGATTTTATAAAGACCCTTCCCCTGTTTCAGGCAGCTGCCCTGGACTCAGGAAGAATACTATTACCAGACTTAAAGTTCTGCTGGATTATTTTCTGGGATTAATTATATCATTAATCAGCATAATGTACAACTATTCACATTATCTAACGAAGGGATTAAACAATGGCAGTATAATTTATTATTAATATAAATTATTTTTATATTTACTGGGAGTTGTTCCGGTGTATTTTTTAAAAATAGTAGAAAAATATTTATAATCATTAAAGCCTACAGCTTCAGCAATTTGATAAAATTTAATCTCCCTATTTTCTTTAATTAATTTTTTGGCATACTCAAATTTATCGTAACCGCTGAGTACAATTATTTTAGTCTTCTGGTTATTTTTTCGGATTTCTTCTGCCATTTCAAGACCATTCATTTCGGGCATTCTGATATCTGTGATTATAATATCCGGCTGAAGTTTATTAATCTTATACTGGAACTCTTGTTTTAAGGCCAATGCTTTTAGAATTTCAGGATGATCCTGGCTGTGACTATCTGGATCGACAGTTTATGCTCGGTGATTCTTTAATGGTTGCTCCGGTATTTAATGAAGATGGCAAAGTTAAATACTATTTGCCAGAAGGTTGCTGGACTATTTTTTTAAGTGGAGAAGTAATTTAAGTTGAAAATGCAGCTCAAGATTATTCAATTGTGCTGAATAATATCTGGGATTATAAAAAAGTTGACAATGGTAAAGTGGAGGAAATTGAAAATGGCATTAAAATCATTCCGGATCAGGAAGCTAAAAAAATAGTGGTTTTGTTATAGGTAAGACTGTTTGGTGTCTAGAAAAAAATTTTGTTAATTTAATCGTAAATTTAATATTTGATAAAAACTGCAGCAGAATATTTTTGCTGTAGTTTTTGTTTGTGTAAATAATTATTATTGATAAAAGAATATAATAAAGCCTAATTAATGAGCTAATTTTCATACTTTTGCATAAATAATATAAATTTTGCGCAAATTAAATATATAATTTGCTTGATTTGCGTAAAAGTTTGTGTTAGAATTTTCATATAGTGAGTTAAAAACAAGTTATCAAAATTATTTTAAACATATATTTGTTGTAATAACAGGGATGATTATCATTAAATGTTATTTGAATATTAATAAAATTATTTAAGCAAAAATATTTTTTTGCATAAATTTTAATTGGAGGATTGAATTATGCCAACTACATTAAGTGATATTGCAGAAAAAACTGGATTTTCTGTTTCAACAGTTTCAAGAGTTATTAACGAAAAGGGTAATATTTCTGCTCAAACCCGGTCTGTTGTTTTAGATACTGCTTCTGAAATGGGTTATGAGTTTAGAAAATATAATAAAGATTTAAACCAGAAGTCTCAATATATTGCTACGATTTTTAATAATCGTCTGGATAAACAGGGTGGTATTTTAGGTAATCCTTTTTATGCTCAGATAGCTCTGGGGTTAGAAAATTTTACTAAAAGTCACAATTATGAACTGTTAATTAAATCAATAACTGGAGAAAGTAAAAAAGATAAAAAAATAATAGATGAAATGATTTCCAGTCAGGACATTGCTGGAATGGTATTTATAGGTTATCTGATTGATGAAAAGCTAATTATGGAAATTAAAGAAGCTGGAATGCCTGTTGTTGTTATTGATAATCATTTCTGGCAGGAAAATATTGATTGTATTTTGAATGATAATATTGCTGGTGCAAAAAAGATGATGAACCATTTGCTTGAGCTGGGACATCAAGATATAGCCTTTATTTCAGGACCGTTAGACAATACTTCTTTTGAAGAAAGATATACTGGTTATATTAACAGCTTGAGAAATCATGCTTTAGAAGTAAAAGATTCGTTTATAAAGATTGGGGACTCAACTTATGGAACAGAAAGTGCTTATAAAGTTGTATCAAAAATGTTAAAAGAAGAAAAGGATTTGCCTACAGCCTTTTTTGCTGTGAATGATTCAAGAGCTCTTGGTGTAATTAAAGCAATTCAGGATGCTGGTTTTTCCGTTCCTGAGGATTTTTCTGTTTGCGGTTTTGATGATATTGAAACTGGAAGACATATTACTCCATCTTTAACAACTGTTAGAATATTTAAACAGGAAATGGGACTTACTGCAATGGAAAGATTATATAAACTAATTAAAAACCCGGCTGCAAAAACTAGAAAGATAGTTATACCTGTTGAACTCATCACAAGGGAATCAACAGATACTATATAAAAATTATAACATTATAAGCTTATAAGCCATTAAATTTTATCGGAGGTGATATATCAGTTTTGAAATATCAGTTGATTTTGGCTTTTTAATGTTTTAAAAACCAGGGAGGTATTAATGTGATTAATAAAAAAAATAGTCTGATTATTTTTATAGTTTTAATTGTTGGAATTTTGTTTACAAGTTCAGTAATGGCTCAGGAAACTGTTGAATTAGAGATGTGGCATGCCTGGACAGGTCAGGATGCTTTTGCAAGTGAAGTTTTACTGCCTAAAATCGAAGAGTTTCAGGAAAACAATCCAAATATAAAACTTAAGATTCAGGTTATTCCAAATGATAGTTATAGAACTAAACTGAGAACTCAAGCAGCCGGGGGTCAAATTCCTGATATTATGCAGACATATCCAGGATCTGAAGTGCAGCCTCTAGTTGAAGCAGGATTATTAATGGATTTAGAAGGAATAATTGACTACTGGACTGATGATTTAATTCCAAGAGATAGTCTTTCTGCATATACTTTTAATGATAAAGTTTATGCAATTCCCGCTAAAGTAAATTATACTCACTTTGCCTTCTATAATAAAGATATGCTAGCAGAAGCGGGCTATACAGAATGGCCTGAAACATACGAAGAATTCAAAGTGATGGGAGACGCTCTTAAGGAAAATGATATTGTTCCAATTTCTTTAGGTAATAAAGCTAAATGGGTACTGCAGTCAATTTATATTTCAACTATCGGAGATAGATTGACAGGAATTGATTATTTAGAAGATGTTTTAGCAGGAGAACGCAAATTTACTGACCCTGCTTTTATTAAAGCACTTGATGTTATAAAAGAGCTTGCTGACGAAGGATACTTCAATAAAGATGCTAATAGTTTAAATGATATGGAAATGAGACAGGCATTTTATCAGAAAAGAGCTGCAATGTTCTTTGGTGGAGCCTGGGATATTGGTGGAGTAATAGAAACTGCTAAAGAAGAAGATATGAATGTTGGAATTGCAACATTCCCTCAAATTGAAGGAGAAGTAGCTCCTAAAGCTTTATCTGGAGTTACAGGAAGTGCTTTTTCAATTAGATCCGGCCTTTCTGAAGCACAAAAAGAAGCTGCAATTAAGTTTCTGAAGTTTTTCTACTCCGAAGAAACATATGTAGATCTTTTAAGAACAGGATCATTTGTGCCAGCAAAAGTTGATCTACCTGCTGATATTTCACCTCAGTTCCAGGATGTTATTAATTTAGTCAATGAACATCAAATTGGACCAGTTTATGATGCTGTCTTACCTATTAATTTAATTCAAACAATTAATAATGGTCTGCAGTCATTAACTACAGGAGAAATGACATCAGAAGAGTTAGCTCAACAGATGCAGGATAACTTATAGAATAAATAATTAAGGGGGAGGAAAAACCTCCCCCTTTTATTCAGGAGGTTTAGAAAGTGGAACATATTTATAAGCATAAGAAAAAACTAATATATCTTGGTATTTTGCCAGCTTTTTTACTCTATCTAGGTTTTGTAATTATTCCAATCTTTATTTCTGCTCGCTATTCTTTAGTTGAGTGGAATGGTTTTTCTCCCCCTTCATTTGTAGGTTTAGAAAATTATGCTGAAATGTTTGGAAATAATATTTTCTGGCGTTCTTTAAAAAATAATATGGTAGTTGTTTTGGCTTCAGTACTGGGACAGGTACCAATAGGTTTTTTATTAGCTTTGCTTGTGAATCAGAAAATAAAAGGAAGACATTTTTTTAGAACAATTATCTTTATGCCAGTAGTAATTTCGGCCGTAATTATTTCTTTAGTCTGGAGTATGGTATATAATTATAATTTTGGACTTTTAAATAATATTTTAAGTTTTGTAGGACTGGAATCATGGATCCAGAACTGGTTAAGCGATCCAGATATAGCAATGTTTTCTGTAGCTGCTGTTATAATCTGGCAGTTTGTTGGTCTTTATTTTATTATATTTCTGGCGGCCTTACAGACAGTACCGGATGAAATTTTAGAGGCTGCAAAAATTGATGGAGCTCAGGGTTGGAAAAGAACATTATATATAACAATTCCTTTAGTTAAAGATTCGATTTTAGCTGCAGTAGTCTTATGTATTAGCGGCAGCCTTAAAACTTTTGCTTTGATTTATGTAATGACAAATGGTGGTCCCTCACATGCCACAGAAGTGATGGCGATACATATGTATGACAATACCTTTAATGGAATGAAATTTGGTTATGGAAGTGCGGTTTCAATATTTATTGTGATATTTGGTATTGTTTTAGTTACTATAGTCAGAAATCTTTTTGCTAAATTTGGAGACTAAATTAAAAGGAGGTAGTCATGAGTAATAAAATTAAAAAACTAGATAAATTGAAAAAATATGCTACATATGCAATTTTGATATTTTTTGCTTTAATAAATATATATCCGATTTTCTGGATGGTTATGAACTCGTTTAAAACCGAAAATCAGATTTCTATCAATTCATTTTCACTGCCAAAGTCATTGATGCTGAGTAATTACACTAGAGCCTGGAATGCGGTATCTCTGGGCAGGAGTTTTATGAATAGTTTTATTGTAGCTGGTATTGCTGTTTTGATTACTGTATCTATTGGTTCTCTAGCAGCATACTTTATTTCTCGTTTTGAATTTCCTGGTAAAAAATTAATTTATAGTTTTTTTATTTTTGGCCTTTTAGTTCCAATCCATGGTACTTTAGTCCCTATTTTTATTTTGATGCGAAATATTGGGCTTGTTAATACCAGAGCATCACTAATTTTACCTTATGTTGCTTTTAACCTGCCCTTAACTATTTTTATTTTGAGCAGTTTTATGAAAAGTTTACCGAAAGCAGTAGAAGAAGCTGCAATTGTTGATGGAGCAGGTTATCTTAGAATTTTCTGGTCGATTATTTTACCAATGACCAGACCGGCTCTGGCAACAGTGGGAATTTTGAATTTTGTTTATAACTGGAATGAATTTTCTTTTGCTTTAGTTTTAATTAATGACAATAAATTAATGACTTTACCTTTAAGTCTTTCTTTGTTCTCAGGTCAATTTAGTACTGATTATGGAATGCAGATGGCTGGATTATCTATGGCCTTAGTTCCGATTATTGCAATTTATTTATTGATGGAAGATCAGTTGGTAAAAGGTATGAGTGCAGGAGCGGTAAAAGGTTAAGTACAGGGAGGAAGGACTTTGGAAAATAATATAGATATAGACAAAAAAATAGATGAGCTGATAGCCGAATTAACATTAGAAGAAAAAATTAAACTATGCAGTGGTGCAAGTATGTGGACTACAGAAGAAATAAAAAGGCTGAACATACCAGCTATTGTGATGTCAGATGGTCCTCATGGTCTGCGCTATGTGGTCGAGATAAATGAATTTGGAGCTACTTCCAATAAAAAAACTACCTGTTTCCCAACTGCTTCTGCTCTTGCTTCCAGCTGGAATAAAGAACTTTTATATCAGGTGGGAGAGACTCTGGCAGAGGAGGCAAAGAGTTTAGGTGTCAACATTATTCTGGGGCCAGGAGTAAATATCAAAAGATCTCCTTTAGGTGGGAGAAATTTTGAATATTTTTCTGAAGATCCAATTTTAACAGCAGATCTGGCTTCCTGCTTTGTTAAGGGGGTCCAGGATCAAGGAGTTGGTACTTCATTAAAACACTATGTCTGCAATAATCAGGAATATAAAAGATTTTCGGTTAATGTAGAAGTAGCAGAAAGAGCTTTAAGAGAAATATATCTGCTGGCATTCGAACGGGTGGTTAAAGAGGCAGAACCCTGGACTGTTATGGCTGCTTATAATCGGGTTAATGGAACTCCAGCTACTCAGAATGATTATCTTTTAAATCAGATTTTAAGAGCTGAATGGGGATACCAGGGCTTAGTTATTTCTGACTGGGGGGCGATCCATGATCGGGCAGCAGCATTAAAATCTGGTCTTGATCTGGAAATGCCTGGACCTTCCAGAGTCAATAAAGAAAAAATTCAGATGCAGCTGGATAAAAAGGAACTGAAAGAAGAGATTTTAAATCAATCTGTAAAACGAGTTTTGAAGACAGTATTTAAATCGTCACCAGAAAGAATAACTGTTGACTATGATCAACATGACAAAATAGCACAAACTGCAGCTGAAGAGTCTGTGGTATTGTTGAAAAATGAGAATAAGTTACTGCCGCTGGATTTTAATAATATGAGTTCAATTACCGTAATTGGCGAGATGGCTGTTAATCCTCGTTATCAGGGAAATGGAAGTTCAAAGGTTACTCCATATATTTTAGCTGATGGTTTATCAGAAATCAAAAATTCAATTCCGCCTGCTGTAGAATTAAACTATGCCTCCGGCTATAATAACGATCAGAATTTAGAAAGTCAAATTGATGAGGCTATAAAGAAAGCTGTTAAATCGGATTATGTTATTATTTTTGCTGGAATTCCTGAAAAATTTGAATCAGAAGGTTTTGATCGTAAGAATATTAATTTACCAGAAAGACAGAATAAGTTAATTAAAGCTGTTGCAGAAGTTAATAAAAATCTTATAGTAGTGCTAAATAACGGTTCAGCTGTAAATATATCTGACTGGATTGACAAAGTTCCTGCTGTTTTAGAAGGATGGCTGCCCGGACAGGCAGGGGCAAAAGCGATAGTTAATGTAATTAAGGGGAAGGTTAATCCTTCCGGGAAGCTTGCTGAGACTTTTCCACTTTCTTTAGCGCATAATCCTTCTTATCTTAATTTCCCTGGAGTAAATGAGGAAGTTAATTATGCAGAAGGTATTTATGTAGGTTATAGATATTACGAAAAGAAAAAAATTGAGCCTCAATTCCCCTTTGGACACGGTCTTTCTTACACTGAGTTTGAATATACAAATTTAATTTTAGATAAGGAGGTCTGGGCAGAGGATGAGGTGGAAGTTGAATTTGACTTAAAAAATGTTGGTAAACTGGCTGGAAAAGAAGTTATTCAGCTCTATGTTTCACAAAATAATCCTTATTATGACCGTCCGGAAAAAGAGCTTAAAAAATTTAAAAAGGTGAGTTTAAAACCAGGAGAAAGTGAAACCATTAAATTTAAACTTTCTTATCGAGATTTTGCTTATTTCAACCCAGAATTAAAAGACTGGGTTGTAGAAGAAGATGAATACAAAATTATTATAGCAAGCTCTGTGCAGGATATCAGGTTAAGTGCGGCAATCAAAATAAAGTCAAAAGAGATAGCACATATTTTAAGTACTGATGATCCAGTTCTGGACTGGCTTGCTGAGCCGTTAGGTAAAAAAGTATTAGCTGAGATTTTATCAGCAGAACAAATGGATTATCTGGAAAACGAAGAAAACACATATATTACAGAAAGACCACTATATAGACTGGATTTTTTAAGTGATGAACTGGTTAGTCAACAGGAAATCGAAAAAATAGTATTAAATTATAATATGCTTAGAGGTGATTATTATTCTAATAAATAAAAAATGGAAGTTAAAATATTTTAGGCCGGGAGAGAAGAATGATCTAGAAATTGCTTCTCCAAAAACTCTAGATAGATTCTGGATGTCAGCAGATGTACCAGGAGATGTACATAGTACACTGATAGAACACAAAGTTATTGATGATCCTTTTTACGGACACAATGACCAAAAATGCCAGTGGATAGAAGATCAGGACTGGTGGTATAGAACCACTTTTGAATACAAAGATGAACTGGCGGCAGATGAGCGATTAGATTTAATTTTTGCAGGTTTAGATACTTTTGCTGATGTCTATTTAAACGGTCTCAAGATTGGGAGTACTAATAATATGTTTATCTCTCATACTTTCGATGTGACTAAAGAAATTGTTGATGGTAAAAACACTCTGGCAGTTAAGTTTGAGCCAGTTAGTGAACATACAATTCATAATCTTGAAATGTGGGGCAATTATGGTAAAGAACGTCCCTGGGCTCGAAAAGCTCAGATGAATTTCGGCTGGGACTGGGGTCCGCGTTTAGTAACAGCAGGAATCTGGAAAGAAGTTAAACTTATAAAAGCTAAAAAAGCAGTTATTAATAGTGTTTATGCAAAAACTTTATCGATTACAGATAATACTGCAGAAATAGAGATTGATCTTGAGATTGATAATTTTACTAAAAGTGAAGATTTAAAGATTAAGGCCAGCTTTACTGGTGATGAAAAAGTTTATGAGTTGGAAAAGACACTGATGAAGGATAAGGCTAATTTTAAATTAAAGGTTGAGAATCCTAAATTGTGGTGGACTAATGATCTGGGAGAGCCGTTTTTATATGAACTTAAAGTAGAATTATTTTCTGAAAATAAAAAACTGGATTCCTATCAAAAGGAGTTTGGAATCAGAACAGTAGAGGTAGAACAGAAAAATAAAAAAGGAGAAGATGTCTTTACCTTTGTGCTGAATGGAGTTAAATTATTTGCTAAAGGTGCTAACTGGATTCCTGTCCACAACTTTTTTGCCTCAGTAGAAGATTCTCGTTATCAGTCATTAGTTAGCCTTGCCCGGGAAGCTAATATGAATATGTTGAGAGTCTGGGGAGGAGGAATTTACGAGAAAGACGTTTTTTATGAAGAGTGTAATAAAAATGGTATTTTAGTCTGGCAGGATTTTATGTTTGCCTGTGCTGTTTATCCTGACTATAATAAGAACTTTATGGAAAATGTTAAAAATGAGATTGAATCAGTTGTTAAGAGGTTAAGAAATGAAACCTGTCTTGCTATCTGGTGTGGAAATAATGAAAATCACTGGATCCATGAAAAAAAATATTCAATGGGAGAAGTAGATTACAGATTTTATGGTGAAAAAATTTATGACGAATTGATGCCAGAAATGTTATCTGAATTGGATCCCGACCGTCTTTACTGGCCCAGTTCTCCTTATGGTGGTAATGATCACAATGATCCTGATGTCGGTGATCAGCATAACTGGCAGGTCTGGCATGGATTAATAGAACCACGCAAATTTGGAGAAGAGGTCAAAGAAGATTTTAGTGTTGAAGGGGTATCCTTTAAAAACTTTAAGAAAGATAGAGCAAACTTTGTTAGCGAATTTGGGATGCATGCTTCTGCAAATAAATATACTTTAAGTGATAATATACCTGAAGGGAAATATTACTGGGGTAGTGATGAAATGGACTATCGAAATAAAGATGTTCATCATGAAAAAGGTATTTTATTAATGGAGGGTTATACCGGCAGGCCTGAGAATATTGATCAATATTTAAATTATTCGATGCTGACTCAGGCAGTGGGACTGCAGTGTGGTATTGAACACTATAGAAGGAGAAGACCAAAAACTAGTGGAACTCTCTTCTGGCAGTTAAATGATTCCTGGCCCGGTACAAGCTGGTCAGTGATTGATTATTATTTATTACCGAAAGCAGCTTACTACTATGCTAAGAAATTTTATCATCCATTCCTTTTATCAATAAATCATGATCGGGAATCAAATATTGAATTCTGGCTGACAAATGACTTTAGAGAAATGATAGAAGCTCAAATTAGTTTTGAAATTCTAGATTTTGAAGGTAGTCAGATCTATGAAGAAGAATTTATGATTAAAATTGATGGAACAGATTCAAAATTAATAAAAAGTTATCAGGAAAAAGAAGTACTACATGGCAAATTAGCTTCAGAAGCTGTGATCAGGCTTCGTTCTGCTGACAATCTGACTCCAGACAAACTATATTATTTAAGAGATAATAAGAATTTGGAATTTCCAGAATGCAGCCTGAAAATTGAAGTTGATAAGTTAAATAATTCTTTGAAGGTTAGTTCAGACAAACATGCCCGTCTGGTAAAGTTAGAAATTCCTCAGGCAGGAATAGTTTTCTCTGATAATTATTTTGACCTGATAGCAGGAGAAGAAAAAGAAATTAAAGTAAAGCATTTAAAAGGAGAAAAAATTAAAATTGATGATTTAACTGTAAGCTCAATGAATAGTAAAATCTTTAGTTGTAAATAAAAAATATTGATCAAAAAATAAATAACTATTCAAATTCAATAATAAAATAGATAGAATTAAATCTAAAATATCAAAGATTGTCTTGAATTGCCCCTTAAAAGTAGAAAATATAGATAACAATAATTCCCAGTATCTTTTATCAGGTGCTGGGAATTTTTTATTGTAACAATGCACACACCTTGTTTAGAGTTAAGATTTTTATCCTGCAATAATAGGGAATTTTAGTTTGTAACTTTCGGGAATACTACTTTGCAATTCCCGGTAAATTTAGCCTACAATAAGCAAAAATATGTTAACTAATCATAAATTGTTTGATAATTAATGACTAATAAGTTATAATTAATATAGAATAAAGTAAATTGAAATTAATAAATCTGATATTTATTTTGACGATTGGCGGTGGCTGTTATTTTTGATATATATTTAACAATATTAATTATCTGGGAGGTTTAAAATATAATGGGAAATAAATATGGAATTAGAAATAAGGATGATTCTTTTAAAGAATTAATTAAAGATAGAAATGATCTAAAAGATACAGTTGAGGGACTTGATCCTGTTTATGAATTAAGGAAAAAGATATTGTTATTAAGGTTAGATAAAGGTTTATCACAGGAGGAATTGGCTGCTAGAGCGGGAATGAAACAGTCAGTTATATCCAGAATAGAAAATGGTGAGAGCGAGCCAAGAATTAAGACAGTTAATAGAATAGCAAAGGCTTTGAATAGGAAGGTAAAAATAGATTTAGTTTAATTTATAATCTCACTGCAGCAGGAGAGATTATTCTTTATTTATTTTGAAAAAAATGGAAATTAGCTTGACATGAATCAAAGTCAATTATAATATTAATACTGGAATAATCAATACTTTTAGAAATAAATTAACAGAAGGAGAATTTTGCTATGGAAATTTCAGCACAGGGAAGATATGCTCTCAGAGCCCTGGTCGATCTGGCAGTAAATGCTAATAAATCTGCCCTTCCTTTAAGAGAAATCTCTGAGAGACAGAATATCTCAGAAAGATATTTAGAGCAGATATTTGCCAGATTAAAAAAGGCGAATCTAATAAAAAGTGTGCGCGGAGCCCACGGTGGCTATTTACTGACCCGGTCTCCAGAAGAAATAACGGTTAAGGATATCATGCAGGTAATAGAGGGGCGGCTGGCCCCGGAAGCCGAACCAGAAAAACATTCGGAAGAAGAACTTTACCAGCAGATGGCCCAGGAACTCTGGACTAAGATGGAATCAAATCTTTACCAGCTGCTGGAATCTATTACTCTGGCTGACTTAAAAGAAAGAACTTTAGAACTTAAAAAAGAAAATAATGAAGGTTATATGTACTATATTTAAAATAATACCGCTTTAATTAAAGAAGAAGCTGAACAGGCTTCTCTTTTTTATGCTCATTTATGTTCACGCACCGGGTAGGTGAACATAAATGAACATTTCTTTGAACAATTTGTAAAATATCTTACATTTTTATTGACATAGGTCCAAATATCCTGTATTATTATTTTTAAGTTAATACCGAATAATCTGATGGGGATTTTCATATTTAAAATTGAGAGGGTGAGATTAATGAGTGAGGCAGTGTTTAGAATACCGGAGACAATCAGGGAAGATACAGCAAAGTTTGAAGAAAATTTAAAACAGTTTTTAGCAGGTGATTTATCAGCTGCGAGGTTTAAAGGATATCGGGTGCCAATGGGAGTTTACGGCCAGCGGGGTGATTCAGCAGAAGAAAAGTATATGGTTCGAGTTAGAATTCCGGGAGGTTTTCTGACAGCAGAGCAGTTTAAGCTGCTGGCTGAGCTGAGTAGAGAGTATGGTGCCGGCTATCTTCATTTTACTACCAGACAGGATATCCAGCTGCATCAGATTGAGATAGATGACAGTGCAGAAATCCTGGCTAAATTATTGGAGGCTGGACTGAGTCCCCGTGGTGGTGGAGGTAATACAGTTCGTAATATAATGAACTCTCCTGCAGCAGGTGTTGATCCGGCAGGTAGATTTGATACAACTGCTCACTGTCTGGCTTTAAGTGAATATCTGCTGGGAGATCGTTCTTCCTTTAATTTACCTCGAAAATACAAGATTGCTTTTTCAGTCAGCCATCAGGACCAGGGTCTGGCAACAATTAATGACCTGGGTTTTATCGCTACTCTCCAGGATGGCCGTCGGGGTTTTAAGGTTTATGCAGCCGGGGGCATGGGGAATCAGCCGGCAGTGGCTTTTAAGCTGCTTGATTTTGTGGCAGAAAATGAGATTTTTGCGGTGGCAGAGGCAATCAAAAGATTATTTGACCGCTATGGTGACCGTAATAACAGACATCAGGCGCGTCTTCGTTTTGTCCGCCGTCGTTTTGGAGAAGCTAAATTTAAAGAATTATTTTTGGAATACTTTAACGAGGTTAAAGCAGAAGCTGAGATCGGAGAGCTGAAATTTACTGATCTTGACTATTATAAAGATGAAATTAAAGCTGGAAAAGCAGCTGATGTTCTGAATCTAAATCCACTCAATGGAGACCTGAAGTATCAGGAAGTAATCGATTTGATTCAGCTGCTTGAGAAATATGATCTCAGCCTAAGAACTACCAATAAGCAGGGTTTGCTTTTAAGAGGTGTAGACAGTTCTCAGCTGGAAGATTTAAAAGAAGATTTAGCTGCAGTCAATGAGAGCCTGCTTGATTCGGCGGCACTATCAGCAGTTGCCTGTAAGGGAGCATCCACCTGTCGGCTTGGACTCTGCCATTCTCCAAATCTGGCAGAAGCTATCAGAGAAAATCTTTTAGAAATTGAGCAGCAAAAGCGAGAACTTTTACCCCAGATTTATATCAGCGGCTGCCCCAACTCCTGCGGCCAGCACCATATCGGGAAGATTGCTTTTGAAGGTAAAGCCAGAAGGGAAAATGGGAGGCTAATCCCCTATTATTCACTCCTGCTGGGAGCAGAAGTGAGTGAGGAAAATACTCACTATGGGGAAAAAGTTATTGATTTACCTGCCAAAAGAATTCCTTCATTTTTAGTTAAACTGGCAAAAAAGCTGGCTAAAGCTGAAAATTACAGTCTGGAGAGGTTTAATGACTATCTGCAAACTGGAGGTCAGGCAGAAATTATTCAGCTGGCTCAGAAATATACAGAAGTCCCAGCTTACAGTAAGGATCCCGATTTTTATCAGGACTGGGGCCAGAATGAGGACTTTTCTCTGGCCGGACGGGGACCGGGAGAATGTGGAACTGGTGTGCTGGAGATTGTGAGGCTGGATCTGGATCAGGCCAAAGCTGCCTATGAGCAGGGAATTGCTGAAGAGGACAGCGACAGTCTCTATCAGGCGATTATTGCAGCTGCCCGTTCACTGTTAATAGTTCGCGGAGTTGACACCGAAAAAGATAGAGTAATCATTAAAGAGTTTAAAAAGAAATTTATTGCAGAAGACTGGGTGGCCGCAGCAAAAGAGGAGCTGCTGGAACAGGCTCTGGATTATCGACTGGGTGACCAGGAAGAACTATTGAGTTTAAGTCCGGAGATTAAAGATTTGATTGAACGATTAGAAGCTCTTTTCAATTCTTTAAATTCAAGTCTGGAGTTTACAATTGAGAAAGCAACTGTGGCTGAAAATACTGAGGAGCAAGATTCGGCAGATTCAGATTCTGCTGCTAAAAGCAGCGAAAGTAATAAGGCAGCTGCAGCAGAAAAAAAACAGTACAGGCGCAAAGACTTAAGAGGAGTCCAGTGTCCAATTAATTTTGTTAAGGCAAAACTATTTCTGGAGCCGCTGCCGGCTGAAGAAATTGTTGACTTTTACCTGGACGAAGGTGAGCCGATTAAAAATGTGCCCCGCAGTCTGGAAAATGAAGAGCATGAGATTCTCAAACAGGAAAAACAGGCTGAAGGCCATTATCTGCTGCGGGTTAAAAAGGCAAAGGACAATTAATTAAATGGCAAAACTGGTTCTGGTGCTGGTGAACTGCAGGCAGTAAGGCCAGTTTCTGGCGAATGCAGCCTGATTTAAGCTTGATTTCAAAAAAATTGTAAGAGGAGTGAGAAGATGAGTAGAGATTATCAATTTGAAACAAAGGTTTTACAAAATAAAAGTAAGGACGAAAAAGGAGCGGTTTCTCCCCCGATTTATCAGACAAATGCCTTTGCTTACGAAACAGCTGAGGAACTGGAAAAGGTTTTTAAAGGACAGGCTCAAGGATATAATTACACCCGGGTTGGTAATCCGACCAATAATCAGTTTGAAGAAAAGATGAAGGAACTGGAAAATGGAATTGGAGCGCTGGGCACAGCCTCCGGCATGGCTGCAATTGCAACGGCGGTGCTGGGGCTGGTGGAAGCTGGCGATGAAATTATTGCCGGCAACAGTCTTTTTGGGGGAACCTACAATTTTTTCAAAAAAGATTTAAAACAGTGGGGAATTAAATGTAATTTTGTAGAAACAACTGAGCTGGAGGAGTATAGAGCGGCAATTACTTCCGGGACTAAGTTGATTTTCCTGGAAACTGTGGGCAATCCCAAACTGGATATTCCTGAGATAAGGGAGCTGGCTGAACTGGCTCATCAGCATAATCTGCCCCTGATCCTGGATAATACTTTGATGACACCCTATCTTTTTCAGGCAAAGGATTATGGAGTTGATATTGTAGTTCATTCTACTTCTAAATTTATCAACGGCAGCTCCAATTCTATCGGAGGAGTGATTGTTGATACCGGGAATTTCAACTGGGCTGAAACTGATAATCCCCTGCTGACAGAGTATCTTAAATATGGACCCTTTGCTTATCTGGCCAAACTGAGGCAGGATATTTTTCGGAATCTGGGTCCGGTGGCAAGTCCCTTTAATTCTTTTCTCAATAATCTGGGTGTGGAAACTCTGCCCTTGAGGATGGAAAAACACTGCAGTAATGCCCTGAAACTGGCTGAATTTTTGCAGTCTGCTCCTGGAGTTAAAAAGGTAAATTATCCGGGGCTTAAAACAAGTCCTTACCACGAGCTGGCAGCAGAACAGTTTGATAATCATTTTGGTGGACTTTTGACTTTTGAGGTGGGAAATAAAAGTGAGGCTTTTAAGCTAATTAATAAGCTGGAGCTGGCCAGGAATCTTTCCAATCTGGGGGATCTGAGAACTCTGGTTGTCCATCCTGAGTCAACGATTTACCACAGCCTGAGTCAGACTGAACAGCAGCAGTTGGGAGTTAACCCGGCCCTGATCAGAGTTTCGGTTGGAATCGAAAGCCCGGATGATATAATTTTAGATTTTAAAGAAGCGCTGGCAGCACTCTAATTGGAGGCAGTAAAATGGAGAAAAAAATTATAAAAACTGATCTTCTGGTTATTGGGGGTGGAGCTGCCGGCTGTTATGCTGCAGTGACTGCCCGCAGAGAGGATCCAGAACTTAAGGTAACAGTTATCGAAAAAGCACATATAGAAAGAAGCGGCTGTCTGGCAGCAGGAATCAATGCAATCAATGCCTACTTAAATCCCGGTGAAACTCCGGAATCGTATCTTCATTATGTTAAAAATGACAGTTATGGCCTGGTTCGTGATGATTTAGTTTATTCTATTGGTCGGGGCCTAAATAAGGTGACCCGGGAGGTAGAGGACTGGGGTTTAAAGATTTTAAAAGATGAGAACGGTAATTATTTAAAGCGCAGTTCCCGCAGTATTAAGATTGAAGGAGAAAATTTTAAGGAAATTCTGGCGGCTAAAGTTGAGCGGAGTGGAGTTCAGGTTTTAAATAAAACAGCTGCCCTAAATTATATTAAAAAGGATGGCAGAATTTGTGGTGCTTTTGCCCTGAATATAAAAGAAGACAAATTTTATGTAATTAAAGCGAAGGCCGTAATCTGTGCCACGGGAGGGGCAGCCGGGATTTATGAACCCAATAATTCCGGTCAGGCCAAACATAAAATGTGGTATCCCCCTTTTAATACCGGAGCTGGTTATGCAATGGGGATTCGAGCTGGAGCTGAGATGACAACTTTTGAAATGCGTTTTGTGGCCTTAAGGGTTAAGGATGTGATTGCTCCCACTGGCAGTTTTGCTTTTGCCGGCGGACAGCAGGTGAATGAGCAGGGAGAAGAGTATCTCAAAAAATACAGCAGAATTACTACTGCCATGAGGCTTTATGCAACCGTCAGGGAAAATAAGGAGGGGCGAGGACCCTGTTATCTGGATCTGGGCCATCTGGAAGCTGAGAAGAAGGAAAAGCTGGCTCAGTCACTGCTGGGGATGTGCCCGGGAATAGTACTGAAGTGGGAAGATAGTCAGTCTGATCTGTCGGAGCTTAAGGTTGAGATAGAAGGAACTGAACCCTATATAGTTGGCGGCCACTGTCAGTCAGGTTACTGGATTGATCTGGATCGAAGCACCAGCCTGCCCGGTCTTTTTGCAGCCGGTGATGTGGCAGGAGGATCTCCCAAAAAATATGTAACTGGCGCCTTTGTTGAAGGAGAAATAGCAGCTAAATCAGCGGTGAAGGAAATAGCGGAGCTGCCGCAAAATTTTTTAAATTTAAATATAAGCGAGTTAATCACTAATGAATACCAGAGAGTAAAATCTGTATTAGATAAGCCAGAGGGAATTGAGGCTGTCCGGCTGGAAGAAAAACTGCAGCAGATTATGGAAAACTACGCCGGGGGCAGAACACAGTATTATGAGCTGGAGGCTTCAAAATTAAAGCAGGCCCGGTCAAAATTGAAAGAACTAAAAAATGAAAGTAAAATGCTGAAGGCGGAATCTCTGAGAGATTTTCTTGCTGTTCAGGAGCTGTTAGAAAGAATCGATGTAGCAGAAGTTTTGCTGGAACACCTTCTTTATCGAGAAGAAACCCGCTGGCCCGCCTATCAGTCTAGAGTTGATTTTTCGGAGCGTAAAAAAGAGTGGCGGAAATTTGTTAATTCCAGGCAAAATCCTGCCAGTGGAGAAATTGAAATTATTGAGAGAGAGTATAAAAGTTTAGAGGAATATGCAGCTTTTGCCAGCCGCAGTCAGGAAGATTTTTATCTGGAATATAATTTATAATTTTTAAGGGGAGTGAAGTCAGATGGCAATAAAAATTGATCAGAGTATTTGTGATGGCTGTCCCGATTATCAGGAAGGCCGCTGTGAGAGAATCTGTCCCGGCAATTTAATTGAAAAAGAAGGCGAAAAAGCAGAGATGAAAAGACCAGCAGAGTGCTGGGACTGTGCAGCCTGTGTTAAAGCCTGTCCCCGCAATGCCATTAGTCTTTATTTACCCGAGGAAGTCGGAGGTCGGGGAACTAAATTGAAAGTACAGCAGAATAAAAAACGTTCGCTCTGGATTTTTGATAGAGAAGATGGAAGCAGAAAAGTTTATAAAACCGGATAGACTGTTTGGTACCGGGCACTTGGAAATAATTTCCAAGTGCCCGGTACCAAAAACCAACTAAATAAAGGAGGACAATAAATGAGTATTAAAATTACTGTTAATGGAGAAGAGAAAGAAATTAAAGAAAATTTAAATCTGGCAGAGCTGCTGGCTGAGCTGGAGATTGACCCAGAGGTGACCGTTGTTAAATTAAATGATTCGATGGTACCCCAGGGAGAACTGGCGGAAAGAGAAGTGGAGTCAGGAGATAATATTGAATACATCTTCTTTATGGGAGGGGGAGCTTTCGATTTAACTGAGGAAGAAATCGAACGCTACAGCCGTCATATTATTCTAAAGGATCTTGGAGGTACAGGACAGCAGAAAATTAAAGATGCAAAAGTATTGGTAGTTGGAGCAGGAGGACTTGGTTCTCCTGTGGCTTTTTATCTGGCAGCTGCCGGCGTCGGAACCCTGGGTCTGGTTGACAGTGACCACGTGGATCTGACAAATTTACAGCGGCAGATTCTTCATACAACTGAGGATACAGGCCGGCCCAAGGTGGATTCGGCCCGCGAAAAGCTGGAAGCGATGAATCCCAATGTTGAAGTAAAAACCTATAATCAGTATTTAAATAAGGATAATGTGGAAGCAATTATTGCCGATTATGATATTATTGTAGATGGAGTCGATAATTTTCCGACCCGTTATCTTTTAAATGATGCCTGTGTAATGGCCGGTAAACCGCTGGTTGAAGCTGGAATTTTGCAGTTTTCGGGTCAGCTGACAACTATTATGCCGGGAGAGGGTCCCTGCTACCGCTGTATTTTTGCGGAGCCGCCAAAAGAAGGAGCGATCCCTAGCTGTCAGGAAGCAGGAGTGCTGGGAGCAATCGCCGGGACAATTGGAACTCTACAGGCAACAGAAGTTTTAAAACTGATTACCGGTATTGGGCGTCCTTTAGTTGGCAGAATGTTAGTCTATGATGCAAAAGATCTTTCTTTTAGAGAAGTAGAAGTCAAAAAAAGTGACAGCTGTGATGTCTGTGGAGATAATCCGGTGATTACAGAACTAATGGAATATGAACTGAGCTGTAATCTGCATCAGCAGGCAGAAGCATAAAGATTGCAAAGGAGTGAGCAAATGGCAAAGTTGATTTTAAAAAGAGAAGATTATCAAAAAATGTTAGAGTATTCCCTGCAGCATAAACCTGTAGAAGCCTGTGGTATTATAGCAGGAACTATTGATGAGGATGCGGAAAAATATTTTTCAACAAAAATTTATTTAATGAAGAACACTAAAAACAGCCCCGAACATTATTTGATGGAGCCGGAAGAGCAGTTTGATGTTTTTAAGGATATGAGAGAAAATGATCTCGATTTCATTTCAGTATTTCATTCCCATCCTCATTCTCCGGCGCGTCCTTCACAGGAAGATATAGATATGGCCAATTACAAAGAGGCCATTTATTTAATTATTTCTCTGCAGCAGAAGCAGGAAGATTTTAGAGCTTATTTTATTCAGGATGAACAGCCAGAGGAAATAGAAGTTGAAGTTAAAATTTAAATTTTTTGCAGCTAGCCAGCCTCTCAAAATTTAGCGAATATTATTTGCTAATTACTAGCAATTTCGATATAATATATGTATCTGGAGAATACGAGGAGGGGCAGGTGAATGAGATGTCAGAAGCTAAAATTTTAGAGACACTTGTCAGCCGTTTTGACCAGTTGGATAGCAAATTTGAGCAAATTGATAAACGTTTTGATAAAGTTGATAAACGTTTTGATATGGTTGAAAACAAACTAGCTGAACACGATAAGCGTTTTGATAAGCTGGACAATATTCTTGAAGAGCAGGATATTAAACTTTTTAATATCAACAAAAAATTAACAAAACACAGTGAACAAATTGATGAGCTGGATTATACAATTGATAAGATTCGCAGTCAAACTGCTTGCCTGAGCCTTGAACAAGGAAAATTGTCCATGAAGATTGATCAACTCAAAAACAGAAAAAAGTGAGGAAAATATCAACAGTATTTAATGATCATTAAATATTGCTGATGAAATTTTCAACTAAATATCAGGAGCAGTTCTAGGCAGTTTAAAGGAACTGCTCTTTTTTGAATGGACTTTTTTTATAGCTGGTTTTTGATAGAATCTAATTAATTGGAGTTAAGCAGTTAAATCTTTGAAATTTGATCATATTCGAAAAAATGATTTATAAAATAAACTGAATCACTTTTTTGTTAAAATTGGTTCTGCAAACGGTAGTTGAACATATAAGGAGGGGCAAATTTGGATCATTTAGATAAATTAGAAAGCAGAAGTATTCATATTTTAAGAGAGGCCTACAGTGAATTTAAAAATATCTGTATGCTGTGGTCAGTTGGTAAGGACTCAACAGTTATGCTCTGGCTGGCCAGAAAGGCATTTTTTGGACATGTTCCAATTCCGCTGGTACATATTGATACGAGCTACATGATTCCGGAGATGATTGAACACCGGGATAAGCTGGCTAAAAAGTGGAATCTGGATATGATTTATGGTCAGGATGAAGAAACTCTGGCAGCAGGAGATACCTTTCCTAATGGCAAGGCAACTCACTTAGAATGCTGTGGACGTTTAAAAACAGCGGCTCTGAAAAATACTTTAAATGGTAACTGGCGCCGCTACAGATATAATCATAATAAAGATGAGTATGAGCTGGATAGCAACCGCGAACCCTACACCGGGGTAATTGTTGGTGCCAGAGCTGATGAGGAAGGCTCGCGCTCTAAAGAGAGATATTTTTCTCCCCGGGACCGCAACAATGACTGGGACATTGGCGATCAGCCGCCTGAATTCTGGGATCAGTACAAAACTGATTTTGCACCGGGAACCCATGTCCGGATTCACCCGCTTTTAGACTGGACTGAGCTTGATGTCTGGGAATATATTCAGCGCGAAAAGATTCCGATGGTTTCACTTTATTTTGATCAGGGCCAGGGTAAACGCTACCGCTCTTTAGGTTGTGCTCCCTGTACTGAGCCGGTTGAATCTACGGCCTCCACAGTTGATGAGGTAGTAGAAGAATTGAAAACCGGAAAGTTTGCCAACATCGCTGAGCGTGAGGGTAGAGCTCAGGATAAAGAAGATGGTGGCGGACTGGAAGAACTGCGTAAAGACGGGTATATGTAGGGGGTAATGATGAATAATACAAAAGGAGAACAGGATTTAAATTTAGTTATTGCAGGCCATGTTGATCACGGAAAAAGTACGATTATTGGTAGAATGCTGGCAGATACAGATTCTCTGCCTGAGGGTAAATTAGAACAGGTTAAGGAAACCTGTCGCAAAAATTCCAAGCCTTTTGAATATGCTTTTCTGCTTGATGCATTAAAAGATGAGCAGGCCCAGGGAATTACTATTGATTCGGCCCGGGTTTTCTTTCAGACGGATTTCAGGCAGTATATTATTCTTGATGCTCCGGGACACATTGAGTTTTTAAAGAATATGGTAACAGGTGCAGCCAGAGCCGAAGCAGCACTTTTAGTAATCGATGCTTCAGAAGGAGTTAAAGAAAACTCCCGCCGCCACGGCTATATGCTTTCCATGCTCGGGATCAAACAGATTGCAGTTGTGGTTAATAAGATGGATTTAGTTGACTATGATCAGGATACATATAAGCAGATTGTAGATGAATATACCGACTTTTTAGCTGAACTTGGGATGGAGGCAGAGCGCTTTATTCCTGTCAGTGGGATGCTCGGTGATAATGTAGCAGATAAATCAGAAAATATGGACTGGTATCAGGGACAGACTGTTTTAGAACAGCTGGACAGCTTTGAAAATGAAGCTTTACCACACAATAAACCATTTAGAATGCCGGTTCAGGATGTCTATAAATTTACCAAAGGTGGAGATGACCGCCGCATAGTTGCCGGTACAGTAGGTGCCGGGGAGTTAAATATCGGAGATGAAGTTGTTTTTTATCCCTCCGGTAAAAAGAGTACAGTTAAAACAATAGAAGGATTTGAAGAGGATAAACAGCACAAGGTTAAGGTTGGTAAGGCAACCGGATTTACCCTTGATGAACAGATTTATATTACCCGCGGTGAACTTGCTTCCCGGGCTGATGAGGCGGAACCTCAGGTTTCAGCAAGAATTAAGGCCAATCTTTTCTGGCTGGCCCGTCAGGATTTAGTTAAGGATAAGGTATATTACTTAAAAGTAGGAACAGCTAAAGTTAAAGCGCGTCTGGAAAAAATTAATAGAGTTATTGATGCTTCCAATTTAAACCAGGATGAAAACAAGGAAAAAATTGAGCGTCATGATGTGGCAGAAGTAGTCTTCAAACTGGATAAGGCGATGGCTTTTGATCTGGCAGGAGAGATAGAAGAAACCAGCCGTTTTGTAATTGTCGATGATTTCGAAATTGCAGGTGGAGGAATTATCTCAGAAGCTTTAAAAGATGAACAAAGCTGGGTTCGAGAAAAAGTAATGCGCCGTAACTACAAGTGGGAGCAGTCACTGATCAGCCGCGAAGATAGAGCCGAAAAATATAATCAAAAATCAACTCTGATCTTAATTACTGGAGAAGAAGATGTAGGTAAAAAACCGACTGCCAAAGCTCTGGAGAAAAGATTATTTAATGATGGAAAGCTGGTTTATTTCCTCGGAATCGGTAACTTACTCTATGGTGTTGATGCTGACATTAAAAACGGTGACAGTGAAAAGAATAAGGAAGAGCACCTGCGCCGTCTGGCTGAGGTTTCTCATTTAATGCTTGATGCAGGAGCAATTTTAGTTGTGACAGCTGTTGAGCTGACTCAGTCTGATCTGGAACTGATTAAAACTACAGTTAACCCTCAGCAGATTGAGACAGTCTGGCTCGGAGATAGGGTTACTACTGATCTGGAATTTGACCTCCAGATTCCGGAGTTTACTTCTGAGGATCAGGTTTCAGCCCAGATTAAGGGCTTACTTCAGGACAGGGGGATTATCTTTAGACCATGGTAGATAACATTAAGTGGCATTCAGGTGAAATTGATAAAGCTGCCCGGGAGGAACTGCTCGGGCAGAAAGGCATGGTGCTCTGGTTTACCGGGCTTTCGGGATCCGGCAAATCAACCATTGCTGTTGAGGTGGAAAAGGAGCTTTACTGGAGAGGCAAAGCTTCCTACCGTCTTGATGGTGATAACCTGCGCTTTGGTTTAAATCAGGACCTTGGTTTTACTGCTGAAGATAGGATAGAAAATATCCGCCGCATTGGTGAAGTGGCAGCTCTTTTTGCAGATGCCGGTTTAATTACTCTGGCTTCCTTTATTTCTCCCTATAAAGCCGGGAGAGAAGCTGCCCGTCAGGCTGCAGGAAAAGAAAACTTTAAGGAAATTTATGTTAAAGCAGATGTAGAAACCTGTGCTGAGCGGGATCCCAAAGGACTTTACGCCAGAGCCAGAAAAGGTGAAATCGAAAACTTCACCGGTATTTCAGCTCCCTATGAGGAGCCAGAAAATCCGGATCTGGTAGTTGATACCAAAAGCTTAAGTCTGGAGCAATCAGTGGAGCTGGTGCTGGGATTGTTTTAAAACATGCAGCTATCGTTTTCCGAACCAATTTTTACCAAAATTAATCCTGGCTGGATTACAACTTAATTTTTTTTATTACTAAATAATAAAAATTTCAAGCTTTATTTTTCCTCCTGTTTTCTTGCTAATTCATATCTAAAGTAATATAATTAACTTAGTAAATTATAAATTTATATAGATTTTAAGGCTTTATGGAGAAAACGGAGAAAGGGGAGTGAAAATGAGGTGGCTGAAGATAAAACATTAAACTTAATCCTTTCAAAAATTGAAGATCTTGACTCTAAGTTTGATAAGCTGGATTCTAAGTTTGATAAACTAAATTCCAGAGTTGATAAGTTGGATTCTAAGGTAGATAAGTTGGATTCTAAGGTTGCAGCTTTAGATTCTAGAGTTGATGGCCTGGAAGTTAACCTTTCAAACTTCAGGGGAGAATTCAATAGTTTTAGAAATGAGACAAATGAAACATTAGCTCGAATAGAGAAAAGAGTTGATGCAACATTTGACCAGGTTGGAGGTTTAAGTGAATACAAAACCAGAACTGAAGCTCAACTTGAAAATATTGAATCTGACATGTCATATTATGCTCGCAAACAGATTGAAAATGAAAAAGAAATATATAAACTAGAAAATAAACTGGCAAAATAGCCGCTTTAACAGCCTCTCCTGTGAGCGAAAATGGGAGAGGTTTTTGTTTTATACTTTTAGGTACCTGGTTCAAATAGGGCTTTTTGTACCAGGTACCTATCGTACTTTTTGTACCTGGTACCTATAGGTCCATTAGCGTCGGAAAGGATGGTTTTATGTTGAAATATCTTAAAGAAATTAGTAAATACGCAGGTCTTATCTTTTTTATAATCCTGTTAATAATGCCTCCATTTGCTGGTTTAAATCCGGCCGGGCAGCGGGCTCTTGCTGTTTTTGTGCTGGTTTTAAGCTTCTGGGTGACACATGTGCTTCCTTTATCAGTGACTTCACTGCTGGGAATTGCCCTGCTGCCTTTATTAAATGTGATGAGCCTGGAGTATACGTTTTCACTTTTTGGTTCCAAAGCTATCTTTTTTATTCTTGGTGCTTTGATTCTGGCGTCTGGACTTTATCAGACAGGTCTGGGATCCCGGCTGGCCTTTAAGATAATTTCTTTTAGCGGCAGCAGTCCACTTAAACTTTTATATGGAATCTTATTTACAGCGGCTTTTTTATCCTTAATTATGCCCGAACACGCTGTTGCAGCTCTGCTTTTTCCGATAGTCCTGGAGATTGCAGTTAGTCTGGATTTAAAGCCTTTAGAGAGCAATTATGGTAAATTACTCTTTTTGACAATGGCCTGGGGAACCGTTATCGGGGGAATCACTACCTATCTTGGTGGGGCCCGTAACTTGCTGGCAGTTGGCCTTTTAGAAAAACATTATGGAATTACAATTGGCTTTTTTGAATGGATTAAATACAGCTGGCCGCTGCCGTTTCTGCTTTTAATTGTTTTTGCAGTCATTATTACCAAATTTGCAGATATTGATATTAGTGATACCTCCAGTTCTCTCAAGAAATTGAAGGCTAAATCAGAAGCAAGGGGAAATTTATCTGGAGCCGAAAAAAGATTAATTGTAATTTTGGGTCTGGTAGTTTTTAGCTGGCTCTTTTTATCAAACTTAATCAATATTGCAATCACAGCCCTGCTGGGAGGAGTTTTAATTGTGGCCTTTAAGGTAGTAAGCTGGAAGGAAGTAGAAGAGTATGTCAACTGGGGAGTAATTTTAATGTACGGGGGAGCGATTGTTGTTGCCTCTTCGCTGGTGGAAACCGGAGTTACTGACTGGATGGCAGCCAGATTTTTCTCTCAATTAGAACTGGCGCCATTTTTATTTATCTTCCTGCTGGCAATTTTCACTTCAATTTTAACCGAGGGAGTTAGTAATATAGCATCAGTTGCTGTAATTTTACCCCTGGCTTTTAGTGCTGCCGAGGCCTACAGTTTAAATCCGATTTTGCTGACCCTGTCAGTTGCTCTCTCAGGTGGACTTGCTTTTTTACTGCCGATGGGAACACCGCCAAATGCGATTGCCTTTTCCTCGGGTTATTATCAGATCAAAGATGCTTTAAAATGGGGGCTTTTGCTGAAAGTAATCGGCTGGTTAATCTACATTTTAGTTGCCAGATTCTACTGGCCGCTGATTGGACTTGAAACTTTTATTTAAAACACTTTAAAAAAGTGGTTTGAGGAGATATAATAGATAATGCTGATGGAATTTGAGGGCAAATAGCTAATTAAGCTTAAATTAACTTAAAAAGTGTTAAATTTGTGAGGGATAAATAAATGAAAAAATATATGCTGATTTTATTCAGTTATGGTGGTTTAAAGAAAATTAATAAACACCTGAAAAAGAATTTAAAGCAGGATGATCAACTGTTAGTTAGAGCAGTAATGCTCGAGGAAGTACCTAAACTATTCAATCATTTAATCTCTGATGTGGGTTTTTTAGGAGAAAAAGTTGTCAGTGATGTAGAAGATTCTGTTGTTGATATTTATCAGGATAATGCTAAAGATTATTTAGCAGAGTTAAAAGAGCTGGCAGCAGCTATGAATTTTAAACTTGATAAGAAATTAATTAAGCAAAATAAGGCAGAAGAATTAAAGCAGGAAATTAAAACAGCTGAGCTGGATCGAATATTCATTAATTTTTCTCATAATGAATTTGTCTCCGATCAGGTTAAAGAAGATGAGATTAGATGCTGGCTGAAAAAGACTGAACTGCCCCAGGATATTTTTTATGATGGGAAAAAAGCAAAATAATAAATATTCAACTATAAATCCCGGTAATAGCAAAACTGCCGGGACTTTTTTTGTCGGATTGGCCGGCAGCTGCTTATTTTAAGCTGAGATTAATCCAATAAGCTGAGATCAAGTTAGTCAAGTTAGTTAAGTTAGTTAAGATACTCCTTTAACTGTTGATAAATCTCATCTGCCTGCTGACTCTGATCCATTGAATTATAGATTATTTCTACATATCCTCGCTTCTTAATGATTGCAAGAGTTTCCTTAAAATTAATATCATAAATCCAGCCCAGCTGCATGGCTTTCAGGTCATTGATTGTCTCCAGCTTATCATAATTTATAGATTCTCCCTTCAATACCTTCTTAAAAATTTCATCACTGATTGTAGGCTCTGTCGAAAGTTTAATCACATAATCTTTTTGACTTCCCTTTTTATATCTTTCCACAAAAATATTAAAAATATCCAGTTTATCAGCATCTCGAATCAGGCGGGCAAAAAACAATTCTGCTTCATTTTCAAAATTATCCCGCCTGAGATCTGCCTGATTGTGCTGTTTAATTGCTTGATAAATAATATTCTGCTGCTTTTTATTCAAATCTGCCAGCAGTTTATTTTCCTTGATGACTTCTATCCCCAGCTCTCCGTGATCGACAGACTTATAATCAGAAAAAGTTTTATACTCCTGATACTGCTTAAAACGACCGATGTCATGGTAGAGAGCAATAATTTTTGCCAGATATTTCGCTTCAGCTTCCAGCGCCAGACCGGCAATTATTTCTTCCATGTTTGTGACAACTCTTTTGCTGTGATCAATTTTAAGCTGGATATTTTTTTGATCTTTTTTATTTTTCAAGTTGAACTCTTCTGTATAGCTGTCAAAGAATTTCTCAAGCTCCATATATTTGTTTTTTAGCTTCAATTGGGTAGACACAGTTAATTCCTCCTGTCATAAAATTGGCTTTTAATCATTGAAAAATTGATATTTTTCTATAGCAGAGCGCTGCTTTTGATATTCCTGGGGAGAAATTCCGACTTCCCTCTTAAATGATCTATAAAAGGTAGAATAATCGCCAAAGTTTAATTTAGAAGAAACTTCACTGCAGCTGTTATTATCAAGCAGCAGTCGTTTGGCAGTCATGATTTTTTTATAGTGAATGTACTGCAGAACGGAAAAACCTGTATTTTTTTTAAAAATATGGGATAGATATGATTTATTTAAATAAAATTCTTCTGCCAGTAAATTTAATGATAAGGATTTTTCGATATTACTATTAATATATGTTATTATTTCTAAAATTCTTCTATTATATTTAATGAAATTATTATTTTCAACTGTTTTTTTATTGAATTTTTTGTTAATAAGGACTAACATTTGGATAAATAAAGTCTCAACCATGAGCTCTGATTCTAAAGATTTGTTTTGCACATATTGAGTTATTTTTTTAAAATAGTTAAATATTTCTTTGTTCTTGTCAATGATTTTATTATGATGAGCTTCTTTTCTATTTTCAAAACATTCCAGTAAATTAAAGTCATAAGAATCATATTTAGAGAGAACCCAGGGAAAAAAGTGGATTACAATTCTTTCGTAGGGGAGCTCCTTATTGAAAATTGGTTTATGCAGTTCTTTATTATTAATAATTAATAAACTGTTGGCCTCCATTTGGTAGCCATGTCCTTCAATATAATAAGTGACATCCCCTTCTAAAAAATAATAGATTTCATAAAAATCATGTAAATGCATATTGAATTTTTCAGTTGAAGATATAATATCAGACCTAGTATATTTGATATCTAAAAAATTATTTTGTAATGAACAATTTTTACTATACAAAAAGTGTACCTCCTAAAAAGTATTATAATTAAATTATATATACATTATACCTAAAGATCTGCAATATTTAAAGCAGTAATTCCAAAGCGAAATTATAATTATTGTTGTATAATTGAATACAGAATGAATTTTCGGATAATTAAAACTTTATTTTCAATTTTTTAAGTTTAATCCAAGGGGGAGGAATTAAGATGTATTATACTGGTTTTGCTGATGAAGCAGCAGATTCTATAGAAAAACAGATAGAAGTGACTAAGAAACTTGGCTGGGAGTATATAGAATCTCGCAGTATTGAGGGAACAAATCTTACTGACATTAGTGACGAAAAGTTTGAAGAGGTGGCTGAAAAATTAAAAGCAGCGGGTGTTAAAGTTAACTGTTTTGGCAGTGCTGTTGCTAACTGGGGGAAGGATCCCCGGGAAGAGGATTCATTTAAAAATAGTATGGAAGAACTTAAGCGAGCTATACCCAGAATGCAGAAGCTGGGAACTAAAATGATTCGCGGAATGAGCTATGGAATTCCCAAAGAACTTTCGCCAGAGAATTCTGAAATTGAAGCGAAAATTATTGATCATTTAAAAAAAATGGTTAAAATGTGTGAAGAAGCAGGGATTACTTATGTTCATGAAAACTGCATGAATTATTTTTCACAGTCCTATCAACACATGGACAAACTGCTTGCAGCAATTGATTCTCCTAATTTTAAGATTGTTTATGACACTGGTAATCCTTTAATGGCTGATAATAGAATGGGTGAAGCCCCTTATGAAAAACAGACAAGCTGGGGTGCCTATCAGCATTTAAAAGACAAAATAGCCTATGTGCATATTAAAGATGGTACTTTTGTTAAAGAAACTAATGGAATTTTTCCGGAAATGGATTACTGCTATCCCGGAGAAGGTAATGGTGAGGTAAAAAGAATTATTAAAGATCTGCTGGCAGGCGGTTATGATGGTGGATTTTCTATTGAACCTCATATGGGAGCTGTTTATCATGAAGACCGTGACGATAGTCAGGCTGATGCCAAATATAACACTTATCTTGAATATGGAAAAAGATTTAAGGGTTTAATGGAAGAGATCAGGAGTGAACTTGAGGAGGATTAGATAGCAGATGGAAGAAGTGAAGATTGGTATTATTGGAATTGGAAATATGGGTACTAACCATGCTAGATCGATAGTAGATGGTCGAGTTAAAAATTCTAGACTGACTGCAGTCTGCGATCTTGATCCAGCCAGAATCAAATGGGCTAAAGAAAATCTTCCGGTAGAAGTTGAATGTTTTGACAGTTCAGAAAAATTTTATCAGCAAGCAGATATTGAAGCTGTATTTATCGCTACACCCCATTATGATCATCCTCCGCTGGCAGTGGAAGCTTTTAAAAATGAGCTGCATGTGTTAATCGAGAAACCAGCCGGGGTTTATACAAAGGCTGTACGAGAGATGAATGAAGCTGCTAAAATGTCTGATAAGGTTTTTGGGATAATGTATAATCAGAGAACCAGAGCTATTTATCAGAAATTAAAAGATCTTATTGAATCTGGTGAGTTGGGAGAAATTAAAAGGACAAACTGGATAATTGACTGGTACCGTTCTCAAAGTTACTATAATAACGGTGGCTGGAGAGCAACCTGGGAAGGAGAAGGTGGTGGAGTTCTATTAAATCAGGATCCCCATCAGCTCGATCTCTGGCAGTGGGTCTGTGGAATGCCTAAAAAAATAAGAGCCTTTGCTGCAAATGGTAAGTATCATAAAATAGAAGTAGAAGATGATGTAACAGCATATGTGGAATATGAAAATGGTGCTACAGGAGTTTTTGTTACTTCAACTGGTATCGCCCCAGAAACTAATCGTTTTGAAATTACAGGAAACAAAGGTAAAATAGTTGTTGAAAATGATGAAATTATTTTTAGAAAACTCAGAACTCCAGAAAGAAAATTTAATGCAGAATTTAAAGGTGGTTTTGGTAAACCAGAGTGCTGGGAATTTAAGGTGCCTGCTCCTGGTGAAAATCCTGAGCATCCAGGTATTTTGAATAACTGGATAGATGCAATTTTAAATAAAACAGAATTAATTGCTCCCGGGGAGGAAGGAATAAAGGGTTTGACAATCTCCAATGCAATGCACCTTTCGGCCTGGACAGATGACTGGGTAGAACTGCCTCTGGATGAGGACTTATTTAAAGAAAAACTGGACGAAAAAATAAAAAATTCTAATTTTATTAAGAAAAGTACAGCTGCTAAAACAATGAAGGTTGATGGGACATTTTAATTAATTTATAAAAATTGGATTAATTAAAAGAGATTAGTTTGAGAGGATGTCTAAAAAATGAAGAACTTAAATGCAGCCATAGTTGGCTGTGGCAGTATATATAAAGTTCATGCAGATGCATTGATTGAGCTGGAAAAGGTGAAATTAAAATATGTAGTTGATATCAGGGAAGAAAGAGCCAAAAAAGCGGCAGAAGAATATAACTGTTCCTATCTGCTTAAGTATGAAGAACTTTTAAATAAGGAGATTGATGTTGTTCACATCTGTACCCCTCATTTTCTGCACAGTCCAATGGCTGTCAAATTTTTAGAGGCCGGAATTAATGTTTTTGTTGAAAAACCGCTGGCTCTAAATTATCAGGATGGCCAAAATATTAATGCTGCTCTGGCTCAGAGTCAGGCAAAGCTGGGAGTTTGTTTTCAGAATAGATTTAATGATAATAATCAACAGGCTAAAAAAATAATTGAAAGCGGTAAACTGGGAGAGATTAAAGGGATTAAAGGTTTTGTAACCTGGCACCGCAGCCGGGACTATTATCTTAAAGATGACTGGAAGGGTTTTTATGAAACTGAGGGTGGTGGAGTTTTAATTAATCAGGCGATTCACACTCTGGATTTGATGCAGTGGTTTGGCGGTCAGATTAAAGCTGTTAAGGGTAATATTGATACCCGGGTCTTAAATGATGTAATAGAGGTGGAAGATACTGCCGAAGCAACATTATATTTTGAAAGCGGTGCTCTCGGAATCTTCTATGCCACCAATACCTTTAGTCAGAACAGTCCCATAGAAATTGTAATAGATTGTGAGAATGGCAGTATGAGATTATTTAATGATCAGCTGGTAATTAATCAAGGTGATAATAAATCTGTTTTTAATGCTGATAATCAGGGTGATTATAAATCATACTGGGGAAACAGTCATCATAAGATAATTGAATTGTTTTACCAGGATCTTTTAGCTGATAGCTATGAGAATATTGTAACTGCTGCTGAAGGTTTAAAGACTTTAACTTTAATTAAGTATATTAATCTATCTGCTCAGAATAATAAAAAATTTCATCTAGAAAATGAAAGTGATTATTAAAGCAGATTGCTAAAATTTTTATATCAGGAGGTGATGCGATGGATATTGCATTTAGTTTATTTTCGTAAATTTATAGAATATATTTATTATTTATGCTTTAAAAATTCAGAAAAGAAACAATATAAGCAATAAAAAATATTATCAGAACATATAAAATTTAAGGAGGAAATATTATAATGAAAAAATCAGTATTAAGTTTAATGATTATTGCATTATTATTAAGTACTATTCCCACAGCAGTTTTGGCACAGGATGAGGAGATTACATTGAGAATGGCCTGGTGGGGTTCTCAGAACAGACACACCCGAACTCTAAGAGTAATTGATATGTATGAAGAAATGAATCCTAATGTAAATATAGAGCCCCAGTATACAGGCTGGACTGGCTACTGGGAAAAAATGGCTGCCCAGGCTGCAGGTGATCGTTTACCAGATATTATGCAGCATGACCGTAAATATATTGTTCAGTATGCTGATAATAATCAGTTAGTTGATTTAAATCCATATGTTGAAAGTGGTATTCTTGATATGTCAGATGTGGATATGCCAATGGGAGAAATGGACGGCAAGCTTTATGGTATTACTCTTGGTGTTAACTCTGTTGGAATAGCAGCTGATGAAGTCCTATTTGAGACAGCAGGAGTTGAACTTCCTGGCCCTGAATGGACCTGGGAGGAATATATTGAGATTGGAAATACTATTCACGACAAACTGGGAGTTTATGCTGATAGAACTCTTCCACACTCCTGGGGTGGATTATTTGACTTAAGAATCTGGCTCCGCCAGCATGGAGAATCTCTCTATAATGAAGATGCTACTGCTCTGGGTTATGAAGATGATCAGTTATTTGTAGATTTATATACACAAATGAAAGAATTAATTGATGCTGGTTTTTATGCGCCACCTTCTCTGATTAAAGAAGTGGGAACCAATGTGGAAGAAGAATTAGTTACCAATCAGCAGGCAGCAATGGCTGGACTCTGGAGTAATCAGATTGTAGCTGCAAGTTCTGCTGCAGGTAAAAAACTTGAATTATTAACCTTGCCAAAGCTTAAGGATCAGGTTCAGGAAGGACTATTTATCAAACAGGGACAGTATCTTGCAGTAACCAGAAATAGTGAACATCCAGAAGAAGCAGCTAAATTTGTAAACTTCTTTTTAAATAATATCGAAGCAAATAAGGTTTTAATGGCTGAACGTGGTGTTCCAGCTCCTAAAGATGTTAGAGAAGCTCTAATGCCTCTTTTAGATGAAGTTAATAAAGAACAGTTTGAATATGTTGAAACAGCATCTAATCACTCAAGTGCAATTTATGCTCCACCTCCAAGTGGACATATGGAAATTGTTGACTTAAAAAAACGTTTAATGATGTCTATAATGTATGGTGCTATTGAACCTATGGAAGCCGCTAAGGAATTTAGAACTACTGCTAATAAGATTCTGGCCAAAAATAATTAAATAAAAAATAAAATATATAAAACGGAGCAGTTGTTTATAATACTTCTGCTTCGTTTTTAAAAAGGAGGATGATTTTAGGTGCGAAATTATGTTAATGAGAAAACAACTTTAGCCGGTTACATATTTATAAGCCCCTGGCTTTTTGGATTTTTTGCTTTTATGTTAATACCTGTACTTATGTCTTTATATTATTCATTTACCAGTTATAACTTAATCAGTCAATCAACTTTTATTGGTCTTGATAATTATAGAGAAATTATTGGTAATGATATTCGCTTCTGGAACTCTTTAAAGGTAACATTTATTTATACTTTTACAGCTTTGCCACTCAGACTCAGTTTTGCTCTGCTTCTGGCAGTTTTATTTAATCAGGGAAGAAAATTTGTAGGATTTTATAGAACTTTATTTTATGTACCTTCTTTAATTGGAGGTAGTGTTGCTATCTCTGTAGTCTGGAGACAGCTATTTGGCTACAGTGGAGCAATGAATGATATTCTAATTGGAATGGGGATTTTAGATAATCCAATTGGTTTTATAGGTAATCCCCAGACTTCAATTTGGACGCTTGTTTTACTTGCTGCCTGGCAGTTTGGCTCGCCGATGCTCATTTTTCTTGCTGGTTTAAAGCAGATTCCGATTAGATTGTACGAATCAGCAGCAATTGATGGGGCCAGCTGGTGGCAGAAGTTTTTTCATATTACTATCCCGATGCTGACACCGGTTATATTTTTTAATGTTGTAATGCAGACAATTCGTTTATTTAT